>CAWBNA010000022.1:0-295874 GCA_963789985.1 uncultured Bacteroidales bacterium | reverse complement strand
AACCCCTTCCACCATGAGTAGATTGGTGGTAATTACCCCCGATCTTTATTTAATTCTGAACTGACAAATCACAAAATAGGTTAAAGAGTATAACAATATTATTACTCATAACCGATAGTCATATTTTTTAAATACAAATAAATTTGCATCTAAACTACAGCAACAAAAAACCCGGCACTTAGCCAGGTCATCCCTCATTCCAATTATTGAATAACGAAGAATTTCTTTGGACTGTAATAAGATGAAAATTTCAGATTCTCATAAAATCTCTTCCTTACCAGTTAATTAGACACGTTTTTCGGGGTCTCTATCCATGTGTAAGTATTCACCCGGACATATTTGATAGGTTTCTACATTATCTCTGTATGCTTTACGGCAAGCAAATGTAATGAAATCTCTCATTGGAATCGCGACAACAATACAGCTCGGAGTGCTTTCTGTTAGATAAAATTGACTTCTGATTTAGCAGGGTGTAACTTTGAATAAAATGAACTAATCACATTAAGTACTTTTTTTAATTGTTCAATTGACCTTCAGGCAAGATTTTCATTATTCAAAAATGATATAGTTTAATCCTATTTATAATTTAGGATAAAAAGGATCAGTCCAAGACAATTAAAGAATTAAATCATTAAAGATGAATAAAACGGAGCTTTACTTGGCACTTTTACAAGGTGATAAAAACACTGAGAGAATTTTTTTTCGACCTATTTTGATGCACTTTGCTGCAAGATTCAACAACACTACATACGGGAAATTTGCGTCAGATTATAAGACTCTTGTGGAGAGCAATGTTAAGGCAATGGAGTACTTCGATACAGACATGGTATCCTTAATATCAGATCCATACCGGGAAACTTCTGCATTTGGGGCAAGAATCAAATACATTGATGAAGGTGTTCCACGTTGCCTTGACCGAATTGTTAGGACGATGGAAGATGTAAAAGGATTGCCTATTCCTGATATAGGAAAATGCGAACGCACACTTGACCGGATAAAAGGTGCTATTTATTACCAGGAACTTCTTAAAGGTACCGTTCCTGTGAGCGGTTGGATTGAAGGTCCATTGGCAGAAGCATGCGATCTCACAGGGGTAGATGAAATGCTCATCAATCTAATGATAGATGCGGACTTTTCAAATTTTCTTATGGATAAATGCATGATAACCGCAAAGGCGTTTGCAAAAGCCCAGATAGAAGCAGGTTGTGATATAATGGGAATAGGAGATGCAATTTGTTCACAGATAGACAAAGATACCTACGACTTGTTTGTAAAGGAAAGGCATTTTGAACTGATTTCTTTTATTCACGATTGTGGGGCGACAGTCAAGCTGCACATTTGCGGAAACACCTCGCATCTTCTTGAGTCATTCAGGGACCTCAAAGCAGATATAATTGATATAGACTGGCAGGTTGATCTTGACCATGCCAGGGAGATATTAGGGGATGATATTGTTCTTGGTGGTAACATTAACCCGGTAATTGTGCAGGATAAATCAGAGGATGAAGTTTATAAGCTTTCCAGGGATCTTGTTGAAAGTCATAAGAATGAAAAATACATTCTTGCAGCTGGTTGCGAAATAACGGTTCTGACATCACCAGAAAATCTATTGGCAATGAGAAGGGCATCATTGTTATAATTATCCTTGGGACGGTAGGTGCTCCTGACTACTTCTAACCGGAGTGAATTGACCATTTACAGCTGGATGTAAAAATCCGTTATCAATCAGTACATTTATGAACATCGGACCGCCAAAAGTTTTCAGAGTTTCCGGCTTTTGTAATAATGGCTTAGAAATAAGGGAAAGGGAAATGAGATTATTGGCAAAGGTTGGTGTTAATTACCACCGACCTTTGTCTAAATTTGACCAGATTGTTATAGAATCCACCAAAAACCTAGCAAGAACCTGGCAAGAAACAAAAACCACTTACCTGATTTCTCTGATAAGTGGTTGATTTTCTTGTTGCTCTGCCAAGGCTCGAACTTGGACTTTTCTGATCCAGAGTCAGACGTGTTGCCAATTACACCACAGAGCAGTTTGACGGCTGCAAATATAAACTAATTCCTGAAAAACCGCAATAAAGGATTTTATATCACTTTAATCCGCCTTCGCGTAAAGCTTCGGCGGATGCGAAGGATAGGTTTAATTGGCTTCGCCGAGCTAACCGCCATCCCGATAACTATCGGGAGGCGGTTCGGTTCCTCGGTGCTTGCACCGTTTTTAGAGTCCAGAGCTTGCTCTGGGGTTCATACCATTTGATCGTTTCGCCAGTTATCCTGGTTTTGACGGTCGTGCAGGCTATTCATTTTCAATGCATCGAAACTTTTATCCGAGAAAACTAATCCGCCTGACCCTCACAACCTGCAAAACCTCACAACTTGCATAACTTGTATAACAACACAACCTGCAAAACTATTTGATAATCTTCGCCCAGGTATCCTTTAACGATACAGTTCTGTTAAAGACCAGATGATCTGAAGTAGAATCATAATCGACACAGAAATATCCCATGCGCTGGAACTGAAACTTATCCAGGGGCTCGACATTTTTCAGCGACGGTTCCACCTTGCAGCCTTTTAAGATCCGCAGCGATTCTGGATTCAGAAACTTCCTGTAGTCTTCGTCCTTCTGACCGGCAGGATCTTCATTATTGAAAAGTCTGTCGTACAGCCTTACCTCAGCAGAAAGTGCATGTGATGCTGAAACCCAGTGAAGCGTTCCCTTCACCTTCTTATCCGAGCCATGCTCACCACTCCTGGTCGCAGGATCATAGGTGCAATGCACTTCCGATATTTCCCCGGTCAAGGGATCCTTTTTAAACCCTTCACATTTGATAATATAGGCTCCTTTCAGACGGACCTCGGCTCCGGGAGCAAGGCGGAAAAACTTATGAGGCGGATTTTCCATAAAATCTTCATGCTCAATATACACCTCCCGGGCGAATGGAACAATCCTTTTCCCCATGCTCTCATCCTCCGGATTGTTGATAATCTCCATATCCTCGGTCTTTCCTTCAGGATAATTGGTAATAATGACTTTAAGCGGGTTCAGGACCCCGAATACCCTGGAAGCCCTCAAGTTAAGATCATCACGTACGGCATGCTCAAGAAGCGAGATGTCATTTATGGCTTCCACCTTGGTATATCCTATAAGATCTATGAACTTCCTCATTGACTCCGGAGTATATCCCCTTCGGCGCAGCCCGCAAAGCGTAGGCATTCGCGGATCATCCCATCCCGAGACATTTCCTTCCTGCACAAGCTCGAGAAGCTTACGCTTGCTCATCATCGTATATGTGAGATTAAGCCTGTTGAACTCAATTTGCCTGGGCCTGTAATCGCCTGTCTTCAGCTGATTTATGAACCAGTCGTACAATGGCCTGTGAATTTCAAACTCGAGCGTGCATAATGAATGCGTAACTCCTTCAAAATAATCACTCTGGCCGTGTGCAAAATCATACATCGGATAGACTATCCATTTTTCTCCCGTCCGGTGATGAGCGGCTTTTATTATCCTGTAGATGATAGGATCTCTCATCTGCATGTTCGATGATGTCATATCGATCTTTGCCCTCAGAACCCGGCTCCCTTCATCAAACTCACCCTTATTCATCCTTTCAAAAAGGTCGAGACTTTCTGCAATATTCCTGTTTCGGTAAGGACTTGCTGTGCCTGGAAGGGTAGGAGTGCCTTTCTGTGAGGAGATTATGTCAGCAGGCTGATCATCAACATACGCAAGTCCGCGTTTGATGAGATCCACAGCAAAATCAAAAAGTTTTCCAAAATAATCAGAAGCATAATACTCCCTGTCTTCCCAGTCGAAACCCAACCAGTGAATATCTTCCTTTATTGAATCGATATATTCAACTTCCTCTTTAACCGGATTTGTATCGTCGAAACGAAGATTGCACTTGCCACCGTATTTCCTGGCCATGCCAAAATCAAGACAAATGGCTTTGGCATGACCTATATGTAGATAACCGTTGGGCTCAGGGGGGAAACGGGTGTGAATTCTTCCGCCATTCTTACCTGCTTTCAGGTCGTCAATGATGAACTGTTCGATAAAACTTACTGATGGTTTTGCTTCTTCCTTTTGATTTAAATTCTCTTCACTCATCCGGTTTTGTTTTGAAACCACAAAAATAGAATGAATTTAAGACTCTCCCCAAAAAGGTGGTTATTTTTTGTTCAGAAAGGTTAATCCTTCCCCATACCTTCCGTTAAGACGGAACAGGAACTTCCCTGTTCCAAAAGGCAAGGGGTCGGGATAATGGATTAGAATTTTTCTGAAAAGGACAAGCATTAACCAGACCGGCAAAAGATAAATTCTGAACCGGGTTTCAGGAATCATTGTCAGTATTGCCGGGATATGTATTCAGATACTCTTTCATATCATTAACATAATCGGCCCTACAGCTCTTAATCCCGCGATTTTATATATACATTTGCACAGATATTTCAGGCTATGGGACTTATACATATTGAGGACATGGAGTTCTATGCCTTTCATGGGCATTTCAAAGAGGAACAGATAGTTGGCAACAGGTTCCTGGTCGACCTTACGATTGAAACTGATATGTCGGTTCCCGCGAGAACCGATAGTCTGAAAGACGCGCTGAATTATCAGAAAGCTTACCAGATTGTTAAAACAGAGATGTCTAAGAAGTCATACATGCTTGAGAACATTGCCAGTCGTATCCTGGATGCCTTGTATGCTGAGATGGACGGCATAAAAAAAGCAAAAGTGAAAGTCTCTAAAATGAATCCTCCCATGGGAGGGAAAATCGGCTCAGTAAGTGTTATTATGGAGAGATGAGCTCCTCCTTATCTTCACAATTCTTTTTGGTTATCTTCATTGCTTCCCTGTGATTTTGACATAACTTTGAAACGGAAGGGAAATTCTAAAAGCCCCGGGGACAACTTATGCCAAGATTAATTCCTGTAAAGGTTGAATGTTATTCCGGTTATGTAGCCGATGAATATCCTGGATGTTTTTATCTGGATGAAAATAAGTATGAGATTCAGGAGGTTGTTGACCGGTGGTATCAGGGAGAGGTCGATCCGGAGTTTCCCATATCAGATTATTTCAAGGTTATTGTTACGGATCAGAAGCAGTTTATTCTCAAGCATGAAATCAGGGATGACAAGTGGTATCTGTACAAATAAGGCTGTTTTTGTATTAGACTTTTTTTATTACTTTTGCAATCCAAACTTTTTTGTGCATCTTGTTTTGAGCTTCGGTGTTCACGGAACACCTTCGCTCAAGCTTCGGTGTTCACGGTCGGTTGACCGAGTGGCCAGGTAGCGGTCTGCAAAACCGTTTACGGCGGTTCGACTCCGCCACCGACCTCGACCCCACGAAAACCCCTTGATTATCAAAGGGGTTTTTTTGTTGTGGGGCAGATTTTGGGGCATTTGGGGCAAATTACAAAAAGTAACTAATTACTAATATCGCAATAGTTTTCCCAGAAAAAGTAAATATTTACTAAAGTTAATGTTCAAAGAACAATTTTTCACTCAGATTTGGAATCATCCAGCGTTTTGCCCTTATGGTACTTTATTGCTGCACTCGACAATTCTATAAGGTCATCGTTTCTCTTCTGAAGTTCTGAAATGTCTGCTCTGAGTTCTTTTATCATTTTGTCAGATTCATCATATTTTTGCTTCAAAGTTTGATTTTCCCGTCTTAGAGACTCGGCTTCATCAACTTCGCCTATAAACATATAACCTTGACCAAGGAAAAGGAAATTTGGGTTAACATCAGCATTTTCTATCAAAGAAATAATGGCTTTAGTTGAAAGCATGCTCTCACCGTTAAGAGCACTGTGTAACTGTGCTGTGGTAGTATAACCCATAAGTTTTGCAATTTTGGATATTTTTGATACTGTTCCAGGTGAAAGTTCATTTATTACGCTTCTGAAATTCTCTAAGAGATTGACCTTTTTCATAATGGTAAATATTTACTACAAATATATAAATATTATCAAAATAATAGTAATTAAATATGATATTTGAAGAATGCATTACTTCAAATTACAAGCCAAAAAATGATTTACATGCACATTTCTCAATTCGGAATAGATTAGTATGGCTTAAAACTAATGTATTTAAAGATTCTCACCCCGACTAAAAGTCACTGATTATCAGTGACTTTCTTGTTTTTTATCACTTATTTATCACCACTGGTTGACATTTTTCTATAATAATGACAAAAAAGTTACCACTAATTGACAACCACCGCTAATAACCAATGTCAGTTTGATATCGGATTCTCACCTCGATATTATGTAATGAAAATCAATGTATTACAAAGATTTTGTACCAAGAAAGAAAAACCTTGTCAGAGTTGACTGGGTCTTTTATCATATTTTAAAGTCTTAATTATTATCTACTCTTATTTTTTACTTCACCTGTTATCCCACTTCGTCTTTTGCCATTCGCTTATAACACCTTCATTCTGGCATTTTGAACATTTCCAGTGGATTTCCTCTTTTTTACCTATTATCTCACTACTTATCATTCCATGACAACCTTTCTGAAAGCACCGGATATCCGTTGATGTCAATGTCCGTGGATTAGTTTTGGTAGTTGTATCAACTACCAAGGCTAAGAAACTCGCCATTTCTCTGGCTTCCTTGGGCATTGTCTTGGGAATATTCCCGGATTCATCCAGGAAGTGTTGCATATTGGATATGTACATCTTAAATATTATTAGTTTGATTATTGGGATATTAAATGCAGTAATTGTTAAATAACGATATTTATCACCCAGGCAAATTTCATTACATGGCTTGCTTTCATGAATACTTTCATGTACTCAGGAGCAAATTTTGATATGAATTCTGTTAGACCTTGGAGTTCATGGTTTTCTTCTTCTCTTCTCATTAGGTCAATCTTACAAGCAAATAGTTTTAATATAAATGACCCGAAATAATCTTTTACGAATTCCCAGTAATTGTCAAAGTGCGTCAAAGTTATGCTGACAAGACCATTAGAACTTTTGTGGTACTTATAATTAGTATGAAATATCGAATTAAATTCGGTAAATACCATATCTAACTCGATTAATTCCATATTGTCCAGTTGGGTTTGTAACATATCATCGACATCCAATAGAACGGCATGAATTTCATCAAAGCCAGCCGACTTAATTTCTTCAACTAATATCCTACTAAATTTCTTTTCGACCAGAGATGCCTCAATCAAAGTGTCAATCAGAGGTTCTGTTCTATTGATTATTTTGAACTCCGCTTCATTATCGAACCAAACTTTTGTGTCGCCAGTGGGTAATGTTTTAGTATTCATAGGTTTATTAATTATTGTGTTGATACTATAATCATCTAATTTCATTATATTTTTCCCGGAACACTTTTATTTTGGTGTGTAACATCTGACGTTTTTTTCTTCATAGTCAAGATAACCATAGGTTCTTCTTTTCTTTCAGTTCTTGCTTCCCTCTGGTCTGCCTATGAATCTGTATCTCTGTTCCTTGATGCTATACAATTATTGAATCAATTTCTGGATAATATTCAGCTTCTTTTTTAAAGAATGTCTTTTAATTCCTCAATTGTCACTTCTTTAATAAAAGCATCAATATCATCATCATAAGATTGAAGATATTCCTTTTCAATCTCATCAATTAATTCTTCACCAGATACATATTGAACGAATTCATCATAATGTTCGTCAACAAAATTCAGATAATCATTTGAATCCCAATCAGCAAAATCTTCTTTATCCAAATAGTGATTATTTAAAAAAGCCGCAAATTCTGAACCAAGTTCAGAAATTTTTGCTTTAGTTAATTTAAGATTTCCCATTTCTGCAGTGTTTTAAAAAGATTTGTTTAATAATATTCATTACATATAGAAACTATATTTCAGTTGCATTGCCTCATTGACTTCCAAATATTTCAATATTTCTCCAACGTTTCTTGCACATTCAATTGTTATAGGAAATTTTCTATCAAATTGTGTGTTATTCCAGTTCATTTTAGTCAATGCAATTATCTCATCACAAATAAGATTGGGTGATTCATCATGATAGGCAAACTTTATTTCGATTGGACATGGAATGTATTTGCCTGGATAGGTTTCATAATATGGGACAGACCCTCTTGTGTACAAAACATGATGTGTATCTGAAATGATAAAGTGCGTTCCTCTCATCGGGGGATAAACCCCTTGCCTATATAGACGTATATCTGATGATTGAATTGAGACTAAATCTACCTGATTTATACGGAATGATTTTGCTGCTTCTTTGAATCCATTAATTTCGGCTGCATTAAAGTTTGAAGTTTTATGAAGAACTAACCGCTTCGGGAATATTTTTATTGCATCATAATATTCCTGTAATGATTGCAGTAGTAATTTGTATGCTTGTTCCTCAGAAAGATGAGGCGTTAAATCATATTTTTTTAATTGTATTTCCTCCCCCCTTAATATTACACCATTACCAAGTTCATTGAAGATTTGGGCAAGACTTGTTTCTGTTTTTTTCCTATCACGACTACGATAGAAACTAATACCAGCATAACATGTTGCTTCGGATGAATCCCTTCTAATCATTGCCCATGGAGTTCCAGAGGCTTTATAATAAATTGCAGTAAAGAAATTCCACGCTATTGTAGCTTCATCTTGCATTTCGGAAGTAGGTTTTGCAATTCTATCCCGAACAATCTGAATAGGGACGTTATATTGCATCGCCTTAGCCTTTAAGTATCTCCTGAAGTTTTGTTCTTTTACTGATAGGTCTTCTGTTTCAATTTCATCAACTATTTCACTTGAAATGTCATCATCTTCTTTATCTTCCTTAATTAATTCCTGAATAAATGATATAAAATTTTCAGATAATGCACATAAAATCACATCCGGGTTTTTATTTTTAGTCAAGTACTTAATTTCACTAAGATATAATTGGGCAATTTCTTCAATTCGTTTCTCAAGGTCATTTTGATTTTTTATTATTTCATCAAATTCTGAGTTCTTCAGTCTACGTATATAAGAATCATCGTACACAATTTCGCTTTGAAACCCAACATTTTTATTGAAACCACAAAAATTCAAAAATAAATTTGGATGTGGATTCTTGCTTTCTTTTCCTTTGATATGGGATTTGCATAATTCAATCCAATTGAGAACTTTATCGATGCTCTCACCTTTACCAATTATTCCGATTGTGATTTTTTCTGGACGTACTTGGTGTATATCAAAGGGGTTGTAATTGTAGATACCAGATTTAGGGCATATGTGTTGATTCGCCCCGAATTGTAGAGACGGTTCGTCTATGTATCTAAGTTTCATCATTCGAAATAACTATTATCAAATAATTCGTTATCTTTCTGAATATCAACATCAACAATATCCTTAGAAGTAGTTGGAAGTTTAATAGGAATCCATGTACTTTCTTCCAAACTGGGCGAAATACTTAATGGAAGAATTGTCTTAATACTCATATTGGGATAACTCTTTGTAAACAAATCTGTATAGGAAAAATAGTATCCGAATATTCTGTAATAATTATATACAGCACTATTATTCTCCATTCTTTTTATCCCTGACAAATAAACTGGCTCAAAGCGACTTTGTCTATATCCTCCGGGATTGGTAAAACTCCATGTTGGATTAATAGCAATAAACCATTCCTTCTCAATACAGATGAATGAACATCGAAAAGCTAAATTTCTGAAGCAAATTAGATGATTCTCTTTCTTGTTCCTTATTTCAGCAATGACAGTCCTTGTTGCTTCTTTCTTACCTTTCCATTTTATTTTTTTTGAGGAAGGATTTTTTGGGTTATTTGCAAAACGGAATATCTTCTTCTTGCCGAACCATTCAATGCCCTTTGTTTTACAAAATTCACCAAATGTCTTTCGAAGTAAATGTTTAAATACATTTGAATAATCTTCGTTATCATCATAAAAATTCTGACACTCAATTTCTGTGACTGTCCCAACATCAATTATCTTATTTAGAGGCTCTTTAATATCCGATAAATCTCTAAATGAATAAATCCAATTCTCGAAGAGTAACCAATCATCACAACTCGCATTGATTTTTCTGAGTGCTTGCTTAATAAGTTTTTCTTTCCGAAACAATTTTACTTTTCGTCTACCAATCCTAACAAGAAATTCATTTATTTCATCGGCTAAACTTTTATCATCAATATTTAATTCTGCTTTGTAAAAATACTGGGGGAAAGTGATACTAAGGAGATTAGGAAATATCGTCTCCAGGTCGTTATTTAAATACCCTGCTTGATACTTTTGTTTTCGCTGTTCAATTTGAATATCAGAAAACTCAACTTCATAAAGTTTTGCAATATACTCAAGTTTGCCAGGAGAAGCGATTGCATCAATTTTCCGGAGAATGTCAGTAATATCAATAATATTTACTGAGGCAGAAAATGAATACCCATCAGGAATAATATCCTCAATTCTTTTTTCATTGAACTTTTCTTTCTTATGTGTGATTATATAAAAGAATATAGAATCAAATTTTTTATCCAGTCCCTTGTTAAAGAATGTTCTTAGTGTATCATAAATCTTTTCGCTCGTATTAGTTGCAGTGATTTGAAATGCAACTCTATTGCCAAAATCTGCTAAATCAATTGCTGGAAAATTTTTCTTCTGAGTAGCATTAAGATTTTCCAAGGATAACTCAAATATTTCATTCAGTACCGGAACTAAAAAACTTTCAGCGTGGATATTAATATGGTAGTGATTTAGGGCGTTAAAACCTTCAACTTCATGAATGAATAAAGCAGCATACTTAATAATTTTGTTTATATACTCAATTCTGTTCATCTGAAGTCAAATTCGTTCAGTTATAAAAAATGTAAGATTTTGTCGTGTTATTTAAAAATCCCGGACTATCCTTTCTGCAATTAAAATTTTTGATAACATTAATTCGTAGTCATCATCTTTCTGATAGATTACTCTTAATCTCGTCTTTAGTTCTTTGAATTCAGAAAATCTGTCAATTATTATGTATTCAACTATTTCGGGTGCAATATCAATTTTCGTAGCATTATAGGTTTCTTCGATGTTTTTAATTCTCACTTTCTCAATACCTTCTGAAATTTGTTTGATTTCGCTTCCAGTTGAAAGTTTGTTTTTCTCAGGAATAAATCTCCACTCTCTCTCATCATAAAATTTACGATGATACATTTTATATTTCCCATCAATTTCAAGCTTATAATCATCTCCAAAATACCTCTTTAAATAGGGAAGTGTAGGATATTTATCAAGTTCTTTAATTCCATTTTTAATCAGTGTATTAATTATCCAATATGAGTTACTGTGAATATATATAACTGGACTTACACCAAAATCCTGAAGGTATTTTTTATCTATTCCCAAACCGTAGTTCCCAAACCAATTTAAATGTGATTTAATCATTCCAAGAGGGATATCACAAAAACATTTTGCTGCAACAATATAATACCAAGTTTTATTCGGTAATGGTATGCGTTCAAAAATATAACGTGGTTTTATTCCATGCTCCAGCATGTCAATAATATAATCTAATTGTGAAGCGAAAGTAAATAACGAATCAGAACTTAAATTTTCTGACAATTTCGTTAATGGTGGTCTTGTTCTTTCCATTAGTGATTTCTATATAAATTCTCTTGCTTAACACAATCCTTTCCCTGGAAAAACTCTTTTAGTTCATAGACCAATATGTCTTCTAATATATCCAAACGTCATCCAAGAACAATTTAGACTGCAGCTTGACACCTACCATTTATTCTGTCTCTTCAAAGTTCAATCCCAATTGTTTGGCTGCCTCTTTTGCACTCTTATACTGTTGTTTTGTCTCGTCTAAGGGACTGCTTTCACTTGATTTGATTTTGAATTTTACTTCAATATCTAATTTATTGCCAGACATGGCAAATGGAGTAATGAAGCAATTGAATAATTCGTGGTATTTTTCTAACGGAACTTTGCCAGAAATGGTAATTGAAGAAAACTTCCTAACTGGTGGTTCTGGTTTTCCTGGAGGTTCTGGTCTCATTGGAGGTTCCGGTTTGTCTGGGGGTTCTGGTTTCACTGGTGGTACCCCAGGTTTCAAACTTTTATGCAGTAAATAATATGAACTGTTCGTTACTTCGAAAAAGGGGACACTCTCTTTAAAGAAGATGCTCGAAAATTTCTTCCCATCACCTGATGCAATGCAGAACTCACCGTTTGTGCAATACCTCAAAAGGCTGGTCTGAATTGCATTCACGCCAGTAATCATAGGTTTGTCATCATACCGGATAAATGCTTCATATAACTCTTTGGTTTTAACGGGAGTTTCAACTGTGGGTAATAAATTATTGTTACGAAGAATACTCAAGCCAACTGAATCCAGAAGCCACTCTTCTTCTTTTAGGGTCGAAATGACATTACTGTTTATCTGGGTGTCCAAACTCTCCTTAAACTGTCTTAGCAGAAGTTTTTCAAACCCACCTTTAACCGAATACTTTACTAAAATAGAATATGCTGCTACAAGTGAACTCTCACTTTGTTTCGATGACTCATCAATTCTGCGTTTGACATCATCTTTTTGGTCTCTTTCCAACTGGTTTGAGTATTCAAGACTAATTTTGGAACAAGCAAGATAATCACGGATATCTGCTTGCAGTTTCCCAAATGTCACTTCCGAACATACAAGATATAGCATTGTGTTCCGGTAAATTCTTTCACTATTACCTTTCTTCGTTGCAATTTTTTCAATGATTGGTTTTGTATTGCCATTTAACTGGTCAGGATTGGCAAGATATTTTGGACTGAGAATTATAAGTGTTGGTTTCTGTTGTTCTGGTATGTCTTCTGAAGGGTCAACAAGTGTATGGAAAAGTTGAATATTGCGGTCTTTCTCTTTTAATCTCCTGATTATTTCTGATTCAATATCAACATCTTTAATATCACCTTTTGCCTGGTTTATTAAAATGTTGATATTTGGCTTTGTATGAAACCAATAACGTTTATGCCCTGTAGTGCTGTAATAGAGATAATGAGCACTCTCTTCCAGAAGGTCTAAAGCAGTATGGATATTGTTGTGGTTAAAAGAATTCGGCTTTATTGTGGCTAATTTGAGTTCTGGTACACTTGTGCCTTTATTAGAGCCAGTGCTTCCAAAACTTCCCAAAAGAATGGTAGATGCCAATCCTTCCGCAAGGTTGTAATCCCCTAATTCTTTTTTTGATTTATCAATTCGAAAAGCATTGGAACTTTTGCCCGAAACGTCTGCTGTTATTACTGCATCATAACCATTGCCATAAAGTTTCTTCAATTGACCTGATAATGCGTCCAGATTTGTAAAATTTACATCTGATGTGTGAATGAGGGCATTTGTTCCAGAAAGAGACTCCTGCCTTCTCCAAAGGTCTGTAACAATTGAAGCCAGAAGCCTTAATACACCTCTGGTTCTTTGAAAGTTATGATTACTTGCCCATTTAATACGGAAAACATCTATCAACTCTGGATGAAATGGATAGGATTTTTTAATACGCTCTTTATACTCTGAGCGTGAAGCATATTCAGGAACTTCAGACTTCAATTCATTGTAAAGTGCGAAGTATTTATTAACCGTAGCATCAATAACATCTTGTGAACCCAAATCTTCAAATAATCTGCGTCTGATGACTTCAAAAATTTCTTCATCGGCAACAGGCTTAGTATCTGCACCAACCCTTCCCAAACGATTTGTCAAACTACTTAATATTTGCGCTGCCTTTTCAGAATTAGCAACCTCTTCAACAGATGCAGGTAATGTAGCAACAACCACACATTTATTCATGCTTGCAACAGTTTCCGACAATTCTTGAATAAATGAAATTGTTTGGTCGGAAAGAGTTGACCCTCCAACTTGCACTCCAGACGCAGCAACACAATAGTCAGCTAATTCATCAATAAGGATTAAGGCGTTATTTGTTTTTTTCAGAACTTCTTTGAATAAACCCTTGGGAGCAGTCCGATTCTCATCATTGGGACGAATAATTTCATATCCTGCATTACCTGCCAATTGATAAGCAAGTTCTCCCCAAAGAGTTCTAATGGTTAACCCTTCATCAACTTTTCTTCCTTGAGTGGGGTCATTGGTTGAATTTGTAAAAATGGCTATTGATGCATTATCAAAATCAGGAGTGCCTATATAATCTAATAGACTTTGAGTATGAAATAAATTGCCAAGTTTTTTACCGGATTTGGCAATATGGTAAAGGGATATTAATGTATGTGTCTTCCCGCCTCCGAACCCTGTTTGTAATGATATTATCCTATTCTCAGAGTCTTCTTCACCATTTAATCCTTTAATGACTCGTTTGGCTATGTTTTTGAGACCTGATGTGAAATATGTTTTTGCAAAAAATACACTTGGATTCTGGTATACTTCTCTTCCATGACCAAGTGCAACTTCAGCAAGATTTGCTGCGAACACAGATTCATCCAGGTTACCCTGCCTAATATCAAGATGTGGTGTGACATTTTTAAACCAGGGAACGATACTATATGTACTCTTCTTTTCTTTTATCACTTTGACTTCAACTACTTTATCTCTTTGAAGTTTTTCCAATTCAGCCTTTAACTCCTTCATCTTTAGGATTGATACTAAATCGACCATTATATCAAATGCTCTGCGAATATCTCTTTCCTCTACTTCTTGGAAATGATTGCATTTATGTCTTACTTCTGCTATTTCCTCAAACCATGTAGGGAGTTTATTGGTATCCTTACCAAAATCTGACTTCAGGATATCTTTATATTTAATGGCAAATGATTTCAAGTGATGAAAATCAATTAGATTACCAGGAGGAGTTCCATTTTTTATACCCAAATTCCAATTATCTTTCTGGGCATCACTTATTGCATCATAGAACCACTTATCCCATTTATCCCCAGCTTTTTCAGTCAGTTTTTTCACTATGTAGGGTCTGAATGCCTCAATGAACAAACCCAATGCTTTAAAAAGAGAATCTTTTGTCATTTCTTAAATATTAAAATAATTGACCTTGTGTTCCAGAAGGTTGAATGGTTTTACTTTCACGTATCAGGCTGTCTTTATTTAATAAGAGACCAGCAGCCTGTTTATAATCATCACTCCCTTGTGGCAAAACTTCATATAAGGATGTTATTACTCTCCAGAAGGAACTTTCGGGTGATATTGCAGCTTTGGAAATATATTCTATTAATTCACTTCGATTTGTTCCTTCATATAAAGCCATTGCTTTGTGTACATTATCAATAATAAAAACCTGATTGCCTTCTGCTAATCTTCGATTTGCTAACCATCTATGTTTATAGCCAGCCAATTCTTGCTTGTTTCCATTCTTAATAAAAAGATTATGTGAAAATAAGTCAGAGACATTAATTGTCAATCCCACACGAGAGAATTTTGCTGCATCATCGAATTCGCTCTCAGAAAATCCATATAATTGAAGCCAGCCTATATAGAACTTTGTGAAATCATCCCCATCAAAACCTTTTAGCAATGCATTAAAAGCATATTCCTTTGCCATATCCAATAATTCTGTAACTGTTACCTCACTGCCATCTGCTTTTTCAACTTTTTCATATTTACCAAATACACTAACTGCTTGACCAAAACAGGCAGTTAATAAATCAGCACCTCTAAATCCCAATCTATATAATCCATTTACTTCTTGATATACTTTCTTCTCGATATCTTTCCTGACATCTTTAAATTCACCAATTCCTATACGATGCGCAGGACGGGATGCTACAGTTACGGATGATGAAAGAAATGCTTGTTTTGCCTTTACACCTGCCGCACTTCTTTCTGTATCAATTGCCCAACTTCCTGTAATATTCATACGGGCACTTAAAATAGAATTACAAAGAGTAGTCCACGCTTTAGTACTTTGGTGAGCAAACATAATACTCACAATATCAGATGTCTGGTGTTCAATAGAATCAAAAATTTGTGTTAATTTATGTTCAAAATGCAAATTTGCTTTTTTTAAATCTCCACCATGGTGATGTTTTAATGCTGTACATTCTTCAGACTTAGGCGTTTGAGGTGTTACAAAGTTCAAAGGAAAGATACTGCTTATGCTCCGCTTAAACCAGATATAGAAGAAATCGGATAAGTCAGCATAAGCAATCGCATCATAATACGGTGGGTCAGTTATAACTGCGGTTAATGATTTCTTAGCAAATTGTTCTTTATCTCCGCTTGCAGCATTATTACATATACCTGAAAAACCGTATGACTCATTATCAATGAATTTAACTATCCATTCAATCTGATTAGATGCTCCACCAGTTCCATTTGTGAAAGGATTTGACTCAGGAAAATCAAAAATCATCGGTATTGCCTGTCTCCCAAAGGGGTGCTCTAATGTCTCAGCAGCAGTATTCCATAATCCAAACGAGGTAAGTCTTGATGCTAACCGATTAATAAAAATTCCGAGATATAATATTATCGCTTTATAATATTCAATATCATTTTGATTCAAAACGAGTATAAGTTCTTTCAATTTACTAATAAATGTATGCATTGCTAACAATTGTCTGGGCAGAAACATATCTCCCCATCTTGGAAACCCCCAAAAGGTGATTTTTAAGTTTTGTGAATCATTTAAGGGGAGTGTTTCAGAAGGTATTTCAACTGTGGGTAAGGTATTTAGTATTTTAATTTCCTCAATAGTAGGCAATCGATATTCTTTTCCGTTCTTTCCATTCATGATAACTGCTAAAATCCTTTCTTTTGTTTTTCCTTTCTTGAATTGGTCTTTAAGAATTTCATTTTGTGTAATTGCTCCACAGCAAGGGCATTTTAAATTCGCCCTTTCCATCCAGCCTTCGATTACGGAAGACCCATTAATAATTTCGAAGTTTATTGTTTTTCCAGAAATAATCGGCTTCAAAGAAATATGCCTATTTTTTGAATTTACCAGTGAAAACTGTCTTAGTAAGGGAACTTCGGCTTTACAAGTCGGATTACTACAAATTCCAACTCTTCCCCAATAATAGGCAATTGGTCTATTCCCTTTGGAATCAATAGGATAATATTTACCTATAACTTTTTCTGTTTCTTTAATCAACTTATTAGCAAAAAATTCTACATCGAAACTTAATCGATTCTTAATAGTTATGATATTCCCTTCAGTGAAAGTAATTGGTGATTCAATTCGCATTTTTTCAAATAACTCATTTCCATAACATTTAATAAACTCTGTTTTGGAGAGAATAATAGGTTTTCCATATTTTTGCGGAAACTCTAAACTTCCTTTTTGAATTAAATGAGCAACAGGATTTAAATCATTTCCATAACTTCGACAACCTAATCGTGCTGCTTCTAAAGGTATAGCACCGCCACCTGCGAAAGGGTCAAAAATTTTTGGCATTTTATCTAAAAAACCATTAATGGCATAGCTCAGTTTTTCCTCTTTTGAAATAACGTCAACACTCTTAATATGTCTGTCAGTAATGCTATATAGTTCTTTTTCAGCATCTTTAATGGATTTATAGTATTGGTCAAATTGCACAAATAGAGTTTTGGCATCCAATCCGCTGGTCGAGTTATGTGCTACCCAAATTAGTTTTCGTGCTTTATTTATTATCTCATCATTGCTCTTGTTATCCCATTTAATCAAACTGGCATCACTTAATTGGTCTTTCGCATCAGTCTTCTTCCCCTGCCTCTCATTCAGAATAAATCTATCAGAAAATTTTCCGATAAACATTAATAGCCTGTTTCTAAGATTATCTTCCATCTTATCAATTGCGGCAGTGTACGGGATATCTTCATAAGGTTTATAAGGGTCACCTTCATTATTAGCTTTACCCAATAATATTTCAACAGCATCTTTAAAGGCTTTGGGGCAGTTTTCATCCAACGGGTCTGGTATTAAACTTGCAAACACCACTGCACGACAGACAGGCAAGGGTCTTCTTGCCCACCATAGATGCAATGTGGAAATATGCCCTTGTCTAATTGATTTATCTCGTACACTCTCAGCCGATATTTCTTTAATCGGCATGGCAACTTCAATTAGTTTCTTACAATTCATTTTAATTCTTCAATTTTGGATAACCACCCATTAAATCGAGGACACTTACTACGCAATAAAAAAATGCCAATTTCCGATGCTAATATTGAACCGTAAACTACTTTATCATAGCCAATTATATGATGGAGTAGTCTATTAGAAGGTGTTGTAGTTTTACCGAGATTAATATCTTCTGGATTTGGGAATTCCGTAAAAATATTATCGAAGGTTTGCTTATCCCGAAATTCTTTTAGAAGAAAATTTCGTGTATACACAGAACTATCAGAAAATAGCAAACTCTCGTATTCATGCAATTGTATGTAAGGGATATACCTTCTCCTTATACTATCGTCAATCTGTTGATACATAGCTGCTTCTAATACCCCCATCCGTTCACTTTTTTGTGGGATTTTATGTGCTTCATTCCAGTTGGGGTATTGATGCTTTGCTTCAATGCCATAATAATCAATTAGAGATGTAACAAATGCAGTTCTATCGGATTTTAGGTGATTTTCTATTTGCTTTTTTAAGTTCGACCAACTTACAATTCCGCCCCCTGACTTCTTTATAAGTGGCGCATTAATAAAAATTTCTTTAGTGTTGAAATAAGATTGAAGAACGTCTATACAAAACTCCCTTTCTGTAGGTCCTTCACATATTATAATGATTCTTGTCATGACTCTAAATTATTTTGGTTGACCACCTTGAATAATATTTCTTTGCCATAATTCTCCAACACTATAATCATCCAGCCATTCGGTTAATTCTTCTTTGGAAAGCCGCTTAAACTTACTTTCACCTTTAATTTGGTCAACTGTTATTACTTCATCTGGACTGAAATGATTCACCAAATCAGTGGACTGAGTTGCAATTATTACCTGAGAACCTCGGCTTGTAGCACTTCTTATCATACCGGCGAGTTTGCTTATAGCAAAAGGATGCAATCCAAGTTCAGGTTCATCAATTATTATAGTTGAAGGTAAATCTGACTGTAGAAACAATATTGCTAATGCGATAAATCGAATTGTACCATCTGAGAAATCACTTGCGCCATAAATTGTTGAGCCATATTTATCTTGCCATTGTAATCTTAAATATCCTTCCTCATTTGGCTTTAAATAAAAATCAGAGAAATATGGTGCAATACTTTGAATTGTGCTAATAATTCTGTTGTATACAACCTTGTCATTTTCGTTGGTTTTATATAGAAACGCAGCAAGGTTTTTCCCTTCTTCATAAAGAAAATAACTATCATTTATGATATGACTCATTATTGTAAATGGTGAGTTTCTGCTTGTATCGTGAAAATGATATATACGATAACTTTCAAGATATTTAATTATATATTTCGCCCTGTAATTATCGGTAGTTTTGATATTTGCTTCTTCACCAAAATTATTAATATTACGTCCTTTATCATTATTAAATATTAAATGTTCATTATTAAACACAAAGCCTGAACTACTAAGTTCAATTTGAGCAGAATACGCATTAACTCCATTATCAAAACTTGTTTCAAAACTTATTTCCTCAGTGATATCTGAGCCTTCAAATAAAAATTTTTCCTCTCCTCCACGTAGAGAAACATATTCTTTTAGTTTCCTGTTATGCAGGAAATTCAGAAATTCAAAGAAAGAAATAAAATTACTTTTGCCTGCGCCATTCGCTCCTATTAAAATATTAATAGGTTTCAGAGTTAAATCAATTTCTTTAATTGATTTATAACCTTTTATTTTTAAATAATCCATATTATATGGTATTTGTTACTTTTTGTTTCCATTCCTCTGCCGGAAGAAAATATTGAATACCTTTAGTTTTCAACTCAAATTTTAACTGCTTTGCTGGATTCTGAACCCGATATAATTTAGGTTTGCTTTTGCAATTCATCACCATGTATAACCAGGCAGCATCAGCCAATTGTGCAAGACGGTTCATTTCATTCTCAGAAAGCATAACTCCACCTTCAGAACTTCGTCCCTTTACTTCAATATATCGTTTAAATTCTTCCGGACTGGTTGACCGGATATCATAACCTTCATTATTCTTTGAAACATCTTCAGGTAGCCATCCTTGCTCAATTTCGAATTTCATGGATACATCCATAGCAATAGCTTCAACTTCATCATCCCGGCTCATACCATATTCATTTTGGTATTCAACCTGAGTAAGTGGGACAACATAAGCACATCCAAGAACCTCTGGTGCTTTTGGAGATAATTGGGTCATGAGTTCAAGGTTCACAATTCGATTATCTTTCTTATTTATCAATTCATTTATACGCTCCTGCTTCTTCAGTATTTTTTCTTGTGCTTTGCCATCACCCAACAATACTTTACCCTGGAGTTCTTGAATTTGAATCTGCAAATCCATTATTACATGAGTGAATGCAGTTTCTACGTATTCTTTTCTTCTGGCTGCATCTTCAATCGCATGAGTTTTTGTTTCTTCAAATTGACCGAGAGTAATATTATTAAAACTCCATTCAACCACGGCTTCATTATTAATCACCGATTGTGGTTCAATAGGTTTTGCAAACATAGCAGGTGGATGTAAATCAATAAATTTAGCTGGTGATGTTACGAAAAATTCACCGTCAGCAGATTTTTGCACAAGCACCAGGCGTTCGTCTGCAATGCTGTCTATATTTTTATGTGGTCGGTTATCGGTTATTTGAGATTTGACAAAAAAGGCGAAGTAATCTTTACTATCAACCGGAGATATAAGAACTGTTCCCTTCAACATATCTTCCCTGTAACGATTTCTGACTACTTTGATTAAGCTATCAAACAATGGATTACTTGGGTTGATATAATAGACTTTGCCCAAATCTCCAATGTTCAAATACTCCAAGAATATTTGTTTATCGAAACAAAATTGAATTTGGCGTATAGTATCAGCAAATATATTATAATCACATCTAAGAGTATAAGCCAACGATTCAGGTAATTTATCAATCCGGTAAATGGATTGCCGGATTTCAGTGAAGTCTCCACCAAGGTGTTTAAATGCTTTCTCGAAGAAGAGTCGAATATAGATAGGTTGCAACCGTCTTTCGTCAGAATGTTCCTTTAGAATTCGGGCATCTTTATAGTCAATTGTACTATGCGCCAGTTTTTCTCTTTGCTCATTTATTTTTTCTGAGAATTTGGCTTTAAGTTGCTCATTATCCTGAGAAAGGAAATCATCCAATTTAGATTTCTTACCTACGAATACGGAATTCATGACCTCTTCCAGGCTGACATCTTCAAGAACATCTTGAATGACATCATAAACTCTGTCATCACCAAGACCTTCACGAATAATATCCAATTTCCCGAGCAATCGTTCCAAAACCTGTCCTTCTCGTGTATTACTTGCAACCATGTTAAAGACAAGTACATCTTTCTTCTGCCCATAACGATGTATACGTCCCATGCGCTGCTCCAACCGGTTTGGATTCCAAGGAATGTCCCAGTTAATTAACAATCGGCAAAACTGAAGATTAATACCTTCTCCTGCTGCATCCGTAGCGATTAGGATTTGGGTATCAGGGGTTGCAAAACTCCATTGTGCCTGCCTACGTTCATCAACCGATTTCCCGCCATGAATTGTAGTAACCTTGTAACCACCGCTCTTCGATAATCTATCTTCCAGATAGAGAAGGGTGTCTTTATGCTCTGTGAAAATCACCAGTTTTTCACCATCAATAACTTTTTGAGAGACCAGCATTTTCTGCAGTTCTTTAAACTTCTGTTCTTCCTGGTTCTTTTTATACAGATTGTCTGCCATTTCAAACAGACGTTTCACCTCACGAGCCTCTTCCTGTATCTCCTGCATGCTTTTAGCAGTGGTGAATAACTTGAATTTTCTGGGGTCCGATAAGATATTTTCCAATGCATCTCTTTCTTCATCTCCTAATTCATCGTAGTCATCTATGTCATCGATATCAAATCCCTCCAATTTGTGACGCTGAGACCAGAGATTTGGGTTTTTGTTAACTTCATCCACGATGCCTTGAAGAGCATTCCATCTTCTGAAAAGTGTATTCTTAATAGCAAATATTGAACTGACCAATCTGCGTTGCATTACAGTGAGAGCCAAGGAGACATGTATATTTTTTGTTTCTGATGCCTCTTCCTTTTTCTTGGTCAGGTAATTAGTAACTGCTTCATAAAGTTCTTTTTCTTCCGGAGTTAATTGATATGCTACGGTTTTGGTAAATCTTTCTTTATATAAAGGTTTGCCTTCCCAGTTTTTCATATCTTCTTTTAATCGTCTGATAAAAAACTTATTGATACCGTTGTGCTCAAGTTCCTTGACACGGGCGGATGCAATTTCATCAGTAGCAAAAATATCTTCGTCAAGTAACTGAAGAAGTTTTTTAAATGTATCCGTGCGTCCCCTATGTGGTGTTGCTGTTAACAATAGAAGATGCTCACATTGTTGAGAAAGCATTTGTGCAGCTTGATATCTCCTGGATTTGTAAACTTTTGTGCCGTAATCATATGCAGAAAGTTTATGTGCTTCATCAATTACAATCATATCCCAATGGGAGTTTGTAGCAACGTTCAGAACATCTTCCCTGGAAATGAAATCAAGTGATGTCACAATTCTTGGAGCAGTATGGAAAATATTTGGGTCTGAAGAAAACAAATTCCTGTTGACGAGAGTGAATTGTATGTTGAACTTAGCGTACATTTCATCTTCCTGCCACTGCTTTGTTAAACCTCCAGGTGTAATGACCAATATCCTCTCCAAAAGACCTCTCATCATCAGTTCTTTTATTAAAAGTCCTGTCATTATGGTCTTTCCAGCACCAGTATCATCTGCCAGTAAGAATCGTATTTTAGGTAGAGGTAGCAAAAATTTATAAACTGCTTCAACTTGATGAGGGAGAGGGTCTACAATACTGCAATTGACAGCAAAGAGAGGGTCGAATTGATATGCTGAGTTTATTCGTTCAGCTTCGGCAAACAAAGCAAATTTAACCGGGTCACCTTTGAAATTAAAAGAACCCTCTTCGGTAAGTACTTCTAATTTCTTATAGTCCGTCATGGAAATTACCTTGGTATTTGCAAGGTTAGTATTTACACCGGTAAATGACAATGAAACCATAGAGCCAAGGTTCTGAACCTTGTTGATAGTCACTGGTTCATTTGAAATTAAATTCTTAACTATTTGTCCCTTTTCGACCATATTATGTTTTAATAATTTTTAATGTTTCAGTTAATGCATCTTTCAGGAATGGCTGGTTTTTAAAATCACTGATAATCTTTTCAGATATGAATTTGATTTGCAGGTCCCGGTAATCCAAACCCAGAACTTCAGCCAGTCCTTTAATCATCGAAATTGTGATTCGCCTTTCTCCCAATTCAATTTTACTCAGGGTGCTGGTATCAATATTCAATCTGTGAGCAACAATGCGTTGAGGGATGCTTTTCTGCTCCCGGACATGCTTCAAATAGTTTCCAAATGTTGCACTCTTCATTTTGACTGTATTGATTAGACAAGATAGTCAAATTTACAAGAGTTTACTTAAATAATAAAGTATGCGACCCATTATTTGTGAATTCTGATGACGTTTTATAAATTATTGATATTAAATAATATAGTATTATTAGGGTATCAAAACATAAAAGAAAATAAAATATGTCTATTTTTAATGTTGAATCATTTAATTTTCAATATTATGAATAATAAAATCAATGATTTTCTCAGAATTCTCCGTGACAATCATTTTGAACAAAAATTCTACTCAAGTATTGATGATTTTGATATCAATCCTTTTACTAAAGAAGATATTCCGGAAGGCATAAGTGAAGATGATATCGAGGCTTCAGATTCTCTTGCATATTATGAACTGAATGGTTATAGTGATTTTAATGATTTAGAAGATTATCTTGATGAAAATCTTAGTGAGTTTAAAATTGCATTTATTGCAGATGAGTATGTGAAAGATAAAATTCTAAAGAATGAAATAATACAACAAGTCACTATCATTAAAAACGAGTTATCAGAACTTAACGAGACAGTAAAAATGTTGAAGGATTTTGCTTTGATTGCTCTCCTTCGAACTAAAACTCAATTTTGTGATGAAGTCATAAGTTTTATTAATAATCAAGAAAATAGAATTAAACCTCGTAGACATATAGACACTAACAATCCGAATAGACTAATACAGAAAGAAGTTGTAATACTTTTTTATCATCTACGAGAAGCAGGACTAATCGGTAAAAATATTCCAAATAATGTTTATGCTCAATATATTTCAGATTTAACAGGGTTTGAGGCAGAAAAGATTCGTCAAGACCTTAGCAATATCAATAATGAATCTCTGAGTACTGACAGTGAGCGTTTCCAAAAGAGTGATTATGATGGTATTAAAAGAAAATTGGAGCAGAAATTGATAAAGGCAATAGTAGCTGATTACAAAGAAAAATTCTCTGAATAACATTAATTTGTACCCGTACAAGTACCCTTCCCACCCTTAAAATGTGCTGTATTTTTGCAGCATGCTTTTAAGGAAAGATATAATTGCTAATGACCATTCCAGGAATGGGCGTAGCGCAGCAGAATCCATAAAGAGGGAAAAGGAAGGTTCAAATTTAATTAAAGCTGTTAATAATACTGCTGATGAACGTAACCATCTGCAAGGTTACTCATTAGACATACTTGCAAATTTCTTTCGAAAGAACTATGACTTTGCAAAGTTTGTCTATCCCACAAACGATTATGAGAGAATTCAAGTCAACGAGTCATTCGACAAAGTAACTGACTGTACTTCCGGGTATGGAATGTGTGTGGATTTCGAAATTGAGATATTCCAGCAATTTGCAAAATACTTTCCTGATTATCATGGAGAGATGAAACACAACATTGCAGAAATCACATCAAAAGATTTTGATGGTAGAGGCTTTCGTAAAGGTTTTTGGAATGGTATTAATTCAAAAGTAGTGGTATGAAGCAGATTAAAGATTTTGATGTTGAATATAAGCGGATGGATATTATCCGGCACAAAGTCTGGCGGAAGCAGACCCGAAGTGACCGAAGGTTTTTGAAGGAATATTATAGAGTATTAATAAAAAAGTAATTATATGAAAGAATCAGTTTATGTCGAGTATGATGAGTCCCAAGAGGATTCAGAAAAAGTAACCACAGTTGAGGAAACATCAACAAATGATGAAGTACAAACTGGTGAAGTATCTAAAACAGTTGAAGAAGAAGTATCATCTGATGTAATAGCACCATTGGTAATAAATGCCTTGCCTGACCTTATAGTTAATGAGAGAATCAAGGAAAGAATACCACAAATGAATGTAGAAGAACATTTGTTATTAGAGGAAAGCATATTAAGTGATGGTTGCAGAGATGCTATAATCGCATGGAACAATACAATAGTTGATGGACATAACAGATATGATATCTGTAAAAAACACAATGTAGTGTTCAAAGTAACTGATAAACAGTTTACCGATATTGAAGAATGTTTGGATTTCGTTGATGCTAATCAGCTTGGAAGGCGTAACCTAACAAATGACCAGCGCATGATAATTATTGGCAGAAGGTACAACAGAGAGAAGAAAAAGCAAGGCGAACATAAGGGCAATCAACACACAAAAAAGGAAAGCGGACAAATTGTCCAGATTCCAAGTACTTCAGAAAGAATTGCTAATGAAAACAAAATTGATGAAAAAACTGTAAGGAGATACGGGAAAACAGCAAACGCTTTTGATATGATGCAGGATGAAAATCCTGAATTGGCAAAAGATATCTTTCAAGGTAAAAAATCATTAAAGGATTTTAATAAGAAAAAACGAAATGAAAAGAAATCATTAGAGCGACCATCATCTGAAGGTGATGCAAACAAACCGGCTGCATCACCAACATCATCAAAAGCTATAGGAACAGGTGTAGCACCCAAAACAACAACCTTAGAACCTGACCAAGATGAAATATCTGTACTGACTGAAAAACAGGTTATGTCCTATATTAAAAAAGCAAAAGAAAAGGTGATTGAATTGCAGGATAAAATGAAAGTTGTTAGCAAAGAAGTTGTGAAAGTTCATACAAAAATTCTTGGTAACTCTGACACAAAAGAAGTTGCTGAACTTGGGGAACAAATTAAACTATTGGGTCAAAGAAAAGATGAATTGAAATATGAAGTCAGTGTTGTGTTAAAGGACTTAGGCTATCTGTTGGTATTTGATACCAAATTCAACAAAACTAAAATGAGTAGTTATGATAAACAAGTAAAATACTGTTAATATCGTTGGCATCCTATTTTATAGTAGTAACAATTTTAAAATTAAAATTATGACTCCACAAGAATTTTTAAAAACAGAACAGGCATTAGTTGTAGAAATCTTTAACGAAAACCATATAATAATGCCGCAATTTGTGATTTTGCGCTCAACTGATAAAGTTGAAAGATATGTAGTTGAGGCAGGCATTCATAGCGATAAACAGCGTGATGCTTTTTATTATTTTATGAAAAAGACCTGCAAGCAACCTAACATAATAGCTGCTATTCAGATTATGGAAACGTGGTTCAGTATGTCCGATTCATCTACAATGGCAGTAAGACCAAGTGAATCCCCTGATAGAAAATCATCGGTAATTGTCGTGTATTACAGCAAGACCGAAGAAAAAATGTTTCTGTATTTGGAAAAAGATGGAAAATTGGAACTGTTTGAAAATGGTGAAGGAGAATTTCAAAGCAGCTTCGGTAATCCGTTTACCCCACTGAATCTAAAGAATATAAATTTTAATTAAAATGAAATCACTAAAAATGAGTGAAGTAATTAAAAACAAACATCTGAAGGTTACTTCCGGGCATCAACATTACCAAAGCACAAGACGGGAGAAGCAAGGAGACTGCCAAGGCAATGTTGAGTAGTATGTATTGAGAGTTATGTTAGATGGCTTTTTTATTGATAAAAATTGATGTTAAATTAAATGATAAAATTATGAAAAACAATGAATTAGAAAATTTTGAAGATGTTCAGAATTATGCTATTGAATTGGCAAACTTTGCTGACTATTGGTTAATTGAAGATGGCACAACATTCAACCGGAGTGAACTATCAGAAGAAAACAAAAATGCGTTTCAGATAAGATTATACCAAATTATTAATGGTTATTACAATGATTTTGTCAATGAAATGTCGCCAATTCCATTTATTGAGATTGAAAAAGAAAACATTAACAAAGTTAAAAATGATGACCTTGAAGATTATGATGAAAATTTAGGTACGACTATAATTACTTTAAATGATTTTCTCAAGGAAAATAAGGAAGAAATATGCGCATTAACTGTGCTGGAGTTAGACGCTATTATAAAAAATAATCTGCAAACATATAAGATTTTAGTGTGAAACAATAGATATCGATATAAGCTAAGAAAATGAAAACGATAGACTTAAAAGCAGGAATAGCTATAAACTACCCTGCTTTTTTTCGAAAGAGATTAATTATGCTATGAGTTATATTTCAACCCGATTCGATGCATGTTGCTTTTTTAAGTTTTCTCTGATTTATCGTATGTAATTAGCTGTAAATGAATTAGAACTCAAATTTTATTTTTAATAATTTCATACCACCATTGTACTTTTTTACAACTTTGAAAATCTGGCTCGTTATAGAAGTTAAAATAATTAAGTGACACTATATCAGATACATCCAAATATATTTTTAAAAAGTCTGGCATTTGTGAAAAAATCACTATATTTTTGTGCAATTGTCGTGTGCCTTGAAGTACACAACCCCAATGTAGCATGCTTGAACATGCAAATCCCACTGAAGTAATCATTGATTGTAATAAACCCATAAAGGGTACCCATGTAAATATTCTTACTCCTTCGGGAGTTCAATATAAATCATTGGCAGCAGCTTGAGTCAATTGATAACAGGGAAAGCAAAAAATAATATTATTTAAATTTTAAAAACTATATGGTAAAACCTATAGAATTGAACCCAGAATGGGTTTTAAGCAAATTACCTCAATCGTTATATGCTGATGGTAATGGCGTTATCAGCATAGATACTGATAGCGCAACTGACGCCAGTTGGATAAAACTGGCACTTGATACACTTTGCATCAACTTTAGAGAAAATGAGTTTGGTGAAGGTGATATGACTTTCATCGATATTGAATTCCATATCGATGACTTAAAAAATAATTGTCCAACTCTTTTTAAAAAAATGAAAGAGATGGACGCAAAAAATAAGCTGAATAAGAGTTTAAATATTAATTGACCATGGAAAGTATTATAGAAAAAAGTCCAACAAAAGTTGGCAGCTATTCCGACTCAAGAGAGAAAGAATATATTGAAGAAAATCTTATGTTTTTTATTAACAATGATAAGAAAGTTACTCGAACAAATCGGGAAGATGAATGGGATATTTATGAAGACCATGAAACAAAAGTGAGATATCTATTATTAGATTACATTCTTGAGCATTTTAATTTATATGAGTTGTTTGTCATATTCTTTCGGCAAGACTGCTGGGAGTTATCACCTGTCATTATTGATGAATCAAGGAAGGGAGCAATCGAGTACATCAACAATGACAGCAGCTTTATCCCAGATGAGGCACAAAGATTAAAACGGAAAGTTTGGGACATGAATCCAATTCTTTACGGATTGATTCATGAATTCATACACGAATCAGATTTGTTCTGGGATGAAAAGAAAGAAGAAGTCGTCTTGCCTGATTTCAATTGATGGTGACGATTTAATCAGTGTTTGAATCAAAGCAGGGTAAGCCATAAACTTCCCTGCTTTACTGAAGCAGCACCCCAGGTAGGGACTTTAGTATCGTTCTTTTGATAAATAACAGTTTTTTGAAGTTTATGCACCAAATGCAAGTATTTATAGAAGCAAGCATCAACAGTGTTTGATTTCCCCTCTGGCGGGTTCACCTGACCGTTTCCCGCCAGATAAAGGGGTTAAAGTTAAGAATGGTCAGTCAAGCAGAGGCTTGAGAATTATAAGAATAATAAGTAAATTAAAAATGGTCAGGCATGGGAAATTCATTTAGCGGAAACACCGCAACAAACACATCAATAACTAATTTTATAATTCCAGACGATTGTACCGTTGAGGATTTAATCATTTTGCAAAATGATTACAAATTGTCTGATAATTATAACACCAAAAAATCTTCTGAAGTACCAAATACTACAGAACTACCCAATATTTCTGAAGTACCAATTATCCCTGTTGTACCTAAAATAAAGGTGGAATTTTTTGCAAGAGTAAACAATCGTGATGAACACCGTACAGAATTGGATAAGATTCTCATTTGGGCGACAAGTGATGCTAAAGTATTAAAACAAGACACAAATCGGTGCAAGAAGCAGAGTGCGATAATGCAAAGAAATAAAAAACAGATGCTTTAACAAGTATCTTATTAGTGTCGGGAGACAGTCTTCCGCTAATGTTGACCGACACTTTAATTTTTATAGCGGAACAAAAATAATTGAGAATTTATAGCGGTAACACAATGGCACAAAAAATTAACAAATATTCTGGCAGAAAATTGAAAAAGCCAAATATGAAACAAGAAGGTAACTTTACTCAAATACCAAATGCATTTATACTGAATCCCGAAATCAGAGACCCTGAATTGAGACTGCTGCAATACATTATGATGTATAGCGAGAATAGAATAATTACAACTAAAAATTGCATTATATACTTAGATAAAACCAAGCCAGCCATTAGTTCATCATTCGAAAAATTAATAGCATTAGGTATTCTGAAAATCACCGATGAAAACATCGAAGTTATAATACCAGAGGAAATGAAAAAATATACATTGGGATATCTTCAAGGTAAAGAAAACATTACCATTGAGGTAAAGAAAACTTTACTATCAGGTAAAGAAAACTTTACCACTAATGTAAAGAAAACTTACAAAAAACCTTTGGAATCTATTGATAATGTAAATGTTACAAATCCTATAATACTAAGTAATATCCGTGTGCTGCCCGTGCCCGCTACAAGCGGGAGCACGGGGCAGCCACACTCCAATGATAATACTAAGGGCAAAACGGGCATTGAATTGGATTTGGGGAGTGTTCCGCTTACTTCGCTCGCTTCTGCTTCGCAGCTCGCTCAGACGCTACACACTCCAAATATAGAGGTTGAAAAGGTTGACCCTGCAAAGGTTGTTCTTAATGATACATTACCAATAGTTGAAAAATCAGAATTACCAATTGAAGTTAAGACATTACCAACAGTTGAAAAATTACCATTACCAATTGTACCCGATGTACGATTTTCAGAACAACAGAAATTGTATACAACTTCAAAGTATTTCATAAAAGATAATCTTAGCAGAGTACTTGATATTTATCAGTATTACGGTAACACATACCCCAATTCATTCATGAAGATTGGGACTTTTGAAGAAGTCTTAGTTTATCTTATCATTACCCAATTGGGTGCAATAAAGTACGTGAAACTTAACATTTGCTTAAAGATATATAGAAACGATATTGAAACAAGGTTAGAATATGTACCCCAACTTTATCAAGAAATGCAGGATAACCTAACAGATGTGCAGGACTTATTAAAGAAGTACGAATTGGAATTAAATAATACCAATGAAAATCTTCATTCTGATAAAATACCAACTCAAGTGACCAAGTCGGAATTACCGCCAAAGAATGATGATGATTGTAAAGATATAACGTCATTAACACCAACTGAAAGAACTGATGCTAATCCAATGACCGATGGTCAAGATAAAACTGGGGTTAGTGCTCTGCCTGAACCAAGAATAACAGACATAGAATATATTTTAGATGATTTCCCAGACTTACCAATGTAATATTCTTTTTTGCAGATTATCAGCATACTGTTTTGTTTTGACACTTCTTTCATTTTTTATATGTGAAAGAAACTCCAAACATCCCTGCTTGACCTGCTTAACTAATTCCTTTATTTGCTCATTGGTTGGACTTTCGGGAAGATTTCGAACATAATCCTCCATTTTTTCGATTGCTCCTGGTTTCAATGGATATGGTAAATGTGGATATTTGGCATCTTCATCTATTGAGGCAAGAAATTCTTGCTGTTCTTCGAATGTTTTTCCAATGCAATTATCAAGTACCATTTTATAAAAATCCCGGATTCTTTTATAAATTTCTTCAGGAGTTAAATGGCTTAAAATAGTCAGGCTACCCGTTACTTCACCAAATTCTACCTTATGTTTTCCTTTTATCCCATCAACATTTTCAATATCAAAATCTTCCAGAACAACTGAACCTTCAACATCAATAACAATAACATTACCATTATGCTTGGTAAAATGTATTGCTCTTGCAGTATTATTATCATCCATCCATTTTTTAACTAACCCGGATGCTCCTAATCCCATGGCATCTTTTGGTTCCTGACCTCTTCTAAATCCATTCATAATAAATGTTTTTATTACTATTTAAAGTAAATTATACAGTTATATGGTGTTGACCTCTTATAATTTGATATAAGCATGCATCCCCTTTTCCTTTCCAATCAATTTTAGCTTTGTATTTAAGTGATAAAATCCCGTTTCTAAGAATGTTGGAATCATCAGATATTAAGTATTTTATATTTGTGCACTTAGTCAGACAAGTCATAAACATTTCTATTTCTACCATATCATGATGTACTAAAGTAATATATAGTAATTCCAGATTAAAGGCAGAAACTACATATTTTAAGAACCAGGTGTTATCAATACAGAAATATAGAACATTTCTTTTTTCTGTAGCACCATCCAATGTAACATCAACATTTAATTGAAATATCTTCCCATAGTAATCTTTTTGCTTTACGGGTTTCAATTTTGATATATATTGCCAAATTTCATTATTTGACCTGCCGGGAAGATGTTTTATTGCCATTACAGTATGATATTTATGATTAAAATAATTTTTAATGTTTGTCTTAACTTTTTGTTTGTCTTTTACTAATGTGCCACATCTGGATGGGTTCTTAAAAATTCCTCTTTAATTCTTTTTAATTCAACTTTTGGATTTTTTGCTAATGATATTCTTTTTTCATAATCATCATGTTTAAAGTGTTCATCAAATGATTCTTGAAAATCGACCTTAAAATCGAGTTCAATAATTTCTCTGACTTCAACTTTATATCCTTCCTCAATTATCTCTCTTGCGTCAATTATTCTGGCTATATTATTATCTGTATGAATATAAACACTTGGTTCATCTTTAATCAAGTTTGAATTATTTAAACGAATTATATCACGAAAGTCTTCAAATGCTGACGGATACCATGAAATATTCTCATCAACAGTATTAAGGAATTCTTTCCATTTTTCTACATTGCTCGAATTACGTAAATCTTTAGGTTTAAGCAGTTTATCAAGAATTTTTCTGTTTGTCATAGTTCTTTAGTTTTAAATAAATATAATGTTACCCATTAACTGTATTATTCCAATATTCCCAAATCAATACCATTGCCAATGTGTCGAGTTCACAATATTTCAGTAATCCTTTAGCAATAAGTTCCCTTTCTTTATCCGATATCTGAGTGAACTGCATCTTAGCGTATGCCGTCATAGCAGCACCACCATCTTTAATATCGTTTCTCATTACGAAATCTTCAATCTCGTAATCATCAATATTTTCAAATAGTGGTGGAAGTAATTTATATGGACTAATGATATTCCCATCACTATCCTTTTTTAACCATATCCATCCGTCTTCATAATTCAAACTCTTTACCAGGGAGTTCCTACCATATATAGGTTGTGAATATTTATTCTGGATATAATCTGATGAGTTCAGAACAGCCGGTAATACAACTTTTAAAGAGTTTGAGCCACCCATTAAAGGGTGATAATAATACTTCTTGACCAGTTCCAATAAATCAATCATGTCCCTTGCACCATGATGGTTCGCTCCGTGAGTGATAGTCTTGATAAAATCCATTAATTCAACCTTGTCTGGAACATCCTTAATAGTTTCTTGTTCTAACTGCATCAGAATTTGATTCAAGACAGTATTCTCATGGTTTGCATACCGGAAGACTGAACCATTATCTTCCTGCAATTCTGTTTTTAAATGCCTTACAAATTCAAAATTTGGAAACATACCCTTCTCTACACATAAGTATTGTCCCCGATGTTCTATTTTAAAATCAGACGTGACAATATGGTGAGAAAATTGAAATGCTGTTTGCTCATATGGTCTCCGTCCTATGTAGAAAGGTATAGCAACCATTGAGGTCTCAAAATCAATAAAATGTAACGGAAATACGAATGTATTTAGTTCTCTTTTCAGACCATCAACATCAATATATGGGGTCGGGTCATTTTGTGCTGCTTTATCAATCTGAATCCATTGTCTTTCCGCAACAGATAATGAACCATCTTCTGAAGGAGTTATTTCACCTAAGCTATCGTGTGGAATATCCCGTAAATAAAATATGCCTTCATCAATTAAATTCTGTTTTCTTCTATAATTCCAAAGGGTTAATATCAATGGTTCATTGAAATACTCCTCATTCCAACCCAGTTGATTTTTCCAGCACTCTCGGAATCCAGATAATTTACCTTCAGCCTGTTCTTCTGGACTAAAATGGAACTCGCAATCTTTACAGTTTTTGTTTATTGGAGTTATTATTTTTTTGTCTTTCTCATATTTATCATCCAGGAACTTGATGTTTTCTTCAAAACTTTTATCCGGTTTATCTTTGGAATCTTCACAATCCCAAATCATCTGGATGATATTATCAACATTTATGCTTGTCAGTACTTCTTCACCAAGGTCAGCCTTTGATATACCACCTACCACTTCAACATATGTCCGTTCATTCTCTACCTTCTTTAACTGAAATATCTGATTTAAACCATTTACTGTTGCCACAGCGTTTTTATCTGCAAGTATCAAGTGTGCCCTTATAGTACAATCCGGATAAGCCATTCTTATGACATATTTCTGGAAAGCTACATCATAAAGATAATCACGCCATCCTGAATCCAAATACCCTTTCTTGGTTAGCATTTCGGAAGAATCATTCCCGTCAAAAGATTTTGCTTTGACCTCATATAGGTTAATGGTGTTTCCTTTTTTTTCAACTATATCGGCTCGGATGAACAGATTCTCATATTTAAAGGCAGCCTCGTAGATGATTGCATTATTATTTGCCAATAATTGATTGGTTCTCTCAAGAGCAACATCATATCCTCTTTCTGTAATATCAACGCCACCAGGAAAATAGCATTTAGCAAGTTCTCCAACCTGATAACCGCCCTCGGCAAGTGCTTCGAGAAACGCATCATCTTTACGTTTATCCGGATATTCCGGCTTTCCGGTATAAAAGAGTTTTGTGGGGCAATCAAGTCCTATTTTAAAGCGGGATTTGGTTAGATATCTTGGCATAAATCTGGGGCATTATATTGTTGCATACAAATTCTATGTTATTTCAGGTACGGGGCAACTCTTTCTTTTATCAACTCTACCAACTCTTGTTCCATATAATAATAGTTGTCTGGAATATCCAACACGATAATATTCTTGGAATTAGCAACGTCAGAAAATAGTGTACTTATTATCACCTTATGTTTTTCTTCCATCACAAAGATAAGGTCTGCCCAAAGAATATTCTCATTGCTTAGGTGTACTCTGGCTGTCATTTCTGTTCCTGCGGACTTAACTGAATATCCTTCTGCAGCGTAAACCGTTTCAGCCGTGCAACTCCGCATTTCATTATATCGGCAAACAAAAAGTAAATTCAAAGTATATTGTTTTTAATTAAAGAAGTTTGACTATACAGTTCATAAATAAAGGTTCTGATTAAATCAATTCCTCAAGGTCAAGACTCTTGAGTGCCGCTTCACGAACCTGTCCTGACCACATAGAAGATGATATTTTCTTTACCTGGAAAAATTTTGCCTGGTCTCTCAGAAATTCTTTTAATTCATCCATATCAATATTCGTCATCATGCATTTATAGAAGTATTTACTGTTATGCAATATCGCTGATGCAGCATGAAAAGTAGGAATAATTTCGTAATACCATTTTGCTTTTGTCGCAGGTGTTTTTGCGTTATCTCTCTTTTCAAGCACTTCGAGCAGGAAGTGACTAAATTCCAGAAGATTTCAGTGTCTTGGAACTTTTTAAATTTCTTAATTCTTTTTATATTCTCTATTACTTTAGCTTCAAGTCCATTTCCTTTCCTATACCACATGTTTATAAATTGGTTGTCATTCATGGTTTTGATAATTATGATTTATAAAATTATAGGGAAATAATTGATTATTAAAGCATTTTGTCTACTATTATTTGTAAAACCCAATTCTGTTTTGCTTTTGAAAAGGTTTTTCTAATTCGCAGAATTCCATTAACCTATCAAGGCTGATTTGTTTTCTTTCTATGATTTTCTCGACCATATACTTCCTCACCACATTCTCTATTTCCCCACCACTTAACTGGTAACTGGTCGAAAGTTTTTTAATATCTGTTTGGGTAAGTTCCGGAAGTTTGGCTTTCCATATCTTTTCAATGACTTCAGGTTGCGGATTTTTGAATTCAACCTTGAACAAGAACCGCCTTTCGAATGCGCTATCAAGGTTCTCAGAGAGGTTTGTGGTAGCGAAAAGAATACCTTCGAACTTCTCAAGTTCTTGCAAGATGATGTTTTGTATTGTATTTACTGTCTGGTCTACTGATGATGTCTTTCCTGTTATTCCCAAGCGTTTCGAGAATAACCCATCGGCTTCATTAATAAAGAGAATTGGCTTGACTTTATTGTAATTATAAAACTTCCTGTAGTCATCAAATATCTTTTTAACCTGCTTTTCGCTTTCACCAAACCATTTGCTTTTAACCTGGCTCAATTCCACCATCATTATGTCCCGACAAGTCTTTTTAGCTATCTGGTATGCTGTTTCTGTCTTGCCTGTTCCGGATTGTCCATAGAAGATTGCAGTGATACCTCTGGGAAGTTTGCTTTCTTGAAGTCTTGTTTGGAACTCCTTGAATTTATTTTTTAACAAGACACTGGTTAAAATATCTATCTGCTTCTTTAATACAACATCGAAATATAGTTTTTTACTTTTTATTGCCATGGCTTTAATAATACCATCATTGGATTCCTCTTTGATATATAGTTCAGGATATAGTCGATAGAGGACTTCAATTGTTCTCGATGTCAACCCGATTACTTTTTCGTTCATGAAACTTGATTCCTGATACCTTACGATATCTTTTTTGAAGAGTTCATTATTCATTACAGATATATGTTGAATATATTCCATCTGGTCCGAGAAATCATCAAAGATTGAATTTGCAAGTGCTTCAATATCAATTGAAAAAATCCCTTTGAAACGATTGTAAGCCAATGCGAAAACAACACACTTATTTATAGTAAGCCTGACATTATTATTAATAAAGTGTATGAATTGATGCTTCTTGTGGTTTTCTATCATAAAATCCAACTGCTGAAGTAATACTTGTGTTGAGATTATGTTTTCTTCTCTTTCATTTATCATTACAGATACTTGTTCAAGGAAATTTGGCAAGCTAAGATGGATGACTTCTTTCAACTTGGTCTTATCCATAGTCCTAAGAGATTCGATGACGTTATGGTGTACAGTATAGCCTATGTCATTATAAGAATATTTTTTACTACGGTTTTTGGTGTATTTCTGGATGTACTTCTTGCTTTCAAGAGCATCAAGTTCATGAATATGATTAATTACTTTAAGAACACTACATCTTAAATGTCTCCCCAGGTGTTCTAATGTCACGGTCTTCTGTAGGCTTAATTCTACCAGACAAGCAAAAATAATTGTTTGGTCATGAGATATATCGAGGAATTCCGATACTTTTAAAATATCTGCTTGTATATCACATAATTTCTTAAAATCAAGTTTACATATAGTTGCTTCATATGATATTTTCTCAATCTGGGCAAGCAGGTTCTGATTTGCAGGATTCTCTATAGCTTTATCGTTCATGGCTTTTTTAATTGTTTTTTATTAAGGATTGAAGCTTCTCGTTAACTTTGATATCAACACCCGATTTTTTGGTAGATTTCAAGATATAAACTGGGTGTTTGAGAAATTTCCCAGTGAACTCCCCGGTCATTTCATTTAACAGAATCAAAAGTTGTCCCGTCATATCATGAGAGGAATAATATATGCATCCATACCACTTTCTTGGAGAGGCTTGCATAGTTAGAGTTCGAAGAGAAGGTTTGAAAGATTGATTAAGATTGGTTTTGTTTTTAGATTTAGTATGCATCATATATTGGATTATTTGGTTACTGATTTATGTGTATTGGGGGATAAGAAAAATTAGTTATGTACATTCAACAACTTTATTTATATCTTTTAAAATCATATATTTATAATCAAATTCTTGACAAACTTATTTATAGAAGTTGCAGTGTATCTGCAATTAAAAATATTTTCAAAAAATGCCGAAAAACAAAGAAGCACTAATCAGATATAGGGTCATAAACAAGTGCCTTTTGGACAAAACTTATGTTACCAGGAAAGAACTCCGGGAAGCCTGTGAAAGGGCACTGGACATATACCCAATTGGTGAAAGAACTATCGATGGTGACATTAACGCAATGCGAAACGATGAGAGGTTAGGATATCATGCACCAATCTTGATGGACAGGAGTCGTGGCGTTTATTATTATGAGGACCCCACTTACTCAATTGATAATATACCCTTGAATGAGGAAGAATTGGAATCTTTGGTATTTGCATCAAAACTCCTGGAGCAATTCAAAGGCATTGAAATCTTTAGAAGATTCTCTGGGTCTGTCCAGAAACTGGTGGATGCAGTAAATGTTTACAGGCTTAATGATGAGGATACTTTGAGGAATTTCATTGAATTTGAAAAAGTTGATGAGGCAAAAGGAACTGAATACCTTGAACCTCTTATTGATGCTTTGAAAAATAAGAAAGTCTTGAAGATTGAATACAGAACTTTTACAGCAAAGAAAAATACAGTCAATATTATTCATCCATATCTGCTAAAGGAGTACCGAAATAGGTGGTATCTGATAGGTTATAATGAAAAATATACCGGAATCAGAACTTATGGTCTTGATAGGTTTGTTAGTCTTGAAGTAGATAACTCAATTGCCTTTATTGACAGGGGATTTGATGCCAAAAAGTACTATGAAAATGTTATTGGAATAAGTGTTTTGAATAAGAAACCTGTTGAAATTCAGATTGCTTTTACTGAGTTTCAGGCACAATATGTAATCACTCAACCATTACATTCAAGCCAAGAATTAGTGTCAAAAAGTAAGAATAAATATGTTTTCAAGTATTTCTTAGTGCCAAACTTTGAGTTTTTTGCTCAAATTTTGGGATGGGGGGATGAGGTAGAGGTAATTAAACCAGCCTCGATGAGAAAAATAATACAAAAGCAATTACTACAAATAATTCAAAAGTATCCTTGAAGAATAAAATAATTTCATTAATTATCTTTGATTAAATCATATATTGCCTATGCAAGCACTTAAACATTAACAATTTGGCTAATTTTATTAAAAGTATTAAAATAATCAAATAGTTTAATTAGAATAAATATGTATATACATAAACATTTTTCAGCGAATAATATTGCTATTGAAGAATTTCCATTTTCCAGAGAATTGGCAATGGAAGCATATCTATTAGAAAATGAAAGTGTTTTATCACTTGAAACGGCTGGTCTTGATGATGTTACAGTTGTTGAAAGTGAAGTTACTTTACTTGAAGGAAGAATAGTCAATGACGGAAGAATTGATATATTGGCAACTTATGGACAAGACTATATTGCTGTAGTTGAGTTAAAAATGGGAAAATTAACAAGAGCGCATTTGAACCAACTTGAAGAGTATTTAACTGAGAAAGAACAGATTCTAACAAGATTTCCTGACATATGGGATAATGAATCTGCTGGAAATCCAAAATGGATTGGGATAATGGTTGGTAAAACAATCGACCCAGATTTAATGTTAAAAATTCGTCAGGGATATCGTTTTAATGATGAAATACCAATTGCAGCTCTTACAATAAATAGATATAAAGGTAAGGAAGGAAATATATATGTTGTTTCAGATACATTTTTCGTAGAACAAATCAGAAATAGGGACTTAACACAATATGTTTTCAATGGGAACACCTATGGTAAGGGACGACTGGTACTTGCGGTCGTTAAAGATTACGTTTCTTCACATCAATCTGTAACATTCATCGAATTAAAGAATGTTTTTCCAAATTATCTGCAGAGTCCAAATAGAGGTGGTAATGTTTTTACAACCTATAATGATGCTATAGAAATCTGTAATAGAATTATAGAACGACCCCATAAAAGACATTATATAGAGCCAACTGAAATTATTCAACTTGTTGATGAAACAATTGCTGTAAGTAATCAATGGGGAACTAATATAAATGAATTTATTAATTACTGTAATAATAATTTAAATCTCAATATCATACCACTGTTAGATAATTAACCGGTCACAAAATCTAAAAAATATTTGTCCAATATAATTCATACCCTTAACAAAACAGAAAACATTACAAAACAACTATCGAAACCGAAAAAATCGATAAGTAGCATTATTTTTGAAGCCTTTTAAACGTCTTTAAATAACTCACTTGGACTAATAAGTCCATCAATGATTTTTAAAAATGTAAGCAAAGTGATGTTTCTGCCATATTCTGCGTTTTGCAGGCTGTTTTTTGAAATTCCTTGTTGTTTTGCAAAATCAATTTGTTTCCACCCATAAGCCAAACGTGTTTCCTTGACCAACTGCCCTATATACATTAACTTCTCTTGTATATCATCTGGAACTGATTTGAATTGATTGTTTCTTTTTTGTGGCATAATTGTTCGTTAACAATAAATAGTTTAAGAACCAGTTAATGCCCAATATTTTTGGTAATTATAATTACCGGAATTCCCATTTAAACCCTAATACAGTTTATATAACTGGGATTTATTGTACTTAACTTGGTAACAAAACACACAAATAGACGGTAATTCAGGCATATCTAATGTTTAAATCAACCTTTGCGCACCCACACGTGCATCCTGCAGTACTTAAAATTACAAAAAATATGGAGAAATAAGGAGTCTTCTTGTCTGTCTTACTGCAGGTCTTTGAAGAATTCCGGGAATGATGAATCTAATCCAGCAATGACCTTCAATAATAAAGCTACGGTATAATTATCACCAGAAATTGCTGATTTTTCAAAACGGTAGTAAGAATTTCGATTAATTCCTACCTGCAGAGCAAATTGTTCATATGACATATCCTTTGCAATCCTCATTTTTTTGGCTTTTTCTGCGATTAGTTTGAGTTTTTCTTTTTCTATGTCAGAAATGACCATTGGTTTCTTTGGTCTCCGCTTTGCAGGTTCAAGGGGTTCTTTTGCTTTTACACCTTTTTTATATGGTACTTGTACTTTGCTCATAACGATTATGATTTAAACAAAAATACATAAAACATTGCAACAATATTTTATAATTAACGTATATTGAATATAGTATTATATATAAGGTATAATATATAGGGTATAATATATAGGGTATAATATATAGTATATTTGTGATATGAAAAGACAAAGAAAAGACACATCATATAGACCCGATATCATGATTTATCATCACGAGATTGAAACAAATGGTATAAACGGCACAACCTTTTGGTTAATAACTGAAGTAGCTGTAAGCGGTGAACCCCTTTGGACTTATTACTACAGAATTCCAGACAGTTATAAAGACGATAGTTTGCTGGGGGAGTTGCCTATACGTTATAGTCAGTACTGCCCGAACTAATTTTAATCATAAAAAACATCATAATACTAATATGAGTAATGAACCAAATTGTAAACGAACTTTTACGCATTTTCATTGGTGCATTGATTCTGAAAATTATATTTGGTGCTTCGTCCTGGTAGAACTCACAAATGGCGTTCCCCTCTCAAGTTATATCGTCCCGGTGACCAAACCATTTTTGAAATGCACAATTTATCCATTCATACGAAACTAATCATGAAAATGAATATTCAATATTTAAATATTATTATAATAGGTATCACTTTTGCATTAAGTGATACTTATACTTAAACTGCAATTAACAAGATTTCAACACTATAGAACTAATGACAGTTTTAATAAAAAAAGCAAGTGTCAGTTATATAACTGACTTTATATAAGTGAAACTAAAAAACAAAAAACTATGGCATTAAAGGGTCAATCGACAAAAGCATCTTTCTTGGAATGGGATTCAATGTTGGTGCTATTACAAAAACTTGACCGAGATGGTCAATTTAAATTTGAATTGCTTATTGCAATTGGATGCTTTACAGGATTACGGATAGGCGATTTATTAAAATTAAGATGGTCAGATGTTTATAAAAAAGAAACTCTGGAGTTGATTGAGGGAAAAACTAAGAAAATCCGAAAAATCAGGCTCAATCCTTCCCTTGTAGAATTAATAACCAGATTACATGAGACAATGCTTATTGAAGATAATAGTGAATTACTCTTTTTAAATAAGACCAAGTCGAAAGCATTTAACGTGCAATACATAAACAGAAAATTGAAGGAAATTGCTAAAGAATACAATTTACAACCATCTGAAAACTCAATATCGTCACACCTATTCAGGAAAACACTTGCCAGGCATGTCTGGGCACTAAATAATTACAGTGAGAAATCACTGCTGTTACTTGGAGAATTATTCAATCACAGTAGTATCAAGACAACCAAAATTTACCTTGGAATTAAAGAGGAAGAAATTGGGGATGTGTATCTTAACTTATAGTAGATAGTAATTATACTAATCCTTATACTTTCGAAAAATCGGTGAATTTTCTTTAATATAGTTGTCAATGGTATTTTTATATTCCCAATATTTTGTAGAACCATTCTGAATATATTCTTTTATGGATTCTATGAATTTGAAAACATATCCAATCCACTCAAAATTCATTTCATTCAAAGCAAAATCTACAATAAGTATAAAAACTACTGTTGCATTACTGATAATTGGGGTATAATCTAATTCTATTTTCCCCCTTGGTTGAATTCCTGTAACAAAACCAAACTCTTCTGCACCATCTGATGCTAACGGGTGGACGTATCCTGAAGAATGCTTGTAGCCATATTTATATAACCATAAAGCATTATGTTTAACTGCAATTTCTTCAAACTCGTTTGAAGTTGGTCTTTCCCAATTCACGCCTTGCTCTTTAAGTTTCTTATAACGACTTATCCTCTTTGGACTTTCCTGCCAAAATTGTTTATTTAAGTGATTTTTCTGTTCAACGTCACTCTTTGCCTTATTTCTGGCTTCAAAATTTTGGATGAAACTCCAGTCATCAAATTCTTGAATTGTATTGGTATCTATTAGGTAATAAAGAGTAAGAAGCCTTTCGACCTGGGTGCGATATAAGATAAGACAATCAGAATAATGGTTTAATTTATATAATTGGAAAATCGATTCGATTTGAACAACGGCTCTGGCTAAGGAATACATAAACAAGATATCCTTTATATCTCTAACTTCTGTTCTTAATTCTCGAAGTATGATTTTAATAAAATCAACTATTTGGTGTTTTAAGTAAGAAAACTCTTCAAATGTTAGGATTACTCTATTGTCACTTATAATAAGTTCAGCCTCGGATGTTCCTTTTAATTTGCGGGTGTGAATAAACTGATTGGACTTCATATCAAACAAATTCACGATTATACATTTGATGCCGATGGCTTATCCTTCCCAGCATCAATTAGAACAATACTTTTATCATTCTCAATTTTTAATTCTTTTAGAATTTTCTGGACTTTAAGTAATTCTGTCTCATCAAAATAAAGTATGACTTTGATGCTTTCATTAGTTTTGTTAGCCTTTTCATATACTTTAACTTGGTTCTTCAGATTGCGCTTTAATTTTGAATTTGATGCCAACTTAAATTCAACTAACGCCTTATTTTCTGCTCCCATTGAAATAGAGTAATCTACAGCACCTCGTCCGTTATTTACCTCTCTATTAACATCATATGGGGAAGCAAACCATGTTAATCGATATATAATTTGAAGGTCAGATTCCCGTTTTATTGGTTGTCCCTTAACATAGAACAGCCTATAACCATCATTGTCCTCTATAACATGTTTTAAATACTCAACTCTTTTGTATGCTTCATCATATGAAGTTATAACATTCAATTCATAGAATTTGGTTAATTCCTTCAACTGATTTATTAAATGTGAAACATTTTTTACAAATATTAATTCAACTTCAGTAACCCTTTCTTTTGAAATATTCTTTGCGCCACTTTTGTTTTCCTCTTTAAGTTTTATATAGTAATCAATAATCTGGGGAAATTTGTTTATTGTCGTATTGACAGCCGTGGATAATTCCCGTTGTGTAAGTTTGACGTTATTTTTTCTTATTGGAAGTTTCGACCTGAAGTAGTTATTTATTTCGTATCTTAATTGGTCATTGGGAATTGAGTTACAAATACTTTCAAATTGTCCTTGTAAATCTCTACTATTAATCCAATTTTCATCTTTGGTTAATATATCTTTTGGAGTCAGAATTACATAATCATTAAAAATAAAAGGCAATTGATACTCCTTCGGCATCCAACGTTCCAAATCATAGTCAAAATAAACCTTCTCAACCATAATAGATTTGGTTGAACTATTTTCCAAGAATTTTATTGCAAACTTTTCTGTATAATCAAGTAAGAATCTTTTGATTAAATTACATGTAAAATCGCTTATATTATCTCTACCGATTCCTATCTGAAATAAACCTGCTTTTTCAAGATGCGAGGATACAGTAATCACTTCATTTCTCAAATCGTGGAAAACGAGATGAAGGTTTTTTGACAGAGCATCTCCAAATAATTGTCCCAATCCACTTCCCTTATTGCCAAATAAACTGTATCCAAACCAATTCTGACATATTTCTGGAAATAAGTACCATGCTTTAACTTGTCCAGAGTTAGTGATGCCTGTTTCTGATTTTCCTTTTAAGAATGATAAGTAATCAAGAATTTCATAGTGAAGTTTTTGATAATCTTCCTTTTCACTTCCAAAAAGGAGAAAAGGGTCGATAAAAAGCGGAAGGTCATTTATTAATGATATATTAAATGCTCCATAAGATTCTATAACCGATGAATCAATTTTAAAAAAATCTGAAAAATAAACCATCTGGCTTGCAACTTAAAGTTTTGCTACACGATTTTTGACAATATAGTATCCAAATCAATTTTGAAATTAATCATTACATCCGTTTTGACGTTCCCATTCAAGTGCTGCTTCTCTTGTTGTTATATTCCCTTCTTGAGCAATATGACCGTCTTTCCAATAGAACCGCTGCCCATTATACATAGTATAACGTCCAGAATTTTGATGTTCCCTTTCACGTCTTGATAAATCATCCGTTATTCCACAGTGAACTTTAAGATTTCCGATTTTAAACCAATACTTGTAAGTGTCTCTAATGTTTGACATGGCAATAAATATTTAATAATTAAACAATCAATCAACATCTGCGATTAAATTTATTCCACTCCAACTCAATAATTAAAGAATTCATCTTGAGGTATTACAAACCATATTGACTTAACCAAAGTTAAATAAAAAAATTTTAACGAACATTTTTATTGAACTGATTAACAAATATTTTGAATCTGCTTTTTGTACAGCATCGATTTATTATCAAGGATTGTCTTATACTAATAGAAACATGCCCGATTATACTTTAAAAAAGCACATATAAGCAAATATCATTTTACATTAAAGAAAATTCCTTATTAAAAGGACAACGCCAACTTATTATCCTCTCCCAAATAATTGCAGATAAAATTTTGAATTAAAAAATATGGTAAACTCCCCCTGTAAAAATGCCTATAAATTAATGTCCGTTTATTTGGTCACTGTGGAATCTGCAGCATATGCTATTGGAAATACAATTAAAAGTAGAGTTATTAGAGATTCAATTGAGACAAAAGTAATTTATATATGATATACAGACATTTATAGACTCTAAAACATAGAATAAAGTCCCAATTCGATGAAGTACGTTTAAAAATTTGTAAATTTGGTAAAAGCAATAAAATCCTATTATGTTCACTCAGAATGCCTTTTTTAACCTGGACTTTCATTTTAATAGAAATTTAACAGAAGACATGAGGACGAAATCCCCAGTTAGGGATTAGTAGTAATTAATATATTCGAAAAACACTTCATTATTTGACGGTTACATTGACCACAGGATTAAATTAATAAAAACTTGATTTTTAAGAGAAAAACAAAATGGAAAGAACCAAAAAAAGTATCAAAGTATATTTCTACAAAGGATTAGAAGAAGTTTTGGGTAAAAAGAATGGAGAAGACGTTGAAGCTAAGCAATCTGATTTTTTGAAAAAAATTCAGGAGTCCTTCAGCAAAGTCTTGGATGGAAAAAATCTCTCGTTTCTTTTAGGATGTGGTTGTTCATCATTAATGAAAGAGACAAGTAATGATGGGATAGAAAAAGTTTGGATTGATGTTGGTGTACCAACAATGATTCCGATGGCAAAAGAATTTTACACAAAAGTACTTTCAGAAAAAGATAAAAAATGGTTAAAAGATAATTTGAATTTAGACATTGAGTCAGCAGGATTCAAAAATAACCTTGAAAATTTCTTAGCAACACTTCATAGTTTATATTTTTTCTACGAGACAACTGGACAAGTTCCAAAAAATCAAGATGGCGAAATTGATGAAACAAAAATCGAGAAAGAACCGATTATGGTTTTCCAAATAATAAAACATGCAAGAAATTTTCTTTTAAGAAAATGTTTGAATGAATCAAACAGAGAAAATAAATTAGACAAAGATTTGATTGACCTGTACAAATCATTCTATCGCAAACTTCTCTATCGGAATAGCAATCTTCCTAAGCCAAACATTTTTACTACGAATTATGATTTATATTCTGAAATTGCATTGGATAAGTTGGGGATTCACTATGTGAATGGATTTTCTGGGGGCATTAAGAAATATTTTAACCCAACAATTTTCAATTATGCTCTGGCAGAAAGAATGGATTTATCGCAAAGCAAATGGAGCGTAATAGACAACTTTATTTATCTATACAAGATTCATGGCTCAATAAACTGGGTTCAAGACGAAGAAGATTCCAAATTATTCAGGGTAAAAGAAATCCAGGAAACAAGTTATGCTAATTTAGAAAAACAAAAGGTGATTATGATTCACCCGACTCCATTAAAGCAAAACCAGAGTATGGGCAGTCCATATTCTGATTTATTTCGGGAGTTTCAAAAGAAGCTAATGCAGAATAATAATGTATTAATTACGATTGGTTACAGTTTTAATGATGAGCATATAAATAATTTAATCTATCAAGCATTTACAATTCCTTCATTTCGCTTGATTGTACTGGGTGACCATAATGTATGTAATGAAATTAGGAAACTTAAATCACTTGATGACCCTCGAATATGGATAATTGGTGGCGACTTAGAAGATAAAAGCAAATTACATTATTTCAAAGGGTTCGTTGAAAGAATATTGCCTGATTTAAGTAATGATGAAATTGATAAAAAGATTGAAAATGCAGTTAGAAAACTTTTAGGTGAAGAATGAATAAAGAAGATAAACAACGTGTCATTGGCAAGGTAGTAGCTATCAATTCAGACCGATTTACCATTGAATTGTTAAGTGGTATTGATAATTTCAATATAAGTGGGTTTGATGACATCCATTATTTTGCCCAATTAAACAGTTATGTTATTTTACCTTACCAGAATTATTATATTGTTTCAGAAATATCCGGTGTAAGAGAAAAAGATTTAAATATCCCTTATACAAATCCGACAGAACAATTTCTAAGTAAAGTAAAATCAGAAAAGTTCTTAGATGTACTGCCAATTGGAACATTGAAGCCTAAAGAAAATGAGCCAGGTAGTTATGATTTTGACTTTGGCGTTAGCGTTTATCCAGCTTTATACACAGACACACTATATATAAAAGAAGCCGAATTGGACGCAATTTTCAACGTGAAAAATATTAGTGTAAGGGTTTGTGAAAAACCACAAGAACATAATATTGGCAATTGCGATTGTAAAAATTTTCGGTATACTGCTCTTTCAATTGGAAAGTCTACGATATTTCCAGACTATGATGTTAAGGTTGACATTGATAAGTTTTTCGGACACCATGCTGCAATTTTGGGAAATACTGGGAGTGGCAAATCATGCACAATTAGTTCTATGATTCAAGGACTTTGCAAGCTAAAGACCTATAGTGCGACAGGAAGTACTTTCATTTTTTTTGATGTCAATGGAGAATATCAACAAGCCTTTTCAAAAATTGCGAACAATAATGAAGATATTTCAATTTCGTACTTTACTCTCGACAAAGAATTAATAACAGAGTCTTCAGAATTGTTTACACTTCCTCATTGGTTTCTCAATTTTGAGGAATGGTGCTTGCTCTTACAGGCAACTGAAAAAACACAACAACCAGTTTTACGCAATGCACTAAGTATTGCAGCTTTGCTCGAACATGGTGGAAAAGACATGATAACTTTAAAAAACCACATTGTTGCTAAATGTTGTTTGAGCATATGGACAACTTCAGAATCTTCTGTTTCAACAGGACATAGAATTAATTCACTTCTTCTAAATTATGCCGAAGGGGATTTATCAAAAACCCTATTAAAAGATAATGGATTCAATTTCAAATATGGAAATTTTAGTGATGCTAAAACTGAGCAGGCATTTATTGAATCATTAAATAAGGCAATTCAAGAAGATTTTGAAATTCCCAATATGGATGTGGTTCGATTTGACTTAAAAAATCTATATGCTTTTTTAGATATAGCTATACTTTATGAGGAATCCTTTGGAAACAAACAGATTAGGGATTACTGCTCATCGTTGCTTACAAGAGCCAAATCTATTGCTGACAGAGCTGATTTAGATTTTCTGAATGGAGAAGAAATTAGTTTTGAGGAATACAAAAGAAAAGCGGTTGGACTTCTGAATATAAAAAAAGAAGTAAAAAAGGGACATCAGATTATTTTATTCGATTTACATTCTGTTGAGGATGAAGTTGTCGAAGTAGTTTCGTGTGTTCTATCCAGAATTATTTATGAAAAAATAAAAGAAATTGAGCCAAGAAACACATACCCTGTAAATCTGGTTCTGGAAGAGGCGCACCGTTATATCGGCAATGACCCGCAGAGAACCTTTTTAAAAGCCAACAGAATATTTGAGTTGATTGCTAAAGAAGGCAGGAAATTCGGAATGCTTCTATTAATTTCTTCACAACGACCGAGTGAACTTTCCAAAACAGTATTGTCTCAATGTAGTAATTTCATCGTTCACCGAATCCAGAATCCCGAAGACCTCATGCATATTAAGCAGATTACACCACATATTTCAGAAACTATATTGAAGAGGTTACCCTCAATACCGACTCAACATGCTTTGATATTTGGACATGCAGTAAATCTCCCAACAACATTTAAAGTAAATGTGGCTAATCCCAAACCAAAGAGTGATAATAACAGGATTTCAGAAAACTGGTTCAAACCAAAGAATTTTATTGTATATAAGACAAAATAACATCCTATTCTAATCGTCTTAATCGGAATGATAAAATATTTGACCCACCTTACTGCATGCGTTCGCAAAATATCCAGTGCTTTTTGAATTTTTGAGAGTTAAGAATCTTCATTATATTGATTCTTATTAAATATTTGTATAAATTAGCTGTGTTTCTTGCAGTTTCTCAATGTGCTATTGAATCACTGAAATTACAATATTGGCTATATTGAACTGCATTTAGAAATGAGTTTTTTGACATTCCCATAAAAGGCGACACATTCTTTTCACACTTGCCCGGCTCCGGACATGTATTGCAGACATTGACTTTCACACGTGCCGCCTTTTTCCTTACATAGGTCGGATGACCTTGAGGCGGTACTTCAACTTCCTTGTAGCACGAGGAAATGCAGCGAGACATATTTATTCCAAGAGTACCGCCTCTTTTAAAACTATATCTACCATTGATTAAATGGGAATATAATTTAGTATGTTTGGGATTTCAATGGGAACATATATTCTCCATGCTTGCAGGCAACAAATCATTTGATTTTCCGTTGATATGAATTATGTTGTGACATATTAAAAATTATACGTCAAGACAGATTTAAGAAATTAATGCTCAGAAAATTTAATAATATTACCTCTTCACTATTATTGTTGGTATTTCTCCTGCCATCAATAATCAAAATTGAACATCACCATAAGCATCCAATATCTGAAGTACCAACAACCTATCCGGTTTTCACCGAGAAGTGCGCTATTTGTAGTTTCGAATTTTCCTTTTTTTTATCAGACTTCGGATATACAGGTTTACCAAAGGAAAAACCTTCAATTAATTACTTCAATAATTACGATTCCGTATATCATTCTAATTTCTCAAAATTCTCATTTTCATTACGGGCACCCCCTTTAAATATTCACAGTTAACTTTATTTTGGTGAGTATCTGAAATTCACCCATTTATTATTAATGCAATTAGAAAACTAATTGCTAATAATCACATTGTGTAATATTTAAAAGTAAATTAAATGAGAAAAATCTTATGGGTTTTAATAATCCTACTAATTAGTTCAATAGCGGGATTTGCCCAAAATATATCAGATGAACACGTAACTGGTCATGTGTTAAATAAAGCATCGAAAGAATACATTCCATTTATTAATATATCCTTAAAAGGAACAACTTTAGGAACGGTAACAGATGCTACGGGACATTATTTTTTAAAAAACCTGCCCACTGGCAAATTTATAATAGTTGTATCCGGAGTCGGATATAAAACCATTGAAAAAGAAATAGATTTGATTTCCGTTAAAAGTTTAGATATGAATTTTGAAATGGAAGAAGACCAGATAATGTTGGAGAGTGTAGTGGTTTCAGCCAATCGTAACGAAACTAACCGTAGAGAAGCACCAGCCATTGTAAATATTATAAGTCCCAGAATTTTTGAGAATACTAATTCCGTGTGTTTAGCACAAGGATTAAATTTTCAACCCGGTTTAAGAGTTGAAATCAACTGCCAGAATTGTGGTTTGCCTCAAGTCAGAATAAATGGTCTGGATGGCACATACTCACAAATACTAATTGACAGTCGTCCTATTTATAGTGCTCTGCAGAGTGTTTATGGCATAGAACAAATCCCGTCAAATATGATAGAAAGAGTGGAAGTAGTTCGGGGCGGTGGTTCTGCCATTTTTGGTACAAATGCTATTGGGGGTACAATAAATATAATTACCAAAGACCCAACAACAAATTCTGTAACATTAGCAAATACTACAACCTTAATAGGTATGAAAGCACCCGACATAAATACAACCTTAAATGCATCGATTGTTTCCGATGATAATAAAGCGGGAGTAATGATTTTTGCTTCGACAAGACAGCGAAGTCCTTATGAATATTACGGAGACGGCTATTCAGATATTACAAAATTATACGTAAATAATATCGGTTTTAAAAGTTTTTATAAAACCAGTGATTACAGCAAATTAACGGTTGAATATCACAATTTATATAATTTCCTCAGAGGCGGAAATGATTTTGATTTACCACCACAGCAGGCAGATATATGCGAGCAGGCTGAATATCATATTAACACCGGTAGTGTGAATTATGATATTTTTTCTAAAGATAACAAACAGCATTTTAATATTTATACATCTGCCCAGTTGATTAACCGTACTAATTATGCAGGTGCACAGCAAGACCCGAAAGGCTTTGGCTTGACTGATGGCAAAACTTTATCTTCAGGGTTTGCAATATACTTATTCAATGGATAAGTTGTTTTTTATGCCTGCACAACTTACTGTGGGTACAGAATATAATTTTGATGGACTGCATGATGAAATATTAGGATATAATCGAACAATCAATCAGGATATTAATATTGAAAGTATCTATTTACAAAATGAATGGAAGAATAAAAATTTGAGTATCCTTTTGGGTGGTCGTATTGATAAGCATGAATTAATTAAAGACCCGATTTTCAGTCCTCGCTTGAATTTGCGTTATAATCCAAATGACTTTGTTAGCTTCAGAACAAGCTATTCCACCGGATTCCGTGCACCACAGGTATATGATGAAGATTTACACGGTAATGCAATTGGCGGGACGGTTTCTTATATTCAAAATAATCCCAATCTGAAACCTGAAACATCACGAAGTTATAGCGGTTCTGTTTGCTTTGACAAAAACTTTGGCAATGTTAAAACAGAGTTGCTTATAGAAGGGTTTTACACAGTTTTAAATAATGTCTTTGTACTGAACGAAATAGGGATTAATGCCGATTCAAGTTTAATTCTTGAACGGAATAATGCTCCGGGAGCAGTAGTGCAAGGCATTAACATAGAGGGCAAAATAGTTCCCTCAAATAATCTGCTATTTCAGTTCGGAATGACTTTTGAAAAAAGTGAGTATAAAACTGCACAACAATGGAGTGATGATTCAACTGTTATACCACAAAAAAAGATGTTTCGCACTCCCGATATTTATGGATATTTAACCGCTGTTTATCAAGCTACAAAAAATTTCAATGTTTCTTTGTCAGGAACATATACAGGAAGTATGTTGGTTCAGCATTTTGCAGGATATATACCAAAAGATACACAGGTAAACACGCCAAGTTTTTTTGATTTAAACATAAAGCTATCATACGATTTTAAACTTAATGGTAGTGCTAAGTTGCAACTAAATGGGGGTATTCAAAACATTTTTAACAGTTATCAAAACGATTTTGACAAAGGCGTATTTCGTGATTCAAAATACATCTATGGACCTGCTTTACCACGTTCATTAACCTTTGGACTTAAAATTATGATATAGTCTTAATTGATATTGACCACTAAACAGTCTGGCAAATTAGAGGGTTGCTCAGAGTACACGTGAAAAACAAACGTTGCGGTTTTACTCTTTATGATTTGCCGATGCTGCTTTAAATCAATCCCGAAACAAAAACTTTTACCGTTGAGGATTTCTGGATTAAGAATGAAAATTCTAATATATTAAGAGCATATCATTTCAAACTTTTGATTAAAGGAATACGTACATAAAACATTAATAAAGCGACCCAGAGGCAGTCCTTCCAAACCCCAAGCATAGGGTTTATTGCAGCGAGACAACAATTAGGACTGCCTCTTCTTTAACAAAATCGGTTGAAAATTTCGGAAATTTGATAATAAGAGTACCCACACAATTTGTTGAATATGTTTAGGCTCTATGTAGCATTAAATGTAAAATAAGTACAGATTGGAGTGTTTCCAACCCCATGTGCTCTAATGCACAGTGGGAAAGGATTTCATGCATCACAACTTCATGTTAGGTTGCTGAAGCGACCACACGAAGCATTATTTATTGTGGGTTCGTTATTATTTTTCAATTTATTTTTATCACTACATTTCCCTTTTTATGCCCTTTTTCGACATATCTCTGAGCCTCAACTATTTGCTCAAGGGGATAAATTTTGTCTATTGCCGTTTTTAGCTTACCAGCCTCAGTTAAATTTTTAAGTTCAATTAGTTCATTAATATGTATCTTTGGATGTCCATCATCTACTGATATATATTTTCCACTTGGAGTCAGTACTTTTTTATACCGGGACTTTGAACTGTATCTTTTGCCAACAGCATCAAAGATTATATCATATAATTCATTACTTTTCGTAAAATCATCTTTTGTGTAATCAATAACCTTATCAGCACCAAGTGACTTAACTAATTCCTGATTTATTGTGCTGCATACCCCAGTTACATGTGCTCCAAAGTTTTTTGCTATCTGAACTGCAAAAGTTCCAACTCCGCCAGAAGCACCATAAATTAGAACTTTTTGACCATTTTGTATATTTGCTTTTTTCAGATAATATATCGCCAACATACCTCTTGATGGAATCGCTGCTGCTGCTTCCCAATTTATGTTAGAAGGTTTTTCTGTCATAACACATTCTGATGGGATAAATGTTCCATTTTCTGGTAGACAAACATATTCAGCATATGCACCGAATTTTTTACCTGAAAATGCAAAAACCTTATCACCTTGCTTGAATCTTTTTACATCACTGCCAATTGCTTCAACTTCTCCTGCCATTTCGAATCCTAAAATAGACTTTCTTGGTCTTGTGAATCCAACGAACATTCTCATGGGAAGCCATAGTAACAAACTCACTTTCCCACTTCTAACGAAACAGTCTGAGATAGTCACGTTTGCAGCATATATTTTTATCAGGACTTCATTTTTTTTAGGAGTAGGTTTATCTATTTCCTCGATTTGAAGAACTTCGGGTAATCCATATTTAGTACATATAATTGCTTTCATTTTTTCCATATTATTTCATTTTCAAGTTTTATTTTCTGCCTGTTTTATATTGACGTACAAGAATTTATATGAGAAGTAAAAGTGCTCATATATATGTCAAAATGGGGGTATAGAGTATCTTCTTGCATTCTTATGTGTTCAAATTTAATTATTGTTAATCATAATTCATCAAACATGCTCATCGTTTCCTGTATACTCTTGAAACTTACATGAGTATATATCTTGGTGGTTGCTGAACTCTTGTGCAACAAAAAACCCACATATTATATTAATTTTTTTTCAGTCAGCCAACCTGACCATTATAGCAGTACTTATTTCCCTTTTAGCACGAGGTATGCAGCGAGACATTTCATAAATAGTACCGCCTCCGTTTATTGTGATAATTCATTTCAGCAAAAACTATCATTTATGAAATAACAATAATCAATGTTTTGCTCATTGATAAAGATTAATGATATTTATCTCCAATATGTCATTAAAGAAATTTTTACCATGAAAGCCATTCAACTTTTAATTAAAAGTCTTACAGGTACAATTTTCTTCTTATTGATATTGTTTATGAGCGCAGGGCGTATTGATTATTGGCAAGGTTGGCTTTATGGCTCGATAAACATTATTTCGACAGTAATAAATTCCCTTGCTTTATATAAGGACGAAGAACTTACTGAGGAACGGTCAAAATTTAAAGCAGGAACAAAATCATGGGACAAATTGATATTAGCCTTATTGGCAGTGATTAATATCATTATCAATATCGTGGCAGGATTGGATTCAGGTCGATATTATTTGTCACCACAACTACCCTGGAGCATTTATTTGCTTGGCACAGTACTTATCCTTGGTGCAGAAGTTATCTATCTTACTGCCCAAAAACAAAATAAGTTCTTTTCAAGCGCAATGCGGATTCAAACAGATAGAGGGCAAGTTGTTTGTGAAACAGGTCTGTATAAGATTATTCGTCATCCCGGTTATCTTGGTATGATTATATCAGTAGCAGGAGTTCCATTAATTTTGGGTTCTCTTTGGAGCATAATTCCATCAAGTATTTCTATTATTCTGATTTTAATAAGAACATCACTTGAAGACCGAACTCTGACAAATGAACTAAGCGGTTATCGTGAATATGCTTATAAGACTCGCTATAAATTAATTCCACATGTCTGGTAAATTTAATAAAACTGGGAAAGCCAGTGGATTTTAATATGGTTTGACAAACCTGATTGATGACCAAAAGTTGAAGGTAATAGTTTGCCACAAGTCTTTTATGTTAAATGTAATATGTCCGGCTTTTTTAATTAACATCTGAACGCAACAAATCTCCACTTTTAATAGTCTTGACCAACTGATTCATAAAGCGTGACGCTGGTGCTCCATCAACAATATTATGGTCAAATGAAACGGTTAAACAAAGATGTTCCTTTGAGACAAAGTGTCCATCAATTTCAATAACTTTTTGGCTTATACTTCCAACAGTAATCAAAACTGTGGCACTTCCATGAGGAATAAACCAGACAGCTTCTTTGCTGAACATTCCAACAGCCGTAACAGCCACTTTCCCATATATTTTAGCCATACGTATGTTCTTGTCAGCAATGCGAATAAATGTTTTAAGAAGGAAATTTGGAATAAGACGTATCCAGGCAGTACCTGATGAACTTCCAAGTTTATCGCTTACCTGCTTTTTTGCTTCTCTAATTTCGGTATGTATCTGATAAAATGATTTCTCTTGTGCTCCTTTTATTCCGATTGGTTCAGGTACTTTTTCACCATCCATTTCTCTTTCTATCAATACGCTAACAGTAACATCATCAAGAATAATAAGTCTTCGCCCTTTTATAAAAGAGTTTAATTGAGGTTGTTGCTTAATTACTTGTGCTAAGCATGTTACAATATATGCTGTTAACGATAGTTTTTCTCCTGTTTTTTCAAAATGTTGTTTTATCAGAAGACGAGGTTCAGTAATATCAACTTCAGTGAAGCTGTGTATCACATTTTTCTCCTTAGTAACAGATGCTGATGCAATAACGGCTTGTCGATAAAAACTTAACGGCAAACTTTTATATCCATTTTTAATTTTCATTCTTTATTCATATGAGCTGATGACTCAACTCTTTGGTTTTTATGCATATATTCAACAAATTGCATGTACAATAAAGGCGTTAAATTACATTCCCAAATGGGCAAACAGAGTTACTTTCTGACATACTTATTTGTTCCAATTTAACTATTGTTAATTATGAATGATAAAACACGTTCAATATTTTCTGTACACTCTTGAAACTTACCTACCCCTTGTTTGGTAAATTTACCGACATTTTTCATTCACTTATCTGAATTAATTTGACATTTACCGAATAATTCTTCTCTAAAAGATAATTATTTGGCAGTTTTATATTCGAGTTATAAAAGAAATAAGCATCATTATGATGTATGCAATATCCTTAACTTTAAGTTTTATAAAATAAGAGGGGGAATAATTATGGAAGAATCAAAACACATTGAAGTAAATGAAGCAAAATGGGATGGATGGGTAGATTCACTTGATAAGAAGGGGTTAAGAAGTTATTATTTAAGACGTGGACAACGTGACGTTATATCTTTATTGAACATCAAAGAAGGCATGAATATTCTTGACATTGGGTGTGGCACAGGTTGGGCATTAGGACAGGCTGCAGATTTAATTGACAACAGAGGTTTGTTTTATGGAGTGGATTTATCTGCTAAGATGATTGAACGGGCGAAAGAAAACTTCAAGGCGAAAGAAAATTTTCATTTTGTAAAAGCAAATGCAGAGTCAATTCCACTCAATGACAATTTATTTGATATCATCATTTGTACAAATTCATTCCATCATTATTTTAATCCCGAAAAGGCATTGAAAGAAATGTATCGCCTACTCAAAACAGGTGGAAAAGTATATATCCTTGACCCAACCGCAGATATCTGGATTGTTAAGATTATTGATAAACTTGCCATATTATTAGGACATGGGCATGTAAAGTTCTACAGTACAAAAGAGTTTCAAGAATTAATGGTCCGTGCAGGTTTCATGTATGAAGGTCACAAAACACTTAGAATAAGCCAGAAAGTCCATATTGGTGAAAAATGAATATGAGTTTTTAAAACCAGCATTTAAAGCGAAAAACTCTGTCATTACAAACCTATAAAACTTTAACAACCACTTAAAGAGAAATCATTACAAATGGGAAAGATATGACAGAAAAAGTAAAAATTGAACTCGGAAATATTCAGAAAACTCTGCTTCTTCCATTATGGGGAAGAGCAGAGGAGACTCAGAAAAAAGAACCACTTTTAGTAGATATAACTGCTGTTGAATTTGTCGGGAAAATTGATTGTGATTTTTCAGCGATGTCGAAAGATTTAAGTCCAGTTAGTCTGTATGGTTGGATTAGGCGCAGTTTATTAATCGATAAAGTAATAAAACAATTCTTAGAAAAACATCCTAAAGCTACTATTGTAAATATTGGTTGTGGTTTGGATACAACATTTGAACGAATTGATAATGGGACAATTCGATGGTACGATTTGGATATGTCAGATACAATTGAGTTAAGAAGAAAATTTGTTCGGGAAACCGAAAGGAGAAAATTCATAGCAAGTTCTTTTCTTGATTTCGATTGGCTTAATAATTTGATTATTGATGATAACATTTTATTTATTGCAGCCGGATTATTTTATTATTTCGAGGAATCGCAGATTAAAGATTTTCTGCATAAGATTGCTGATTTATTTCCAGTAAGTGAGATTGTTTTTGATGCGGCTTCGCCAATTGGAGTTAAAATGGCAAATAAAATGGTTATCAGAAGGAGTGGAATGGACGAGAAATCATTCCTCAAATGGGGGATTAAAAGTTCGAGCACTATTCAATCGTGGGATGATAGGATAATTATACTTAGTGAAGTTTCCCTTTTTAAACACGCCAAAAAAGGGCATGTCATAAAAACAAAGATTGGTCTTCTTTTATCCGATATATTTAAGATGCAATACATGATTCATATAAAGATAAAATATAAATAGTTGCTAACGCCCTGTATATTAAGACGTTTTAAAAAATTAGAATATGATAAAAAGTGGAATTGAAGTAATAAAAAGAAAAGGAATTAACTACCTGCATAAAAATGGCAGGAAGTTAAGACATAAACCCTGGTTAGGAGATTTGTTCTCATTCTTATATGATTCAATAATGACCAAATCCGTATTTCCAAAGAAATTCGAAGCCTCTATTGAAAAACATGCACAGTTTCTACAAGTTGAATATGCTGGCATTCATGATAAAAGAGTTTTAGAATTAGCAACGGGGAGTGGCAATATATCAGAGATATTGCCCAGTGATAATATCTACGCAGGAATTGACATAAGTGAAGGCTTATTGAAAATTGCTTATAAGAAATTTATTAAAGCAGGTTTTAAGAACTTTGAACTGTCCTTATGCGGTGCAGAAGAATTACCATTTCAAGACCAACTTTTTGATATTTGTATTTGCAATCTGTCTTTAAATTTCTTCAGTGATTTGACCACTGTTATTCAGGAAGTGAAAAGAGTGTTAAAGAACCAGGGCATATTTATTTGTAGCATACCAGTACCAGAAAGAAATCAAAAGCAGAGTGTTATCAGAGGAAATTTATATTCAGAAAATGAGTTAAAAAGCATATTTGAAACGAATGGTTTAAAATTCACTTCATATGATTTCAAGAATGGAGCACTGCTTTATTTTAGAGCAGTTACAAGGGATTAATTATGAGTCAAACTCTTCAGGTTATCAAATCTAAACTTTACTACAAAAGCCGGACGCCTTGACCACACTTAGCCAATTATTTTACAATTTAGATATAATGCTATAATACAGTTATTTAACTTCGACCCTTGATGGTCAATTCTCTCCGGTGAGTAGTTGTAAGTGACACTGGCTTTTCCATGCCTGTCAGAAACTTATCTTAACCGAAACATTCGCTTTAAAACCTTCAAGCGGTGCCCATATTTCCTTGAATATCGGGTCTTGTAATGTTCCAGTATAAAGCGGTCCAAAATTGTTTTGCCTTACATTCAGAAGGTTTTCAAGATTTATTGAAAATGTGAAATTTTTAATTTTCTTTTGAATCATTCCGCCAATCTGCCAGTAACCTTGTACCTGAGTGCTATCCCGAAGATATTGCCTTCCTGTATAAAATGCCTCTGCTCCGAGTTTCCAATTGGATTTCATGTCATATAATAAATCAAGAAACACACTATTTTTGGGTGTGACGGGAATTTGGTGAGTTGCTTCTTCCTCCTGTGCTCTGACAAAGGTATAGCCTACAATAAAATTCAGTTCTTTATAATTTAAATTGATATTCGTTTCAGCACCTGCAGACCAAACAGGGTCGTCATCATTTACATAAACTAAAAACCCATTAGCATTCAGTGTTTCTCCCACAGGGTCAACAGTATTTTGAACTGTGGCATAAAAGAAACTTTCATTTATATTGATTCTAAAATCGTCATTGAAACTTGTTTTATAGTTAAAATCAAGGTTTGCGCTAATTGAAGTTTCAGGTTTTAAATTTCCAAGGGGCAAAACACTTTTTCCAAAACCCTGCTCTTCGCCATCATCTTCAAAAATTGTGGGAACTTTGTACCCCAAGCCACCACCGATACGGGACGAAAATTTTTCATTCCATCTGTGAAGTACCGCCAGATGCGGTAAAATAAATGTTCCGTATTTATTATGAAAATCGCTCCGCACACCCGCTTCTAAGGTTGTTTTTCCAACTTTCCAATCATCCTGTACAAAAATCCCGAAAGTGTTATAATCATATCCCCTGTTCAGATGCGTCAAAACAGTATCTTCAGAAAACTTATCAGTTGAAAAATTTATTCCCGTAACCAAATCATTATTTTTCCGCCTGTATAAAAAAGTAATTTCAGACCACGAAGAAATTTGTTTCCCATGAAATTCGTTGTTAGGTCTATCAATACTTCTGTCGAACAAAGCAACACTGTTTTTTATAGTGAAAACATTTCCATTAGCGAATGATTTTTCAAATTCGAGTTGTGAAAAATTTCTTGATGTAGTATTTTTTTCAAAATAAGTATGAAGAGAATCTGGATGCCCGTTGAGCACATTCATATCTCCGCCTGTCCGTTCATCATTGCCTGTAGAAATTCCAAACATCAGTTTTGTTGAGTCATCAAAATAATAAAATAATTTAGGCTTGATAGTAAATTCACGCACTTTAGGTTGCTCGGAGAGTCCATCTTTATTAAAATCCATCTGCCCTTCGCTGCTAAAAGAAGCGAGTAAAGTAATCCCGAATTTGTCCTTTCTCGTTGAAAAAAATGTTCCGATAGAAGATTCGTTTAGCGTACTTTGATTTAAAAAAAGAGAAAAGTCGTGTTTCAACCCAGGTTCTTTTAAAATTAAATTGATTGACCCTGCAATGGCATCGCCACCGAAAAGTGTGGAAGTAACGCCTTTGATGATTTCCACCTGTTTTAAATCCAATGGGGGAATTTCCATAATACTTAATCCACCCGAAAATCCATCATTGAGTGGGAATCCATCCTGCAGTATTTTTACATATTTTCCACCGTCAAGTCCCTGCATTCTTATATCAATATTGCCTGAAGTTTGCGAGGTTTGTTGCGTTTGAATGCCGATATATTCGGTAAGAAGTCTGGAAATATCGCTCTGCTGCTTAGTTACCTTTTCATCCACATCCTCCTTCCCGATAACCTCTACCTTAATTGGTAAATCTTCAATGCGTGTATTGGTGCGGGTGGAAGAAACTACAATTTCTTCCAATTCATTTCCTTTGGGTTTTAAATTGATACTAATTATTTCTTCCGGATTTTTAAGAGGGAATGTGTAGCATAATTTCTTCTTTTCATAGCCGAGGAAAGAAAAAACGATGCAATGTTCTCCATCGGGGATATTTTTTATTTCTATAAATCCATTTGCATCGCTTATACTTCCAATATTGCTGTTTTCAACTATCGCATTTACACCAATTAAAACATCCGAAGTAGTCTCAACTTTAACAATTGCCCTTAACGTATTTTGAGCATACAAAAAATGACAATTCAGAATGATGATTACCAGCAGCGTAATCTTTTTCATGTAAATTTTCCCTTTATTAAAATGTAATCTATAAAAATATAAATTATTTATAAATCCTTGCAAGGATTACCATATTAAGGAATATGAGAATAAAATATTTTTGAATGATGTATACATTGGAACTGCTAATACTGGAGATACTGTAATTTATAGAAAAGGAACATTAAGTATTAGAAATGTCCGATAAATATCCTTTAACTACTGCTTGTTTAGATTCTAATAGTATTATAATAACTTCAAATGGATGGGAAATACGAACAAATTGATAATCAGATTTGTTTATTAAAATACTTACATCTTGAATGCCTTTATCCAAGGTTTAAAAAAGTAATAAATTGCCTTTATTCATTTGTCATAGACAAATCCAGAATACAGAGGCGCAAAGTAAAAAGAACTACAAAATTAATTCATTGAGCCTCTTTTTATATTTGAAAGTAGTTAATACAAAACCGAAATATATCATAAAAGACTGTAGACCAGAAAACAGTATAAAACGGGGCGAATCCGAAAAACCTTCCTCGGATTCTGAAGTTCTTTCACGGGTTTAGCCTAAAGCGAAAATATGTGTAACCTTTTACAATTATTCAGTTGTTGTGCGCCATACTCAAAAAAGTAGATACTTTTAGAAAAAATTAATAATTCATTTAAATAAAATTAAACATGACTTTGAATCAACAAAAAAAATTCTAAATCCTCTAAAAGTTCTATTGCGCATCCCAGTGCCATGGGTATTTGTTCTGACATATTTAGTCGGTCTTTTCCTACAGGTTATTTTTCCAACAAACATCCTTTCTCAAGAAGCATTATTTTTCGTTAAGATAGCAGGTATTGTGCTGTTTGCAATAGGTGCGTTTTTTGCATCATGGAGTTTGATTATTTTTCGTAAATCAGGTACCACAACCACTCCGGGAGAACGTTCTAAAAAACTTGTCACGAAAGGACCATATCGACTTACTCGTAACCCAATGTATGTGAGCCTTATTCTTGCTTATCTTGGTGAAGCAGGATTTCTTGCACAACCTTGGGCAGTACTTGTTCTTCCTTTTATATTGGCTTATGTCAACTGGATTGTGATACCTTTAGAAGAAGATATATTAAAGAAAGACTTTCAAAAAGAATATGAAAATTATTGTACTCATGTAGGTCGTTGGTTTTAAAATAACTTTTAAGACGATGAAAAAAACACGAACTAACAATAAATATGGCTTCGTATTGTTGATGTACGAGACCCAACTGGGAAAACAGTTGGCTTTGCCCAGAGTAAACCAGACCTGATTGACCATCAACGGCTAAAGTTAAAAGTTTATGATTAAGTCATATATGTTAAATATAATATGGCTGGCGAAATGTGGTCAAGAGATTCGGCTTTTAAACATAAGATGCTCATATATTAATATTCCTGGCTATTGACTTGAATAGTCATATTTAGTAAATTAGCATTGCTCATTACTGATTTAGGATTTAGGTTGCAGACAAGCATGCAGTTCCTCGGAATATAATTATTGCGCCAGAAATAATAAATTTTACCGGGGAACTGCTTTTTTAAGCACCAAAGTTATTTGACATATCGTACAAGGCGACACTTTCCTCACGCTCCTGCCCAACAGGATTGTATTGCAGACATTGACTTTCACATGGTGTCGCCTTTTTCTCATAACGGTCAGATGACCCAGAGGCGGTTATTACCCCTGGTGCAAAAGTCGGAAGGCATGACCACATTCAGCCAGTCAGATTGTCTGTCCCTACAAAACTATATAATAATGATTTAAATCCAGCTTGAGGCGGTCTATATAATTCAGCTAAAAGTGGTTAGGGGTAAAGGCTTTTCCACATAACAACATCACACAACAACGGTTAATTACCAAAATGACTATAACAAATGATGTTTTTTTTATTAACTATCTTTGTGGTATTAATATAAATACATTAAAGACAATGCCAAACGCTTATTTTCAAAGACTTCCATTGGAAGAATCAATTAAAACACTCGCATCAGGTTCTAAAAGATGTGAGATTTGTGTCACCTATAATCCGGAGTTCATTGCTGAAGACCCAAAGTATATAAATTGGGATGTTCTTTATACTTCAAATGATTATAGTGAATTTTCACAACAATTAAGAAAAGCATTTGCACTCGCAAAGCGGTATGCAGGTGATAAATGTTTAAATGTAGATTTACCAAGACTTATAGACCTTATAGAATCGAAAACCGAATCATATACAATTTTTATCAGATATCAAAATTAATATAATGAGAATATTGGATTTATTTAAATCTGGTAATAAAGGAATGAAATTCTATAAAGATGCAGAAATATTGATTTCTTCTGCTTCTAAATTTGCATTATATAATAAACCAATATTTTTAGAAAAATATCCTCAATTATATACTGCGGATAATCTTGAAAATTGGGATTTATATTTTACAATTGTTACAACTTATATAGCATTAATGGATATCAAATATGTTCCCTCACGATTTCGATATAGAGTTTGTGAAATAGTCAGTTCAGAATTAAATCGCTTTCATAAACAAGCACTAATCACATACGATGACTTTCTTATTTATGCCGATGAGGAATTAAAATCATACGGTAAATATTTAAAAATGAGTTTACCGGGAACTAAAGTAGGGATATTAGTTATTCGAGAAGTGATGAAAAGTTGGTTTATAGAGAATTTAATGAATAATAAAACTCTTGAAAATGGAAGTGCAATTGCATTGGATGTGGTAAATACAATTATTGATGAATTTGCATCTTATTGGATTTTAGAAAAATAACTACAGTGAATTTAATTCTTTGGACAGGCTTACTGTCTGTATTTCTGCCGTGCAAGCAACTAACCGATAAGATAATACTATGATAATGATTTTTTTAACTAAAATCCAAAAGGAAAACTTATGAAACAGTAAGTATATGCCATACAATCCCGTAACAAAAAAGAGATAAAATGAAAGACAACCTAAGACAGTAATTAAAACAAAATCTAAGGCAGTGCCTCTAATAGGTGTTGTTTTTTCTGACTTCATATACTTTTCAGCAATGATAATCAGTCTTATTATGCCGATTATGCAAATAAATGAAGCCAATAGGATAAAAGGACTTGCACCCGAATAACCAAACTTAACTATTTTAATAACTGACATTATACTAACTAAAATTAATATCAATATTGCTTCACCTGCTTTATTTTTAAACTCTTTATGGGTGACAATTGCCATAATTATTAGCCTCTAATTATATTACTGAACATATATTCAAATTTCATAGATGCCAAGGTCAAATCAAAAAAACAACCCTGTTTTAATGCGTTTTAAAGCATTATCTTTTTTCTTGGTATTCTGCAATGGTTATACTTCTAAAGATACAATAAAAAACCCTGCCAACTATCGTGTGACAAGTACAATAATGCAGAAGGAAAGTTGTAATTAATTGAACCTATATACTGTGTTTGTCTTACTCTGACTGAATGGTGGGAAAATGAAATAAGCTATGTTATTGCTTTTTATAGCTTACTGTTTTGGCAACTTTCTCAAGATAATTCTGAATAGTATTAATATCTTTTTCTGACCTACATGTCAACTTCATTTCATTTAATATTCTTGAGTAATCATCTTTCATATAATAATACATCACACTAAAAACAGAATCTTTAAAACTCGAAATTTTATAACGGAGAATTTTATCCCTGCTTTGTTTAATGCCATAATCAACTAATCTATAACCGTCATATGTAGGTGCGTATTTGGCTGCTTGAATAAAGGCAGTATCTATACTTATTGGTTCTGGTTCAATGTAAGTTGATACACCTAACAATGAATTCCCCCAAGGAAAGCCTATACTTCCAACAAAATTTAAGTTTGGATTATTTTCTTTTAATAATACTCCCAACTCGTTATTGGTAATGTTCTCACACCCTTCTGGTATTTCAAAACTAAATCCAAGACTATCAATATAAGTTGAATCCGTAAGATTTTCATTACCCTTCTTGGCATTATTGCAGCTACCCAATATCATGATATATAAGGAAAAGTAAAAGATTGGAATGAAACATTTCAAAATATGAATTACTTTCAGATTGACTCCTTTCACTACATAGTTCTTCATAACCTGGTGTTTATTTAAATAATCGTAAAACTAATTCCCAACTATTTTGACATTGGAATTTTAAATATAGATAATAATTGCCCATTTTCATCGAGAAGTTTGAAACAACCTTTCAGTACTTGATAGACTTAAAAATTATAGCGAGTGTCGATAGAATATTTCTTGAGGTTCAACATTCCATCAAATAATTAATGTTTAAAATAAATTTGACAATAAATAAAATAACTTCTAAATTAGCTATGTTTCCTGCAGCTTCAATGTGCTAATTGAATCACTGAACATAGATAGAACTGAAACTGCTATAGAAATGCGTTTTTTGACATACTCATAAAAGGCGACACATTCCTTCTTTTCCTGCCCAACAGGCTTGTATTGCAGACATTGACTTTCACATAGTGTCGCCTTTTTCTCACATAGGTCAGATGACCTGAGGCGGTACTTCACCTTCCTTGTAGCACGAGAAAATGCAGCGAGACATTCCACAAGTAGTACCGCCTCTTTTATTTATATTAGAGAGATATAGTATTTTAAATTGACCATCTTAAATCATTAGTTTCCACTTAAATATATGTAAATAATATAACTTATTTCTTCAATTATGTAAGGTTAATCGGTAAAAGTGGATTTACCTTTGGTTAATGCTCCGGAAATGATAAAACAATTTAATCTCGTTGAAATTTTATCCTTTGAAGAGGAGACATTATAAATTTAAAAACTTTAAAATTATGAAAAGGGCAATTATTCTTATTATCCTTTTAGTGGGATTTACATCTTTAGTAAATAGTCAAAAAGTTACTTATAAAGTAACAGGTGGTGCAATGTCTTTAGGTAATAATGGTCATTTTGATGAAGCTACTCAATGGTATGAAAGTACTGCAACCTCAATTACAAGAGATATTACTACCGGAAATATTTCTATTTTTTATAAGGAATATCAACATCTTAAAAGTAGTGGAATTGGAGGAAATAAATATGAAACAATTCCTGAAAAAACTGAACATTATAAAGCCACCAAATATATTGGGTCAGTAAAAGGTATAGAAGGAGATATTATTAAATCATGGAATTGTATTGATGATGATAAAATTAAATGTATCCTGAAATTAAAAGGAGATAATATTCTTATTATACAATATCCTGATTTAATAAATGCTTATAGGTATGAAAAAGAATAATTTAGAACTTGTGGTAACAGAATTGAGCAGAATTGAATATGAAAACATCAATAAATATTAGTAATCACAAAAACCATGCAAAAAGGATTCAATTATATATTATCAAAGCAATTACAATGGGCAATAAGAAAAAACATTAAACTCATTGGAAGCAAAGCAGACAAAGGAATTCCAGCCTACACCACAAAACTCATTGATAATTTATTTGAACCTTTGTCTTCTAATGTTCTTGAAGAGTTTTCAAAAGGTGATGGGGGAGAATTTTTAAGTAAAAATAATCTACCAGCAAAAGTGAATGCGGTACATTCATCGTCAGCACTCGGAATAAATATGTTTCAATATTGGAAAACATCCGATAAAATAAATAATATTGCACATGCTTGTGGTTTATGTGCTAAGCAGAATAAAACGCAAACGGACATTCATTTTGAACAGAAATTTTTAACAAGCAAAACATTCCAATATTGTCCAAATCTTGATGTTGTAATTAAAAACAATGAAAATGCCCAATATAAAGCCTATGCAATAGAATGTAAGTTTTCAGAAGCATATTCACATCGCAAACATAGTGGAATTGACCCTAAATATTTCGGTAGCAAAATCATGCCATTATGGAAAGATATTCCAAACATATATAATTTAGCAAAAGCAATAAGTCCAAAGGACAATGAATTTAAGTTTTTGCATCCTGCTCAATTAATTAAGCACATTTTAGGACTTAAAAATCAGTTCGGGAAGAAGTCATTCAGGCTTTTATATTTATGGTATGATGTTTTGGGTGAAGAAGGTTACCTTCATCGAACCGAGGTTGAAAAATTCTCAACATACGCAAAGTCAGATGATATAAAATTTAGTTCAATCACTTATCAAGAACTTATAACTTTCCTGGCTAATAATTACTATAAGACAAATGAAAAATTCATCGACTATATAACGGACCGATATTTATGAAAGAGATAAAACATGAATCGTAATAGTTTTCATTTTTGGCGTAACTTCAATTCGTAATAGGATAATAATTTTCTTCTCCTGATTAGTACATCATGAAACGTCTTTTGCTTCTTCAATTAATATTTCTGCCAATATTTTTATTTGGGCAATGCAACCTTTTGCCGACTTCAACAACGCATGAAATAGTCAAGCACACTTACTACACCCTTTCATTTAGCAAAAAAGATGAACAGCCAGAGTGGGTAGCATATCTGTTAACCAGGTCAATGATAACAGGTCAATCGGAAAGAACAGAGAATTTCCGACCAGACCCATCAGTACCCTCAGGCTCTGCACAACTCATTGATTATAAAAACTCCGGTTATGACAGAGGACATCTATGCCCTGCCGGAGATATGACCTTCAGTGACCAGGCAATGTCAGAGACATTCTATCTTTCAAATATGAGTCCACAAGAACCGGCTTTCAACCGTGGCATATGGGAGAATCTTGAAACTCTTGTCCGGGGTTGGGCAGAGGAAGATGATTCAATTTATATCGTCACTGGGGGCATTTTAAAAGAGTCTATGGGCACTATTGGTCCAGACAGGGTCACAGTGCCATCAAAGTTTTATAAAGTCATATATGACCTCACAGGAGAAAAGAAGATGATTGCTTTCATACTGCCGAATGAACAAGGCACAAAACCCCTGCAGGATTATGTTGTGACTGTTGATAGTGTACAAAAGGTTACAGGCATTGATTTTTTCCCATGTTTGCCAGACAGTACTCAAAACAGGCTTGAAAGTAAATCAGATATTAGCAAATGGGACTTTAATGTTATTTCTACATCTTCAACAGGAACGTCCGAACACTTCAATGGAACAGCCAACACAAATAATGCCAATTCCGGTTATAGGCAATGCAAAGCAATTACAAAGGCTGGAACAAGGTGTAAAAGACCTGCTATGCCGGGGTCAGATTATTGCTGGCAACATCAGAAATGATTAGCATCAATTTAAATTTCTTGATATTAATCCAATTATTACATAAATTAGCATACTGTTTCGCAGTTTCTTTTGTGTATTAAATGAAGTTATAGATGTTTGATATTTGGAACCGTGAACAATAGATTGAAAGTTCATTGAAATCAAAATATAGGCGACACTTCCTTATCATACTGCCCGACTCAGGACATGTATTGCAGACATTGACTTTCACAATTCAAATAAGTGTCGCCTTTCTCATAACGGTCAGACATGACCATAGAGGCAGTCCTTCAATGCCCAGAGCACAGGGTTTAATGCAGCGAGAATTCAAATAGGACTGCCTCTCTTCTTTAAATATAATCCCATGGCTTATACATCCCAATTGGTTTTGTCTTCGTACCTTTACCTATTGAAAAACAATTAATTATCCAAGTAATGACTGAAGATTCAATTTCCCAGAAATTATCAGAGTTATTCGATTTGTATAAATCGGGTGCATTGACCAAAGAAGAATACGAGAAATTAAAAAAGCAGATTTTATCAGAAAATGGAATAGTAAATGCTGAAACCGAGAAAAAACAAGAACAGGAAACTGTCAGTATTCACAATAAACCGATTGGAGTAAAAAAAGGAAGCAAAAACTGGATATTTGCATTGACAGGTATAGTCTTAATAGTTGTTGCTTTCTTTGTCCTAAAAACAGAAGTATTTACAAACAAATCTGTGTCGAGAGCAAAAGACGTAACTGAAGTAAAAAGTCCTTTAACTGATTCAAAAAATGATAAAACTTATAAATATTATAAAGTTAAAGACAAGTCAATATCTGTAGATAAAGTACCGCCTGCAGGACTTTATTTGTGCAAAGGGGAGAAAGGTAATGTTATTGGTGCAATTAATATTATTATTAAGGATGGTATAGTTAGATTTCAAACCGGGGAAAACAAGGATAAATTGGTCGATGCAGATGCTAATATGGATGAAAATGGCAATATAGATTTTTCAGGTGATTATGGCTATAACGAGTACAAAGGTAATGGAGTTCTTGAAAATTCGAGTCTTTATTTTAATGGCAATAGTCCCCGGACAGTTAATTTCATTAAAGAAAACACAGATGTAACTCAAGTAAAAGGTACTGTTACCGATTCGAGAAATGGTAAAATCTACAAAACCATTACAGATATTGAGGGCAACGTTTACAAAATTGTAACTATTGGAAGACAAGTTTGGATGGCTGAGAATCTTAAAACCACTAAACTCAACGATGGCACAGCAATACCCTTGGTTACGGGCAATACTCCATGGACTGAATGGTCAAAATTAACCACACCTGCGTATTGTTGGTATAATAATGATGCAGCAAACAAAGATACATACGGTGCTTTGTATAATTGGTACGCAGTCAGTACATTTAAATTATGTCCCCAAGGGTGGCATGTACCTACACCATCAGAATGGTCAACTCTTGCAATCTTTCTGGGAGATATAGATAGTTCTGCTGTTGGCAAACTAAAAGAAACCGGTACATCCCATTGGTTAAGTCCAAATACGGGAGCGACTAACAGCAGCGGATTTACTGCTCTTCCTGGTGGCTACCGTTATCAAAATGGTCAGTATTTTAACCTTGGACAATGGGGTTACTGGTGGAATGCAGCAGTGGAGAATTCTCACATCTTCTTCTCAAGTGATGGACTGGAAGGTTCTAACAACCGTGTGCAAGTCTTCAGCTTCGAACCTAAGCAAACTGGTCAATCTGTTCGCTGTTTGCGAGATTTTTGATTTATAGTTGGCAAAACGTTCTATTTATGTTACTAAGGCTACCCTGGAACTAAATGCTAAAATATAAAGCGATATATGATTATTTAAAGTCTTGGTCTTGTATGTTCTTTAAGTTTAATTGCGATTTACACCAAAAAGAATCAATTATTCACAAAATATTTTGAGTATGAATGACGAATCAATTACAAAAAGGCTATCAGAATTATTCGAGTTGCACAAGTCTGGTGCAATTACGAAAGAAGAATACGATAAATTAAAGAAGCAGATTCTATCAGAAGATGCGGTAGAAAATGCCGAATCTAAAGAAAAACAAGAATTGGAAACAGCAAAGACCACTGATAAATCGGTTAAGGTCAATAAAAGTGGTAAAATATTGAAATTTGCAATAGTAGTCATTGTCTTGATAGTTGTTTCGTTTCTTGTATTTAATGCAAGTCGTAGAGGCGGAATTAAAGACCAAGATGGGAACAGTTATAAAACAATAAAAATTGGCAATCAAATTTGGATGGCAGAAAATCTAAAAACAACGAAATTCAATGATGCTACTTCAATACCACTGGTCACAGACAATAATGAGTGGGATGCGTTGACCGCACCTGCATATTGCTGGTATAATAATGATGAACTATCATATAAAAACGAACACGGTGCGTTATATAATTGGTTCGCAGTTAATACGAAAAAATTATGCCCCACAGGGTGGCATGTACCTACTGACGTTGAATGGAGAAAATTAGACGATTACCTTATAAAGAATGGTTATGGTTATAAGGGCAGTGAAACGGATATAGGCAAATCCATGGCTGCTACATTGGGTTGGATTTCAAGTCCTAAAGCAGGTACTGTAGGTAACGACCAAATGAGTAACAACAGAAGCGGTTTTACCGCACTTCCGAGTGGCGGTCGTAGTTCCACTGGTATATTTTCCAAAATTGGCTCCACCTGTTACTGGTGGTGTTCTACTGAGAACTCATCAACATATGCTTATACTCGTTCAATGACCTACTTTTATAGCACTGTAGACAGCGTCACCTATTATAAGCGGGATGGCTTTTCTGTTCGTTGTCTGAGGGATTAGGATTATGGGACAATTCTGTAATTTGATTTATTTATTTACAGCAAGCGGTCGATTTTTTTATACTTTGGCTACTTCGAAAAGGAGCAGGGATAGAGATAGAAATAATCAGATGCGAATCAGAATGTTACAAAATTTTATATTTTTAAAATTAATAATTCAATGGACTCAATAGAAGAAATAAAAAGACTCAAATCGCTCTTAGACGAAGGTGCAATAACTGAAAATGAGTTTAATGAATTAAAGAGGAAAGTAATTAATAAACAAATTCAGATACCCTTAACAGAATTAAAATCTTCAAATAATTCTCAATCAACATCAAAGAGACGTCCTTCATTGGTAAAAAGGATAATTTTAATTAGTGTTTTTGCATTAATTACGGCTATGATTGTATTTGGCATTAAATATTATGAACCCATTAAAGAGAAAATTGCAAGTGTTCTACAGAAACCGAATTCTGAAAAAACCTTGACAAATCCGAAAAGAAATGATATAGTTTATGAAAACGGCAAGGAAATTGGCAGAATTGTAAAAATAGAGATAATCAGTGCTTTACCCCATACTGGAGCAGGAGTAAATCCCATAAATGTTCCTACTGGGAAAATGTGGACTCCGTTGTACTATGAACTAACAAATGGTTCCCCAAGTCATCATATTCTGTACATCTACCCTGTAAGTACCATATATGGTTACTTAAACTCTGAGGCTTATGAATTCGATGAAACCAAGAATACATTTGTGTCATATAAACTATCGAAGCAAAATCATAAAGCATTTTCGGGACAAGGAAATGCTGGTGTAATTGTGAATGCGTGGTCACCATCAACCTATACTTTATATTTTCTTGAGGAATCATTATATTGATGATGTATTCTGTTAAATCAAAGATTCAAATTAATAGTTTTAAAAGTATGTGGGGTATTCTATTAAATGCAGATTCAAACTTAACAATACACAATCATGAACACAAGACTTAAAGTATCAAAAGTAAATAGCCTTTTAGCATTTGTTATATTTTTTCTAATGCTAAATAATGGACTTTTTGCGCAGACCTTGAAAGATATTGACGGCAATGTTTACAAAACTGTTACTATTGGAAAACAAGTTTGGATGGCAGAGAATTTAAAAACCACTAAGTTAAATGATGGCACAGCCATACCATTGGTTACAGGTGATAAGGCATGGGAAGCCTTAAAAACACCAGCATACTGTTGGTATAAGAATGATGCCGCCAATAAAAATACTTACGGTGCTTTATATAACTGGTACACAGTTGGTACAAATAAACTATGCCCCAAAGGCTGGCATGTTTCAACTGATGCAGAATGGGCAACGCTTACAACTTATCTTGGGGGTGAAATCGTTGCTGGTGGGAAACTGAAAGAAACAGGCACAACCCATTGGAAAAGTCCTAATATTGGAGCAACCAATGAAACGGGTTTTACGGCTCTTCCGAGTGGCTACCGTATTTACTATGGTCCATACGACAATATTGGAAACTTGGGTTACTGGTGGAGTTCTACGGAGTCCGCTACGTTAATTGCCTATTTTCGGAACATGTACTATAAGGTCAGCAATGTACTCAGAAGCTACCTCGATAAGCAGAATGGCTTCTCTGTTCGTTGTTTGCGAGATTAGATTCATTTGTCTATTTGTTTTATTTACCACGAAATGGTCGATTTTTTGAAAATAAATAGCACAATACGTTGAATTTCTTGTATATAAAGCAACCCATAATTTGTTCTCAGAATTAACAATTCAAAACGTATTCGTTATCAGTTATAATAAATCTATAACTTTTATCCTATTATTCCTAATATGAAGCCGAACCATAATCACTATCAAAACAAATATGCATAGTACTTGTATCTTTACTATTTGTTTCTTTACATAACCTTGTATTGATTTTACATGGCTTACCATAATTGTCTAAGGTCAAGAGGGTTTTACCATCATTAGTTTGACCTGTAAACTTTTCTGGATAATGCCTGGTATCAAAATATTCATTAAAATCGAAATCAATTGAACCATTAATATTTTCACGGATAGGAGTTAAAATAATGAATTGGTTTGTCACATAAGTATAAGTATTATAAGTGTTTTTGACACCATAAAGAACAAAAACAACGTTTTTATATGCCGTGGATTTTATTACGTAGTTTTCTATACTTTCATTATTCCATGACGAAGACGGAATGAAAGAAAAAGTTTTAGCATGAACACCATTAACAATAACATCAGTAGCAAATTCATTCAGATTTGCTAATTCCCAGGCACCATTTAATTTTACGTTTTTCCTGTAAAGCCAAACCCTTCGTTCAGTGGTTTTATTAACACTATAATCTTCATCCTTGGGACTTTTTTGAGCATTTGGTTCATATGAAAACACATATAGCCATCCATTAATGATGAACATCAGGTTATCGTCTTCCAATAATGATTTTAGACTTTTACCATAAATATCTTTAATCATTATTTCATCATATTTTGGGTTATTTACACCGTTTTCCAAAATATTGTAGAAATCGGCAAGCCATTTCTCACCGTTTTTATTAATTATAGCTTTTTCTAAATCATCAATCCGATAAATGGTAGGTTGACTATCAATCTGACAGTTAGTTGGTAATGATATAATCAAGAACATTACCACATTCAGTAGAATTAACATTAATCTTTTCATATCAATGATTTGGTTATGTAATTTATGTTAATTGCAATATGCGAAACTGTTAATTTAAAAAATATTCAAAGCCACTAATCTTGATAAATATACCAGCATCTTCATGAAGACCATAATCGAGTTTTAATTCACACAGGGCATCAAGGTTATTTCCAAGTTCATCCTGGGACTCTCCAATGGACCAGATTCGCCCCTCGTTGACAACAACTGTACCACGGCAAATTTCACTACCATTTTTAGTTTTTTCTCTTTTTATCTCACCGACAAATGGTTTTCGCCAGTTGGATTTGACCAAAAACAGTTCAATTATCTGCAGGGGTGGTAGATTCTTCTTAGCCATTTGCTTGAAATTAATTTGTAAATATATTGGGAATCCCAGTATATTAATGATTTAAAACATTAATAATGGCAAAAATTAGTATCAGAAGTCGAAATCAAGCAGGTCATCGGTAATTTTGATTTTGCCTTCACTTATTGGTTTCTTTTTGTCAGCACACCCACAATATTCTCCTATTGCCCTTATGTCCATTTTATTGATGAAATAATCAATATCCACCACAAGCAGTGTACAATGCTTTTCTGGACATTTTAAGGGGAAGCTGAGGTTAGATACTCTTTTGGTATGGATGTCTTGTGAAATCAAGTGAATATTGCCTTCATAATAGAAAAGGTCTACCAGGACAATCTCATTTATTTTGAAATTGGTATTTGTCGGAATGTCGAAGATTAAATAATGTTTCTGTTTTGTTAAAATTTTACTTTTTGCAACCACACAGTTTGAATTGACGTAAAAGGAATCCTCACCTGCTTCGGAGTATAGATTCTTCAAACCGAGAAGAGTGCTGTCAAATGGGAAATAGTCTTGCAGTTTCATAATAACGTACATTCTACCTATAAATACTAATGTACATATAAAAAGTTGGGGGAACCGGGTATCCTGGGAGAGGGGGTACCGGGGGTAAAAGCTAATTCCAGGCTACGGGGTCAACCGGGCGCAGGACTGAAGTGACAAAAAATCTGGGCAAATTTTCCCTCTATAAAAAAATCGGTTTTATAAAAATTTATAGAAAATTATAATCTGTGGCGTAATCTGATTGTCTCTTTTTGCTAAAACGTAAAAATTTTTGATTTGAATTTTTTTATCAGAGAAAAACAGAAGTCATTCAAGAATAAGGAGACATTGAATTTTTTTTCAGATTTACTTCTTGTTTGAATCTGCTGCCATCCATTTTAAGATTTCACTGGCAATATCATCATTTGTAATTCTAAGATAGTGTGCAGTATCCTTAACGCTTTTGTGACCAAGCAGGATTTGAACAAGATGAACCGGTAACATCCTTTTAAAATAAATGACAGATGCAAAGGTTTTTCGTGCCATTTTGTTGGTAATCTTATAATCTAACTCTGCCAGTATCCTTATTCTCTCAAGATGCTTGGCAAAGTGTGTCAGAGATAAATTCAATGGGAAATTTGACCCATTTCTTATCTTATATTGTTTAATAATTTCTTCGCCAATGAAAATATCATCATTATTTATCGGGATTCCTCTGCAAAGACTGCCATTTTTTGCACGTCTATAATTTATTGATTTTCCATTTGCAGAGAATAGCAATTTTGATTTCATAATGTCAGCGTGATACATTCCGGTACTAATCATAAACAAGAAGCAATCCAAACATTTTATTATATTTTCTTCTTTCATTTTAAACTGTTGTTGCTGCACTTCAGCAGGTATTTTACTTGTTATCGGATGATTTTCAAGTTTTACTTCCCCACGGAGGAGTTTTTGTCTTAAATCGATAAGTTTTCGTACATCTTCTTCTGGTAAAGCAATATCATCTGCATCCGGGCATTGATTATCATACTCCTCAGTAAAATTTGACAAACGGTAGCTTGGGTCTACAGGTAACTGCTTAACCTTTTCGATATAACTTATAAACCCTTTCAATTTCGCATGCAATTTCGTTTTATAGTTATGTACCCCTTTAATGTAAGTATAAAAATTATCAAGCACCGCACTGCTAATCTGTGATGGATGTGGCGAAATCTTGTTTTTGCGGAGATATTCTTCGAAATATTTAAGAGCAGTCCTATACCCGGAGAGTGTGCTTTTAGTAAGTCCCTTTTTTGTCTTATTATTTACCTTCCCGACTTTGCTTGCAAGAAATTCCTCAGTATAATCAAAAATAGAAGCGTCACGTTTAACGTTCATGGATACATATCTGTCGATAAAGGTTTCAACATCATCTTTATTAATGTCGTGATTCAGAAAATATTTACCGAGTTCGAACCGGATATTGAAAGCTATGTTTTCCAGGTCTTCATATTGTCTATCACCTAACCTCTTTCGGATTCTACCCTTGAAGTTTGGATGGGTAACATACAACCTATAATAATTACTTTCTTGCTGTAATTTTACTTCGAATGGTTTGATTGTTGGCTTGTCCATATTTTTATCGTCATATAGTATGCAATTACTATGTTTTACGATAAAAATAGTAAATAGTTACACTTTGGGGCAGGTAAATTACTATGATATTGAAAATAACTATATCGTATTACTATAAAAATCAAACGAATAAGTAATATATAACCAAGTAGTCATAAGAATATAGTAACGTATTACTGTCCGCCACCGACCTCAATTATTAAATATGAAGCCTCTGTAAATCAGGGGCTTTGTTTTTTTGAAATAGCTGCATTTCCCAACCATTTCCTAATTTCACTTGAACCTGATAAAAATCGCAGTAATAATATACCGATTAATCATGTAATAATCAATCCTCCAGACATGCTGTTCAGAGTGCAAAAATGTTTTGTCAATATTAGCATTAATCCGGCCTGGTCGCTGATTGCAAATTTCAGTCGCAAATTTTGTTGTTTGCATTTTGGACCTGCTGACTCCCGGAATCAGCAAGATATTTCTCAATTTTGATTGTTTATATTGCGGATTAATAAGCAAGAATCAAAAAAAATCCCCGGAGCTGACTTCCGGGGATTTTATAAACGTTTTATTTACAAATAAATGATCGTGTGATCATTTAAACTAGCGAGGTGAATTGTAACCCAGTTCTCCGTAAGGCCTGTATGCATAGTGATGCCTGTGATGCCTTACTACGGGTCCGTATCCATAGCCATTTCTGTAAACCTGACCCCCATATCCATATTGATTTCCGTACGCGTATGGGTATAGAGGGAAACAGGAAGAGAGGACTAATAACAGACCTGCCAGTATTATGCATAATTTAAATTTACTTTTCATTGCCTTTGGTTAAATTTTTAATTAAACAAATAAAAATCAAAATAAGATAAACAAATACTATGCCTGATAATATTACAACGATGATTTCAGGCAGTATGAAAGTATCCAATGGCTTGATTTGTAATAGTATGCAATCTGAAAAAATATTGCAAATTCAGGCTCCCGAATTATGTGAGATTTGAAAAGTCAATCTACATCCGACATAAGCTTTTCAATTACTGAAGAATCTTAAAAACGATAAGATCAGGCCTTGACGGAATAAATAAACCAGAGTGGAATAAGAGGCGATCAATTACTTCTGACGTATACCGAGAATATTCGGGATTGGCCAGGGTTTAGCATTATTGTCGTTTTCATTAAAAGAGGTCTCATAACTGCCAAAGAGGTCAATCACAACATCCCCTGCATGAAGGTAAAGCTGGGCTTCAGGTCCGCCTTCGAGGTGCTGGGCTGCGACAATACCTATTCCTGCTTCCAGTAATTCCATGTCCAGATCATGCATCGAAAATGGTGATCTTGAATAGATAAAAAGAATTCTGCCTTCATTGTCTTCACCTATTGCTGCCTCGCTCCACTTTCTGTCCTGCTGATTCCATTGGTTTATCCCGGGCTTTTTAATAAGTCTAAGGTTCTGAACAGCTGAGCTGTAATCATTAAGTATTGACTGCATTGTTATCCCTGCTTCATCAAGATCAAAGATGCGGAAGGGCGGAATTCCTTCTTCTTTCCTGGCGTCAAATGCAAGAACCGACTGATAGCTGTTTATATGACCATTGTTCACATGTTCTCCCGACCTGAGGTAACCTATATGTGTTTTATAATCAGTGGCAAACATACCAGCGTTAATGGCGGCGGTGAGCTTGTATTTCTCACACCATTCACGGGCAGTTTTTCCGGTAGTTTCACCTGTCTGGCTTATGCCCCTGAATACGAGTTCCCATTTTTGCAGGTCAATGCGTACTACAGTAATCTTTGAATCATTTCCGGGATCCTTTGTTTTTGGATTTAAATATTGAATATCCATACCGGGTACAATTTGCTTCCAGTCTCCAGGTCCTGATCCGGCGGAGAAGGCAAATAAAAACAACAGAACAAGAGAATAATTGAACATGTTTTAATTATTAGCGCTTTTATTATAACTGCTGCCATTCATTTAGCCCCGGATCGGAAATCTGTACCCAATATTTGGTAAAGGAGGCTGGCTGATCCATTGCTATATTAATAAAAATCCTCTATAAATCAATTTTACAGTGTTTGATTTTTTTATTATCCCTGATTAATCCGGAGAAAACATAAGGTGGCGTACAGGTTTTCCATCTTCCTGGGGCTGTCTGAAGAAACTCTTTTTACTTCTTCATAAATATTCTGAAGGGAACTTATTAATTAAATGACTTTTATCAGAATTGACACTTAAAAAGTCCTTTGTGACCTTCGTGAGAACTCATTCGACTTTGGGGATACTCCGGCAATATTATGGGTTATTTCAGGGGAAATATGTAAGCATTAGTATTACGGAGAACAAAACCAGACTTGACATATAGTTTGTTTGCAGCAATTCTGGAAGGGTTGGATGTAAGTTCGACAGCTTTTGCACCAATGGATTTTGCATGACCTATAGCAAACAGAATCAGCTCTTTGCCAAATCCCTTGCCTCTTTGTGATTCATCAACCACCACATCTTCAATCCACACTTTTGTCCCTGATGGTATATCATAAGTTCCGATTGTAAGCATTCCGGCAATTTGTTCATTATCAAGCTCAGCGATGAAGAGATGTGTTCTTTCAGACCTCAGTATGCTTTTGATGTGCCCGATTGTCGGCATTTCGGTTGCCGGGCCAAGCTGGGGCACCAGTCTTAGAATAGCATTATAAACTCTGATGCTGAACCTGTTGACTTCCTTGATTTTCATTATAATTCCGGGATAAAGATTTATTTAAAATTACGTTCCCTGCCTGACAGGCTGTGAAGATAATTATGAATTTCATCAAACAAAACAATTTTTCTGTTGTTTTAATTATTCCAAATGAAGATGAAAAGGGGAAAAACAAAACTCTGACACTTCTGAAATAATGTTATGAGTGTCTTTGAAAGCAAAAAACGGGAAATTAAACAGTTTGTCACCAAATAATATATTAGTTGCAGTAAAGAGTAATTTGACTTTTCAGGGATTGTAAACTGCTTATGTAAAATACCCGAATGCAAAACAGATAACTTCTCATAACAAAATAATCCCGGATTAGCTGCGCAATATTTATATTTGCATAATTGGTTGCAATTAAAATTTTACAAATCATACTACATAAGTGAGTTTATAACTAAATCCAAATATCAAAAATCATGACTATTAAAAAAGTATTGATTGGTCTGGACTATAATCCTACAGCACAAAAGGTTGCAGAGACAGGTCATTCAATTGCCAAATCAATGAAAGCGGAAGTTCTGTTGCTTCATGTTGTGACCGATCCGGTGTATTATTCTTCAGCTGAATATTCGCCAATAATGGGATTTACCGGCTATATGGACATGAGTCCTGTGGAGCTTGAGAATTTAGAGGGATTGAAAAAAGCGTCTCAGCATTTTCTTGAAAAATCAAAGCAGCACCTCAGGGATGACAAAATCAAAACAATACTAAAAGACGGGGATATTGCAGATACAATTCTTGCCACTGCAAAAAAAGAACATGCGGACATTATAGTTGTCGGTTCCCATAGCCGGAAATGGCTTGAAAATATTTTGATGGGAAGTGTGGCAGAGGAGATCCTGAGGCACTCCACTATTCCGGTTTTGATTATACCGACAGGGAAAGATAAATAAAATCAGAATTGATTTTTCAAACCATTTGATATTCCCGGCAAAGCCTGAAAAGGTTTTTTCTTATGTCACTTTTGTTTTCACCCTTGACGATTAAAAATATCACCCTGAAAAACAGGCTGGTAATGTCACCGATGTGCCAGTATTCGTCAGCCGGCGGATTTGCAAATGACTGGCATCTTGTTCATCTCGGAAGCAGGGCAGCCGGAGGTGCCGGCCTGATAATTACAGAAGCGACCGCTGTTTCACGGGAGGGAAGGATCACTCCGGGTGACCTTGGACTTTGGAGCGGGAAACATATCAAGGGGTTGAGCAGGATTGTCAGCTTTGTTCATGCCCAGGGATCGGCTGCTACGATCCAGCTCGCACATGCAGGAAGAAAAGCCTCGTGGTCCGTACCCTGGGAAGGCGGAAAGCAGCTAGATGAAAAACATGGCGGCTGGCAAACGGTTGCACCTGGCAGTATCCCGTTCATGACCGGAGAAAGAACACCTCAGGTACTGGACAAGGGAGGTATCAAAAGAGTGATTTCCTGCTTTGCATCTGCAGCAGGGAGGGCAAGGATCGCGGGTTTTGACGTGGTAGAAATCCACAGCGCTCACGGATACCTCCTGCATGAATTCCTTTCTCCTCTCAGTAATCAACGCACCGATGAATACGGAGGCTCCTTTGAGAATCGCACAAGGATGTTAAGAGAGGTCATTGACGCAGTAAAATCAGAATGGCCTTCTGAAAACCCGCTTTTTGTGCGTATTTCTGCAACTGACTGGACAGAAGAAGGCTGGACGCCGGAAGAGAGTATAAGACTTGCTGTGATGTTGAAGGAAATTGGAGTTGACCTTATAGATTGCTCTTCAGGTGGCAATGTCTCTGATGTCAGAATACCTTTAAGTCCTGGCTACCAGGTCCCTTTTGCAGAAGCGGTCCGTAAAATCGGCGTCATGACAGGAGCAGTGGGATTAATAACAAGCGCCGTTCAGGCAGAATCAATCCTTCAGGAAGGGAAGGCGGATCTGGTAATTATGGCCAGGGAGCTGCTGAGAAATCCTTATTTCGTACTTAATGCGGCGAGGGAATTTGGAGAGGATATTTCATGGCCCGTTCAGTATCTCAGGGCTAAAAAGATCCGACTTTACTGAATGGATTACAATGCAGGAACCATCTGCAGGATCATGATCTTACATATCATAAATATATACACCCTGGGTTCTCAGGTCTTCCAGGATTATATTTATGTTAAAAGCAGGATATGATAAGACGGGAATTTCAGCCTTGTTTATCATCTGGTGGGCATAATTTCCAAGGAGCAGATTGGAAAGGCTTTTTTCCTGTTCAGTCATAATGCAGATCAGATCCGCATTTATTGATTTTGCATATTCAAGAGTGATGTCAGTCAGATTACTTCCATACAAATGAGCAATCTTATGCGGTATTACATGTTTTTTCATAAACTCAGCAACCTGTTCTGAATAATTGCGGAGTTTCTTTTCCACATTTTTTGATTTTGTAGACGCAAGCGTTACAATATGAACTTCCGAATTGAACATTTTTGCAAGTTTTGCAGTGGGTGCAACCTTTTCTCTCGTCTGCAATGTTATATCAAGTGGCAGAACAATCCTGTCAATGTTTTTAATGCCTTTGAAATTCCTGACAGAGATAACTGGTTTCCTGGATGCGGCAACAATTTTATAGGCATTACTGCCTATGAATAATTCTTCAAAACCTGATTTCCCATGAGTTGAAAGGATAATTATTGAATCATCATATGATTCAGCCTGATGGACAACTTCCTTATAGATCCTGCCCTCCTTGATTATATAACTTAAGGGTACCTGATTTTTTAACCTGCTGTATTTCTGCATCAGCTCTTCAAACCTGATTTTTGCTTTTTCCCTTGCCTGTTCAACAGCTCCCAAAGGGGCATCGGTTAATCCGGTAAGAACATGGACCATCTGGATTGCATCTCCGCTTTTCCCTGCAAGCATAAGAGCCAGATCGAGGCCCGTGAGGCATTCATTTGAAAAATCTATCGGTACAATAATTGTTTTCATTGCGGATGGTTTTGTGATTAAGTTCTATTGCAATTTCAATATTATAACGGCCTTTTAATAATTATAAAACTTATTTTTAAAAACTAAATGTAATAAATAATTGCAGTAAGAACAAATAGCAGGTATTACTGTTGTCCAAAGCTTAATGGATGCAGTCACGTTTTTATTCAGGGAATTTTAAGAAAAATTAAGAATGCACTTTGTCAATATGAAAAACCAATGAGTAACTTTGCGCCCGGAATTTTAAAGAAAATCAATAAAATAGAGTTGCTGATGCTGAAAATGAAACTGATAAACCTGTTTATCCTGGTCATATTTATTATTGGATTGACAGACTGCAAATCCGGCAGGACGGATAAGAACAGTACCGGCCGGCAGGTCAGTTTAATTTCAAATATAGAAGGATTCGTTGTCCAGCCTTCCACTTTGGAACAGACAATAAATATATCAGGGACATTAATACCTCTTGAGGAAACGACACTTATGCCGGAAGTTGCCGGTCGTGTGGTAAAAATAAACCTGGAGGAAGGCAAATTCGTAAGACAGGGAACTCTTCTGATAAAACTTTTTGATGATGATCTGCAGGCGCAGCTTAATAAGGCTCAGACTCAGCTGCAGATCACCGAACAGACACAGGCAAGGCAGTCCGAGTTAATAAAGGTGAATGGCATAAGCCAGTCAGATTATGACCAGACTGTGCTGCAGGTTAATTCTATCAGAGCCGATATACAGGTAATGAAAGTGCAGATAAGGAAGACAGAAGTAATTGCTCCTTATGATGGTGTTATAGGTCTGAGAAACGTTAGCCTGGGAGCTGAAGTCACACCTTCAACTGCGCTTGCAACAATCAGGGCCGTGAGCCAGCTGAAGCTTGACTTCAGCGTACCCGAAAAATACAGCAACCAGATACATCAGGGAAACCTGGTCCATTTTAAGGTTCAGGGCGATGACAGGAAATATGAGGCGGTCGTATTTGCAACTGAAGAAGGGATTGATGCTAGTACAAGAAATTTGAAAGTAAGGGCATTGGTCAATGTAAAAAGTAATTCACTTATACCGGGAGCATTTGCTGACGTTGAGCTCAGGTTAAGTGAAAACAAAAATGCCCTGATGGTTCCTACGCAGGCAATAATACCTACTGACCTTGACAATCAGGTAGTTGTTTCAAAATCAGGAAGAGCCAGGTTGACTAAAGTTGTAACTTCAATAAGACAGGACTCGATGGTTGAAGTCACCAGCGGACTTAAGCCAGGGGATACAATTGCAACAACTGGCATTTTATTCATCAGGACGGGGACGATACTTAAATTTTCAAAAGTTATAAAATAGCCGGAATATGACCTTATCCGATATTGCCCTGAAAAGGCCTGTGGGATCGATTGTTTTAAGCCTGGTAATCGTATTATTCGGAGTTGTTGGTTATACTTTTCTTGGGGTACGCCTTTATCCTGCAATTGATCCGCCAACAATTGGAGTTTCGACCAGTTATACTGGTGCAAATGCAGATGTTATTGAATCACAGATAACAGAACCGCTCGAGAAAGCATTAAACGGTATTGAGGGAGTAAAATCAATATCTTCAACATCATCTACCGGAAGCAGCAATATTACGGTCGAATTCAATGTAGGGGCAGACCTGGAAAAAGCCGCCAACGATGTACGTGATAAAGCCTCCTTGGCTATGAGAAGCCTTCCGCAGGATCTTGATGCACCTCCTGTCGTTTCAAAAGCAGATGCAAACAGTGATCCGATTATTACTCTTTCAGTTCAGAGTACAACAATGAATGCCCTGGAGCTCGGGGAATATGCAGAAAATGTTCTGCAGGAGAAACTTCAGACTATTCCGGGAGTCAGCTCGGTTCAGCTCTACGGTCAAAAAAGAACTGCGATGAGGTTATGGCTCAATCCTGAGAGACTGACTGCTTATGGACTTACCGCACAGGATGTCAGCAACGCCCTTCAGAAGGAGAATGTGGAAATGCCAAGCGGTAAGCTCACAGGAAAATCAACGGAAATTATTGTAAATACTCTGGGAAGGCTGACGACAGAAGAAGATTTTAATAATCTTATTATAAAACAAACCAACGATCAGATTGTCCGCTTCAGCGACATAGGAGAAGCGGTTCTTGGTCCTCAGACTGAAGAGGTAAGCGCAAAACTTGGAGGAAGCGACGGGATTTCCCTGGCCTTGATACCCCTTCCGGGAGCAAATCATATACAGATCGCAGACGAGTTCTATAAACGCTTTGAACAGATAAAGCAAAACCTTCCTCCCGGACTCCGGCTTTACATAGGATATGATAAATCAAAATTTGTCAGGCAATCTGTAAGAGATGTTGCCGAGACATTGATAATCGCAATTTTCCTGGTTGTACTGATAGTATTTCTGTTCTTCAGGAACTGGGTAATCGCCATCCGTCCGCTTATTGATATACCTGTTTCGCTGATTGGTTCATTTTTTATAATGTATGTCTCCGGATTTTCAGTCAATGTACTGACTCTTCTTGCAATAGTGCTCGCAACAGGACTGGTGGTTGACGATGGTATTGTGGTGACTGAGAATATTTTCAAGAAGATTGAACAGGGTAAGGATAAATGGACTGCTGCATTCGAAGGTACAAAGGAAATATTCTTTGTTGTAATTGCCACATCACTTACCCTTGCTGTGGTATTCATACCGGTTATTTTTCTGCAGGGCTTTACAGGCCGGTTATTCAGGGAATTTGGAATAGTAATTGCCGGCGCTGTACTGATATCAGCTCTTGTCTCACTGACACTTACTCCGGTGCTTAATGTCAAGCTTGTAGGTAAATCCTCAGGTCGCGGCCGCTTCTATAAAGCCACTGAACCGTTTTTTGCCGGAATGGACAGGAAGTACAGGCAGACCTTGAGCTATTTCATGTCGCGGAAATGGATTTCATTCCTGATACTTGGGGTTTCCATCATTCTGATTCTTGTCCTTTTCAGATTAATTAAGTCAGAACTGGCCCCGCTTGAGGACCACAGCATAATAAGGGTTTCTCTCACAGCACCCGAAGGCACGGGTTTTGATTACACTCAAAGACTTATTGACCGTATTTCAGATACCCTTAATTTAAAAGTTCCCGAAATACGGTTGTTGTACACAAGGGTCGGGGGATATAGTTCAATCAGTAACAATACCGGACAGTTGCAGCTGTTCCTTAAAGAGCCGAATGAACGTAAAACCACTCAGCAACAGGTATATGACAGGCTTGCGGGGATTTTTAAAGAATTCCCTGAAGCCAGAATTATTCCGAACCAGGAACAGACAATATCAACTTCGCTTATGGCAGGATCCCAGTTGCCGGTACAGTTTGTATTGCAAAACCTTGATTTCAGCAAACTTGAAGATGTACTTCCGAAATTTCTGGATGAAGCAAGAAGAGACCCCGTATTCGGGAATGTTGATGCCAATCTTAAATTCAATAAGCCCGAAATCAATATTACAATAAACAGGATCAAAGCCACTAATCTTGGTGTAAATGTAATTGATGTGTCAAACACACTCGACCTGGCTCTGAGCGGCACGCGATATGGCTATTTTCTAAAAGGCGGCAAGCAGTATTATATTGTCGGACAGGTTGAGCGGTCGGAACGAAACGAGCCAGCAGACATTAGTTCGTTATATGTAAGGAGCAATACCGGAAACCTTGTTCAGCTCGATAACCTCGTTACAATGAAAGAGAGCAGCAGGCCTCCTACTTTATATCATTTCAACAGGTACAAGTCGGCTACGGTTTCTGCATCCCTTGCAAAGGGCAGAACGCTTGGAGAAGGGATAGAAGCAATGCATAGAATTGCAAGGAAGCTTCTTGACAATACTTTCCAGACTTCCTTATTCGGCCCTTCAAGGGATTTTGCCGAAAGCAGCTCAAATACATCCTTTGCACTTCTTCTGGCTTTGATATTTATTTACCTGATCCTGGCTGCCCAGTTTGAGAGTTTCCGCGATCCGTTCATTATAATGCTTACGGTTCCCCTTGCCATAGCAGGAGCCATGTTTTCTTTATGGATCTTCGGGAAAACTCTGAATATATTTTCGGAAATCGGAATGATTATGCTGGTTGGTCTTGTGACAAAGAACGGTATTCTGATAGTGGAGTTTGCCAATCAAAAGCGTAAAACAGGCTTAAGCAAGGCTGAAGCTGCATTTGAAGCTGCCGCAGCACGTCTGAGGCCAATCCTGATGACATCGCTGGCAACCATTTTCGGAGCAATGCCAATTGCCCTTGCTCTTGGCGCCGGTGCCCAGAGCCGTGAACCAATGGGGATCGTAATAGTTTTCGGATTACTGTTTGCCCTGATATTCACTCTCTTTGTCATCCCGGTGATGTACACGATTATGTCGGCCAAAACGAAGGAAGTACCAGGCATCGTTCAGAAAAACAGCATTTGAAGATTAAAAGAATTTGAATGATGAAAACCGGAATATGTGTTTTTTTATTGACCCTGTCGTTTCCTGTTATCAGGGCACAGCAAAAACTGTCATCTGATGAAGCGGTAAGCATTGCACTTAAGAATAGTTATGACATACTTGTGGCAAAAACCAGCGCTGAATCTGCCAGAATAAACAACACTGCAGGGAATGCAGGCATGCTGCCTGATCTGGCTATATCTGCTTCAGAAAGTTATTCCCTGAATAATGTTGACCAGGGATACTCTGTCGGGCCTGAGACAAAGACCCCGGATGCACATTCGAATTCATTTAATTCAGGTGTTGAATTGAACTGGACGCTATTTGACGGCGGCAAAATGTTTGTCACAAAAAACAAGCTGAATGAAATACAGAGCCTGGGCGAGATTCAGTTCAGAGGACAGGTATTGCAAACCGTCAATGACGTAATTGTAGCCTATTATTATGTGGTAAGACAATCGCAGGAACTTGTCTCCATTGAAGAAGCCATTAACTCGACTCAGTCAATCGTTAAAATTCTACAGACAAGTTTCGGGGCCGGACTTTCACCGAAGACCAACCTTTTGCAGGCAGAGATCGATCTGAATGTCTTCAGGGAAAATGCAATCAATCAGCAGGCTGTCATCATTGCATCAAAAAGAAACCTGAACCAGCTTTTATCGAGGGATCCAAATACTGCTTTTGAGGTTGCAGATTCCATACCTCTGGGTTACGTTCCTGATAAAAATGAACTGGTTCAGAAGCTTTATGCCAGTAATACAAGCGTACTTTCGCTTGAGAAACAGGTTGAGATTGCAAGGCTGGGACTGAAAGAATTCAGGACTATGTACCTTCCAAAAGTTTATTTCAACACAGGATATAATTTTTCGAAAAGCAATAACGATTACAGCACTGTGACGATGACCCAGGCCATTGGTCCGCAAATCGCAGGTACAATTTCAATTCCGCTTTACCAGTCAGGCAATGCAAAACGGCAGGTTGAAACCGCCAGGCTGCAGCTCCAGTCTGCAAGATATAATCTGGAAAATACTAAACTATTGGTGAACAGTGAATTGCAAAATACACTGACCTCTTATGATAATCAGAAACAATTGCTTGAAATTGAAAAAAGCAATATGGAACTGGCCAGGGAAAACCTTTCAATAACGGTGGAACGCCTGCGTCTTGGCCAGACTACCTCGCTTGAATTGCATCAGGCCCAGCAAAGTTATGTTGATTCGCAAACGCGCTTTATTGATTTTGAATATAATTTAAAGGTAGCTGAAACAAAGCTTAAGCAATTACTGGCAATTCTGCAATGAGGTTAAAAAAAGACCCCGAAATTGTTAACGGGGTCACGTCCAATATTTCTGGTCTTATTTCTTTTTTGATGCCCGTGGTCTCATCATATTTTTTTGAACCTTAACGGGGCGCCGAACATCCAGTTTCCGTCTACCAGATAAGCGAATTCATGATTCCAGACGTCGTAATAGCATTCAATGTCGGGGAATCCGACACTGACATTAGAAAAATTTAATATGTTATTTATTGGATTTTTTTGGTAAACACGAAAGAAAATTCCACTTTCGCATCTTATTTGGACAGTAATTTTCTCTTAGATCACAATTCTGATTTCAGTTATTTGCCATGAAACTGTTTTGTTGATAATTGAGAGGCAGTAATGATCCTTTAAAGGCAGCAATAGTGTTTATTGCCTGACTAGTTATTATCTTAAAGCTGGTGAGATTGCTTTATGAAAAAGCTGATTGCATTTATCACGGTGTTATTTTGGGGACTAAGCATCCAGGCACAAAACAATTATACCATCAGCGGTTATGTCAGGGATGGAAAAACTGGAGAAGAACTGATAGGAGCAGGGATAGGTGTCGCTGAGATACCTTCTCTGGGCATCACTACCAATTCATACGGATTTTACTCTCTTACTGTTCCTCAGGGAAAATACACTTTAGCTGTCAATTATATTGGCTATGAAATGTTATCCTTTCCCATAAGCCTGACCAGGAGTATTAAGCAGAATTTTGACCTCACTGAAAAGGTCACTCAGCTTAACGAGGTTATTGTGGCCTCTGAGAAGCGCAATGACAATATCACCAGGACCCAGATGGGGGTTGAAAAGCTTAATATTCAGGACGTCAATAACCTTCCGGCGTTTTTTGGCGAACGTGACGTGTTAAAGACGCTTCAGTTATTGCCTGGCATCAAATCGGCCGGTGAAGGCAACAGCGGCTTTAATGTACGTGGCGGAACGACCGACCAGAACCTTATTCTTCTCGACGGAGCTACTGTCTACAATGCGTCCCACCTTATGGGATTTTTTTCGGTATTCAATCCTGATGCGATTAAGGATGTGACAATTTATAAGGGTTCTATGCCCGCCGAGTTTGGCGGCCGGCTCTCTTCCGTTCTGGATATCAGAATGAATGAAGGCAACAGTAAAAACCTGGAGGCTAACGGGGGAATCGGTCTTATATCCTCGCGTCTGACAATTGACGGTCCGATTGCCAAAGGCAAAGGTTCTTTTATTATTTCTGCCCGACGGACATATGCCGACCTTATTTTGCGCTCAATGATCTGGGCAAATATCATTCGCGACTCAACGCTCAGACATCCAAAACTTTATTTTTATGATCTGAATGCAAAAGCCAACTACAGGATATCTGATAAAGACAGGGTCTTTTTATCAGGCTATTTTGGGAAAGATGTCCTCGGGATTACTGATTTTGGTTTCAACTGGGGAAATTCAACAGCCACTTTTCGCTGGAATCACCTGTTCACTGATAAGTTATTTACGAACACATCACTGATTTTCAATGATTTTAATTATACTATAAACAATGGTTCCACGACAAGTCCGGTAAATATTATTTCAAAGATCCGCGATTACACTGTCAAACAGGATTATCAATATTCACCAGGCGCGAACAACCAGATCAAGTTTGGATTTTCCTTTACATTTCACAGGATGGTGCCGGGTACAATAACAACAACAGATACGAATACCGTCAGGAAGAGCCTACCCCTGAAAAACTCAATTGAAAATGCCGTATATTTTTCTGACGATTACAAAATTTCTCCCAAACTCAGCGTAAATTTTGGATTGCGGATATCGGAATTCAGCCTGATTGGCAAAGCGCCATTCTATATTTACGATACCTACAACTTCATCGATTCGGTTAAAAGTATTATTGATTCGACCAGGAAAGTGAAAAGCTTTATAAGGCCTGAACCGAGGCTGTCTGTCAGTTATGTTTTCAACGACAGGAACTCGTTCAAGGCTTCCTATTCACGGAATGTTCAGTACCTGCACCTGCTCTCAAACTCAACCACGGGGAGCCCTACAGATCTATGGATTCCAAGCAGTTACAATACGCTTCCTGAATTATCAGACCAGTATTCCCTTGGTTATTTCCGGAATTTCAACAACAATAATTATGAATTTTCTGCTGAAGTTTATTACAAAAGCATGCTTAATCAGGTTGATTATATAAATGGTGCAATTCTTAATTTCAATGCAAACGTTGAGTCACAGCTGATTTATGGCAAAGGACGGGCATACGGCATTGAGCTTTTCATTAAGAAGAAGTATGGCCGGTTCAACGGGTGGATAGGATACACGCTTTCGCGTACAGAGCGAAAGTTTGAAGGCATTAACAATGACTCCTGGTATCCTGCAAAACAGGACAGGACACATGATATCTCAGTTGTGGCGGTTTATGAGCTGCCAAACCGCTGGACCCTTTCGGCTACATGGGTTTACAACACCGGGAATGCAGTCACTTATCCCAAGGGTGCCTATATGATTGACAACAGGGTGGTTTTCCTGTACACTGACCGGAACGGGAACCGCATGCCTGCTTATCACAGGCTTGACCTGGGAGCGACAAAGCAGTTTTTAAAGAAGGGACGGTACGAGTCGAACCTGTCATTTTCGCTGTACAATGCTTATAGCCATGATAATGCTTATTCCATAACTTTCAGACAAAATGACAAGACCAAGCAAATTGAAGCTGTTCAGACAACACTGTTCAAGCTGGTTCCTTCAATTACCTACAATTTTAAATTTTAGTCAGATACGATGCCATGAGATTTATAGGAATTAAAAGCTGTAATAAAAATACTGAAGATGGAAAAAATCAGGTCTCTGAATAAAGCAAGAAATTTAACGGAGGTTTTTTGTACAGCAATGATAATGATAATTCTTTCGGGACTGATTTCCTGTCAGAAAGTCATTAATCTTGATCTGAATAGCGCTTCTCCTCAACTTGTTGTAGAGGCAAATATATACGACCTTCCGGGACCATATTATATAAAATTATCAAAGACGGTGAATTTTGATGATATAACCGAAATTCCGCCGGTAACCGGTGCTATTGTTGAAATTTCAGATTCGACATCCGGCACCCGTGAAACACTGACTGAGCTGGAGGATGGGATTTACAGTACTGCAGCCTTCAGTGGAATTGCCGGACATAGTTATAAGCTGACCATAAATACTGATGGCCAGATCTATGAGGCTGTTTCAGAGATGCCTTATCCGGTAGGATTTTTTAAGATGGATGTAAAGCGCGTAGTTGGCAGTTCTTCCATTTTTGGTGGAGGCAATAATGACCAGACTGTCAACTACAGTGTTGATTATGAAATCAATGACCCTGCAGAATACAACAATTATTACAGGATTGTCGTCTATCGTGCTGACAGGCAAATAAACTCGGGAAGGGTTTTCAGTGATCAGTATCATAACGGCAAGATAATTACTGATGATTTTACACTTCACGATACCATTGATTTTAACCCCGGGGATACTGTAAGAATCGAACTGCAGAATATTGATAAAAACACTTATAATTTCTTTCGCACATTAAGGGAAGGAACAGGCGGACTGAGCTTTTTATCAGCTTCACCATCAAATCCGATTTCCAATATTACAAACAACGGACTTGGTTATTTCAGTGCAAGTTCGCTTGTTGAAGAATATATTATTATTCCGCAGTAAGGTCTTTATATCAGCGATTACCTCGAACAGCAAAAAGGCAGGATTATTTAGAACCAGCTTTGCTCAAGGATTTTGCCTCCATACTGAAATTCTTTAATCTGGTACGATATTTTCTTCTCCTTATCGTTTTCGATCTGGTATTTCCAGTTGCCGAAAACCCCGCGTGATTTATATACTCTTCTGATATACAGCCTTTCACCAGGCTCAAATTCACAATCTTTGGAATAGGCAGAAATCTTGCCATATAGTGAATCCTGGGTTGTTGTAAGTGATATTACATGAGGGCCGCCGTGATAGTATGGAGACGATTTACTGTATTCAACAAAATTGCCGACATATTTTCTCGTAACAAAAAACTGATCTTCCGGGAACGAGGCAGGCTTTTTGGTTGCAGTACAGGAAATAACCATCAGTGCGACCATTGATGATACCAATATAGCCGAAACACTCTTAACTGAAATAAAGTAATTGTTCATTGATTCTGTTCAGGAGAATTGTCTCACAAGTTACAATAAAAATAAAAAATGAAAAAATCCCTCCTGAAGCAATTACAGATGATCCGGTCTGGTTATTTAATCATTCCTTTGTCATTCTTTGTATGACCCCTGGTTTACCTTTGTGGTAAAAGTCATACACCCTTTCACATGCAACAAATCAGTCAGCAGGATTTCAGAATTTCTGAAGCAGCTCCTTTACAGCGTCCTTATGCACCATAAAATCCATCATTTTAAGCTTTACATAATCTTCAGAAAAGAAATAGTATCCGAATTCCTTTGCATTTGGATCGTTGTTCCTTGAGCCTGAGCCTGAATCTTTAATCAGGTACCAGTCCTTTCCGTCCTTCTCGAGGTATCCTACCAGGTGAATTCCGTGATCATCGGTCGTAGTCTGGTTTGAAAACCTGAATTCACGGGCATCATCATTGATATATGCAGAAGGAATATCAAAATCGGGAATGATGGCACATTGTGTCATTCGGTCAAAACCAGGTTCAGAAACGTCGCCCCCGATACTTACTGTAAATCCTTTTCTGACAGCGCCTTTCAGGGCTGACATAAATGCATCAAGAGGAACATTATAATATTCGGCGTTATGCCACCAATTATCCGGAACTTCATATTCAACCTGCTTGTAAAAGGGTTCCTGGGTATATGAAAGAATGTCAACATAATCATCCGGATTGATTTTAATGACTTCCCTGAGATACTGCACCGGGGTAATTTTCTTCCCGTTGACAGTGATTTCTGACGGGGGAACTCCCATGTAATGATTCATTATTGACTTAATAGTTGCAATAGCAACTTCTTCGTCCCATGATGAGCTACTTTTTAATGCTGCCAGGTAGCCTTTCATCTCTTTCACCATTTCCTCCTGGTTATGAAATTTCCGGTTACCGGTCAGGCCTGAATATGAATCTTCCGGAACAATGCCATATTTTCCCCAGATCCGTGTAACAGCATTTGCTTCAGAGCCTTCATCAAAGAGTGAATTTCCTCTTTCCTGAATAAAACGTCTGGCTTTTTCAACATATTCCCAGTATACCGTGTACATCTCCGACAATTTAACCTGGATCTTATTTAATCTGTAAACTTCAGATTCAAGGAATGAAGTGGTACTGAAACACCAGCAGGTAGATGTATTGCCCTGCGAAACCGGCGGATTATGCCACTGCTGGTTTTTATAGAGATCGACTTTATTTGGCAGTGAGTAATTTGACAGATCAACCGCAAAGTTTTTATGAATTTTTACCGGTTCGGCTTTTTCTCTGACTTCACGGTCATCGCGAAGAATTGAATTCTGGAAAAAACCCGGTTTTGATTCCCTGAATACAGCTTTATCCTTGTTCTGGCCATTTACTACCGTAAGAATAGTGCAGAAAATCGTTGAAGCAATGAACAAAATTCTTCTTTTCATTTTTAAGATATTTATATTTAACAATATGACATTAAGCATTGGATTTACTATTAAACTTTTATCAGGGTTTGAAATTAATCAAATTGCTTTTAAAATTGACTGCAGTACGATGTTTTCTGGCACATTAATTGGTTTTATTTGAGATTCTGTTGTCTGAAAGGAAACTATAAAGTTCATCCGACTCATAGATTGTTTTATCAGGAGGCAAAGTTGAAATCATTAGCATTGCACGGGCCACATTCACAGAAGTGATCCCTTTGTATTTCCTAACGGTCCTGTAAAAGCCCATCCGAAAGCTTTCATAAAAGCTACCGCAATTTTAGCTTTATTCTTTCTGGTGCTCATTATTAACTGAAATTTACGGTGTTAAAAATACTATTGCCGGTTATGGTCTTTTAATATCCATTTTGTAACATTGGGTGCGCTGTAATTTTTCATCAGGTCAAGCAGCTCATTGATATCGTCGCTTACAAGGAGCATTTTCTGATTTGCCTCCTTCAGGAATCCTTCCTTAATCATTTTCAGCGTAAATGTTAAAAGAGAGTTGTAAAATCCGTTAACATTAAGAATCCCTGCGGGCTTTTTGTGAAGCCCCAGCTGACCCCAGGTAAGAACTTCAAAAAACTCATCCATTGTTCCAAATCCTCCAGGCATGGCGATAACTCCGTCTGACAACTCATCCATTTTTGCCTTTCGTTCGTGCAATGTCTTTACCAGAATAAGTCTGGTAAGGTTTTTATGATCAATTCCTTTTTCCTTTAAAAAAACAGGCAGCACTCCGGTCACTTCTCCACCTGCCGAAAGCGCACCGTCAGCTACAGAATTCATCAATCCCACATTTGTTCCTCCGTAAACCAGTCCGATTTTCCTTTCGGCCATGAGTTTCCCCAACCTGAAAGCTGTCTGTTCATAGATTGAGCCATTCCCTGAACTTGAACCGCAAAAAACCGAAAGTCGTCTCATCATTTTTTCTTATAAAAATTCAGAACCTCCATTGCAAACCTTGCCGAAACGGTGCCGGGGTCCCCGCTAATATCCATAATCTGTTGGCTGAAGCCGACAGCAAGTCAAGATCACTGCGACCATCTGGTTGGTTTGCGTTCCCAGCGGTGCTTCTCAAGCTCATTCATCAGAGCCGCATCCAGAAGTCCGGCATCGCTTGCGGCGATATTTGTCTTTACGTGAACCGGCTTTCTCATTCCGGGGATAATAGTGCTGACAGCCGGTTCGCCAAGAATGAACCTGAGTGCCATTTCCGACAGGGTCATGCCCCCCGGTAAAATATGCTTGAGGGCTTCCGCACGCTCAATGCTCGAAATAAGGTTCTCAGGTACAAAATAGCTATTACGCCAGTCGCCCTCGGGCCATTTGCTGTCCCTTGTGAGAGTGCCTGTGAGCGTTCCTTCATCAAAGGGAACCCTTGCGATCACCCCGACATTCATTTCACGGCATGCCGGGAAAAGCTCGTCTTTCGGATTCTGATCGAAAATATTGTAGATAACCTGAACAGAATCAATAAGTCCGCTTTTCACAGCCCTGATCCCGTTCGACGGTTGCCACCTGTTAAGGCTGATTCCAATTGCCCTGAACAAACCCTGTGACTTGAGGTCCAGCATCTTGTTTATGCCACGGTCATCGTCGATCCAATGATCTTCCCAGGTATGGAATTGCATGAGATCGAATGAATCTATCCCGGCGTTTTTAAGGCTCTTTTCGACATATTCCTCTATATGTTCGGGAGGGAAACATGCTTCAAGCGGATATTCCGGCCTTGCCGGCCATTTAAAATTTTTGGGTGGTATTTTTGTGGCGGTATAGATCTTTTTCCCCTTGGTTGCCTTTATAAGCTGTCCGAGAAGATGTTCACTTTTGCCATCACCGTAGCCCCAGGCAGTGTCAAAAAAGTTGCATCCCATATCAACGGCGAGCTGAAGAGATTCCAGCGATTCATCATCATCCGATCCGGTCCATCCTCCCATACCCCACATGCCGTAACCAATTTCACTCACTTTCCAGCCGGTCCTGCCAAAATTTCTGTATTTCATAGTAAATGTGCTTTTTATATTATTAAGATGATTGCTCAATTAAGATTATTACTCAGCTGATAAAAATTTAAAATTTCATTTCTTTTTCAGTCTGAATTATATTCCAGCCATCAATGACCAAAACGGGCGACTCCCCGTTAAGGTCAGCATTATTGAACCGGACATTCACAGAACGTTTTTCTTTCGGAAGAAGTGAAAAATAATTGTCTTCCCAGAAGACGGGAAGGACCATATCCCTGGATTTGTCTTTTAAGATTTTTGGATTTACAGAGAAAGCAAGAGCGTTTGAAGGATTTTCAACTTCAACAGTGGCTGTGCATTTTCCGTTTTCACATTTTAGGGCAGTAACTGAATAATTGAGCTGAACCTTCGGAAGCTTGCCTAAGGCTGTAAAATCGGCTTTTTCATCTCCCTTATCAGAAAGCCAGTAGAAATTGGAAGAAATCTCTTTTCCTTCATTATCCGTTAATTTAAGTTTCAGGAAGAAGACTTCACCGAGATCTTTGGGCCATTCCGGAAGGATTACCTTTTTGCTTTCATCGGATTTGATATCGACAGAAACCTCTTTTGAATATTTCTCTTCCATATTCAGGTCATATACTTTAAGAGAAGCCTTAAGACCTGAATAATCCTGGTACCTGCTGTTGACCACACGGATTGAGTTGTCATCGTAGGAGTATTGGATATGCAATGGTTCACAGGCCTTTTTTGTTCCGTAAAATGATCCGTTGGGTGCAAAGAAATAGTCATAGAACTGCCAGTACATGGTAGGCCAGGCAGAGTTATACATCCAGTAGATTATACCACTCGAACGGTACTTGTTAGCTGCAAATGCCTCGAACATAGCCCTGGTTGCCTCATACTGGTGGACCTGCGATTTCATACTGTATTCGTCGAGTCCTTCAGGTTTGCCGTAGCGGGAGTACATTGCGTTACGCATCTGCGGATAGAAGGCTTTGTGAAGGCGGATATCCCACGAATGACTCATTGGCCACAGATCTTTTGCCGGCATCATCTTACGCATGCTTTCGACCGGTGGTATTTGTTCACCGGCCGGTCCGCCTTCAGTATTGAATTCGAGCTTTCCATACCAGTAAGAAGGCACACTGTACGCATATACTTTTGGATATGGACCCATCCAGAGTCCGGTATAACCGGCTATTGCACTTGAATCCTTAGTAGCTGATGACTGGTATGGCCGGGTGCCGTCAAAATCCTTGAGTATCTGTATATACATTTTCTCAACATTTTCAGGGGGGTAGTTGTCGCTCCCGTAAAGCCAGTCAAACACTGAAGGATGATTTCTTAGCCTCACAATCAGGTCGGTCCAGCTTTTTTGCGCGATGCTTTCAATATTCGGTGTCCATGTTTTCCATCTTTCCCATGAGCTGCAGCAGCACCAGCCCACCATAACCAGAACACCTTCCTCATCGCATTTCTCGAACAGATAGTCTGACCCCCGTGGGCCTTCCATCCTGAGAGCATTAAGGCCCATATGCTTTAAATAGCTGATATCGGTATCAATCCTTTTTTCTGAAGGACGAAGCATCAGATCCTCAACATATCCACCCCCTCTTATTACTATGTTTTTACCGTTGATCTGGAAAACCCTGGTGCGTTTTTTGTCAAAATTGTTCATCCAGGAGGTGATTTCACGAATACCGAATCTGACATTTCGTGCATCGGAAATTTTTCCTTTTATGTCGAATGTAAGATTCAGGTCGTACAGGTTCTGAGGTCCCACAGTATATGGCCACCAAAGCCTCGGATTTGATATTTCAAGCTGGCTGTAACCCGAAGGATCGAATGTCACTACTTTTTTCTGCATGGGTTCGAGGGTAACCTCCTGCGAAAAGTTTATGTTTTCAATAGTGCCTTTGAGTGTCCCTCGGATCTTTTTATCGGAAGTGTTAGTAACTTCAGCTGAGATCGTAAGTTTTGCCTTATCAGTTGATGGAAGGTTTAGTTTTGTCTGAACCCTCGTGTCTTCAAGTGAAACGATCCCTGTCGAGCGCACAGCAACATCATACCAGATTCCCATACCCCTGTCGGGTGTTGTCGGGTTCCAGTCAACCCAGGTAATGGTCAGGTCTTTTCCTTTTGGCGGAAATATTTCAAGTGCAAGACAGTTTTTTTCGCCGGGCATGGTGAACTTTGTGATATTGAAGTTATAAAGGCGATAAGCTCCCTGAACTTCCGAAGTATCGGCAACCAGATTTCCGTTGAGCCAGATATTGGCTTTATAGTTGATGCTGTGAAATTTGATCCAGATATTCCTTCCTTTGTAATCGGCCGGCAGGGTGAACTGCGTCCGGTACCACCAGGGAACGTTGAAAGGACTGGTCTCCGGCATATCTCCTTCCCACTTTGAATAATAACCGGGGATAGATTCAATATTGGTTCCATAATAGGGGTCGGGATAGACCTTGTCCTCAACAAGGGTTCCCAAGACCGTTGAGGGGACAGTGGCAGGGTACCATTTTTCGGTCTGGAACGCTGCAGAAGAAATTGTTTTACCGTCAGCCTTTATTTCCTTTGACGATTGAATGGCCCAGTTATCCCGGAGCAGTAGTTTTTCCGGCATGTTTTTCTGACCTGTGCAGGTGTACAGGGAGATCCCTGATAGAATAATGATTGTTAAGAGAGTTTTTGTTTTCATATCGATATAAGGCATAATATTAATTGATTTTCTTCGCATCCGCCAACTGGCGGAAAATGAACCAATAAAGAAAATAAGGTAATTATATCATTGTTCTCCGGAATTCATCTTACAAGTAATAGACTGAATTCTCTTTCAACTAAAATTAATAATAAACTGCAAATAAAAGCACTGATAGTTTACATATTTTTATTTACGAAGCGACTATTCATTTTTTTCTCCCGGGTTGAAGTAAACCCTGAATTACGTGTATTTCACAGAAGGCATTATACTATCGGGTGCGGTCTCAATGATCCTGAACCTTTCCGGAGGAAATCCCTGCCCGCCTTTAAGATAACCTGAAAGGAACCCAATCTGTTTTGTCCTTAGTGAATCAGCTTCATAAAATTTAAGGTTGTTTATCCTGAGCGTGCCTGTAAAATAGTTAATCCTTATTTTATCAATGTCAATATTACGGCCGGTAAGTTCTTTACCGTTTTTGACAACATACCACTGTGCAATACGCGGCGCAGCAAAAAGAACTATTGCAAGGAAAAGTATTATCCCGAAAAGAATTTTAAATAATCTGTTAATATGAAGAATTTTCATTTGAATTTAATTTAATGGTGCAAATTTAGTGAGATATGCAGTAATCATGAAATACTTTTTTCTTCAGATGAAATAACGTCCTGAAATAAACTGATTAATTCCAATTTTATACATTTACAGGATTTAAAGCCAGCCCATGAAAACCAGAGTTATGTTCTTTTCAATGTTTTTTACAATAAACAGGTTTTACAAGCTTATCCTGTCATCCATCCTGGTGATTATTATACCAGCCGCAGGTTGCAAAGGGCATATGGCTATACCACCCGGGAATGAAATTGATTCAATATCAGTAGCATGGGTGCCTGATCCCAGTGAAGGTATTTTTAAGGCGGAGCTCAGTTCTTCAGGAAATAAGTCTGTCCTTAAAGGTGAAACTGATATTCCCCAGGCAAAAGCAGGATTGATAAGTGTGCTTAAAAAGAAAGGGATAGTTTTCATTGACAGTATGAAAGTACTGCCCGATACTGCGGTTATAAAAGAACCCTGGGGACTGGTAAATGTGAGTGTCTGCAATATGCGCTCCGATAAATCGAACACATCAGAAATGGTTTCCCAGGCTCTTATGGGAACTCCCGTGAAAATATTGAAGAAAGAAGACGGGTGGTACCTCATTCAGACTCCCGACAGTTATCTGGGCTGGATTGACAGTGAGGCAATTGCTACCATGAAAACAAAAGAACATAATCAATGGAAAGACTCAGAAAGGTTATTTTATATAAAAAAGGCAGGGGAAATATATTCTGATGCGCAAGCTGATATGCCGATTTCGGATATTGTTGCAGGTTGTATTCTCCAGTTGACAGGTGAGCATAAGGGATTTTATACGGTAAGACTTCCTGATGGCCGTAAAGGATTAATTGTAAGAAATGAAGCCATTCCTTTTATAAACCTTACTCCTGAAAATTTCTTTAAACCCGGGAGCCTGATTGCTACAGCAAAGTCTTTCATGGGGTTGCCATATCTGTGGGGAGGGACTTCACCAAAAGGGTTCGACTGCAGCGGATTTGTCAAAACTGTTTATTACCTGAACGGTATTATATTGTCAAGGGATGCATCACAACAATTTGACCATGGCATCTGGCTCAGAAAATCGCTTTATCCTGATTCGCTGAAAGCCGGCGACCTTCTTTTCTTCGGCTCTTCAAAGTCCGGCAAGCCCAGGGCAACTCATGTAGCCATGTATATCGGAAATACTGAATTTATTCATGCTTCCGGAATGGTCAAAATCAACAGTCTTGATTCAACAGATGCATATTTCAGCAGGTTCAGGATAAAGACATTTATTGGAATAAGGAGGATTATTGGTTCGGAATATGGGAAGGGGATAGAGCCTGTGGCAGGGAACAGCTGGTATAAATGACAAAAAATCATGAATAAAAGAGAGTTTATAAAAAATAGTCTTTTTATTACCGGCGGGGCGATGGCCGGCAAACCGCTTATCGCTTCGCTGCCGGTTTTTGCGAACAATGAAAAGAATAAAGGAAGCCACATGCTGGTCTTGCGATATACCCCTTACACCCTTCGGCTTAAGCATGCTTTTACACTTGCCACAAGCTCAAGAACAACAACACCTGTAGTCATTACTGAGATTGAGTATGACGGAGTCACAGGATATGGAGAAGCATCAATGCCACCGTATCTTGGAGAAAGTCATGAAACGGTGATGAAGTTCCTTTCGATGCTGAATATTACACAATTCACTGATCCGTTTCTGACAGACGACATTTTGCAATACGTCGACAGCATTATGCCCGGAAATTATGCGGCCAAGGCATCGGTCGACATTGCGCTGCATGACCTTACTGGTAAATTACTCGGCAAACCTGTATATCAGTTGCTGGGTCTTAATCCCCAAAAGACACCACTTACAAGTTTTACTATCGGGCTTGATGTTCCTGATGTTGTCCGGCAGAAGGTTGCAGAAGCAGAACCGTACAAAGTCCTGAAGGTAAAATTGGGAAGGGATAATGACAGGGAGATGGTTGAGGTAATCAGGTCGCTGACCGACAAACCACTTTGCGTCGATGTGAATCAGGGCTGGAAGGACCGTAACTATGCCCTTGAGATGGCCTTATGGCTGAAGGAAAAAGGGGTTATCTTTCTTGAGCAGCCGATGCCGAAGGAAATGAAGGATGACATTGCCTGGCTTAACAGGCAGAGTCCTCTGCCCATAATTGGAGATGAAGCGATTCAGAATGTTCATGATCTTGTCGGGCAAAAAGATGTTTATGCAGGAGTTAATATCAAGCTGATGAAATGCGGCGGGTTATCCGAAGCTCTTAAAATGATAAATGTGGCAAGGGCTTTTGGGATGAAGGTCATGATCGGCTGCATGACCGAGACTTCCTGCGCGGTCACGGCTGCCGCACAGCTGTCACCCCTGGTCGATTGGTGCGACCTTGACGGCAATCTGCTGATAACGAATGACCTTTTCGACGGACTTAAAATTATTGACGGGAGGGTTACTCTGCCAACCTTGCCCGGAATTGGAGTGAAGAAAATCAAATGAGGCCTGCCTGACCTTTATTAATCTTAAATCAGCAATATGAAATACTGTTTGTCGTTATTCCTTGGTTTAATAATCTGTTCAGTACCGGGCAGGGCCCAGCAGGCATCTTTATCCGGTTCGGGGATTGATTCGATAATGCCTGTCCGGGGCTTTTGTATTGCAGCCCCATTGCCATCTGATGTTGATGAATTTGTAAAGTTCATTAATGAAGAGCTGGCTCCGCGGAAAGTAAATACGCTGATCCTCAGGGTGGATTACAATTATATGTATGAGAGTCATCCTGAGCTGAGGGATTCGATTGCTCTTTCACGGGAAGATGTAAAAAAACTGGTGTGGGCATGCCGGGAGAACAATATCAGGATCATTCCTCAGGTCAACCTTCTGGGACATCAGTCGTGGGCAGGACGACTCGGCAGTCTTCTCAGGGTGTACCCTGAATTTGACGAGACTCCCGAGGTTAAAATGCCGGAGAAATATATCTGGCCGAATCCCGACGGCCTTTACTGCAAAAGCTATTGTCCGCTCCATCCCGGAGTTCATGATGTCGTTTTCGGGATAATCGACGAGATCTGCGATGTTTTTGAGGCAGATGCGTTTCATGCCGGAATGGATGAGGTTTTCTACATAGGCGAGCAGCAATGCCCAAGGTGTTCAGGCAGAGATAAGGCTGAACTCTTTGCCGGCGAGGTAAGGACAATCCATGATCATCTTGCACTGAAAGGCCGGAAGCTCTGGATCTGGGGTGACAGGCTGATTGACGGAAAGACAACCGGTATCGGCGAATGGGAAGCAAGCTACAACAACACATACAGGGCTGTGGATATGATCCCGAAAGACGTTGTTATCTGCGACTGGCATTATGAAAGACCCGATCAGACCCCTGTCTATTTTGCAATGAAAGGCCTGAACGTTGTGACATGTCCATGGCGTATGCCTGACAATGCTGTAATGCAGGTTCAGGATATGGTGAAGTTCAGAAACCATTCCACACCTGAGATGAGGGACAGGTTCCTCGGGATGGTGCAGACTATCTGGTCAGGAGCAGGAGAGTTCCTCGACGGTTATTACGGCAGAAAAAATGAGGAAGGGAATAATACTCAGGTAAATTGTTTCAAAGCAATGTTTGATGAGATCGGGAAATTATGCCAGTGAATGGTTTACACTATTTCAACCCAAATCTGTAACTGAATTTGATAAGGAAAACATTTTTAAGGTCATAGTTATCATTATTCCTTACTAAACCGCGGTTGAACAGATCTCCAAGATCATTGAAGTAATCCAGACTGCCCGTCGAAATATAACCGCTTCTTGACTGGCTCCAGACCAGGTAGACCGATGAACCCGGGGAATACTCCCATCTGATGACAAGGTTTGAAAGGAATGCTTTATAGTTAAAATCGGGATAATCTATCTGGTAATCAGCTGTCCCATCAGTGTTTTCATCAATTACCATATTATCGGAACCGTACGTTATCTGACCAGTTGTATAATTATGGAACCTGTCGTTGTATTTTTCTGCCAGAGGATTGATTATGTATTTATAGTCGTGGTACCTGCCCGAAGCTACAAATGGCTGACCCCAGTACTGAAGGGTCAGGTCGGGACTCAGATTGAAATTTATTCTAAGGGAAGCATTGATGGTTTTCTGGTCAATGCCTGCAAAAATATACCTGTCGGAGTTATTGGAGGTCAGAGTTGTCACGTACTGGAGTTCACTGTAAGATATGTTATAAGATGGGCTGAGTGTAAAAGAAATATAATTTGCAGGCTTATATGAGATATCCAGTTCATTATAAAGATTGTTGAAGTAATTATACCATCCTTTTGACCAGCTAATGTAATATGAGAAGTTCAGCTTTTTGCGGTAATCTGTTGAAAATCCAATGCGTGAGTTGATGCTCCCGGGAATTTTCATCATAGGTCCTCCCCGCAGCATATCTGTCGAAATGGCCGAACCGTTCAGGCTTCCACCTGTCCAGGCGCTCCAGTAGTTTTTAAAGCTTATCGAGCCGTTCCATTCAACCCCCCTGCTTATTGTATTCCCTCCGAAATTATTCATCAAATAAACATCCCCATTGATATTGTAATTCTTATATATCCATTTTGGCTGCCATTGGTTGTAACCTGCGGCGATCACGGAAACTATCTGGTCAGCCTGCCTCAGGTAGCCAAGATCGTTGATTTCAAAGCCCGGACTCTTCCATGTAACTGCCCCGAGGAGGAACAAATGCCCGTTCAGCTTTTCAACTTCAATTCTTCCACCTGATCCGGCAAGAGAAGTCCTTGAAGAATCGAGTTTCACGTAATTATTATCCGGCCGCTGATAATACCTTGCAGAGGACGTTTGCGTCCGGGCGATTGCGGCTTTGGAGCCATTTACCTGGCTGAAAGCTGCGTTTATATTGAACAGCCAGTTTTTACCCTTGAAATACTGGGTAAAATCAAAACCTCCTGCATATGCCGATTTATGAAGGTAATCGGCGAGCCTGTCGTCGAGGAAGCGGTTAGTCCCTGTAAAAATCCCGCCGATAAGTGTCTTCCCCTGATTAAAATCCTTCTGTACTCTCCCGACCATATAATTGGTCAGCGGTTCTACAGTCTGATACGATCTTTGCCCTTCGATATCGATTTTAGCTTTTACTTCGTCAGTGACTGCTTCTATAAATCCCAGGGAAAGTCCGTCCTTGGTTTTTCCTGTCAGTTTTGCTGCACCAATTATTGGTGTGACTTCGGGAATACTTGTGTATGATCCGTCCGGAACATCCGGGCCAACCTGTGGTACTCGTCCTATTCGCCTGGAATAGAAAAGATTATCGTTACCGACAGTTCCGTTCCCGATTCCAATGTTAAAATTGGTAATATTGTTCCCTTCGATGAAGAACGGACGTTTTTCGCTGAAAAAGGTTTCATAGGCTGTCAGATTCACCTCGGAAGGATCAGCTTCAACCTGCCCGAAATCGGGATTGATGGTGAGGTCCATTGTCATATTGTTTGTAACCCCAACCTTTGCGTCAATTCCTCCGTTTATACCGAATTTTTTCCCTTCTTCAAGAAACGGATTGCCTGAGACCGGCTTAAAAAAGTTTTCTTTCGCAACTGCATAGGGAGTCACATCAAAAATTTTCCGCGGTTTAATTTGTTCAAGACCGGTTATTTCTCCCATTATGTGGATAAATCCCGGAGCGCCATTGGGAATATGCTGCCAGAAATCCTGCTCATTGTTCCTATATATGATCCTGGCAATATCCAAGCCCCATACATCCCCTGAGTTTTTCTCAAACCTGAGCTGGCTGAAGGGTATTTTCATCTCTGCCACCCAGCCTTCTTTATTAATTGAGGTTTTTACCCACCAGTTCGGATCCCACGATGCATCCTGATTCTGGCCGTCGTCAGTGAACATCTGATCGTATTTAACACCGGATGAGCTTACTCCGAAAAGAAATCCTGTCCGAAGATCATGAAAGCTGTCAATAATAATACCTACAAGGTCACCGTCAGCCTGATCGCGTCTGGTCAGCCGGTTAACAATACTGTCGGGGCTTGTGTCGAACGCTTTAATGGCAACGTAAAGATTATTTTCATCAAAGAGGATCTTGAACTCAGTTCTCTGGGAAGCAGGTCTTCCGTCATACGGCCGGTTTTGTGTAAAATTATCATTCCAGGTCCCTTCATTCCAGCATTCATCATTAAGGATGCCGTCGATTGTCGGCGGAGCTAAAATTTTTGTTGCCTTATACTGCTTTTTTTCAGGCGCCTGTCCTGTCACAACCTGAATAATCAGAAGCAGCGTAAACATTGTGATTAAGATTCTTTTCATATGGCTGCCAATTTTGGGTTATTCCTGAATAAATGACGAATTTTGAACTGAAATGATGCAATTGCGTATTATTTAGAATCATTTTAAATTACAGGATTTAAATACTACCATTCACTTTTTGGGACACTTTTAAAGTACTTATACCCTTTACCGGGACTGAAATTTGTTTAATTGCTATCTTAATCTTAGACTAAAATCTTATGGCTATGGTTACACGCAGATCATTTATATCAAAAAGCGCTGCAACAGCCGCAGCCGTTGTTGTTTCTCCTGCTATGCTCAGCAGGCCTTTCGGAAAGGGACCGGATTCCCCTCTTGCCGGGAAAAAGGTACTTTTAGTATGGGGAGGATACATGCCCCATGAACCTGATAATTGCCGTGATAAGTTTATCCCATGGATAAGATCGCAAGGGGCTGAAGTAATTGTACCTGACACCCTTGATTTGTATGTCAGCTACGATTTCAAGAATGATTTTGACCTTATTGTGCAGACATCTTTAGGGGCTTGGTGACCTGGTCAGCGGGATCCCGCAGATAATCGCAGATTTTTACGTTGCATTTAATCATACAGTTTTAAAAATTCATAGGAATTTCCGGTATAATCAAGAAATCTTATGAAGTCGGCCTGTGATATTACAAGCGTTGCCGTGTTTACATTAGGATGAAATGCAAGTTTTTTACAGTTCTTAAGGTTTTCGTCGATGAAGAGATGAACATGCTTTACGGTGTCATTGATTAGTCCGAATGGCGAAACTGATCCAGGCTCGAGGCTGAGGTGTTTTTTCAGACGCTGGTCCGATGCAAAAGTAAGCTTACCCTGCCTTAGCCGTTTCTCAAGATCATGGATATCAAGCTTCTGCAAATGTTCAATAATTACAAGGTAATGCCTGTCACCTTTGTGGTTCCTGAAAAAAATATTTTTGCACCTTCCCGAGTCGTAGTACTTCCAGTGAATCATGGCATCCTCGATGGTTGCCAACGGAGGATGTTCATGATATTCATATCTTATTCCAAGCTTTTCAAACAGATCATAAAGTTCTTTTTGTCCTCTCATATTTAGACTTGATTAAGCTGTGTTTGCAGTTCCCTGAGGCTTGATACAATAAGATTCCCCATGTGCCGCATGTATTACATTCCTGGCATTGCATCATTCCAATAACAAACTTTCATCATCGGGTTTGTAGCCTGCATCTTCCTGCAGGTCTTGTCGTTTATAAGCTTCGACCGCAAGCCGGTCGCAAAGTTCATTTTCAGTATTGCTTGCATGTCCTTTTATCCATACGATTCTGACGTTATGGCATCTGTAAATTTTAAGGAACCTTAACCAGAGGTCGCTGTTCTTCTTTTTTTTGAAAGCCTTCAATTCCCACCGGAAGAGCCATCCCTTCTCAACGGCATCTGCAACATACCTTGAGTCGGTGTAAACGATGACATTGCTTCCGGGAATCTTTAGGGTTTCAAGACCGGTTATCACAGCCAGCAGTTCCATCCGGTTGTTTGTTGTGAGCCTGAATCCCGCTGATTTTTCAAGCCTGTGCGGGCCAGATATAAGAACTACTCCGTATCCGCCCGGACCGGGATTGCCACTTGCGGCACCATCAGTGTAAATTGTTATTTCATTTGGCATGCTGGAGAACTATTCCTGTGTTCGTAAGGAAAAGTTTTATGGCAATTGAAAGAAGTATTACGCCGAATATCTTTTTTAATAACTGAAGTCCCCCCTTGCCCAGGATCTTTTCAAATATTGATGTAAGCCTTAACACGAGGAAAACGATAATCATATTCAGCAGAAGGGCTATGAAAATATTTATTGTTGCATATTCAGCCTTAATTGAAAGAATGGTGGTAATTGAGCCTGCGCCGGCGATCAGCGGAAAAGCGATAGGGAATACGGCTCCTCCGCCCTGAGGGTCCTGCTTGAAAAGTTCAATTCCCAGTATCATTTCCATAGCAATAAGGAAAATGATAAACGAACCTGCAATTGCAAAGGATGAGATATCGATCCCGAAAATACTAAGCAACGGGCTCCCTATAAACAGAAATGCCAGGAAGATCAGGAAAGAGACTATTGTCACTTTCCAGGGGTATACGTCACCTGATTTTGACTTAATACTTATTATTATAGGAATAGATCCCGGAATATCAATTATGGCGAAGAGGACCATAAATGCTGCCAGGGTCTCCTTGAGGCTGAAGTTCATACATTAGTTTTTTGCAAATGTAGTCAGAAAAATCGTTTCCAAATCTGGGCCCGCAATCTGATTTTTTCGCCTCACACCGACCTTCTCCCATGGGAGAGGGGGCCTTATTAATGGCTTTTCGTACTAAACCCCTTCACTTTCAGGAGAAGGGGGCTTCGGGGATGAGGTATTATGATTCAGAAAAGCGCTTGGCGGTTACAGAAGTGCTCGTTCAGCAGCTATGTTCAGAACTACTGAACAATTGTCATTTCATCCACAAGGTGTTTGGCTCCTGCGTATATATCCATTATCCAGAGGACATACCTTACATCCACCACGATTGTTCTTTGCAGTGCGGGTTCATAGGCAACGTCTCCACTCATTGCTTCCCAGTTGCCGTCGAAAGCGAGACCGATCAGTTCCCCGTTCCCGTTCAAAACCGGACTACCGGAGTTGCCTCCGGTAATATCGTTATTGGTAAGAAAGCATACCGGCATATAACCTTTTTTAGAAGCATAACGTCCAAATTCCTTCTTATTATTCAGGTCAATAAGACGCTGAGGTACATCAAACTCATAATCACCGGGTTTATACTTATCTACAACTCCCTGAAGCGTAGTATAGTATTTATATGTCACTGCATCTTTCGGATCATAATCCTGGATGGTTCCATATGTCAGGCGCATGGTGAAATTTGCATCAGGATATAGTGTTTTATCGGGCATCATTTCCCTCATGGCAGCAATCCAGAGCCTTCGGCCTCTCGATAGATTACCGTCAAACTGGCTCAGACCTTTTGACACATCCGCACTGGTTTTGCCGATGGAAACAGCCATCAGATATACCGGATCATTTTCAATATTCCTTAGAACTGGTTTATCAAGGAAAGCGGTGAATTTTGCTTCACTTGTAAAAATTGACCTGGCAAAAATATTGTCAACGAACCTGTCAATGTCACCCTTGAATTTCCTGTCAACGAGATTTTCATAAAAGTCAGGCTGGAACTTTGAAGGTACATCACTCCTGTAAAGCTTCAGCATCGCTTTCATTACCTTCTGATCGGTAGGAAGATTATAATCCTTGTAGAATGAGCTGATATTATTCTTCAGCCTTGTGGTTATATCCTCTATCTGTTTGCTGTCGCCCGATTTGATAGCGTTAACCAGAGTACTGGAAGCCATGCCAGGCTGAAGAAGCTCACATCCCTGCATATAGCATTCGCTTATATACTGCTGGGCATTTGCATATTCTGCCCTTCCTTCAACAGCTGTTCGGATAAGATTGAGCGCTTCGCCGTATTTTGCCTTGCGCTCCGGATCAGCATCCACCCATGTATTGAACAGGTTTTCAATTTCCTGTTTCTTGGCTTTTACATTAAGTCTCTCAAGTCCGGCTTTCTGTCCTATGGAATACTTCCAGTAATTTGAAGATCCTGAGTATTTTGATGCATACTGGATGTTTACCTTCGGATCAGCCTGCATGTCGGCCATTAGGATCTCCTGCCTGATACCGCGGATCTTTATCCTGTTGGGATGGGTTATTTTAAGGAGTTCATCGACTTCATAGGAAGTTGCATATCTCTGAGTTCTGCCGGGGTAACCAAGTATCATTGCAAAGTCGCCCTTGTTGAGATCCTTTATGGAAACCGGTAACCAGTATTTCGGTTTTAGCGGAATATTATCCTTTGAGTATGGGGCAGGTTTCCCGTCGGGTCCTGAATAAACCCTGAAAACGCTGAAATCACCTGTATGACGCGGCCATTCCCAGTTGTCAGTGTCAAATCCGAACTTGCCTATTGATGAAGGAGGAGCACCTACAAACCGTACATCAAGATACCTGTCATAAGCCAGGAGATAGAAGTTATTTCCTCCGTAGAAAGAGGTTACAGATACTTTGTAATTGTTCCCTTCCTGGGCTTTATTTTCAATTGCGGTGCGTGCCTCTGCTATTGCAGCATTTCTGTCCTGCTCACTCATCCCTGCCTTTACATTTGCCAGAACCTGGTCAGTGACATCCTCTATTCTTATCAGGAATGTTACTGAGAGTCCGGGATTAGGCAGTTCCTGATCCCGGGTCATTGCCCAGTAACCATCTTTCAGGTAATCGTGATCGACACTGCTATGAGCCTGTATCGATCCGTAACCACAATGGTGGTTTGTGAGGAGAAGGCCTTGTGATGACACTATTTCGCCTGTGCATCCGCCGCCGAATATGACGACCGCATCCTTAATGCAGGCTTTGTTGAGACTGTAGATATCTTCTGCTGAGAGTTTCAGTCCCAGCTCTGTCATTTTGCCAATATTAAGCTTTTCAATGAGCGGCAAAAGCCACATTCCTTCATCAGCTTTTGCTCTGAGACCCAGTGTTAAAACAAGAATGATCAGTACGGAGAAATTTTTTTTCATACTTTATTTATTTTAAGATTATCACTGTTTAGATTATTAATAATAGCCAAAGATAGTTTTTTCTTTATGAGAAATCAGAATTCAATTGACAGCTGGGTGTTGAAAAGGCTGAAGGATTTTCTATGGTAAGGAGTAATGCCGTGACGGATTATAGCAGCTCTGTGGGCCCGTGTCGGGTACCCCTTGTTCTGTTTCCAGTTGTAAACGGGATATTCTTTATCTATCTGTTCCATGTATTCGTCACGGAATGTTTTTGCCAATACCGAAGCTGCTGCTATCGGAAAATATAATCCGTCGCCCCTGACTATTGTCTGGTGTTTTATATCCTTGTACGGGAAAAATGTGTTTCCGTCTATAAGAAGGAACTGAGGCTGTTTCGGGAGTCCCTCGATTGCCATGTGCATCGCTTTTATTGAAGCTCTCAGGATGTTTATCTCATCTATTTCTGTATTTGGAACAAATGCCACGTTCCATGCTATTGCTGAGCTGATTATCTCAACCCTTAGTTCTGAACGCTGACGGGCAGTAAGCTTTTTTGAATCGTTAAGTACAGGGTGCCTGTAATTCTTGGGCAGAATGACTGCTGCAGCAACCACAGGACCGGCAAGACATCCCCGCCCGGCTTCGTCGCAGCCAGCTTCAATAAGGTTATGGTAAAGGAATGACTTGAGCATCAGAAGCCTTCATTACCAAAATTAATTTCGGAATAAAACCATTTGGTCTGCTAACATATAAAGAAATCAACAACGCTCCATCCTGCTTTTTTCAGAGCATGTGAACATTTTATTAACATCAATGTCAACAAATTATTAACATAATTGAACAGAAGTGACTGAGCATAAAAGTTTTTATAGTTACTTAATATCATTTCCGCTTAAAAGGCAGATTTCGAAAGTCCTGTGCAGTAAGTCTTTACCTTGAAATTATCATTACAAAATGGGTCAGGTATTTTACAACATGAGCAATACTGTAAAACCTGTTGTTATTCTGCAAAAAACGCGGCCAGTAACCGCTTTTGCGCGCTTTCTGCGGCCGGAATTTCCGGCAGAAGTAACGGCATCAATCTCGAACAGATAGTGATTAAGATAAGCAAGTTTATTGAATGGTGCTGATAATTAAATAATTATCAATATCACTGGCATTTTTAAAAATAGTGAAAACATTTCATCTTCTAAAATATATCTGCCATCAGTTTGCCCAATCCCATTTATGTAAAAAAGACTAAATTTGCCAAAATTCAAAAAATGATTACTGCCGAACAAATTAAGGACCTTTCGGAGCGCCGCGATGCGCTGAGGAGGTATCTTTGACATCGACGAGAAACTGAAAGAGGTCGGGGAAAAGGAAGCCGAAACACAAAAGCCTGGTTTCTGGGATGATCCTAAAGCCGCTGAAGAGCTTTTAAAAAAAATCTCAGGTGTAAAAAGCTGGATCAATGATTTTAATATTGTCAGTTCCGGGGTTGAAGACCTCCAGGTAATCTTTGACTTTTACAAGGAAGGAGAAGCCTCTGAGGAAGATCTGGAAAAGCAGTTTGATATATGCCGTTCGCAAATTGAAAACCTTGAAGTACGTAACATGCTCAGGAAAGAGGAAGATCAGCTTGGAGCTATCCTGAAGATAAACTCCGGGGCAGGCGGAACTGAAAGCAACGACTGGGCTTCGATGCTGTTAAGAATGTATCTGCGGTGGGCAGAAAGGAACAATTACCAGGTAAAAGAACTCGACTTTCAGCCCGGCGATGAGGTCGGAGTGAAATCAGTAACAATTGAAATAGACGGAGAAAGGGCCTACGGATATCTGAAAAGCGAAAACGGAGTCCACAGGCTTGTAAGGATATCTCCATTCAATGCACAGGGTAAAAGGCAAACAACTTTTGCCTCTGTCTTTGTAACACCTCTTGTCGACAATAACATTGAAATTGAGATAAACCCTGCCGATATTACCTGGGAAACATACAGGTCCAGCGGAGCAGGCGGACAGAATGTCAACAAGGTTGAGACTGCTGTCAGGCTCAGGCACCATCCTACAGGCATTGTTATAGAAAACCAGGAGACACGCTCACAGCTGAACAACAAGGAGAATGCCCTGAGGATACTGAAGTCGCAGCTTTATGAACTGGAGCTGAGAAAGCTAAGGGAAGAACAGGCTAAGATAGAAGGGGAAAAGAAGAAAATAGAATGGGGCTCCCAGATCAGATCATATACCCTTCACCCCTATAAGCTTGTAAAAGACCACCGTACAGGATATGAAACGGGAAACGTTGTTGCTGTCCTCGACGGCGATCTCAATGATTTCATAAAATCGTGCCTGATGGAATTTGCAGGGAAATGAGGAAATTATTAATCTTTTTTCAGCTGCTTTCGTCTTAAAGGGAGTATTATTAAACCGTCAGGAAAGGGTCCTTTTTAAGCAACTGGGGCGAAAAAACAGGGAAGTGCAAACTATTACAATTGTGAAACAGACAAAACTTTTCGATCAGTTTTCACCGGTTACCACAAAAGAATGGCTCGACAAGATCAATGATGACCTGAAAGGCGCTGACTTTAACAGGAAGCTGGTCCGGAGAACAAATGAAGGTTTCGATGTAAAGCCTTTTTACAGAAGAGAGGACCTTGATAAGATTAATTATTTAATGGATCTTATCCCTTTTTTAAGGATGGAAACCGGGGTTATGGAATCAACAGTCAGAGAAACACACACTGATAACAACTGGCTTATCCGGCAGAATATTGAAGTTACCGATTTTTCGGCTTCAAATGTGAAAGCTCTTTCGCTTACGGGCAGGGGAGTGGACTCCGTCGGGTTTGTCATTGCTGATCCTGAGTCGGTCAGCGATCAGAACCTGATGACTTTGCTGAAAAAGATAAATCCAAATGATGTTGAAATAAATTTCCTGTCAAACGGCAAGGCCAGGGAGATAATTTCACTGCTGGTTGAATTTTGCGACCGCAACGGATATGATCTTTCTTCACTGCACGGCTGTATTGAAGCCGATCCTCTGGGAAGGCTCATGATGAACGGGACATTATGTATTCCGGTTAAAGATGGTTTGGATTATCTGGCCGGACTTACCAATGATGCCCTTGCGCTTCCGCGTTACCGGAACCTTCAGATTAACGGCTCGGGTTTTTCAGATGCAGGATCTGATTCGGTTCAGGAACTGGCTTTCAGCATTTCGATGGCGGTCGAGTACCTTTCAGCACTTACCGACAGGGGTATTTCAGCAGAAGATGCTGCGCGTAAAATCAGGTTTAGCTTCGGCATAGGCTCCGATTATTTCATGGAGATTTCCAAACTGCGGGCTGCGCGCATTCTCTGGTCGGTGATATCGGAAGGATACGGGCTGGAAGGCGACGATTCCTTCAGGATGGAAATGCATTGCGTAACAAGTAAATGGAACTCAACTATATACGATCCTTATGTCAATTTGCTGAGGACCCAGACCGAAGCCATGTCGGCTGTAATCGGAGGGACCGATTCACTTACAGTTAATCCCTTTGATATTGCCTGCAGCCGGCCCGGGGAATTTTCGGAAAGAATTGCCCGGAACCAGCAGCTTATAATGAAGGAAGAAGCTTATTTGGGAAAAGTTGCAGATCCGGCTTCAGGGTCGTATTATATTGAAAACCTTACTGCCCTCATAGCGGAAAACTCCTGGAAGCTGTTTCTTGAAACTGAAGCGAAAGGAGGTTTTCTTGCAGCTCTTGAATCGGGCTTTGTCAGGAAAAAGATTACAGAATCGTATAACAGCAGGATAGAAGATATTGAAAACAGGAAAGAGGTTCTGGTCGGTACGAACAAATATCCTGATTTCAATGAAAAGCTGTCAGATGACGCGGCGCCGGTTTTTAGACAGGATGCGGAAAAAAATACCAAAGGACAAATCATTGAACCATTTAATTTCCAGCGCGGATCAGAAGAGATTGAGAAAATCAGGATTGCAGTTGACAGAACACCCAGGCGACCGAAAGTATTTATGTTTACGATTGGTAATATTGTCTCAGCCAGGGCCAGATCACAATTTTCTGCAGGTTTTTTCGGTTGTGCCGGCTATGAGGTCATCGGCAATGAATGTTTTTCTTCAGTCAGCGAGGGAACAGATGCCGCTCTTAAATCAGCTGCGGATATTGTTGTGATCTGCAGTTCTGATGGAGAGTACAGGGAATTTGCACCTGAAATATTCAGAATGCTGAACGGAAAGACAATAGTTGTGATCGCCGGCAGCCCTGAAAACATTGATGAACTGAAGGCCTGTGGAATTGAAAATTTCATAAGCCTGAAATCAAATCTGTATGAAACACTGAGATTCTATAATTCGCTTCTTGGAATAAAATAATAATAATTGCATCGACAGTAAATGAAGCCGGAATTCAAATATAACGATCTGTATAATAATAGATTACAATATAACAAACCCGCCAGGTTAGGAGCGGATGATAATTCCGAAATATGGATGACCCCCGAAAAGATACCAGTTAAAAACATATATACCGGCCGGGACCTTGAGGGGATAGAGCATCTGGATTATGCTGCAGGCTTGCCTCCTTTCCTTCGAGGACCATATTCGGCGATGTATGCCCTTCGTCCATGGACAATCAGGCAATATGCCGGTTTCTCAACTGCAGAGGAATCGAATGCTTTTTACAGGCGTAACCTGGCTTCAGGCCAGAAAGGCCTGTCGGTTGCTTTTGATCTTCCGACCCACAGGGGTTATGATTCTGATCATGAGCGTGTAAAGGGAGATGTGGGGAAAGCTGGTGTGGCAATAGATTCCGTGCTCGACATGAAAATACTGTTCGACCATATCCCCCTGAACCGCATGTCGGTCTCTATGACAATGAACGGGGCAGTTATTCCGGTCATGGCTTTCTACATTGTAACGGCACTTGAACAGGGTGCGAAGCTTGAAGAACTTTCCGGGACGATACAGAACGATATCCTGAAGGAATTCATGGTGAGGAACACATACATCTACCCTCCTGAATTCTCTATGAGAATAATATCCGATATTTTCAGATACACTTCTGAAAGGATGCCGAAGTTCAACTCAATCAGTATTTCCGGATACCATATGCAGGAAGCAGGTGCCACATCCGACATTGAACTCGGGTATACCCTTGCAGATGGTCTCGAATACCTCAGGACAGGTATCAATGCAGGCCTTGATATTGATGAATTTGCGCCACGGCTTTCATTTTTCTGGGCTGTCGGAATGAACCATTTCATGGAAATAGCTAAAATGAGAGCGGCAAGGATGCTCTGGGCAAAAATCGTCAGCGGATTTAATCCTAAAAACCCCAGATCGCTTGCTCTGAGGACTCACTGCCAGACTTCAGGATGGAGCCTGACAGAGCAGGATCCTTTCAATAATATAGGCCGTACCTGTATTGAGGCAATGGCTGCTGCATTAGGACATACCCAGAGCCTGCACACAAATGCGCTTGATGAAGCCCTGGCACTGCCTACCGATTTCTCTGCCCGAATTGCCAGGAACACACAAATATATCTCCAGGAAGAGACTCATATCTGCAAGGAGATAGATCCATGGGCCGGCTCGTATTATATTGAAAGTCTGACAAATGGCTTGGTACATAGGGCATGGGAACATATTGAGGAAATCGAAAGCCTGGGAGGGATGGCAAAAGCTATCGGATCGGGTCTTCCTAAAATGAGAATAGAAGAGGCCGCAGCCAGGTCACAGGCGAGAATTGATTCGGGCCTGCAGACTATCGTCGGCTTAAATAAGTACAGGTTGGAAACGGAGGAGCCTCTTGAAACTCTTGAGGTTGACAATACAGCAGTCAGGGACTCCCAGATAAAAAGGCTGGCAAAGCTGAAAGCTGAAAGAAACGAAACGGAATGCCAGGCAGCCCTTGATGCGATTACTGAAAGTGCCAGGACCGGGAGGGATAATCTGCTTGAACTGGCTGTTGAGGCAGCTTCAAAACGTGCAAGCCTGGGTGAAATATCTTATGCATGTGAAAAAATAGCAGGGAGGTATAAAGCAGTGATACAAACAATATCAGGAGTTTACTCTTCGGAGTACAAGTCGGATAAAGACTTTGATGAGGCCAGGGCTCTTGTCGCAAAATTTGCCGGAAAGGAAGGCCGCCAGCCCAGGATAATGATTGCAAAAATGGGCCAGGACGGCCACGACAGGGGCGCAAAGGTTGTCTCTTCAGGTTATGCTGATATCGGTTTTGATGTTGACATAGGACCATTGTTCCAGACACCTGCCGAGGCTGCAAAACAGGCTGTCGAGAATGATGTGCACATTCTCGGAGTCTCAAGCCTGGCTGCCGGTCATAAAACCCTGATTCCCGAGGTTATAAATGAACTCAGAAAGCTTGGCAGGGAAGACATCCTGGTTATTGCCGGAGGCGTCATTCCACCTCAGGATTATGATTCCCTTTATAAGGCAGGAGTTACTGCAATTTTTGGTCCGGGGACCTCAGTATCAAAAGCAGCAAAGCAGATTATGGAAATACTGCTTCATTCTTTTGAATAAAAAAATATTAAATTGACTCAAAATCTGTTTTAACGATTATTAATCAGTCATTCGAAATGACAAAGGCATTATTGCTAAGCGGATTATTGGTTCTTATATGTATCGGGTGCAGGTCAAAAAAGATACTTACTGAATCACTTCCTTCATCAGATGTGGTTCAGGATAAAAACGGCAGAACTGACTTCTCAGAACAATCGACATGGATACTCGGCTATTTTAATCCGAACCGGCTGGCACAGCAACCTTATTCGGAATGGTATTTAAACGGATTTGATGATTATCAGCCGGATATGAAAGTAATTGAGAAATTATCAGCCATTGACAAGAATGACCTTTCTATAAAGATTGTCATGGGGACATGGTGCCCCGACAGCAGGAGGGAAGTTCCGCGGTTTATGAAAGTGCTTGACCTCTGGAACTTTCCATCTTCGAATGTAACTTTCATAGGCGTAGATAACGCTAAACTCTCACCTGTAGGTGAATATGTAACACTTGACATCCACCGGGTACCGACTTTTATCATTTTTAAAAATAAAGTTGAAGCGGGACGCATCATCGAAAATCCCGTAACGTCTTTAGAACAGGATTTGATGAATATATTAACAAGGAACAATAATTAATATTTATAGTTGTCATGGAAGATTTTACAAAAGAGACCGGACAGAATCCGGCCCAGAACTCAGGACAAGGACAGGGCACGGCAAATATTTCACCAAAGCCGGCAGGGCAGAATCTAGGAATAGCTGCGCTTATCACTGCAATAGTGACATTCGTGATCGCAGTGATTCCCTGCATCGGACTTATTGCAATTATACCCGGAATAATTGCGATTGTTCTCGCTGCGGTGGGATTAACGCAGGCGTCAAGGAATAATTCCCCCAGGGGTGTATTGCTGGCAGGACTTATAATCGCAATTGTGGCTTCAATGATCTCATTTTCACAGTATTTTGTGGCTGGTAAGTTTGCAAGAAAAGCACATGACAAATGGCCTTCCAGGTGGGAAAACGTAGTCAATGATGTTCAGGAAAATGTCATCAAGAACCTTGAGGACAACAGCGTTTCCATTAAGGTTGAAAGTGACAGCAATAAGGTGGAAATAAATGTAAATCCTGAAAAAGCACAACGCGTACAAAAGCTTGAAGAACTGGAAAAGGTCAATGCTAAACCCAATGACACTTTACACAGGAAAAAATAGAATAGGAACGGGGAAATCCAAAAAGTTTCTGAAGGAACCTTACATACGAATAAACTTAATACTTGCCGGGGTAATACTCTTAATATTTGCTTACTCCGGCTTTTTTTCTCCTGATAAGGATAATTACCCTGTCGTTTGCATTCATGAGAAACTGACAGGCGAGCCATGTATCTCGTGCGGACTTTCACATAGTTTTTCACTTATCGTTCGGGGAAAAATAAGGGAGGCAAGAGAATACAATACTTACGGATTAAGGATATTTTTGTTTTTTGCCCTGGAGCTTGTAATGAGATTTGTTTTTTCAAAAATATGGATTAATAGACCTGATGTCAGGAGGGAAATTGTAATTTATGATATCGTTGGGTCCATAGTGATATTCCTTATCGCATTCTGGCCCTTCATAGTAAATTTATTCAGACAGCTTTCAGCCTGAATTTTCTTCAACCGCAAAAACCCAAACCATCTAAAGGAGGCAGAAACCTTCAGTGCTTTGCTCATTCTTTACGAACATTGCGGTTAAATTCACTTTTATACGAACTCATTAAGAATATCATAAAGCAGGTTGCTTTCGAACCCTCTTGACAATCCGAACCGCATAAGCTTACCTTTCAGGTCGTACTGGTTTTTTGCCTTTACTGTTTTCCTGTAGGCTTTCATTATTTCCATAAGCGTATTCCTGTACTGCTCATCATCAATTCCATTCAGCGATGATTTGATGATTTCCTCAGGGATGCCCCTTGCTTTAAGATGAGAGGCGATTTTTATCTTTCCCCATTTGTTGTATCGGTATTTATCTGTTGTAAATGCCGAAGCAAACCTTGCGTCGTTGATAAAATTGTCCTTTATAAGGATCCTGATGATCTCCTCTGAATCATTGCTGTTTATACCCCATGAATTCAGCTTGTTACTGATGTCACCGCTGGAATATTCCCTTGCGGCACATAACGCCATTGCTTTGGAAAGAGCAGTTTTTACGGAATCATTTTCAGCCATTTCTTGTTCCTTTCATTATTCTTTCCTTCCCGTTAATATCCCTGATCAGCCTGATATCTGTGTACCGGTATGATTCAGCCATTTTGCTGATTTTTTCTCCCATTGCCTCATTGATTTCAAAGTAAAGGTTGCCGCCAGGATTCAGTGAATTCTCAGCAATATCAAATATTGCCCTGTAAAAAACAAGGGGATCACTGTCCGGAACAAAGAGTGCATTATGAGGCTCGAAATCAAGTACATTTCTTTTCATTTGAAGTTTCTCGGAAACCCTTACATATGGAGGATTGCTTATTATCAGATCAGCTTTTCCGGGAAAAGAAGACTCTGCTTCAAGTATGTCATACCTTAGAAATGAAATATTTGCGTTATTCAGCCTTGCATTTTCTGATGCCGTCAGCAAAGCTTCAGCAGAAATGTCAACAGCCATGACCTTTGATCCGGGAAGGTTTACGGCAAGAGCAATTGCAATGCATCCCGATCCTGTGCCTACATCCACAATGTCACCCCTGAACCCTTTGTTTTCCCTGATAACAAGGTCGACAAGCTCTTCGGTTTCAGGGCGTGGTATTAAAATACCGGGATTGACTTTTATGACGCAGTTGCAAAAATAAGTTTCACCTGTAATATACTGAACCGGCATGCCTCTTTTCAACTCGGAGCAGATAGCGGTTATCTTTTCTTCAATTTCCTGAGGTACCTCAGCATTGTATTCTCTGAGTATTTCAAGCTTGTTGACCCCGAACAGGTAAGGAAGGAGAGTATCTGCAATACTTCTTGTTTCGTGCGGAGTGTACAGGCCTTCAAGTTCTGAAGCAAGATAATTCCTGATATCTTTAATAGTTTGTAACTTAACGGCCATAAGTCAAAATTAGCACTTTCATGGGAATGCCTGCAGATAATGACAGAAAATACATGCTGAGATGCCTCGGGCTGGCATATGGAGCCGAAGGCATGACTTATCCCAATCCACTTGTGGGGTCAGTTATCGTTAATGAAGGCAAGATAATAGGGGAAGGATACCACCTGAAAGCAGGCATGCCTCATGCCGAGGTACTGGCAATCGAATCTGTAAAAGACAAGAACCTGCTCAGGACTTCCACTCTTTATGTCAACCTGGAACCGTGTTCCCATTACGGGAAGACCCCTCCCTGTGCAGACTTCATTATTTCACATTTCATACCGAGAGTTGTTGCAGGATCAATTGATACAAGCAGCAAAGTGTCGGGGAAAGGTTTTGAGAAGCTGAGATCTGCAGGCTGTGAAGTAATTGTAGGAGTTGCAGGGGAAGAGTGCAGAAGGATCAACAGGCGGTTTTTTACATTCAATGAGAAACAAAGGCCGTACATTACGCTTAAGTGGGCCCAGAGTGCTGACGGATTCATTGACAGGGAAAGACCTGAAGGATCAGAGCCCGGAACTTACTGGATAACAGGAAAGCCTGAAAGGATCCTGGTGCACAGATGGAGGGCTTCAGAACAGTCAATTCTTGCAGGCGCAGGGACGATACGGGCCGACAATCCAAGGCTTGACGTAAGAGACTGGAAGGGAAACAATCCGGTCAGAGTTATTTTATCCGGTTCCGGACTTCTTCCGGAGGATCTTGCTATAAGAAGTTCAATCGGAGCAAGCGTCATTTTTACTTTCCATCCGGAAAAAACCAATTTATCGGGGGCTGTTCCGGTCAGGCTTAATCAGCGGGAACCTGCTGCTGTTCAGATCTGTGACTTTTTGTATAAATGGGGGATTCAGTCGATGCTTATCGAAGGTGGAGCCATAGTGCTGAATCATTTTATAACCACTGGTTACTGGGATGAAGCACGGATTTTTTATGGGGAAAAGTTCTTCAAAAATGGAGTGCGCGCACCGGAGATCAAAGGAAAGCTTCTGTCCCGGACAAAATTCACCGAAAGCACACTTGAAATTGTCCTGAACGACGTCAAATAATGTCAGATTTTTGCTATACGTCGCGGATCAATGATCCATGGTTCGTTGAGGGTAAGGATTTTAATAACCTGGCCGGGAGTTGAAGCTATCTGCCACATTCCTTTATGTTCCTGTCTGAGAAAATTACCTGCAATCATATGTTCAAGAAGTTCGATGAACGATTTATAAAAATCAAGGGTATTCAATATCACTATTTGTCCTGTAAAAAGGCCAAGCTGCTTAAGAGTAATAGCTTCAGTAAGCTCTTCAAGCGTCCCGACTCCGCCGGGCAGGGTGACCACTGAATCAGCCCTCGCAAGCATATTTTTCTTCCTTTCGCTCATATCGGAAGTGACTATCATATCCTTTACCTGAGAATGGCCCCATCCTTCTTCATTCATGAACTCAGGGATCACACCGGTTATTGACCCGCCGTTTTCAAGGACTGCATCTGCCAGGATGCCCATTAATCCTATCCCGCCGCCGCCATAAATGACGTTTATTTTTGATTTTGCAAAGAGGGAGCCAAGTTCAGACGCTTCCTCCTTATATTTGTCACTAACTCTGCTGCTTGATGCTGCAAATACGCATACTGTCATTCTTAAAAGGGCTTTAAATTGATCCTTTAAAACACTGCCCTGGCTTTCGGTTTAAAATAAACCCCCTGCTAACGAAAGAGGGGGTAAAGCCATCTGGCTGGTAAGTTGATTAAATTTCCTGTGGAGTCTATTGAAGCAGGATATTCAGTTTATTGACGAAATTGACTTTTGGCACTGCTCCAACCTGTCTGTCAGCAACAACCCCGTTCTTAAAAAAAAGCACGGTCGGAATGTTTCTGATGCCAAACTTTGCGGCAACAGCAGGGCTGTTATCAACATCACATTTTACCACCACAGCTTTTCCTGCAAAATCCCTTGCCAGTTCTTCTATTGCAGGTGCAATCATCCTGCAAGGTCCGCACCATTCGGCCCAAAAATCGACTAATACGGGTTTGTCGGATTTGAGAACAACTTCATCAAAATTAATGTCGTTTACTTCCAATGCCATAATAATTAGTATATTAAAGGTTATTTGAATACCGGGCAAATATAGCTAATTAACTTTATATTCTATACCCGGATAGTCTTCAAGGTAAGAAATTAACTCATTGTTGAGTCTTATACGCAGGGTTCTTGAAAACATGGGAAGTGAAATTTTATCTTCAGGGTCATAAAACATGAATTTTAATTCTGTTTCCCCCTTGTTCTCCCTGATCATATCCATGAGCCCGTTTATCATTTCCCCGTTTATGTCGGCAGGATTTATCTTGAGTGTAACCGATTTGATAAGCTCATCCTTGACGCTCGAAAGAAGGTTGATTTTTCTTATATGGAACTCGAGTTCATCTTCCCTGTATTTCTTCTTCTGCACTCTTCCCTTTACAAGCAGATAATAACCGGTTATAAAAAACTTGCTGAATTCCAGGTACTCCTTGTCGAACATCATGAATCTGAACGAATCGGCATAATCCTGCAATGTAAATGAGCCGTAGGGTTTACCGTTTTTGCCGATCCCGTTCCTGGTATCTGTAACCATTCCTGCAACAATCACATCCTTATCGAGCCAGTCGCCGAGGTTTTGAAGTTCAGTAAGTGAAGCAGTTGCGAAAGTGTTGATCTCAAGCTTGAACTCATCAAGGGGATGTGCGGAAAGATATATTCCTATTACTTCTTTTTCTTTATTAAGCTTTTCCAGTTTTGGCCAGTCCGGGCATATGGCCGGTTCGGGCTTTATTATTTCAAATCCGCCGCTTTCCCCGAAGAGTGTCTTTTGGCTCGAGTTTTTCACAGTTTTTGCATTGTTGCCATAACGTATCAGGTTTTCAATAAAGCTCACTCCGCGGCTGTCGACCGAAAAATACTGTGCCCTTGTAAGTTCACCGAAGCAGTCAAATGCCCCTGCAATAGCCATGGCTTCAAGGTTTTTCTTGTTAAGGGAGTTTAGGTTTACCCTCTCGACAAGATCATAGGTGTTTTTGTACTGGCCGTTTTTCTCCCGTTCCTCTATCATCTGAAGCACCGCACTTTCTCCGACTCCTTTTATTGCACCAAGGCCGAACCGTATATTCCCGTCTTTATTTACTGTGAATTTTACATTGCTTTCATTTACGTCAGGACCCAGCACTTCAATGCCCATTCTTCTTGTCTCATCCATAAAGACTGTTATCTTTTTGAGGTCGTTTATATTCCTGCTGAGTACTGCGGCCATATATTCTGCAGGATAATGAGCCTTAAGGAAACCAGTCTGAAAGGCTACAAGTGCATAGCATGTGGAATGAGATTTATTGAATGCATACTGGGCAAAAGCCTCCCAATCGGACCATATACTGTTTACAATGTCTTCATCATATCCGTTTTTCCGGCATCCCTCCATGAATTTCAACTTCATCTCGTCCATTATCGATTTCTTCTTCTTGCCCATTGCCTTGCGGAGAGAATCGGCTTCGCCCTTTGTGAAACCTGCAAGTTCCTGGGAGAGAAGCATTACCTGTTCCTGGTATACTGTTATTCCGTAGGAATCTTTCAGGTATTTTTCCATTACGGGAAGAGTGTATTTGATTGGCTCGAGGCCCTGCTTTATTCTTATGAATTTAGGAATATAATCCATCGGACCAGGACGGTAAAGCGCATTCATTGCAATCAGATCCTCTATCCTATTGGGCTTAAGCTCTTTCAGGTACCGTTTCATTCCTGTGGATTCAAACTGGAAAATACCGGTCGTTTCTCCGTTACTGAACAATTCAAAAGTCTTTGCGTCCTCAAGCGGAAGATTTTCGATATCTATATCGATTCCTTTAGATCTTTTTATATTCTCAACAGCATCCTTGATTATTGAAAGAGTCTTCAGTCCAAGGAAATCCATTTTAAGCAGGCCGACCGATTCGACCTGACTGCCTTCATACTGCGTGACATAAAGATCCGTATCCTTTGCTGTGCAGAGAGGAATATAATTGTCGAGCGATTCCTTGCCTATTATTATTCCGCATGCATGAACTCCGGTCTGGCGGACAGAGCCTTCAAGGACTTCCGCATATTTCAGGGTCTGGGCAATAAGTTTGTTAGGCGACTCTCTTTCCTTTGCCAGCTCCGGAACCTCTGTATAGGCGGCAGAGAGCGTGATGCCCGGCCTGTCGGGAACAAGCTTGGCAAGCCTGTCAGCTTCGGACAGAGGCAGTTTCTGAACCCTTGCAACATCCCTGATGGCCATCTTGGCAGCCATGGTGCCGAAAGTTATAATATGCGCGACCTTATCGTGGCCGTACTTGTTCACGACATATCTGAGCACTGACTCCCTGCCGTCCTCGTCAAAATCAATATCAATATCAGGCATTGATATCCTGTCGAGATTCAGGAACCGTTCAAAAAGAAGACCGTATTTTATAGGGTCGATATCGGTTATCCTCAGGCAGAAGGCCACTGCAGATCCGGCTGCAGAACCCCTTCCCGGTCCGACCGCCACCCCCATTTCCCTTGCAGCCCTGAGGAAATCCTGGACTATCAGGAAGTATCCCGGAAATCCCATTTTGGCAATTGTCTCCAATTCAAAATCAATGCGGTCAGTTTGTTCCCTTGTCAGGGTACCCCATCTTTTCCTTGCTCCCTCGTAGGTAAGGTATCTCAGATACTCATCATCATTCTTGTACCCCTCCGGAAGATCAAAATCGGGCATTATGGGATCATGATCGAGCTTATATTTTTCAATTTTTGCTACGAGGTCCGAAACGTTGTCAACGGCTTCAGGGATATCTCTGAAGATTTCCCGCATTTCTTCCTCGCTCTTAAGGTATTCCTGCTTTGAATACCTCAGCCTGCCGGGATCATCAATATCCTTGGCTGTATTTATGCATATTAGCCTGTCATGAGCTTCAGCATCTTCGAAATTTATAAAATGCACATCGTTGGTTGCAATAATCCTTACATTGTACTTTTCTGACAGCTTTTTGAAAACCTCTATAACTTTCTGCTGAAGAGGAAAGACTGACTGGTCAGCGGTAGGATCGTGTGTCTCATGCCTTTGAACTTCGAGATAGAAATCATCACCAAACAGATCAATGTAGCTTTTCAGAGCCTTCTCAGCGCCCTGCATTGTCCCGTTAAGTATCTCATCCTGAATTTCCCCGGCGAGACATGCCGAAGATGCTATAAGACCCTCCCTGTATTTTGCAAGGAGTTCTTTGTCAATCCTAGGCTTATAGTAAAAGCCTTTTGTCCAGGCAAGTGAAACAAGCTTTACCAGATTCCCATAACCTTTAAGGTTTTTTGCCAGAAGGATTAGATGATCCCCCGAGCGGTCCTCTTTTCCTGACACATCTGAAATTGAGCGTTTTGCAACATAAATCTCACAGCCGATTATCGGTTTGATGCCTTTCTTGATTGCATTTGCATGAAACTCCTTGGCTCCGAACATATTTCCATGATCGGTGATGGCAACGGCTTCCATGCCGAGGGCCTTTGATTTGTCAATAAGCGATGAAATATTTGAGGCTCCATCAAGAATGGAATACTGTGTATGGACATGCAAATGCGAAAAGGCTGTCATATTTTCCGGTAATTATAAAAAAGGTTGGGCAACAAAAATAATCAAAAATGAGCAATTATAAATTCGCCCGCCTTCCGGATAGCAGATAAAAGTTATTAACTAAATGTTTTAAAAAAGTTATGGAATGACTTTTAAGTTTTTTGTTTATTTATAGTTTTGCAATCTAATGCCATAACCTATTAAGACAAAAAATATACTCCTGGCATTTCATTTTACACCCAGACTAAAAGTCATGAAAAAACTTCTACTGCTTTTTTTTGTGCTATGTGTATTATTGTTCACTGTAAGCGGTCAGCAAAAGACCATTACAGGTACCGTAACAGAGTCTGATGACGGTCTGCCGGTGAACGGTGCAACCGTAATAATCAAAGGGACTTCCCAGGGAGTTTCGACAGACATAAACGGCAGGTACCAGATTTCTGCCGCTCCGGGTTCCGTGCTTGAGTTCAGTTATGTTGGAATGAAGGCCATGGAAGTTGCTGTCGCTGCTTCAGATGTCATTGATGTGGCTCTTGAAAATGAATTGTTGGGGGGCGATGAAGTTGTGGTTGTTGGATACGGGACCCAGGTAAAATCGAAACTGACAGGAAGCATTTCTAAAGTAAATGGTGAGACATTGCAGAATCTTCCGGTGCCTACTGTAGAACAGGCTTTGCAGGGAAAATCGGCAGGCGTTTATATCGAATCAGTTAACGGGAAATCAACAGGAGCTGCGATAATGAGGATCCGCGGATCATCATCCATTAACGCAAGCGACCAGCCATTGTTTGTTGTCGATGGAATTCCGATTTCCACGGAAGCGCTTAACCAGTCGGGAGCGGCAATTAACCCTCTGACATCAGTTAACTTTAATGATGTCGAATCTGTTGAAATTCTTAAAGATGCTGGATCAGCCGCAATTTACGGGTCAAGAGGCGCCAACGGCGTTGTTATTATTACGACAAAGAAGGGAATTAATGGTAACACAAAGCTGAACTTCACTATACAGACCGGATTTAATGAAGCATCGCACCGCCGTCAGTTTATGAACAGCGATCAATATATTAAATATTTCAGGGAAGCTGCAGTAAATGGTGATCTTCAGGAAGACATAGCTAACGGAAATCCGGCAGGCACCAGCACTTTCTGGCAGGATCAGGTTGAAACCAGGCTGATAAGGTATTCCGGCTGGGCCGCAATTCTTGACGCTGGCGGGAATTATCTTGGATCAAAGGTAAACACCGACTGGCAGGATCTTGCTTTTCAGAGAGGCAATGTATTGTCGGCCGACCTTTCAGCACAGGGCGGAAACGAAAAACTGAAGTATTTTGCAAGCCTGTCATACAACAACACTCAGGGTATTCTTGTCTCAAACGGCATTGAAAAAGTTTCGGCACGTCTGAATGTTGATAATAAGGTAAGCAGACTGTTTGATCTGGGATTTTCACTCAGCCTCAACAGGGCAAAGACAGACCAGGTTTCCGCCGACAATGCATTTTCATCACCGATGCTGATGGTGGCTCTTGCACCGATAACACCTCCGAGGGACCTTGATGGCGATCTTTACAACACACCAACAACTACATATTACAACCCTCTTCTTGACGTGGAATACGCTACAAAAAACATTATTGAATACCGTTCATTGGTAAACGGATACCTTACGGTAAACTTTACTGACAGGCTCAAATGGAGAAATGAGTTCGGCTTTGATCTTTATGACCTCAAGGAAAATGCCCGGTACGGTAAGCTTACCAGTAATGGAGAGGTAACAAACGGCTATGGATTTGCAAATTATGGCCAGATACAAAACATTACGACAAGATCCTATTTCGAATACCTGAAAACCTTCAGTCATTTCAATATAGGCGCCGTGCTGGGAACGGAATTCCAGTATGCCAGTACTGACAATGCATATGCCGAAGGACAGCAATTCCCTATTGATGAGTTAAAAACCCTTGCAAGTGCCGGAGTGATATCAGGAGCAACATCAACGCTCGACAATTACAGTTTTCTTTCATATTTTTCCAGAGTGAATCTCGACTATAAAGCAAAATACCTTCTCACTTTATCAGGCCGTATCGATGGATCCTCAAGGTTCGGAAAGAACAACAGATATGGTTTTTTCCCGGCAGCTTCCCTTGGATGGGTTCTAAGCAAGGAAAGTTTTCTTGCTGAAAATGACGCTGTCAGTTTCCTGAAAATAAGGACAAGCTACGGTCTTACCGGAAATGCAGGGATTGGGAATTTCGCACATCTTGGACTTTATGACATTGGCTATTACAACGGTATTGCCGGTCTGGTCCCTTCACAGGCACCAAACCCTGATCTTAGCTGGGAATCTACAGGCCAGGTTGACTTTGGCGTTGACTACGGATTCCTTAAAAATATGATATCGGGAGAAATCGACTATTATATCAGGAAGACCAAAAATCTTTTACTTGATGTTCCCGTACCGGCGACCAGCGGTTTCAGCATCATGAATAAAAATATAGGATCGATTGAAAACAAAGGATTTGAGTTTGTCATAAACACTAACAATTTTACTGGCAAGTTTTCATGGAACACAAGTTTTAACTTCTCATATAACAAGAACAGGGTTACAAGCCTGGGAGGTCAGACTCTTATCGACGATGGCAGCACACGCTATATGAATGTCGTAATGGTAGGCCAGCCGATCGGGTCATTCTACGGCGCCAGGTATGCGGGCGTAGATCCTTCAAACGGTGATGCATTATGGTATGTAAACGAAAAAGACCCCAACGGGAAGATCATTAATCCTGATGCCAAAACAAATGATTTTTCATCGGCCAATTTTGTTATTCTTGGCAATCCGAATCCTCCGTATATGTATGCAATTACCAATACTCTCGGTTATAAGGGTATAGGGTTATCCTTCAGCTTCCAGGGGGTATCGGGAAATAAAATCCATCTCATCGGAGACCAATGGATGGGAGCCAACGGAGCATGGTATGATAATCAGCTTACAAGTCAGCTAAGGAGCTGGACAAAATACGGCGACGTGACTGATATACCTCAGGCCAGGCTTGGATGGGATAACGGAGATCAAAGCCGTAACAGCAGATATCTGGCTCCTGGTTCATACCTCAGGCTGCGAAGCATGATTGTAAGCTATGATCTTCCTGATAAGATAGTTAAAAGGATGAAGGTCGACAGGATAAGAGTTTATTTACAGGGTCAAAACCTGCTCACTTTTACAAAATATCCCGGATGGGATCCCGAGGTATCGACCGACTTTCTTGTTGATAGTATCCATACAGGCTGTGATTTCTACTCAGCGCCGCAGCCGAGGTCTGTCATTTTTGGCATAAATATCGGTTTATAAGAGCAATTAAAATCCGGAAACGATGAAAAGGATATTTTCAATTATAATAACAATTGCATTTCCTGGATTATTTACAGGATGCGATAAATATCTCGATATTGAACCATCTCAGCAGGTCAGCGAAAAAAGGGCTCTCAGTACTGATGAAAACGTTAAAAGCGTGCTTATCGGAGCTTATTCTGAATTTGCACTTCCTGGCATTTATGGTGGCTGTATTTTAAGGAATTCTGAACTTCTTGGCGGGAACGGTGAGATTCAATGGGTGGGCACGGATATTGGTCCCCTGCAGATATTCAACAAGACGATGATCGCCTCAAATTCTGAAGCTCTTGCTCAGTGGGCAGACAGCTACGAGGTGATTAACTCGGTAAACAATATTCTGTCAGCGCTTAGTGTTGTAAATGAAGTTGACCGCGACAGAGTTCAGGGCGAGGCCCTTTTTCTTCGCGGACTTATGTATTTCGATCTTGTCCGTTTTTTCGCCCGGCAATATGTTTTCGGCGAAGAGAATACACAGCCTGGCGTACCCCTGGTCCTTACTCCTGGCAGCGGTATTACCGTATCGGACTATATTTCCCGCAATACTGTGGAAGAAGTATATAATCAGGTTATTGCCGACCTGACTCTTGCGGCTTCATTGCTGCCGGAGAATAATGGCGTATATGCAACGAAAGAAGCTGCAAATGCTCTTCTTGCAAGGGTTTATCTTCAGAAAGGCGATTATGCAGATTCAAGGGATGCCTCAAATGCAGTGATCAGTTCAGGATTATATTCCCTGATGACAAACTATGCGGATGAGTTTAATAATGATAATAACACTGCGGAAGATATTTTTGCAACACAAATTAACACACAGGATCGTATCAGTTCAATGACCGAATTCTTTTCAATTCCAGAGTACGGAGGAGGGGATGGCGACATAGATATTCTTGACGGTCACCTGAATCTTTATTCACCGGGCGACACAAGAAGAGACCTGTTTTTCTATGGAAATGGGGCCATGAGATCGGGCAAATGGAATAATGAATACGGAATAGTCAACTTATTCCGTCTCGCTGAAATGTACCTCGTACGGGCAGAGTGCAACACCAGGCTTGGTACCCAGGCAGGAGCAACACCGCTCGATGATTATAATAAAGTTCATACAAGAGCCGGTCTGGCAGCTGCAACCTCGGTTACCCTCGACGACATTATCTTTGAGCGACGGCTTGAACTCTCATTTGAAGGTTTCAGAATCCATGATATTCGAAGGCTTCATGAGAATGTCGAATCTTATGCCTGGGACGATCCTAAGCTCGTTTTCCCTATTCCCGACAGGGAAATACAGGCTAATCCGGGTTTGAAGGATGAACAGAATCCGGGATATTAAACTGAGCTTAATTCTAGAAAAGAGGCTGTCACTAAAGTCTGATTGTCCTCCCTTCCTTCTGAAGGAGTTGTAGTAAAATGTTGAAAAACAATGAGTTACTTTTAAGGCATAGAGGAGCAGATTAAAACAAATGGCTTTTGAGGCGCTCTCTTTTTTATTCTATGCCGCTTATAGTATTAATAAAAATTATAACTTTGCACCCACAAATTTTAAAAGTAGGTTAAATAAAAGTGTAAAAAGCAAATGGCAGTTAAAATCAGATTAGCTAGAAAAGGCCGCAAGAAATTAGCCTTTTACCACATTGTGGTAGCAGATAGCAGGTCGCCACGGGATGGCAGATATATTGAAAAGATCGGATCATATAATCCGCTCACTAACCCCGCCACTATAGAACTCGATTTCGACAAAGCGCTGGGTTGGCTGCAAAATGGCGCAGTACCTACGGAGACTTGCAGAGCTATACTTTCTTATAAAGGAGTTCTTATTAGAAAGCATCTTCTTGAAGGTGTGAAAAAAGGTGCATTCGACGATGCCGAAGCAAATCACAGGTTCGAAGAATGGATGAAGCAGAATGAAGCTAAAATTGAGGCTAAAAAATCAGGCCTTGAAAAATCAATTGATGACGAACTCGGAAAACGTCTTGAAGAAGAGAAAAAAGTAAATGAAGAAAGAGCTGCCCGTCTCGCAAAGAAACAGGCTGAACTGGCTGCAAAATCAGAGGCTGAGAACAAGCCGGAAGCTGCAGCTGAAGAACAGGCCCCTGCAGAAAATGCCGGTAAATCCGCATCAGCCGGGGAAGTAAATGCTGAAACAGCTACAGAAGAGGCAAAACAGGAATAAACAACCGGCCATAAGGATCATTGATCCGATGACTTACAACAATAATATACCGCTTGGACGGATAGCCAGAATACACGTTAACGAAGGTTCAGTTTCAGTTAAGCTCGAAAAAGCTTTCATTGAAAATATTCCCGAAATGGAATCTGTTTTCCTGGAGATTGATGGGAAACCGGTTCCATTTTTAATTTCAGGAATGGAATATTCAGGCGGCGATTCAGTCAGGCTTCGTTTTGAAGGTTACAGAACTTTCGAAAAACTTAATGAGTTCAATGGCTGCCAGGTTTATCTAACCTCAGAACCAGCAGGGTTCAAACTTTCTCCAGGCAACCCTGATTTTACAGGATTCGTTATTTCCACACCTGACAGCAAGGTTCTTGGAACTGTCACCGGTATAATCCAAAACCCCGGACATGATCTGCTTTCAGTAATATCTCTGACAGGGAAGGAAATACTTATCCCTCTTCATGAGGATCTTATTGTAAGGCTTGACATTAAGAAAAAATCGGCAGTCATGAAACTTCCTGAAGGGCTCACTGAAATTAATTGAAACTGTCTTTTCCATTTATTTTCCACAAAGTCGGTCATACATGCAACTTATCCGTAAGGAAGCCGTCTTTTATGTAAAATAGAATTAATCTTAAACCATGACAAAATGAAAAAGATGATTTTACCTGCATTGTTTGTTTTTGCACTCATTTCCCCGGCGGAAAATGCCATCGGCCAGTCAATTGCCAAAGAGACGAGAAATGTAAAAGATTTTACTAAAGTCAGTTTTGGAGTAGCCGGCAATCTGATAATTAAATTCGGACCTGAGTTCAGTTTGACAATTGAAGGCGACAAAAGAGCTGTCAGCGAAACACTTACTGATGTTTCGGGAGGCAGGCTCATTATAAAGAGGGACAACTGGAAATGGTCTTTCAACGATGATAAGGTTACAATTAATCTGACAATGCCTGAAATCAAAGGTTTGGGAGTGTCAGGTTCCGGCAGGGCCGAAATAACTGAAGCAGTTAAAAACATTGATGAGCTCTACCTTAATGTCAGCGGCAGCGGGAAAATCATTACCTCAGACCTTGAAGCTGATCGCATTGATTGCAGCATTTCAGGCTCAGGCGATATTAAGCTTGGCGGAGGAGGGAAGATCGACAATGGTGATATTTCAATAAGCGGATCAGGGACCTATTCAGGCGAAAGTGTGGAAATTGATCATCTTAAAGTGAGTGTTTCCGGAAGCGGTGACTGTTACTGCAAAGCCGGTGACACTCTGGATGCGAGCGTTTCGGGAAGCGGTAATGTTACTTATACCGGTAATCCCAAAATCAATGCCAGGGTTTCCGGATCAGGCCATGTAAGATCAAAATAGAGAAATTATTCCCTTATTATTTTAATCGAACCGTCATTTTCAATTTTAACGATTGATGACGGTTTGTATTTTTTATTGTCTTGCCGGCGGAAATTGACAGTATATCCTGCTGATTCTATGATTGCTTTTTCAATCTCAGAAAAATTATGTGGCGAAGGCGATCCGCTGAAATTTGCCGATGTTGAAACAATCGGTTTCCTGAATTTTGTTATCAGATCGTTGCAGAAACTGTCAGAAGCGATCCTTATACCAACTGATCCGTCCTCACTGCAGGCATTGCCGGCAAGATTCTTTCCTTTCGGATAGATGATTGTGACAGGCTTGTCGGCGACCTCCAGAATTTGTGATGCAATCTCCGGAATCTCTTCCACATACCTTTCCAGCATTGCAAATCCGTTGACAAGCACAATCAGGCTTTTGCTGTCTTCTCTATTTTTTATCCTGAATACCTTCGCAACAGCCTCCCTGTCAGTTGCATCGCACCCCAAACCCCATACGGTATCGGTGGGATAAAGTATCACGCCACCCTCTCTGAGGACCTTCAAGGCATTGTTTATATCTTCCCTTAAATCCATCAAACCGGTATGTCAAACTCCCTCAGGGCCTCATTGAGCGTGGTCTTCTTATCTGTCGAATCCTTGCGTGTCCCTATTATCAGCGCACATGACACTCCGAAATCACCGGCAGGATAATTCCTTTTATATGTTCCGGGTATTACAACTGACCTGGGTGGAACAAAGCCCCTGTATTCTGTTCTATCTCCTGAAGTCACATCGATGATCTTTGTGCTGTATGTTATTATTGTGCCGGCTCCAAGTACTGCTTCTTTCCCGATGTGAGCGCCTTCGACCACTATGCACCTTGAGCCGATGAAGCAATTGTCTTCGATTATCACAGGTGATGCCTGCACCGGTTCAAGAACTCCACCTAAACCCACTCCGCCGCTCAGGTGAACATGCTTTCCAACCTGGGCGCAAGAGCCTACAGTGGCCCAGGTATCGACCATTGTGCCTTCATCAATCCTGGCGCCTATATTTACATACGAAGGCATAAGAATAACCCCTCTTGCAATATATGATCCGTATCGTGCAACTGCATGAGGAACAACACGTACTCCCAGTGCTTCATAATTCTTTTTCAGCGGAATCTTGTCATGGAACTCAAACGGACCTGTCTCAATCGTTTCCATCTTACGGATCGGAAAATAGAGGATTACCGCCTTTTTGATCCATTGATTGACAATCCATTTGCCTTCCACGGGCTCGGCTACTCTGATAACGCCCCTGTCAAGAAGATCTATTGTGCTTTGTATTGCTTTCCGGACTTCAGGGTCATTTAGCAATGATCGGTCATCCCAGGCTTTTTCAATTAGATCCGTGTTTACCTGATTCATCATCTTAAAAATTTACGTAAATTTAATAAATGTAAAATGGACGGGGAAACAGGAATGATTAAATTGCTATTATTGTTCAGAAAAGAAAATTAAATTTGAGATAGATTTTAGCCTGATACCAGGAAGATATTGTTTCGTCTGGCAATTAAACGTTCTTTAATAAATTATACTATGAGCAAATACGTCTATTTAACCTGCACTCCCGAAGCCCTCGTCGCTTCGATGCTTAATCCTGAAGGGTTTGGTATGTATCTGTCAACAGGTACCAAAAAAAGAAATAAAGGTCAGACCATATTTTTTGAGGTTGACCTTGATATGATTGAGAACCTGATCGATATGGACAGTCTTAACAAACGTTGTGTTGCTAAGGAAGATGGAAGTCCCAAAAGCTCTGTCTATCTGTCAGTTTACCGTGTTCTTGAAAAAATTCCGACTGCGGCTTTGAAGAGCCTTTACCTGACTACGGATCATGGCACCATACTGGAACTGACTAAGACGGCTTATGATAAGAGCAAAGAACAAACTAATACCCTGCATCTTTACCAGGAGTTATGTCCTGTCACTCCCATGGTTGCCAGTGGATATGCTCCTGCGGTTTTCCTGAAAATTCTCACCGACGGATCAAGGCCGATCGTGCTGCCAAAACTATTTTTTGTTGATCTTAAACTGGGCGAACTTGCAACAAATCCGCTGTATGGCTCCGCTGAACAGTTACCATATTCAAATATTGGTCATCTGAGAGATTGCCTGGAAATATTGAAGGGTGAGTATGAAAAACATATGAAAACCGTCCAGAGGATTTACTCGGGAACTATCCTTTACAGAACCATTGAATCGGGATTCTATATTGGTTCAAACGATGATGTCGTTTATTACCGGTATCCGAGTATGAAGGAGCTGGAAAGCATAAACTACGAGTTTTTCAGGGCTATCTAGAAAAAAAAGAATATTTGTAATGAACTCAGCCTGTAAGGATCAGGTTAAACAGTTCTGAATGGATTCAAAATATCCGGGATATTTAAGGATATTTTAAGATTTAAATTATTAAAATATTAAATACCTGATTGTTATGTGGGGATTTTTCCCCCGTTAAATTAAAGTCAGATTGTTTTAAATTCTTCTTTCATGGTAATTAAATCTGCTTTATATTTGACGCAATTTTGACTTTTTGCAATTTCAGATTCATTAAGCTGTCAAGATGTTGATTACTGGTAATTTATTAATTGAAGTAATAACTTAAAGAAAATCTTTTATGGTTAGTTTACCGGGGGCAACCCCATTTGAGATTATAGGTCTCTGGATTGTGCTGGGTATAGCATTCGTAGGACTTGCTTATGCATTGTTCCTTCGGAAACAGGTTATGGCTTACGATAAAGGAACAGAAAAAATGCAGGATGTCTGGAACGGTATACGCCTGGGGGCAAATGCATATCTGAAAAGACAATTAAAAACAATTGTGCCTTTGATCTTTGTTTTTACAGTAGTCCTGTTTTTGTCAGTATATGTTGTTCCGCCCTCAGATGAGGCGAAGTTACGTTTTCCGGGTTTTTCAGACCAGTCACTTAAGCTTGTCCTGGGTTTTGGCCGGGCGATAGCTTTTGTTATGGGCTCTGTTTTTTCCCTGATGGTTGGCCAGTTCGGAATGAGGATGGCGGTTCAGGCTAATGTCAGGGTTGCTTCGGCATCAAGAAGAAGCTTTGGTGAAGCTCTTAAAATCGCTTACCGTGCAGGTACCGTAACCGGAATGCTGACTGACGGATTGGGATTGCTTGGAGGGACCCTTATATTCATTATTTTTGGTGTTGCATCACCTGATACATTACTTGGATTCGGTTTTGGCGGTACTCTTCTGGCACTCTTCATGAGAGTCGGCGGTGGTATTTATACAAAAGCTGCCGATGTAGGTGCTGACCTTGTGGGCAAAGTTGAAGCAGGACTTCCGGAGGATGATGAACGCAATGCTGCAGTTGTTGCTGACCTGGTGGGAGATAATGTTGGGGACTGTGCCGGTATGGCGGCCGATATATTCGAATCGTACGAAGTGACAATTGTATCAGCCCTGATACTGGGTGTTGCTCTTTTCACAAAGACACATGAACTTACATGGATTATTTTCCCTCTTATGGTAAGAGGTATTGGCGTTTTCTCCTCTGTAATAGGAACTTACCTTGTGAAAGTGGATAAAAATTCACAAAGTCATAATGCACTTTCAGCAATTAACAAAGGTTTCTATTCCTCAGCTGCAATAAGTATTATATTATTCGGTTTACTGTCACATTTCTATCTCAACGACTGGCGTTCATTCTTGTCTGTTGTAGTCGGTATTTTCCTTGCAATTGCTCTTGATGAGATAACCAAACGTTTCACAGACAACAAATTTCAACCTGTCAGGGATATTGCAAAAAATTCAAAAACAGGTTCTGCTACGCTTCTGTTAAAAGGGCTGAGTTACGGTTTTGAAGCTGCCGTTTGGCAGACATTAGTGATAGCAGTGACAATATTCTGCTCAATCATGATTTATCAGGGTATGTCCGTAACTTATGTTCTTTACGGTGTTGCAATGACCGGTATCGGAATGCTTACCCTTACCGGTAACAATGTGGCCATGGATGCTTTCGGGCCTATTGCCGATAATGCAAATGGTATTGGCGAATTATCTCATCTTGATAAGGAATCGCGAAAGATAATGGATTCACTCGATGCGACAGGAAATACCACAAAAGCTATCACCAAAGGTGTAGCTATCGGTTCAGCAGTTATTGCTGCCGTTTCATTGTTCGGATCTTTCATAACGGATGTAAGTAAAGTTCAGATCCAGGCAGGACTTGATCAGGCAGCATCATTGCTTGGTACAGGAATACGTATTTCAGTTCCAATTATATTTGTTGGATTTCTTATCGGTGGAGTTGTTCCATGGTTATTCTCTTCACTGACAATAAATGCTGTAACAAGAGCTGCTGCACAGATAGTCGAGGAAGTGCGCCGTCAGTTCAGAATTCCAGGTATTATTGAGTGGAAAGTAAAACCTGATTATCAAAGAGCTGTTGATATTTGTACAATATCAGCACAACGGGAGCTTATTCCCCTTGCATTAATTGGAGTAGTATCTCCTATTCTGGTAGGATCATTGCTGGGTGTCGAAGCCCTGGGCGGTTTCCTTGCAGGAGTGATACTTTCAGGGCAGATGCTTGCAGTATTTATGTCGACTTCAGGCGGTGCATGGGATAATGCCAAAAAAACTATCGAGGATGGCCTTTATGGCGGTAAAGGATCTGAGGCTCACAAAGCAGCAGTTGTGGGGGATACTGTCGGAGATCCCCTTAAAGACACTGCAGGGCCCGCACTTAACCCGATGATTAAGGTTATTAACATGGTATCACTGCTTTGTGCTCCTGTCCTTGTTGTTTATCAGTTGCCAGGAATTGCACATCCTGGGATGATAGCCTCTGGATTAGTATGCCTCATAATAATTGTCGGATCAATTCTGTTTTCTAAACGGGGAGGATTTAAAAAACAGATTTTCGAACCTTGATATTGATATTATTCCGGCAGAGGGAGAAACCTGTCGGAATTTTTATATTTGGATTTTTTTCAGGGTATACGTAAATTCAGTTGATAACTCGTACTGTAAATGAAGAGAGAATGAATAATTTTTCAATCAGGATTTCGTTTTGAATTATAAGATTTAACTAAATCAATATGACAGCAATATTTCTACAATTATCGCAGACTATCGATACTCTGAATAAAGCTGTAGCTGGCGCTCCGGCGCTTCCCATACAGTCATCCCCTGGAAAAATGACAATGCTGGATATCATTATGAAAGGTGGTATCATAATGATACCTATTGCAATACTGTCAATTATAGCCGTTTATGTATTCATTGAGCGATATTTAACCATCAGGCGACATGTGAGCTCAGATGTGAACTTTATGAACAGTATCCACGACTATATTATAAACGGGCAGACCGATTCAGCACTTGCCTTATGCCATCATACTGCAAAACCTATTGCCAGAATGATCGAGAAAGGTATTTCCCGGTTAGGTAAACCTATAAAGGAAATTGAGGAATCCATTGAAATTGCAGGTAAATTTGAAGTATACGACCTGGAAAAAAATGTGCAGATACTTGCTGTAATTGCGGGAATCGCTCCTATGTTCGGTTTCCTTGGAACCATTATCGGGGTAATAAAGATATTCTATAGTATTTCAATGACAAGCGATGTCAGCATTGGCAGCGTTTCAGCCGGACTTTATACAAAAATGGTCAGCAGCGCCTCCGGGCTAATTGTTGGTATCCTGGCTTATATAGGGTTCCACTGGCTCAACGCAATTTTAAACAAAGCTGTTCACCAGCTCGAATGGAACGCCATGAATTTTATCGACCTTCTAAAAAGTCCGTCAAAATGATAGAGCTCCGTAAGAAAAAAGACTTTACGGCTGAAGTATTTACTTCATCCATGAATGATATCATGTTTTTTCTTATGCTGTTCTTTATCATTATCTCCACGTTGCTCAATCCCAGCATGATAAAAGTTTCATTGCCAAGTTCAAAGAACAGCCAGTCAATCCAGAAGAAAGAGATTAATCTGACAATGACCAAAGACAGGATTTATTTCGTGAACAACACTCAGGTTCCTCACGACGGACTTGAAACAGAATTGAAAAAAGAGCTGAAAAATTTTCCTGATGCCTTCATCATGTTGCGTTTAGATAATACACTCTCCGTTCAGGATATGGTAAATGTACTTTCTTTGGGAACCAAGCTGAATGCAAAAATGATCATTGCTACTGCAAAGTCACATTAGACAAAACAGGCGACAAAAAAAATAAAAGAGTCTGTTTCAAAAGGTTAGAACAGCTTCTTTTTTGTTGTTTTTATTCGGACTACCCTACTAGGGCACTTTCAAATATTCAAATCTCAGGAGGATAAATTAACTTTTGATACATCCTCTTTTGTCAGATAACTTATTGTTTAAAAATTATGGAGTTTAAATTACTTTTAAATCTCTTCAAATCAAGAAATTTTTATTAATATCATTCCCTGGAAAAATTATTACAGTTTGCTATTTGGTCTTATTAATGACATGATTGCGGAAATTATTGATTACTAAATAATTGTATCGATACTTATTAAAAAATCAGAACTTAAATCATGATCAGTAACTTATTCTGGATTGTTCCAGTTTCAGCACTTACTGCCTTGTTGTTCGCCTGGATCTTTTATAAGGGAATGAAAAAGGAAGAGGAAGGAACAGCTAAGATGCAGGAGATTTCTGCTTATGTCAGGGAAGGCGCCATGGCCTACCTGAAAAGCCAGTACACCGTTGTTGCCAAGGTATTCGTTATCCTTTCATGCTTATTGCTGGTACTGGCCTATATGGGGGTTCAGAATCCTTTTGTTCCTGTCGCCTTCCTTACCGGAGGTTTCTTCTCCGGTCTTTGCGGTTATCTGGGAATGAGTACATCAACATTTGCCTCGGACAGAACTGCATGGGGCGCTTCAAAATCCCTGAACAAGGGATTAAAAATTGCTCTCAGAAGCGGCGCTGTTATGGGTCTGGTCGTCGTTGGATTTGGATTACTGGATATAGCATTGTGGTTCCTTTTACTTACCAAAGTTATATTCACCCCTGAACATATGGTCACAGGCCTGCATTGGCTGGGACTTACATTTGTTCAGAAGGGAATTGATCAGCACCAGGCGTTTGTTGAGATTACTGCGACAATGATCACTTTCGGTATGGGTGCATCAACACAGGCTCTTTTTGCCCGTGTTGGCGGAGGAATATTTACAAAGGCTGCAGACATAGGCGCAGACCTGGTAGGTAAGATTGAAGCAGGAATTCCTGAGGATGACCCGCGCAATCCCGCAACGATTGCTGATAATGTTGGTGACAACGTCGGTGACGTGGCCGGTATGGGTGCTGACCTTTATGAATCATATGCCGGATCAATTCTTTCAACAGCTGCCCTTGGCGCTGCACTTCCTGCAATAGCCGGTCAGGCTGATTATCAGGTAAGAGCTATTATTGCCCCCATGCTGGTTTCAGCAGTTGGTATCTTGCTTTCAATTGCAGGTGTTTATATGGTAAGGACCAGGGAGGATGCATCTCCGAAGACTCTTCTTCGTGCGCTTCTTCTTGGAACGGGAGGAAGCTCTGGTCTTATCCTTGTTGTACTTGCAGTTATGGCCTGGGCAAACTGGATAACATGGGGCGTATTCGGTGCTGCGGTCTCGGGTCTTGTTGCCGGTGTAATTATCGGGCAGGCTACAGAATATTTTACATCTGATGGATATAAACCCACACAGGGTATAGCAAAACAAACCCAGCAGGGCCCTGCCACCGTCATTATTGAGGGTATGGCTGTGGGAATGTTCTCAACCTGGGTTCCCGTTCTTACAATTGTTGCAGGTATTATAGCTGCATACGGCTTTGCCGGAGGATTCCATAATTTTGCTTCAGGTATCTATGGTGTTGGTTTTGCATCAGTAGGAATGCTTTCCACTCTTGGAATTACTCTTGCTACTGATACTTTCGGACCAGTTGCCGATAATGCCGGCGGCAATGCTGAGATGTCAGGACTTCCTAAAGAAGTCAGAGAAAGAACTGATGCACTCGACGGACTCGGGAACACAACTGCCGCAACAGGGAAAGGATTTGCTATCGGTTCGGCAGCGCTTACTGCATTAGCTCTCGTTGCAGCTTATATGGAAGAGGTAAAACTATGGCTCGGCAGACTTGCTGACAAAAGTGTTGATGGCTATAAACAAATTGGAGATGTTTTGTTTTACAGGAGTCATGCACCCGCAGTTGTTCAGGCAGGACAGCATGCTGTACAGGTCACTCAGGCAAACATAGGCGATTTTGTTTCAGCATACAGCCTGTCTTTGTTCAATCCAATATTATTAGCAGGACTTTTCATTGGTGCAATGATGACTTTCGTGTTTGTTGCAATGGCAATGAAGGCAGTCGGAAGGAATGCAGGAAGAATGGTCGATGAGGTTAGACGCCAGTTTCGTGAAATTCCGGGCATTATGGAAGGCAAAGGAAAACCTGAATATGCAAAATGTGTTGCTATTTCAACCAAAGGAGCCCAGAAAGAAATGGTTATGCCGTCACTTATGGCAATTATTGTTCCCGTTGTGACAGGAATCATTTTTGGAGTTCCTGGTGTCGTCGGTCTGTTGATTGGCGGTATGACAACAGGTTTCACTCTCGCCAGCATGCTGAATAATGCCGGCGGCGCCTGGGATAATGCGAAGAAATACATTGAAGGCGGAAAATACGGTGGAAAAGGAAGCGAATGCCATAAAGCCAGTATTGTTGGCGATACGGTCGGAGATCCGTTTAAAGATACTTGCGGCCCCTCTATGAATATCCTGATCAAGCTTATGTCGATGGTGGCTGTTGTCATGGCAGGGGTAACAGTTGCATTCAGCATATTCGGATAAAAAAATATACAATTTATAAATGAAAGCTGTTTCCGGAAGGAGACAGCTTTTTTTACGGATTGATTACATTTTTATATTTTTGAGAAACGAAAATATTTATGATCCTTCCGACTCTGTCAGATATTAAAGCAGCTCATCAGCGAATTAAACCTTTTGTACACTGCACGCCGGTCTTCAGCTCACACCAGTTGAATAACCTATTTGACTGCGAGCTTTTCTTCAAGTGCGAAAACTTCCAGAAGGTAGGGGCTTTCAAATTCAGGGGAGCGACAAACGCTGTTCTTTTATTGTCTGAGGATCAGAAAAAACATGGCGTAGTGACCCATTCCTCAGGGAATCATGCTGCAGCCCTTGCCCTTGCCGCAAAGATGAGCCAGACCAGGGCTTTCATAGTCATGCCTGAAAATGCGCCATCAGTTAAAAAAAACGCTGTCGCGGAATACGGGGCTGAAATAACCTTCTGCAAACCTACCCTTCAGGCCCGCGAAGAAACATGCAGACAGATCATAGAAAGGGAAGGTGCAATGCTTGTTCATCCCTATGATAATTTCAATGTCATCTGCGGACAGGGAACTGCCGCTCTGGAGCTTCTTGAGGAAGTGCATGAACTTGATATTGTGGTCGCACCGGTCGGAGGGGGCGGATTGCTGAGCGGTACTTCGACCTGCATAAAGGGTATTGACAGTTTGATAAGGATAATTGGCGCCGAGCCCCTTAATGCAAATGACGCCTGGAAATCATTCAAAAGCGGAAGTCTCACTCCTTCAGTCAGTCCGCAAACTGTAGCTGACGGCCTTCTCACTTCACTCAGCGAACTGACATTTTCAATCATAAGAAAGAATGTGGATGATATTTTTACGGCAAGGGAAGAATCAATAATAAGCTCAATGAGACTTATATGGGAAAGAATGAAGATCATCATCGAACCATCTTCAGCAACAGTGCTTGCAGTCATTAAGGAAAATCCCGGGTTCTTCAGGAACAGGAGAGTGGGACTTATTATTTCAGGCGGCAATGTCGACCTGAACAACCTGCCGTTTTAATCCGGATTCCTGATATAAGCAACAATCGGATAGTGATCGGAATATTTTACTTTTAGTATTTCAAAACACCGGCATTCAAGGTTCTTGTCATAAAGAATATAATCAATCCTGTTCCGGGGATAATTGCCCATGTATGTAAAACCTGCACCATAACCCGCTGCAACGAAGGAATCATTAAGATCCTTTCTTATTTTTCTGTATGAATATGATACGGGCGTGTCGTTGAAATCTCCGGCCACTACTACCCGGTAGGGCGATTTGTCAATCATTGCTTTGACAGCCTGTGCCTGAGCAGCCCTTCTGATAAAACCGCTTTTCAGGCTGACTGAAATTGTTTTTAGTTCATTAATGATTTCCTTGTTTTCCGGGGCATTTGCGAGTTCATTGATGAATGAACGATTCATCCTTTGGAGCCGGAACGACTGCAGATGATTGTTAAAAACCCTGAAAGTGTCTTTATCCACAATTACGTCAGAATAAATTGAAAGGCTCGACGAACCGGGGTGAACGATATCTCCCTTCCTGACTATCGGGAATTTGCTGAATGTGGCTATCCCGTAGTACTTACCTGCACCCGTGCTTATTACTTTTAAGTGCGAATAATATTTACCGCTCAGAGCAGATCTTAATGCCAGTTCCTTTTCTCCGGGATTCCCCGTGAAGTAAACTTCCTGCAGGCATACAATGTCAGCCTGCTGATTTTTAAGAAGTTCAATTATCTTTTTTTCTGAAATGCCTGACTTTCTGTTTTCAAAGTAGTTAAACAACCTTACATTGTAACTGAGAACCTTCATACTTCCCGTCTTTTCTCCTGAAGACCTGGTGAGTTTAAAATAATTTGAGAAATTGGTGATCCCGAGTATTATAACAATAATTGAGATAAAGGCTTCATATCTCAGAACTACTACCCAGATCAGGGCAAATATTATGTTTGCAATAAGAAGATAAGGGTATGCCAGTCCAAAAAATGCCGGCAATGCAAAAACGGCGGGATTAATTTTTACTGCCAGGTATGAAAATATTAATGCCCCGGCAAACAAAATGTTCAATAAAAGAGAAATCCTATATATTAATTTTTTCAATTGTCGATCCGGTTAACATAAGCTAAATTACCCGTAATCACGGTAAAATGTTCAGATTGTCAGCAATTTTTGACCAGACGGGACAAAGTTGACACGAAATTGCCTGAATTTTAGATCAATTTTTTTCCTGACTTTCCCTGAAAAGAAGGTCTTTTTCCTCCTTTGTAAGGCTGTCATAACCTCCTTTTGAGATTTTATCAAGAATTTTGTTTATCTGTTCCTGGTGTTCAGCCTTTGTCCTGTTGTATTCATAATCAGACACCGGTTTTTTATAAGTAACCCTTATTTTTTCCCTTGGTTTGAACAATGTGGTAAAAAAATGGATTATACCCATTAAACCCTTACCTAAGTCGGTACCTTTTTTCAGGTTGACAGTATAGACATAGCCGAAAAGCGCTCCTCCAATGTGTGCAAGTTTTCCGCCTGAATTTACAGAAAAGTCCATCACCGACGTAAAAATAAAAATCACCAGCGCGAGGTATTTAATCTTTACCCTTCCGAACAATAGCAGGTTCACTGAATAATTTGGTACGTAAGATGCAATGGCAATCACTATGGCCATTACTGAAGCCGAAGCTCCAATAGCTACTGATTCTTCAACTGCATCCCTGAATACAGGAAAAACGTTGAATGCACCAATGTAAACAATTGCCCCGCTTATCCCTCCGAGAATATAAACGGCTACGAGCTTCTTCTGATCAAGGTATTCAAGAAATATCACTCCAAACCAGTAAAGCCAGAGCATATTGAACAGGATATGCAGGATATCCTTGTGAGTGAACATATAAGTTACAATGGTCCACGGGCGGACTAAAAGGATTTTCAGGGAAGCCGGTATGGCAAAGATATTTACGGCTTTCATTGTAAGTTCCTGGTTTTTAATCAGGAACCCTATAATTGACACTACTGAAACCAGCAAAAATACCGCAACGTTTATATAGATCAGCCTGGTAAGACTGCTCCCCTTCCTGAAAGCGCTTTTTAATTCATCACCGATTCCCATCAGTAAAGAGTTTTTGTGGTGTTTCTCCAGTATCGTATCAGAATATATCCGAAAAGCATTCCTCCTATGTGTGCTGCATGTGCTATGTTGCTTCCAGGCTGTGAAATGGCAAGAAAGAGCTCAATTATTCCGTATCCGAAAACAAAATATTTTGCTTTCAGGGGTATTGGAGGAAAAAGAAGCATCAACTGGGTGTTCGGGAAGAGAACTCCGAATGCAAGAAGAACCCCGAAAATTGCACCGGAAGCTCCGACTGTCGGTACATTCAGAAGAATCTGGAGGTTCTTCATGGTTTCATCTGCAAAAACTTTTCCTTCATTCAGGTATGCCATTCCGTTGCTGAGAACAGTATGAAGCTGGTCAGGACTTATTTCGTTCATCAGCTTGTGATACTGGAAAAAGATCACTGTCTCATGAGTGAATGCAGCACCAAGTCCGCAAACCAGGTAGTAAATTAAAAACCTTTTTGGTCCCCATACATTTTCAAGTATACCGCCAAAGATAAATAGTGCGTACATGTTAAAAAAGAGATGCCAGAAATTGGCATGCATGAACATATGGGTGAGAATCTGGTAGGGTTGGAAACTGCCTGACTTGGGGAAATAAAGCCCAAGAATCATTGTAAGGTCTGTTCCGAAGATACTCTTTACCGCCCAGTTTGCAAGCAGCAGAAGGGCATTAACCAGGATCAGATTCTTGACTACAGGCGGTAAGCCCAGGAACCCATTGCCGTATCCGTTCATCAGTCAGAGAATTTTTGAGCGTCAAAGATAATATTATCGGAACCTTTTATCAATTTCTTCGAGTGTTAATATACTTACGACAGGCTTCCCTTCCGGCGAATAATTAGGAGCCCTGCAGGCAAAAAGAGTGTCAAAAAGTTCTTCCATCTCACTCCTTGACAGCGCCTTACCGTAAGGAATGGCAGCTGCTCCCGCCATGGCTGCGGCAACTTTCTCCCTTATTCCCGAAGATGGGTCAGCCTGCTTACTCTTATATTCCTCAAGAAGTATCTCAAGCATCTCACCCGGATCTGAAGAACCACATTCCGATGGCAATCCTGTTACAGAGACAAGATTGCTTCCAGAATGAGTGAAAGTAAATCCAAGAATCCTCAGATCGTTTTCAATTTCACTAAGGACAGGTAGATCGGCAGGATTTAATTCAATGTTGACAGGAAACATTTCAGTCTGGCTCGCGCTCTTGTTATTTTCCATTTTCTCAAGGAAATTTTCAAAAAGAATCCTTTCATGAGCCCTTTTCTGGTCAATAATCATCAACCCTGATTTTACCGGGCAAATAATGTATTTATTTTTGACCTGAAAAAACTTCCTGTCCGGTTCAGCCTCCGGGTGATCGCCTGTCTCGCGTTCAAGGCCTGAATAGAGCTGTTCCCAATTTGCCATTCTGTCTCTCTCAAACTTCCCGGCAAAATCATTGCTGCCCGGGTACCTGTTTTCGCCCGCAAACGGATCATAATGTTTATTTATCCCGATCTCAGGCGGTTCCGGAATAACATCAGAGGATTTCCTGACCGGTATTTCAACAAGCATTTCGTCTTCGAAATCAAGCGAAGGTACGATATTGAATCTTCCCAGACCTTCACGCGCTGAAGCCATAAGTATCTGCCAGATTGACCGTTCATCTTCGAATTTTATCTCAGTTTTTGTAGGGTGTATGTTTATGTCAATGGCAGCAGGGTCGATTTCCATAAAAATAAAATATGAAGGAATTGCCTCTGCAGGAAGAATATTCTGGTACGCCTCAATTATTGCCTTATGAAAGTAGGGATGTTTCATGAAGCGGTTATTTACAAAGAAAAACTGCTCGCCATATGTACGTCGCGCATTCTCAGGCTTCCCGATGAATCCTCTTATGTTTATTAAGGTTGTTTCCGTTTCAAGGGTTATAAGATCGTTGTTTATTTGCCGGCCAAATGCCCCCACAATTCTCTGTCTGGCATTGCCTGGCATAAGATTATAAATTTCATTTTCATTGTGATGAAGTGAAAACCTTATCCCGGGATGAGCAATTGCAATTTTCTGGAATTCGATGATTATATGCCTCATCTCTGTGTTATCGGACTTCAGGAATTTTCTTCTCGCCGGGATATTGAAAAAAAGATTCTTCACGGAAAAACTTGATCCGGTAGGACAACTGCATGGCTCCTGAGCCTCAACCTTTGATCCGTTTATAAGTATCAGTGTCCCGGCCTCGTTTTCCTTCTTTTTGGTCTTCAGTTCAACCATCGAAACCGCTGCAATCGATGCCAGTGCTTCTCCCCTGAATCCCTTTGTCCTGATGGCAAAAAGATCCTGCGCGGAAGTGATCTTTGAAGTTGCATGCCTTTCAAATGACAGCCTTGCATCAGTTTCAGACATTCCCGTGCCGTCATCAATGACCTGGATAAGTGTTTTTCCTGAGTCCTTGATAATTACATTAATATTCCGCGCTTCAGCATCAACTGAATTTTCCATCAGCTCCTTCACCACGGAAGCCGGTCTCTGAATGACTTCCCCTGCGGCAATCTGGTTGGCAACCGAATCGGGTAACAGTTTGATTATATCAGGCATCCAATTATGTTGTGAAAATTTAATCAACCGGCATGATTTATATTGCCTTTCATGATCAGCTCCAATCCTGGTTGATCCTGCAAATATAAATATATTTGCATCATTGGCTTTATGGGAGATTTTGCTTTTGCTTTTACACTTAAAGTGAACATGTTATTAATTCTATCATTATATTTGGATAAAATTCGGGGGAAATGAAAAAAATGTTATTGTTTTATTGTGTCTTTTTTTTGTTTTTTCTTAATTGTTGCACGAGAAGACCTTATAAAGACCTGATAAAAGTAATAACATTAAATATAAGATATGATAACCTAGGCGATAGCCTCAATCCATGGATTCGCCGGGCACCTATTGTCTGTAATTTCCTGAGGAATGAAAAGCCTGATGTGGTTGGATTACAGGAGGTACTTTACAGTCAGTATAAATTACTCGATTCAGTCCTTGCAGATTTTAATTCTGCCGGAGCCGGAAGGGATGACGGAGCACGAGCCGGCGAAATGAATCCTGTCTTCTTCCGTAAGGAAAGGTTCGATATGATCCGGAACAAAACATTCTGGCTCTCTATAACTCCAGAAGTGCCCGGAACAAAATCGTGGGGATCTTCATTGCCACGCATTGTAACCTGGATTGAACTGGCAGATAAAAAAACTCATGAACATTTTTTCCTGTTTAATACCCATTTTCCTCATGATTCTGACTCTGCGAGAATTATGAGCGCAAATCTGCTGCTTGATAAGGTTGATAGTATTGCATCAGGTTTTCCTTTTATTGTTACCGGTGATTTTAACATGATCCATTCGGATAAAGCGTATGAAATTCTGACAGGCCCTCATGAGAGTGTACCTTTGTTAAATGATACTTACGCATTTTCAGAAAAAAGACACATTGGTCCAGCGTACACTTTTAACGGATTTTCAGAAAAAACACCAGGAGGAAGGCTTGATTATATCTTTGTAAAGAACGGCATGTACATTCTGGAAAACAGGACCTCCATCAAAAAGGATCACGGAATATATATTTCCGATCATTGGCCTGTGACCTCGGTAGTATCCCTGAAACATCCTGACAGGAAATAATTATTCCATTCCCGCCTTTCAATGCTTCACAGGCTTAAATGGCCTGACAGACTCCAGGAGCTGTTTCACTTACTGGGCAGTTTTTCTGTACCTTTTGACTGCAAATACCGTGAAGAATACTGCTATTAAAAAAAGCGACCAGATATCAGTGCTTATATCCTGAATAGTTGATCCCTTGAGGATCACCATTCTGTTTATACGCATTATATATGCAACGGGATTTATCAGATCAAACCGCTGTGCCCATAGCGGCATACTCTCTAGAGGCGTGAAAATCCCACTCATAAGTATGAAGATGATCATGCAGAAGAAAGCAATGAACATAAACTGTTGCTGCGTGCCCGCAAATGTTGATATGAAAAGGGCAAAGCCAAGAATTGCGATAAGAAATAAAAATGAACAGAGAAAGAGCAACGCAATGCTTCCTTCAAACGGGAGATTGAACAACAGCCTTCCAAGGATCATTCCAAGGGCAAGGTCGATCAGCCCTATTATCAGGAATGGCGCCATTTTGCCAATGATAAAATGATATTTCCTTACAGGAGTTACATTTATCTGTTCAATGGTTCCCACTTCTTTTTCCCTTACCAGGTTCAACCCTGCAAGCAGGAATCCGATTGCAGTTACAAGTATACCCAGTATCCCGGGCACCATATAAAGTTTGTAATCAAGCATTTCGTTGTACCAGTACCTGTTGGTGATCTGTATTCCGGGTAACGGGGATGCCGTAACGGGGCTCGGGTTATCGCGAATCAGAGTAAGGTTATAATCAAGGAGTATCCCGTTCAGATATGCCCAGGTAAGCTGTGCCGTTGATGCATTGATAGCATTTATCGAAGCCATTATTTTCCCCGGCCCGCCATTCCCGATATCCTTTCCGAAACCTGATGGAATTTCCAGAATCAGGCTGCATTTGTTGTCATTCATAAGTTCTGCAGCCTCATCTTCTGAAAAGGTCGAATATTTCAGCCTGAAAAATGTCGAACCCTCAAGCTGGCCAGTAAGAGCCCTTGATGAAGGCGTCATGTCCCTGTCAACTACACAAAGGTTGACATTCTTTATTTCAAACGTCACTGCCGGCACAAGGATTATCATCTGAATAATAGGCACCGCAATAATAGCCCTGCCGATAAACTTGTTCCGGAATATCTGAATGAATTCTTTTCTTATAAGATAAAATATTGTTCTCATTTCTGTAAAGCTCCGTGATAGCTACTCAAGTCTTATCTTGAAATTCCTTACGCTTAAACTGATAAACACAAATGTCATTAAAATCAGAACCAGTGTCTCTTTCCAGACATTTGCAAACCCGGTGCCCTTGATCATTATATTCTTTATAATTACAATAAAATATCTGGGCGGTATTATTGAGCTGACCCAGTCGTAAATTCTCGGCATGTTCTCAATAGGATAAATAAATCCTGACAGCAATATTGTCGGAAGCATCAATCCCACAAATGAAATGAATATTGCCTGCTGCATTGTGGCAGAAGCAGTTGAAATTAGGATCCCAAGCGACAGGCTCATAAGAATGTAAAGCATGCTTTCGGCAAGAAGGAGGATGAGACTCCCCTTTACGGGTAATCCGAAGACCAGCCATGAAAGCAACAGAATGATTATTACGTTAATGAATGAAAGCAGGAAATAAGGCATCACTTTCCCGAGAATGATCTGAACAGGTCTCAGGGGGGAAACAAGCAGCACTTCCATTGTGCCGAATTCCTTTTCCCGTGTGATGGTGACAGATGTCATCAGTGCACAAATCAGAATCAGGATAAGGGTAATTACGCCGGGCACAAACATGAAATGCCCTTTAAGGGCAGGGTTGTAAAGCATTCTTACTTCGGGTTGCACAAGCATGTTCCCGCTAGCTGAGCTACCTGCATATTCCCTGTTAAAGTCTGCAATTATTGCAGTTATGTAATTTGTCACCAGTGTGGCAGTGTTTGGCTCTGAAGCGTCAGTGATTATGCTTAAGTCAGCCTTGCCCTGGCTCATCAGATTTCTTCCAAAATCATTCTGGAAGATTACTACTGCTTTGGCTTTTCCTTTCCGGAATATTCCGTCGATATCATTGTAATCAAGGATATCGCCTGTATGTCTGAAGAATCCTGAGGAACAGATTCTATCCGATATCTTTCTCGTAACTTCATCTTTTGAAAGATCCAGGAAAGCAACTCCGGCATCTCTTATGTCGGTGCTGACCACATACCCGAATATTAGTATCTGGGCTGCAGGTATTCCGAAAAGAATTATCAGTGTTCGGTAATCCCTGAAAATATGAAGAAATTCTTTCTTTACAAATCCCAGAAATCGTTTCATTTAATTTTATTGAGTAATCTTCTCATTCTTAAATTTCGTTACTTCATTCCCTTCCTCAACTGGGAAAAGGGGTTGGGGGATGAGGTCGTTCCCCGGCTGAAATTGACCAGGCTTCAGGTCTGGCAATCTTCACAAACACTTCCTCTACCGAGCTTGCATTATAATGTTTTTTTAATGCCGACGGAGTGTCAAGTGCAACGATCCTTCCCTCATTCATAATGGATATGCGGTCGCAGTACTCCGCTTCATCCATATAATGGGTTGTCACGAACACAGTAATTCCACCTTCGGCAGCTTCATAAATCATCTCCCAGAATTGCCGCCGGGTAATCGGGTCAACACCTCCGGTAGGTTCATCGAGAAAGACGATTTTCGGTTCATGCAAAATGGCTACCGAGAAAGCAAGTTTTTGCCTGAGCCCTAGTGGGAGAGATGATATAAGCCTGTTCTCAAATTCCCTGAAATCAAGTTTTTCAAGAAGCTCGCCTGTCCTTTCTCTTATCAGCTGCCTGCTCATATTGTAAATACCGCCGTAAAGCGTGATATTTTCTTTTACGGTCAGGTCTTCATAGAGTGAAAATTTCTGACTCATATATCCAATGTTCCTTTTGATCTGCTCAGGCTCTTTCCGTGCATTGAATCCTGCAACCATAACCTCTCCCGAGGTTGGTTCCGAAAGGCCTGAAAGTATCTTTATGGCTGTTGTTTTCCCGGCTCCGTTGGCTCCAAGAAAGCCAAAAATCTCACCCTCGTAAACCTCAAAGGTCAAATTATCATTGGCAACGAAGTTTCCGAATTTCTTCACAAGGTTATGGACCGATATTACCTTATTGTCTGTCATCCTTTTACTTTTCCATCAGTTCAAGAAACCTGTCTTCAATGCCTGCAGCCGACTCTTCAATTGACACATTTCCCAGTCCCTCAGAAGTCAGAAACCTGTAAAGCGACTCATCATAACTGTCATTTCTGAAAGTCACATGAACCGAATCCCCGAAAGGAAAGGCTGTGCTTATTTCGGGATATTTCCTGAGTGAAAGAAGCAGCCTGTACATGTTATCTGCCCTGATCATGAACAGCTTTTTCCTGAAGCCTTCCTTTATCCTGTCGGGTTTATCGATTGCAAGAATCTTACCCTCCTGGATCAATGCAACCCTGTCGCATCTCATCGCTTCATCCATATATGGAGTTGAGACGACTATGGTAATATTGTATTCCCTTAACTTCTTGAGCATTTCCCAGAACTCGATCCTCGAAACGGCATCAACTCCTGTTGTGGGTTCGTCGAGAACAAGAAGGCGCGGTTTATGGATGAGTGCGCACGACAGGGCAAGCTTTTGCTTCATGCCTCCCGAAAGCTTTCCGGCGAGCCTCTTTTTAAAAGGTTCTAAGCGGGAATAGATATTGGAAATTATATCATAATTTTCCTTAACTGAAGTTCCGAATACAGTTGCATAAAACTCAAGATTCTCCCCGACCGACAGATCCTGATACAGGCTGAACCGGCCAGGCATATAGCCAATCTGCCTGCGGAGCTCCCTGAATTCGGTGATGCAGTTACGCCCAAGCACCTGTATCTCACCGCTGTCAGGAAGCAAAAGTGTGGTGATGATCCTGAAAAGCGTCGTTTTACCTGCACCGTCAGGTCCTATGAACCCGAAAATTTCTGATTCATTTACCGAGAATGATACATCATTCAGGGCCTGTGTGCCGCTGAACCTTCTGCTTAATCCCGATGATATTATAGCATCATGCATTTTATTATGATAATCAAAGAATTGCTTCTCCGGGCATACCAGATTTCATTGATCCGTCATTTTTGACTTCGATAGTCACAGCGTATACAAATGTGACACGCTCTTCTTTGGTCTGGATTATCTTTGGAGTGAACTCAGCCTTTCCTGAGATATAGCTTATTTTACCCGGGAAAGTGCTATATCCTTTTTTGCTGTTGTCAATCCTGACCTTGCATTCCTGGCCAGTCTTTATTTTTCCAAGCTGTGCACCGCTTACATATACTTTTAGCTTGATTATGGATAAGTCCGCAATTTTGACCAGAGGTTTTCCGGCTGACGCGATTTCACCGGCTTCAGCATATTTTTCTATGATCGTACCGCTAAGCGGACTTCTGACATCGCATCTGAGTAACTGCTCATTTAAAGTGGCCTTTTTTGACCTGTAAACTGCAAGCTCATCTGCAACCGACGTTTTCTGGGTGTTGTTTGCGGCTATCTGTTTCCGGATGACAGCAACCTGACCTGTAAGATCATCATATTGCTTTTTTGTGGCAGCATCATCTTTCAGCATATTTTCAATTCTTGATATGTCTTTATCAAGATTAATGATCTGCTGGTTCATGATATCATTCTGCGCATTGATTGAACTTATCCGGCTGGCGGTGCTTCTCATGCCTGCATCAATCTCATTCTTCTGGAGATGAAGAAGAACGGTATCGATTAAAGCAATGGCATTCCCTTTTTCAATCTGGGTTCCTTCAGTAACGTCAAAAGTAATGATACGTCCGCTAGTCTCTGCTGATACAATAACTTCAGTTGCTTCAAAGTTTCCATATGCATCGGCCTGGTCCGACTTGTTCTTACAGCTTGTCAGCAGCAAGGCTGCAATTATCAAATATGATCTTATTTTCATATTATTAAAATGTATAGTTTATAAGAATTAAGATACCTCTCATTTTTATTATGCATATATATTCCAATATGCAATGTTCCCTTTCGCAACTTGTTGATTCAATATTCTTTTCATTGTCTTTAGTTTTTTGTTTTCCATATTTGCCTTTTGTTTCATTTCTGCAGCCTTCCTTTAAAGAGGACAAAAAATTTTGGTTTTATTTTTTGAACTTTTAGAGGTATAGGGATTATAAATACTTGTTATTCAATTTCTTTTCCGCTTATGTTCAGATATTCAATTTTTGCCATAGAGAGATTGATATTATGGATCTCTGAATTGATTACTGCCTGTTTTTCAGAGTTTAATTCATTAAGGTATTCGGTTGCGGTTAATGTGCCGTTTAAATATTGTGATTCAGCAGATGCCGTGATCCGTTTCCTGATTGCAATTAGTCCGGAATCAGATTTAACCAATGTTTCAAGGCTTAATATTTCTCCGTTTTTTTCTGCGAGGAGCCGGTTAAGGTTATCTTCCAGGTCGCTTTTCCGGTTTTCAAGAATACTTTTTTCATAATTGATAACCTGTTTTTCGTTTTTTGCCTTATTCCAGTCAAATATGTTCCATTTTATCCCTGCGCCGACGATATAATAGGGAGCAAATTCATTCCTGAAAAAATTGCTGCCCGGAGGATTCCCATATCCCAGAGTCGCATATCCGAAGGCTTTCGGCATACGGTTGCTTTCAACTGCCCGCAGGCTCGCCGATAGCTGATCCTTCCTCAGATCGTAGAGCTGGAGCTCAGGTCTTGAAAGTTCATTTGAAGGAACAATAGCCGGATCAGGAGTGACAAATTTTGTGGTAGTATCAATGGCAGCACCGGTAATTTCACTAAGTGTTTTAATAAAAGATGCTTTTATGATATCATTTTCAAGGAGCTGCTGTTCAATTTTTATCTTCTCGGAAGTCATTACATCAATGTCCGATTTAATGACCATACCGTTCACCTCGGCAGAGTTAAGAGCTGAGATACGTTTATTGATCACTTCAAGATAACTCCGCAGGAGCTCTTTTTGTCTTATCAGGAGCAGGATGTTGAAATAATAGCTGTTTATCTGGCTCCGAAGTTTATATAAGTCAGTCTCTGTCTGTTTTTGATTGATTTCAAGGTCAGCCTTTTCGACAGCTCTTCCGTTTTTTATGGCTCCTCCGTCATATATTACCTGGTTTATATCGACGGTTATTTTGTACTGTTCATGGGGCAGAGGTTTGATGGCGTTAGCGATTCCGGGAATCGGCAGTGAACCAAGTACATCACTCATATCAATTACCGAAGAGTTGTAAACAAAACCGCCGTTTGCATCAATGGCCGGCAGCCAGCCGTTTGCAAGATTTTTATCCTTGAGCTGCCAGATATCCTTGTACGCTTTTTTTTCGCCCGCCAGGGAACTGGTTTCACCGGCTTTATCATAACATTCTTTTAGTGTCAGTGTTTTCTGGGCTTGTAACACATTCATTCCGGTAAAAGCCAGGAATAATATCAGGAATTTCATTTTCATTTGCATTTACTTTTGCTCTGAACAATAAATTTAGTCACTTTTGGCAATCTGCACTTTATTCGCCTTTCTTTATAGCTTTAATTACAAACTTTGCCGCGTACTTTTTTCGCTCCTCAATGTAATCGTCAAAACTGATTCCGACTTTTTTGAAAAGGCCTTCAATTATTCCCCTTGCTGCAAACGGGAATACGCTGATCGAAACAATTGTGGTCATCAGCTGGGGAAAGGATTTTTCGGTGATGTTGTACTTTTTAATTTCATTTTTATGCTGTTCTGAAAGTGTAAGCCAGAGTTTGCCCACATCTATTTTCTGGACAAGTTTTTTTAGTCTTGCCGGGTTCCTGTTCAATTCATTGAGGATGAATGAAGGCAGCCTAGGATTTTTCTGGAGAAAGGTTATATGTTCCCTGAAGAAGAAGCTTATTTTTTCTTCGATTGTAAGGTTCTCATCCAATACGGGAGCAAACTTCGAGAATATTTTCTCGGCAACTTTTTGATAGACGGCATCAAAAAGGTGATCTTTTGTACGGTAGTAGTAATGCAGCAGAGCCTTGTTTATTCCTGCGCGGTCGGCAATATCCTGCATTCTGGCGCCATCCATCCCCTTTTCAATAAAAACATCCGTTGCAGCTTCAAATATCTTTTCTTCCGTCTGCCTTTCATCTTCAGTCATATTTCTTAACCATTAAGTTTAACCAGACAAATTAAACAAATAGTTTAACTAAATGGTCAAATTTAAATGATGTTTTTAAAAAATCCAAATGATTATTGAAAAATAGTATAAAGAAAAATCAGAAAACCGGAAACCGGAGAGCAGAAACTGTGTGGGTTTTTCTTCTTCAGGTTTCACGCCGGATGCTACTGATTGCTAAAGACCAGGATGATAAAGAATCAGCGGGGTCATCTTAATGTATTTTCTCGTATCCTACCGGATGATTCAGAAGGATCTTCTGGGAATCTTTAAGTTTAAGGACCTCCCTGATCTTATCAGCTCCCGGAAAGCTTGCACGCGGCCGGGTTTTTAATCCGGTCCCTGAGCAGAAAAGGGCAATATTTTGTGAAACAATTCCACAATCAATATTTGCCCAGCTAAGTTTAAGTGCATCATCTCCGGCCTTGAATCTCGATATATCCGATATAAGCACTATAGTAACAGGAGCATCCGTTTTTCCTGCAAGGGCCCTGTAGTCGCCGGCGACTACGGGATTAAGAACATGTTTCTGTGCATCGTAGATATATGCACCCTCTTCCATAAAAACATAAACATCAATGTCCTGTGCATTCATTGCTGATGCAGCCGTACGCTTCCCTTCTGCAGGGCGGTTTATGCCGTCTGCTGCCCACATAAGATCTGAAAGATCCTGAAGCTTCAGTTTTTCTGTTGACCATTCGTGTACTGATGCCCTTGCATCCAGCGCCTGCATAACCGGAAGCCCTTTTGTTTTATCGGGTTTCAGAAGTTCAATGGTTTTCATTTCCTGGCTGAACAGCGAACTGCAAAGGAAAGTAATAAATAACAAAGTGATTGTCTTTTTCATAATATTTCGGTGTTAAACAGTTAAATTTAGCACTTTCAGTAAATATGTCAAAATGTTTTATGCCAATTTTTCCGTGATCATGGAATTTATAACCAGGCCGGGAGCTTGCAGATGAATATCCTAATTATTAGCTTTGTTTCAATAATTAACCTGAGAAGTATAACATAGAGTTATTCATTATGAAATGGATCGGCAGAGACGAAAGTGACAACATCGAGGACCGCAGAGGTATGTCAACTGGCGGAAAAGTTGCAGTCGGAGGCGGCATCGGGACAATCATAGAAGCGCTTTTAGTTCTTCTACCCGGAGGTGATCCGACTCAGATGCTTAACAAATAAAAGGAGACATCTGCAATAATTGCACGTCGGTTAAGGGTGTATAAATCACAGATCACTGAAATCGAGCATGTTGTTCTTTGGCAGATCAGAATGGGAAAAGCAATAATGATCTTTTAACCCCGCAGACTGATCTTCTTGAACCTGTTCCTGCCGACAGACAGTCAAAGTAATGGAATTTCCTTATGGCGCGGCAACCGGATGGGATGGATAATGACAGATCATTCTTTTTTGGGCATAAGAATTAACTATATGATAAAACAAACCAATTTCCTGTCGAAGACTTTTTTTATATCCTTAGTTATCAGCTGTTTTATTGCATGCTTCAAATTATCTGCAGAAGCTTTTGAACCCGGAACGGCAATTGTCAGGAAATGCAATGATTTTATAATCACAGGTGACGGCCGTTCAGAAAACTGGAAAACTGCAGAATGGATAAGCCTGCCGTCGCAGGGGACCGTGAAGAATGGATACCAGACAAAAGTAAAAATACTATATTCAGAGACGGGCATTTACTTTCTTTTCAGTTGTGATGACAGGAAGCTTGTCTCGACAATGAAGGCCGATTACATGGATCTCTGGAATGAGGATGTTGTCGAAGTTTTCTTATGGCCCGATGAAAAATATCCGGTCTATTTCGAATATGAATTATCTCCATTGAATTATGAATTGCCGATTATGGTACCGAATATCGGCGGGAAATTTCTGGGTTGGCTCCCCTGGCATTATGAAGGTGAAAGGAAGACTGTTCATCGGACAGCCGTCACAGGCGGCAAAAAGGAAAGCGGAGCAGATATTACAGGATGGACAGCTGAGTTTTACATACCATATAAGTTGCTGGCGCCACTGGGCAATGTTCCTCCGGTGTCGGGGACAAAGTGGAGAGCGAATATGTATCGTATTGATTATGATGAAGGAGAGGTCTCTTTTGCATGGCAAAAGGTTTCAGGTACTTTTCATGAGTACAATAAATTCGGATATTTTGTTTTTGAATAGATTACCCGATTGAGTTTTCAGGGTTTCATACCTGACCTTCGGGAGGGGAAGAGAACCAATTCAGAGTTTGACAAATATGAGATGAAAATTTCATTCAGATTTTATAAAATTCCCTGGCCTGTGAAATCCGAATATATAAAAAGGCTCTTGAAATATAACAGGGGAAAGGCGTTATTTCACAGAATGATCCTGATGATTGGTTCAGGGCCGAAAGAGAATTGAAAAGATCTGACTATTAGGATGATCTAAAATTAGTCTCATGTGAATGATTTATTACCACAATTCCAAATCAATTTTTTAACATACAAATGTGGAATAATTTTTATTGAATTGTTACTTTTATATAAAGATATAAATTCAAAAATGTAAACGAATGAATATAAGGGTATCAATAATTATAATAACATGTTCCTTAAGCATAGCAGGAGGGTCTTGTTTAAATGCCCAGGCTAAGGTCTGGACGGTTGATGATTGTATACAATACGCTCTTGAGAAGAATATTCAGGTTCAGAAAGCTGTGGTCAGCAACAGTATAAATGGAAGGAACCTGATTTTGGCAAAAGCAGCGTGGTATCCCTCACTAAGCGGATCTGCGAGGCAGAATTATGACTGGAGCAATATGACAAATACGACGACAGGTGCCACTGTTTTTAAAGGAACCGACGGAATAAATATTTCTGCCAGTTCAGCAATGACGATTTATGACGGGTCCAGGCTTCGTAACAGTGTCAGGCAATCTGAAGCCAACTATGAGGCAGACAAATATAACACTGAAGTCATTAAAGAGACCGTAAGCCTTAATGTGTTGAATGCTTACCTGCAGGTTCTCTTTGCAGAAGAACAGGTCAAGAACTATAATGAGCAGATTTCTTCATTGATGGAACAACTGAACCTGGCGGGTGAGAGGCTGAAGTTAGGTGCAATAGCGAATTCAGACTATCTGTTGATTAAGTCACAACTGGCCACTGAAAAGCAAACTCTGGCTACAGCTCAAAGCCAGCTTGCCATTAACAGGATATCGCTGATGCAGTTAATGGAGTTTCCAATAACCAATGACTTTCAGATAGAGCACCCGAATCTTGACAGTCTTATTAACCAGAAACGGCTTCCTGATCCTGTAGCAGTTTATCAGACTGCTCTGGGGATAAAGCCCGAAGTAAAAAATGCTGAGTTAGCCAAAAAAAGTTCACAGATTGGCATTGACCTGGCAAAATCTGGTTATTACCCTGATCTTTCTTTGAATGCAGGTCTGTCTACTTTATATTCCGGTTATCCTCCGGCCAGCTCGTTTGGATATCAGCTCAAAGACAATATCAGCCCGTCTATAGGGCTTTCAGCTTCGATACCTATATATCTGAACAGGCAGGTCAAAACAAGTGTGGAAGTTGCAAAGCTGAACTTAAATAACGCGGAGTTGAATGAATTCAACACAAAAGACGTGCTCAGGAAGGCCATTGAACAGGCATGCCAGGATGTTGTTTCGGACCAGACAGAGTATGAAGCAAGTGCCGAGGCATATAAGGCTGTAAAGGAATCATATGATGTTGCCTCGGAAAAGTATAACCAGGGACTTATGAGTTCGGTTGATTTTCTTATACAGAAGACCAGCTTTATTTCTGCAGAAAGTACTTTGCTTCAATCAAAATATAAATTGATATTCAGTTATAAGGTGCTTGATTTTTATACAGGGTTACCACTGACATTCAGGAACGACAAGTAATATTCATTAATAAAACAGGACAGTAATGAAAAGGAGAAGAATAATCAAAAGGGGAAGTCTAATAATAAATGCCTTATTTATGCTTTTCATTGTGAGTTCATGCCATAAAGGAGACAAGGCATACACATTTGAAACAGCCGTTGCCAAAAAGGGATCGATCATAAATACAATTACAGCAACCGGGACCCTTGAGGCTGATACGACAGTGCTTATCGGGACCCAGGTTTCAGGAGTGATAAGCAAGATCTTTGTAGATTTCAATTCGACTGTCAGGAAGAATCAGCTGATGGCTGTACTTGACACAACCCCGTTGCAGACACAGGTACGCCAGGCTGAAGCAGCTCTGGATCAATCAAAAGGTGAGGTGGAATTTCAGAAGGCGACTTTTGAAAGGTACCAGGCATTGCTTGATAAAAAGCTTATAGCACAGGCTGATTATGACCAGGTCAAATATAATTATTCGACCGCCCGGGCTAACCTGAAGACAGCTCAGGCCGGATATGACAAATCAATTGTGAACCTCAACTACGCTTCAATCTTTGCACCGATTGATGGTGTAATCCTGAACCGTGCAGTGGATCAGGGTCAGACTGTTGCGGCCAGTTTCAGCACTCCGAATCTTTTTACAATAGCAAATGATCTGACGCAGATGCACGTTGAAGCGAGTGTTGATGAGGCGGATATAGGCCAGGTAAAGCCCGCGCAGCCTGTTGAATTCACTGTCGATGCATTTCCCACCGAGATCTTCAAGGGAAGTGTAAGGCAGGTAAGACTGCAACCTGTTGTGACAAACAATGTGGTTACATATACTGTAATTGTAAATGCACCCAATCCTGAAAAGAAACTGATGCCCGGAATGACTGCAAACATTACGGTGCTTGTTCAGAAGGTTGACAGTGTACTGACAGTTCCGGGGAAGGCTCTGAGATTTACTCCTGATCCCGCCTTCCTGGCGGAGTACATGAAAAACAATCCGATCGTTCCGGGACAGGGATACGGCGGAGCCGGCCGGCCTGACAGCAGCAGGTTTCCGCGGCGGGCATCATCCGGAGGATCCGCTTCTTCAGGTGATTTCATGGTAGGTGTTCAGACAGTGAGAAAACAGGTAGCAGTTTGGGTTAAAGATGGGGACAAGATTCGCCGGGCCCGCATTGCAACAGGAGCAATTGACGGTACAAACGCTGAAATAAAATACGGTCTTAAAGAAGGAGACGTTGTTATTTTGTCAATGAGCCAGGCAGGCAAGACAGGAACTGCTGCACCAGCTGCGACTCAGACTACGACAGCTACAAGCCCCTTCATGCCGCAGAGGCCAGGCGGAAGAAGATAAAACAACTGTATTTATGAAAAATCTTATTGAAATAATAACCTTAAAGAAAGATTATTATGTGGGAGAAGTGACAGTTCACGCCCTCAGGGGAATCGATATGACTGTCAGTGAAGGTGAATTTGTTGCCATTATGGGAGCCAGCGGATCGGGAAAATCGACAATGCTTAACATTATTGGTTGTCTCGACAAACCCACATCCGGAAATTACATTCTTGATGGCACAGGCATTTCCAAACTTAACAGGAATCAACTGGCAACCCTCAGGAACAAAAAGCTGGGTTTTGTATTTCAGACTTATAATCTTCTTCCAAGGACCACTGCCCTGGAAAACGTTGAACTGCCGCTCCTGTATAATTCATCCGTAAGATCAAAGGAAAGAAAGGCGAGAGCCAGGGCTGCTCTTGAATCAGTAGGTCTCGGTGACAGGATGGATCATAAGCCTAATCAGCTCTCGGGCGGCCAGCAGCAAAGGGTGGCAATTGCAAGGTCGCTGGTCAATGATCCGGTGGTTATTCTTGCTGATGAAGCAACAGGGAACCTTGATACCCGGACATCCTTCGAAATTATGGCTCTCTTCCAGGAACTAAATACAAAAGGTAAAACGATAGTTTTTGTGACTCATGAACCGGATATAGCCAGGTGTGCCAGCCGTAATATTATTTTTAAAGACGGCCTTCTTCTGAGGGAGAGTCAGGTCACGGACAGGATTAATGCTCAGGAGCTGCTTGCCACAATGCCAATGGAAGCAGACTAAATAAAAAATATAAAAATGAGTATAAAAAATCTTATCAAAATCGCATTTAATGCTTTGTCAAGAAATAAATTCAGGGCTTTTCTGACTATGCTTGGCATTATAATAGGTGTCGCTTCGGTGATCGCCATGCTTGGCATCGGCGAAGGATCCAAAATCAGTATCCAGCAGCAGATAGCCGGCATGGGATTAAACCTTGTCACCGTAGTTCCGGGCTCACAGCAGAGGGGAGGGGTCCAGTACGGGGCGTCAACAATGCAAAGCCTGAAAGAATCGGATGTCGATGCTATCCTCACTGATTGTCCGGCAGTACTAGCTGCCACACCAGAAGTGCGTGGTAGTGGACAAGCAGTATTTGGAGCACTTAACTGGCCTACATCCCTGTACGGTGAAAATGAGAGTTACCTTCAGATAAGGGAAAGGTCAGTCGGAAGTGGCCGTATGTTCACTGACAGGGAATTAAGCGGCGCTACCAAAGTCTGTCTTCTGGGGCAGACGGTGGTTACGAACTTATTCGGCGCAGGTGCAGATCCTGTAGGACAGGTTGTGAGATTTAAAAAAATCCCGTTCCAGGTGATCGGAGTACTGGCCCCAAAAGGATTAAATACCTTCGGACAGGACCAGGATGATTTAATCATTGCACCGTACACCACAGTTCAGAAAAGAATACTTGCCATTACCTGGGTGCAGAGCATATATACCTCCGCCGTTGATTCCAAGTCGACAGATCTGGCTGCAAAACAAATAGAGGAAACCGTACGCAGACATCATAAACTTAAAGCCTCTGATCAGGACGACTTTACCATCAGGAACCAGACAGAATTATTATCTACTTTCAGTTCCGTAAGTAATATCCTGACCATTTTACTGGGGGCCATTGCCGGCATTTCACTCCTTGTGGGAGGCATAGGCATCATGAATATTATGCTGGTATCAGTCACTGAGAGAACCAGGGAAATCGGACTGCGTATGGCTATCGGCGGCAAAGGAATCGACATATTGCTGCAGTTTCTTGCAGAATCCATGCTGATAAGCATTACAGGAGGCATTATCGGCATTATGGTAGGGATTGTGGCATCCAGGGTTATCGGATCAACTATGTCGTGGCCGATACTTGTCCTGCCAAAATCAGAAATTCTGTCATTTGCAGTGTGCACTGTCATAGGAGTATTCTTCGGATGGTATCCTGCAAGAAAAGCATCAAACCTTGATCCGATAGATGCCCTCAGATATGAGTAAGTGAATCTATAATAAAACACACCGTTTTTGTTCAAAACCTGGCTTACTCCTGGCGTGAAATAAAAAACACTTACATTTTTAATTTGTAAGTGTTTGATTTTGTATAAAATCCGTCCTTCTTTGACCATTTCAAAATCCGGTATGATACTACTTGCCACCTGCCTTTTTTAAAATTTAGGCAGATTGTCATAAAATCGATATAAAACCAAGCAAGATTTATTGACTGCAGGGCATGTACTTTCTAAAGATTTTTATTTTGAATTCTCCTTCTGTTACACGCAATGAATCACCTGTGGGGGATCTTAAAGTACCTTCGAATGTGCCCGTAAGAATATCATCTGTTTTATCAGTAATAAACACACTTTTCCCATAAAAATCGTCAAGTGTATAATGATCCGGTGAATCACTATTCCAATCCTGGAATGGATAGAACTGTATTTCAGAATACTTTCCATACTCGGAAGGCACAGGAAGGGTAGCGGATAATGAATCTAATGAATATCCCATGATATACATGGCAAAGACAAAAACCGAATCACATCTGATTAAATTAATTTGTTTCAGGGTGTTGTTGCAAGACCCGTAAAAGTAGCAATTTGAGAAGCTATCAATGGTCGCAACCTGTTCAATATGCTGTGTAAATGTTTTATATTCATTCCCAAAGTAACCCCTTATGCAACCTAGTGGTAACAGTGAGTCAGGTTTTTCAGCTTTTCGACTGACAGCAACAGGACCGGATTTTTCGACAGTTAACTTTTCACAGGCAAATAATAGGATAAAAACGCTCATCAGGAATACCCGGGTGAATAATAATGATGATTTCATAACTTTGTTCTAAGATATTCAAAGATAAGAAAAATGGTAATACCTATCCGGAGAATAAACTATTTTTTAAAGAATCCATTCCCAAGAACAGACTATCCATCTTCCTTATATTATTTTTGAAACGATTCAGGAAGAAATCCTTCCTGTAAAAATCATATTTCAACAATGAATCCTCGAAGAAAAGATCATTGAAATATGGATCCCTGGAAAAGAAATATTTATTGCCGGGGGTACTCCTGAAATTATTAAATATGCTGTCCCTTAAATTCTTGTCATCCTTGACATTCGAATAATAATATGAATATGAAGAATCATATCTTATCAGGTTTCCCTTATCGTCATGTTTTTTGTAAACTTTTACACTTGTCTGGGGGCTGGCTGTTATCTTGTTACTCCCGCCTTTCTATTTACTTGTTTGATCATTGCAACTCATTAAAGATATTGATAATTCAATGGCAATTAAATCCATGCGTATCATACTTCAAAGATTAAATAGTTAAACCAGTGTATTAATTACATTCATCTGAATCTTTATTTTCAGCTTAATGGTTAATCATGAAATCGCAATCTGCCTGGCCGGTTTAGGTTTGGCCGCCACTTCGACTTCAAAATCTTCATTGCTTTCCTTAATATTAACAGACGGAAGCGTGGTATTGGTACTTGAATAATTCCTTGTCGACCAATCAAATAAATCGTTCTCAAAAAAATGGTCTAACAACGATGGAAACTGGTTTGGAAATCTCATTAGTGCCATAGATTTATCCTCCATTTTTTAGTTAAACATATTTTACTTGACAGGCAGTGTTATTCAAAAAGAATACCACTTGCATCTTTTATAAAATCAAGTTTCATTTTGCTAAAAAAACTTGAAAATCAGTTAATTATTCAATCATTAAACATTGCCATAATGTCATGATTTCGTGACAGTTAGAGTCAATTTGGCAGACAATTAATATAAGTACAGGTTAAGCTCGACCGGAATTTTTCCGGATAGACTGGGTCCCCTTAAAATAAATAATCACCGAAGAAGGGTTACAGGCTTGTTCAAATATAGCCCGAATATCGTTGCAACTTGCTTTTCAGCAACGATATAGATAAATCCAGCCAATGTTGTAAATTTTTGTAATCTACTTAGTAAATAAATATTTGAGAACTTCATTACTTTTGAGTTATGAACACCACCACTCATCTTGATGCCATTTCGGCATTTATTTTTATCGGAGTTTTCCAGGGCCTAATCCTTTCAATTTTCTTTATTATAAAGTCATCCTCTAATATTAAAGCCAACCTGTACCAGGGATTATTGCTGCTTTCGCTTTCCCTCTGTATCCTGGAGCAATTCCTTAACCTTACGGGGTATATTACTAAAATCCTGGTCATTACGAATTATTCAGAACCGCTGAATTTAGTAATCGGACCATTCCTTTACCTTTTTATCAAAAGAAGTCTTGACCAGTCCAATCCTAGAAAAGACTGGATGCATTTTATTATTGCCTTCCTGTACCTCTGCTACCTCACTTTCGATCTCATTCAGCCCAATGAGATGAAGTATAATTCTTATGTCCAAAGTTTTCATCCTGATTGGCCGACTATCAAATATCATTATTTTGTATCGAATGACCCGCTGCAATTAAAGAAATGGCTGAATTTAACGACAGGTATACAGTTAGTTATATACATTTACTTCGCTTTCAGGTTATTGATGAAGAAAGGAAGTCAGTCCGGTGAATCAATATTCACGACAAAGGATGAAGTTCTGAGACCTTTAAGAAATATGGTTTTTCACATCGCAATAGTGTTGATTATATTTATTATGGTTAAACTCAGTTTTAAAGGAGATCTGGGCGATTACTATATCGGAACCTATGTTTCTGTTATTATCCTGTTGACCACATTAAGGGTTATGAATGATTCGGAATATTTTAACCGTTCAACCTCTTTCATGGATATTTCATTCGGGAAGTATCGTAAATCCTCATTAACTGAAACAGGTAAACAGAAGATACTCAACAATATCATTTTTGAATTGGAAACAAGGCAGTACTTTTTAGACAACCTGGCATCTTTGGCGGAGTTGTCAAAGAAAATCGGTGAGAGTTCTCATCATGTTTCACAGGTCATTAATGAAAAACTGAACAAAAGCTTTTTCGAATTACTGGCATCATACAGGATTGAAGAAGCAAAAAGAATCTTATCCGGAGACAAAAAGAATAAAATTACGGTGGAGGAGATCTCTGAAATGGTTGGTTACAACTCAAAAACAGCTTTCAATAATGCATTTAAGAAGCCTACAGGCAAAACTCCTTCGGAATTCCGTAAATCATAAGTCTCTTAAAATGTTGCACATACATTAGTGAATTTGCACTTGCCTATCGGGATGTACTTCATCCTTATAGGGACGTTCTTTGTCGGCCTTTGTCTGATATTAGTTTTGATCTGACAAATCAAAATTAAAAATCATGAATACACAAGTGGCTGACTCAAACACACAATTCCCTAACATTCATCAGGATCTTATTGACGGTTGCAGAAGGGGCGACCAGAAAGCACAGTTTCAGATTTACAAATTGTATTATAAGGCAATGTATATTACAAGCTTAAGGATAGTAAACGATGCCATGGAGGCAGAAGATATTATGCAGGAAGCATTTCTGTCAGCTTTTGAGAAGATAGTAACCTACTCAGGAACCGTAAGCTTCGGAGCCTGGCTTAAAAAAATTGTCCAAAACAGGTCACTCGATTATCTTAGTAAAAAGAATAAAATGAAACTTGAAAACATTGAATCCCTTAATGGGATTGAAGATACTTATTGTGAAGTTCTTAACCAGAATGATGAAACTGATACAAGAATAAACAGAGTAATGGAAAAAATCCGGCTTCTTCCTGAAAGGTACAGGCAAATTCTCTCTCTTTATTTGTTTGAAGGTTACGATCACGAAGAAATTGGTCAGATTTTATCAATCCCCAGCAGTACTTCCCGTTCAAACTTCTCAAGAGCCAGGCACAAAATTATAAGCGAAATTGAAGGTTCAGTGATTTGAGAGCTATAATGCAAAAACAATAATAAACAGATAATTTATGGAGATGACTTTTGACACTCTCTATTCATATAATGCCACTTATCTGGCTTGGTAACAGAAAAAATATTATCTCCAATCGTTTTACTTTCTATCTATGCACTCAAGACTCCATATAAACAAACTGAAAAATAAGAGTAAACAATGATCTGTCAAAGTAGAACTAAATAACGATTTTTTGCCTCAGATAGATTTCCCCTTCTGTCATTAGCTCAAAAACCAATAAATATCTGACACATCATGAAACGAATATTTGTTTTGAGCATTACAGCAATACTGTTTTTTCAGTGGGGAGCCGGACAGGCAATCTTTTCAGTGCGGTTGATAATAAACCTAATAATGTTTTTCTTATTAAGCTTAGTTACAGTTTTGGTTTAAAATAATATAAGCAAGGAAAGTAAACGGAGTAAAACTCTGTACAAATGAAAAATATTTATCAAAAATTAATTCTAATAACTATTGGTGTGGCAACAATTTTAATGCACTTTTTGTCAGGCCCGGGTTTTGAGTATCAAAGGGATGAGCTACTCTATTTTTCCCTCTGCAGACATCTCGATTTCGGATATGCCACAGAACCTCCCATGACTGGCTTAATGGCTTTTATTGCAAAAAGTATTTTTGGCTATTCTTTGTTTGCTGTAAGATTTTTTCCGGCAATTTTCAGTGGAATGTTGGTTTATCTTTCAACACTGATTGCCAAAGAATTAAATGGCAACTTCCGTTCTCAATCAATTGCATCGGTAGGAGTGGGGACCAGTACCTTTTTAGTCATGATTTATGGTGCATTTACACCTTACTGTTTTGATATATTTTTCTGAACCCTGACGATTTATTTTCTGATAAGGTTTCTGAAAACCAATTCAAACTCATATATATTGATTATCGGAGCTTTAGGCGGAGTCGCTTTTCTCAATAAATACAGTATCCTGTTTCTTCTCCTTTCCATTTTAGTTGTTATCAGGTTCACAAAACACAGAAGCGTAATTTTAAGCAACCACTTTTATTATGCGGTTTTGATTTTTTTTATAATCGCATCGCCTAATATTTTATGGCAGATAAACCATCATCTTCCTGTTATAAACCACATGATTGATCTTAACAACAGCCAGCTCTCACATGTCAACAGGATTTCCTTTCTCATTGAACAGCTGATTTTATTGTTGCCCTACACATTTATTATTTTGCCCGGTCTTGTTTATTTTCTGATTAATAAGCAATTCAAAGAATACCGGCTATTAGTGGCAATTTCTGCATTGGTTATTTTCATGTTTTTCATTTTACGGGGGGAAAGTTTTTATACTGCCGGACTTTTTCCATTCTTAATTGTGACGGGAGCATTATTTCTGGAGAAGGCTGTTAAAAATCGTTTACTTTTCTATACCATCTTCCTGGTTTTTCTGACGCTTTCAGTTTTGTTATTACCGTTAGGTCTGCCTGTTTTCAGACCACAGAAGATGATCAGTTACTATGATAATTTTACAAAGATTACAGGGGCTGATCTTTTAAGAAAGGATGAAGACGGCAATTACAGGAGCCTTCCCCAGATCCAGGCTGATATGTTTGGTTGGAATGAAATTACGGAGTTTACCCGTAAAGCATGGGACCAGGTTGAGAATAAAGATGACTGTTTCATCTTTTGTACGAACTATGGGGAAGCCGGTGCAATAAATATAATTGGCAGAAATTTTGGTTTGCCGGAACCTGTAAGTTTCAGTGAGTCATTTAAATATTGGATTCCCTTAAAATTCAAAAACGATATTAAGGAAATGATTTATGTAATAAGTTCTGATGCTATGGACAGCGGGAATTTTAAAGACACAAAATCACTTTTTGGTGAAATGACAGAGATTGGAAGTGTCGGGAACAGTATGGCAGTCGAATACAATACCAAAATTTATATATTTAAACACCCCAGGTCAGATTTCAACGAGTTTTGGAAAGGGCAGATTAGTGGTTATATTAAATAGACATTGAGAAATATTTGAAATGTATGATGAAAGAGTTACTGGACCAATGGATGTAATGAAAACTATGCATCTGTATATTGCAGATTCCTGCAGAGATTTGCCAGTAAAAGAAAAAGGGATAATACAATTCAGCAATTTATGGGCTGTCTGCAATGCTGGCTGAAAGCAGAAGGAGAGTGTATCCTGAAAGATGATGTAAAGAAATTTCTTGAATCAAATAAATAGTTTATGAATTGACAATTTCATTGTACAATTCGGCCAGTCGTTCGCGAAGGCGCAGCACAGCATAATGCTTTCGTGAGAGCAGAGTATTTACCGGAACGCCTGTTGTTTCAGATATTTCTTTTACAGGTATTCCATCCAGTTCAGTCAGTTCAAAAATCTCTCTTTGCTCTGTTGGAAGCTCTGACAGAGCGTTTTCGAGCTCTGTCCAGACGATTGACCGGAGATATTCAAATTCCGGAGAAGGAGAGTATTCCTTGTTAAACAAAACTTCAGAAAACTCTTTTATTATTTCATTGTCTGCCGTAATTTCCTGATAGAAACGTAATTCCTCTTCCTTCTTTTTCTTGCCTTTATTAATAATCAGATTTCGAGCCACTCTGTACAACCATCCTGAAACGTGCTCAATAGGGTTAAAAGTATCCTTTAGTGTTTTGATCAGCTGATAAAAAACGTCTTGCAGAATATCATCGGCTTCATCGCTGCTACCAACTTGTTTACGAATAAAAGCTTTCAGTTTTGGCTGATATTCTTTAACCAACTTATCTATGTCCGGTTTATTAGCAGGATTATTTATCTTTTCTTGAGGTTTCATCATTCTCAGTGGTCGGTGTGTTACTGTTGAAAAATTCTTTTCTGGAAAAAGGATTTCCACGTAAGAATTCTCTTCTTTTGTTAATGAATTCTTTTCGTTCTTCTTCAGTCAGTTGTCTTCCTGATAAAAATCATTTCAGTTGAAGTTAAATTCAATTAAAGGAGGTTTAAAATGAAAAGTGAAAAAGAAAAAAATGATCTGGCTGGAGCCCTTAATGGATTTGCTGAACACTACGAAGATGGAAATTCACCAGTTTGGGATATTGGCAGACCAAAACAACCATTCATTGAAATTGCCGACCAGATCGTTGAACCAGTACTTGATGCAGGATGTGGAACAGGTGACACTTCAATTTTCTTTGCATCACGTGGGTTTAAGGTTATTGGAATTGATTTTGTTGAAAATGCTATTTTAAGAGCAAAATCAAAAGCTGAAGGGCGCAATTTGCCTGTTGAATTTTTGGTTAAGGATGCTGTAACCCTGGATGAATGGGATATTAAATTTAATACTGTCATTGATAGTGGTTTGCTTCATGCTATTTATGACAGGGGGAAATATGCAAATGGACTGAAACACGTTTTACATTCCGGAGGAAGATTATACGTATTTTACTTTAAGGATGACCCCTCGTCTCCTGGTGGTGGTATATCGGACAATGAACTAAAAGGAATATTTGCCGATGGTTGGGAAATTGAATCTATAAAATCTGTCTCACAAGATAATGACGAATGGAAAATGAATTTTGCAGAGATACGGAAAAAATAATAAATATAGTCGCAGAATACTTATCCCTTCGCATTTGGGCAAAAACCGGTCATATTGACCACATTTATAAAGGCCCGGGTTGCATCAATCTTGAGATAGCCTTTACATACAAAATAAATAAGAAAAAAAACCGCAGGTATGTAAATACGAACCAATACATCTCCAAAGATGTGGGTTCCATGTGACCATTAAAATCAAAATTATTTACACATGGAATAATCAAATAATTTCTATGCAGCCCTGCCATTCTGACAGCGGACTGGCTAAATCCGCAAGAATTAATAATTTTGACCAGTATTTAAAACCTGATTTAGATGAAAAAGTTATTAACCGCATCTTTTATTATTTTAGCAATCTCACTCGACTCTTCAATCCTTTGCTCACAGAGCATTCTCACGATAGAGAAAATCATGCAGGGTGACAGATTCACTGGTATTTCACCTGAATATCCACAATGGTCACCTTCAGGAAACAAACTATATTTCACATGGACACAGAATATTGATTCCATACCTTCATTATATGTTTTAAAAGCAGGTACTGCAATACCCCAAAAAATGGGCCCGGAAGAAAGAAAAGAGCTTCCTTCATTCAATGGCACTTATGACCGCAGCAGATCAAGAATTGTCTATTCAAAGAATGGAGACCTGTTTCTTATGGATATTAAAACAGGCAAAATAAAACAGATTACCTTAACCATTACTCCTGAGAATAATCCTGTCTTTAATCAAAAAGAAGACAAGATCCTGTTTACCAGCGGTAACAATCTTTTTTCATGGGATATAGCGCAAGGTACATTTATTCAATTGACTGATTTCAGAACCGGGAAGGAAAAGACTGCAGAGCCTGATTATAGCAATGTACAGGATAAATGGTTTTATAATAATCAATTATATCTGTTCAGAACACTGGCGGAGAGGAAGAAAAAAACAGAGATAGCCAGTAAAGAGAAGAAAGCGATGGAACCAAAACAGCCAAAGATTGTTTATACAGGTTCAGAACAGATAAGATCAATATGTATGAGTCCTGACTGTAAATATTTAATCTGGCAATCATTCCAGCCGGCTGACCAGAAAAGGACAATTGTGCCAAGCTATGTCACCGAATCAGGTTATACTGAAGAAATGCCAGGCAGACCTAAGGTCGGTCAGCCTTTTTTTACATCAGGGGATATAAATATTTATGATTTCAATAGTGACACTATATACAAGGTCAGGAAAGTTGATATACCTGGCATTACCGATTCTCCGGATTATCTGTCAGACTATCCGGTAAAAAAAACCGATAAACCTGAAAGAAGAGGTGTAAACATGCGCGATCCTGTGTGGTCAGATGATGGTAACAATGCTGTAGTGGATATCTATGCTGAAGATAATAAGGACCGGTGGATTATGCTTTTAAATATTTCGACTGGAGGATTGAAGCTGCTTGACAGGCAGCATGATAATGCCTGGATTGAAAGGGACGGCATGGGGCGTGTTCCGCTCGGATGGCTGGCTGACAACAAGACTATTTACTTCCAGTCTGAAGAATCAGGATTTTCACATTTATATATTATGGATGTCATTACTGGGCAGAAAAAAGCCCTGACCGCGGGCAACTTTGAGATTTACGATTTAAGATTGTCAAAGGATAAAAAGACATGGTATTTTATCTCCAATGAAACAGATCCGGGTGTAAGAGAACTCTACAGTATGCCTGTGCAGGGAGGTCCCAGGACACGTCTCACCGGTTTTGAGGGCGGCGTTGAATATGAACTTTCACCAGATGAGAAATATTTTGCACTCCGTGTGTCGCATTCAAATGAACCCTGGGAGCTTTACACGATGGAAAATAAGAGCAAGGCCATTCCGGTCCGCATAACTGAATCAACTACTTCGGAATTCAGAGCTTACAAATGGAGGAAAGCGGAGATTATTCGTTTTAAAGCTTCCGATGGTGTGCTGGTTCCGGCCAGGTTATATAAACCGGATAATCCTGTAATGAAAGGACCTGCAGTGATCTTTGTTCATGGTGCCGGATATCTTCAGAATGCTCATAGATGGTGGAGTGATTATTCACATGAATATATGTTCCATAATTTTCTGGTTGATCATGGTTATACAGTTCTGGATATTGATTACCGGGGCAGTGCGGGTTATGGACGCGACTGGCGGACAGCCATTTACAGGAACATGGGTGGCAGGGACCTTGATGATCAGGTAGATGGAGTCAGGTACCTTGTAGAACAATGCCAGACAGATCCGCAAAAAATAGGTATTTACGGAGGATCCTATGGCGGATTTATAACCTTAATGGCAATGTTTAAGAAACCTGGAATCTTCAAAGCAGGAGCAGCACTAAGACCTGTCACAGACTGGGCACATTACAACCATGGCTACACATCAGAAATTTTGAATACTCCTGTTGCCGACAGTATCGCGTATGCGAGGAGTTCACCTATCTATTATGCGGAAGATCTTGAGGGAGCTTTGCTGATTTGTCATGGCATGATCGATGACAATGTTCATTTCCAGGATGTTGTAAGACTTGCCCAGAGACTTATTGAGCTTGGAAAAAACAATTGGGAATTGGCTGTTTATCCGCTTGAGAGTCATGCTTTCACAGAACCATCAAGCTGGGCTGATGAATATAAGAGGATCTTTAAATTATTTGAAGAGCAACTTAAGTAATCAAAGATCCTTTAAAAGAATAAATAATCCTGATATCTAAACAGATACATCAAACTTTAGAAAAGATTAGGAGGATTATTTCATGATCCTCTTTTGGGGGCTTGACACCGAAAAAGCCCTGATGTTTCACGGCAAGGCTTTTTCTTGTGCGCCCGGCATGGGCGATAACTATAGGGTGAAAGTCCCGAACGCGCCTTGACAGAAGGAAGCGTTAGCCAAAGGCAAGGGTGTCCATCGCGAGGTGGAATCTGAAGGAAGCCGGCGGCAAAATTCCGGTCTGACGAACAGAAACTTCATAAAAGGCCTAAGGTTACCGGATGAGTTTGCAATACAAAACAAAGTCCGATTCTGTCCGGGGTAACCAAGGTAAATGGAGCAGATAGATGGGATGAAAGTTATCGTTTTTACCCGGGGAGGTCTCACGGACATGAAGAAAACGGAGTATGAATCATGGTCGAAAGAAGGTTTATCGTGAGAAGTCAGCCGAAGCCATAGTACCACATAACTACCAAATGTGGGAAGGGCTGAACCTTAACGAGTGAGTAGTAAATGAATGTTACCAACATGAAGGGAAGAAAGCAGAAAATCTTTGAGCAATCAGAGACCTGTCCACGGAAAGATAGGACGGCATCCGAAGGCTACGTGGAAGGGCAGACTTTCATGTGGATAACTGAAAACAACCTCACCACCAATGATTATCGATTAGGGAATGGGCTTTTAGAGCAAATCCTTTCACCCTCGAATCTGAATGCAGCATTCAAACAAGTAAAGCGCAATAAAGGTGCGGGTGGAATAGACAAGATGGAGGTAGAGTCTTTAAAGGACTATCTTGTCGCCAACAAGGATATTCTAATTAAGTCCATCCAAATGGGGAAATATTGCCCCAATCCAGTAAGAAGGGTATGCATACCCAAAGAAAACGGAAAACAACGCCAGTTGGGCATTCCCACGGTTGTTGACAGAGTAATTCAACAAAGCATTGCACAAAAACTGACCTCGATTTACGAGCCACAGTTCTCATCCTACAGCTATGGGTTCAGACCCAGGCGCAGCGCCCACCAGGCTCTTCGTAAATGTCAGGATTACATTACTCACGGCTATGACTACGCAGTCGATATAGACCTGGAACGGTTCTTTGATACCGTTAATCACAGTAAGCTTATAGAGGTACTTTCCCGAACCATCAAGGACGGACGAGTGGTGTCACTTATCCATAAATACCTCAATGCAGGAGTAATGCAGGAAGACCACTACGAAGAAACCAATGAAGGCGTACCGCAAGGCGGGCCATTAAGTCCGCTGCTGGGGAATATCGTGCTGAATGAGCTGGACTGGGAGCTTGAAAAGAGGGGACATAAGTTTGTTCGCTATGCGGACGATATGGTGATACTCTGCAAGAGCCACCGTAGTGCCGAAAGGACGATGGAAAGCATCGTATCTTACATAGAGAGGACGCTCTTCTTAAAAGTCAATCGGGACAAAAGTCAGGTTGCAACCGTGAAGGACATAAAGTTCCTTGGCTACTCCTTCTACCAACTCAAAGGAGAAGGTCGGCTACGGATACACCCAAAAAGTGTGACAAAGATGAAAACCCGCATTAAGCAGTTGACATCAAGAAGCAATGGATGGGGTAACCAACGTCGGAAGGAAGAACTAAGCCAATACATCAAAGGCTGGGTGCAATACTTCATGTTGGCCGATATGCGAAATCTTTTGGAGAGAACGGACGAGTGGTATCGCCGCAGACTACGTATGGTAATCTGGAAACAATGGAAACGGATTAAAACCAGAATGGCAAATTTAATTAGGCTTGGCATTAACAAATACAAGGCTTATGAATGGGCGAACACACGGAAAGGCTACTGGCACATAGCCAATAGTTTTATCCTGTCACGTACTATCACTAACGATCGTTTACGCAAGGCCGGATACGTTTTCTTGTTGGATTATTATGAATCGGTAAGAGTTGTTTATTAAGGAACCGCCGTATACGTGATCCGTACGTACGGTGGTGTGAGAGGTCGGAAAATAAAGTAGGAGGAAAACTACTTTATTTTCCTCCTACTCGATTGTAGACAAGAGGTTTGAAATATCTAACCTTGATTTGATTAGAGACATGAATAAAATTTTAAAGCTTAATGAGATTTTATTGCAAAAGCCGGAGAGCATGACCACATTAAGCCGGTCAGATTGTCTTTAAAATACAAAATTATATTACAATGATTTAACTCCGACCTGAGGTGGTCAATATAATCCGGCCAGAAGTGGTCAGAGGCACTGGCTTTTCCATGTAAGTTAAGGCGCCAACTTCAACAGCAAGTTAAGCCGATCCATGTTATATCTCGGCACTGACTATAGAATATGTATCTAGAACATTTCGGTCTTGATTTAGACCTATACAATATAGTTCTTTAAGTTGTTCCGCGCCAACCTCAACAACTTTTGAGAACCCCCTTTTATTAAGGAATTCAACAATGGTGCCCCGGTCAATACTAAAAACTCGCTTATTCTCACCTAATAGATGAGATAATAAAGAGCTTAAAAGGCCATGCTCAGGGTCAAAATGAGCAGGCGTTGATTCTATTGTAAGGTGGTAATCAAAAACAATGGAACTTCCTATTGCAGAATGTGATCGTATCCAAGCGAGAGTAGCATCGACAGCTTCCGCAGTAATATAAGGTGTGACCCCTTCCCAGATAAAGAGAGTTTTAGCTGTTCTGTCAAAACCAAAACTAAGAAGTTTATTTAATGTTTCTTTGTCGAAGTCTATCGGGACATAGGTAATATGATCAGGTAATTTACCAAAGATTTTGATCACCCTTTTGATTTTGCCAGCTTGAGAAGCAGGATGGTCTACTTCAAATATTTTTGAAATTGGAAGTCCATCGCGATATGCACGAGAATCAAGTCCGGCACCAAGGATTACCAACTGTGATGTTGATGCCATTTGGCACTTATAAAGGTAGTCATCAAAGAAGCGGTGACGACAAACAATAAATGTCAACGCACCATGAGAGCGGCGCTCGCCATATTTATAGAATAGTTTGATAAGAAGATAAGTCAAGTTATTCGTCAAGGCACGAGCCAAAGGATCATTGCAAATCCCTATGTTGGAAGGTTTTTCTGATTCTATTGCACGTACTGCAGCTACAGAAATAGCTGTATAGCTAGCTTTTGTTTTTCTCATAATGTTGCCACTAATTTGTTATATAACAGTTCTTTTGGTAATAATATATGCCTCGATTATCTTAGGGTGGTTTGCAATCGCGGGCTGAAAGCAAAATATGTTAGTTTTTAGAGAAGTTAAATAATTACTTAGCCTCTATTCATATAATTTATATTGTAATAATTTAATACTGATAATAGTGATCCAAACTAGGTATAATAATCCCGATAACCATACTATGAAAAGGCTGATGGACGGAAATAGAACCAAGGAAAAACTGTAGGTCAACGTAATAGCATTGGCAATAATTCCTATGAGAGCTGTTCCTTTGCGAAAAAAAGGACTCGATAACATAATTATCGAAACTAGAATGCCACCAATACTCATAAGTATAAACGCCAAAAATGATCCTGTCCCTGGGCTGCCAATGGCAATTACCGCCTGGCCACTAGCTAGTATCTGGGATCTCAATATATCTGTAGTAGCCATCTGGTACTGATGGCTAAGTGTAGTAATTGCAAAGATTGGCACTGTTGACAGATAGACGGCTATTCCTAATAAGGTAAAAGCAGTACCAATAAGGGTAAGAAATTTATTCGTTTGTCTTAATATAAAATATAGTGCAAGAATCATTGGACAATAAAATGATACGGCAAAAACATCAAGAAGTCCAAGGTAAACTACTCCAATAAAACTGTTTTTTTGAAGTAATGTAAAATAGTTCAATACACTATTTAGGGATGGAACTTTAGCAAAGATACAAATCAATACAGCTGCAATTTCAAGTAGAACAGCAAATAAGGCAAGTACTCCCCCAAGTTTTATTAAGTACTTCCAATCAGAAACTGAAATTTCTGTTTGAAAATCCTGAATGAGATGATTGTTAACTGATGGAATCTTATTCTTTTTATTCAATATTCCCATTGGGTTTTTCATGTTTTATTAGCCAGCGTTAGTTAGAAGTTGTTAAATCGAACTGACAGATAGATTTTTTTTGTAAAGCAGGGAGCCAACCAGGCTACCAACCTTATTCTTACCATTAATAAAATTACATATTATAAAAATATGAAGATGAAATTATGTTAATTAATGACATCCGTTATCTATCGGTTCGGAAATACACAAAGGTCGGTGGTAATTACCACCATTCTTGTAATAGTTAAAATGTGAAAAGCGAGTGATCAAGACCACTTTTTATGTTCTTGCCTGATTTTTAAAATCACCTAAAACAACTAACAGAATTCTTTTAAAAATATGAGTAATTGAACTAGCGACTATAAAAATTATATTTAATTTTCATCTTTATGAATGAATTACAATAAATATGCTGAATTCAAATAGAATATTGTTTTTTCTGTCAGTAATAAATCTTTCTTTAACATCATCTTTTGTTTTTGCTCAACTTCAGGACGCAAATAAGACAAATATTAAAGAAATATTCATTTCACCAAGTGGTCCTTATGCAGTCGGTCGAATGAGTTATGACTGGATTGATTCAATGCGTGAGGAAACTTTTTCCAACAAGAAAGGCACAAAGCGTGAGATAATGGTATATGTTTATTATCCTGCAATAAAAAAGTCAAATTCAATTAAAGCGCCTTATATCCCTCATTTCTATCAAATTGAAAAAGCAATAGGTGAGACAAATATGGCTTCACAATTTGGAGATGCATTTCCATATATAAAATCAGGTCAACTCCGAGCACATGCGGTGGAAAATGCTCAACTTGAATTAAATAAACAGAAATATCCGGTACTTATTTTTTCACATGGCTTCGGTGAAACTGGTCTTATTTATTCTTTAATGCTTGAAGATCTTGCAAGTCATGGATATATTATTTTTTCAATAGAACATCCTTATGACGCCTATGCTGTAGCGTTCCCTGATGGAAGGGTTGTACCTTTTGCCAGCGAAAAATGGGATGAAGCCAGAAAAGTACAAGGAGGGAGTGCAAAATATCAAAATGAGCAAATTCCGATTCGTGCTTCAGATATTCTCTTTGTTATCAACCAGGTTAATCTTCTTAGTAAAGAGAAGAGTAAATCAATATTTGGGAATCATCTTGATTTAGAAAAGATTGGAGTTTTTGGTCATTCATTGGGAGGTATGGCAGCCGCCCGTGCATGTCAACTTACAACTCTTATTCATGCTTGCATAAATTTAGATGCTGAATTCAGAGGGCCACCTTATGTTGAGTATTCACCTAATGATCCAATTAAACAACCTTTTCTGTTTTTTGTAAGTCAGCATTCTCTTTATATATCGAAGCATATTCTGCCACCGACTAATGAAGACCTGACCAATATGAAACTTACAAGACGAGTGTATGATTCACTTATGAATTCTTATCAAACCAGGCAGAATAATGCTTTGGCAAATATGAGTGGAGGCAGTTACCGGGTTAGTATTGAAGCAAATGGATTTGTCCACAGAAGTTTCATCGATACTAAACTTTTTGAAAAAATGAATGATACTACTATTTTAAATCAGAATTTAAAGAATATAGAAATGATAAGAGCTTACACGCTTGCTTTTTTCGATAAATATTTGAAAAACATAAATGCATCATTACTGGACAATAACTCAAATAAAAATTCAGGTGTGAAAATTGAAAGATTTCCTCCTCATTTAAAATAAAATTTGTCAGATTTTCCGAACAGCACAAACTCACAAAAGCAGTATTTGCTTAACAGGGTTGGGGATATTGGAACTATCGCTAGTCAATGCCAAAAGCATTCCTTTTTAACTTATAACTCTTGGGTGGAAAACCACCTCTCTTGTCCTGGATTGGCTGTATGAAATTGACCATCCAGATTCAAAGTTTAATCAGTGTCATTTTGTAAATTCGGTTAAATCAGGCCGATTTCTGAAGCGGCAAAAGTAGGATGGATTTTGAACTTTCTTTTAGGTTATCGAGGGCTATATTTTGGTTGGACAGGGGTTGAAGTCAAAATGTGTTCTATGAGAATGCTATCAAACTTCTTTGGTTCTTCAAAAAAAGGGAAATGTGCAGATTCCTTGAACCAGATTATTTCCTTTTTAGGTGCCTGAATGCTATCAAAGTACTGTTTTATCAAAGGGGATGGAGTTGTATAATCATGAACGCCTGTTAGAAAATATACCGGAATATCATACTTAGTTAAATTATCAAGAATAGATCCCTGGATTGCGTTATACCTCATATGCTTGTTGCAAAATTGTGGTCCCTTGGCGACATTAATTACATCTTTAAAAGTATATTCAGGGGAGAATATGCCAGTGATTATAAATGGAATGTAGTTTTTACTGTGTTTTAATTCACCTCCATATTTGAATAACCATGATTCGAATGATTTAAAGTCAGGATTTTCAAGATTGGTAATTAAAGCAGCGTCATTATTCTTTTTAGCTTCGGACCATAGGAATTCTCTTTGTATCTTCTTTTCTTTTTCGTCATCAACAACTTGCCCCACACTTATATAAGCATAGAATAGCTCCGGATACCGTGTAGCAAGAATACTAGCTAAGTAAGTTCCCCAAGAATGACCCACTATAAAAATCTTTTGCTGATGATATCTATTTCTGAGAGTATCAATTAATTGTTGTGCATCAGAAATATATTGTTCGACATTGATACTTTGAATAGGTATTTTGGGGTCATATGATTTACCTGCACCCCTTTGGTCCCATTGAACAACAGTGAAATAACTTTCAAGTGGTCTTTGAAATTTATATGATAAATACATTAAAGGCATTCCAGGACCTCCATGGATGAATAATATTATTGGATTGTTTATATTTTTAGTCCGGATCAAAACAGTTTGCTTAAGATTACCGATTGTAATTTTTTCAAGTGAGGCCACAGAGTGCTCATCTTTTTCTGATTTTATTCTGGGTGTCCAGGCAGGCCTGAAATAAATTATCCCCGCAATTAGTAGAATAATCGCAATTATCCAAAGGATTACTTTTAATAATTTATTCATGTTTTAATCAAATATATTTAACCCTCATTTAGTCAAAAGGTTGTTTGAAGCATAAATGTTGTTGACCCGTCATATGCCATCTAAAGATAGATACATTTAAACTGAAATGGTATTAATGTTTACCTGAGCTGGATTTGTATTTGACATGCTTTTTGTTTGGAAAAGTTTATGATCCTGCTTATAGGCAATCGTCTTAAATTGACCATCAAAAATAGGAGTTAAATCCTTGTTGCTTTGTTATGTATGTTAAGGATTATCAGACCGCATCTTATTGTGGTCAAAATGCTCAGTTATTTAGAGTGTTTTGTAACCTTTTGGGAGTACAATGCGTCTAAATATCGCAATTCAAATTATGATAATTAAAAACACTCAGAACAATCCAAAAGAGCCTACTGAATCTTTCTTCCGCTTTTTCGATTCGAAAAATTGAAATAAATGCTGAATATACTTTTTAATTGATAAAATTATCTAAAACCATTATCAAATGGAAAGGAAATCTTTTATAGGCTGTAAAAGTAGAAGCGTACTACTTATGTTTAAGCAATTACCATGTGTACTCGCCTTTTTCAGCTTGTCCATCGGCAATGGGTATGCACAGTCCGATGAGCTGGATGATTACATGCATCATGAGATGGAGACACGAAAGATACCAGGATTGGTCTTTGCTGTTATAGACCACGGAAAGATTATCAGTGAGCGTGCCTATGGGTTGTCAAACTTGGAGACTGGCACAATACTCACTACAAAAGGTGTTTTCGAACTAGCCTCTGTAACAAAACCATTCACTGCAACTGCCATCATGATGTTAGTAGAAGAAGGCAAAATTAACCTTGATGACCCAATGATTAAATACATCTATGACGCACCAATAACCTGGAAAGATATCACCGTTCGCCAGTTATTATCACATACTTCAGGTTTGAGAGGAGGCGGTTGGATTGAGTGTGATGGATCACCACTGTTATACATAAGTTCAAAACAACAGTTTGATGATATAGCAAGATCACAGCTGAATTATGTACCTGGAGATAGTGCTGAATATAGTGATCCTGGTTATTTCTTATTAGGAATGATTATCCAGAAAGTATCTGGTATGCCATACTTTCAATTTATGAAACAGAATGTTTTTTTACCATATGGAATGACTTCAACCAATATTGAGGACCGACGGACCATTATTAAGAACCATGTTTCTGAGTATACTTTGAACAATGGCCAGCTGGAAAATGGTAGACGCGTTTGGCAGAATGAACTCCCTTCATTCTATGGTGTATGGAGCACTGTTGATGATCTTGCTAAATGGTTTATTGCATTGGAAAAATATCAAGTTGTGAAAGCAGAGACTCTAACCCAGATGTGGACTCCGACGAAACTTAGAAATGGTACCCTCGCGATAGTGGACGGTATTCCATATGGATTGGGATGGTTTACTATCGATTTGGATGGACAACGAATTGTTGGACATCCAGGATTCTTAGGATCTGCCATATTCCATTATGTTGATCAACAATTTACAATTATTTTGTTAACGAACCTCGATGTGAACACAGGCTCCTTTCAGGTTGCATTATGCCAAAGAATTGTTGATCACTTCCGACCGGATCTTCCTCATTTCTTTAACCAATAAACTGAAAGTGTTAATATGCCCTTATGGTTATAAAGTTTTTTAATGGAAAAGTCAGTTCTCTTGACCATTTTTTCCGGAATAAATTGACCACCCAGAACCGGAGTTAAAACCTTGTTATTTTGTTATGTATGTTGAGTTTTATCAGACCGTCTTTTGAAGTGGTTAAAGATGGACGGATTTTAAACTTCCTGTAATCTTACAGGAAGTCAAAAGTTAGTAAAAGAAAATTGACCACCCAAATCCAGAGTTAAATCCTTTTTGTTTTGTCATACATGTTCAATGAATTCCGACTAACTTTTCCAGGGATTAAGACATGATTTGTAAGTAATGTCAGTTAATGTTATCATGGAAATTATTTTTAAATTTAATTTCATGAAAAATCGGTTTAAAAGACTTAATAAAATAAGTACGGTTACTGTACTTCTAAGCCTCCTCTTACTGCTGTTTTATAAATGTACTTCACCTCGGCCTTCATCCTTCTCAACTCGACCTGATCATTTCCCATACGGAATCAAGATGAAGTCTGTTATGGCAGATGGGCTAGATGGCGATTTCTTCTATGCGGATTCTTCCAAGCCACAAAAAGCTTTAGTTCTGTTAGGTGGTTCAGAAGGAGGCAAGTATTGGAGTTATCAGCCTGAGTTCATCCACGAACTTATTGAACAGGGGTTCTGCGTTTTGTCTTTGGCCTACTTTAGAACAAGTAATTTACCCAATAATCTTCGGGGTATTCCATTGGAGTATTTTTCCAAAGCCTTTCATTGGTTATCGACTCAAGAGGATTTAGTGACACCTGATGACTACGCACTGGTGGGCTTGTCTAGAGGGGCGGAGTTGGCTTTGCTTGTGGGTAGTCGGTATTCAGAAGTTAAGGCGGTGGTAGCAATTGACCCCAGTTCGGTTGTATTCCCTGGTCCTCCGACGGGGATTGTGGATGCTTTGGGGAAGCAGCATTCTGCCTGGTGTGAAAAAGGGCAGGAGCTACCATTTGTGCCGATGCCCTATTCCTGGACCACTCTCAAAGGAATGATTTCCGGTAAAAGAACACTAATGTTCAAAAAAGCACTTCGGAACACTCAGCGCGCGAAAGAAGCAGCAATCCCAGCCGAGAAAATTCAAGGGCCTATTCTTCTAGTTTCATTTACCAAAGATCAAATCTGGCCGTCAACTTTAATGTCCGATCAAATAATGGAACGCTTGCGTGACAAAAATTTCCATTTTCACTTTGATCATGCGACCTATGATGGAAGTCATTCAGAGTGGTCAATCGAACCCTGCCAGACAAATATTCTGACCTTTCTTAGGGAGCAATTCCTGAAGCCTACACAAAAGTAAAATTTTACAAGCTATTGTACTTGACGCTAGCTGGCCGGAATAAATTGACCATTCATAGCCGGAGTTAAATTCTTGTTGTTTCTTTATGTATGTTGAGTGTCATCTGACCGGATTTTAAACTTCCTGTAAGATTATAGGAAGTTAAAAGTCATTAAGAGAAAATTGACCACCCCCAAACACAGGAGTTAAATCCTTGTTGTTTTGTTTTGGATGTTCGGTGAATTAAGACAAATTATATATGGTCAAAGTATCCGGCTTTTGCAGGTTAGACATAGTCTAAACATGATTGGATTACATAACCTTATAAAGAGAAAGCCCACGGAGCTTATTCCATGGGCTATAATCACTGCATTGTGGAGTTACTTCCTCCACCATGCATAACGTTTGAAAAGTATTTCTTCTTCTTTAATCTAACCTGATATATTTTTCCTGTCTGAAGTTACTTTTATTTATCTTCCCATTATCATCTGCTGGCCAGGTTTGAATAAGAGTGTCATTCTTGATTTCCAATAACATCTTTACAGTTTGGCCAACAACAGATTGAATGGAAAAGAATTGGATAGTTTCTTCATATCTGTTCCCGTTAAGTTTATAAGGTCCGCCACCATAACCGCCCATAAATGTAGTATCGATTTTAAAACGCTCTACATAAAGAACGTAACCTTTTGACCATATTTTAATATCACTCCCTGTGATATTACCAGGAAATTTGAACAAAAGTGAATCTCTTTCTACACTTTGGGAAAATACCATTTTCCAGGCACCTTCAATAGGCGACCTTTTTTGTTGAGTACAACCTCCTATTGCCAATGCAATAATCAGACTTAAGAAAATAGTCCTTTTCATAATTACAGGGATTAGTTGTTAATTTAATCTTAGATAGTAGTTTATTTATTAAAATTACGCTAGAAAAAGGCCAAAGTCAAATTTATTTTATAGCATCATCTGGCACAAAGTTATAATGTGTATGAAAGCTTCATTTCTTGTGCGATAAATTTACTTCATATTACATAATGAGAAACAAAATTGAATTGCAGATTTCGTTTTTAAATTTGAAGTTATTTTGGTAATCAATGCCCTTGACCATCTTTGGCCGTCATAAATTGACCACTCAATAGCCGGAGTTATAGATTTGTTGTTTTTTATGTATGTTAAGTGTTATCAGATCGATTTTTGAGCTAGTCATTTGAGGTTATATGTTCAATTACCATTTTTACGATGTTTTGAGGTTGCCATTGATTGATCATCTTTGGCCAGCCTTTGCCCTTTAACTCTTTATAAATCATCAAAGAAGATATATTTAATGTTGTTCTTCCTTTCCCGAGGGAGACCTTTCTTTATCTGTTCCCATATCATTTATTTGTAAAAATTTCTTTAGGTTATTCTCTCTAATTAAAATAAGTCTCCCTATACTCTGGCTCTTTATTCTACCCTTTTTAATATAGGCTCTTACTGTCTGAGGTGTCACGTGGAGAGCCATAGCTGTCTCTGAGATGGTAAAGAATCTTATCCCCTCTATAGTTGTGCTCATTGTATTTCCTCCTCTTTTAATTTCTTAGCTACCGTTTTCCAGTTAATTGAAGGAACTATTTAATAGGTCACTATAGATAGTAAACTTCTTTGAGAGAGGGTTTCTATCCTCAAAATAAGTCTGTAACTCTTTTGAGAGCTCATCTTCTGGTAGAGATTTAGTTTTATATCTCCAGTAATTTTTTAGACTCTCGTCAGTATCTAACCAAATAACAAGAGTCCAGGTAGACTTATTACTGTATCCGCCATATTTCTTCATAGCTTTTATTTATTATGAAATGCCATTAAAGCGAAATCATTTCTGAACGGCAACAGCCTTTATTGGTTTCAGCAGATGAAAATGTTGGGAAACAAATTCGCTCTACGGAATGAGCTTATTAATGAACACCGGCAAGCTCTTTCTTCTTTCTGTAGTGACTTATAACAAACAAAATGCCAGCCAGAACAAAAGGGATGCCAACAATTAATATATCCAAGAGACTGGTCGCAACTGAATGTGTCCTTTTATAATTCAAGATAAAAACAAAAATGCACCAGGCAAAACCAATACTAGTTAGGATTATCCCACCAACCTTTTCCCATTTCCATGCAACTATAAGCACAACAAGCATTACAAATGATGGTATGAGATGAATCAGGAAATCACCTAAATTTTGCCAAAATGAGTGCTCAGATGAAAAAGAATCCAAAGCAAATAAGCTTATAAAAAGAATGGCGAGAATGCAAAGGATCCGAGGAGTCCAAGTAAGAGCTCTAGTGGATGTTTTCATATTGAACTGGATTAGGTTTTATGCAAGTTACACCAGTAAGAAAGGGAAGTCAAATAAATCTTAATTGATTGAAGTCTTTTGTGCGAAAGCCGGAGAACATGACCACATTCAGCCGGTCAGATTGTCTTTAACATACAAAACTAAATTACAAGGATTTAACTCCGACCTAAGGTGGTCAAAATAATCCGGCCAAAAGTGATCAGTGAACGGGCTTTCCCAAATTATTAAGATACATTCAACTTTCCGACTATTTCTTCGGGAGGTTGAGTTTTTTAACAAATTCATCAAACCTCGGATCACCATGAAGATGTTTGAACTCCGGCAGAACTGCAACCCATGGTATCCAGGCATGATACGGCGGATGATTCAGCCATTTGAATGCTTCATCTTTTTCTCCAAGCGCAGCATAAATCGCTATAAGACCATATGCCTGCCATGGGGTGACATCTCCTTTCAATATTTCATCTATTATCTGCTGCGGCTCTTTTTTATGCCCAGCCATTGCATATGTGTATCCCAACACCCATTTCCATGTAGGATCCAGTTCTACAAGCTTTTTATGTTCAGCAATAGCTTCATCAAATTTACCTTGGTATAGGTAACAAAGACCTATAACATAATAACTTATTATGTAGTCCTTTTGAATCTCAAAAGCTTTTTTACATTCACGTATCCCATCATCATACTTCCCATCAATATAATATAATCCGCCCAACCATGCTGTATGCATGGGGTTGAAAGGATCATATTTCTGTGCAAGTTTATGTTCCACGACTGCTTCCTCCATGCGACCTTTCAAGCAGAGATACCATGAATATTCAAAATGATCGATAGCTGAGTTCGGATTCAATGCAAGAGCTTTTTTAAAGTATTTCTCTGCCAGGTCAAATTTCCAGTTATAACACATCGATACCTCCGCAAGGGCCGTATAAACTTCTGCTATTGTCGTATCCAGTCTGATCGCCTGTAATGCTGCAGCCTCAGCTTTTTCCAGAGCATCACCGGGATCAAGAGGCCCGTGAGCAATTTCAAAATATCCCATAGCCACAGCAGCATAAGCAAATGCATCTCCTGGATCCGTTCTCAGAACTTCATTAAGATATTCAATTCCCTTTTTTAACCCTTCATCCGTTAACGTGTTAATATTATACATACCTCTGAGGTATGTTGCATAGGTTTCAGGATTAATTTTACGTGGTGCCGGCAGTTTAACAATATTTTCAGGAGTAATATCAAAACCAATCTTTTTTATTATCTGACCTGCGATATTGTTATATAGTTTTTCCGAATTAATAATATCACTTTTATAATTACTGGCCCATATCAGTTTTTCATCCGGAAAAGCCTGAACAAGCCTTAATTTCAAATTAATCGAGTCTCCGACATTAATAACAGAACCTTCAATAATATAATCAACATTGATCTCATTTGCTATTTCCGTAATCGACCTGGTGGCATTAGCAAACACTGAAGCTGTTTGACCTGAGAGTACACGAAGCGGTTTGACCTGGCTTATATTGCATAATTCTGAAATAAGGGCATCATTCTGTCCCTGAACAAGATAATCCTGATCTGGCTTTCCAGTCAGGTTTTTGAACGGTAACACTACAATTGATTTTTCTATGTCAGTAAGATTTGTTTTAGTTTCCGGACTATTAAGGATCTCTTTATTATCTGCCTTACCTGACCCCGGAACAAGATAGAAATCCCCTGTAAGTGAGGTTGAGACCCATGGCAATTGGTGATTATCAGATTTTTTATATACATAGGCAGTTACCTTCTGGAACATCTGGATAGCAGTTATCCCAGGTTCATTTATGTATGTCAGTATTCCTGAGGTATACAATCCGTTATTTCCTGCGATTCCATCTGAAGCAGTGCTCCCGGGTGAAGTGGCAAGTGCTATTATAGAACCTACCGGTGCTGTCATTGTTGCAAGGCCCTTTCCCTTTGCTGATCTTGTCCAGCTTCGTTCAAATGGGTTATCCCTGCAGGCATCGAGTATCACAATATTGACTTTGTTTTTTGCATCCTCCATTTTTCCTAAAATCCTGTCGGCTCTGACACAGTTATATTCCACATCAGATTCGGATTTTAAGGATGCATCAACCGGCATCAGGTAATTAAAACCTTTTGACTGCAAACCATGGCCGGCATAAAAAAACAACCCGATATCATAATTTTTTAACTTGTTTCCGAAGTTATCGATAGCCCGGAACATACCTTTTTGATCCAGGTTTTCATATCGCTCAACTTCGAACCCTATGCTTTTAAGTGCCGCTTCAATCGATTTTGCGTCATTTATAGGATTTGCAAGACTTATCTTCCCGTAATCACCATTACCGATTACCAGGGCCAGACGCCTTTCCTGCGAATAAACTGAAATGCAGAAAAGGAATATTACCGTAATAAGGACTAATTTTTTCATAACCGGTTAATTTTGGTTATTCAAAGTTACACCTTGCATAAGCCAAAGTCAATTTATTATTACAAAGAAAAAATCCATCCGCCCAAGATTAATTCAGAAGGATTGAATAGAGAGTAACCCAAATCAATAAAATTGAATCGAGATTTTAGAAAATCACTTTTCTTTATTTTTATATAATTCCAGAGCCTTTTGAAGTTCATCAATTGCTTTTTCTTTATCTCCAACTTCAGAATAAAGCGAACTTAAAAGTTCATGAGGCAGGGCGGAATCAGTATTTAGTTTTGCAATTATCTGGAATTCAAGAATAGCATCCTGCAATAGTCCCTTACTTATATAATATGCTCCCAATACTGAATGCATGCTACTGCTTTCAGGGTCATTTTTGAAGGTATTCCTGATTGTATTTTCATTCTCTTGCACCTCTTTATATTTTTCAGGTGAAAGAATCGAAAACCTATGGCTGGCCAATTTATCAGTATCAATAAGATATTCCCCCTCCACATTCCAGAAATAAGATTCTCCAAACTCTAATCCCTTTTCATTTTCAGGAAATTTCATTATGTTCTCTGATACTTTCTTACTCCAGACCAGACCCTTGCTATTGTATAGATTTACAATATAATTGTCAAATGATTTCTTTGGAGTCCATGAAAATGAAGGACGATCAGTTTTGACAAGAGTGTTATCAGGAGCTGTAAGTTCGATTGACTGGCCCATACTGACTGATCGCAGACCAGCCAGTGCACCTACATCATTTTTGCCCTCTCTCTTTGGGATCAGATCAGATAAATTGACCATTGATGCAGAAGTGATGTTCCTTACATTACCTGCTTTTTCAGTTGCAGGAGACTCCTTCCCTGAAATTATGATCAGACTATTTGGACCCAGGCTTATCAAATCGCTGTTTGAAAAGAGTAATTTAACATCAGATTTTTCTGAAGTTTTAATCTCATCGCCCTGGAATAACTGTGTTCCCCAGGAAGCCCTGGTAAATTCACTTCTATTAGCTTTTTTTAAAAATGCTTCACCATTTATTTCGGTTATTACCGCAAGGCATTGTGAAGGCTGCTGGGCCTGGGATAATCTCAGTCCAGATAACAAAAAAATAATCAACAAAAAGACTAAGCCTGTTTTGGATTTCATCTCATTAATGAATGTTTATTTAGGCATTGATGTTTAATTGGAACAGAATGAAAGTATGTTTATAAATCAAGTCCAAGCCACTTTTAACAAATATAGGTTGGGCAATATTAAAAGTCAAGTTTTTTTGATGAATCGTCAAAATTCGAAAGTGAATGATTTTTTTATGTTTTGGTCTGCATTTTTTTTAGTTACCATGTATGATTGCAATGTAAAAGTCAAACAAGAAAAAATACTTGATATTTTCCTTTGCTGTTTCATTTTCTTCTAAGATTAGAGTTTTATAATCAGATAATTATATCGATTACTTAAAATGCAAATTTTTACAGTCTCAAATTACTCTCTGGTTTAATTGGGTAGATAATTAATATCAATTTGAGTTCAAAAACTATCGATTAGAGTATTTATTTTAATATTGTCAAAGTTATAAAAGACAATAACATGAGTCAAATAAAAATCCATATACCAAAGGCTTATACCAAGTGGATGGAATAGGTAAACTTTTATAAGAGCAACCCAAACACACTAATCAAAAGTTATCAGTTTATAATCTTCATTAGACAATAAAACCAATTATTAAGATATATTCAACTTTTCGACCTTTCCTACTGTTCCTTTGGATTAAGCTTTTTCACAAATTCATCAAACCTCGGATCACCATGAAGAGGCTTGAACTCAGGATTAACTGCAACCCATGGTAAATCGGCACTATAGGGAGTATGATTTAGCCATTTGAATGCTTCATCTTTTTCTCCCAGCGCAGCATAAATCTCTATCAGACCAAATGCCTGCCATGGAGTAACATCTCCTTTCAATATTTCATCTACTATCTGCTGCGCCTCTTTTTTATGCCCGGCCATTGCATATGTGAATCCCAAAGCCCAGCTCCATGAGGGATCCAGTTCAGCAACTTTTTTATGTGCAGCAATAGCTTCATCAAATTTGTTCTGGTACAGGTAACATTCACCCATAACATAATAACTTACTATGAAGTCCTTTTGAATCCCAAAAGCTTTTTTACATTCACGTATCGCATCATCATACTTCCCTTCATAAAAATATAATCCACCAAGCCATGCAGTTTGCGCCGGATCGAAGGGATCACATTTCTGTGCCAGCTTGTGTTCTGCAATCGCTGCTTCCATATTACCTTTCCAATAAAGGCCCCATGCATAATGATAATGAGTGATAGCTGAGTTTGGATTCAATGCAAGAGCTTTCTTAAAGTATTTCTCTGCCAGGTCAAATTTCCAGTCATAATATTGGGTTACAAATGCAAGGGCTGTATAAACTTCAGCTATTGTAGTATCCAGCCTGACCGCCTGTAATGCTGCAGCTTTAGCTTTTTCCAGAGCATCACCGGGATCGAGGGGCCCGTGAGCAATGTTAGCATATCCAAGAGCCACAGCAGCATAAGCAAATGCATCTCCTGGATCCGTTCTCAGGACTTCATTTAGATACTCAATCCCCTTTTTTAATCCTTCATCCGTAAGTGTATTAATATTATACATGCCCCTAAGGTACGTTGCATAGGTTTCAGGATTAATTTTACGTGGTGCCGGCAGTTTAACAATATTTTCAGGGGTAATATCAAAACCAATCTTTTTAATTATCTGACCTGCGACATTATTATATAGTTTTTCTGAATTAATAATATCACTTTTATAATTACTGGCCCATATCAGTTTTTCATCCGGGAAAGCCTGAACAAGCCTTAACTTTAAATTAATTGAGTCACCGACATTAATAACTGAACCTTCAACAATATAATCGACATTGATCTCATTTGCTATTTCCGTAATCGACCTGGTGGCATTAGCAAACACTGAAGCTGTTTGCCCTGAGAGTACACGAAGCGGTTTGACCTGGCTTATCATGCATAATTCATTAGTCAGTGCTTCATTTTGTCCCTGAACAAGATAATCCTGATCTTGCTTTCCGGTCAGGTTTTTGAACGGTAACACTACAATTGATTTTTCTATGCCAGAAAGATTTGTTTTAGTTTCCGGACTATTAAGGACCTCTTTATTATCTGCCTTACCTGATCCCGGAACAAGATAGAAATCCCCGGTAAGTGAGGTTGAAACCCAAGGCAACTGGCGAGTATCAGATTTCTTATATACATAAGCAGTTACCTTCTGGAACATCTGGATGGCTGTAATCCCGGGTTCATTAATGTATGTTAGTATTCCTGAGGTATACAATCCGTTATTTCCTGCGATTCCATCTGAAGCAGTGCTCCCGGGTGAAGTTGCAAGTGCGATTATAGAACCTACCGGTGCTGTCATTGTTGCAAGGCCCTTTCCCTTTGCTGATCTTGTCCAGCTTCGTTCAAATGGATTATCCCTGCAGGCATCGAGTATCACAATATTAACTTTGTTTTTTGCATCCTCCATTTTTCCTAAAATCCTGTCGGCTCTGACACAGTTATATTCCACATCAGATTCGGATTCTAAGGTTGCATCAACAGGCATCAGGTAATTAAAACCTTTTGACTGTAATCCATGGCCAGCATAGAAAAACAACCCAATATCATAATTTTTTAACTTGTTCCCGAAGTTATCGATAGCCCGGAACATACCTTTTTGATCCAGGTTTTCATATCGCTCGACTTCAAACCCTATGCCTTTAAGTGCTGCTTCTATGGATTTTGCGTCATTTATAGGATTTGCAAGACTTATCTTCCCGTAATCACCATTACCGATTACCAGGGCAAGACGCTTTTCCTGCGAATAAACCGAAATGCAGAAAAGGAATATTACCGTAATAAGGACTAATTTTTTCATAACCGGCTAATTTTGGTTATTCAAAGTTACACCTTGCATAAGCCAAAGTCAATTTTATTATTACAAAGAAAAAATTCCTCCGCCCAAGATTAACTCAGAAGGATTGAAAAGAGAGTAACCCAAACATTTTAAAGTTCGTCCAAAATGTATTTGAGTACATAACAATTTTAGGCCAAAAACTTTAAATTTTTGGACAATTTGTTAAAATTTTCTGCTAAACTTTAAATTTTTGGACAATTTATCATTACTGGCATAGTAATGGAAATATTTCACATACAAAGTTAAGCTGCAAAAGCCGAAGAGTACGACCACATTCAGCCGGTCAGATTGTCTATAACATACAAAACTATATTACAAGGATTTAACTCCGACTTGAGTTGGTCAATAGTATTTTGCTAAGAATGGTAAAAGACACTGGTTTTTGTTTCTTTAGGACTATTGTTAATTATTTAATCAATAGGAGCAATGAAAAAACAAGACCCCCTCAAACCCAATGGACTTCTGGCTTGCCCGACTTACAATAATTTTCGCAATTTTAAAATAAAGAAACGTTTAATAAGTGATTATGAAAAAAATTCCCAAAAGTATCATTTTTATCCTGGGAATCATTACAGGCATAGCCATAACCGGTGGCTATTATTATTTTTCTAATGAAGTGAAAAAGGAAAATCACTTGCCAGAATTTTGGGATGCGGAAGGAATGTACCAGAATTATGATTTCCCTACCCGTCAAGCAGAGGATATTCTTAGCGATTGCCAAAATCTTTTTTTTGTTTTTAATCCAGATGGCAAAGGCGAGGTTCGGAATGGTGACTCAGGAAAGACAGGTTTCAACTTTGATTGGGTTGAAAATGGTGACATTTTAACAATCAATGATGGCTCACATCAATATACATTCCAAAAATTTAATAATAATACTTTTATTTGTAATTATTCCTGGGGAAATTACAATGGAATTATAAAATTGCGACGTAAATTGCCATAATTGCTGATGGGCAAGACGGGAGACCTCGGAGAAATACGGGGTTTTTTATTATTTTTGGATAAGCGAGTCTTTTATTCCGGGGTGGTATTCTGATACCACCCGGAGGGAGATCGTTAATCATGGAGCCTTATTTGAGGTCAAAAAAGCCCCCGTAAGATGATTATTACCGGGGCTTGGTTGCCACATCTTACGCAATACACTTTGTGCTGAATCCCAAAATTAAAAACACCCAGGGCCAGAAACAAATCTTTTTGTTTTTGTTAAATAATGAACCTAATTTTAACAAAGGATTGAAAAAAATACCGCAAAAAATGTATATGAAATCAATTAATTCAAAATCAATTATACCAGCTATTATTTTATTATCCGCCATTTATGGTATTTCTTTTTCATGCTCAAATGAAAAAGCTAAGAAAGGTGAAAAAACAGTAACCTCTAAAGCAAAAATAAAATCCATTAGAGAAACCGAATTTAAAGCCATTGACAAGTTTGGAGAAACACAAAAAGGAGATATTCAAAGAGTTATTATAACTCATGGTAAGCAAAACGGGAATAAATCTGATAGGAGCTATTATGACCCAGATGGTAGTTTGAATGAAAAAGGAATTTATGAATATGATGAAAAGGGTAACATTTATGCAGTTAATGTTTATAATTCAGCAGGCAATTTAGAATATCGATTTTTATTCAAAGATGATGAAAAGGGTAATGTCGTTGAAATGGACAAATTAAATCCAAATAATGACCTAATGAGTAAAGAAATTATTAGAAATGATGACAAGGGAAATGAAATCGAACGAAACATTTATAATTCAGAAGGAAAACTAGAAAATAAAATAATTACTGAATATGATGACAAAAACTATGAATTAGAACAGAGGGCTTATGACAAAAATGGCAAATTAGTTGAATCAGCAACTTATAAATATGAGAAATATGACAAGGAAGGAAATTGGTTGATAAAAATTACAAAAGGTACTGATTTTCTTGTGACCGAACGGGGAATAGAATATTATGAATAGGTTGGAAGGAAAATGGAATTACCGGGTAATTTCATAACTCTACATTTATTGTAGCCAGGTAATCACCGGCTGAAATATTTAAAAATAGAATTTAAGGAATAATTAAAACGCATAATAATTGGAATTATCGAAAGATGCTGTCGTTTCAGTCGAGTGCAAAAGCCGGAGGGGACGACCACATTCAGCCGGTCAGATTGTCTTTAATATAAAAAACTAAATTACAAGGTTTTAACTCCGACTTTTAATTGTCAAGATTTTCCGGTCAAAAATGATCAGGGGTATAAGCTCTTCAAAACTGGGTGATAAACGAAGGTAATTATATTGACTGAGTCAATAGGTTTTGTTTAATAAAGTCCAGATAATTATATTGTTGGTCAGGTCAATTCTATTTGCAGTAATTGTATCTGAGCCGTCATAAAAATTTCCTTTTCTTATAATATGATCTCTTCGTACTTCTATTAATCGCAATGAAGCATCGGCAATGCTATTTTTAAGAGCAATATTCATTCCTTCATTTGGCCAGGTTGAACTTCGATACATTATCCCTGCACTTTCTTTTACTTTCTTATCATTATCTGTATCAGTATACTCTTGATCATAAATCCAATTTGAATAAGCGCAACTGACTTTATAAAGCGAATGATGTCCCTTAGCTTCAATTTGAAACTGTCTTGATATATAGTCGTGAAAAAGAAGAACTGATTTTTGCTCTTCCTCATGAAGAGTTTTTAAAAAATCAATAAATCCCTTAGTTAAAGATTTTAACATTTCATTACTTGTTGTTTCGGTTGGATTACCAATTACATAACTAATTTCGATTTCGTTGATTACCTCCCAAGTACCCCATGTGATTAATTCAAAGTCTTTATCGAGATCTTCTCTTGCAATTGTACATGTTTCAATAAAGGCAGTATTTGAGTTGTTTGAGCAGTAAAATATACTTTGACATGGTTCATTAGCTCTTCCAAAATTTTTAATTAAAAATATATCTCTATTGTATGAAATATCTGAAACCTTGTGAAAGAATTGCTCTCCATCTTTATGAACTCGTCCTCTAAATAACTTTGTCCCCTTTGGAATTACGTATTTTGGGACAGGGAATAAAATCTCTTTAATTGCATTTCTGATAAATGGATAAGAAAAAAAAGAATCCGTCAAATCATAAGATTTTATCATTTCAATGAACTTTTCCATCTCATTTGAATCCATTTTATTGTTGTTTTCATCTGTCATTGTTTAAAATCAATATGGGGCCAACTTTATACATACTCGTTTTTAGAGTTAATAAACTTATCATTTGAAATCAGTATAACTCAGATAAGAGTAAGTTTATTTTTAATCGGAAATATTCTTAAACCATTGATCAACCTCGTTAGTCCCAAAAGCACTACCCTATCTCTCAAGTATCTACAATTTGTTCTATTGCTATTGCCTGGTATTCACTCTTCACAAATCAACGGAAGTTAAACAATACTTGGGACAAAGGGGGGTGAAAATGCTAGAAATATTTCAATATATGACCTCATTAGAAGTACAAATACTTTTGTCCATTGTCAACTGAATGAAATAGCCCCCCAAACCGGAATTAAATCCTTGTTGTTTATGGATATATGTTATTAAGTGTTATCAGACCGGATTTTAAAGTGGTCAAAGAAGGACGGATTTTCTACTTTAGGCTTCCGAGAATCCCCTTTTTAAATATTAGGAACCATGAGTACTGATAATATTCCCCCGAATCTTTATTCATAGCTGACATATCAGCTTTTAGAGGAAAGGGGATAAGCACATCATTCCCTGCATTCCAATTAGCTGGCGTCATCACATTATTCCTAACGGTTGTCTGAAGAGCAATAACTGTTCTAAGAAGCTCATTCATGTTTCTTCCTACCTCCTGAGGGTAAAAGTATTCTGCCCTGATAATGTTGTCGGGATCAATAATAAATACGCCCCTTACATCTCGATTATTGTCCGATTCAAGATGGATCATCCCATATAGCTTTGCTATTATCAGGTTAGAATCATCAATAATAGGAAAATTAATCTTCTGTCGGGGATATTCTTTATATTCAATCTGTTCAAGGGTTGACTTCCATTGTTTATGCGTTTCAAGGGGATCTGTTGAAACAACTATAATTTTGACTCCAAGCTTTTCGAATTCAATCTGAAGGTTGGCCAGCTCAATCAATTCTGTTGAGCAAACAGGAGTAAAATCCATCGGATGGCTAAGAATTACCTTCCAGTTAGTGCCAAAATCAAATGGGAAGTTAATGGTACCTGCTGTTGATTCAGTATTAAATGATGGCGCTTTCTCCCCGATTAGAGGAATACGGAAATTTTTGCCCCGTGTTTTTCTTCGTAACTTGTTATAATGCCATATCATGTAAATAAATTTGCTAATGAGAATAAGTTTAATATGAAACTAAACTGTTTAATGATAAGGATTTGGGTCAAGTTAGTCAAAAAAACAATTACTTCTTAATCTTAGACCAATTAAACATATTTATCTCTATTCGATAGCAAAAGTAAATTCCCCTGACATAGTTGGAATGTTTAAATTGATAATCGTAACTCTGAGTTAAATACTTGTTTTTTTGATATATATGTTTTGTGTTATCAGATCATTTTGAAGTGGTCAAAGAAGGAAGGATTTTATATCTGACCGTTAATACAAAAGAAAAAAATAGGATGGTCTTACAAATAAGTCCGTCCTAATTTCCTTAGCTTACATGTAGCCGAAAATTCTTAAAATTATATTTTATTTAAAATCTTAACATCGGGCACGCCTATTACACCTCCTTTTTCCATTGCTACTTTCATTTCAGGATTTGTCATAAAACCATTTATTGCTTCTACGCTCGGAGCTTCGCCAATAATTGTTATCTTATTTGCATTATCAACAGAATGATATACGCCTGTACTTTTGAAACCTGCTTTTGAACGATTTACTTCATCAGCATCAAAAACTTTTCTCCAATCTGAATAGTTTTTGCATTCATGAGAAATAATTACTGTTACCATTTTTTTTGAATTAATATTTTCCTACTCATATGGCTTTTCGGTTTCGCCCCGTTTTTTAAATTGGTTTCTGGTCTCCAGTATTATAACAATTTGAAATCTAATATGTTTATAGGATAAAAAAACTTGACCCTTACCAGGTTTAAGTAGAATAAGTTGACCACTCAAAACCGGAGTTAAATCTTTGTTGTTTTGAATTGTATGTTCGGTAAATTGTGACCGATCAAATATGGTCAGTAAGTTTGGTTTTCAGTTTTCATAGCATTGAATCGGATTTGATGTACAATGTTGACATTAATAAAAAAGGCTGTCAATTCTGACAGCCCTTACAGAAAGCTCTTAAAGTTATTTTAACCCAAACCTGTAACTGAATTTTATGAGAAATACATTATAAGGCACATTTATTTTCTTATTGAACAGATCACCCATGTTATTGAAAAAATCCATATTCCCTGTGTCATTATAACCACTTCTTTGCTGACTCCAGACCAAGTATAGACTTGACCCTGGTGAATACTCCCATCTTATTACAAGATTTGAAAGAAAAAACTGATAATTAAAATTCATGTTAGCGAAACTGTAATCTTCGTTCCCGTCTGCATTTTCATAAATGTGGTAATTATTATCACTTTTAAGCAATATCTGATCTGATGTGTAAGTATGAAACCTGTCTTTGTAGCTCACTGCAACCGGATTCGTTATGTATTTATAGTTGTAATATTTCCCTGAGCCTACAAATGGCTGGCCCCAATACTGAAAAGTAAGGTCGGGGCTCAGGTTGAAATTGACTCTAAGCGAAGCGCTGTAAGTTTTCCTGTCAATGCTGCCAAAGATGTATCTGTTGTTGTTATTATATTGTAGTTCTGTTACATACTGGAGTTCACTGAAAGATTTATTGTACGCCGGGCTCAGTGTGAATGATATATAATTTGTCGGCTTATATGAGAGGTCCGGTGCTGCATTCAGGTTCCAGTAGTACTTTTCAAAGCCTGTCTGTGCGCTTAAATTAATATCAAACGTAAACTTCTTTCGGAAATCTGTTGAGAAGCCGATTGAGCCATAGGTGCTTCCCGGTAATTTCATCAGCGGGCCGCCCCGGAGCATACCTGTAGAAAATGAGGCTCCGTTTATATTGCCTCCTGTCCATATGCTCCAATAATTTTTCAATGACATCGATGCGTTCCATTCAAATCCTTTGCCTGTTATGTCACCTCCGAAATCATTGACCAGGAAAAAATCTCCATTAATATTATAGGTTTTATAGATATCTTTTGGCTCAAACTGATTGTACCCTGCCCAGAGAACAGAAAGCATCTGGTCAGCCTGGGTCATATATCCAAGATCATTGATTTCAAATCCGGGTGTTTTCCAGGTGATGCAGGCCAGGTAATTCCAATGACCGTTCAGCTTCATTAATTCCATCCTTCCTCCCGACCCAAATAAGGATGTACGGTTTGTATCCAGCGGCATATAATTATTATCAGGCCTCTGGAAATAATGAGCTGATGATTCCTGAGTCAACTGCATTGCTTTTTTTGACCCTTTCACCTGGCTGAAAGCAGCATTCAGGTTGAACATCCAGTTCTTATTGTTGAAGTATTGTGTGAAATCGAATCCCCCGGAATAGGCTGATTTGTTCAAATAATTGGCAAGCCTTGTATCCAGATCACGATCAGTGCCTGTGAACATTCCGCCAATAATGGTTTTTCCTTCATTGTAATCTTTTTGTACCCTGCCGACAAGATAATTAGTCAGGGGTTCCACTGTCTGAGAGCTTCTTTCACCTTCATAATCTATTTTAGCCTTTACTTCTGCAGTGAGGGCTTCAATAAAACCGAGAGAGAACCCGTCTTTTGTTTTCCCGGTAAGCTTTGTAGCTCCAATTATTGGTGTTGCTTTTGGAATATCAGTATAGGCTCCATCCTGAACATCAGGGGCTATTTGTGGCGGACGGCCTATTCGTCTTGAATAGAATATATTATCGTTTCCTGCAGAGCCGTTGCCTACTCCTATATTAAAACTTGTAATATTGTCTCCTTCTATGAAAAAGGGTCGTTTTTCTGTAAAGTATGTTTCATAGGCAGAAAGGTTGACCTGTGAAGGATCGGCCTCAACCTGCCCGAAATCGGGATTGACCGTGAGATCCATTGTCATATTGTTTGTGACTCCTATTTTTGCGTCAACTCCGGCGTTTAAGCTGAACTTTCTTCCATTTCCAAGAAATGGATTATTCGGATCCGACTGGAAAGTTTCTTCTTTTGCAACTCCGTAAGGAGTTACGTCAAATATTTTCCTTGGTTTAATCTGCTCAAGTCCTGTAATTTCACCAAAAAGATGAACCAGTCCTGGAGCATCCTTCGGAATATGCTGCCAGAAATCCTGTTCATTGTTCCTGTAAATAAGCCTTACAATATCCATACCCCATACATCTCCTGATTTTTTTTCAAATCTGACCTGGCTGAAAGGGATTCTCATCTCTGCAATCCAACCCTCTTTATTAATGGAAGTTTTGACCCACCAGTTTGGATCCCACGATGAGTTCTGGTTCTGTCCATCATTAGTGAACATCTGGTCGTATTTTACACCTGCTGAACTGACACCGAATAAGAAACCTGTGCGAAGATCATGAAAGCTGTCAAGAACTATACCGACAAGATCACCGTCAGCCTGATCACGTCTGGTCAAACGGTTTACAATGCTGTCGGGACTTGTATCGTAAGCTTTTATTGCAACATAAAGGTCATTTTCATCAAACAGGATTTTGAATTCAGTTCTTTGAGTTGCAGGTCTTCCGCTTAATGGTTGATTTTGTATAAAATCTCCAGCCCAAGCCCCTTCTTTCCAGGCTTCATCATCAAGTATCCCATCAATTGTGGGCGCAACCGAAACCTTTGTCGCCTTATACTGCTTCTTTTCAAGCGTCTGTCCGGTTACGCCTGGAAGAATCAATGACAAAGTAAAAAGTAAGATTAGAATTCTTTTCATGCATGAAGGATGCTCCTGGGTTATTTTCGAATTAATGACGTACTAGAATTCAATATGATGCAAAAGGGAATCTATTTAGAATCATTTCAAATAATATCTGGTTATCATCCAAAAATTTTGGAATCGATTTTCAGATAAAATGAATTTCCAGGATTTCCCGAAAAAATTTGGCAAAATTTTTCTTAAGGTATTGACCCCTTTTTTGGAAATTACTTTTCCCTAGTATGGAGGGGGGATACTCAGGAAGGTACCTAGCACATTGGGAAGGGAGGAGAGCCCCCCAATGGAACGAAAGACGTGAACCCAACCAGTCAAACCAATTCGTTTAAATTTAAACAAACATACTTCCTGTTGGGTTCCCTGATTTTGAATATCTGAGGACAAAAGTCAAGCGGCAAATTCAGAATTATTAGAAAATTAGTTGTTTACCCTGTTAGTTTTAAACATTGCCGCTTGAGTTTTTATCCGTATCCATCAGGGAAATAATTAATAGTTGGTTCACATTATAATTCTGTAGTAGTAGTAAAATATGATTTAGTCAATTATTGCACAGTCAGTTGATTTTTTGGCTGTTGAAATATCCAACCATATTGTTAAACTTAGTTAGTTTATTATTTTTTAGTTTGACAACAAGTCTGTCATAGACAGATACAGGGACGTCTGCTTTTAAATCAAATCCCAGGTCATGAAGGTTCTCAAAGAGGCAATAGGTTTGCCATTCTTTGATTATGTCAATTCCTTTAAAAAAAATCTCAAGCTGTAATTTATATTGTTCCTCTTCTTTTTTGGAATAAGGGCTTACAAGCATAATCCCGTTCATAAATGAATGTCTGCCTAACGGTATTGAATTTTTTCCAGAAATAGTATTGTAACCCCTTACTAATTTCATGCAATCATTGCAGTAAAATGGAGAAAATTTGTATCCACCATTAATCAGCTCCATTGAACAACAATAACAAAACTCTGCCACAGTAATAAAATCAGAACCAATCTTCCCGAGATCGTTTTTCCCATTTTTCCTATTCTTTTCATCTGTGCATCCGCAGTTTTGAAAATACCATTCGCTCGCATGCTTTTGATTATTGTCAATCGGCCTTTCTATTTTTCCGTAAGGATTAAGACATGATTTGCAGATTGTGAGATGAGAACAACCATAATGAAGTTCTCCGTTTGGATCAAGGTTAATAAGAGCATTCTTATAACCTTTTGAACAGTTTTCAGAAATTCTTTTCCCCATTGCATTGATTTTTAGATAAATATTTCAACGCATCAAAAAGCCTGATAATGGAAAATGGGCGACTGAAGATATTGAACCTTTTTTTAGCTTCAGTAAGCTCGCATTGTTTTGCCACCGTGGTGGTTTAACCCGGTTGGCATCCATCTAAGGATTCGTAATGCGATTCAAATATACAGAAAAACTAAAATGAAATCAAATATGTTGTCATTACAGCTTCAGAGAATCGTAAACATCCAATATTTCCCTCTCTCGAAGGCCGAGATACCGACGGGTAATTGCTGGGCTTGAGTGGCTAAAAAGCTCCATTAATAAAACTATTGATTGATTACTGTAATTATTCAGCCTGAGTACCCTGTTCCCAAGTGTTTTTCTGAACATGTGGCTACTGATATTACCCTCAATATGAATATCATACCTCTTGAAGAGTTCTTTCAATTTAACATTGACATAAGATTTATCAATCACTTTGTTCCCATATTTGTTAAGGAAAATAAATTGTTCCGAATTCACCACACCCATTTTGTCCCTGACTCTTTGAACAATGGATTTAAGATCGGAATTGATTTTTATCTTCCTCATTTTTTTTGTCTTCTTTTCCACGATGGTGATTAAATCACCATTTTCAAACTGGCTGAACCTAAGTCCAAGAAGATCTGAGATTCTCAGTCCAGTGAACGTAGCAATTGTGATTAATAAACAAAACTTGTATTCCCCGTCCCTCTCAAGTTTCGCAATTATGGATTTGAAATCCTCCCACGACATCGAGGTAGTTGTCGTCCTTTGGCCTTTTAATGACATATACATTAGTTTAAAAATGGGGGCCAACATACGGCGAAAATCTTATACTTGCAGCATTTTTCGATGAAAATATAAGCTCATTCTCAGCATTTTAACAGGGTTTTAGCATAAGGCGTTGGCAATCAGGAAAGATTGAAAAGTATTTAACTTATACTTCTCCCATAAGTATAAGTTGCCAAGACTACTTTACCTTTAAAACGAAGGTCGGATATTCTTGGGATCTCGAGTCCGTGAAAATTAACTCAGTCGGCAGCATCACCTTAGAGCCTGCCTCAGTTTGAGTATCATTTCTAAACTTTTTAGAGGTCGATCCGGCGAAAATCAATCGGCAAATCGATTATTCGTTTAAATTTAAACGAACCGGAAAAAACTTATTCCTTGTTAGTTCTGCCGAATGAGTTTTGCCTAAACCCTGACAACTTCCAAGAACTATTTGGATGTACTCTCCCAATCTTCAATCAGGGTATAAATGAAAAAGGTAAGAGCTTTTACGCTTATTTTATCCAGATTAATTTCCTTGCTGTCGTCATCTTTAACAACCAACAATCGATTCTTGATAAAATCCTCAGCAAACTCAATTTTCTGAGGATCAACCATCAATGGAATAGCCAATTTTAAATACTCATCCAAATCCATTAATTCATGTTTTTTCTTCATACTGTTTCGTTGTTTTAACACTTTTATCTTGATCCTGATGTTCAGTTATTGCAACACGTCCATCAAGATATTCACATAATAAATCTCTGATTATTGATGATATAGTTCTTTGTTCAATTATTGCTGCCTCGGCCAGCTTTCTGAACTGTTCCTCAGAAATCCTTATGCGTAAATGTCTATCAAATCTATCCATGCCTATAAATATCAAATGAAGTATCACAAATTCACATAATGATGCGGTTTAATAAAAATTTGTAAAAATATTGAAGAGACTGACGAATGGATCAATTCTTGGACGCTCACTGAAAATACTGTTTATAAGTGTATTACAATTATTTTTGTCGTTATTAATAGCGCCAGTTGAAAATATATAATGATCTTGATAAATATTAAATAATAAATATATGATCAGCATCTACGGCAAATTATAGTGAACTAAATCATTTAAAGATATCAGAAGCAAGTTCAATTGGGACTGAATTATTAACCATCTCAACCTGCTCATCCATGTCAGTCAACTTTGAATTAAAGTGGGTACGAACAGTTTTGGGAGATAGTTTTGTTATTTCAGAAATACGCTTTTGGGTGATCTTCTGCCCTATCCGCTCCAGTTCAAGTTTAGCATCAATAATTTTTTGTATTGAAACATTTTTACGCTTTAAGCCATTCAACATGTTTGATATGTCAATTTTTTCTTTCGCTGAAAGTGCATGTTCCGGATTGAAATGGATATACTTTATTTCTTTTTTTATATTTGTCTTACCAGTTTCCTTTATTCCATTGTAAACCAGGTTAAACAATCGGATAAATTCCCGCTTCTCCATCTTAGGTTTGGCAAAACGATTATTCACATAGAAAAGAAAAGATATACACCTTATCTATTTCTGGGTTCAAATAAACCAGAGCATGGATCATACTGGTATAAATAATATGTTTGGTGCTGTCGGCTTCCCTATAATTTGGTCCAATCAAAATTAGAGTTTTATAATTAAATGCGTTTATCATAAGCCTCTTTTGGAGTTAAATAATTGAGAGCTTTATGTGGTCTGTTTTCATTATAATCAGTAACCCATTCCTGAATTTTCTCACGGACTTCAGTAAGTGATTGAAACACATAAGCATTCAATAATTCTTTTCTAATACTCCCATTGCATCTTTCAATAAAAGCGTTTTGAGTCGGTTTGCCCGGCTGGATAAATACCAGAGTGATTTGATTCTGTCTGCAATAATGATCGAGTTTGAAGGATATAAATTCCGGGCCATTGTCAACCCGGATCATTTGTGGCAGTCCTCTTGTCTGCTTTAACTGATCCAGAACCCTGATTACTCTCGTTGCCGGCAATGATGTATCTGCTTCCACGCTTAAAACTTCTCTGTTAAAATCATCGATAATGTTTAATATTCTGAACTTTCTGCCATTCCAGAGGCTGTCACTCATAAAATCAATAGACCATACCTGGTTTGGTGCATCAGGCTGCATAAGCGTTTGTTTTGCCCTTGCAGGCAGCCTTTTCTTTGCCCTTCTTCTGATATTAAGCTGCATTGCTGTATAAACCCTGTAAACACGTTTATGATTCCATTGATATCCTTCTTTCCGTATCCTGTAATAACTCATCCAAAAACCGATTGAAGGATGTTTATCTACAAGCTGGCTGAGCTCTCTTATAATTGATTCATCATGTTTTATTTTGTGTCTGTAGCGATATGTTGACCTGGGAAGGCATAATGTCTTACAGGCCTGACGTTCACTTACCTGGCGTTCCTCTACCATGCAGTGTGCAACTTCCCTTTTCTGATCAGGCCTTAAAGTTTTTTTTCTACAGCATCTTTAAAAGCTTCATGTAACAGACTGAGATCTGCATACATCTTCTTTAACCGTGCATTCTCGATCTCAAGTTCTTTTAACCTTTTTAATTGGCTGGGAGACATACCTCCATACTTTGCTTTCCAGTTAAAAAACGTAGCATTACTAATGCCATGTTCCCGGCAAATATCAGCTACTGTAATTCCTTTTTCCTGCTGAGAGAGGATAGAAATAATCTGACTTTCTGTAAATCTCGCTTTTTTCATAATAGGTCTTAAAATTAAAGATTATACTCTAATTTTAATTGGACCTACTTCGGGGAAGCCGACAGTGCCATCCTTAATAATTTTTGGAATATATACTTCAACATATTCAACTGGTCTGAAATCAATAATTGGATTTGCGACTGGGACAATAGTGTGTGTAGTTATTTTTTGTAATACCCGATCAATTGATATAATTGAAAAAGGGGAAATCAGGTTATTAATAAAATCCTTACAGGTTTTAGACTGTTTTCCCGTTTTTTTATAAGATCCCTCAATGGGGTTCTTTACCTCAACTTCTAATTCATTTTCATAATTATAGAAAACAGACGGGTCATTGGAAATAAACATCGCACGGCCAATACCCTTGGAATTATTATCAATCGGCTCATCAGATAATAAATTATCACGCACTGTCTGCCAGATTTCGGAGAAATTATCTTTTGTTATTGTATTTTTAATTTTAAATAATACAGAAATTCCTCCACCACTTGAAGAAATGCAGATCATAGAAGCCTGATGACCATATCTATTTATAAAATAACTTTTGTATTCCTCAGCGTTCCATTTATCAATATCGTAATACAAATACTGTGAAAATTGGATAAAGTTTTGGTCAAATTGATCATCCTCAAGATTTCTGAGCTTGACCATACAAGACGGAGTGATATTCGGAAGCTCTGATTTCAGGGATTTATAGAGTTCATCACCATTCTTCCTAAGATTTCTGATTGTTTCAATCTTGTGTGCATTAGGATTATTCTGTATGAGTTTTATTAAATCCGGGAAACCTATGAATTTTGAACATTTTATATCTTTTATGCCCTTCTCAAAATGACTGAACATTAAAAAAAAAGATCCTTCCGAGTTTCACTGATGCCGGCAGCTACTCCCCGGAAGGAAAAATCTTCTTATGTACTCCGATCTATTCCGGCATCATAGATTACGTACAATCAAATGGTAACGAATTTTTTCCTAAAAGTCAAGTGAAGCCGAAAAATTTAAATTTAAACAGATGGTATTTTAAGTTTTAAACTCAGATGCAAAGGCCAGAGTGATTGACCACATTCAGCCGGTCAGATTGTCTTTAACATACAAAACTATATTACAAAGATTTAACTCCGAAAATGAGGTGGTCAATATAATACGGCCAAAACTGGTAAGGCGCAGTGGTTTTTCCAATATCCTTCTGATAATTAAAATTATCTAAAAAATAATTCCATTATTTTAGATTTTTTTGCGCTAAATATTTTGTTTTCTGCAAAAGATTTGCTATATTTTATTTTATGAAGCCTTTTTCCATAAAAGGTGGATTATAAAAGAATAAAAAAAATACTTTAATTATTATGGAAAAAATCAAAAAATTAAAAAAACAATTGATTAAAAATTCCCTATGGGATATAATCGAAGAAGAAGGTGAATATTACGCCGTTGACTGTTATAATCAGAAATGGAAAATAAATGTCGACTTGCGTGAACACCTTAAAAAAAGCTATTTTCATAGTCCTGAATGTGATGATGACATTATTGGTTATAATCCATTTACTGGTGCTATTATTTACGATTTGTGGCGGGTTGGAAAAACTGAAATGACGGTATCAGAAGGTATCAATTCAGATTTTCACGATCCCGGCTATGGTATTGGACGGCTTCTATTTGAATTTGAAAAATATGGTTTTGGTAATAAGGTGCCGCCGATACATATATTACCACCAGATTTTATTACTTATCATTCCGATCTTCAAAGTTCTATTTATACTTGGGGTTATGATATATCACTGATAAATTCTATTGGTATGAAAGAACATCGCCGATTGGATTTAAAAAACGATATTGAAGCTATTAAGAAAGATATAGAAGAAAATGGTTCGAAATGGCCTGAAGATGTCCGTAACAGCCGCCAAATGGTGTTGGAAGACATGATAAAAGAATATAATTCGATCTAATATGAAAAACGAAAATTTATATTTTGGCGATGAACAACTTGATATCGAAATACGCTTTATGGCGTTACGGGATGTTGTGGAATATCAAAAATTATTTGATATGATATTAAACCAAGTATCTTTACTTACTGCTGAAGATAGATTGAAATATACAGCCCAGCTTGATGTTTGGGAAAAATATCACTTTGAACAAATTATGATAGAAGATAAAGAATGGCTTAATAAACTTGAAAAAGATTATTAAAAATCCAACACATTTTCCAATACATTAAGAAACCCCTGATTAATTCAGGGGCTTCTTTACTGTGCGCCCGGCATGGGCGATAACTATAGGGTGAAAGTCCCGAACGCGCCTTGACAGAAGGAAGCGTTAGCCAAAGGCAAGGGTGTCCATCGCGAGGTGGAATCTGAAGGAAGCCGGCGGCAAAATTCCGGTCTGACGAACAGAAACTTCATAAAAGGCCTAAGGTTACCGGATGAGTTTGCAATACAAAACAAAGTCCGATTCTGTCCGGGGTAACCAAGGTAAATGGAGCAGATAGATGGGATGAAAGTTATCGTTTTTACCCGGGGAGGTCTCACGGACATGAAGAAACGGAGTATGAATCATGGTCGAAAGAAGGTTTATCGTGAGAAGTCAGCCGAAGCCATAGTACCACATAACTACCAAATGTGGGAAGGGCTGAACCTTAACGAGTGAGTAGTAAATGAATGTTACCAACATGAAGGGAAGAAAGCAGAAAATCTTTGAGCAATCAGAGACCTGTCCACGGAAAGATAGGACGGCATCCGAAGGCTACGTGGAAGGGCAGACTTTCATGTGGATAACTGAAAACAACCTCACCACCAATGATTATCGATTAGGGAATGGGCTTTTAGAGCAAATCCTTTCACCCTCGAATCTGAATGCAGCATTCAAACAAGTAAAGCGCAATAAAGGTGCGGGTGGAATAGACAAGATGGAGGTAGAGTCTTTAAAGGACTATCTTGTCGCCAACAAGGATATTCTAATTAAGTCCATCCAAATGGGGAAATATTGCCCCAATCCAGTAAGAAGGGTATGCATACCCAAAGAAAACGGAAAACAACGCCAGTTGGGCATTCCCACGGTTGTTGACAGAGTAATTCAACAAAGCATTGCACAAAAACTGACCTCGATTTACGAGCCACAGTTCTCATCCTACAGCTATGGGTTCAGACCCAGGCGCAGCGCCCACCAGGCTCTTCGTAAATGTCAGGATTACATTACTCACGGCTATGACTACGCAGTCGATATAGACCTGGAACGGTTCTTTGATACCGTTAATCACAGTAAGCTTATAGAGGTACTTTCCCGAACCATCAAGGACGGACGAGTGGTGTCACTTATCCATAAATACCTCAATGCAGGAGTAATGCAGGAAGACCACTACGAAGAAACCAATGAAGGCGTACCGCAAGGCGGGCCATTAAGTCCGCTGCTGGGGAATATCGTGCTGAATGAGCTGGACTGGGAGCTTGAAAAGAGGGGACATAAGTTTGTTCGCTATGCGGACGATATGGTGATACTCTGCAAGAGCCACCGTAGTGCCGAAAGGACGATGGAAAGCATCGTATCTTACATAGAGAGGACGCTCTTCTTAAAAGTCAATCGGGACAAAAGTCAGGTTGCAACCGTGAAGGACATAAAGTTCCTTGGCTACTCCTTCTACCAACTCAAAGGAGAAGGTCGGCTACGGATACACCCAAAAAGTGTGACAAAGATGAAAACCCGCATTAAGCAGTTGACATCAAGAAGCAATGGATGGGGTAACCAACGTCGGAAGGAAGAACTAAGCCAATACATCAAAGGCTGGGTGCAATACTTCATGTTGGCCGATATGCGAAATCTTTTGGAGAGAACGGACGAGTGGTATCGCCGCAGACTACGTATGGTAATCTGGAAACAATGGAAACGGATTAAAACCAGAATGGCAAATTTAATTAGGCTTGGCATTAACAAATACAAGGCTTATGAATGGGCGAACACACGGAAAGGCTACTGGCACATAGCCAATAGTTTTATCCTGTCACGTACTATCACTAACGATCGTTTACGCAAGGCCGGATACGTTTTCTTGTTGGATTATTATGAATCGGTAAGAGTTGTTTATTAAGGAACCGCCGTATACGTGATCCGTACGTACGGTGGTGTGAGAGGTCGGAAAATAAAGTAGGAGGAAAACTACTTTATTTTCCTCCTACTCGATTATTCGTCGGGGTGGCGGGATTAATCTGTATGTACGAACCTATAAATTCTATGAGATTGTTTTAAGAAAAGATAAGCTTTATAGTAATTAAAGCCTTATCGAAATTCTTGCTTCAATTCTTTTGAATCCCTTTTTAAAGATCTTTGAGATCTAAAACCCCTATTACTATTCTTTTATAAAATCCATTTTTTAATTTTCATCGTTCGACATATGTTCTGAAAAAAACATCATGGTTATTCATACTGCTCACAAACCATGAACTTCCATTACCTGATATTAGATTTCCCCTCGGGTACATATTCCCAATCAAACCTGACCAATTTCCTAACTCTTGGCCTGCACCAAATTTTGGCCCATTAGGATAACTAGCTACTATAGCAAATTGTTCTCCTTCCAATTGTTTAATTGGGGAAGGGAATCTAATTAATTCTTCGATAGTTGATTCATCTTTATCCAAGATTGTAAAAACCAGTTCATCTTTAGGGAACCCGTTTTTAACATTAAATAGCGATATTTTAAGATTGAAAAACTCGAAACCACGATTAGGATTCATACTTCTCTTAGATCTGATATGTACGGAAACTCCAACTAAAGAACCAGAAATTCCAGCCATAAATGTCTGACCAACGAATGGGAATCCTTCATTTATGCTGCAACCTAAATTTCCTTTTTTAATCTCATCGAATCTTTGATCAATTACTATCGATTTATTCATTATGTCCATAAGTTATAAATGAAACACTATCCTTTCTTTTGCCAAGTCTCTTAATAGATTCCTTTATATCGATGCAAGCGTAAGTTAATGCAGCCTTCCAGTTTTCATCTGATCTATTTGATTCATATGTGGCCGGGGTAAAACCTAATAAATCAGTTGGGAGTCTTAAAGAAGAAACATCCCTTGGAGCAACTATAAAACATCTTTCTTTCCCAAGAGAGCCTATAAAAAGACCCAATTCAAAAATTACATTGTCTCTTGGTATCTGTTTCGATTCACCATGTATTATTAAAATATCATCAGGAGAAAAAACAAAAATTCCAAAATCAAAGGTTGGGATCATACTTAATAGGCTTTCTAGAGAAGTATCAGAAATAGTGAATATACCCTGGGACCAAGGTGTTACCTCTGCTACGAATTCAAGATTATATAATATTGCTTCAGCAATTTTAATGCTATCTGCAGATGAACCGATAAACACTTTTGGCTTCATTATTTCATTCTAACGATAGATTATTTGAAAACACATAAATTACTATTTCAAGTCCAATTATCATTTCCATTTATCAACACAAGTTAGAAAAAATGATGAGGATCATAGAAAATATTAAATATAAATTAAAAAGAGTTGCCAAATTGTATCGTTACCAGCTTATTCTTTGGATGATCAGTCATTGACTTTTCTAACCCGGATAAATCCTGAAACATATCTCAATCTGCAATATTTTTTAAAACAGGGTATACCATTCATTTTTATAATTCCGAATATGCTGTTTGATATTGACATTATTTGGATCTTCCAGGAATCTGTTATTATAGTTGGTGTAGCATCAATTAAAGTTATGCTTTTCTGCATGGGTTTAACATGACCAGAGTTTCGGACATTTTAATTCCAAAACTTACTATCGCCTGAAAAGAAGTCTGAGATCGAAATTCTTGCCTCAATTCAATTGGAACCAGCCTTAATTGCAGCCTTCAGAATAAAAAAAAGTTTAATTTGGCCCCCTTTTTACTTTGTTTTATCGTTTTTTTTCGGTATATTTTTATAAACAGACAGTGAGTGGAATGGAATTATACATATGAAACAATGTCAGGTTCGACCTGTTTTAAGCCAACACTTTCGAACACGAGCTGCACGGGAGGCACAATTTCTGATATTTTCGTGCCTGCTACCGATGAAAATTCAGAAGTCACAGCTTATCTACTTACAATTAAAGAGCTAAGATCATTCAATGGCTTTAAAGATGTATCTCAGGAGGAAGCTGATAGAATCATCCGATCTCTATACCAGTTAAGCGTCCTCACCTATCAGGTTTTAAATAATGAATAACCTTGAAATATATAGCCGTTTCTCCAAGTCAAGAAAAGTGGAAAGAAAGCTTCCGTCCAGCAGAGAGGTTTGGGTATATACGAGAGTCAGTTCGAAAAACCAGAAAGAAAATTATTCGCTTGAATATCAACGAGAAGAGGCTGAGAAATTTGCGTTAGCAAATGGTTACCAAATTACTGAATTCTTTGGAAATGAACCCGAATCTGCTTCAAGTGATATTTCGAGGAAAGAATTTCAAGCACTAATAACCAAAGTTAAAAAATCTCATAAAAAGCCATTTGGCATTTTGGTATATGTAATAAACAGGTTCTCAAGAACAGGTGGCAATGCTGTCAGTATCGTAAATGACCTTGTAGAACGCTTGGGAGTTCATTTAATCGAGGTTAACTCAAGTCTTGATACAACTACAGACGAAGGTAAACTAAGTATATACAGTAAGCTTATCGAAGCAAAAAAAGAAAACCAGCAGCGGTTAAAACATACTATTCCAGGCATGAGGAAATTCGTCCAAGCGGGGCATTATTTGGGAAAAGTTCCAATAGGGTATGATCATTATGGTCCCCGGGTTGTTGATCCATCCAAAAGGAGAATTTCACAGGAGATTAAGATTAACGAAACAGGTTTCAAACTTAAAAAAGCATGGGATTGGAAACTGCAGGGGTTGGATGATATGGAAATAAAAAAGAAACTTGAAGCCATCGGAGTAAGAATGACTAAACAGAACATAAGCTCAATGTGGCGTAGGGCTTTCTACTGTGGAATCCAGACAAATGCTCTACTTGACCGAAAGCCTATAAGAGGTAAATGGGAACCACTTGTGACCGAAGATGTATTCTGGAGAGTCCAGAACATACTCGATGGAAACCATCAGGGATACCAAATTGAGAAGAATAATGATTCAAGGCCACTTGTAGGAACCATTTTCTGTCCTATTTGCGGTAAGCCACTAACAGGATATGAAGTAAAGAAGAAAAAGCTTCATTATTACAAATGTCAAACATGCAGGAGCGTCTCAATAAACGCAAATTCTTCCATTAAGATGAAGACTAAGGGCGCTCATGAAATGTTCCTTGAATTGCTTGATTCATACAAAATGGATGAAAAGTACATTCAACCATTTATCCTGCAGTTGAAGAAAACTTTTCGGAGCATGAAGGCTCAAACATTTGAAGAAAAGAAAGAATATGAAAAGAACCTAAGCGTGTTGGAGCAGGAGTTGAATACTTTAGATGAAAGATTCGGATATGGACAATTACAAGATCCAATTCTGTATGATAAGCTTCGTGTTAAGAAGCAGTCCGAAATTAATCAAGTACGAGAAAAACTTGATAGGACTGAAATAGAAATATCTAACCTCGATTTTTACATAGAAAAGTCCATCGAAATATCCCAAAACATACATAAATATTGGCGGTTAGGCTCATTGGATGTTAAAAGGAAAATTCAGAAAATGGTGTTTCCAGAGGGAATTGTCGTCGATACTACCAGAAGAACATATCTAACCTCCAATGTGAATTCACTATTTCTCGCAAAGTCCCAATTTATGATAACTTCAGGAGATAAAAAAGAAAAACTCCTCACCAAAACTGATGAGGAGTCTTCTCTTGTAGCGGAGGGAGGATTCGAACCTCCGACCTTTGGGTTATGAGCCCAACGAGCTACCACTGCTCCACCCCGCAATGTGGATGCAAATTTAATATTTATACCACAATTAACAAATTTGATTGACTTTTTTATTCATTATTTCTGGAGTTTGCTTAAATTTAATAATTCGCTGCTTCAGTATTTTTTCAATAGAGGATCACAGTTGGCAATTGGAAGTTGGCAAAGTTCATCTGTCGATAAAAAGCTTATTTATGCATGGGAGTTTCAAAGAACTAAAAGTGTTTCAAAAAGCATTTGCTTTCGCAATGAAAATATTCGAGATCACAAAGGAATTTCCTCCGGAAGAAAAATTCGAATTAACTGATCAGATCAGGAGATCCTCAAGAGCAGTTTGCAGAGCTATTGGGGAAGGTTATAGAAAACGGCAATATCCAAGACACTTTTCAAGTAAAATGAGTGATGCTGACATGGAGAATACCGAAACTCAGGTTTCTCTTGATTTTGCGATTTCATGCAAATATATTTCAAGTAAAGAATATATGGAACTTATAGAAAATTCAGAGGAGATAGGCTGTATGTTAAATCATATGATATTAAATCCGGAAAAATATTTGCCCAGACACCAATATTAAAATGACAATCTTGCCAACTGCTTTTTGCCAATTGTTTTTGCCAACTGCATACTTTTGCAGGATTAAGCTTCAGAAATGAGAATATGAATTAATTTTGTCTTACTTAATAAAAGAATATAAATATTAAAATGACAATCTTGCCAACTGCTTTTTGCCAATTGTTTTTGCCAACTACATACTTTTGCAGGATTAGGCTTCAGAAATGAGAATATGAATTAATTTTGTCTTACTTAATAAAAGAATATAAACCATGCCAAGAGTATTTAAAGCAACAGATATCGAAAAGGAAGAGAAAGAACTGAAGAAAGACTACCTCGACCGCCATATGCCTCATGTCATCTGCCCCGATCAGGTAAAAAGAGGAGAAAAATTTGCAGTCAAGGTGAAACTTGGGGATGAATACACTCATCCCGACGATCATGATCATTTTATAAGCATGTTACAGTTATGGAACCGGGAAACTCTCCTTGCCGAAGCACGCTATACGGCAGGAGTATATGGGAACAAGCCGTCTCATGTTGAAATCGACTTCTACATTGTGGCTCCCGAAGTCTCAATGAACCTTTCAGCCATGTCGGTATGTACCAAACACGGCCTGTGGCAGAGCGAAGACAAGCCTGTGAAGGTTATTTAGTCAGACCGGCACCCTTTTCTTTTTGCTTCACTTTATCGACTTTTAAACAGAGGTTAACTATCTTTGCTGGCCAAATCAATCTTAATAATGCCAAAGACCGATAAGAAAAAAAACAGCTGGAGTGATAAATTCAGGTTATCAGTTACAAACGACACTACTTTTGAAGAAATATGGAGGATCAGGCTTACCCGGTATAATGCATTTCTTCTTACAACATTTCTGATTTTATTCTTAATAGGTGGAACCATATTACTTATTTCATTTACTAACCTGAGAGAATTCATACCGGGTTACCCTGACGTAAATATGCGGAGGAACATACTTGTGAGTGCGATACGTCTCGATTCTCTGGAAAAGGAACTTGAACTCAGGGACAAGTACTTTGCCAACCTGAATGCAATTATTTCAGGCAACACACCAACCAAAATATATACATTAAGGGATACCACAAAAAACTATAAATCAATAAGCTTCAGAAAATCTCCCGAAGATTCTGCATTGAGGTCACAGGTGGAAAAGGATGATAAGTATAACCTTACCCTTGGTCCTATATCACCCGGATCAGTTACGAGCCTGGCAAGCCTTCACTTTTTCCCTCCGGTAAAAGGAGTGGTGTCAGGCAAATTTGATCCTGTGACCCGGCATTATGGGACCGATATTGTCACCAGGCCCAAATCACCGGTAAGCGCTGTACTCAACGGAACTGTAATTTTTACGGGCTGGACCATGGAAACAGGGTATGTTATTGAAATACAACATTCAAACAACATTGTATCAGTATATAAACACAATGCTTCCCTTCTCAAGGAAACAGGGGATATTGTGAGGACCGGTGAAGCAATTGCAATAGTAGGTGATTCGGGAGAGAAGTACACTTCAGGCCCACATCTTCATTTTGAGATCTGGTACGAAGGCAGCCCTCTGGATCCTGAAGAACATGTAATCTTCTAAAGTAAAGCAGAGAAGTATGCCGAAGAGAATCGCATTGTTGGGATCAACCGGATCAATCGGAACTCAGACCCTTGATGTCATCTCTCGTTTCCCGGGGGAATTTGAAGTGGAAGTGCTCACCGCAGGGAGCAACATCAGGCTGCTTATCCAGCAGGCAAGAAAATTTCTGCCCGATTCGGTTGTAATAGGAAACAGGGAACATTATCACAAGCTAAAGGATTCGCTGAAAGACGTTCCTGTTAAAGTTTATTGTGGTGATGAAGCAATTGAGCAGGTTGTTGAAGGATCAGGAATTGACATTGTAGTTACTGCAATGGTTGGATATTCGGGTCTTAAGCCTACTGTTTCAGCGATAAAGGCAGGAAAGAGGATTGCTCTGGCAAACAAGGAGACCCTTGTCGTCGCGGGCGAAATAATAAAGAAACTCGTCAGGGAATATGGCAGCCAAATAATTCCTGTCGATTCTGAACATTCTGCCATCTTCCAGTGCCTGGTAGGCGAAGCAGGGAATCCTGTTGAAAAGATAACACTGACAGCTTCCGGCGGGCCGTTTCTGAATTTCCCGGTGGAGTTGCTCAAAAAGGTCAAACCTCATGAAGCATTGAAGCATCCAAACTGGGAAATGGGCAATAAGGTCACTATCGATTCAGCTTCACTTATGAACAAAGGCCTTGAAGTGATTGAAGCAAAGTGGCTCTTTGACCTCGATCCCGACCAGATAAAAATAATCATACATCCTCAGTCGATAATCCATTCACTCGTTCATTTTTCGGATGGCTCAACAAAAGCACAGATGGGCGTGCCCGACATGAGAATTCCTATTCTTTATTCACTCACCTATCCCGACAGATTCATTTCAGACCTTCCGAAACTCGATCTGGGCATGCATCAGACGCTTACATTTACCGAACCCGATATTTCAAAATTCAGAAACCTGTCGCTTGCTTATCAGGCGCTTAAACAAGGCGGTAATATGCCTTGTATTCTGAATGCCGCCAATGAGGTTGCCGTTAATGCATTTCTGGGGGGGAAAATAGGATTTATGGAGATGTCGGACGTTGTTGAGCATACAATGGATAAGACCGAGTATTTTTCTTCACCCGGACTGGGATTCCTTGAAACCACCGATGGTATGGCAAGAAACATTGCTATTAATTATATAAACGAACTTATAAAGAAATCATGACTGTTTTTATAAAAATACTGCAGTTTGTCCTTAGCCTTTCTATAATAGTGCTGATTCATGAACTGGGACATTTTGTACTTGCAAAACTTTTTAAGACAAGGGTTGAAAAGTTCTACCTGTTTTTTGATCCGTGGTTTTCAATTTTCAAATTCAAAAGAGGAGATACAGAATATGGAATCGGCTGGATTCCTCTTGGAGGTTATACCAAGATTGCAGGAATGATCGACGAATCGATGGATACGGAACAGATGAAACAGCCTGTTCAGCCATGGGAATTCAGGGCAAAGTCATCAGGGGAGAGGCTCGGAATAATGACGGCAGGCGTGTTGTTCAATTTTCTTTCGGCATTGCTGATCTATGTTCTGGTTCTTTATACCTGGGGAGAAACCTACCTGCCCACATCAAATGTAAAATACGGCATCGTGACCGACTCGGTAGGATATAAAATGGGACTGAAGAACGGCGACAAGATCCTGACAGTTGACAATCAGTATATCGACAATTTCATGAGGATAACTGCCGACATTCTGCTCAACAGCAGGAAATCCATCCAGGTTGACCGTAACGGTGAAAAAGTAAATATTCCCATTTCGGCAGAATATATTCCATTGATGCTTAAAGGGAAAGGACAGATCGAACCAAGAACTCCTTTTGGGCCCTATACAGTGAGCGGATTTGCAAAAGAATCGCCTGCAAAAATTGCAGGTTTGCAGGCAGGCGATGAATTGCTTGGCCTTGACGGAATTCAATTCATCTGGTACGATGAATTCCAGAAATATCTTGCAGAAAACAAAACCCATCCGGTGACAGTAAATGTAATCCGGAAGGGTGAAAAGGCCGATATAAAAGTGACACCGACACCGGCCGGCATTCTTGGTATATACAGTTCCAGGTCGCTTGACAAGGTATTTGAGTTGAAAACTGTCAGCTACGGCTTCTTTCAATCCATCCCGGCAGGCATAAGCAAGGGATTTAAAACAATGGGTGATTACCTGAAACAGTTCAAGCTTATTTTTTCAAGACATACAAAGGCTTACGAATCCCTCGGTGGCTTTATTACAATAGGGAACATTTTCCCCGGAGTGTGGGACTGGCAGTCATTCTGGAACCTGACAGCTTTCCTGTCAATCATTCTTGCAGTCATGAATTTGCTGCCCATCCCCGGCCTCGACGGCGGACATGTCATGTTCCTGCTGTTTGAGGTGATAACAGGAAAGAAACCAAGCGATAAATTTCTTGAATATGCTCAGATAGTCGGCATGGTCATATTGTTTGGCCTGCTGTTAGTTGCAAACGGGAATGACATTCTGAGGCTGCTCAGGAAGTAGGATTATCTTTTCATTATCTTGTTTATGATAGGGTATTTTTAACTTTTGAATGGGACTGAAAAGACCCTTTTTATTATTGTTCACCTTGTTTCCCTGATTTTCTGTTTAAATACTCTTCTTAAATCCTCCTGACAGGGGACTTATCAACACACTGACAAGAGCAAAGGTGCCCCTTTGGAATCTAAGAAATCGATAATTTAATTAACTTTACTGGCTCAAAATTGAAAAATCAATATATGAAACCTCAAATTCAAAGAATTACGCAAATATCTCCTGATCAATCTGTTGTATGCATTGTGGGAAAGAATGAAATACCTGAAAGACTGATGCTTTCAAAGCCGGAAAAAGAATATGCAATGAAACAGATGGCTGCAATGGAGGAATATGTCGTAATTAATTCTTACTCCAGGAACACATACATCATAAGGACTGAGGAAGGAAGGGAAAACTATAAGGTAAAGGAAGATCTCAGGAAAACTGCTTTCAGCATGAGGAAGCTTATCAGATCGAACAATCACAGTGATCTGGTAATAACTTCAGATAATTCCATAAAAGGCGCTGTGGAGGCTTTTGCTGAGGGTTTGCTCCTCAGTATTTATTCATTTGAAAAGTACAGGACAAAAAAAGATAACGGGGACAAAAGGAATTATCCTTCAAGACTTTTACTTCAGACTGATGCACCTGACGGTGATCTGAAATGGCTCACCGACATGACCGATGCAGTGTACTTTGTCCGTGATATGATCAATGAACCTGTCAATCACCTTAATGCACCGGTATTTGCAGATGAGATAAAGAAGGTGGGGAATTCGGCCGGTTTTAGCGTTGAAGTGCTTAACAAGGGGAAAATTGAAGCCCTGAAAATGGGCGGATTGCTTGCAGTAAACAAGGGAAGTGTCGACCCCCCGGTTTTTTGTGTCCTGGAATGGAAGCCTGAAAAGCATCTGAACAGGAATCCCCTGGTCCTTGTCGGGAAAGGCATTGTTTATGACACTGGCGGGCTGAATATTAAGACCGGCGATTACATGGATAATATGAAAGCAGATATGGCCGGGGCCGCTGCTGTAACCGGTGTACTTTACACAGTTGCGAAGACGGGAATTCCCCTTCATGTTATCGGACTTGTTCCTGCTACTGATAACCGGCCAGGTTTTAATGCCTATACACAGGGCGACATTATCACGATGTACAACAAGATGACTGTCGAGATCATTAGCACAGATGCAGAGGGCCGAATGATACTTGCCGATGCTATAAGCTATGCCTCAAAGTTCAAGCCCGAACTTATAATCGACATAGCAACGCTCACCGGTTCGGCAGCTATGACATTTGGAAATCAGGCAATTGCAGTAATGGGGAATGCCGGCAGAAAATATTTCGATCTTCTTGAAGAATGCGGTAAGGAAGTTTATGAACGGACTGCAGAGCTTCCATTCTGGGAAGAATACGGTGATATGATAAAATCGGACATCGCCGACATGAAAAACACAGGAGGAAGGGAAGCAGGAGCAATCACTGCGGGCAAATTCCTGGAAAAATATGCTGAGTATCCATTGATTCATATGGATATTGCCGGAACAGGATCATTGAAAAAGGATGATTTCTACAGGCTGAAAGATGGCCCGGGCTCCGGACTAAGGCTGCTTTCGACCTTTATAAAACGTTTCGCTGAAAACCTCGGTTAATAGAAATGTACTATCATGGATAAAAAGCCAATAATAGCAGGTATCTCTCAGGGCGATATCAATGGTATCGGCTATGAGGTGATCATTAAGGCCCTAATGGACAATACTATAAATGATTTTTGCGTGCCGGTGGTGTACGGTTCACCCAAGGTTGCAGCCTACCATCGGAAAGCACTTAATATTAATAATTTCAGTTTCAACAATATAAGGTCGCCAGAGGAAGCTAATTACAAGAAGGCAAACATGATTAACTGCCTTGACGACACTATCAGGGTTGAGCTTGGAAAATCAACACCTCAAGGGGGTGAATCAGCATATATTTCGCTTGAAAGAGCATTTGAAGATCTTAAGGACGGCAAAATCGATGTTCTTATCACAGCCCCCATAGACAAAAAAAATATCCAGTCGGATAATTTCCATTTCAACGGGCATACAGAGTATCTTAAATCAAAGGCAGGAGCCGACGACGTGCTGATGTTCATGATAGGGGAATCCATGAGGATAGGTATGGCGACAGGTCATGTCCCGCTCAGCCAGGTCCCTCAGATGATAACGGTCGACCTTCTGCTGAAAAAGATCAGGCTGATGAATCATTCGCTCATTCTTGATTTTGGCATACGAAAGCCTCGCATCGCAGTTTTGGGGCTTAATCCTCATGCCGGCGATGATTCTTTACTCGGGAAGGAAGAAAAAGAAGTAATAATTCCTGCTATTCAGCAACTTACAAAGGAAGGACTGCTTGTTTACGGCCCTTATCCTGCCGACGGATTCTTCGGCGCCGGATCATTCATCAAATTTGATGGAATTCTTGCAATGTACCACGACCAGGGACTTGCACCATTTAAAGCTTTGTCGTTCGACTCAGGCGTTAATTTCACGGCTGGCCTTCCATTCGTCAGAACATCCCCTGTCCATGGAACTGCCTTTCAGATAGCCGGCAAAGGAGAAGCATCGGAAAGCTCATTCCGGCAGGCAATTTATCTCGCGTGCGATATATTTAGGAACAGGCAGGAATACAATGAAATAACACGCAACCCCCTGAAACATCAGGATATTGAAATGCATTCCGAGCGTGTTGATGAACTGCCACCGGATATTCCCAATTCTGATCAGACCTTATGATTGATTATATAAAAGGAACAATTTCTGAACTGACACCCGCCTCGGTAATCATTGATAATGGCGGAATCGGATATTTTATCAGTATCTCCCTTACGACCTTTGCAAAGCTTGAAGGAAAGAATGAATATAAAATTCTTGTCCATGAAGTAATACGGGAGGACAGCCATCAGCTTTTCGGGTTTGCGGACAGGGAGGAACGGGATATTTTCAAACTGCTTATTTCAGTTTCGGGGGTAGGAGCCGGCACTGCCAGAATGATGCTTTCGTCACTCAATTCCGCCGAAATTGAAAAGGCAATTCTTGGATCGGACATTAACACCCTTAAGGGTATAAAGGGCATCGGAATTAAGACTGCCCAGAGGATAATTATTGACCTGAAGGATAAGATCGGAAAACAATCAGGAACCGGCGAAATATTTGCATTTGCAGACAATACTAAACGTGAAGAGGCGTTATCAGCTTTAGTGATGCTTGGGTTTGGGAAAAACGCTGTCTTAAAAGTTCTCGACAAGATATCCGGGGAAGAAAAAAACCTGAGTGTCGAGGATTTAATAAAGAGAGCGCTTAAGAATCTGTAGATAAGAAGAAAAGCTGTTTTGGGATCAGGGATATCATATAAAAATCTGCTGAATTTATTTTGTATTGCCGTTTTTGCTTTTTTTGGCTTTTGGTCATCAGAGGCATACGGCCAAAATCCGGTTCAGACTTCATCGGGTGATACGACAAGAAAATCCCCGCTGAAACTTCAGGATGAAACGGGAATACCATGGGAGACAAAATCCAATGCGCCTTTGTTTCTTGATAACCCTTCGAACATTAAAACAACTATTGTTTATAACCCGGAAAAGGATGAGTATGTCATTTATCAGAAAGTGGGGGCTTTTGATTACAGGACCCCGGTGCATATGTCACCTGAAGAGTTCCGGAAATACCAGTTCAATAAGGAGATGCGCGATTACTGGCAATCGAGGATCTCCGGCGTCGAAAGTGGTTTCAAATCAAATCTTATCCCTCAGATCGAAGTTGGCGGAGCCGGATTTGATAAAATTTTTGGCAGCAACGTCATAAATATTGTACCCCAGGGTTCTGCAGAACTTGTTTTTGGGGTCAATATATCGAAGACTGACAACCCGACGCTTTCAGAAAGGCTCAGAACCATCCCGACATTCGATTTCAAGGAAAAAATACAGATGAATGTCACCGGTACAATCGGTGATAAAGTACAGCTGGGAGTCAATTACAACACCGAAGCCATGTTTGATTTTGAAAACAAGACGAAGCTTCAGTATACAGGTAAGGAAGACGAAATTGTTAAAAAGATAGAAGCAGGAGATGTGACACTTCCTCTTACAGGGACACTCATTGCCGGCAGCTATAGCCTGTTCGGATTGAAAACAGAACTGCAGTTCGGAAAGCTCAATGTCACGGCCATACTATCGCAGCAAAAAGGACAGTCTTCCACAATCAATGTCAAAGGTGGCGCTCAGGTGCAAAGCTTTGAAATATACGCAGATGATTATGAGGCAAACCGCCATTTTTTCCTGTCTCAATACTTCAGGGACATATATGACAATTCATTGAAAAACCTGCCAAACATAAGTTCAGGAGTTCATATCGAACGGCTTGAAGTGTGGATTACAAACAAGACAAGCAGCTATGATGAAACCAGGAATATTGTGGCCTTTGCAGACCTTGCAGAGAATAAAAACCATATATTCAATAAGATAGCTGCCTTTCAGGCAACTCCGGGTGCACTGATTTATCCTCAAAACGACGCTAATCGTTTGTACGAACAGCTGACCACTACTTATTCTGCGATGAGGGAGGTCGACCAGGTAACCAATGCTTTCAGTTCCCTCTATCCTGGTTTTCAGATCGGTCGTGATTTTGAGAAGATTGAAAATGCCAGGAAACTTAAAGAAACGGAATATACCCTTAACAGCTCACTGGGATATATATCATTAAATTCTGCACTTGCAAGTGATGAAGTACTTGCTGTTGCTTATGAATATACACTTAATGGCCAGGTGTACAAAGTAGGAGAGTTTTCAACCGATGGTATAGCTGCTCCCAAAACTCTTATTCTTAAGCTTTTGAAGGGAACCACAGAAAGTCCGAAATATCCGACCTGGAATCTGATGATGAAAAATGTTTATTCGCTTGGCTCAGGTAAAATTCAAAGCAGCAGTAATTTCCAGCTAAATGTCCTTTATGAAGATGATAAAACCGGGAATTCAATCAATTATCTACCTGAAGGAAAACTGGCAAACAAGATCCTTTTGCAGGTTTTGGATCTCGATAACCTTAATTCACAGAACGACCGCCAACCGGATGGTTATTTCGATTTTATAGATGGTGTCACGGTAAATGTCAGCAAAGGCAAAATAATTTTTCCGGTCCTGGAACCTTTCGGCAGTTATTTGAAAAAACAGATTGATGATCCGGTGGTAGCAAGCAAGTATGTTTTTCAGGAGTTGTACGATTCGACTCAGACAATGGCCCGCCAGATGGCAGAAAAAAATAAATTCAAGATGGCCGGACAGTATACATCCGCATCAGGGTCAGAGATAAGGCTGAACGCTACAAATATTCCGCAGGGCTCAGTTAAAGTAACGGCAGGAGGTGTCACCCTCACTGAAAATACTGACTTCACTGTGGATTACAACCTTGGGGTAGTCACAATTATCAATTCGGCACTTATTGAATCTGAAACACCCATCCAGGTATCACTTGAAAACAACCAGTTTTTTGGATATCAGACAAAGACCCTTTTGGGCACACATCTTGATTACAAGTTTTCGGATAATTTCAATATTGGAGGAACGATATTGCATCTTAACGAAAGGCCGTACACCGAGAAAGTAAGCTATGGAGAGGAACCAATTTCAAATACAATCTGGGGCCTAAACACAGCATATAAGTCTGAATCACAATTCCTTACCAAGCTGATCGACAAGATACCCCTGCTTAATACAAAGGCTCCGTCAAAAATCTCCTTTAACGGTGAATTCGCCGACCTTGTCCCGGGTCATTCCAAAGCGATAACAAAATCAGGCAATTCTTACATTGACGATTTTGAATCGAGCGAGATTCCTCTCGATTTGAAAGCATTCACTGCATGGACAATATCGAGCGTTCCTCAGGGTCAGGAAGATTTGTTCCCTGAAGCCAAATTCAATAACAACCTGGTAAGCGGATTTAACAGGGCTAAAATTGCCTGGTACGTCATTGATCCTCTTTTCCTGGAAAACGGGTCTTCTACTCCCCCCAATATAAAGAATAACCCCGATACTCAGTCAAGCCACTTTGTAAGAGAGATCTATGAGAATGAGATTTTTCCGAACAAGCCTAGCGCCACAGGGATACCTAATGTCCTGGCAGTGCTTAATGTCGCTTTTTATCCCGGTGAAAAAGGTCCTTATAATTACGATACAGAAGCGGGATCATATTCCAGAGGCATGAATCAATCCGGAAACCTGAATAATCCGGAATCAAGATGGGGTGGTATCATGCGTGAAATTTCAACAAGTGATTTCGAAGCCGCAAACATTCAGTATATTGAATTCTGGCTCATGGATCCATTTGTTGAAAACCCAACCGGAGAAGGAGGAGATCTCTATTTTAACCTTGGTGATATTTCGGAAGATATTCTGCGAGATTCCCGCAAAAGCTTTGAAAATGGCCTCCCCACAACAGCTACAGTTGTAAATGTTGATACAACAGTGTGGGGGAGAGTATCGACAATTCAATCGGTCGTAAACGCATTTGACAATAGTTCCGAATCGCGAAAGTATCAGGATGTCGGGCTTGATGGTCTCAGCGATGCTGATGAGCAAACATTCTTTTCGGATTACCTTAAAAAATCAGCATTAATAACCACCCCTGCTACTTATGCGACAATCCAGAAAGACCCTTCAGGTGACGATTTTCATTATTTCAGGGGTAGCGATTATGATCAGGAGCAGCTTGGAATTCTCGACAGGTACAAGAAATACAACGGAGAAGATGGTAATTCGCCAACTTCCGAAATGTCAAAGGAATCCTACCCGACAGCCGGATCCACGCTGCCTGACATGGAAGACATCAATCATGACAATACACTCAATGAGACTGAAAGCTATTACCAGTACAAGGTAAGCCTGCGGCCTGCTGACCTTGTAGTCGGAAAGAACGATATTGTCGATCAGATTGCGTACACGGCAACTTTTGCCAATGGCAAAAAGTCGACCGTGAACTGGTATCAGTTCAAGATACCGATTACAGAATATCAGAAGGCAGTCGGAGCTATAAGCGATTTTAAATCAATCCGTTTTATGAGGATGTTCCTTAGAAATTTCACGGAACCGGTAATAATGCGTTTTGCAGAAATGAATTTAATGAGGGCTGAATGGAGAAAATATAACCTCACTTTCATGGAAGGCGGAGAGAGAATTACAATACCGGAAGAAACAGACGCTTCCTTTGAAATAGGGTCGGTGGGGATAGAGGAAAACGGAAGCAAGATACCTGTAAACTATGTTCTGCCTCCCGGATTTAACAGACAGGTCGATCCTTCCAATCCTCAGCTGGTACAGCTTGATGAAAAATCAATGGTATTGAAGGTTCTGAATCTTAATGACGGCGACGCCCGTGCGGCCTACAAGACTGTTAACCTTGACATGAGGGATTACCGGCGGCTGAGAATGGAAGTTCATGCGGAAGCTATTACTGGACAAGCTTTAGCCGATAATGACCTGACGGCATTTATTAGAATGGGCACTGACTATACATCAAATTTCTATGAATACGAAGTGCCGTTAAAGCTTACTCCACCAGGCCATTACAATGAAGACTCAGATGACTCAAGAGCTATCGTCTGGCCTTCAGCAAACAGTTTCAATATCGATCTTTCAGTTTTACAGAATGCCAAGACTGCGCGAAACACTGAAATGAAGAAGGCTGGTTCTTCATTAAGCCTCTCAGATGTTTACAGTTATGCTGATGGTTCAAATATGGTGTATGTATGCGGCAATCCTAATCTGGCAAATGTCAAGGTAATTATGATAGGCGTCAGGAATCCGATCAGGACAAGAAGCCCGTCAACTGACGACGGCAAATCAAAATCAGCTGAGGTATGGGTGAATGAATTGAGGCTAAATGATTTCAAGGAAGACGGCGGATGGGCAGCAAATGCTCATTTGCAGGCAAAGCTTGCAGACCTTGGCACTGTTGATATTGTCGGTCAGATGAGTACTCCGGGGTGGGGCAGCATTGATAAAACCTTAAACGAAAGAAGCAAGGAGACAGACCTGAAATATGATATTTCATCGAGCCTTGAACTGGGAAAATTTTTCCCTGAGAAGCTTGGTGTCCGTCTTCCGGTATATATTGGTCTGTCCGAGACACGTGTAATACCGGAGTACAATCCGCTTGATCCTGATATCTTGCTGAAGGATGCATTAAAGGCAGCTTCCGGCAAGGCAGCAAGAGACTCTATAAAAAACCTGGCAGAGGAAATCTCAAAACGAAAAACATTTACAATCAGTAATGCAGGCATTTCAAAAATCAAAGGGAAAAAGCATGCCTGGGATCCGTCAAATTTCAGTCTGAATTACACATATAATGAGACCTACACCTCAAACACAACAACTGAGATCAACCTCGAGAAAAACATCAAAGGTGGAATAGATTATAATTATGAAGCAAATCCTGTAAATATTATGCCATTTAAAAATGTAAAATTTCTTAATTCACCATTGTTCAGGATTATTAAAGACTTTAACTTCTATCCTTTCCCTAAAAACATTTCATTCCGTAATGATGTTACTCGATATTATAATGAAGTGAAAACCAGGAATATTGATGATCCAAACCTGATAATTCAACCCACATTTAGCAAAGATCTCAGATGGACCCGTATTTTTGATATTAAATATGATGTTACCCGCCAGCTGAAGATTGACTTTACCTCCACTAATATCGCCAAAATTGATGAGCCGGCAGGACCTGCCGACAAAAAAAGGTACCCGGGTCAATATGCCGCATGGCGTGATTCGGTTCTGAATAATATTAAACACCTTGGCAGGACGGTTTCCTATTATCATACCATAAATGCGACATATAATCTTCCGATAAATAAACTTCCGATGCTGTCGTGGCTGACTGCCAGTACGAAGTACAGTGCTGATTACAGATGGACGGCAGGAGCTATTTACCCTGACTCCATGCATATTAACCTGGGCAATACAATTGAAAACAACAGTGACTTTACACTGACTTCGATGGCTAACCTGGCAACGTTTTACACTAAGCTCAAGTTCCTTAAAAACATAGAGAACGATACAAAGCCAGATGCTGTAAGGCGAATGAAATCAGATTTCAGGACCGTAACATTTACAAGATCAAATGTAAACTTTAAAGCAAATACAGTAAAATCGATTATTCATAATCTCAATACAAAAGATGTAAAACTCAGGGTTCTTAAAAAAGACGGATCGGAGGTGAAAGGCAAGGTTGATATTGTCAGCGAGAACAAAATTAATTTCACACCATCAGAGAAGGTTGAAAAAGGTCAGGTCATTGTCGAAGGAAAAGTGCCAAAGAAACGGGATCCTTTAAAGGTTACAGGTGAGTATCTGATTCGGGCTTTAATGGGCATCAGGTCGATAAGTTTAAATTACAATTCTTCGCAGCAACAGTATCTGCCCGGCTTCCTGCCAAAACCATCATTTATGGGTTTGTCAAAACATAACGGTACCATGGCACCGGGACTTCCGTTTGTTCTTGGATTGAGTAACAAAAGCTTCTTTGACAGAGCCCTCAGAAACGGTTGGCTGACTACCGATACTCTTATGAATACCGCAGCCAATTATAGCAAAAAGACTGATCTTTCCCTGCGGAGCATAATAGAGCCTTTCCCCGGGCTCAAAATTGATCTTAATATGGAAAGAAGATTCCTTGAAAGCGAAAACGCTTATTATACTGCTAACTCACAAGGCAATTTTCCTGACAGCACGCGCAACAGAATAATGACTGGCAACTTCTCGATGTCAATTATTTCCTGGGGAACTGCATTTGAAAAAATAAAAAAGGGGAATGAGTATATATCTCCGACTTTTGAGGCGTTCCAGAGAAATACTGTCATAATATCGGAAAGAAGGGCCCAGAACAGGCAAAGGTTCGATCAGGGGTATGATCCGAATACAAATCCTGATGGTACACTGATTGACGGGCCCTATAAAAGCGGTTATGGTGAAACGTCGGGTGAGGTCCTGATACCAGCCTTTTATGCAGCTTATACAAAATCGAATCCACTAAAGGTCGACCTGTCGACTTTCCCTTCAGCAGCCAGAATGATGCCAAACTGGAGACTGACATTTGACGGCTTGTCAAAATTCCCGTTCGTGCAGAGATTTTTAAAATCTGTCAGCCTTTCACATCAGTACAGGAGCGTTTACCAGATAGGCTCATATTCAACGAATCTGAGTTATGTGGATGATGGAAACGGACTTACAAGCCTGAGGGATCTCCAGGAAAACTTTCTGCAGAAATATGAAATAAACTCAGTATCGATCAGCGAACAGTTCAGCCCTCTGATAAACATTGACATGAACTGGAAAAACAGTCTCAACTCAAGGTTTGAGTGGAAGAAATCCCGTACAGTTACGCTTGATCTTGCAAACAACCAGGTAATAGATGCAAGGGTAAATGAACTTGTGTTCGGAGCAGGATACAGGTTTAATAATGTCACTGTTATTCTCAAGACCCAGAAGAGCCAGAAATCTTTCAAGAGTGATCTTAATGTGCGGCTTGATCTTTCAATAAGAGATAATAAAACATTGACAAGAACACTGGTGGAAGATGTGAATCAGCCTGTTTCAGGCGTAAATGTATTTACTATCAGCGCTACAGCTGATTATGTCCTGAGCGACAAGTTCAGCCTTCAGGTGTTTGCTGATCACACTGTAAATAACCCGTTTGTGGCAACAACCTATCCAACATCAAATACTGATATCGGATTCACCCTGAAATTCACACTTGCCAAGTAGTTCATTCCCGGTCGGGAATTTCTCATTTCAGGAAACTTTTGAAACAAAGTCACTTTTATTTTTGCTGTAAATCAGTGAATCCCCGCGAGCGCATTAGCTTCGCCGAGCTCTCCGCCATCCAGATAACTATCGGGAGGCGGATCGGTTCCCCGTTTCTCGCAAACACTATTGCGAGAAACGGGATTAGCGAGCATAAACAAAAAATTCCTTATTGGGGATCGAAGATTAGCTGCGCTGAGCTTCACTTCGTTCCGGTTCCTCGCAGCTTGCTGCGAGGATCTTCAATCTTGGTGAAGATAAATGATATACACAGGTTATAATACCAATTGTTTTCTATATTTTTGAGTAGTATTGGTTTCCTGTGACCCCGGTTGTTAAGAAAAAAACCTGAAGATTATGAAATCAAAACCTCGTTTAACCTTCTGGCAAATATGGAATATGAGTTTTGGATTTTTAGGTATCCAGATTGGATATTCTCTTCAAAACGCAAATGTGAGCCGTATCTTCGAAACCCTGGGTGCCAGGGTAGATAACATACCTATACTTTGGGTGGCGGCTCCTGTAACTGGTCTTATTATGCAACCTATTATCGGTCACATGAGTGACAGGACCTGGAACCGTTTTGGCAGACGACGTCCTTATTTTGTAATTGGAGCTTTTCTTGCTTCCATTGCTTTGTGCATAATAACAAATTCACCGGGTTGGCTTTTTGCGGCCGGAATGCTGTGGATAATGGATGCATCAATAAATATATCCATGGAACCTTTCAGAGCTTTTGTTGGCGATATGCTTAATTCAAAACAGCGGACGTCAGGGTTTGCCATGCAAAGCTTTTTTATCGGAATAGGAGCGGTAATAGGTTCTTTCCTTCCATGGGCGCTTGTCCATTGGTTAAATGTTCCGGGGATACCGGCACCGGGTAAACTGATTCCCCTAAATGTGAAACTTGCATTCTATATCGGTGCGGCAGTGTTCTTCATGGCCGTATTATGGACAGTTTTGAGGACAAAAGAGTATTCCCCTGAAGAATTAAGGGAGTTTGAAGAAAGTGAGAAGGCTGAAAGAGTCGATCCATCGGAGGCACAGGTTTCCGTCAACAAAAACCAGATAACCGGGGAAAGAATTAATTATTATGCACCAGGCCTTATCTGGACCATTGCTGGTTTAATCCTGACATTAATTCTTTTAAAAGTTCATCTGGAAAAAGAACTTTACGTAATTACAGGAGGCGTTACACTGTTTGGTCTGCTTCAGTTAATTGCAGGTGTTTTACAATCAAAGGGAAAAGAGAAGAATGGTCTCAATTCAGTTCTCCATGATCTCAGAAAGATGCCTGCAACTATGGGTCAACTTGCAGTAGTTCAGTTTTTTACGTGGTTTGCTCTTTTCTCACTTTGGATCTATACAACCTCAGCGGTCACTTCACATATCTATGGGACCACCGACACAACATCATTGGCTTATAACGAAGGAGCAAACTGGGTTGGCGTCCTTTTTGGAATTTATAACGGTTCTGCTGCGCTTATTGCCTTCCTTCTGCCGGTGATGGCGAAAGCTACAAACAGAAAAATCACTCACTCTGTCTGTCTTGCAATAGGAGGTATCAGTCTGATCTGTATTGACCTTATTTCATCTCCCTGGCTTTTAATACTACCTATGGTGGGGATCGGCGTTGCATGGGCAAGTATCCTTTCAATGCCTTACGCAATGCTTACCAGTGCCCTGCCGCAAAACAAAATGGGCGTTTATATGGGTATCTTCAATTTCTTTATTACGATACCTCAAATACTTGCTGCAAGCATACTTGGCAGTATGGTAAAACATCTCTTCCATGGCAACACAATGAACGCCCTGATAACAGGTGGAATATCAATGATAATAGCTGCAATTACGGTGAAATTTGTACGGGATCTTGATTATAGGAAATAGCAATGAGTTTTAAAGCCTGTATTTTTGATCTCGATGGTGTGATAGTTGATACAGCAAAGTATCACTTCCTTGCATGGAAAAGACTTGCCGATCAGCTTAATATCAATTTTACGGAAGAGGATAATGAGCGGCTGAAGGGAGTGAGCCGGATGGCTTCGCTTGATATTATTCTTGAAATAGGGAACGTCACGGCTGACAAGAAAACAAAAGACAAATATGCTGCTTTAAAGAATCAGTGGTATATTGACTATATAACCAGAATGACACCTGATGAGATACTGCCCGGCTCTGTGGAATTTATAAGAGAACTGAAAAATGCCGGAATACTTGTGGCAGTCGGGTCGGCAAGCAAAAACACTCCGATGATTCTTGAACGCGTGGGAATTAAGGATCTTTTTGATGCCGTAGCTGACGGAAACGTTGTCAGTAAGGCAAAGCCCGATCCTGAGGTTTTTCTCAAAGCTGCTGAAATGCTGAACACACAACCAAGGTATTGTGTTGTTTTTGAAGATGCTGCTGCCGGCGTAAAAGCCGCGCTTAATGCAGGTATGCTTTGTGTCGGGATCGGCTCGCCGGTTGTCCTGAAAGAAGCAAATTCAGTAGTTTCCGGCCTTGACAAAATGAACCTTGAAGAATTGGCTAAAGTTGAAAAATTATCTGAATATGAACGGTAATTACAGGAATGATGAATGGATGATTATCGAAGAGGGATTCCACCCGGAACTTGCAAGGGAATCGGAAAGCATTTTTTCGATAGGAAATGGCTATATGGGCCAGAGGGCAAATTTTGAAGAACATTATTCAGGCGACACTCTTCAGGGCACCTATATCGCAGGAGTATATTACCCCGACAAAACACGTGTCGGGTGGTGGAAAAATGGCTATCCGGAATACTTTGCAAAAGTGCTTAATGCACCGCGATGGATCGGCATTGATGTCACTGTCGGAGTTACGGAAGTTGATCTGTCGTCGTTAAAGCCGGTTTATTTCAAAAGGATACTGAACATGAAGGAAGGATATCTTGAAAGGAATTTCAGGATCTCCCTTCCTGAAAATAAAACGGTTGAATTCACTTTCAGGCGGTTCCTGAGCATGTCGGAGCCTGATATCGGAGTTGTCAGGCTGACATTGCGTTCAGTTGATTATGAAGGGCCTGTCAGCTTCAATGTTTACATTAATTCGGATGTAAAAAATGAGGATGCAAATTACGGAAAGAAATTCTGGAAGGAAATAAACAGATTTGTGACGAAAGGCAGTGGTGTCATTATTGCCCGGACGATGAAAACCGAGTTTCATGTAGCAACCGGTATGTGCTATGCATTCTTCAGGAACGGGGAACATGAGAATCTAAAACCCGAAATAATAAACCGTGAAAAATATATCGCCAACACTTTCACAGTCAATGTAAAACCAGGGCATGAGCTTACCCTGATCAAATATGCATCGGTTCTTTCATCACTTAATAATCAGAAGAGCACCCTGATGGATGATGCCAGGAAGAGGCTCGGTGAAGCTTCATCCGAAGGATTTGAAAAGCTTTTTGCTGATCACACGCATGAATGGGATCTGATCTGGAAGGCCTCAGATGTGGTGATCGAAGGCGACGTCGCAGCTCAGCAGGCGATAAGGTTCAATATTTTCCAGCTTAACCAGACATACACCGGGAAAGATGAACGCCTGAATATCGGACCCAAAGGTTTCACCGGCGAGAAATATGGTGGAAGCACATACTGGGATACGGAAGCTTTTGCGTTGCCATTCTTTTTAAAAACTGCTGATCAGAAAGTTGCAAAAAACCTTTTATTGTACAGGTATAAGCATCTTGGCGCAAGTATAAGGAATGCAGAAAAGCTTGGCTTTAAGAATGGTGCAGCTCTTTACCCGATGGTTACAATAAACGGGGAAGAGTGCCATAATGAATGGGAAATTACATTTGAAGAGATACACAGGAATGGAGCAATTGCATATGCTGTTTTTAACTACATCAGACATACGGGCGACTATTCCTACATGGCTGACTACGGCCTTGAGGTTCTGATCGGTATATCGCGTTTCTGGAGCCAGAGGACATCCTGGTCGGCAAACAGGAATAAATTTGTCGTTCTCGGGGTTACAGGGCCCAATGAGTATGAAAACAATGTTAACAATAACTGGTACACGAACACCCTTGCGGTCTGGACAATGTCGTACACCATCAGCAATCTCAGGAGGATACGTAAGGAAGAGCCCTTGAAGTTCAGGGAAATAATAAAAAAGACAAAATTTGAATTTGACAGGGAAACAATCAGATGGCAAAAGATTATTGACAATATGCAATTTCCTTACGACGGGGAAAGGAAGGTTTTTCTTCAGCAGGACGGTTTTCTTGATAAGGAACTTATGCCGGCATCAGAGATCCCGGCTGGTGAAAGACCTATCAACCAGCACTGGTCGTGGGACAGAATATTACGGTCATGCTTTTTAAAACAGGCCGATGTGCTTCATGGCATGTATGTTTTTGAGGATAAATTCGACACTGAAACCCTGAAGCGTAATTTTGACTTTTATGAACCGATGACCGTCCATGAATCATCATTGTCTGCATGTATACATTCGATCCTTGCTTCAAGGATCGGGAACATTGCAAAGGCTTATGAGCTTTACCTCCGGACGGCAAAGCTTGACCTCGATGATTACAACCATGAAGTAGGTGAAGGACTGCATATTACAAGCATGGCCGGGACCTGGCTCGCAATCGTTGAGGGATTTGGCGGCATGAGGATTACCGACGACAAGGTCAGGGTAAATCCACTGGTACCGGAACAGTGGAAATCCTATTCTTTCCATGCCCGGTTCAGAGGTGTACTTTTCCTCGTCAGGGTAACCAGGGATGAAGTGACGATCAGTAACTTGTCAGATAAGCCCCTGAAAATCAGTCTTGCAGGAACTGAATATGAAATTGCTGGTTCGGAACAAAAAAGGATTCGACTTAAAAAATAGTATTAACTGAGATATGAATTATGGAAAAATTACCTCTAACACTAATTACTATTCTGCTGGCAGTTATTGTTCTTATTGCCGGTTGTTCACTTTTTGGCAAAAAAAAGGAGCTTAAACCCTTTCAGACAGAGGTTGTCCATCCCGACTGGTCGAAAAACTGCGTCATGTACGAAGTTAATGTAAGGCAGTACACCGATTCCGGTACTTTGAAGGCATTTGAAAAACATCTGCCGCGTCTTAAAGCCCTTGGAATCGATGTGATCTGGTTCATGCCGACATACCCCATAGGATCGGTGAACCGGAAAGGTGAACTCGGCAGCTATTACTCCGTTAAGGATTACCTCGGAGTAAATCCTGAATTCGGAACAGCCGCTGACCTGAAATCTGTGATTGACAAGGCACACGAACTTGGTATGCATGTTCTGCTCGACTGGGTCCCTAACCATACCTCATGGGACAACCCACTGACTGTTGAACACCCAGAGTGGTATGTCAGAGATTCGAAGGGTAAATTCACTCCGCCGATCGGGACCGACTGGACTGATGTAATACAGCTCGACTGGTCGAAAAAGGGATTGCAGGATTATATGATCAGTGCATTTAAATACTGGCTGAATTTTGGTGCGGATGGCTTCAGGGTGGACCATCCGGATAACACACCTGTTGATTTCTGGGAAAGGGCGAGAACAGAGCTTAATAAGATAAAGCCGGTGCTTCTGCTTGCTGAGCATGAGAAACCAGGCGGATTCATGGAAAAAGGATTCGACATGAACTATGCCTGGGAGATGTATCATATTATGAACAGCGTAGCTCAGGGGAAAGACAGCGTTAATGCCATTGCAAAATATTTCGACAGGGAATGGGCCGTCTATCCAAATAATGCATATCGTCTTTTATTCCTGACTAACCATGATGAAAACTCATGGGCCGGAACCATTGATTCACTGATGGGAAATTCACAGAAAGCTTTCGCAACATTGATTTTCACAGCACAGGGAGTTCCGCTTATTTACAGCGGACAGGAAGTGTGCCTGAACAAAAAACTGAAGTTTTTTGTAAGAGATACGATTAAATGGGATCCATGTCCAATGACGGGTTTCTACACCGATCTCATCAGGATGAAAAAAGAAAACAAGGCACTCTGGAACGGAGATTTCGGAGGAAAGATGAACAGGATCAGTACTAACCGGGATAAAAAGGTTTTTGCATTCTACAGGGAAAAAGATGATAACAGGGTTCTTGTATTCCTGAACCTGACTAAAAAGGCTGTATCCTTAAGACCGGATACTAAAAATATTCAGGGTGAGTACACCGAATTATTCACAGGGCAAAAAATACTGCTGCCATTAAAAGGTACTATTGATCTTGAGCCATGGGGGTATAAAGTATTTACAAGATAAAAGACAAAAGTAAAAAGATAAAAGGGAAGAAGAGTTCCCCTCCCTGGAGGGGGCCGGGCGTAAAGAATTTGCCCTGTGGAGGGCTGAGCGTTTAAAAACACCTGGTGGGTGTTTTTGGCGAAGAGCCGGAATGCAGGGGTGGCAGCGAAGGAGCCAGACTGCAGGGGAGACTTGTGACGGAGTCAAGGGGTGGGTTATTCATAACGCAAAAGAAAACCAAACATAATAAGTATGAAAAAGATTATCAGGCTCTTTGCTTTTTTCCTGCTGACTGTTTCACTCAGCAATCTTATCGCAGCCCAGAAAATTGATCGCATTGAGCCTCCTTCATGGTTTACGGGAATGAAGGAAACCGCGGTTCAGCTAATGGTTTATGGCAAAGAAATGGGTTCATTTGACGCAGCAGTCAGTTACCCGGGGGTTAAGATCACAACCCTTGTCAAAACAGATAACCCGAATTACCTTTTTGTCAATCTTGATATCAGCAACAAAACGCTTCCGGGGAACGTTCAACTGATCTTTAACAGGGGAAAGCAGAAGCTTACATATAACTATCCTCTTCTTGAAAAGCAATCCGGGCACGTAAGAGGCTTTAATACGTCGGATGTAATATACCTGCTTATGCCCGACAGATTTGCAAACGGTGATCCTTCAAATGACAATGTTGACGGGATGCTCGAAAAAGCTGACAGGAATAATCCTAACGGCCGTCACGGCGGTGACCTCAAAGGAATATCGGACCACCTTGATTATATTAAAGATCTCGGCGTGACCGGCATCTGGCTGAATCCGTTTCTTGAGAACAACCAGCCATCATTTTCTTATCACGGATATTCAATTACCGACCTTTACCGTGTCGATCCCAGGTATGGAAGCAATGAAGATTTTAAAAATCTGGTGTCGAAGGCGCACAATATAGGCCTTAAACTTGTGATGGACATGATATTCAACCATATAGGTTCGGGGCACTGGTGGATGAAGGACCTGCCATCATCCGACTGGGTACATGAATTCAGCAGTTTTACCCGCACAAATTACAGGGCGTCGACCTACATTGACCCCTATGCTGCAAAAAGTGACGCCGACCTGATGGAAAAAGGCTGGTTCGACGTTACGATGCCGGACCTCAATCAAAGCAATCCTCTTGTTGAAACCTACCTGACGCAGAACAGCTTGTGGTGGATCGCCAGCTTTGGTATTGACGGCATAAGAATGGACACTTATCCTTACCCTGAGAAAAACATGATGTCAAGATGGGCCAGACGTATCACGGATGAGTTCCCGGGATTCTTTATTGTCGGTGAAGTGTGGTATCAGCAGGAGGCACTGACTGCTTACTGGTCTTATGGCAAGGTCAATGGAGATGGTTATCAGTCAAACCTTCCGTCAGTGACTGACTTTCCGTTATCACTGGCCACCCGTGATGCCTTCGGCGAACCAGACAACTGGACCGATGGTGTGGCAAGATTATATACAGCCCTTTCACAGGATTTTCTTTATCCTGATCCTTTTCGCAATGTGATATTCCTTGATAATCATGACCTTACAAGATTCTTTACCCAGACAGGAATGAGACTTGATATTTATAAAATGGCTCTTTCATTTATTCTGACTACCAGAGGCATTCCCCAGTTTTATTATGGCACAGAGATAGTGATGCAGGGAGACAAAAACCGTGGCGACGGATATCTAAGGCAGGATTTTCCTGGCGGCTGGCCTGGGGACACCATAAATGCATTCATGGGCAAAAACCTGAATGATACCGAAAGGGACGCCTTCAGCTTTGCAAAAAAGCTGCTGAACTGGAGAAAAGGCAAGGATGTTATTCATGACGGAAAGCTTAAACAATTCATTCCTGACAATGGACTTTATGTCTATTTCCGGTACAATGATAAAGAGTCGGTAATGGTTATCCTTAATAACAGTAGCACTGAGTCACGAACCATAACAAAGGACAAGTACATTGAATCACTGAACGGTTTTACCGGTGGAAAGGATGTCATAACGGGTAATGAGATAACGGATCTCAAATCATTTAAGATCGCTCCCAGGACAGCAATGATAATCGAGTTGAAATAAAATTCTTTCAGACTGGATTGATTTTCATTTCCTGATGATATTGCTTACAGTATATTTCTGACCGGCACTGATACAGGTCAGATAAATACTGCCGCGAACATCCGTTCCCGCCGGGCTTTTCCCATCCCGGACGGTCTGAATAAATTATAAAAGGTTTGACAAAAAAAATAGTCACCGTTTGAATAATCATTTATTGATTTTAAAAAAATCTTTACATTTATGTGCTCCATCAGGTAAGTTTTTAAAGTATTAACCCATTAATATATAACGAAATGAATGTACCGGACAATTTGCTTTACACAAAAGATCATGAATGGCTTCGCATTGAAGGTGACTTTGGATATGTCGGGATAACTGATTTTGCCCAGAGTGAGCTCGGAGATGTTGTTTTTATCGAGGTAGAAACAGTGGGAGAGACCCTTAAAAAGGAAGATGTATTCGGAACAATCGAAGCAGTAAAAACAGTGTCCGACATGTTCATGCCTGTTGGAGGGGAAGTGCTTGAGGTAAATCCAAGCCTTGAGAATTCTCCTGAGGTTGTCAATAAGGATCCTTATGGTGAAGGATGGATGGTCAGGATCAGAATTACCGACGGGGAAGAAGCCGGCACGCTTCTGAATGCCGAAAAGTATAAGGCGCTTTTATAGCGTCTTCTTCACCTCAACTTCCTGATACCCTTCAATAATATCACCAACTTTAATATCGTTGAAGTTGGAGATGTTAAGGCCGCATTCATATCCGCCCACAACTTCCTTCACATCATCCTTGAAGCGCTTCAGCGAGCCGAGCTCGCCGGTATAGATTACAATACCGTCGCGGATAACCCGCACCCTGGTGTTTCTTGTTATCTTTCCTTCCTTTACATAACATCCGGCCACGGTTCCAACCTTAGTCACCTTGAAAATCTCCTTGATCTCGAGAGTTGCCACAATTTCTTCCTTCATCTCGGGAGAAAGCATTCCTTCCATTGCCGCCCTGATCTCTTCAATGGCATCATAGATTATGGAATAAAGCCTGATATCGATCTCTTCCTTTTCGGCAAGTTTGCGGGCATTAAGTGACGGTCTTACCTGGAATCCGACGATAATGGCATTTGATGCTGCTGCAAGCAATACATCCGATTCTGAAATCTGACCGACCGCCTTATGAATAATATTCAGCTGAATTTCGGGTGTCGACAGTTTAATAAGTGAGTCACTCAGTGCTTCAACCGATCCGTCGACATCACCTTTTACAATTATATTAAGTTCCTGGAAGTTGCCGATCGCAATTCTTCGGCCAATCTCTTCGAGTGTAATGTGTTTCTGAGTACGCAGACCCTGTTCCCTCTGAAGCTGTGCCCTTTTTGTAGCAATATCCTTGGCTTCCCGGTCACTTTCCATTATGTTGAATTTATCCCCGGCCTGGGGAGCACCGTTCAGTCCAAGAACAAGTGCGGGGGTTGCAGGTCCTACTTCATCAATCTTGTTGCCTCTTTCGTTGTACATTGCCTTGACGTGGCCGTAAGATGCTCCTGCAATCATGATGTCACCCAGCCTGAGTGTCCCTGCCTTGACAAGTACTGTTGAGGTGAATCCCCTGCCCTTGTCAAGGGATGATTCTATGATTGTCCCGATTGCAGGTTTGTCTGGATTTGCTTTCAGATCGAGCATTTCTGCCTCAAGCAGTACCTTTTCAAGAAGAAGATCGATATTCAGGCCGGTTTTGGCTGATATTTCCTGAGATTGGTATTTCCCGCCCCAGTCCTCGACAAGATAATTCATGTTCGCAAGTTCCTCTTTGATCTTGTCAGGATTGGCAACCGGCTTATCTATTTTGTTTATTGCAAATACTATTGGGACACCTGCAGCTGATGCATGATTGATGGCCTCAACAGTCTGAGGCATTACGCCATCGTCAGCAGCAACCACAATGATGGCGATATCAGTGATCTGGGCTCCTCTTGCACGCATGGCTGTGAAAGCTTCATGGCCCGGTGTATCAAGAAATGTTATATGGCGTCCGTCATCAAGGACTACGCTGTAAGCTCCGATATGCTGCGTGATCCCTCCTGCTTCACCTGCAATTACGTTAGTGCGGCGGATATAGTCCAGGAGTTTGGTCTTCCCGTGGTCGACATGCCCCATGACCGTCACTATCGGCGACCTCGACTGTAGATCCTCTTGTTTATCTTCGGATTCCCTGACGGCCTCCTGCAACTCAGCGCTTACAAATTCGACCTTGTAACCAAATTCATCAGCAAGGAGTGACATGGTCTCTGCATCAAGCCTCTGATTGATCGATACAAAAAGCCCAAGGTTCATGCAGGTGGAAATGATATCTGTCACCGGGATATTCATCATAGAGGCAAGCTCGTTTACCGAAACGAATTCAGTAACCTTCAGGATATTTTTTTCCTGTTCAATCCTGTCTTCATCCTCCCTTAGCTTCTGACTTATGGCTTCACGTTTTTCCCTGCGGTAACGCGATCCCTTTGATTTTCCTTTTGTGGTAAGACGGGCGAGTGTTTCCTTTATCTGCTTCTGTACTTCTTCTTCATCAACCTCAGCCCTGACAGCGCGCTTTTTCAAAGTTTTCCTTAAGGGCTTTTCCTTTTTATCGGAAGGAAGAGGCTTTACAACAGGTACCTGTTCTTTCTCCTTTGTTATCCTTTTCCTTTTTTTCTTTCTTCTGAAATCCGATTCGCCGTTGATCATGACCTGCTGATAGGGACCGGGTTTCTTTTTCTCTTCAACCGGAAGATTGATCTTTCCGACGACAGTCAACCCCGACAGTTTCTTGATTTCAGGTTTGAACAATTCAACAATGTCTTCTTCCCTTGGCTCGGTTGCGGGTTCGCTGATAAGGACTTCATCAGCGGATAAGGTTTCAGGTTTATCCTCATTAACAATCTGTTCCCCGACAGGTTCTTTTGCCTTTGTTGTCTGAGCTTTTACCTCTTCTTCCTGAATTGCTTTTTTCTCCTCAGTTTCTTCTTTTGATTTCCCCTTCTCTTCTTTCTTTACAGGTTTCCCTTCTTTGCCTATCTTCTCAAGAGGAATATTTCCGACAATATGGATATCAATTCCTGCCTTAATCTTTTCCTCCTCAACTGTCTCTTTTACGGGAGGCTTGACTTTTTCGCCAGCAGCTTTTTTCTTTTCTGTAACTTCCTGCGCCACTGTTTCTTTAACAGGTTTCTTTTCCGGTGCTTCCTTCAGGGGTTCGGCTTTTTCAGTTTTTGGCCTGGCTGCCTTTTCAAGGTCAATTTTCCCGACGAGCTTGATATCGGGCTTCCTGATTTCGGTCTTGATATCAACCTCCTTCTTGATGGCATAGGTGTCCTTGATAAGGATCTCATCCTCCTTTTCCTGCTCTTCGCCGGTTCCTTTTTCAGAGAAATCATCTATTGAAACAGATTCCTTTTTCCTGTGGAGATCTTTAAGAATAAGCTTTTCGGATTCCTTTTTTACACTGATATCACCGCTGTATTCTTTTAAAAGCAAAAGATATGCTTCATGGGGAAGCTTCGTGTTCGGGTTAGGATCCAGATTAAATCCCTTCCTGTGAAGGAACTCAACAATTGTTGAAATTCCTACATTGAACTCACTGGCTGCCTTGCTTAATCTTGTTGCCTTGATGTCATCTGTCATAAATAAATCCTCTGTCTTTCTTAAAACTCCAGCTGTTTCGTAAAGTGATTTCTTTGTAATTACATGTTATTATTCAAACTCGGCCTTTAATATATTAACAACCTCTTTTACAGTCTCTTCTTCAAGATCAGTTCTTTTAACAAGATCGCTTACTGAAAGGTTCAGGACACTTCTCGCAGTGTCGCATCCGATTGCCTTCAATTCATCAATTATCCAATCTTCAATTTCATCGCTGAATTCCTCAAGGTTGACATCTTCCTCATCTTCACCTCCTGGTTCCCTGTAAACGTCGATCTCATAACCCGTCAGCTGGCTTGCAAGCTTGATGTTAAGTCCGCCTTTCCCGATTGCCAGCGAAACCTCATTAGGCTTAAGGTAGATCTCAGCCCTTTTTGTCTCTTCAATAATCTTTATTGAAGTGATTTTCGCAGGGCTTAGCGCTCTCTGGATGAAAAGCTGGTTGTTGGTTGTATAGTTTATAACATCGATATTTTCATTGCGAAGCTCCCGTACAATGCCATGGATACGGGAACCTTTCATGCCAACGCAGGCGCCTACAGGATCGATCCTTTCGTCGTACGATTCAACTGCAACCTTTGCACGTTCACCCGGAACCCTTACTATCTTCTTGATTGTAATCAGACCATCGAAAATCTCCGGTACTTCGAGCTCAAAGAGCCTTTCAAGGAACACCGGGGATGTGCGGCTTAATATTATGAAGGGAGTGTTGTTTCTCATTTCAACCTTGATGACAACGGCACGAATTGAATCGCCCTTGCGGAAATGATCCGAGGGTATCTGCTCACTTTTTGGTATTATCAGCTCATTGCCATCGTCGTCAAGGACCAGTATTTCCCTTTTCCAGACCTGGTACACCTCGCCTGTCACTATTTCACCGATCCTGTCCTTGTACTTTATATAAATATTGTTCTTTTCAAGGTCGAGAATTCTTGCCGTGAGGTTTTGTCTCAGCGATAAAATAGCTCTTCTGCCAAAATCAAGAAACTTTACTTCATCAGAAACCTCTTCTCCAACCTCATAATCCTCATCGATCTCTTTTGCCTTTGAAAGCGGGATCTGAGTGTTGGGATCAACCAGTTCGTCATCCTTGACAACCACCCTGTTCCTCCAGATTTCAAAATCACCCTTGTCGATATTGACAATAATGTCAAAATTATCGGCTGAACCGTACCTCTTTATAAGCATTCCCCTGAATACATCCTCAAGCACACTCATCATTGTAGGGCGGTCAATATTCTTCAGCTCTTTGAATTCCGAAAAGGTGTCAATTAAATTAACATTTTCCATGTGTTCTGTTCTTCTTGAAATTATTTTATCGTTATAATAGCTTTTGTAGATTTTACCTGGTCAAAATTAAAGGAAATTTCTGTTGGTTCCTTTATTTTCCCACCGGTATTTATTTCAGTTTCAAGGTCGAAGCCACCAGGAGTTATGTTTTTAAGTATGCCGGTATATTTTGATCCGTCATTGGTGATGACTGCAACTTTTTCTCCTTCATTCTTGTAATACTGTTCAACGACTCCGAAAGGCATTTCAAGACCCGGTGAGGATACCTGAAGTTCATAATCCTCAGCATTGCGGTCGAGACTCTTTTCGAGATGACGGTGTAACGCAGCACATTGATCGATTGTGATCCCTTCATTTGTATCAACAAGCACTGTTATCTTGTTGGTGCTGCTTACCCTTATCACAACAAGAAACAATCCTGTTCCGCTTATGAACTCTTTTACTGATTTCTCTATTTTTGCCTTGTCAGTCATACTTTGAAATCCGATAATAAAATAGGGGACTCTGGTCCCCTAGGTATCAACTGCCCCTCAATTCGGATGCAAAGATAATTAATGTTTTAGAATTGTACAAACAAATGGGGGAATTATTAGCATTGGCTGCATTTTGCTTGCAGGGAAGAATTGATTGTTCGTTGCTGGTTTTGATGAGTTAAACATTCTGGAATATAAAGGAGCTTTAATTATGCATTTAATGCCTTTTCACTTTTATCCCGCCCTTTCAGGGCTTAATGGGTTTAGTAAGGTTATTGCCTCCGGAGCAACCGGAGGAAGAGGTCGCCCGCACCATTGTAAGCTCTGCAGGAGCGTGATGTAAACTTCTCGTATACACGGATCACTGATTGAAGAGTCAGTCATCATGGCAGATAGAAATAATATTAGATAAATCCCGTTTTCTCTGAATTACATAAACAACAATCAAAAAACATTCAATTTTCGGTAGATATCAGAGTCTACAGCGGTAAAAAATACTGACCAGCCTGCTTTGTTATCAAAATCTTTGTCAATTTTGCCTTTTTAATACATGTTATTTATTTTTACCCGACAGGTGCAATGACTGTTAATAAATTAACAATAAAAGAAATATACACGAAGGATGAAATTGAACTTTTATCTGATTGCACCCTTTGTCCCCATCAATGCCGGGTGAACAGGTTTGAGGAAGGGAGCGGTTACTGCGGCGCTGATGCAGGAATGAATATAGCATCAATCTGTATCCACAGGGGGGAGGAACCTTCAATAAGCGGACCTGAAGGGATTTGCAACATATTCTTTTCGGGATGTAACCTTAAGTGCCTTTTTTGCCAGAATTATGAAATAAGCCGGCCGGGAAGAGAACGCAGGCGGGGATTTTTCAGCTATGAAGGAGCCCTTGATGCGATCGTAGCAATTCTCTCGCAAGGCATAAAGGCAGTCGGATTCGTTTCTCCGTCTCATGTTGTACCGCAGGTCACGGCATTGATAAGGGGATTGAACAAACGCGGACTGAAGCCAATAACAGTATATAATTCAAACAGTTATGATAAGAAGGAGACATTGAGGGCCCTCGAAGGGATTATCGATGTATATCTTCCTGATTATAAATATGTTTCGGCTGGATTGTCAAATGAATTTTCAGATGCCTGTGATTATCCTGAAGTTGCTTTCAGGGCAATTAAGGAAATGTATTATCAGAAAGGATCGGCCCTGACCACCGATGAAAAGGGGAGAGCTGAAAGCGGGATGCTGATAAGGCACCTTGTCTTGCCTTGTCATGCTGAAGAAAGTCAAAAAGTGCTCAGAACGATTGCAGAAGAGATATCAACCGGTGTGCATCTTTCGCTGATGTCGCAATATACCCCGACACCATTGGTAAGAAATCATACAAATCTCGGGCGGGCCCTGTATAAAGATGAATATGAGGATGTTGTTAATGAAATGGGGAAACTGGGCTTCAGGAACGGGTGGGTCCAGGATATGGAAAGCAACAGGAACTACTGTCCTGATTTCAGCAGGGAAAATCCGTTTGGATGAATTTCAGACCTCTTCTGTGGAATTAAAGATAGCATAATTTATATAACTTTAGCAGACATGTTTTTAATGCATACGGATCATATAGCGCTTTTAAGTCGTTTTTGCATTCAGCCGGGTATCATTTTGTAAATACAGTTAAATGAGACAGACCTGTTTTATTCTTGGAGTCATGCTCACAGGATTTTTTGCTTCATATGCCAAAAATGATAATGCAAAAGAAGCAACTATTTCAGTCCGTATTTGACCGTCAGATATTAAATGCATATATAACCGGTGCAGCGGCAGGCACCTACCCGTTTTAGTAAAAAATACACACACAGTATAAAAATGATATTTGATGATTTGGATCTTAGTCCCGAATTGCTGGAATCCATAAACTACATGGGCTACAGGGAGCCGACGCCTATCCAGGAACAGGCTATTCCTGTCATCCTTTCGGGCAGGGACCTTATTGCCTGCGCCCAGACCGGCACCGGAAAGACGGCTGCCTACCTTTTACCTGTAATGAGCTTTATTTCAGGAAAACACACCGGCCATACCCACACGCTTATTCTTGTCCCGACGCGTGAACTGGCCCTGCAGATTGACCAGCACATTCAGGGACTGGCTTACACATTGAATATTACTTCGCTGGCTGTTTATGGTGGCAGTACAGGAAATGTCTGGGACCAGGAAAGAGACGCACTTACAAGGGGGGCCGATATTATTGTGGCTACTCCCGGCAGGCTTATCTCACACCTTAACCAGGGCTATGTGAAATTCAGCCAGATCGAGGTACTGGTCCTTGACGAAGCCGACCGGATGCTCGATATCGGATTTTACGACGATATTATGCGCATAATTTCCTATGTGCCCAAAAAACGTCAGACCCTGATGTTCAGTGCCACCATACCGGCTCAGATGCGGTCAATGTCGAGACATATTATGAAAAATCCGGTGGAAATTTCTCTTGAGAGGTCGAAACCTCCCGAAGGTGTTGTACAGGCTGTTTATTTGACGGACGATAATCAGAAGATACCTCTTATAAACAGTCTTATAGCTGATCACCCTGAATACAGCAGCATTTTGATATTCAGTTCGACCAAAAGGAAGGTGAGCGAGATCGTACGGGGGCTGCGTTCACCGAATTATCTGGTTGAAGGCATCTCATCCGATCTTGAGCAGAAGGAGAGGGAAGCAATGCTGGTGAGGTTCAAGTCACGTAAAACCCGCGTCCTGGTGGCTACCGATGTGCTGAGCCGCGGAATCGATATTAAGGATATAAACCTTGTAATAAATTATGATGCCCCGTCGGATGCCGAGGATTATGTGCATCGTGTTGGCCGTACCGCCAGGGCTGAAACTACAGGTGTAGCGATAACACTCGTCAACAGGGCGGATATAGCAGTGATGAAGCGTATTGAAAAATTGATCGGATATGAGGTTCACAAGGCGCTGATGCCCGATTTCATTGCTGAGAAACATCGTAAGGGCCCCGGCCTCCGGCCATACCCTGCAAGATCCGGAAAACACCGGAAAGGTCCGGGCTTTAAGAAATGGACCGCATAACCATCCGACTCAGCTATTGCTGTCGATAAGTTCTGGCATCACTTCAGTGGCTCAGAAATAATGGTTATGCTGACCTTTATATCAGCCCAATACCTGATAGTAACAGGGTATATCAGGCAGGGCAGGTAGTGCAGGCAGAAAATTGGTGACGGATTTCAGCAAGATATTTTGCAAGACTTTCTATTTCATTTTAAGTATCAGGGCTTTATACCGCGAGTCATCCCTGATCTTCCCGAAGATAGGGTCAGTCTCGACAGTTTTTCGTGAATTAAAACCATGGTTCACGGCTGCAGAAAGTGCATTAACCGACTCCTTTGATTTACCTGATCCGGCCACGGACCGGGCAAGATTATAATAATTATTCTGGTTTCCACTGTCCGACAATGTGCAGATCTCAAACAGGAAGGCTGCCTCTGCATAAAGTCTGTTCCTGTAATATGATGTCCCCTGCTCAGAGCAGAGGATAGAAATGAAATTCAGGACTCTTGACGCCATCTGGCTGTTATCAGGACTGCCTTTATCACGAAGCCTTATAAGCACTCTGGTCTCATTTTTCCACCAGTTTGATGCACTGTCGGGCAATGAACCTGAATTGACTATCTCACTAAGGTAATTCAGATATTTTTCTTTTTTCTCCTGTTCAGTTGAAGCCATTTTATTCCATTTGCGGGTTGCCGTTTGATATTCAGCCGATTTTTCGGAATCGGTTAGCAACTGTGTCATCCGGGAGGCAAAAGGAGTTCCCCGGAAGTCTCTTGCTGCAAACCTCATGTACATTATTGCATCGGTCTGGTTTCCGGCAGATAACTGCGAGTTGATCAGGTTTTGTGTTTTGTTTTCGATAAATGAAAGAAAAGCTTGATCAGCCGGTATTATTTTCCTGTTCATTGTCTGAAGGACAAACCATTCCACAGCTTCTGTGATCAATTCGGAAGCGGGCCATTGATGACCTCCGGCGAATGTCCTGAGATATGATATCACCCTGGCCTGGTTGCTGAAGAAGTCAGGCAGATCATGCATTTCAAGATAATTCATATCGCGGTTGCCGGCCAAGCCGTAATATAAGAAGTCGGAATTTTCTGACGGAAGATAATTCCTGTCATTCGGCAGGCCTGCCCCGCAACCGATAACACCGGAGATCCTCTTTTCTTTTACAGCAAATGCCATTGCAAAACGTGATCCTCCGGAAAAACCTGCAGCATAGATCCGTCTCTTATCTACAGTGAATCGTTCTTCAACATCCTGAAGCATTGCAGCAGCCGCAATGAAGTTATCTCCCAGCGGTCCGTTGCGTGAATTGTTTGAACAGGCAAGGATGAATCCATATTTTCTGGCTGCCTCAATGAAGGTATTTACGCCTGTTCTTCCCCTTGCCGAAGGATCAAAAATAAGTATCACCGGCCAGCTTTTTTTATTATCATATTGTGCCGGCCGGTAAAGAGCATAACTCTGTCCAATCGCATCACGGCATCGGACTGTATCAGTAACCTGATCTCTGACAGATACCTGCTGGAACAGTAATGATTGAGACGTAAAAGTCTGGAGGAAGAAGAACAGGCTGAATATCTTTTTAAAGATGGTTCCCATTTTGAGGATCTTCAATTTCAAAGAAGACTGCATTGACTGAAAACGGCAGGTTTATAATCCAAAAAACGATGTAGTGAGGAGAGCTTTCTATGCTCTGTATGAACCTGTGCACCAGAACCTGCAAATTCATCAATATCAGCAATTGCAGACCGCATAGAAAAAAGGTTCTAAATAAAAATAGTTAAATCATTAATTTTAATTTTGTTTCAAAAGAATGTTTGGATCAATTACCGGTAAGACTACTCCTCCAAAAGCGGTAGCGGCCGTTCGTTCATAAATAATTCCGCGCGCCGTAGAATAGACTATTCCACTTAACGTTCCTCCAAGTTTACTGTCTATTAGTTTTCTATCCTCATTTTCGGTTATAAATTGATCCAGATCTTCGACATGAAAATGAAATTCTAAAACATAATTACCAGATAAACCTATCGGCTCTGTTTCGTTTTTCCTGGCTTCAAGTTCAATATTCAACCTGATACGGATATTTTTCTTTTCGATGTTAAATGCCGTGTTTTGTACAACTTTTATTTCTACACCGGCAGCCTTAATGGGATTATTCATGTACTCATCTGTAGTACTGATATTTGATTTAAAAATCCTTACCGACAGGATTGTAATTAATTCAGGATGAATGGTGCTCATATAATCAATTTTTGGTACGTTTTCTTATACTCAAAATTGCTTTCTTCAACATACTTAGCAGAAAATTCATCAACGGGTACCATGGCAGGGACATACACCTTAAAAGTGACATATTCAGTGGTCTTATACTTTTTACAGGCTTCGAGTGGGGTTACAATGATATCACTACCTAATTCAGCCTCCAGTTTAGAAATGCTTTTAAGGGTCAGGTTATGTAGCCCTGAAAGTAATTTGCTCACTTCGCTTTCTGATTTCCCCAACCTGCCGGCCAACTCTTTTTGTGACCAGTTTTTCTCTTTTAGCAATGCAGCTACCTGCTCTGAGATCTCCAGATTTTTCTTCACAAATATCCGGTTTTCAGGTAATATTTTTGCCTTTAACCGTTCAACTATTTTCGATTTATTTTTGCTCATAATTCAATTTCAAGCTCTTCATCAAATTCTATATCTGAACGATCTTTATTCCATGAAATATCTTTGTTTTTCAGACATTCATCGATTTTTCTAACTATCTGATTGGCTTGTTTTATGTACGGGCCAACTTTTGGGCACTCTTTTGCATTATCTGTCGTTTTTATCCCGCCATTAAAAAGGAATACAACATTTTCATTTAAAACCATACAATACACTCGCAAGTCCTCTACCGGTATTTCATTTACCTCCATCTGTTTCTTTGATGGGGGCAATGCCTGCACATCTGCAATGATAGATTCATTTCGGAAAAAACGATTTTTAATTGCCCCATACCGTTCGCCAATTTCTTCTATCCAGACCAACAGGTTTGAAAGATCTTCAGCCACTTCGCCTATATCTTCCATGCGGTTCAGAAAATCTAAGAATTCACAGACTTCTTTTTCCTTAAAACGAATGGAAAAATAACGGACCTTCTTAAATTGGAAATCGGTTAAACGTTCTAATTTTGCAAATATATTCACTTATAAGTTAATTATCAAAAATAATTGACATATAAATTAATTTCTTTATTATTAAATAGAAAATATTTGACTTAAAAATGATATTCTGAGCGGAACGAAGTGAAGCGAAGAATCTCTTTTTATTGCCGGACACAATTGTATTTTTCTAACATTTCTTTTTTATCTCTTTTTTTATCTCTCCTTAGGTTCAGCAACCATGTTTGTTATTTGATCTGTTGCTTCGCCAACTTTTACCTGCCCGTTCATTAGCATTGTCAACAACCAGTCGCGGAGATCAGAAAGTCGGTTGGCTTTCTGCTATAGCAGTTTGCTTTTTAATCCTAATGTTTTCCATGAATGACATTTTTTAGTTCTTTCCATTTATACCAGGTAGAAAATTAATCATAATAGTAATCAATTCTAATTATAAATTGCAGTTCATTTGCTGGTTTTGGTTTGAATGAAGTATAATATGTATTGATAAAATGCATAGTGTTTATATGTTGGATTCAAAAAATTTCAATAAAAAAGAGGATGACACTAATAACATTCTGTTATTAATTATAAGATAATGAATATATTCATCATATATATTATTGTCACGCTATGTTTTCTAACCTTGTTCGAATGTATTGGAAGTGTTAAGAATTTTGTGTAAATAAATTGGCGGCAATATTAAAGGCTCCAGCCGATCTTTGACCGGAAATCGGTTAATAATACTGGTTCATAAGAGATAAAAAGTATAATTTTGACCTGATTTGAAGCAACATGTAACAAAGAAACACAATTAATAACTTAATGATATAAAACTATGGCATTGATTAGTAGTCGTAACAGGTTTAGTGAATTGAGAGGTGATTTTTTAAAAGATACCGGAGTAAAAAATGTCGAAGATAATATGGTACTTTATGCTCAGTACGTGACAGCGCGTTTTACGGATCAGAATAATCGCCTGCTGAGTGAGCTTTCAAATGAAATTCAGGATTTATACAAAGTTCTTAAAAAGGTCTAAGTCCAACGGATTTATTACTGGTAAAAGTTTTAATTTACTGCCTGTCAGACAATAATATGAGAGTTTTAATCTGCGTGTTCTGCGGGAAGAATTTTCTTATTGACTTTTTACGGAATCCTTTGCCTTCCGATACTCCAGTATATTCCCCGGCTGACAGTTAAGTACATTGCAGATCGCATCAAGAGTCGACAGTTTAATTGCTTTTGCCTTGCCTGTTTTTAAAATCGACAGGTTGGATACATTTATGCCAACTAAATCCGAAAGCATATTTAAACGCATCTTCAGCCTTAAATCAGTATCATACCTCTGTTTCAATCAAAACAAATTCCTAATTTTGTAAACTAATGTATTCCCGGTTGGGCTATAAGACAAATAAAAGAAAAATAATCAACGACCCGGTCTATGGATTTGTAAATATCCCGGGCGATCTTGTTTATGATATTATTGATCACCCCTGGTTCCAGAGGCTAAGGAACATAAAGCAGCTCGGCCTTACAAGCTTTGTTTACCCAGGGGCAACCCACAGCAGGTTCCAACATTGTCTGGGAGCACTTTACCTGATGGAAAATGCCTTGAAAAGTCTGAAAAGCAAGGGTGTCAGAATATCTTCAGAAGAAGAGGAAGCCGTAATGGTTGCCATCCTTCTTCATGATATCGGTCACGGACCTTTTTCCCATGCACTCGAAAGTTCCATTATAAGGGGAATAACCCATGAGGATATCTCGCTTCTTCTTATGAGAAAACTGAATGAGACTTTCGGAGGGAGGCTTGACCTGGCAATTGATATCTTCACCGGTACATACGGCAGGAAATTTTTCCATGAGCTTATCTCCGGCCAGCTCGATATGGACAGGCTTGATTACCTGGGAAGGGACTCTTTCTTTACAGGTGTTATTGAAGGATCGGTAGGCTCAGACAGGATTATCCTGATGCTTAATGTGGTAAACGACAGCCTGGTAGTTGATGAAAAGGGGATCTATTCCATTGAAAACTTTCTTATTGCACGAAGGCTTATGTACTGGCAGGTTTACATGCATAAAACTGTACTCTCTGCTGAAAGCCTGCTGGTAAATATACTGAAATACGCGAAAGAGCTGACTTTGTCAGGCAAGGACCTTTTTGCAACACCTGCCATGAAGTTCTTTCTTTACAACAATATAGGACCCGATGACCTTTTCAAAGACGGGCTCTTTACTCCGGGACTTATAGCCTTTAATTTTACCCGTCTTGACGATAACGATGTTCTTGCTTCGATAAAGTACTGGAGCGATAATTCGGACATGGTCCTTTCGGATCTTTCCAAAAGGTTGATGGCCAGGGATCTCCTTGCAATTGAACTGCAGAATGAACGGTTCCCGGGAGAACGGGTTGAAAAACTGAAGGACAGAACATCGGAACTTTTAAATATCGGCAGGGATATGACCGGTTACTATGTCTATACAAATACTGTTTCAAATCTTACTTATACGCCTGATGCTCCGGAAGTGAGGATTTTGCGCAAAAACGGCACCATGTCAGATATTTCAAGCGTTTCTGACATGTTCGACCACAGATTATTTTCAGAAAGAATTATAAAATACTATCTCTGCTATCCTAAGGAATGCAGACAATAAAAATCAGTAAACATGGAATTCAGCGCCGCAACAATAGCAGGGTTTCTAAAAGGTGAAATTGAAGGAAATCCTGAGACAATTGTAAGCACAATTGCGAAGATAGAAGAAGGGCATGAGGGAGCGCTTTCTTTTCTTGCAAATCCCAGGTATGAACATTACCTGTATTCGACCAAATCATCAATTGTTCTTGTCAACAAGAACTTTATTGCGGCTGAAAAGGTGACACCGACGCTTATAAGGGTCGATGATGCGTATGAGGCATTTGCTTCCCTGCTCAGGCTTGTTGATCAGGCAAGGCCCCGCAAAAAAGGTATTCATCCGACCGCCATTATCGAGCCAACCTCGGAAATAGGTTCTGTTGAATACATCGGAGCTTACGCATATATAGGTGAAAATTGCAATCTGGGTGACGGTTGTTCCATTTATCCCCATGTTTATATAGGAGATAACACAAAGATCGGCAAAAACTGCACACTGAACCCCGGAGTCAAAATCTACCACGATTGCATCATAGGAGATAATTGCGTCATTCATGCAGGTACGGTTATCGGAAGTGACGGATTCGGTTTTGCTCCGCAGTCGGAAAGTGAGTTCATGAAAATACCGCAACTCGGGAACGTGGTTATAGAGGATAATGTCGAGATCGGAGCAAATGTTGCTATCGACAGGGCCACAATGGGCTCAACCATAATAAGAAAAGGTGTGAAACTGGATAATCTTATTCAGGTCGGACACAATGTTGAAATAGGTGAAAATACTGTTATTGCCGCGCAGACAGGCATAGCAGGCTCGGCAAAAGTAGGAAAGAACTGCATGTTTGCCGGGCAGGTTGGAATTGCCGGTCACCTGAAGATTGCCGATGGAACTTTAATAGGAGCTCAGTCAGGAATCCACGGGGATGTTAAAAAGGAAAACTCCATGCTGCTCGGATATCCGGCAATCGATCACAGGGATTTTATGAGATCATCAGTAGTTTTCAAGCATTTGCCTGATATGAGCAGGAAGTTAAGTGAACTTGAAAAGCAGGTTGAAGAGCTGAAAAAAAATAATCGGCCTGACAATGGTTGTTGACATATATTTTGGTGGAATAAAATTATTGTATTGTTCGGTTTTTTTTGATTTTTTTGTACCATAAATCTGAGAATCTATTTTAAAGGACCATGAGTGAGAAACAAAGAACGCTTGCAAAGGCAGTAAGTCTGAGCGGAAAAGGTCTGCATACAGGAATAAATGTCAATATAACCTTCAGGCCGGCTCCGGCCAATCACGGATATAAATTCTGCAGGATTGATCTTCCGGGGAAGCCAATGATAGACGCAATTGCAGAAAATGTTACAGATACTTCACGGGGAACGACACTTGTTCAGAATGGCGCAACAGTTTCGACAATCGAGCATGTCATTGCCGCATTGCACGGTATGAGGGTGGATAATGCCATAATTGATCTTGACGGACCGGAAGCTCCAATAATGGGTGGTGCAGCCTGGAACTTCACTGAAGCAATTAAATCAGCTGGATTTACCGAACAGAAGGAAGACAGGAACTATTTTGTCGTAAAGCAGAAGATAGTATACTCCGATGAAGAGCACGGCGTTGATCTTATCATTTATCCTGATGATCATCTGAGCATAAATGTGCTTATTGATTATAATTCAAAAATTCTTGGTAATCAGTATGCGATCCTGGACTCAATTGATGATTTTGAAGAGGAGATAGCCAAAAGCAGGACATTCGTATTTTTTCATGAGCTTGAGCCGCTTCACAGAATCGGTCTTATAAAAGGCGGCGACCTTGATAATGCAGTGGTTATTCTTGAGAAGGAGGTTGAACAGGAGGAGATTGACCGTATTGCCAGAATGTTCGACAGACCCGGAATAACAAAACACACCGCCGGCATATTGAATAATACGGAGCTGAGATATCCGAATGAACCAGCCCGTCATAAGCTTTTGGATATCATGGGCGACCTTGCCCTTGTGGGTCAGCCAATAAAAGGGAAGGTTGTTGCAACCAGGCCGGGGCATGCCGCGAACACGCGTCTGGCCAAACTAATCCGGCAGGAAATTAAAAAGGCTCATTCAAAACTCAATATCCCTGTCTATGATCCTTCGTTACCACCTTTTTACACAATTGAAGATATCAAAAAGAGGCTTCCACACAGGCATCCATTCCTGATGGTTGATAAGATACTTTCACTCGACGAAACAACTGTGGTCGGCATTAAGAATGTAACATATGATGAACCATATTTTCAGGGTCATTTCCCTGATGAACCCGTTATGCCTGGTGTTCTCCTCGTCGAAGCGCTTGCCCAGGCCGGAGGAATACTGGTACTCAACGGAGTTGAAGATCCTGAAAAATATTCAACATATTTCGTTAAGATAGACAAAATTAAATTCAGGCATAAGGTTATACCAGGAGATACAGTAATCCTGAAGATGGAACTTATCGAACCGATGAGGAGAGGAATTGTAGGAATGTACGGACAGGCATTTGTCGGGAATCACCTTGTAGTGGAAGGAGAATTGGTAGCTCAGGTTATTAAAAACAAAGAATAATTAAATGATTTCTAATTTAGCTTACGTTCATCCTGATGCCGTTCTGGCTGAAAATGTGACAATTGAACCATTTGCATATATCGCAGGGAACGTAAAAATCGGAGGAGGAACCTGGATCGGACCCAATTCAACAATCCTTGACGGAGCCAGAATAGGAAATAATTGCAGGATATTTCCATCTGCGGTTGTTTCGGGAATTCCACAGGATATGAAATTCAGGGGAGAAGAAACAACTGCCGAAATCGGTGACAACACAACTTTAAGGGAATGTACCACCGTTAACCGCGGTACTGCAGCTGCCGGAAAGACTATTGTCGGAAATAATTGTCTGATAATGGCTTATGCACATGTTGGACACGACTGCTGCCTGGGCGACAATATAATACTGGGAAACAATACAGGCCTTGCCGGCGAAGTCAGGGTCGACGATTGGGCAATTATCAGCGCGGGGACACTTGTTCATCAGTTCACACGCATCGGCGGACACGTAATAATAGGTGGAGGATCAAAGGTGCGGACAGACGTGCCTCCCTTTATAAAAGCCGACAGGGACCCGCTCTGTTATCTTGGACTGAATACCGTCGGACTTACAAGGCGTGGTTTTGAGACGGAAAGAATAAACGAGATCCATAATATCTACAGGGTAATATACCAGAACGGCATGAACACCTCGCAAGCGCTAGATTATATTGAAAACAGGTTTGCTCCCTCAGCCGACAGAGATTATATTCTTGATTTTATAAGGAAATCTGAGAGAGGTATTATAAGGGGTCCCAAATAGAAATTAATTTTCAGGCTTTCTCCCAGCCCTGGGCCTTCAGCTCAATTTCACTTCCGGCTTCATTTACAAGGTAATAACCTTTGTCAGGGTCGGTCAGATGACCGATTATTCTGATTGTATCAATACTTTTAATCTTTTCAAAATCAGCCAGGCCGACAGTAAAAAGCAGTTCATAATCCTCTCCGCCGTTAAGCGCCGGTGTAACGGGGTCTATATTGAATTCATCAGCTACCTTTCTGGTTTCAGCATCAATTGGTATCCTGTCGAAATAAATACGGCAGCCTGTAACTGAATCCCTGCAGATATGCAAAAGATCAGACGCAAGGCCATCAGAAACATCAATCATTGACGATGGGATTACTTCAATTTCTCTGAGTTTTTCATTAATTTCCGCAGGGAACTCCGGTTTGAGCTGTCGTTCAATGACATATTCATAACCTGCTAAATCCGGGTTTACGGTTCCCTCCTTGTCGAAAAGCTTCCTTTCCCTTTCAAGAACCTGCAGCCCCATAAATGAAGCTCCGAAATTACCTGTAACACAAATCAGGTCGTTCGGCCTGCCTCCGTTCCTTTTAACGAGATACTTCTTTTCAGCTACCCCAATGGCTGTCATACTAATGGTAAGTCCCGTAAGTGAGCTTGTAATATCTCCGCCGGCAAGGTCGACATTGTATTTTTTACCGGCAAGATAAATTCCTTCATAAAGCTCATCTACTTGTTCAACGGAAAATCTGGAGCTTATTCCCAGCCCTGCCAGCATCTGACCGGGAATGCCGTTCATGGCATAAATATCTGATATTGCCCTTATAACAGCCTTATAACCAAGATGTTTAAGAGGAGTGTAGACAAGGTTAAAGTGAATGCCTTCAAGCAAAAGGTCAGTTGAAACAAGGGTCAGGTTCTTTCCCGAATCTATAACGGAAGAATCATTTCCAACACCTGAAACAGTACTTTTATTTCCTGGCACAGCATTCCCTGTCAGATGGTCTATGAGGCCGAATTTTCCGAAGCTGCTGATAGGAGTGCTTTTCTTCCCCGATTCATTCATATTGAAATATTATTCCATTAATCTCCTCTTCTCCCTTTCTCCTTTTCCCCCCTTCTCCCATTCTCCCTTTCTCCTTTCTTCTCATATTCTTTCAATATCTCTTCCAAACGGATTCAGCGCCACCTCGGTAAGCTTGAAATGCTGTCTTCCGAATGGGATCCCTATTATTGTAATACACAGCAGCACTCCAAAGAATGCGTGTGTGACTGCGATCCAGATACCTCCGCAGAGAAGCCAGAGGACATTCATAAATATATAAAGGCATCCCGAGGCCCTTTCTTTTACCCTGCTTGTGCGGCCAAAAGGCCATAAAGAAAGAGATGACATTTTAAGCGTCTGAAGACCGAACGGTATTCCTATGATTGTTACCATTAGGATTATGCTGCCAATGAAATATTCAACAACTATTATGATCCCGCCAAAGATCAGCCAAATGAGATTACCAATTATTTTCATTCAGAATGTTTTTATTCGAGTACGATTGTTTTGTCTTTTGGATATTTCACCGAATATGTCATTATCAGCTGTTTCGTTTCACCAGGTCTAATGCCGAGATCCCAACTGACTTCTCCCGTAGCTGAATTGTATTTTCCTCCTGTCAGATCAACTGCATCAACTTCAATGCCGCTGTTTGACGATATGGGTATCTGATCATTTACAGCTATTTTTATTGGAGTTGACTTGTTATTTCGGACAGTAATAAGGAATGAATATGTCTCTGTTTTATTTGAACCTATTACCTTCCTGGATGTAAAATCCTGTCGTTTTTCCCTCCTGACAAGTATACTGTTATCGGTTCCGAGGGAGATTGTCATGGTATCAGTTAACTGGTTAACATTAAGGTATGACTTGCCCACGAAGGTGTTTTCAAAATAAAGTGTTGCTTCCCCGCTGATAAGGCTCTGCTTGGCCCAGTCGGTGATGTTTCCGGTAAGGTAAGCAAGGGGCGACAGCTTGGGTATTGTGACGTATTTGTACTCGGCCGCAGTGGTACTGCGCTGAATCTCAATAATCTGAACTTTGCCGTCCGATGAGATTGAATATGGTGTTGAAATGTCGAAAGAGACAGTTGTCTCTCCAACGTTCTTTTCGACTTCGACCGGTGCTGCCTCAGCTGATTTCATCGCCGGTGCATTGTCAGTAACGACAGATTCAGCCATCTCAGGAGCCCTGACGCGTTTAACACCTGGGACAGCTCCCTCTAAGCGGACCGGCCGCTTTGGAGTATAATAATCAATGAACCACGGATTCAAAACGGGAACATTACCTGCAACCCACGGAGTTGCATTGGAGAAACTGAGTTTTACATCCTTCCAGTTCACGCCGGTGGTCTGAAATACATTAGCCTTGTAATAAATAGTGACAGGCTTTGTTATATCATCAACCCTGATATCGTAAGACGGGTACCATCCTGCATTTGTAACAACGTAACTGAATGCCAGTGTTCCTGCAACAGGTTTTTCGGCGCTGACCATAACTGAAATTTCACCTGAAGGGAGCTCCTTCTTTCCGAATTTGTCAGAGATCTGCTGTTGAAGTGCGGCAATTTGTTTTTCATAATCTTTAATGAGCCTGTTTTTCTTAAGTGTCGCGGTTGTAACCTGGTCCATATTGGTTGTATAAAGGTCCATCAGGCTCTTCAGCTGCTCAAGAGAGAAGGTGCTTTCCTTTACGAGGACTGCCCTGTTTGCAACCAGGAAAGCTTCTTTTTCCTTGAGTACGTCAAGGGCGGCCTTTTCATCTTCCACTTTTTGCTGCAGGGTCTCAATCTGGCTCCTTATGCTTTTAACTTCAGGAAGATCTTCAAGATTCCGGAGATAGTTGTTTTGCTGGTTAACGGAAAGGATAATAAAGTCTCCATAACCCTTTACCTGTATGCTCTGAGAATCTATATAAGGAGACAAACCTCCAAGTTTCAGAACCGTTATGCCGGCGGCCAGATCAACCGTTGTCTCATGAAGGATCTGGGCCCTGTCGGGATAGACTGTCACATGTTTGATAGCTGCTTTTATATCTTTCTCATTTTCAGCTGAAAGATTATAAACCAAAAGTGCGGTCAGAATTGAAATAAAAATCAGCTTTTTCATAACTGAAATATTTTTAACTGCAATAAAGATAAGATTTTCTGAAAAACTGCAGCTGTATTTGTCAGACCGGTAATTCTGTCTGATCAACGTCCCGGTAATGACAAACCTTATTATTCGCTCTATTTTGGGATTTTGAAATAACCTATTGTTCCATGACCGGTACCCGGTTTGTTTTTTCCAGCCATAGGACAACCGGGCACGGGGCAGTTATAGATTTTATGTTCTTTATTATCAGCAGGCTCCCACCCAAGCATGAAATACAGGGCAAAGAAGCCAAGTATATAAGCAACGGTAATGTGCCATCCTTTTTTAACCCATAAGACAACATTCCTTGCTTCGGGAAACTTGTTCGTTATTGCCACTCCTGCAGATGAACCGAACCAGATCATCGATCCTCCGAATCCGACACTGTATGCCAGCATACCCCAGTCGTAGTGGCCCTGATCGAGGCAAAGTTTAGTTAGTGGAATATTGTCAAACACAGATGATAAAAATCCCAGTCCGAAAGCAGTAACCCACGACGCATTCGGAAGATCTTCAACAGGCATAAGAGAAGCGCAAAATACAAGGCACAACAAAAAAACAGTTCCCTTTAAAGCTCCTGGAATCTCTTTCCACGGAACAGGTCTCAGAAAAGCTCCGATTAAAATTGCCACCCAGACACCCAAAGCGGGCATGTCGTATAAGAAATTTGAAATAATAGCCCCTATAAGCATAAGTGCAACAATCATTAATTTGATCCAGTCAACCCTGGCATCAATTATTTTGCCCTTTTGAATAGGCTGATATTTATTCTGCTGGTGTGAAGCAAACCAACCGAAGAATAGGATGGCTACTCCTGCTGCTACAAATCCATGAAGGACATTAAGGGCGCTTACGCCGTCTATCCACATCATAGTGGTTGTTGTGTCGCCCACTACGCTGCCACTTCCTCCGGCATTGCTTGCTGCAACAATAGCTGCAATGTACCCTATATGTACCTTATTTTTAAAAACCACAATGGCTATTGTTCCTCCGATAAGCGCCGCAGCTATATTGTCGAGAAACGACGAAATAACCATCACAAAAACCAGAAGAATAAACGGGCCTTTCCAGTCCCCGGGAAGATAATTCGGAAGAATATTAGGAATACCTGATTCTTCAAATATTTTTGACAATAAGGAAAACCCAAGTAACAATCCCAGCAGATTAAGTATAATACCCCACTCCCCCTGCCGGAGGTTTTTATTCGTCAGCTGATCGAGCATGGGCACAGAGCCAAAGAAGTGATGGTACAGGTTAAACCCGGGAACAAATAACAACTTGAATGTGAGAAGTATTGTCAGCCCTATTACTGCGACCCAGAAAGTTTGCTTATGAAATACTGCAACTCCCGCAAGGATAAGTCCGAAAATAATAAACTCTATCCTGATATGAGCTATTGCAGGAGCCTGGCCTCCCGAGGCAAAGATGCAAAGAGGCGAAAGCAAAACGATTGCCATCATAAGCAACCTTTTCCCGTTTTTCGTCAAAAATGAAGTAATCGGATTGTACATGAATGAGATTTCTTAAGACAAAAACATATTACTTTTTTAAGTAAGCGCGCAATTTATGAATAATTTGGGAAACATAACCTTTCAAAAAGTATTTGGATTTTCTGTATTTGCCCGTCAGAAAGCGCCTGCAAATTTCAAAATGAAAGAGCAATGATTTCGCAGAATTTTAATAATTTTGCATGTTTATTTAGATTAAATATAATTAAGATCATAACAAAAGCCTTTTCAGCTTGTTAAATTGAACAGGATAACTGATTTGCATGGAAAAAGATGATGATAGAATAATAAATGATGTTACTTCAGGAGAATACAAGTACGGTTTTTATACAAAAATTGATACAGATAAGATTCCGAAAGGACTGAATGAAGATATTATACGCCTGATATCATCAAAGAAAAATGAACCTGATTGGCTCCTGGAATTCAGGCTGAAGTCGTTCAGGCACTGGCTGACGCTTAAAATGCCAGGCTGGGCGAACCTGAAGATACCTCTGATAAATTACCAGGATATAATCTACTATGCTGCCCCAAGACAAAAAGTATCACCCGAAAACAAAGGTGATATTGATCCTGAGCTTAAGAAAACATTTGACAAGCTCGGCATTCCGCTTGAAGAACAGAAACATATTTCCGGATTTGCAGTTGATGCAGTCATGGACAGCGTATCGGTGAAAACCACATTCAGGGAGACTCTTGCTGAACTGGGAATTGTTTTCTGTTCATTCAGCGAGGCAGTCAGGGAGTATCCCGAACTCGTCAGAAGATATATGGGAACTGTTGTTCCATACACTGATAATTTCTTTGCATCGCTTAATTCGGCTGTCTTCAGCGACGGATCGTTCTGCTATATTCCAAAGGGAGTGAGGTGTCCGATGGAACTATCGACCTATTTCAGGATTAATTCCGCACAGACAGGTCAGTTTGAAAGAACCCTTCTTATTGCTGATGAAGAAGCATATGTCAGTTACCTCGAAGGATGTACTGCACCAATGAGGGATGAGAATCAGCTCCATGCAGCGATTGTTGAAATAATCATCGAAAACAATGCGGAAGTGAAATATTCAACGGTTCAGAACTGGTACCCGGGCGACAAAAACGGTATCGGGGGAATATTCAACTTCGTGACAAAAAGGGCCTTGTGCAGGGGTGAAAACTCAAAAGTATCCTGGACCCAGGTTGAAACAGGGTCAGCTGTCACATGGAAATATCCTTCATGTATACTTCGCGGCGATAATGCCACAGGTGAATTTTACTCTGTGGCCGTAACAAATAATCACCAGCAGGCAGATACCGGAACGAAGATGATTCATATTGGCAGAAACACGAAAAGCACAATCGTTTCAAAGGGCATTTCGGCAGGCTACGGACAGAACAGCTACCGCGGGCTTGTAAGGGTAGTAAGGAATGCAGCGAATGCGAGGAATTTCTCGCAGTGCGACTCCCTTCTTCTCGGCGATAAATGCGGGGCACACACTTTCCCTTATATTGAGGTTGACAATCAGACTGCAATAGTAGAACATGAAGCCACAACTTCAAAAATAGGAGAAGATCAGATTTTTTACTGTAACCAGAGAGGAATATCGACAGAAGATGCTGTGGGGTTGATAGTTAATGGTTATGCAAGAGAGGTTCTGAACAAGCTTCCCATGGAATTTGCTGTTGAAGCCCAGAAATTGCTTCAGATCAGCCTGGAAGGAAGCGTTGGTTAATTTTCATCACAATTCAATATTTTTTATGCTTATTATTAAAAATTTAAAAGCTGCAATTGACGGTAAGACCATTCTTAAAGGAATAAATCTGGAGATTAAATCGGGCGAGGTTCATGCAATAATGGGACCGAACGGATCCGGCAAAAGTACTCTTGCGGCAGTGCTGGCGGGCCGGAGCCTGGTTGAGGTTACTGAAGGAACTGTTGAATATTTCGGAAAAAACCTTCTTGAAATGTCACCGGAAGAGCGCTCAAAAGAGGGGATATTCCTCGGATTCCAGTACCCAATTGAAATTCCTGGCGTAAGTATGGTCAATTTCATGAAAACGGCGGTAAACGAGCACCGTAAGTTTAAAGGGCTTGAACCGCTTTCGGCATCTGACTTCCTTAAACTGATGCGTGAGAAGAAAGAACTTGTCGAGATCGACTCAAAGCTGGCAAACAGGTCAGTTAATGAAGGATTTTCAGGCGGAGAGAAAAAGAAAAATGAGATTTTCCAGATGGCAATGCTTGACCCGAAGCTTGCGATCCTTGATGAAACTGATTCGGGCCTCGATATTGATGCCCTTCGTATTGTTGCGAACGGTGTCAATAAACTGAAGCGGCCGGATAGCTCTTACATAATAATTACCCACTACCAGCGGTTGCTCGATTTTATAGTGCCTGATGTCGTTCATGTGCTCTATGATGGACGGATCGTGAAAACAGCAGGTAAAGAACTTGCCATGGAACTTGAGGAAAAGGGATACGACTGGATTAAACAGGAGAATAACACCCAGGACTGAGATGAACGGGATAACAGAGAAATACCTTCAGCTATTTGCCGATAACAGAAAGAAGATTGAGTCAGAATCATCCCCATTCATAAATTCTTTCAGGGAGAAGGAGATGACGAGATTCAGCCAGCTTGGCATTCCGACAAAGAAGGACGAATCCTATAAATACACAAATCTTGACGCCTTCTTCAATCATGATTATAAAAGCTATTTCATCCCTGATGAATCTGATTTCAGGAAGGCGGAAGAATTCAGATGTGACATCACCGATCTCGATGCTCATGGCCTTGTTTTTCTGAACGGATTTTATCCGACGATAAACGGTAAAATCAACAAGCTTCCCGGAGGAATATGGGTAGGCAGCCTGAACGAGGCTTCAAGAAAGTTTCCGGAAATTGTTGAAAGACACTATTCCAAATATGCAAAAGACGTTTCTGACGGACTCGTGCCACTTAATACCGCAATGGCTTCAGACGGGGTTTTTGTTTATGTGCCGAAGGGAGTTGTACTTAAAAAGCCGGTCCAGGTTGTTAATTTAATCGAATCAGCTGAAGATGTGTTCAACCAGCATAGAAATCTCATTATTATTGAGCCTGACGCCGAATTTACTATTATAATATGCGACCATACCCTTTCTCCCCGGAAATTTCTTACCAATGCTGTTACTGAAGTATATGTGGGGGAAAATGCTCATTTTGATATTATCAGGGTGCAGAACGAACATAACAATGCATGCAAGATCAACCATACGTTTATTCATCAGGAAAGGAACAGCTATGCATCTTCAAACAATATAACCCTCCATGGAGGGCTTGTCCGGAACAGCACCTGGCATTATCTCGGAGGAGAGGGAGCGGAATGCAACTCGTACGGACTTTATCTTTCCGACAAGTGGCAGCATATTGATAATTTTGTGAATGTGGAGCATGCTTATCCGGACTGCAAAAGCAACCAGCTGTTCAAAGGCGTGCTTGATGATATGGCGACAGGAGCTTTCAATGGCCGGATCTTTGTTGCTCCCGGGGCGCAGGGGACGGATGCCTATCAGAAAAACAACAGCATCCTTCTGACCGATGATGCAAGAATGGATACAAAGCCCCAACTCGAAATATATGCAAACGATGTAAAGTGCAGTCATGGGGCAACCGTTGGCCAGCTTGACGAAGAAGCACTGTTCTATATGCAGTCCAGGGGCATTAACAAACGTGAGGCTCGTCTGATGCTTATGTTTGGATTTGCGCACGAGGTGATACAGAATATTAAGGTTGTTCCTCTGCAGGAAAGGATGGACAACCTTGTAATGCAGAGGCTTAGAGGTGAACTTTCGAGATGCGCCAGCTGTATGGTCAAATGTGATTATCTGGTACAGCAATGAAGGATATTGAAAAAATAAGAGCCGATTTTCCGATACTGGCAAAGCTGGTTTACAACAAACCGCTCGTCTACTTCGACAACAGTGCCACAACCCAAAAACCCAGGTGCGTTCTTGATACCGTTGTGGATGTGTATTCCAGCTACAATGGCAATGTTCACAGAGGCGTTCACAGGATGAGCGACCTGACTTCCGAAGCTTATGAAAGTGCAAGGGAAAAGGTCAGATCATTCATAAACGCCGCCAGGAAGGAAGAGATAGTGTTCACTTCCGGCACAACAGCATCCATAAACAGTATTGCTTTTTCATTCGGGGAGAGGTATGTAAAATCCGGAGACGAAGTGATAGTAAGCCAGCTTGAACATCATTCAAACATTGTTCCATGGCAGATGATGTGTGAAAGGAAAGGGGCAATACTGAAAGTGATTCCCATCAACGAAAAAGGAGAGCTTATTCTTGATGAGTACCTGAAGCTTCTTTCGTCCAAAACCAGAATTGTTGCAGTCACGCAGGCCTCCAATGCACTCGGAACAATTATTCCGCTTAAGAAAATAATTGAACCGGCCCACTCAATGAACATACCTGTTCTTGTTGACGGTGCTCAGGGAATTCAGCACGGATTTGTCGATATGCTTGATCTCGACTGCGATTTTTATGCTTTTTCAGGACATAAGATATACGGACCGACTGGCATCGGAGTACTTTACGGTAAGGAAAAATGGCTTGAAGAACTTCCTCCGTGGCAGGGGGGAGGCGATATGGTCGAAAAAGTGACTTTCGAAAAAACAACCTATAACCAGCTTCCTTTCAAGTTCGAAGCGGGTACCATGAATTATGCGGGAGCCATAGGAATGGGCAGGGCTCTTGACTATGTTGCGGAACTCGGACGGGAAGATATTTTCAGACGAGAGAAAATGCTGCTCGATTATGCAACTGAAAAACTATCTGCAATAAAAAAGCTCAGAATATTTGGCACCTCTGAAAATAAGATTTCAGTTATTTCATTCCTTTTAAAGGACATCCATCAGTACGACACGGGCATGATTCTTGACAAGCTAGGTATTGCAGTCCGTACGGGAACCCATTGCGCCCAGCCTGTTATGGACAGGTTCGGAGTTGAGGGGACGGTCAGGATATCAATGTGCTTCTACAATACCAGGGAAGAGATAGATGCTCTCTGTAAGGGCATTGAAAAAGTGATGGAAATGTTTTCATGAATAATATTATGACACTTAATGAAGCCCAGGAGAGTATTATTGAGGAGTTTTCAATATTTGAAGACTGGATGGATAAATACAGTCTTCTGATCGACTTTGGAAGGAGCCTTCCGGAAATTGAACCGAAATTCAAGACGAATGATTTCCTGATTGAAGGCTGCCAGTCGAAAGTATGGCTTCACCCTGAATTTGACAAAAATAAGATCCGGTTTACGGCCGACAGCGACGCAATAATAACTAAAGGCATTGTAGCTTTGCTGATCAGGGTACTTTCGGACAGAACACCCGATGAGATCCTAAGCGCTGATCTTTATTTTATCGATAGGATCGGCCTGAGGCAAAACCTTTCACCCACAAGGTCGAACGGCCTTCTGGCAATGGTAAAACAGATAAAGCTGTACGCGATGGCGTATAAGGAAATCAGCAGCAAGCAGTAAGCAGTAAGCAGTAAGAAGTATAAAGTAGAAAGAAATAAATCAGAAATAACTGCTTAGAAATGGGAAAGGAGGAATAAGTTGAAATCTGATGTATAATCAAAACAATTAAATGATTTAAAAAGATGGATCCAGATGAAAAGCTCGAAATAGAGACAAGGATAGGACAGGTTCTGAAAAGCGTGTACGATCCGGAGATCCCGGTTAATATATATGACCTTGGTCTTATTTATAAAATCAGCATAGATGATGATCATATGGCGCACATTACCATGACTCTTACGGCGCCTAACTGTCCGCTGGCCGACGATCTGGTTGAGGAGGTAAAATACAAGGTTACAGGAACAAAAGGAGTTAAAGACTGTGAGGTGAAAGTTACGTTCAACCCACCCTGGGACAAATCCATGCTGAGCAATGAGGCAAAGCTTGAATTGGGATTTCTTTAAAACGAATCCATGAAAGATTATACCGTAAATGATCTTTCCGCTTCGATAAAGAAGAAAGCGCAGGAACTTGGCTTTGACCTTTGCGGGATTGCACAATCCAGGAAACTGGAAGAAAATGGCATAATCCTGCGAAAATGGTGTGAGGCAGGAATGAATGACAAAATAAATTACTTATCCAGGGACATTGACAAGCGGATAAATCCTTCCAACCTTTTTCCCGGTGCACAATCGTTGGTAGTGACCGGATTAAGCTATTTCTCCGACATAAAGCAAACTCAGGCGGGTGTTCCGGTTATTTCAAGATATACCTACGGCAGGGATTATCATGAGGTTATCTCCCGGAAGCTGAACGAATTGCTTTCCTTCATAAAAGGTCTCAACCCCGGAACGGAAGGCAGAATATTTGTCGATTCGGGGTATATTCTTGAAAAGGCATGGGCTAAGGAAGCAGGACTGGGCTGGCAGGGGAAGCACTCAATTGTGATCAACAAAAAAACGGGATCATTCTTTTTTATCGGGATACTTGTGCTGAAGAATCTCCGACTCCGGTATGACGAACCATACAAGCAGGATCACTGCGTCAGCTGCAGATTATGCATTGATGAATGTCCGACTGGTGCTATCAATGATGACCGGACAATAGATGCAAGAAAATGCATTGCCAATCTTACAATTGAAGGCAGGGGCCCTATACCTGATCACATACTTCCAAAAATCGGTTTGAGAATCTATGGCTGTGATAAATGCCAGGAGGTTTGTCCGTGGAATAAGCATGCAAAACAAAACAGAACTCCTGAATTTGCAATTTCAGACGAACTGGCCGGGATGACCTTTGAGGAGTGGCAGTCGCTGACGCCTGAACGGTTTGAAAAGCTTTTCGGCAACTCGGCAATGAGCAGGGTCAGGTATGAAAAGCTTATGCAGAATATAAAGCTGGTCACAAGACCCAGAAATTAAGATCCTGGCCTTATTGCATTATTCCTTTAAAACCTGGTCCTGACTCAGGGAGTTTCAGCGTTGAAGCAATCCTTCTCCTGACGCCGCTTTCCTTTACTATTTCCCTCACCCTCCCGGTTATATCATATAATCAGGCTCTTTTGCCTGTGCTTAATGTTATTATTTTTTGCATTTTTTGGTTTTTTGATGTTTTACAGCCATTATGTTTTTACCTTACAGTTAAAATTACGTCTTATAGTTAAACGGACCAGGAAAGTTTTGATAGAAACTAAACTCATAGAGGAGTCCAGGAAGGGGAATCCTTCCAGTTTCAGGGAAATTGTGGAAAGGACATCACCGTTTGCATTCTCAGTGGCTTTCAGGATGCTTGGAGATGAAGACCAGGCCCGGGATATTGTTCAGGAAACAATGATAACAATCTGGCAAAAAATGTCAGGGATCAAATCAGCAGAAAGCTTTAAAACATGGGTTTACAGGATTACCCTGAACAAATGTTACGACGAGATGCGCAGGACTAAGCGTATGAAAGAAGTAAGGCCCGATAATGAGACATGGGCATTAATTGCAAATAAAATTTCAGATCATGGGACCAGTGAACTTGAAAACAAAGAAAACGCATTGATTGTAGATTCTTTGACAGACAAATTAAGCCCGGGACAAAAAGCTGTTTTTGTACTTTCAGAACTTGAGGAAATGTCGAATGATGAAATTGCCGGAATAACAGGTCTGAGTAAAACTGCAGTAAAGTCAAACCTGTATTATGCAAGAAGGAATATTAAGGCTCTTATTGAAAAATACCTTAAGTAATGGAACCAGAAAAAGATAATTACAAAAGAATCCTTGGATTGCTCCGTAATTCAGAACCTGAAATGAAACATCAGGAAGAGCTGGTCAACGAAGTAATGGAAAAACTCAGCCCTGCGAAAAGAAGAAGTTTCAGACTTACCGATCTTCCTGAATCATTGTTTGCATGGGTTTATATCCCATGGGTAAGGAGAACCCTGGTAACAGTTGCAGTGATGCTGGTTGCAATATTCATATACCAGCAGTCGGTACTTGTCAGGCAGGTAAAGAATATAAACAGGCAGGCTGTTATCATCAGAAATGAAATGTGGGCTGTCCCTGAATCAGTTCCGGGAACAAGGGTGAATCTGTACAGGGCATCCGGTTTGATCTTCTCAGGTCAGGAGATCAGGATACCTGAAAAAGATCTTATGCAGATCTTAGATGAATATAGCGATGTGAAGGGAAAGTACACTGACCTTATAAGGATTATAGAAGAAAATCCCGCACTGAAGGAATACGTTGAAAGAAAGCTGGATGAAAGAAAAAACAACAAACCTGAAATTTAAGATTATGGAAAGCAGTAAATTAAAGCTTATCACCTCCCTGATTCTTGTATTTGCCGCCTCATGCAATGAACCGGAAACAACAGTTACAAATGTTGTTCATGCTGATGGTTCGGTAACAAGAAAGATTGAAATGAGAAATCATGAGAACAAATTTAATTTTGCAAGTATCCAGGTGCCTGTCGACAGTACGTGGATTTTCAGAGACTCTCTTGAGATCGGAAAGAAAGGAGATACGATCTGGGTGAGAAGGGCCGAAAAATTTTTCAGCAGCACCGACGCGATAAACCTCGCTTATCGTTCCGACAGCAGTGCAAATAAAAAAATACCCCGGAAAGCAGAATTCAGGAAAAAGTTCAGGTGGTTCAATACTGAATACAGATTTGCAGAAATCATTGACAAAAAACTGATGCATGGTTATCCTGTGGAGGATTTTCTGAACAGGGATGAGCTTAAATGGTTTTATTCTCCTGAAAATTTGAATAATGAAAAGAGAAATGGTCCTGACAGCCTGAAATACAGGGCATTCAGCGACACTATAAACAGCAAGACCGATAGATGGACATTTAAGAGCCTGGTATCGGAATGGATCTATGAATTTGCAGCTCTTGCCGAAAAAAAAGAGAAAAAAAGCATGACAGTCGAGGAATTAAAAAAACAAGAGGATGAATTAACCAAAATTATAGAAGCAAAAAATGCAAAATTTGACAGTCTCTGGTCAAACGGAATTATACTCCAGAAATTTGTTGGCAGCAATGATACAATGAAATACAGGCCGGAAGCTGACTCCGCGCTCGCGATAATTACAAACCGCTTAATTGTTGATTTTAAGGATTATACGGTCAGGGCAATCATGCCCGGTAAAATTGTTGGAACCAATGGAATTGTAGATTCTTCCGGAATACTGTTGTGGCCTGTCAAATCCGATTACTTTCTTACAAGGAAATATGAAATGTGGGCTGAGTCAAAAACTCCCAATATCTGGGCATGGATAGTTTCCGGATTGTTCCTGATGTTTGTGTTCACCGGCATCATTTTAAAAAGAAAAGGAAAAGGCTGATATATCTCAGCCTTCCCCTCCACCAAATAAACCCACTAACTAACCAATTTAATACTAACGATTGTAGTCTTTTAATGCCAGCATAAGTTTCTGCCGCGTAAAGAATATCCTGCTTTTTACAGTGCCTATTTTTAACCCGAGTTTTTCGGCTATCTCATAGTACTTGTAACCTTCTATATGCATCCTGAAAGGGATCCTGAAATCATCGCTGAGGGAGTCGATCGCTTTCTGAATCTCACCTTCCGAATATTTTGATTCAGGGGAAATAAAACCCTTGTCATGAGGAAGATTCAGGAAATAAAGATCCTTGGTCCCGTCAATGATCGTATTCTCTTTTACATTCCGTCGGTAATTATTGATAAAAGTATTCTTCATTATTGTGAATACCCATGCTTTCAGATTTGTGTAATCAACAAATTTGTCCTTGTATGTTATAGCCTTGAGATAAGTATCCTGAACAAGATCGAGAGCAGCATCCCTGTCGGAGGTCAGGCTCATTGCGAACCTCTGAAGATTGCTTTTCATCTCGATCAGACTGGTATTGAATTCAAGCGCTGTCATGATTCATCATTTTTTGATTGTCGGACAAATATATGTAAATAAATAAAGATAAACAAATCTTAATATCCTAATATCTTTTGAATACGGTTTTATTCTAAAATGTATATATTTATAAATGCTTATTTATCAGTTGTATAACCTGTGCAATACAAATTTGTTCTAAATAGTAAAAAATCAGTTTCCGGGTCTGAGAAACTCTTAATAAGCATTTATTCTACTTTTTTGTATATTTAAGAAAAAAAGAAAATGGATCTGAATATAAGTCTGAGCAATGGTCAAACCCTAAGGGGTTTCATGGATCCTGAAGGCGAAGACCTGAAGGCTATGATAGTGATGGTTCACGGACTTGGGGAACACATACGGCGCTATGTCGGATGGGCCGCATCATTCAGAGCGAACCGGATAGGTTTTGCAGGTGTTGACCTGCCCGGTCATGGACTTTCTGACGGAAAGAAGGGTCACATAAAAAGTTACAGGCTTACGGACGAAATGATCGATAAGCTTATCAACGAGTGCAGGAAAAGATATCCGGGGAAGCCTGTCTTTCTTTACGGGCACAGCCTTGGAGGAGGTATTGTCCTTGATTATCTTGTAAGGAAGGATCCCGGAATAAAAGGTGCAATAGTTACTTCGCCATGGCTCAGGCTATCGTTTGAACCTGAAAAGTCAAAAATCAGGATGGCGGCTTTAATGAAAACTATCATGCCTTCACTTGTTCAGGATTCCGGCCTGGTCGTGGATTACATTTCTCATATCCCTGAAGTGGTTGGAAAATATAAAAATGATCCGCTTGTTCACGGGAAAATATCTGTAAGCCTTTTTCATGAGGCGATGAGTGCTGCGAAAAATGCACTTCAGAATTCATCACATCTGAAAACACCGCTGCTTCTTATCCATGGGAAAGATGATCAGATATGTTCCCCGGAAGGGAGCCGGGAATTTGCTTCAAAAACAAAAATGGCCGAGTTCAAATTATGGGAGGGAGGATACCATGAACTTCATAATGAGGCATTTAAAAATGAGGTGTTTGACTATATATTAAAATGGATCAGCAGCAGGCTTGACTGAATACCAATGGAATTAAGGACAACCTTCAAAATAGAGCCTTCCGAACGCAAGATAACATACAATGACAGGGTCATGTTTATAGGATCATGCTTTGCCACATCAATCGGCAGTAAGTTTGAAGCCGGGCACATGCCTGTTATGATAAACCCTTCAGGAACCGTATATAACCCTGTTTCTGTATTAAATACTCTGAACACTGTCACAGACAGGAAGAAATATACAAGGGAAGATCTTTACAACCATAATGGTACATGGCTGAGTTTTAACCACTACTCTGATTTTTCTTCGGAAGATGAGAATGAAACCCTGTCAGGAATAAACAAGAGGGCAGAGGAGGCATTTGATTTTTTGTTAGGATCGGTTTTCCTTTTTATCACTTTCGGTACAGCCCGTGTTTACAGATGGATCAGGTCGGGCAAGATTGTTTCAAATTGCCATAAGATAAAGCCGTCTGAATTCAGCCGTGAACTTCTTGACGTCGATCATATTGTGTCGCTGTGGAGTGAAGAGCTTTATAAACTTGGGAGACTTTATCCGGGCCTGAAGATAGTTTTTACCATTAGTCCCGTAAGACACTGGAAGGACGGAGCACACGGCAACCAGGTAAGCAAATCAGTTTTGCTGATTGCCGTTGAAGAGTTGCTGAAACATCCTTCGGGGCCTGAATATTTCCCGGCTTATGAGCTTGTTATGGATGACCTGCGCGACTACCGTTTTTATGACAGTGATATGCTTCATCCTTCCGATACGGCAGTCGATTATATATGGGATGCATTCTCAGGCTGTTATTTCGATGTCAGGACCAGGAATCTCTGGAACGAGGTGAATGTTATAACAAAAGCTGTTTCCCATAAGATAAAAAAAGATTCAAAAAAGGAATTATATAAATTTGCTGAAAGGAATATTGAAAAGATTGACTTGATTAAAAACAGGATGCCATCAATAAACCTTGATCAGGAAAGAAAATACTTCCTGGAACTGTTAAACCGGTAATGATAACTTTACTTTATCTGTGAGATTATCCTGAGAAACTCTTCCGGGTTTCTTGAAATAATTATATTCTCAGGAATTTTCTTTTCCAGAGGTTCGGGATAATCAGTAAAAATTATTTTTTTGATTAACAGCGATTTGCCAATGCTGCTGAAGTATCCTGTTTTCTTGCTTGCAAAATCATAAGCTCCCGAATTGACGACAAGGTAATCGAACGATTTTATTTTATAAATTTCAAAAACTTCTGAAGACGGAAGTATTCCTCCCGTAAATATGACATCAAATCCACGGCTTTTAAGTGCATACTTGTAAAACAGGAAGTTATTGTCCGGAATGTTGTCGGATGTATTTATCATTGCAATAACACCTTTCGGCTTTCCCTTGAGTGGCGGCAGGTTGTAATCACCAACAATGATAAGCTGGCGTATCGTTTTTCTTACAAACTGTTCCTGTGCCCTTGAAAGGCTTCCTGTCTGCCAGAATATTCTTGATTTTTCAAGAAGCGGATGAAAAAATTTGATAAATGATTCTTCAATGCCATAGTGTCTGATAAAAGGTACAAGAACTTCATTAAACTGGTTTTCGTTGAATCTTATAGCCGACATCAATATCTTTCCAGGCTGAAAATTTGAATCATTGTAATCACTTTTGTTACTTAAGTTCATTACCTGACGTGAGAGTTCATCCTCATGAAGCTGGGCTATTTTCGAAATTTTAAAACCATTCCTGTTAAGGTATGCCACATTCAGTAGCTTTTTCAGCTCAGCCTCATTGTATGTCCTTATATTAGAATCTGTTCTGTCAGGCTTAAGGATTCTGTACCTTTTTTCCCAGATTCTGATCGTATGAGCTTTTATTCCTGAGAAATTTTCAAGATCCTTAATTGAAAATATATTTATCCCCTCTTCCATGGCTAATAAGAATTGTCAAAATAAATGACAGCTATAAATAAACAAATAAAGCTGACGTTTGTTGTGTAAGACGTCTATAAAATATAATCAGTTCTTATTGCGGATATTTCCCCCTTAATCCGCTGATTTTGAACATATAACAAGTAATCTATTCAGGGTCTTCAATCATTATCTTTTTCACAACCCTGGTGCCGTCGGCAAAGCCTATTGTCACCAGGTAAATCCCTCTTGCTGGTTTCTCAAGGTTGATTTTAGTAAATGAAAGCGGATTCTTATATTGAGCTCTGAATATATCCTGTCCTATCATATTTGTTACTTTCACCAGCGACATATCCCTGTCGGTTTTTATGGAGAAGCTGTTTTCCGTGACCGGAACGGGGTAAATACTTATGTTTGAGATGGTCGTCTCCCTGGCAAAAGACTTTTGAAATGAATTATTGAAAAGATTAAAGGTATCCCTTTGAGCCTTAAGGCTCAAAGCAAAAATATAAAGAAAAACAATAAGCAAACTTTTTTTCATGGATGCCGTATCGTTAAAACGCCCCAAATATTGTGCTAAAGTTAATATAAATTATTTGAAATGCTCAAAAAATATTCTTGCCTTTTCCAGATCCGCAGGGGTATCGATACATACGCTTTCCCAGTCTGTGACGGCAGCCCTGATTTTCAACCCGTTCTCGATCCACCTGTTCTGTTCAAGTGATTCAGTGATCTCAAGAGGGCTCCGTGGCAATAGAGTAATGTATTTCAATGTCTTGGCTTTGTATGCATAAAGCCCTAAATGCTCGTAATAAGTATGCAAACGGATCCAGTCTTTCATTTCCCTGTCCCTAATATAAGGGATTGCTGCCCTGCTGAAATAGATGGCATTTCCTGCTTTATCGATGATAGCCTTTGGATTGTTAGGATCAAAAATGTCTTCATCAGGCCCTATTTTCCTGACAAGTGTGGCAATTTCCACGCTGTTGTCTGAAAAACAAGCTGTAAGAAGGTCTATCTGAGCGGGTTGTATAAAAGGTTCATCGCCCTGTATATTTATAACCACATCGACTGGAGAGCCGGTCTCCTTCTCAATGAGTCCAAGGGCTTCCGCACAGCGGTCAGTTCCGCTTTGGTGATCAGGAGATGTCATGACCGCCCGTCCGCCGAAAGCAACAACTGCATCGTATATCCTGGTGTCATCAGTAGCCACATAAACAATATCGAGAGCTTTGGAAGATTGTTCATAGACATGGCGGATCATTGGTTTGTCTCCAATCATTACAAGAGGTTTACCCGGGAACCTCTTTGATGCAAAACGTGCAGGAATAATGCCCGTTACTTGATATTCTCTTACTCTGTTCATGCCGCTAAATTACAAAAATTGGATTTCCCATTGTCTCAAAAATATCTTAAATTCGCACCATCGTAAAACGTTGTATGAAAGACCTTCAAAGCATAAAGCAGCGATTCGGGATTATCGGAAATTTTCCCGGGCTTAACCGTGCGATCGATATTGCCGTTCAGGTTGCACCTACTGATCTTTCGGTTCTCATTACAGGTGAAAGCGGCACCGGGAAAGAGGCCTTCCCGCAGGTTATTCACAGCTATAGTGCTAGGAAACATGGTCAGTACATTGCCGTAAACTGCGGAGCAATTCCTGAAGGGACTATTGATTCCGAATTGTTTGGCCACGAAAAAGGCTCATTCACAGGTGCGACTGAAAGCAGAAAAGGTTATTTCGAGGTTGCCGACGGCGGCACTATTTTCCTTGATGAAATTTCCGAGCTGCCTCTTTCGACCCAGGTCAGGCTGCTAAGGGTGCTTGAAACAGGCGAGTTCATAAGGGTAGGATCATCCAGGGTGCAGAAGACAAATGTGAGGGTTATTACCGCCAGCAATATTGATGTCCCTATGGCAGTTCAGCAGGACAAATTCAGGGAAGACCTGTTTTACAGGCTGAACACGGTTCCCATTAAGATCCCTTCGTTAAGGGAAAGAGGTGAAGATATATTTCTGCTATTCAGAAAGTTCGCTGTCGATTTTGCCGAGAAATACAGGATGCCATCAATAAGGCTGAACAATGATGCCAAGAACATCCTGTTGAACTATTCATGGCCCGGGAATGTTCGTCAGCTCAAGAATATAACCGAACAGATCTCGATTATTGAAAAGGAAAGAGAAATAAGTGCCGAAGTTCTCGAAAATTATCTGCCTGATTATACTGGAATTAAGCTGCCTGCTGTTATTAAAAGGGATGATGATAAGTCATTTTCATCTGAGAGGGAGATTTTGTATAAAATCCTTTTTGATATGAAGGGCGACATGAATGATCTGAAGAAACTGGTCCTCGACCTGCTTAAATCGGATAATAACGGGGTAACCCTTCGCAGCACTGATTCAGGTATTATCAGGAATCTCTTCGGGCCTTCAGGAAACGAAGAACATGTTACAGGCTCCCGGGAGAATTCAGCAGCCGAAATTTCGCACCTTAATCCCGGAGGAAACATCCAGGACACCGAAGAGGTGGTCGAAGAATCGCTGTCATTGGCAGGCAAGGAAGTTGAAATGATAAAAAAAGCCCTTGAAAAATACAATGGAAAGAGAAAAATGGCAGCCCAGGAACTTGGAATATCAGAGAGAACACTTTACAGGAAAATAAAAGAGTATGGTATTGAAATGTAAGAAGTTCCGGAAAAACATAACAGCATCGATCCTGACGGTGCTCTTAATTGCAGATCTTTTGATGTTTAACAGTTGCAAATTAACCAAGATAAGTTATTCATTTACGGGAGCAAGTACGATAGGTCTGAAGACCATCAGCGTTCAATATTTCCAGAACCGTGCCAGCCTGGTACAGCCGGCTTTGAGCCAGACACTTACGGACGCGCTGATCGATAAATGTAAATCGCAGACTAATCTGAATATTGTCAATGGTCTTGGAGATGTGAATTTTGAAGGCGAAATCTCAGATTACAGCACAAAACCGCTTACGGTATCAGCTGATGCAACAGCAGCATCGTACCGTTTCACTATTACCGTAAAGGTAAAGTTCACAAATGCTGTAAATCCTGATAACAGCTTTGAAGAATCATTTTCGAGATATGTTGATTATAGCAGTTCCACGGAACTGAATCAAGTTACTGAAGACGAATATTCAAAGGAGATTGTTGATATGCTTGTCGAAGATATATTTAACAGAGCATTTGTGAATTGGTAACCGCAATGAACAAAAATGATTTCCTGAAGCTTGTCGGCGGCACCTTAACTGTCGATAGTCATCTGCTGGCGGAAATAAATGAGCTTGTTACCATTTTTCCGTATTTTCAGACTGCCCATCTTTTGCTTCTCAAAGGGTTGAAGGATAGTTCTGATGTAAAGTTCGAAAACCAATTGAGGAATTCAGCAATTCACGTTGCAGACAGGGCGGTCCTGTATAACCTGCTCAATATCAAATCTGAATTTCAACCGGAAAGCGTTTTTGAAATCAAACAGGATGATCAGACGCGGAAACTCGAAGAGGTATCAATGGCTGGACAAAAAAAAGAATATGCAGAGGAATATGAAACGGAGCAGATAAAGGAATTTAAAGCCGAACCTGAAACACAGCCTAAAGAAGAACACCCACAGGAAGAGAAAACAGAGGCAGTGCCTGAAGTAAAGGAAGAGCCAGTGCAGGAGACTAAAGAAGAGGAGGTTCAGGAAACTATTCCGTGTGAACCGGTAATTGCCGCAATTATTGAGGAACCTGTTGCTGAAAAAAACAATGAGATTTTTTCAATAGCAGCTCCGGTAGAAATAGGACAGACCGTAATTGAATCAGCCAGAAGCAGCGAGGAGCTTATTGACGAAATTGAAAAGGCATCTGAAGAAGAATCGCAGGAAGGGAAAGCAGGGCTGTCAATAAAAGGTTTCACCCATACCATTTTTATAGCAACAGAATCAGAAAACAATGACTCTGATAATGCCATTTTTGTGATTGAAGATGAATCTGCAGAAATGGAGGAAAAGATCTTTTTTATGGATCCTGGCTTTTCATTTCCTGAGGATTCGGATATTACAAGCCGTACAGGTGCCGAACCTGAACCGGCAATCGTCGGAAAGGAACCGGAAATAATTAAGGAGCAACCTTCGACGCCCGAGAAAAAGCCAATGGAGAATGTCAAAAAAATACAGGCAGAGCTGATCGATAAATTTATTTCTGCAAACCCAAGGATTGAACCACGAACAGAAAAATCAGTTCTTCCGGTTGATGATCTTGCCAAACCTTCTGCTGAAGAAAAGGGAGGATTTGTGACAGAGACTCTTGCCAGAATTTACATAAATCAGGGCTACTACTCCAAGGCAATAGAAATTTATGAAAAATTAAGTTTGAAATTTCCGGAAAAAAGCAGTTACTTTGCAACTCAAATTGAAAAGATAAAAGAGATTATTAAATAGTTGTCAAATGGGAATTTACATTTTTGTTTCAGTCCTGGTTATAATAGCATGCGTTTTCCAGATCCTGATAGTTCTTGTTCAGAATTCAAAGGGCGGAGGACTGGCAGCAAATTTCACTTCAGCCGGTCAGAGCATGGGAGTCAGAAAAACTGCTGACTTTCTTGAAAAAGCAACCTGGACTCTTGCCGGAGCAATTATGGTGCTGAGTGTTGTAGCCACTGCCACAATTCCGCGCGGTGCCACTTCGAGTCACTCAAGGATTGAAAACCAGATCCAGAATGCGGTTGATCCAAACGCAATTCCCACTTTGCCCACGGCAGTGCCGCCTTCAACATCAACCACAACTCCTGCCGGAGGAGAAAAGAAACCTGCGAAATAAGAGATTTAACTGAATATCATAATGTGAAGTGTCAGTTTGTCACGGACTGACACTTTTTTTATCTTTGAAATAAAATATTTATTATCAGTCGTTTACGTAGATATTGGACAATAGCATGAAATTAAGTTGGCAGACTGATTACGATAAAATGTCGGTGAAATGCAGAAGCTGACAGTAAATTCCCGTTTGGCACAGAATATGTAAATGCAAAAAGTCAGAAAATAATGTTGAACTTTAAAACTAAATAAAAATGGCACAATTAAAAGGAAAAGTATTGGCTGGAAAGGTTTTGGTAAAACCTCATGAAGCTGAAGCTAAAACAGCAAGCGGAATTATTATTCCTGATTCTGCAAAGGAAAAACCTCGTCAGGGATCCGTAATTCTTGTCGGCGCACCAAAGAAAGATGAAGAAATGGAAGTAAAGAAGGGTGATGTCGTGCTCTACGGGAAGTATTCAGGTCAGGAGCTTACAATTGATAATGAGGATTATCTCCTTATATCACAGTCAGATATTTTATTCATTTCATAATTTTTGATAACCAAATAATTTAAATATAATTCAATATGGCAAAAGAAATTAAATTCAATATTGATGCACGTGCCAAGCTTAAAGAAGGAATCGATCAGCTGGCTGACGCAGTAAAAGTCACACTTGGTCCGAAAGGGCGTAATGTGGTTCTTGAGAAAAAATTCGGTGCTCCTCAAATTACAAAGGATGGTGTTACAGTGGCAAAAGACATTGAATTGTCTGACCCTTATTTAAACGTGGGAGCCCAGATGGTAAAGGAAGTTGCTTCAAAAACAGGTGATATCGCCGGTGATGGTACAACAACCGCTACAGTCCTTGCACAGGCAATAATAAATGTAGGACTCAAGAACATAACAGCCGGAGCAAATCCGATGGATATTAAACGTGGTATTGACAAGGCTGTCGAAAGCGTTATAAAACATCTGAAGACACAGGCACAGGTTGTTGGAAACGATCTGGGCAAGATTGAACAGGTCGCACGGGTTTCAGCAAATGATGACGAGGAAATCGGAAAGCTGATAGCTGAGGCAATGGATAAAGTAAAGAAGGAAGGTGTAATCACTGTTGAAGAGTCAAAAGGTACAACCACTTCTGTTGAAGTTGTTGAAGGAATGCAGTTCGACCGCGGTTATATTTCAGCATATTTTGTCACGAATACAGAAAAAATGGAAGCCGAACTTGAAAATCCGTATATTCTTATTTATGACAAAAAAATATCTTCAATGAAAGATATGCTGCCTGTCCTTGAAGCAACTGCACAGTCAGGACGTCCGCTTCTTATTATTTCTGAAGATGTTGAAGGTGAAGCCCTTGCAACCCTGGTTGTAAACAGGCTTCGCGGTTCACTTAAGGTATGTGCCGTTAAAGCTCCGGGTTTTGGCGACAGAAGGAAGGAAATGCTTGAAGATATTGCCATTCTGACAGGAGGTACCGTAATTTCCGAAGAAAAAGGCCTCAAGCTTGAAAATACAACACTCGACATGCTTGGAACAGCTGAAAAGATTACTGTCAACAAAGAAAATACGACAATAGTCAACGGTTATGGCGACAAGGAAATGATTAAAGCCAGGATCGGCCAGATTAAACAGCAGATGACCACCACAACTTCTGATTATGATAAGGAAAAACTGCAGGAACGTCTTGCAAAATTATCAGGTGGTGTTGCAGTGCTTTATATAGGAGCCGCCTCTGAAGTTGAAATGAAAAACAAGAAAGACCGTGTTGATGACTCACTTCATGCAACCCGTGCAGCAATCGAGGAAGGTATTGTCCCGGGTGGAGGCGTAGCTTATATCAGAGCAATATCTGCACTTGAAAAACTTAAAGGTGAAAATGAAGACCAGACTACCGGCATTGAAATTGTAAAGCGTGCAATTGAAGAACCATTACGCCAGATTGCAATTAATTCCGGAAAAGAAGGTGCTGTTGTTGCCCAGACAGTTAAATCAGGAAAAGGTGATTATGGTTACAATGCACAGACCGATACCTTTGAGAAGCTCTATGATGCAGGTGTTATCGACCCTGTAAAAGTCGTAAGGGTAGCTCTCGAAAACGCAGCTTCCGTTGCCGGAATGTTTCTTACCACCGAGGCTGTAATTGTTGATGAAAAGGAGGAAAAACCTGCTATGTCTCCTCAGGGAATGGGTGGAGGCATGCCCGGTATGATGTAATAGATCGTTATCAGAAAAAAAAATTGAGCAATGTATCAGAGCCGGTTCCATAACCCGGCTCTTTTTTTACCATCTTGCCTGAAAGGAATTTGAAGGGACAGGAATATTAAAACTTCTCTTAAGGCGATTCAGGGGCAGATTTTTATATATTTGCACCTGATCACAAGACCTCTCTGCTGATGCATAATATCCGTAATTTCTGCATAATAGCCCATATCGATCATGGTAAATCGACCCTGGCCGACCGTTTGCTTGAAAAAACGAATACAGTGACTGCAAGAGACTTTCAGGACCAGGTGCTTGACGATATGGAGCTGGAAAGGGAACGGGGCATTACCATAAAGAGTCACGCCATCCAGATGGAATATATGCAGGAAGGGAAAAAGTACTACCTGAATCTTATTGACACTCCCGGGCATGTTGACTTTTCCTATGAAGTTTCCAGGTCAATTGTCGCATGTGAGGGTGCTCTTCTTGTGACCGACGCAACTCAGGGTATTCAGGCGCAGACTATTTCCAATCTTTATATGGCAATCGATCATAACCTCGAAATTATTCCCGTTCTTAACAAAATGGACATGGCCAATGCCATGCCTGATGAAGTAAAGGACCAGATAGTTGATCTCGTAGGCTGCAGGCGTGAAGATATAATAGAGGCAAGTGCAAAGACCGGCATGGGAGTTGACAGGATACTTTCCGACATTGTAAGCCGCATACCTCCTCCTGCCGGAGATCCCGAAGCTCCTTTCCAGGCCTTGATATTTGATTCAATATTCAACTCCTTCCGTGGAATCATTGCTTATTTTAAGATTGTCAACGGCACAATAAGGCAAGGCGACAGGGTCAAATTTGTGAGTACAGGGCATGAATACAATGCCGAGGAGATTGGCGTGCTCAAGATGAAACAGGATCCGCGCGATGAGCTGGGCGCCGGTGACGTTGGTTATATCATTTCAGGAATAAAAGTCTCATCCGAAGTGAAGGTTGGCGACACTATTACCCAGGTTAACAATCCCTGCGAAAAGGCTATCTCGGGGTTTGAAGATGTAAAGCCGATGGTTTTTGCCGGGATGTATCCGGTTGATGCTGATGAATACGAAAACCTCCGGAATTCAATTGAAAAGCTTCAGCTGAATGATGCGTCCCTGTCATTTGTACCGGAATCCTCTGCCGCTCTCGGTTTTGGATTCAGATGTGGATTCCTGGGATTGCTGCACATGGAGATTATCCAGGAACGACTTGCCAGGGAGTTCGATATGGACGTCATAACAACAGTTCCCAACGTTTCCTTTAAGGTATATACAACAAAGGGAGAGGAGACAGATGTCCATAATCCCTCCGGATTACCGGCGTTGAACAATATAGAGAGAATCGAGGAGCCCTATATTATTGCCCAGGTTATAACACTGGCAGATTATGTTGGTCCTATAATGAAGTTGTGCATTGATAAAAGAGGAACCCTGAAAAATCAGATTTATCTTACCCGCGACCGTGTTGAGCTGACATTTGAAATGCCGCTTTCGGAGATTGTATTTGATTTTTACGATAAGCTGAAAAGCATTTCAAAAGGATATGCCTCGTTTGACTACTATTATACGGTATATCAGAAAGCCGATCTCGTGAGGCTCGACATTCTTCTTAACGGCGAGATGGTTGATGCGCTTTCCACTCTTATATACCGTGGGCATGCTTATGATTTCGGCAGGAAGATGTGCCTGAAGCTTAAGGAACTTATACCGCGACAGCAGTTCGATATCGCCATCCAGGCGGCCATCGGCGCCAAAATAATTTCAAGGGAAACAGTGAAGGCAGTCAGGAAGGATGTTACAGCAAAATGTTATGGAGGCGACATAACAAGAAAGAGGAAACTTCTTGAAAAGCAAAAGAAAGGAAAGAAACGGATGCGGCAGATAGGTAATGTTGAAGTCCCCCAGCAGGCATTCCTTGCTGTTCTTAAGCTTGATTAACTGTCAGGTCAGCATAATTATTTATGCTTCGGACATTAGATTTTTACGAAATGTTATGGAATTATTAAAAATTTATTAAATTAGAGCCCGGGAAAAGGGATGTATCTATAAGGAATCTGACCCTTCTATCTAACCTAAACTTACTACCCTGACAGCAAAATGTCAGGGTTTTTTTAACAAATAAGCCTGTAACCCTTACCATGAATATTCATAATTTTTACTGACTCGTCTTTTTTCAGGTACTTCCTTAATCGCGTGATATATACGTCCATGCTTCTGGCATTGAAATAGTTGTCATCAATCCAGATAGTCTTAAGGGCATAATTGCGTTCCAGTACTTCATTTTTGTGCCTGCACAGCAATTCCAGAAGCTCTGATTCTTTTGTCGTAAGCGCAATCTGATCGTCATTGTAAAGAAGCACCTGCCGCTTGCTGTCAAAGGAATAAACGCCGATTTTGTAAATTTCATCAGTTTTGGGTGTTTCGCGTCCCGATATTCGTCTGAAAATGGCTTCCATCCTGTAAATCAATTCCTCCATCGAGAATGGTTTCGTAATATAATCATCGGCCCCGGTTTTAAAGCCTTCAATAATATCATTCTCCTGGTTTTTGGCCGTGAGGAATATGATAGGTATTCCCCGGTCCCTTTTTCGGATTTCTTTTGCGAGATCAAGCCCATCCATTTCAGGCATCATGATATCAAGAATGCAAAGGTCGAATGATCCCTCAGGGAATGCCTCAATAGCTGTCTCTCCGGAAGTAAAAAGGGTTGTTTCGTAATCCTTTGCGCTGAGGTAGTTTCTTAAAAGTGATCCAAGATTGCTGTCATCCTCGGCAAGAAGTATCCTTTTTTTCATTTAAACTCGTTTTGTGGTATAAACACTATGAATTTAGTTCCTTTGTTAACCTGACTTTCTACCTTTATTGTCCCGTTGTGTTCCTCAACTATTTTTTTAACATAGCTTAACCCCAGGCCAAATCCTTTTACATTATGTACATTCCCCAAATGAGCACGGTAGAATTTGTCAAAAATCCTTTTAATGTTTTCTTTGCTGATACCCACGCCTTTGTCTTCGACCGTTATGAAAATCCCTTTCTTGTTGTTGTGTGTTGATATTGCTATTTCGGGCTTCCCGCGTGAATACTTTATGGCATTATCGATAAGATTCGAAATGGCATTTATGAAATGTATTTCATCGATCATGGCGTAGGAGCTGGAAGCAAGAAAATCCTTTTTTATTATTCCCTTTCCTGCCTCGAGTTGAAGGGTAAAATTATCAACAGCTTTTTCAATTATATCGTGAACATCCATGCGCACAAGGGTCAGGTTGTCTTTCATCTTCCCGAAAACTGCCATCTGCAAAACTTTCTCGACCTGGAATTTCAGTTTTGTACTTTCGTCGGAAATAACATTTGCCAGGTGATCTATATCTTTGTTCTTATCGGGGATGGTTTTGTCAGATATCATTTGTGAAGCAAGGGAAATTGTCGATATCGGAGTTTTAAGCTCATGCGTCATGTTGTCAATAAAGTCATTTCTGATCTCCGACATCTTCTTTTGCCGGAAGATCATTATCAACGTGACTGTAGAAAGGAAAAGCAGGAGCGATGTAAAAATCAGCGATAAAAGTCCAAGGTTCCCTATCTTTTTAATTTTGAATTTTTTCTCCTGAAGGCAGTAGAGTACCAGCTGATTCTGGCTCGGGACAGGATCGTTGGGGAACAGCTGGATAATGAACTTGTTTGTTCCCGGCCTGTCAGTAAAGCCAGGGGTCCTCCATATTGTTCCCAGCCGCCCCGAACGTATTGAAAACTCGTAGTCAAGATGAATCCCTGCATTGTTAAGTGCAGACCTTATCTGCCTGTTGATTTTATCCGGATTGATTCTTTCCCTTATGTCAGGCGTTGTCTTCAGGATTTTCTCCATTATATTTTCAAGGTAAACAATCTTGTTCGTCACTCTGACAGAGACTCCTGCCGACATTGCCTGGGAAGAGGGTTCGGTTACTTCCTCTTCAGGGATTGGGGAGATCTCTTTAGCTGAAATGTAAATCTTCTGCCCCGAATTTGTGATTACAACAGGTTTCCCGGGATTGTCCAGACCGTACATTTCAAGAAGCTTTTCATCTGGCTGGTAGCCCTGAAGTTTCCTGGCAAGCGGTGAATTAGCCTTAACAATTGCAGTAACGGAATCAGATGATTCCGGTTTTAATTCTTCAATTATCCTGTCGATAAGTTCCTGTTCCTCGAGATCGAGTACTACAGACTGAAGAGCTTTGTTGGCATTGTAGCGAAACTGCTGGTCGGTAAGCTCAATAGCATTTTTGATCCAATAGAATTGAATCATTATGATACCTGTGATTACCACGAAAAAGAAGGCGGCAAATAATACTATAATACTTCTTTTCATTCAATTACAAAGGTACATGTATAAATTTTCCCGGTCTATTCTTTAACTTTCTTTAACAACAGTCATACCTTTAAAAACCAACGAATCGATGATGTGTTCTTTAAAATCCAGGGAAACTGAATTTTCTGAAAAACTTTAACAAATGATTAAATTATTGTTAATTTTCAAGTATTTACTTAAAGATATTTTTTTATTATTTTAATGTTGCTTATCTTTGAATCGGAATTGGCACGATATTTGTTTTAAAAGATATAGAGGTTTTTTTCATAGGTTAGGTTAGTTTTAGGGTTATCAAAAAAGTGAGCCGCCTCCCAGGCGGCTCTTCTTTTTTTACTTAAGGCAGATATTTCAGATTTTTGTCCTTCAGGATATCGCTTCCAATAATAAAAACTGCAGTAATTGTATCAATTACCCTTAGCTGAGACGAAATTTCATCGATATTCCCGGCCTTGCTTTCACCGTGAATCAGAAAAATGAAATCGATATTTTTAAGCTGCCTGAGCAGGAAGTTTTTGCCTGCCCTGTTCGACACAAGATAAATAGCCGAATCGGCAGATTCCTGATCTGAAAACATACTGAATGAAATATCATTGTCCTCGGTAATCAATGGTAATGAACTTTTAAGCTTCAGACGAAGTTTACCGTTTATTTTAATTGATAATTTGTAGTCGGGATCAGATGAGACTAACCCGAGAATTACCGGTTTTTCCTGGTCATTTACATTCAGCTGAACGCGCTTTATCTTCTGAGAGCTGTTCATTATAAAGATCTCCGGGCATAAAGTTAGCAAAAGAAACTAATGCCATGAATCGCCGGTATTAATATGCTTAAGCTTTTCCCATGCCTCATGTGAAGCTTCCTGTTCAGCTTCTTTTTTGGAAGCTCCTTGACCGGTTCCGGTCTCGGCATTGTCAATTATCAATTTTGCTGAAAACACCGATTTCTTTAATTTGAAGTCATACTCTTCATTATAGGTGAAGGTAAGGCTCGTTTTATGCTTCTGGACCCATTCAAATACAAGGCTTTTGTAATCGGTATCGGTGTTTATTATCTTCTCGAGGTCAAGATATTTGTTAAATACCTTATTAATAAATAGTTTTTTTGTTTTCCTGAATCCTTTGTCGATGAACACTGCTCCGATAAGAGCTTCAAGGGCATCGCCGTAAAGGTTTTTTGTCGAATGGTCGGTCCTGACGTTGCTTACAAGTATTTTGTCTATTCCCATCGAGATTGCCAGCTGATTCAATACTTCCCTGTTTACGATCCTTGACCGGATCTTGGTCATGAATCCTTCATTGGCATTGCGAAATTTCTCAAAAAGGAAGTCTGAAAGAATAGCATCGAGAACAGCATCTCCGAGGAATTCCAGTCTTTCATTATTGATTCTTCTCCCGTCAGGGAGGGTGTATGAGGCTGACCGGTGAATGAAGGCAGCTTCGTAAATAATGAGATTATTGGCGCGGAAGCCGATAATTTTTCTGAGGCGGGAACTGAAGTCCTGCCTGTCTAGGATATAAGTACCATTTCTCTTCCTGCTGATCAATGACACTAAAAGTCAGCTTTTTTAATAACGAGAGAGGCGTTATGGCCTCCGAAGCCGAATGTATTGCTTATGGCAATATTTATCTCTCTTTTTTGCGCTTTGTTAAGAGTGAGAATCAGGTTCTGATCAATTTCAGGGTCAGGGATTCTGAAATTTATGGTAGGTGGAACTATATTATTTACTACAGCCATAATTGAGGCGATAGCTTCAATAGCTCCTGATGCTCCAAGCAGATGACCTGTCATCGATTTTGTCGAGCTTATGTTCAGCTTAAAAGCATGTTCCCCGAAGACTCTCATTATTGCCTTTAGTTCTGAAATATCGCCGAGTGGAGTAGCTGTGCCATGGACATTTATATAATCCACATCTTCCTTCCTGATACATGATTCCTCAATAGCGAGGTTCATGACATTAAAAGCACCCAGTCCCTCCGGATGAGGGGCAGTAAGATGATAAGCATCTGCCGTCATTCCTGCACCGACTATTTCAGCGTAGATTCTGGCTCCTCTTGACATAGCATGTTCAAGATCCTCAACTATAAGACCCCCGGCACCTTCACCCATGACGAAGCCGTCGCGGGTTTTATCAAAAGGCCTTGAAGCGGTCCTGTATTCGGCGTTGTTTGTCGAAAGGGCCTGCAATGCGTTAAAACCACCGATTCCAGGTTCATTGATGGCAGCTTCCGATCCGCCGGTAATAAAAACATCGGCTTTGCCCCAACGGATATAATTAACTGCATCAATAATGGCGTGTGTTGATGAGGCGCATGCTGAAACTGTCGCAAAATTAGGTCCCCTGAAACCATATTTTATAGAAAGCGATCCGGCGGCAATATCACTTATCATTTTTGGAATAAAAAAGGGACTGAAACGAGGTGTTCCGTCCCCTTCAATAAACGATTTTATCGATTGATAAAAAGTATCAAGCCCGCCTATTCCAGATGCCCATATAACACCAACCCTGTCCTTGTTAACCTTTTCAAGGTTGAGGCCTGAATCAACAACTGCCTGTTCAGCGGCAACATGAGCATACTGGGAGTATAAATCAAGCTTATTAGCCTCTTTCCTTTCAAAATACTTCGAGTAATCGTAGTTTTTAACTTCACAGGCAAATTTGGTCTTAAACTTTTCAGTATTGAAATGGGTTATCAGGTCAGACCCGCTTGTCCCGCTTATCAATCCTTCCCAATATTCCTGCAAATTATTACCCACTGGAGTTATGGCTCCAAGGCCTGTTACTACGACTCTTCTCATAAAGTGATTATTTAAATGCAAAGCTATTTTGCATTTTCCTCGATGTACTTGATAGCATCACCTACGGTACTGATGCTTTCAGCCTGATCATCAGGAATTCCGATATTGAATTCCTTTTCAAACTCCATTATCAATTCAACAGTGTCAAGAGAGTCTGCTCCCAGATCATTTGTAAAACTGGCTTCGGGAGTTACTTCAGATTCATCAACTCCCAGTTTATCAACTATTATTTCTTTTACTCTTGTGGCAATGTCAGACATAATTATAAATTTTAATTAATAATGATTAAAAACCCTGCAAAGAAATATATTTGTCTTTTATTTTTCAAACGATTTGAGATTTTTTTATTTTAAGTGCAATTTAATATATTGATATTTAATAAAATAATATTCTTACAAAAAAAAATTCAAAATACTATTTTGAATGGCTAACGATCATGAAATTAAGAATATAGCAATTTTTGCATCAGGCGCCGGAACAAATGCCGAGAACATAATCAATTATTTTTCGAACAAAAATACAGCTGAAATAAGCATTATTCTCTCGAACAAGCGTGAAGCCTACGTTCTCAGGCGTGCTGAAGCACATAATATAAAGTCTGTTTTTTTCGACCGGGATGATTTTTATAAATCTGACAAAATACTTGAATGTCTTAAAAAGAACAGAATTGATTTTATAGTACTATCGGGATTTTTATGGCTTGTCCCTGAAAATATCCTTAATGTTTATAAGAAAAGGATTATCAATATCCACCCTGCGCTTCTGCCGCTATATGGCGGAAAGGGTATGTACGGCGAAAAGGTGCATGAAGCCGTAATAGCCCATCAGGATGGGGAATCCGGGATCACCATACATTATGTCAACAGCATTTATGATTCGGGTGACAGGATTTTTCAGGCCAGATGCAGGGTTGATCCCGCAGATACTCCCGAAACCCTTGCAGAAAAGGTACATGCACTTGAATATAAATATTTCCCCGGAGTAATTGAAGATCTTGTTGTAAGGCTTCCCAAACTGTTTTAAATGGTCTCAAGCAGGTCCATAATCACTGCTTTTGATTTCTCAAATTTCACGATATTTGACTGTGAAACCGGTTCGACAGGAGGGGCTTCAACCTTCAGGGGATCGACAGGTGATCCGTTCTTATAAAACCTGAAATCAAGATGAGGACCGGTTGCCAGCCCACTATTGCCGACATATCCGATAATATCACCCTGCTTTACTATTACCCCGGGTGCAATTCCGTCTCCAAACCTGCTCAGGTGAAGATAAGCGGTAGCGTACACACTGTTATGGACTATTTTAACCATTCTTCCCGCTCCACCATCGAAACTTACCGATACCACCCTTCCGTCGCCGATCGCATGGACAGGTGTTCCTATAGGAGCTGCATAATCAACACCGTAATGCGGCCTCCGGATTCTCAGGATAGGGTGCATCCTGCTTGCTGAAAAATGTGAAGTGACCCTTGAAAACTGAAGCGGCGCTTTAAGAAATTCTTTTCGCAGACTGTTCCCTTTGCTGTCAAAGAAGCTTTCCCTGCCGTCCTGAATGAATGGCACTGCATATACTGCGGAGCCTGCCCCGCAATACTCAGCTCCGCATATTCTGCTGATACCGGTTATTTTCCCGTCGATTGAAGTTTCCTCATATATTACCTTGAAGCTGTCGCCCTTTTGCAATCCAAAAAAGTCGACCGACCATGCAAAGATTTCAGACAGTCCTGAAACAAGGTCAGGAGGCAATCCCCCACCGAGCATTGCATCCCACAGAGATGTTTCAATGGTAGCTGAAACATACTTTATCTTTTTACTGACCTCTTTCCTGAAAGGGGTAATATTCAGGGAATCGTTAAAACTGAATACATAACAGGTCGAAGGATCATGCTCATAAACCAGGTATCTGGCTTTTGCGGAGCTGTCCTTGTCGCAGAAAATCGTATAATTGTTGCCCGACCTTATCTTTCTCACATCAAACACCGCTGCTGAATTCCTTAAAACCATATCAAGCTCCTGCATTGTAATTCCATGATCGAGCAAAATTTTGGAAAGGAATCCGTTCTGCTTTATTTTTCCTGAAGTAAGATTATACAAGTCAGCCGGTATGCCAAACAGATATGAATGAACCCTGCCTGTATCACGCAGCTGGACAGTATCCGCAGCAACCCTGGGACCATATGTTAAAGCAGGTGCATGCCTGTTACAGGCTATTGTGAAAAGAATAACAATACATAGTATCAGCAATTTTATTCCGGAAAGCATAGGGTCATTAAGATTTTAATTTAACAACAATATTCACAATTTTTTTAGGAACAACAATGATGTTGGCCGGAGACGAATCTCCCAGCCATTTTACAGATCTTTCGTCAGCCAGCACTTCCCTGATTATTTCATCCCTGCCGGCATCAGCTGGCAAGGTTATTTTAAACCTCATTTTACCGTTGAATGAAACCGGATATTCAAATACTTCCTCCTTCAGGTAAACTTCATTGACAACGGGCCATGTTTCATATGCAATGGTTTTTCCATGTCCCAGCAGGCACCATAGTTCCTCCGAAAGATGAGGAGCAAAGGGCGAGAGGATCTTTACAAAGGTTTCTGCTGTTTCGGCAGTGACTTTTTCTTTCCTGTAAATCAGGTTCAGGAATATCATCATTTCAGAGATGGCAGTATTGAACTTGAGATTTTCAATATCCTCCTCAACTTTTTTAATAGTCTTATGAAGCCCTTTAAGGGTCTCCTGATCCTCATCAGCAGTTATTATATTTTCACTGTTGGAAAAGAATCTGAAAGCCCGGCCCAGGAAATTAAAGACTCCCTTTACATTTCTGTCGTCCCATGGCTTCATAATGTCAAGCGGGCCCATGAACATCTCATATAATCTCAGGCTGTCAGCCCCGTATTTTCTGACGACGTCATCCGGATTAACAACATTCTTCAGGGATTTTGACATTTTGGCCACGATCTGCTTAAGTTCGGAACCATCATCGGTATTAAAAATTTTTCCATCCCTTTCTTCCACCTTGTCGGCTGCGATTTTTGCCCCGGCTTCATTTTCATAGGCGAAGGCAAGGATCATTCCCTGGTTGAATAACCTTAAATATGGTTCATCAGTCGATACTATGCCGAGGTCGAAAAGTACCTTATGCCAGAACCTGCTGTAAAGCAGGTGGAGAACAGCGTGCTCGGCTCCCCCTATGTACAGGTCGACAGGCATCCAGTATTTTTCCTTCTCCTTATCAAAAATACACTTATCGTTTTTAGGATCAATAAAACGAAGGTAATACCAGCATGATCCTGCCCATTGGGGCATTGTATTTGTTTCCCTGCGCCCTTTACGGCCGTTCTTATCCGTAACATTAAGCCAATCGCCTGAATTGGCCAGAGGTGATTCCCCTGATTCTCCCGGGAGGTATTTTTCAAGTGGCGGAAGTTCAAGAGGAAGCTCATTTTCATCAATAAGGGTTATTTCACCATCTTCCCAGTGAATGACAGGGAATGGTTCGCCCCAGTATCTCTGCCTGCTGAAAAGCCAGTCGCGCAGCTTGTAATTTACTTTTGCACAGCCAAGATTTCTCTTTTCCAGCCACGAAATGATCGCAGCAATGCCGGCTTCTTTGTTCAACCCGTTTATGTCAATACCGGTTGACCTGTCGGAAGAATTTATGTATTTCCCGTCTTCCGTCCAGCACTCCCTTCCTTCGATAATGCGTTTTTTCTGTTCAGGATCAGCAACATCCGGATCCTGGATGCATGCGATCGGAAGGCTGAACTTCTCAGCGAATTCAAAGTCCCTGGTATCATGTGCCGGAACTGCCATAATTGCTCCGGTTCCATAGCCGGTAAGAACGTAATCGGCTACCCAAATAGGTATCTTCTTGTTGTTTACGGGATTAATCGCATACCTTCCTGTAAATACTCCTGTCTTTTCCCTTGCAAGATCGGTTCTGTCGAGGTCCGACTTAAGCGATGATGCTTTTATATAGTCATTTAACTGCTTCTGGTTTGAATCAGTTGTTATTTTTCCGGCCAATTGGTGTTCCGGAGCAATTACCATATATGTTGCCCCGAAAAGAGTATCTGACCTTGTTGTGAATACTGTCAGGTTCTCATCAAGCCCGTCGATCTTAAAATCAACCTCTGCACCGGTTGACCTGCCTATCCAGTTCCGCTGCATATCCTTAATGCCTTCCGGCCAGTTCAGATCATCGATTCCCTTAAGAAGCCGTTCTGCATAAAGAGGTATCCTGAGCATCCATTGTTTAAGGTTCCTTTTCTCGACTTTGGTTCCGCATTTTTCATGGGTACCGTCATTGAGGACCTCTTCATTTGCGCATACGATCCTGCAGCCGGGGCACCACCATACCTGGGCATTGTCGTAGTATGCAAGCCGTTTAGAGTCAATGTATTTTCTGATTTTATCGCCGCCAGGGCGGGAGATGTTTTCCGGGATTTTGAGTTCTGAAACCGGCCTGCCTTTCTGAAGCTTTTCATCAAACCAGGTATTATAAAGCTGCATGAATATCCACTGGGTCCATTTAAAATATTTCGGGTCGGTTGTATTGATCTCCCTGTCCCAGTCGTAACTCAGGCCGAGTTCCTTTATCTGCCTGCGGAATGTATCGCAATTGTTCTTTGTCGTAATTGACGGATGAGTGCCTGTTTGTATTGCATACTGTTCGGCAGGGAGGCCGAATGCATCCCATCCCATAGGGTGAAGGACATTAAAGCCTTTCATCCTTTTATATCTGCTGAATATATCGGTTGCCGTGTATCCTTCGGGGTGTCCTACATGAAGGCCTGCACCTGAGGGATATGGAAACATGTCAAGAACGTAGCATTTTTTTGTATTAGTCAGATCATCAGGCGTTTTGAAAGTCTTATTGTCTTCCCAGTATTTTTGCCACTTGCGTTCTATTTCTTTAAAATTATAATCCATTTAAGTTGGAGTTTGTTTTTGTTCAAAAGATTCCAATCGATCCACAACTTCAATCTTTGGAGTGCGAAATTAGAAAATCTTTGGCAGAAATCCTTTTTTAACCATAAAGGACACAAAGATTCTGCTCAAGGATTTAACGGAAATTTGCCGGAACACTGTTGCGTTTTACGGTTAACAGCGGAATTATATTATTCTTTCAAATTAGTTGTAAAACCGGGCTATTGGTTTTACTTTTACAGGGTTATTGGTCCCGTAGTTCAATGGATAGAATGGCAGATTCCGGTTCTGTTGGTTGAGAGTTCGAGTCTCTCCGGGATCACAGGGAAGCAGCTTAAACAGCTGCTTTTCAAGTTTAAAGGAGAAAGGCGAAAGGAGAAAGTGAAAAAGGAGAGACGAGAACGAAGGGGAGGAGAGAGTTCGAACCGGGCGAACGAAGAGAGCGAGCTCGTGAGCAGGAAAATGCGCTTGCCGGTGGGTCCCATTGTCCTGCTTATTTTCCTAGCTTTTTTTTTCAACTTCTTTTTTATAATAATAAGTAATGACAAATGATATGCACATTACCAGGTACAGAAAATAAAAGGTTGTTTCTTTTATTTCGTCAACTGGCTGTTTATCAGCTATTAACCATAGCTTTTCAACAATTTTTGAAATAATGTAACAAAGAACAAAAAGAGATCCTATCCATAATGGAACTACAGGCAGACAGATCTTTTTAAAGAATTTGCGCATTCCGGCAGACAGATAATTTACAACCGGGATAATCACACAATAAAAAAACCAGGAAAGTGCGTATAACCTTTCAGCAGTTATCCAACGCATTAAGCCGGTTTTAGGATTATTATTTTTGTCATAACTTTCGAATAGCCAAAGATTATGTATGCTGATTTCATCCTGAGCGTTAATTTTTTGAAGATACTCAGGAGTCCTTATTCCAAAAATCCTCTGACCCCAGCTAAGTTCCTCACCGAAACAAAGGAAGAAAAACAAGCACAAAAGCAAAAAGAAATAATTTCTTTTGGTTTTCAGGAAGTAAATTTTATCCTCAGATTTTGATCGGATAAATAAAAACAACATCAGGCATGCTGCCATAAATAAAATCAATGCCTGCAAATTTTCATAAAAATGATCCTCGGCTGTCAGAGACTCGATTCTTTCAGTGCTGACAATAAAAAGAGGCATATATGCTATTATTATCAAAATAAGAATTAAAGTCCCAATCATTAAATTTTTCTTCATCAGATTTGTTTTATAGCTCCAACGACACTAAAACGACTTTATGATTCTCATATTGTTGCTTCCAATCAGCCAAGTGTCTCTTTAATGATTTTTAAACTTAATGCTTTTTATTTTTTGTATCAGGTACAACAAAATTTAATTGTCCATCCAGGATTTTAGCCAATATAAATTCGGATATAAAAGATACGCTGAGCCTGTCAACTTTGTTTGTCCATTTTGCAGGTTTCCAGTCTTCAGGAGATTTAACCGCAGCACCTTTGGAGCTGAATAAATCATTTTGATCGTCTGATCTCCACTCACTTGTAACCGTTGTACTGTCATAAGCACAGATAATATTTAAACGAACATGGAAATCATCAAATGATTTGACTGCCACCATTGAGCCGTTTTCTTTGTTTTTCTCCTCAAAAGAATAATCTTTGCTTAACAGGAATGAATAACATTTTGAATAATTTTCTTCAGAAGTTTTGCCATTTTTCACAATAATCTTATAAGCATTTAATGGTATTTTTTCTTTTTTGAATTCCTCAGTCAGGTCTCCGGGGAGCCTTGATGTCATTTGCCGGTTTGACGCACATGATGAAAACAGAATTACTGCCAGGAAAATTAAAAAAATCTTTTGCATTCTTTGCTATTTAATTGAAGTTGAAAGTTATAAGAAACAACAATATAATTATTACAATCTCTGCACAAACTTAATTAATTTAGTCGAAGAGTGACAATGTGAAAGATAATTAATTGATTTCAAAAGGATTTCAGGAAAGGTTAATGGGATTTAAAAGCTGGTCATCTTTTACCATAAACAAAATCCTGCTTTTATTGTGAAATGACTCCCCGCGAGGGCATTGGCTTCGGACTTCGGCCGACATAGTCGGCTCCGTCCGACGAAGTCGGCGAGCTCGTAAACCCGGTTTCCCGTTTCTCGCAAGCACCATTGCGAGAAACGGGGTTAGCGAGCATAAACAAAAAATTCCATATTGGGGATCGAAGATTAGCTGCGCTGAGCTTCACTTCGTTCCGGTTCCTCGCTGCCTGCTACGAGGATCTTCAATCTTCATTACTAAATTTATTTTTCTATTTCCTTAATATTTCAATCATTTCAGTCACAGCTTCCGTATCTGATATATCCCGTACAGGCGATAATCCGGCAAGCGCCCTTGCCTTGTTAAGGTCATCTTCTGTTATATAATCCTTGCCTATCAAGACAAGATAGAGTACAGCTGATTTCAGAGTGTTGGCTTTTATCCTGAAAGTATGAGGGCTTTGTCTTGCCGGAAAAATGTGCACGTAGCGTGTATCATTGTTAAAATATTTCAATGTCCACCGGGACCAGTCAGACAATGGGATGATCTTAAAATCGTCATAACCTGTGCCAGTCCATAACTTATAGCTTTCTTTAGTGATGATCCTGTTTTCTTCAAGGAACAGACAGACCTCCCTGAAAATCATCTCCTGGGTTAAACTACCCGTGTAAATGTCCATTACGCAATTACCTATATGCCTTAGCTCCCTGATGAGATCCTTTGGTTCAGAGCAATTGCCGCAAGGGATGTTTTTGTTTATCAGTTCCTTAATGAAAGGAAGATAGTGTTTAAGAGGATTAAACAGAAGGGGCTCAGGTATTTTATTATCAATTTTCATTATATGTGTTTCGGATAATAAAATGATAGACAAACCAGACTCACTGTAAACAAAGTTACTGTTTATTATTCTTTGATTAAAGTAATAAATTAACTTTAAATGTCAATTCTCGGATAAAAATAAAAAAATGACTGGAACCTCAAAACTTCGTTTTAAAGAAACAATTAATCATAGACAGCCTGATAAGATTGTCATTGATTTTGGATCCACTTCCGTGACCGGGATACATGTTCGTATCGTCGAAAAGCTGCGTGATTACTATGGCCTTGAAAAGAGACCCGTAAAGGTAATAGAGCCTTTCCAGATGCTTGGAGAAATTGACGAAGACCTGAGGAAGGAAATGGATATAGATGTGATCGGATTATACGGGGAGAATAACATGTTCGGTATACCCAACTGCGACTGGAAGCTTCACAAAACCTTCTGGGGGCAGGAAGTCATGCTTCCCGGGGAATTTAATTATACAACCAACAGCAATGGTGATCTGCTTATTCATCCTGAAGGTGATGTAACAGTCCCGCCTGCCGCCATGATGCCTAAGACCGGATACTTTTTTGATGCAATTGACAGACAGAAGCCTGTTGATGATACGAAACTGAAAGTTGAGGATAACCTGGAGGAATTTACAAGGATCACGGAACATGATCTTGATTACTGGAAACAACAGGCTGAATCAGTTTCAGATTCAGGGAAAGCTGTTATTGCTTCCCTGGGAGGAACTGCACTCGGCGATATAGCGCTTGTTCCGGGCCTCAACCTCAGGGATCCGAAAGGCATCAGAGGTGTCGCCGAATGGTATATCTCCACACTGATAAGGGAAGATTTTGTTAAGGAAATATTTGACAGACAAACCGACCTGGCAGTCGGGAACCTTAAAGATATTTACAATGCCATAGGAAATAAAATTGATGCAGTTTTTATCTGTGGTACAGATTTCGGGACCCAGAATTCCACATTCTGTTCTGCGGAAACTTATGCAAGAGTCTGGCTTCCGTACTATAAGAAGGTCAATGATTGGATCCACAGGAATACCGGCTGGAAAACTTTCAAGCATTCATGCGGCGCTATTGGAATACTTCTTGATCTTTTTATTGAATCGGGCTTCGACATTATAAATCCGGTGCAGATAAATGCCGCAGGAATGAACCCAGCAGAGCTGAAGCGGAAATATGGTGACAGAATCGTCTTCTGGGGAGGCGGAGTTGACACCCAGGGTGTGTTTGCTTTCGGAACTCCCGGGCAGGTGAAGGAGCAGGTTAAAAGACAATGCTCAATACTTAATGAGAACGGAGGATTTGTTTTTAATACCGTTCATAACATACAGGCAAACGTTCCATTCGAAAATGTTGTGGCGATGCTCGAAGCCTTGAAGGAGGTATGACAGGAATTCTCTTAACCGCAGTGAACATACCTCACCCCATCTTTCCCCCGCGATTAATCCTGCCGAAAAAATATATATCTCTAGTTGAATTATCTTAATGAGCCATCATAAATATAACCGGGGATATCTACTTGGCATATGCCTTATTTCCGCAATGGGCGGATTGCTTTTTGGATATGATTTTGTTGTGATCGGAGGTGCAAAGCCTTTTTATGAGCCCTTTTTTGGAATAACGGGACATCCTGCAGCTCAGGGCTGGGCAATGAGCTGTGCCCTTACAGGCTGTCTGGCAGGGGCAGTTCTCTCCGGCTGGATGAGCGACAGGTTCGGAAGGAAAAAACTGCTTATCCTTTCTGCCATCATGTTTATTGCGGCTTCTGCCGGAACCGGCAGTGCAGTATCTTTCACCCAGTTTGTACTTTTCAGAATACTTGGGGGAATCGGGATAGGTCTGGCATCGAACCTTTCGCCGATGTATATAGCCGAAATAACTCCGGGAAAGGTTAGGGGAGCCTTTGTTTCAATAAACCAGCTTACAATTGTAATCGGAATACTTGCGGCACAAGTCATCAACTGGAGGATCGCAAAACCGGTTACAGCCGGTTCGTCGGTAATTGATATCCTTAATTCATGGAATGGTCAGATAGGCTGGAGATGGATGTTTTATGCATGCACTGTACCTGCAATGGCATTCTTTCTGCTGATGTGGTTCATTCCTGAGAGCCCAAGATGGCTTGCAAAAGACAGCAAAAACAGCAAAAAGGCAGGACAAATACTTGAGAAGATTGGCGGCAGTGATTATTCAAGGTCTGAACTTTTGTCTATTGAAGAATCCCTGAAGGACAATGCAATGAAAGCTGACTTCAGGAAATTAAAGCAACCCGGGGTTTCAAAACTGCTGGTCATAGGGATTGTATTGGCGGTATTTCAGCAATGGTGCGGCATAAATGTTATATTCAATTATGCCCAGGAGATTTTTGCCAATGCGGGTTACAGCATATCAGATACTTTATTCAACATTGTAATAACCGGTAGTGTAAATCTTATATTCACCTTTATTGGAATGTTCACTGTTGACAGGTTGGGCAGGAAGTCATTAATGGTGCTGGGATCGGGAGGACTTGCAGGAATTTTTACTATAATAGGATGCATGTACTTTTTCAAAATCCACGGATTGCCATTGCTTATTATGGTAGTAACTGCAATTGCCTGTTATGCAATGTCGCTTGCTCCCGTGACGTGGGTTGTGCTGTCGGAAATATTTCCGAACAGGGTGCGCGGGCTTGCAATGTCGGTGTCAACGTTTGCATTATGGGCTGCATGCTTTGTGCTTACCTATACTTTTCCGTTGCTGAATAAAGTATTGGAAGCGTCAGGGACTTTCTGGCTCTACGGATTAATTTGTGTGATGGGGTTCTGGTTTATTTTGAAAAAGCTGCCTGAGACAAAAGGGAAATCGCTGGAAAGAATTGAACAGGAACTGTTATAAGGCATAAAGGCTCAGGGGTGCAAAGGCTTAATGGTAATTTGCTAAAGACAAATTCTTTAATCCTAAATCCTTATCATCCTGACCGGCATTTAAAAGAAAGTCAATTAAAAAACAAGGATTCTAAAAGTGCAAAGGCAGGAATTAAGAAAGGATAATATATTTGATTTTTAGAATTTCACTTGTTAATAACGGTCAAGCCATCTGAACCTTCTGGCGCTGTTACCGAATTTCAGTGCAACTGTTATTTCATGAGTGCCATAGGTTGAACTTTGAATCTCGTTAAGTGTAAAATCATAGGCATAACCAAAAAACAGAGTTGTATTTTGTACGATTGTTTGTGACGTACTTAAATCTCACGGTTGCAATCAGGGCACTGCCTGTCCGATATGCCAATCCTGCCCAGAAACTTTGATTATGAATATATGTTAAACCTATATCTGCCTGAGGTTTAAGCTGCTCCGACATCTTTACCAGCACAGCAGGTTCAAGGACATTTTTATGTACCTGAATTAAAATCGTATGTTCCGAAAAGGTAAAAGTGCCTGTCCATCCAGTAATTCTTATAAGCAGAATTGCCAAACCTTGCTGCAGCGCCTGCAAGCTGCAGACCTGAAAAGCCAACATCAAACTTTGGATTGAGAAGGTAAACTCCGCAATCGATATCGGGTACGAAAATTCCCCTCCGCAGTTTATCATTCAATAACGGCTCACTCGACTCTCCAAAACTTGCGTCATTCACGTCGATTCTGTAATAATATCCTGTCAGGGCGAGCCCAAAAGATAATTGTGTCAAATCCCGGACCCAGATGTGATATGAGTATGCATGTCTGGAACCCTGTTCTCGAGACAAGCCCGTTCCTGTCACTGAAAATATATCCGCCAAAACCTACTTTGCCTTCAGTTTTAGGTACGTAAACTGTCTCATCAAACATGTTTTGTTTTAACCTGTATTTTCTTTTTAACATTCTGGTCTGCCAGCTAACAGAAAAAGTACTTGGGGCTCCTGAATAACCTACCCACTGCTCGCGTGCAGTTAAGTTATAACTGGTAAAACCGTCACTTCCTGCCTGGGCAGGGTTGATCAGAAACTTATTGTACAGATACTGACTGTATAAAGGAAGTTGCTGGCCATAAGACATCTGAGCCATAATTATGACAAAGAAAATTAACACCAGCTTTCGAGTATTTGATGAAGTATTCATTTTTATCTTATTATGGTAACAGAGCCGATAACCGGTCGTAATCCATTGTGCAGGTCAATCACGTAATGGTATGAATCGACAGGCAATTTACACCATCGCTCCTGCCATCCCAGGGTACTGGATATCCGCTTTCCGATTTCCATACGGACTGCCCCCACCTGTTATAGATAGTGATTTCCATTTTTGGGTAAAGGTCCGTGTTCCCTATGATCCAGAGGTCATTTATAAGATCTC
>CAWBNA010000021.1:0-11675 GCA_963789985.1 uncultured Bacteroidales bacterium | reverse complement strand
TCAGTACAATCAAAATTAAAACATCTTTTTTGAATTCCTCTCCTGAATAACGAACGGTTTTTGATAGTTAAAAATATAATAGAAGTTCCGGGATTTTCAAAGTCAAAATATCACCTTAAATTATTTGGTGGGGTTTCATCTTATTAGTGATTTTAAGGTCTTTTGTGATAGATCGTCTTTTACCAATCTTGTCCTTTATCATCCCAAAAAACTATCCCAGAAGCAACCAGAATGAGCCTGGTGATTGGGAAAGCCAGTGCCCCTGACCACCTTTCGTCGGAATAAATTGACCACTTAAAACCGGAATTAATTCTTTAAGGTATAAATAAATACGAAAATGTTAATCAGAAGGTCGGAATTTGGTCAAGACGACCAGATTTTGCAGTCTGCTACCGGCAACAGCTCCTGTTCGTTTTAAATTTCCATGAATGATCAAAAAACGAAATAAAAAACCGGCTTAATTGGCCGTTTTGGGATACTTTAATTACAGGTATCAGTTTGTTTTTACAGGATTTTTTTAAAGCTTAAAACGGTATAAATAGACTTCCTTTTCAGACAAAAAAGGCAACACAAAGGCAATCCCGGAGCAGACGAACAGGCTTCGGAGCGCCAACTTGCTGTTGTCCACAGTAATCTTGCTGCTATTTCCATAAAATTTCTGGTCCATTATATAAAACTTCATTGGTGTATTTATGCTTACCATAACCGAATGCTGAAACTGAAAAAATAGCATAACCTTTATCAAGCTTGCAAAATTTTTCAAGGACTTTATGTGAATGTTGCGCATAACCGACAACAAAACTATCGATGCCAATGGTTTTTCCGAAGAGCATCATATAATGTTGAGCTGCAATGCAATTATCTTTTGAAAATCTGCTTTTTAATGGAGCTGCGACACAAATGATACATTCTGAATTTCTGAAAATCTTATTCTTTCCATTCCGGTATTCTTTAATTGTTTTTTTAAAACTTGTTTTAAGTTCCTTAAGTTCTTTAAATTCTCTTTTGTTAAAAACTGCGTATAGACTTAATACAAAAGGATTAAGAGTAATATTTATTAAAAATTTGAAAGATTTTACAATCTCGCCTGTAATTACTTTTATATCTTCAGAATTTGCAATAACAATATATTTTCTATTTCGGAAATTGTGAGAACACGGAGCTTTTTCAGCATAATTAATCATTTCTCTTATTTTATCATTACCAATTTTTTCGTTTTTAAACATTCTGATCGAACGTTTGACGTGAAATAATAATTGGTCTTTTGGTAAATTTTGATCAATCCTCTGAATTTTAAACGGTTGACGAATATTATCTTCACTGCATTTAATTGCATTACTTGGACAAATCGCAGCACAATGACCGCAAGAATTACAAAATTCAGGACAGGCTGCCTCTGCATAATTTTTTAATTCAAAAACGGTTGCGGGACATTCTTCAACACATATTCCACATTTGCTGCATTTTGTTTTATCAATAATAATATTCATACTCATCTCTTTTTTATCCTTCAAAATTATTTTCTTTCGCATTATGTTCAATTCTTAATATTGAGACGTAAAATTTGTAAATCTCAACATCATAAAAATTAACATAAGGTAAAAAGTTATTTTAATTCTCTCTTAATCCTGCTTAAGCTTTGAGGTGTAATTCCCAAATATGAAGCTATGTGTTTTTGAGCAACACGCTGGCAAATGCCAGGGAATTTATTTAGCAATATCTCATAGCGTTCTTGGGACGATTTTGTTAAAAGTTCTATTTGTTGCTGTTGTTTGTCTATAAATGAAGTCTCAGATGATACCTGATTTATAATCTGACCAATTGGCGTTCGCACTAGTTCATAAAAATTCTTACTTGTAATTCTTATCATTTCAGATTTTTCAAGTGAAACCACTTGAATAGGAGTAGGTTTTCTTAATAATAACGACATATAATCACAACAAAAGCTATTTTCAAAAGCAAAGTCAAGACAAACAAAATCATTCTTTTTAAATAAAAATAATCCGGCACTACCCTTCAAAATGAAATTAAAAAATTTTTCTGCGGTATCCTGATATTTCATTATTTCATTCTTTGCAAAAATTACTGTATAAGATAAGTCAGCAAATTCCTGCCAGGCTTCAATTGGCGCATTATAATATTTGTCAAACGATTTCTTTAAAATTTTCGCAAGCATATCTACTTAATAGTTTTTATGTAACTTTCTATTATGGGCAATTGTAAGCGTAGTGTCGGCTTCCCTATAATTTAGTCCAATCAAAGTTAGAGTTATTATTCTATAAAAGCCCTTCATTGATTTTCCAAGTTTTATCCATATCCAGACTAGCCAAGTAATGTTCCGTTACCTGAGAGGTTGAATGACCCATCATTTCCCCGATCTCATCCCTTGACTTGCCAGAACGCTTTAATGTAGTCGCATAAGCGTCACGGGAAGTTTTAATCCTTAGCTCTACTGATAGATTCAGTTTTTCACTTATATATTTAAGGCTTTTGTTGATTTTTTGCTGTTGCCAGTCCTTTTTGTTGCGAAAAGTCTTTTCGTCATATCCTTCCTGTAATATTCCCAGAATGAACGGACTACTTTTTACACCTACCTTATCGATTAGTTCTTTCAGTTTTGGATATAGGGGAACTACTATGTCCCTGACATTATTCTTCCTGGTATTCTCAGTCTTCATGCGGTTGAAAACGATATACTGGCCTTTGATATTAGTCCATTTGAGCTTCATCAGATCTGCATGATTCATACCGTTTGCTCTGTATAAGATCATCCAGATATCCCTTGCGTATTCCTGTTCTTTATTCTGAAGATCATTAAAATCAACTACTTTCTGGATTTCATCATTGGACATCACTGGTTTTGATTTACGGAAGTTTTTAATGATATAGCCACCTTTTCCGAAAGGATATCTATAGCCATCAGGTAATTTTTTATCTACATAGAGGAAATGATTTATAAGGCTGCGCAGATGTCTCATGTAGGTTGAAATTGTAGCTGTCGAGTAACCATGTTCTCTTTTTGATTTTTCATAATCCATCAGAAAGTCTGGTGTGATGTCTATAATTGATATTCCTTCCCGGTATTCCACAAAACTGTTCAGAGCGGTTTGATACATTGACTTTGTCTTGAGTTTGCTTCTGGGATTAGCTTCAAGGTACCGGGTAATGAGATCTTTGAGTAGGAGGGAGTCATCAGATCCTTCTTTCTCACCTGTTTTACCGGAAATCAGTTTTCGATATTCTTTTTTATTGAAAGGTTTCAAATTATTGTAAATCTCTTCACATCTTGTGAGGAACTCATTGCACTCCTTACGGAATTCAACACTTTTAGGATCTAAAGCCTTTTTTTCAAAAACCTGGTGGTATTGATCTTTTGTCATGGGAACGATTTTGAGGTACATGATATCGTTTCCCATTCCCAATCGGACACATAGGTTGTACCTGGCGTTTTTTAACTTGACCCGTTTATCAAGCTCTAAGTGGAAAGTTGCCATATCTGTGTGATGATACTTGAGGTTGGTCTTTGAATGTCGTTTTTAATTGTGGCACTGAAGGGAGGTCTTCTACAATCATACCATCATTTAAGACCCATTGGTCAATTTGAGTTTTGTCAAAAAGAGTTCTGGTTCCTATTTTATGATGTGGAATGGTTTTGTTGCTTACCATTTTATAGACTGTTGACTTAGACAGGTGGAGATACTTAGATAATTCCATCACGTCGAAAAACTTACTTTCCTCCATTTTTACAGATTTATTGACTTTTATACCCTTTTACACCGGGTAATAAAAATATAAGGAAAAAAATCCTTAAAAAGAAATTTCAAATCAAAAAAATGGGGCCAAAAGTAAACTATTTTTGGTTCGGAAGGGCCGATTAGAAGTTCCATTTAAGCCGTAAGAACCCAAAATTATAATATTGTGTACATCCTTTTATCAATTGCCCTCCAAAAGATTGGATAATTAGTGAAAAATCAATATCGTTTGTCAATGAGTAAGTTAGTGATGGGCCAAGAAAAATCCCTCTTATCTTTGGAAAGTATATTCCGGTCAGGGAAACATTAAACAGCGGGGTTAGGGGATAACTGCCCTGGAGCATTAAAGAAACTGTTGTGAACGAAAGGTTCTTAGCTGATAAGTTCATATTGTAAAAATCAATAAAACTGGTAATTCCGGGACCCTTTTTCTGATTATACAATACTTCGAACTGGAGCGTAAAAGAGCGTTTAAATGTATATTGAGTGCCTAATGTAGCCACCAAAAGACCGGTCGTATCTGCAAAGTTTTTTTTTGGCCGGAAATATGAGATCTCCCCTGTGAAAGCTGCGCCTTTTATATTCCCTGACCAGCCGGTACCGACGACATAATCTTCATCATTCAATATTCCTCCTAAGAATTGTATATCATAACCCCATTTATTGAAACGGTAAAGACCTGCAGAGGTAACCTTATGGTTATTATCGGCCTTGACAGCAAATTCGTAAGTTGACGTACCTGTACTGTAATATTGAATCCGCATAGCATCACTTCCCGGTTTTTCAACATAATCAAAATCAAAAAAAGAATAAGTATTGAAAAGATCATTAGGATTCCATGTAAAGCATTGTCCCCAGTTGATTCGTTGTCTGCCAATTCTTAGCTGGAATTTATCTTTGGTATAATCGATATATGCTCTGTCAACTCTAGAATTGAAAATGTAAGATTTCCCTGTCAGAATGTTATCTGACAAATCTATATAACCATCATCTTTACCAATCATATATGTATAATCAGGGTTATCTTTAACGGACTCCCCTATGATAAGCCTGTTACGCAGTTCCAGTGATACGTTTAGACTATTTACTGTATTGTGCCATTTGAAATTGAGCCTGTTATGAATCAGGTTATCAGTGGTCCAGTCCCCATCAAATGATTGGAACATGAATGACGGCATGTCTGTAATATAACCGTTCAGTGACCAGTTTGGCTGAATGGTATCCTGTCCGGACAACCTTAAAGAAATCAGCATCATTAAATATAATGGCCATTCCAAATATTTACCTACTGATATCTGAAATGACTGTTCCATCCTGAAGAGTAATTACTCTTTTTGCCTTGTTTACAACCCTTTGATCGTGGGTTGAGAAAATGAATGTCATATTCTCCTCCTTATTGAGTTTTTCCATTATTTCAAGAAGGTTTTCAGTTGATTTGGAATCGAGATTCGCTGTAGGCTCATCTGCAAGAATAAATTTTGGTTTTGATGCCAATGCCCTGGCCACTGCTACTCGTTGCTGTTGGCCTCCCGATAATTTGTTCGGACGACTTCCTATTTTGTCTGCTAACCCTACTGCTTCAAGCAGTTCATGTGTTCTTATTTCCCTTTCTTTCTTGGGTCTACTTTGCAGCTCCATGATAAACTCCACATTTTCTTTAGCAGTAAAAACAGGAATAAGATTATATGCTTGGAAAACAAAACCAATATTCTTCATTCTGAAATCTGTTTTTTGCCGGCTTGAAAGCTTATTTATTTTTACGCCATCAATAATTACATCGCCCGCAGTGGGGTCATCCAAACCACCCACAATATTGAGCAGAGTAGTCTTGCCTGACCCGGATGGCCCTACCACGGCCGTAAACTCACCAATTTCAATGGTAAGATTTATCCCATTCACAGCATGCACAGGTAATGATTTCTCATCATAGACTTTGTGTAAACCTTTAATTTCAATAATGCTCATATCTTAATTTTTGAAAGTTCTTATTCCTATTGAGTTCTGATTGCTTCTGAAGGATTCAGTTTTAATGCTTTATAAGCTGGATATAAAGCGGAAATAATTCCAGCTATAATGATCATTACAGCAGTTATGACCATTGTTCCCGAATCAATAAACGGATGCACATATGAGGAAAAACCTATTTCTGCAAATGCTTCTTTCCAAAAGAAGAGATCAATACCTGCCTTTTCAGAATATTTAGTAACAGTATATCCTATAATTATCCCTATGATACCACCAGTGAAGGACAGAAAGACTGTTTCAAGCATAATCATGTAAAAGACCTTCAGCCTGTTCATTCCAATCGCCATTAGCATCCCAAGTTCATGTACCCTTTCCATGATCACCATAAGCATGGTGTTAATAATTCCAAAACATAAAGCAATCAGGATTACGATCATAAATATAAACATGTACTGGTTCATAGCACTTACCAGGTATCCTGCTTCCGGACTCAGTTGATGCCAGTTTTTTACCTCGAGGCCAGGAAATTTGCTGGACAGGATTTTTGTAGTTTTTTCTGTATTTTCATTCTTATCCAATAAAATTGCAATTTCGTGTCCTTCTGTCCCGTTAAGACCGGTCAATCGGCTTATGTCACTATTTCTCACAAATATGTTAGCCTCATCAAACATCATATTGTCGGTTCTATAGATACCTTTGACACGAAATACCCCTCCGGAAATATTTTTATTAATATCCTGAACTGTAATAATAATTTTGTTTTTCAAATTGACTTTTAATTTCTGAGATAGTCTTTCACTTATTACAACAGGGTTCCGATCCATTCCATCAAGGTATTTTCCTTCAATGATTTCAGAACTGAGTTTTGTTACTTTGCATTCATTTTCCGGGTCAATGCCGGTTATTATCACTCCCGTATTGGTTTCTGCCGATGCTACCATTGAATTAATAATTATCCTTTTACTAACAGCAACCACATTTGATATTTTTCTTACCAGATCAACAATACTGTCTGCGTTTATTATTAGAAGGGAGAATTGGTCATTGTCCCGAAATCCAGGCTGATGTATCTGAATATGAGATATCTCATTGCCTATAATGGATTGAATACGATCATTAACCATCCCATTAGTAAATGCAGTGAGAAAAATTCCTGCAAAAATTCCAAGTGTTACAGCAGCAATGATGATGGAGCTTCTAAGTTTATTACGCCATAAATTTCGCCAGGCAATTGAAAGGATCATTGTACATATTTTAAAAATCAGCCATGTAACGCTTTATTTATTTTAAGCCTGTTTATATTTAAAACAGGATATATGCCTATTATAAGAGTGAATACTAAGATTGTAATTGCCTGGTTGTAATAAACTGATGGCAACATTGAAAAGGACATAAGAGGTTCAAATCCCATTTGCGACATGGTATCTGCAGCCTGCCCGGTCAATGGAATAGGATGCAGTGTGAAATACCATGTAATTGGGATACTTACTGAAATTCCTGCAATAACTCCTGTCAATCCCAACAGAACAGTTTCAAAAATCAGGACATAGCTGAGTTTGAACTTTTGCATTCCAATTGCAAGTATTACCCCAAATTCTTTTCTTCTCTCAGCCATCATCATCAGGACCGTTCCAAATATTCCAAAAGCTATGATCATATAAAGTACTCCTTTTATAATCATACCTGAAGCACGATCACTTTCGATCTGCTTCAATAGTATGCTGTTTATCTCTTTCCAGTCCATCACCTCATAATCACTTCCAAGTTCAGATGTAAGCTCATTCTTTACACGCTGCACATCGTTGATGTTGTTAACCATTATGACAATGGAAGTAAGTCTGTCCTGGGCTGAAAACAGTTCCTGGCAATTGGTTATATCCATATATACCACAGTTCTGTCCAGTTCCGGTGATGGCTGTCTGATGATTCCCCTGATAGGATATTTACCAGCAGCTTCGACCCCGTGATACCCTTGGCTTAACAGTACAAGAGTATCGTTGACATCAAGCTTCAAATACTTTGCAAGTGCGCTGCCCAGAATAACTCCGGCATCACCAGGAATGAGGTAATTTCCTTTTATTATTCTTTTCGAAAGATTTGTGATTCCATCTTCTGTTTTTGGAGTCATGCCTATAACCATTATGCCCTTTGTAATTTCTTCTGAAGAAGCTAATGCATAGTTTTCCAGCCGTGGCGTGGTTGTTTTAATACCTTTCACCAACGTCAATTCTTGTTTGATTACAGAATATTTCAATGATTTGTTGATTACTTTCTCACTCCAGTAGCCTTTCAAATGAACCTGTAGATATCCTGAATAAGAATTCACTATGGTTTTGATATACTGGGCATATGAACCTTCCTGCATGGAGCTCATAAAAGCTGATAATATTACTCCAAAAAAAATAGATGCCGTAGTAATAAGTGTCCGCCGTTTATTACGCCATAAATTGCGCCAGGCCAGTTTAAGGTAGTCTTTCATAAATCGTCATGAGTTGATCATTTGACAGATTTCATGTTCTGTTGTGAAAAGAAATTATCAGAAATGGGCTGATTGAAGATGATATTGTTGATTTCAAGGATTGTTTTATTACCTTTTTTGTTCATCGGGGTCATTTCCAGTCTTGTCGGTATATCGCGGTCCCCCATTCTCTTTATATTATAAGCATTCATTATATTGATTAGGGTGGAGTCTTCGTCGTAATATTCAGCTTCCCACTGATTAAATCCTTCAACTGTAATCCATGTAATTACCTTCCCCCAGGTAACCGGTGCGTCGGGCAGTGGAATAAGCTCTATTTTATAACATTCCTGGTCCCTTACTTTTTCTTTACCTAATAGTGTCTGGGTATAATCGACCACGATTGAAGATTCTTTAACCAGGTCATCATTGGTAAAATCAGAGCCCATCCACGACTGCATCATCATCGATGGTGGAATTTTGATGATTCGTTCAATAGATGGAACCCAATTCCACATGTCATTCTGTCGTTTCAAAAATACCTGGCCTTTTTCTTTAACTGGTGCTGTAATATATATTAATGAGTATTCTGTACCTTTTGTCCATGCCTTCAAGGAAATACTTCTTGTCCAGTCCGGGCGGACAATTATCAATGTCATTACGCCCTGACTGGTCTGTCCTCGGCCTTTGTCGTCGGCGTTTTTGACAATCTCTTTCGCAGTAAGCTCCTGTGAGAAATTTTGTTGAAATGGGCATAATGCTAAGAATCCCCCCAAAATTCCTAATATTATACTATGGAGTTTCATGAACAATTAATTTATGAGAAAGATAATAAAATGAAAAGAAAAGCAGACAAAAGTCAGTTCATTAACTGCTCCAGCAGGTGAATAAATTATTACCGCTTATATTAAAATTAAAAATTTTGGCTAATTGTCTAATTTTTCTGTAAAACCTACTCAATTTGAACAATTCTAGCAATATCCATGACTAAATCAAGGTCAGATATTTCAAGCCTCTTGTCTACATGTGAGAACATCTTATTTTAAGTTCTGGCACTAACTTCAAGCTAGAAAAGCCATTGCCCCTGACCACTTTTGGCCGTATTATTTTTACCACCTCAAGTCGGAGTTAAATCCTTGTAATATAATTTTGTATGTTAAAGACAATCTGACAGGGTGAATGTGATCATGGCTGCCGGCTTTTGCAGGTTCTGGTTGAACTGGAATTTAAAAGATTAGAGCCATTTGAGTTTTCGATATCCATCAACGCTCATCCGAATAGCATAAGATAATCTGGTCATTGCTGACCAATTGGTTTCGGTCGTCAGTAGATCACTTGTACAAACAAATGATTGAGCCGTCATTTGCTTGTACTGCTTATAATCAAAAGGGTTATGCCACTGGAAAAGAAACGCAATCGCTGTAAATATGTACATAGCAATCTTGATGACAAACTTAGGGAGAAAGATGATACGTAACTTTTTCCCCAGCGCGCAGCTGATTTCTTGCATGAATTCCCGGTTTGTAACAGGAACTTCATATGTAACAAAATAGAGATGGTGATTGTCACTGTTGTCGAGCGACATAAGCCAAATCGCGCGCGTCAGATCTTCGACATATACAAAACTCAGCAGCTGCGGTTTTCCCATGGGCAGCACCGAAAAACCAGTATTTGCCATTTTGTACAAAGTCAACATAGCGGGATCACCTGGCCCGATTACTAGGGATGGTCTGAATATAGTGGTCGGAAATGGTTGTACTTTCATCAGTTGTTCTGCCTTGAGCTTGGCAACGCCATAAGGATCAATGGGACGGGGCTCGTCTGTCTCTTTTGAAACGATCTCATTTTGGTTTGGTCCCACAGCTGCAAGAGACGATGCAAAGATAAACCGTTTAGGTTTCCATTTTTGTCGGTTTAATGCGCTGAGAAGATATTGAACCGCTTCAAAATTAATCTCTATATAGTGAGTCCTATTCCTGCCTGTGATCACAGCGGCTAGGTGAATTATGACATCCATAGGGGGCAATTCTATTCCGAAATTTTGAAAGATCTTTAAATCTCCCTGAATCACTTGAAGTTTGCCTTGAAGATCTAGAGGAATCTTATTCGGATTACGAATCAGACCATATACTTCATGGCCCTTGGAAAGAAGCAAACGACAAAGGTGAATACCAATAAATCCAGTACAACCTGTTACAAAATAACGCATTTTATAAGTTCAATTTTATCTTTTCATTTGGTTGTGGCTGTTGTATTCCTGACATAAAAGAAATTCTAAATGAAATTAATAATAATTTATGAAACCGACAGATGAATTAATTCATGAGCATAGACTCAGACATTTTTAATTTTGGAATTCAGCATAATGGTTTTTGCATTAAATGCAGGGATTGCCACCCTTGGTAATAATCAGCTTACCGGGGCTAGTCTTTATTGGAATAATTGGTGAGCCAGGATCAACGATCCCGGGTGCGGTGGATGACTATATCTTAAAAAACGGATTGTTTAGACGGTTCAAAGATAATTTATTCTTTCTTAAACTGGCCAAAATGAATAAAAAGAAACAGTACAATTGTCAAAAGAAAAAAACTACATGAAGATAGTAAAAGATTTGTAAAATGATGAGCGACAATTACCCGTCCGATAATAAGTGATATTGCACCTAATAGCAAAAATATCACTCCTATTCCTGCAGAAATCCATTCAAGCCAGTTTAATTCTTCTATGAACCATTTTTGAATTTTCATAAGTTAAGATTTAAATTAATACTTCAAAATCATTCTTTTATCAAAGTTGAGAAAAAACTTATGGCCAAGCAAAAAAAGTAATTAAGTGTATTGTGGTATTTAAAAGAACCAGTGTCCTAATAAAAAGAGTGTGATATGAGAAGCTACTAACCCTTAAAGTAGTAGGAGAGTGCTGGCAATAAAAATTTCTGCAAAAGATTCATATAAAGCAAAATTAAATTGCAGTCTATAAAAATTACCTGCACCCTGAACATGATATTTATAACGGCTTGCCTTAATTTGGGGAAATTGGAAAAGGTAATTCCGTAGGTTCTGGCAAGTCTAAAACATTCAGAATTAAGAAAAGTTCAGAATTATAGATACGCTCAACTTTGAGCTTACCTCAATCGGATTGAGTGATTCAAATGGGATAGAGATAATTAAAAAGAAAGCCGGTATCCCAGACTGCTATTTGTGCAGACTGACCTAACTTTTTCTGAAACCTTTGGATACCGGCTTGGAGAGTCTTCACTTTTTTCAATGGTATAAGATAAAACCAGCACCCAGATTAAACTTTCCCCGTAAATTTTCCCCTTTAATCTTTTTAAGGTGCTGGTGAGTTATATTTCAAAAATCAAATATATAGAAACAGAAAAATGTCTTAAATATTATTTGATGTGAAAATAAAAAGCCAGCACTGTGCAAAATGAAACTCAGTAATGAAAGTCTGGAAGTCCTGAAAAGGACAAAAATGGTGCTGGCAATACAAATTTC
>CAWBNA010000020.1:0-16339 GCA_963789985.1 uncultured Bacteroidales bacterium | reverse complement strand
ATTTAAGATCAGACTTCCAGACAAAGTTAGATTATTACATAATAGATATCAAAAGAATTTCAACTTAAATGCATCTTTATCAGGATCTCTGTATGTAAAATCCGGTGATATTGAGCACCCTTGTCCGGTACAAAGTATCAGGATATAAAAAAATTAAATTGTATTTACCATTTCCCTATGATATTGTGATATTTATTTTCCGTATTCAGATGCTCCATCGCATTCGGAATCATGTGCTCAAAGTACTCTGGTATTGAGTGCTCAGTTCAACCGGATTTTCCAGCCAATAAACAAAAAACACATATCAGGGTTTTTGGTAAGTATTTCTTAATAATGTCTCCAGACCTCACCAGGTCGATTCTGGTTAATTCTGGGAGAGTTTAGCCTGGTTTTAAAGGGAAGGGGTTATCTGAAGATGATCTATCACTGGCGACCTTAAAACATTGTGAAAAAGGTAAAATAATACTTATAACCTACAGAAATCTGAAGAGATTATAAGATTCAACCTTCTTTGCCCACTTCAAAAACCGGTCTGATTTCACCGAACAAACAAAATAAAACAACAAATGCTTAACTTCGGGTTCAGGTAGTCAGTTTATAACGGCCATTTATGGTCAGGGACACCGATTTTTCCAATTATTTCCAGAATTTATAAAAATGATGGACAGGCCCGAACCCTTTCCCAATTTTATAGGATGTCCCTTCTATAATTGCATTGTTAGTATATTCTTTTGCCTTTTGAACGGCTTCGTTAAGTGATAAACCATGCGCTAGATATGCTGCGACCCCTGACGAAAGTGTGCAACCTGTGCCATGAGTATTACGAGTTTCAATTCTTTTAGATTTTAATGCTATCACTTCATCTGTCTCAGCATTATAAAAAATATCGACTAATTCTTTTTCGGATAGATGACCAGCTTTTAATAAAACCGAAACTTTTCTGTTAGATGATAATTCTTTTGCAAAGGAAGGCAATTCATCCTGATCAATGATTTTCTTGCCAAGTATGATTTCGGCTTCTGGAATATTTGGTGTTATGACTCTGGCTATAAATAACAACTCCTTTTTCAATTTTTCAATTGCTTCGTCCTGAATAAGTTTATGTCCTGAAGTAGAAAAGATAATCGGATCAAGAATAATATTTTTAATGCCGTAAAGTTTCATGGCTTTTTTTACGATCATTATTACTTCTGAAGAAAGCACCATGCCTATTTTTACAGCATCAGCGCCGATATCGCTAAGTACAGCATCTATCTGACCTTGAACAATATTCTCTGGAACCGGATAAACATCGCTCACACCAACTGTATTTTGTACAGTAATAGCAGTAATAGCTGTCATTGCATAGCATCCACAGGCGGAAATGGTTTTTATATCAGCTTGTATTCCGGCTCCTCCTCCGGAATCGCTTCCAGCTATTGATAATACGCGTTTATATTGCATTATTTCCCCTTTTTATAAAACTATGATTTTATAAAATTTAGTTTCGCGTTTTTTGAGTTTAACATTTTACATGAAGAAGGAACGGATTGTATTTACCTTTACTTCACTGAAAGTGATCAAAACCTTTTTTATTGATATTGACCTCTTCCCCTCTTATATACCATTTGATGCAAGGATTTCCCTGAATTATGGTTCCTAATTGAATTAGGGGTTTATTAAATTTTGTTTGAAATTCTTTTTGAATGGTTACTAATTTATCAGCAGCTACGGTCAAAAGAAGTTCATAATCCTCTCCTCCTCCAACTGCTAATTCGACATAATCCCAACTTTGTCTCTTGGCAACACTGGCAAGTTGTTCCGATATAGGCAGCCAATCGAGATTGATATTAGCTGCAACACCAGAAGCATTTAAAATATGATTCAAATCGGAAGCTATTCCATCAGAAATATCCATCATAGCATGAACTTCTGAAATGGTCGCCAGAAATTGTCCTTCTGAAAGCAATGGTTCTGGCAGACGATGTTTGTTTAAAAGATATATACATTGTGACGAAGGTTTCAATTTGTTGAGTATTACCTGAAGTCCACCTGCAGAATCTCCCAGATATCCAGTGGTACAAACGGCATCGCCCACAAGTGCCATGCTTCGTTTGCGTGCTTTTCCCTTCTGGCATTTTCCTATGATGCAGACGTTTATTGCCAAATGTTTCATCGACTTGGTTGTATCTCCTCCTAGCAAAGGCGTTTTGTATTTAGCCGACAATTCGTGATAACCTTTGATAAAGGCATCGAGGTATTCCACATTAATGTCCGATGGAATTGCAATAGAGAGAAATGACCCGACAGGAGTTCCACCCATTGCAGCAATATCGCTCATGTTGACAGCTAAAGATTTATATCCCAATTGTTTGGGAGTAATGGTATTTCTCAGAAAATGCACATCTTCCAATAATAAATCAGTTGTTACCAGCAAATCTTCTTCGTCATTAATCGGAATAATGGCGCAGTCGTCCCCTATTCCCACCTGAGTTTCCTGAACCAGGTTGCTGAACCATGGTTTAATACGATCAATAAAGCCGAATTCACCTATTTCTTTAAGTTCCATTGATTCTTCAATTTAGCTTTTGAGATAAGTCTATTAAACTCAAACGCAGTTTTCCTGGGATTGTCTGCCGAACAAATTGCTGACACAACAGCTATTCCGTTTGCACCGGCTTGCATGACTGCGGTTACATTGTCGCAGTTAATCCCGCCGATGGCCACAGCCGGATGCCTTGTCAAGCACATTACCTCCCTGATTCCTTCAAGACCGAAAGGTGCGCTTGTATAAGTTTTAGTAGTTGTACTGAAAACTGGAGAGATACCGATATAATCCACATCTAAGTCGTTGGCTTCTTGAATAAGGTCCATATTTTCGACAGAAAGTCCGATGATCTTTTCACTGCCAAGCAACTGACGCGCTATTTTGTAAGGCATATCACTTTGTCCTATATGGAGCCCGCCGGCATCAACAGCCAAAGCCACATCCACCCTGTCGTTAATAATTAACGGTACTTTAAACGGCGCGAGGATTTGTTTCAGCCGGATAGCAAGTTGGATAAATTCGCGTGTGCTGCAATCTTTTTCACGCAATTGCACCATTGTCACGCCACCCTTCACGGCTTCCTCGACAATCCATTCAATCGGTCGCCCTTTCGACAATGGACGATCCGTTACCAGATACAGACTAAGATCAAAATCCATTTTCAATTATGCTTTTAGATATTCCAATATTTCCTTATCTGAGATTTTATATAGTTCATCTAAAAAATTAAGTTGCATTGTTCCTGTACCTTCAGATTTAGCAGCAGCCAGTTCTCCGGCAATTCCCATGATTGCCATGGCATGGGTTGTTGCTTCAAAGAAGTTGCTATTTACTGCTACGAATGCCCCTATAATTGCGGTTGCCGTACAACCCAATCCGGTTACTCTTGTCATCATTATAGAACCATTTTTGACTTCTGCAATCCTGTCCCCATCTGTTATATAATCGGTAGGACCACTAATTACAACTATCGCTCCGGTTCTTTTTGCTAATGATTTTGCTTCATCAACAGCCGAATCTGACGAAGCGATACTGTCTACCCCTTTGCTTTTACTCTGACTATTTACTAAAGCTAATATTTCAGAGGCATTTCCACGTATTACTGAAGGTTTACACTTGTCGATAATTAACAGACAAGTTTTCGTACGATAAGTTGTTGCACCTGCTCCAACAGGATCGAGGATTACTGGTATTCCCTTTTTGTTTGCAGCTTTTCCGGCAATTAACATTGCTTTTACCCAATCATCGCTCAACGTACCAATATTAATAACTAATGATGAGGCAATAGCAACCATTTCTTCTACTTCATCTACCGAATGCGCCATCACTGGAGATGCCCCAATTGCCAATAGCGCATTAGCTGTATTATTCATTGCGACATAATTAGTGATATTATGCACAAGAGGCGATTTTTTACGGATCCGATTTAAATCGGCTGTTAATTGATTTTTGTCGATCATAATGTTATTTAGGCTATTTAAATCTTATTTTTTGCATTTACACAATCACTTAATTCATGTGTAATTTTCATGGCACAAAAGTTGGGTCCACACATTGTACAATACCCTTCGTCGGAATGTGAACCTTCTTTATAAAATTCCATCGCCCGCTCAGGATCGAGAGAAAGATTAAACTGGTCTTTCCAACGGAAATCGTATCTTGCTTTGCTTAATGCATCATCACGTACCTGCACCCCTGGATGACCTTTAGCCAGATCTGCTGCATGAGCAGCAATTTTATAGGCAATTACCCCATTGCGTACATCTTCATTATTGGGCAATCCCAAATGCTCTTTTGGCGTAACGTAGCAAATCATTGCTGTTCCTAACCATGCAATTTGTGCCGCTCCGATTGCTGAAGTAATATGATCATAACCCGGGGCAATATCGGTAGTCAACGGGCCGAGAGTGTAGAAAGGCGCACCATAGCAGATGGCTTTTTGCAAATCCATATTTTCTTTAATCTTGTTCATAGGAACATGACCAGGACCTTCAATAATTACCTGTACATTGTGTTTCCAGGCTTTCAATGTCAGCTCGCCCAATACTTTAAGTTCAGCAAATTGAAGTGAATCATTGGCATCGTGAATAGAGCCAGGACGCATACCGTCGCCCAGGGAAACAGCAACATCATAAGCTTTCAGTATCTGACAAATTTCATCAAAATGAGTATATATAAAATTTTCCTGGTTATTAATTTTACACCACTTGGTCAGGATGGAGCCTCCACGCGAAACTATGCCAGTGATTCTGTTTTTCAACAAGGATTCTTGCGCTTGCAAGACGCCAGCGTGAATTGTAAAATAATCAACCCCCTGTTCGCATTGCTCAATAAGTGTATCTTTATATATTTCCCAGTTTAAATCTTCAACTTTCCCATCAACTTTTTCTAAAGCTTGATAGATAGGTACTGTTCCTACCGGTACAGGACAATTGCGGATAATCCATTCACGTGTTTCATGAATGTTGGTACCTGTAGAAAGGTCCATCAATGTATCGCCGCCCCATTTACAGCTCCAAACGGCCTTTTCTACCTCTTCTTTTATACTTGATGATACAGCAGAATTACCAATATTTGTATTCACTTTTACAAAGAAGTTAGCGCCGATTATCATTGGTTCAGCTTCTGGATGGTTGATATTAGCTGGAATAATAGCACGACCGGCTGCCACTTCCTGTCGTACAAATTCAGGAGTAATTTGACTTTTGATTTTCAGTTCTTCATTCATTTGATTTTCGCGGATGGATACGTATTCCATTTCGGGAGTAATTGTACCCTGCTTTGCATAATACATTTGTGTAATTTCTTTTCCGCTCTTTGCTTTGTAGGGCAAACAAATATTTTGAAAGCGTAATGCATTAAGTGAAGAATCTGCAGCATGTTGTCGTCCGTATTCCGAACTAATTTCAGACAGTTGTTCCACATCTCCTCGGCCGATAAGCCAAGATTCACGAAGGCGGGGAAGTCCTTTTTTTAGATCAATGTCGATTTGAAGGTCAGAATATGGACCGCTGGTGTCGTAAACGAAAATTGGTGCATTGGGAGTTACTTTTCGTTGACCGTTTATGATCTCAATCGTGTCGAGTTGATTGATCCGGCGCATAGCCACACGAATGCTATGTATCTTTCCTGAAATATACGTTTTCTCGGAACTTGGATAGCTGATTTTAATATCGTTACGCATTTCTATTTATTTTTTTGAGCTAATATCATTTAGCTCATGTTAAATATAAATTAAAAGGGATGCAATAAAAGGGAAGAATAAATTGAAGCTATGAACAGTTTCCTACGGCAGCATTACCCGCATCAGGTTCATAGGGTTTAATCTCAGCCTATAATAGTAAGGCACCCCTAATAGCGTTGGTACAAAATTAATCATCATTTTGAAACTTAAATAATAGAAATAAGTATTTATTTTAAATAGATTACTTTTTCAAAATGGCGACCTTAGAACATCATGAAAACGGTAATTGTATCTTTAACTTCTGCAGATATCTGCAGAAGTTAAAGAATCCAACCTTGTTTGACCAATACAAAAGCTGGTCGGATTTCACTGAACATACATAACAAAACAACAATTCTTTAACTCCCTTAATAGGGTGGTCAATTTTCTCTTTCTGATTTTAAAGAGGCTGTCTCAAAAGTCCAAGACAGCCTTTTTTTATTGATTTTTGCCGGCCCCCCCCCTCCAGGAGCATTTTCAAATATTCAATCCTCAAGAGGTTAATATTATTTTTGATACATCCTCTTTAAAATCCGTCCTTCTTTGACCACATTAAAATTCGGTCTGATAAAACTTGACATACATAAATAAACAACAAGGATTTAACTCAGGATTTGGGTGGTCAATCTGTTCAGACCAACTATGGTCAAGGCTATTGGCTTTTACTACCTAACTATAAAACCTCATTTCTGTACGGCGCTGAAGCCTGTGCTCCCAGGCGTGTAATTGAAATAGAAGCTGCTTTGTTTGCAAAGACAACTGCCTCTTTCAGATCTTTTCCTTCTGCCAGGGCTACTGCCAGTGCACCATTAAACACATCCGCGGCAGCTGTAGTGTCAACTACTTTGGCTTCTACTCCAGAAACCATCCCTGAATAGCTATTGGACCTCATATAAGCTCCGGCAGCTCCCATAGTTATTATTATATTCTTCACACCTTTTTTTTGAAGGGATGAGACCGCATTTTTCGCCGATGGGATATCATGAACTCTTACTCCTGTGAGAATTTCTGCTTCCGTCTCATTGGGTGTTATCAGCCATGTGTGCTTAAACAGATTCTCTGATAATTTCTGAGCAGGTGCCGGATTAAGTATCACCTTTGTGCCATTCTCTGATGCAGCGACTGCAGAATATTCCACGGTACTGAGAGGTATTTCAAGCTGAAGAAGGATAATATCAAATTTACTGAGTTCGAAGAGATGTTCCGGAAGATCTTCTCGCAATAGGTTGTCATTTGATCCAGGAGCGACAACTATAATGTTTTCTCCATTTGAATCAACGATAACGAGTGCGATACCAGAGGGATGTTCAATATCCTTAACAATATATCTGGTATCAATGCCTTCTCGCATCAATAGTCCAACAACCTGGTTTCCTAATAAATCGTTCCCTCTTTTGGTGATAAAAGTTACATTACCACCAAGTCGGGCTGCAGCGACAGCCTGGTTGGCTCCTTTCCCACCAGGGCCCATCTTGAAAATTCCCCCGAAGATTGTCTCACCTGGTACAGGAAGCTTTTCAGTTTTTATCATCATATCGGTATTGGAACTACCAATAACAAGTATCGAATTCATAAGGTTCTATGTTTGTGGCAACCAAGCTCTAGTTATCTGGCTTAAAGCTCAGGACTAAGAGCATATACTTAACGCTCCCTGAATCCCGCTCTGCATTCTTAGTCCTGTTTTTCTACAAAGGTATAGAATTTACCCTGATGTGTGGTTAATTGCAAAAGCCTGATGTTTTAATCACATTTACCCATTCGATAACACTTAACATACATAACAAAACAACAAGGATTTAACTCCGACTTGGGGTGGTCAATTTGGAAGGTCTACAGTTGGAACAAATTATTTGGCTCTCATTGAAAAGATGTAAATTGGAAGAGAATAATAGGTTAAACTAAAAGGATTATTCTGAACTTTACAATTGATTGTTCGTTGCTTATTTATTGAAGAAGTTTAAATTTTGCATAATGAAAGATCAATCCCTCGAAATTAAAACGGCCATTCAGATACTAAAACCTGTCAATGATGTATTTGAAGCGATAGTTGACCCAATAAAAATGTCAAAGTATTTTATCTCAAAAAGCAGTGGAAGAATGGAAACTGGCAAGAAAATTATGTGGCAGTTCTCTGAATTTGATATGGAATTTCCTATCAGAGTCGGTAAAATGATAAAGGATGAATACATTTCATATTATTGGGATGTGGAAGGTACTGAACTTTTAATAGAAATGACACTTACTCCAAGGGGAGAAAGCTCAACCCTCGTGACTATAACAGAGAGAAGCAGAGCTAATGATGAAGAGGGGATTAAATGGCTTAAAGAAAATACAGCGGGTTGGGCTAACTTTCTTGCCTGTCTCAAAGCATATCTTGAATATGAGATTAATCTGAGGAAGGGAGCTTTTGATTTTATGTCAGACAAAGGTTGATTTTTATACCCGTCCTTCTTTGACCACTTCAAAATCCTGTATGATAATCCTAAACATACATAACAAAGCAACAAGGATGTAACTCCGAATTTGGGTGGTCAACTTGACAAGGCTAACTATGGGCAGTAAAGATACAGGATGATTTTATCAATATAAGAATCAGTTGATTCATTTATATCTTCTACGAATTTTTCAAAAAAATTGATCTATTTAATAAATATTTATTTATTTGGAAATTAAATCAATTTTGGCACCAAACCTATAAAAGAATGAAAGACAGCCCTGCAAGTTGATCAAATATTCACAGTTATCATCAAAAAAAAGTAAATAACTGGCAAATATTGTCATTAAAAATTAAAGAAATAATTCTTTACCTCTAAGTGAGTATACAAATGAAAATACATCCTGTTATTACAAAATCTGATTTGAAAAGATTCATTTATTTCCCTTACAAGTTATATAAAAATGATCCGATATGGGTGCCTCCGTTATTGGAGGAGCAATTTAGTCAGTTTGATAAAAAGCGTAATCCGACACTTGATCATTGCGAATATGCACTGTTCTTTCTTGAGGAGAATGAAAAAATAATAGGACGTATAGCTGCTTTCATTGACAAACTGGCTCTGGAGACATGGAAAGAACCGATTGGATTATTCGGTTATTACGAATGTATCGAAGATAAAACAGCCTCTAATATGCTCTTTGAGACTGCTGCAGCCTGGCTCAGAAAAAAGGGAATGGAAAAAATGAGAGGGCCATGGAGCTTTGTATCCCAGGAGTGGGGATTGGTTGTAGAGGGCTTCACCCCATCACCGGTGGTGATGTCTCCCTATAACCCATCGTATTATATTGATCATATGGGATCTTTTAATCTGGAAAAGATCAAGGATCTATTGGTTTATAATATTTCAATAAAGGATGGGTACGTCATACCCGATAGAATAATGACTCTTACTGATGATGTTGTAAAGCGTTATGGGGTACATATTCGTCGGGTTGATATGAAAAACTATAATAAAGATGTACAAAATGTCATTGATCTTTCGAACAAGAGCCTTATTGACAATTGGGGTTATACATCTGTAACAAAGGAAGAAGCAGAAGCTATTGCGTGTGATCTGAAGCCAATTATTCAGCCAAAAGGAGTCATTTTTGCTGAAAATTCAAAAGGTGAACCCATCGGGTTTGCGATTACTATTCCTGATATAAATCGTTTGTTAAAAGGTTTGAATGGACATCTTTTCCCTTTTGGATGGATTAAGCTTCTCTTTGGCATACCAAAACTACGAAGTTATAGGCTTTTTGCCCTTGGAGTTGTTCCACAGTATCAAGGTAAGGGTATTGACAGTCTTTTGTATCGAGCTCTGTATGATTCTCTCTGTTCACCTGAAACCTGGATTGAAATCAACTATGTTCTTGAAGATAATGCTCCAATGAATAATGCTATTTATAAACTCAATGCAAAGCCACTGAGGAAGTACAGGATCTTTGAGAAAGAGTTATAATGGGGAAAACATTTGCTTTAATTATCGGACAGAGTAATTTGACCATCCATGGATTACTGGAATCAAATATCATAAATATTAATTACTTTGGACTGAACTGTTTTATCAAACTAAGGATTTTACAACATGAAGCAGACAAATTTTAAAGTGTATGGTTATCGTTGGATCATGCTGAGCACATATATGTTTATTGCAGCAGTTAATCAACTTTTATGGATCACTTTTGCACCAATCACTAGTGATGCGACCAGGTATTATGGTGTTTCAGACCTAAAGATTGGAATTCTTTCCATGTGTTTTATGATCGTTTACATTGTAGTTTCACTCCCGGCTTCATGGGTTATAGATAAATATGGAATCCGAATAGGTGTTGGAATCGGTACAGTATTTACAGGTGTATTTGGATTATTACGTGGATTGGTTGGTATTGATTACAATATGTTGCTCTTAACACAAATTGGGATTGCCATAGGTCAGCCATTCATTCTCAATGCAACTACAAAACTGGCTGCCCGTTGGTTCACTATAGAGGAGAGGGCTACAGCGTCGGGCCTTGGGACATTGGCAATATACCTCGGTATTTTGGGAGGGATAGCGCTGACACCCTATCTTACTATTGGTTTTGGTATAGGTGGAATGCTCAATATTTACGGAATTATTTCGGTTATATCCGCAATTATCTTTCTTATATTGATGAAAGAAGGCCCACCTTCAGCTCCATGTCCTCCTGATCAGGAGGAACGTTTCATGGTCTTTGATGGTTTAAAACATGCCCTGAGCACAAAAGATTTTAAGTGGCTTATGCTCATCTTTTTTATAGGATTGGGCATATTCAATGGTGTGACTACCTGGATTGAGGAGATTGTGAAGCCAAGGGGTTTTTCGGCCACTCAGGCCGGAATTACCGGTGGACTTATGATTTTAGGGGGTATTTTAGGAGCTGTTATTCTTCCTATACTTTCCGACCACTACAGGAAAAGAACACCATTTATCATTATTGCTGTTGTCGGCGCTACCTTAGGCCTTACAGGAATTACTTTTTCTACCAGCTACTGGCTTCTTCTTACCTCCGGAACAGTATTGGGATTCTTTCTGCTTAGTGCAGGTCCGATTGGATTCCAGTACGGTGCTGAAATAACCTTTCCAACTTCAGAAGGTACCTCTAACGGTTTACTTATTCTTATGGGACAGATTTCTGGAATTATTTTTATCTTTTGTATGGACAGCTTTAAGTCATCATTGACTGGTTCCATGACAAGGTCTTTGATTTTACTTATAGGCTTTATGATTCTATGTATTTTCCTTTCTACTCGACTTAAAGAATCAAAACTTATAAGCAAAGATAAAGATCAAAAATTGAGTGATAAACAATTATCTGATTCACCTATAGTCTAGTAATCTGATGATAAAAATCCAATATAAAATCACGCTGTTATTTGTAGTCAGTATTATGATTCTGTCGTCGAGAACAAACCTTCTGTAATCTGAAACTAAGAAAAAAATTAGGCTCCCGTTATATTATTGGAAAGATCCGGCCTTGTTTACCATATTTGTCCGGTCTGATAACACAAAACATATATAACCAAACAACAAATCTCTTATTCCGGATTTGGGTGGTCAATTTATCCAGCCTAAAATGCTCAAAAGCTAAGATTTCCCTACTTAATTCGGTTTTAATAATATTTAGTAATCATGTAAAACTTCTCTTAAAACAACGGCATTGTTGTGTTCTGTATCTTTAGCTGAAAAGAGCAATGTCAATGTTCCATGCAAATGTTCCAAGTACTTCAGCTTTTTTAATTCGTCTTGCTTTTGAGTCAATTCGTTTTTGTATAACTTTTTGAATTCTTCCCATTTTGCCGGGTCGTGGGCGAACCATTTTCTTGTTTCTTCGCTTGGCGCTATTTCTCTCATCCATTCGTTCCATACGGTTTTCCCTTTTGAAATGCCTCTGGGCCAAAGCCTGTCGATCAATACTTTGTAATGTTCTCCGATTTCTTCCGGGTCGTATATTCTTCTTATTGTGATCATTTGTTCTTCGTATTTAAAGGTTGTAAAATAATCTTTTGAACATTAAAATTGTTATTTAACTTTATAACTGTATAACTGCAAGTTAAGAAATTTTAACCTTTAAAATCTGCCTGCAATGAAAACAAAAACGCTCTGGATCGGTTTTGCAATCATCACCACCATCTGTTTTTCAGTTCTTGGATTTTTTGGACATGAAATTTACAGAGAAAAGCCGCCGATACCTGAAAAGGTCATTACTGAAAGTGGAGTTGTGCTCTTTACATCACAGCAGATTAAAAACGGTCAGAATGTCTGGCAATCGATTGGAGGACAGGAAGTCGGTACTGTATGGGGACATGGCGCCTACGTAGCTCCTGACTGGTCAGCTGACTGGCTTCATAAAGAAGTCTTATTTTTATTGGATAAATGGTCACAAAAAGAATTTGGTTTATCATTTGATAATCTGAATGCAGAGCAGCAGGCTATGCTGAAAGTCAGACTTCAGAAAGCTTTACGGACAAACACCTACAATAGCAAAACAAGTATCATTACCGTTTCAGACGATAGAGCAGAAGCGATCAGAAGCAACTGCAATCATTACAAGGGACTTTTTATGAATGATCCCTCACTCGATAAGGAGAGAAAGTCTTATGCCATTCCAGTGAATTCAATCAAAGATCCTAATCGTATGCAGCTTATGAATGCCTTTTTCTTCTGGGCTGCATGGGCATGTACAACACAAAGGCCGGGATCAGATATTACTTATACAAATAACTGGCCACCTGACCAGTTCATCGGCAATACACCATCAGCCGGAATCGTGCTTTGGACAGGTTTTAGTGTTATTATGCTTCTTGTAGGCATTGGATTGCTTGCATATTATAATGCACGAAACCGGTCGGATGTCCTTGACAAATCATTGCTGCCTCAAAATGATCCTCTCGGAGGACTTAATCCTACAGCCTCAATGAAAGCTGTCCTGAAATATTACTGGGTTGTGATTGGACTGATCCTCATGCAGATCCTGTTTGGAGTTATAACAGCTCATTATGGAGTTGAAGGCAATGGTTTTTATGGATTAAAACTGGATAATTTTCTTCCCTATTCAGTTTCGAGGACATGGCATGTTCAGCTTGCTCTTTTTTGGATAGCGACTTCATGGCTTGCTGCCGGACTTTATATCGCTCCGGCTGTATCAGGAATTGAACCAAAGTACCAGCGGTTGGGAGTAAATGTCCTGTTCGTTGCTCTCCTGGTAATTGTAATCGGCTCAATTACCGGTGAATGGATGGGTGTAATGCAAAAACTCGGATTGGTTCAGAATTTTTGGTTTGGTCACCAAGGCTATGAATATGTTGATCTTGGAAGATTCTGGCAGATATTTCTTTTTGCAGGATTTCTTATATGGCTCTTTTTAATGTTCCGTGCACTATGGCCTGCACTTATCAAACCATCTGAAAGCCGTCAGTTATTGATAATGTTTATAATAGCCTCGGTCGCAATTGCAGGCTTCTATGGTGCAGGACTGATGTGGGGAAGGCAGACACATTTATCAATAGCCGAATACTGGCGATGGTGGGTGGTACATCTTTGGGTTGAAGGATTCTTCGAAATATTTGCCACTGTAATTGCTGCATTTCTCTTTGTAAGAATGGGGTTACTGAATACAAAATATGCTACAAACGGAGTTCTTTTTGCGACAGTTGTATACTTGTTCGGCGGGGTTATCGGAACATTCCATCATCTTTATTTTGCGGGAACGCCCACTGCTATAATTGCCCTTGGTGCTTCTTTCAGCGCATTGGAAGTCGTTCCCCTTGTTTTTATGGGATTTGAAGCATATCATAATCTCCAGTTAAGCAGGGCAACCGCATGGGTAAAATCATACAAATGGCCTATTTATTTTATTATTTCCGTAAGTTTCTGGAATCTTGTCGGGGCCGGAATATTTGGCTTCCTTATCAATCCACCAATAGCATTGTATTACATGCAGGGGCTGAATACTACTCCCCTTCATGGCCATGCAGCCCTTTTTGGAGTTTTTGGCATGCTGGCAATCGGACTCATGCTATTTGTAATTAAAGGCCTTACTATCAAATATGTATGGAAAACCGGATTACTAAGCGTTGCATTTTGGTCTTTAAATGCAGGATTGATGTTAATGATCCTTATAAGTCTCCTTCCTGTCGGAGTATTACAGACGATAGCAAGTATTAAACATGGAATGTGGTATGCACGATCAGCTGAATTCATGCAGGGTTCAACATTGCAGACCCTGCGATGGATGAGGATCTTTGGGGATTCTGTATTTTCAGTAGGAACCATAGCCCTGGCATTGTTTGTGATTGGTTTGAAAACGGGCTGGTCAATTGATAAAACAAATAAATTATATATAGAATATTAAACAATGACCCTTCAATGGAACGAATGCTTAAATTGAGAGCCAGTTGCGCTGATCATAACTGGCCCTAATAAATCGACCGCCCAAAGTTGGAGTAAAATACTGAGGAATATTTATGTTTTTACGTTGTAGTCAAGCTTGTCAAAGCTTGTCAAGATGTACGATTTTTATAACTGATCAGGTGCTTAAGATTAACCTACCTTACAAACCTTAAAGATTTATTTCTCGCCATTCCGAGGCAGCAAAAAGGCTGTTGAAGTGTATATGGGTTTTTGCATAAGTTTTTTTTAAATAATGTTACCAGACCTCACCAGGTCGATTCTGGTTAATTCTGGGGGAGTTTATAGTGGTATTAAAGGAAAGGGGTTATCTGAAGATGATCTATCAATGGCGACCTTAAAACATCGTTAAAAAGGTAAAATAAAACTTTTAACCTCTCCTGATATCAGGAAAGGTTCAATTTCCGAGCGTACAAGACCATCTCAAAATCCAGTATGATTTCATGGAACATCCAAAACAAAACAACAATTATTTAATTCTTTTTTATAGGGTAGTCAGTTTATTCCGGCCAACTATCTTCAAGGCCTCTGACTTTTCCAGCATTTCAACAGATCAGAAAACGATAGTATTTAGGTCTGAAAACATCGAAAATATTACTCCTGGCTGGGCGGCAATGGGAAGCTATCAACTCCTTAATAAAAAAGAGTTTATTGAAACATTTGAACTCGCAGAATCAAATGGAGCATTTAAAGTTAATTCAAAAGTGAAATCGGTAAGACAGTAAGAAACAACCGGGAATTAGAATCTTACTATATAAAAAATCCTTAGCCGTACTATAGTTTATGGATTTTCTTTAGTTTTGTTTTAAACTGGAAGCTAAAAGGTAAAATTCCGGTATAAGAATAATAAGCTATGATTAAAAAAGATGAGCAGTCAAAAGATATTCCAACTGAACTTCAGATTCTTTTGGATAATAACAAAGAAGAAAAGAATTTCTTTGAGACATTAGCAAGTTCTTACAAAAAGGGCTATTGTGACTGGGTCGGTTCTGCAAAACAGGAGACAACTAGACAAATAAGAGCAACAAAAGCTCTTATAATGTTAAAAAACAGACAAAAAACTTTAAAAACATAGCCGACTTTTATTAAGTTTATGAAGTTACTTTGGAAGGTGAAGTAGGCGATTAGATCTAATTAAAAATACCCGATTTTTGTCCAAAACCTGGCAAAAACCTGGCAGAAAATGAAAAACACTTACAATTTTATTATCGTAAGTATTTGGTTTCCAAGAGCTGGCCCGACTGATCACTATCTAGCGACCCCTTGAATAGATTTATGACCTTGGCTCAAATGAGCCGAGGTTAAAATATCCAGCCTTATTTGAACACTTCAAAATCAGGTCTGATAACACTTAACATACATTTCAAAACAACAAGCATTTAACTACCTATTTGGCGTGGTCAATTTTCTCTAACTGACTTTAACTTCCTGTAATCTTACAGGAAGTTTAAAATCCGTCCATCTTTGACCACTTCAAAATCCGGTCGGATAACACAAAACATACATAATAAAACCACAAGAATTTAACTCCGGTTTTGGGTAATCATTTTATTCCGGCCGCCTATGATTAAGAGTCAAAGGTCATCTTATTTTCCTTATTTAACTTATTAAGATGCTCATTTACAGCTATGATTTGACTTTTTCATTCTTTTTGTTTATATTTTATTAAAAGAGAGCATATTAATGATAAACGAACAAGAATGTACCAAGATATTAAATGAGGGTGAGTTCAAATTTACCCATGAAGAAATGCTGCAGATCCGGGAATTCATTACGACTTTAGCCCTGATTGAATTTGAGAGTTTTAAGCAGAATCAAAACAACTCATCCAATAATGAATGTAATTTGTTACAAGAGAGTAAGTACAGACGAGCAGGCTGACCGTGGATTTAGTCTTCAGCATCAGGAGACGATGTTGATTAAGTATTGTGAAATAAACAATTATAATATCATTGACATCTATACAGAAGATTGCTCTGGAAAATCGTTTGACCGGCCAAAATGGAAGGAGATAATGTCTTATATAAAGAAAAACAGGGGTAAGGTTGATCTTATTTTATGTAATCGGTGGGACAGGTTTTCAAGAAATCAATATGATTCCTTGACCGTAATCAAGGAACTCAGGAAATATGGGGTTACTGTAAATACTGTTGAACAACCTCTGGATATTGAAAACCCTTG
>CAWBNA010000019.1:0-849836 GCA_963789985.1 uncultured Bacteroidales bacterium | reverse complement strand
CGGAGAGGTCAAAAAAAGAAAAGGAAATACTCCGGATCCAAATATTCTGACTGAGAGTATTTCTAAAAGTAAACTAAATAGACATAAGTGGAGAGCTTATATCATTACCTTATCAGGGATCCTGTTTTTGGGTACTTTAATTGTAACGATAACTCTCCTTGTATTTCACAGTCCAAAATCTGAAAAATCCATTGCAGTTTTGCCATTCATAAACGACAGTCCAAGTGATAGCAATCAGTATTTCATAAACGGATTTATGGAGGATGTATTAAATCATCTTCAGACAATAAAAGACCTGCACCCTATATCAAGAACTTCCGCTGAAAAATACCGAAAGACAACTAAATCAATTCCTGAGATTGCAAAAGAGCTGAGTGTAAACTACATTGTTGAAGGGGATATGCAAAGGTATGGCAACAATATCCGCCTTAGTGTAAACCTTTTCAAAGCGCTAAAAAGAGAGCTTAAACTATGGGGAAAAACATACGAAAAAAGATAAATGATGCAACGGATATTTTCAGTCTGCAAAGCCAGATAGCCCAGTCAATAGCTACAGAGTTGGAAGCAGTGATTACACCTCAGGAAAAACTTCTGATTGAAAAATCACAAACATCAAGTCTGTCTGCTTATGAAAATTATATTTTGGGCAGAAATCATTTTAACAAACTCACTAAAGAAGATAATGATATTGCTTTGCATTACTTTGAAAAGGCAATAGAAATAGACCCTGATTATGCGAATGCATATGCTTGGATAGCAGTCGTCTGGGGTTGGCGTGCATTACAGTCATTTGCAACTCCAGAGGAAGCTACTATAATGGTAAAATCAAACGTAGCAAAAGCCTTTAAATAAGATAGTACTTCTGCGGGTATATATACTTCTTTAGCGGGAATTCAAATGTCTATTGACTGGAACTTCAAAAGTGCTGAGAAATCTATAGAGAAAGCTATTTCACTTAATCCTAACAATGCAGTCGCACATTGGTTATATGCAGTTTTATTGAATGTTTTAGGACACCCTAAAGAAGCATTGGAGCAGCATGCGATGGCTTTAAAACTGGACCCGTTGAATAACGTTATAAAATCAAGTTATGGGCAAAGATTGTATTGGGCTGGTAGATACAATGAATCAATAAAGGTATACCAGAAGGCACTAAAAACTGATCCGGGTAATGTTGGAGCCTTAGATAATCTTCCACTTGCACTTCATGAAGTCGGAAGGTATAGTGAAGAACTTGAAGCATGGAAAGTGGATTACAGCACCTATTTCATTGAATTTTAATGTACCAGAATGCCTCTGATATCATCCATTGGTACTTTAGCCCCCCTTAATGGGAAAGCCGGTACCCATTACCATATCCGGCCGGATTATTTTTACCCCTGTGAGATCTGAGCCAATGATTTTTTGATAAAATATTTATATTAATTTCAATATAACTGGTCAAAAAGGGTCTGTCTTTTTCACTTTTGATCAATCAATATGATAATAGTTGTAAATTTGAATGCAATGTTTGAAATAATTGTTTCATTTAGTATTTTATTTTTTTTACCTAAATTTTCCCTATGAAAAAGACAATATTATTAATCCTGATGTTTTTATTCCTGGGACAGGTCAGACTTATATCACAGGAAGAAGCCCGGTTACTCAGATTTCCGACCATTTATGACAACCAGATCGTATTCACATATGCAGGTGATCTGTATACAGTATCGGCAGATGGCGGGATTGCAAGAAAGCTTACCAATCACGATGGATATGAGATGTTTGCAAGATTTTCTCCTGACGGAAAGACTCTTGCATTTACGGCACAATATGACGGAAATACTGAAGTGTATTTAATGAATTCTCAAGGCGGTGTGCCAAAAAGACTGACATTCACTGCAACACTGGAACGGGATGATGTTGCTGACAGGATGGGACCGAACAACATTGTTATCGGATGGAAACACGATAACAGTAATATTGTTTTTCGTTCCCGGAAGAAGTCATTTAACGCTTTCAACGGTTCTTTGTTTACGGTAAACACTGACGGATCACTGCCTGAAGAACTGCCCGTACCACGCGGTGGATTCTGCTCATTCTCACCGGATGATCAAAAAATGGCGTATAATAGGATTTTCAGGGAATTCAGAACATGGAAAAGATACCGTGGAGGAATGGCCGATAATATCTGGATTTTCGATTTTAAAACCCATCAGGTCGAAAACCTGACAAATAATTCTTCGCAGAATATTATACCAATGTGGTATGGCAATAAAATCTATTTTCTGTCAGACAGGGATGAAAATAAAAAAATGAATCTTTATGTTATTGACCTTGCATCAAGAGAAACAAAAAAACTCACTGATTACAAAGATTTTGACATCAAATTCCCTTCACTGGGAAACAATGCAATCGTTTACGAAAACGGCGGTTACATATATAAAATGGATCTTATTTCTGAAAAGCCTGAAAAAGTAAAGGTCATAATTGCTGAAGATTTTCTCTCAGGAAGGTCAGTATTAAAAGATGTAAGTAAAGAAATAACCAATTATGAAATATCCCCGGATGGGAAACGTGCTTTATTTGGAGCTCACGGTGATGTTTTTACAGTTCCTGAAAAATATGGGGAGTCAAGGAACCTGACACAATCATCAGTGGTGCACGAAAGAGATTCAAAATGGTCACCGGACGGGAAATGGATTTCGTACATTTCGGACAAGACAGGTGAAGATGAATTATTTATCCAGACCCAGGATGGGAGCCAGCCTGCTTTGGAGATTACATCAGGAAGTGCTGACTACAAGTATCAGCCATTATGGTCTCCCGACAGCAAAAAATTGCTTTGGTCCGATCGCAATCAAAGCCTGCATTATGTAGATATAGATACAAAAATCATTACACAGGTTGATTTGGATTCCATTTTTGAAATAAGGGATTATTCATGGTCACCCGACAGTAAATGGATAGCTTATACAAAAAACAGTGATAACAGGTTCGATCAGGTATATCTGTATTCACTTAAACAAAAGAAATCTTACCCGGTAACAGAAAACTGGTACAATGCTTCTGACGCTAAATTCAGTGATGATGGCAAGTACCTGTTTTTTGTATCCTCACGTGATTTTAATCCTGAATTCAGTAATGTTGGTCCTACAATAAGTTATTCCGACATGAATGGTATATATTTTATTACCCTGAATAAAACCATACAATCTTTGTTTAAACCTAAAAGTGATGAAGCAGAACCACTTACAATCGAACCCAAGCCTTCTGTAACCGATAAAAAGAAAGTTATGAAAACGCCGGCTGATACCTTGGAATTACAAATTGACATCGATGGTATCCAGGGAAGGATCGGTAAACTTCCTTTGCAGGCCTCTAATTATTTTAACATGAATTCGGTAGAGAAAAAGCTCTATTACCAGCGCAAAGGGAAGAAAGACGAAAAACCCGCTCTTTGCATGTACGATTTTGATAAAAGAGAGGAAAAGAATTTAGGATCCATTGATGGTTATGAGATATCCTCAAACAAGAAAAAAATGATTGTTGCTCAGAACGGGGCTTACGGAATAATAGACCTACCATCAGCAGAAATAAAAATCAGTGATAAATTAGATCTCTCAGGGCTTAAGATGGAAATCAATAAACATGAAGAATGGGAACAGATTTATAAAGAATGCTGGCGTCAGATGAGGGATTTCTTCTATTCTCCGAACATGAACGGAGTTGACTGGAAAGCTGAGGGTGCAAAATATGAAGAACTGGTGAAGTATGTAAATAACAGGAATGATTTAACTTACATTATCGGTGAATTGATCGGAGAACTTAATATCGGACATGCATATGTCGGAGGAGGAGAAAGGCCCCAGCCTGAACGTATTAAAACCGGATTGCTTGGTGCAGAGATATCTAAAGACAAGGCCAGTGGCTATTTCAGGATAGATAAGATCTTAAGAGGACAAAACTGGGATGGTAAGATGAGGTCACCTTTGACTGAGATCGGGGTGGATGCTAAAGAAGGTGACTATATCCTCGCAGTTGACGGGATCCCAGTTATCAATATGAATAACATATATGAAGCTCTTGTAAATAAGGCAGGTAAACAGGTGAAGCTTGTCCTGAATTCCAGTCCCCTGGAACAGGGCAAACATGAAATAACGGTTGTACCAATAAGCGATGAATCCCAATTATATTACCTTCAATGGGTAAACGAAAATATTGAGAAAGTAAATAAAGCAACTAATGGCAAGGTCGGATATATTCACATACCTGATATGGAGGTTGATGGACTCAATGACTTTATAAAATATTACTATCCGCAGCTTGAAAAAGAAGCTTTGATTATCGACGTGCGAGGTAATGGTGGAGGCTTTGTTTCTTCAATTATTATTGAGAACCTCAGAAGGGTGGCATCAATGATCAGTATCACCCGTAATTCAAAGCCTGGAATAGATCCGGAAGGAACATTATATGGCCCGATGACGCTGTTATGTGATGAGTTTTCAGCTTCTGACGGGGATATTGTCACTTACAGGTTCAAGAAATACCACCTGGGAACGATTGTTGGTAAAAGGACCTGGGGAGGGGTTACAGGGATAAGAGGATCTCTTCCTTTGGTTGATGGAGGAATACTTTACAAACCGGAATTTTCAATTTACGATCTTGAAGGTAAAAAATGGATTATTGAAGGTTCAGGTGTAGAACCAGATATAGTGGTTGATAATGATCCATATCTTGAATTCACCGGAACTGACCAGCAGTTAAATAAAGCCATTGAAGTTATATTGCAGGATCTTAAGACCCAGGGTAAAAAGATCCCAAATCATCCGCCTTATCCGGTGAAATAATAAATAAGAGAAATAATAGCTGATTGGGAAGAGTTAAAATTCAATGAGGCTGAATCAAAAGTCAGAATTGCCACCGACCTCAATATTTAAATATGAAGCCTCTGTATATCAGAGGCTTTACTATTATAAATAACTTATTTTCCCAACCAATTCCCAATTTCACTTGAAACTGATAAAAAACACCTGCAATTTAGGTTTGTAAGTGTTTAAATTTGTACAAAATCCTACCTTCTTTGACCACTGCATAATCCGGTCTGATAACACTTAACGTACATAAAAAAACAACAAATATTTGGATTTGGCCTTTAAGGGTTAATGGGATTGGGAGGACTATGGCCAAAGTTTTTGGTGTTCCTACTCCAGTACAAATTCTCCTGGGCACATTACGAAGTACAGGTCACTGTTAAAATAAAATTGACTTCAGCTTTTTGCTGTCGTAAATTTAATTCATAATTAACTCATTTAAATAACTTTTAAAGTATGTGATTATGAAAAGGATTGCCTTTTTAAGTTTGATTTTTTTACCACTGGCAGCCTTTGGACAACAGGCTGAGAAGAAGCAGGTAGATTTAAAAACTGAGGAGCAAGCTGTTCGCTCAACCTCGATGAAATGGCTTGAATTAGTAAAGAACCATGATGCAGCTGGTGAAGCTGCACTCTTTGCCAATGATGGAATAGAGTATAATGAGAATCAAGAGCCATCTGTTGGCCCAGTTGCGATTCAGAAGTCGCTTACTCAAACTCAGAAACAGAATCCTAAGGAGGTTGTAAACTGGACCACTGATCGAGTTGAGATTGCCGCATCCGGTGATTTGGCGGTTGAGTATGGAAGTTATACTATTACAGGTTTAGGCCTGAACGGAACGGGAACTGACCATGGCAAGTATGTCACCGTTTATCGTAAAGTGAATGGTACATGGAAGGTAGTTGCGGATATTGGGAGCAGTACCAAACCGAAGGAACCTTTAAAGTGATATTGGATATTGCATTAAAAAGCCGCCCAAATTATCTTTTTTTGATAAGATATTGCTTAATTAGTTCCTACTTAAGAAATTCGATATAATAGTATTTTCTTCTATTGGTATTGCAGACGTAGCACGCATTCAGGCAATTTTCGAACAGGAATCGTCCGTTTTTGTAATGGATTATGCCCTCGGGAATCAGCTCCGGGGGCTCTTTTGTTTATATAACCTGACCCCACTTGACTTTGGTATCGGGATAGCGTAACTTTGACAGTGACCTAAACACATCACCAGATGTCAAGCATCGTAGAAGGATATAAATATGACATCTTCATCAGCTACCGCCATAAAGATAATAAGCACGATGGCTGGGTCACTGAGTTTGTCGAAAACCTGAAGGGAGAACTTGAATCAACATTTAAGGAGGAAATCAGCGTTTACTTTGACATCAATCCACATGATGGGCTTCTGGAGACACATGATGTCGATGCATCTTTGAAAGATAAACTCAAATGTCTAATTTTTATTCCGATTATCTCCCGCACATATTGTGATCCAAAGTCCTTTGCATGGGAGCATGAGTTTAAGGCATTTGTAGAAGATGCATCTAAGGATCAGTTTGGCTTGAAGGTAAAACTGCCCAATGGTAATGTGGCAAGCAGGGTATTGCCGGTGCGGATATATGACTTGAACGTTAATGACATAAAATTATGTGAATCTATTCTGGGAGGTGTGCTTCGTAGTGTTGATTTTATCTATAAATCAGCAGGAGTTAACAGACCATTAAGAGCCAATGAGGATCACCCACAGGACAATATCAACAAGACATATTATCGTGATCAGATAAATAAAGTTGCAAATTCGATAGAAGAGATTATAACAGCAATAGGACAAGATATTCCGCAAAAAGAAGAAGTATCAAAGGAAGTTTTTAAACCGGTATCAGTACCTCGGAAATATAATAAAAGAAAAAGCAATATAGTATCTGTTATTATACTCGCTCTTATTGTTCTTGGTTATTTCTTTCTTTCGAAAATGCTTGAATCCTCCAACCCAATTGAAAAATCCATTGCTGTTTTGCCATTCATTAATGACAGCCCCAATGATAGCAACCAGTATTTCATAAACGGATTTATGGAGGATGTATTAAATCATCTTCAGACAATAAAAGACCTGCACCCTATATCAAGAACTTCCGCTGAAAAATACCGAAAGACAACTAAATCAATTCCTGAGATTGCAAAAGAACTGAGTGTAAACTACATTGTTGAGGGGGATATGCAAAGGTACGGCAACAGTATCCGCCTTAGTGTAAACCTTTTCAAAGCGCTAAAAAGAGAGCTTAAACTATGGGGAAAAACATACGAAAAAAAGATAAATGATGCAACGGATATTTTTAGTCTTCAAAGCCAGATAGCTCAGTCAATAGCTACAGAATTGGAAGCAGTGATAACACCTCAGGAAAAACTTCTCATTGAAAAAACACCGACATCAAGCCTGTCTGCTTATGAAAATTATATTTTAGGTTGGAATTATTATAACAAACTCACTAAAGAAGATAATGATATTGCCTTGAGTTACTTTAATAAGGCAATAGAAATAGACCCTGATTATGCGGATGCATATCTTGGTATAGCATACGTCTGGACTGCGCGTGCAGGAAATTCATGGGCGACTCCCGAGGAGGCTACTCCGATTGCAAAATCAAACTTAGCAAAAGCCTTTAAATTAGACAGTACTTCTGTGGAGGTATATATTGCTTTAGCGGCAAGTCAAATGAATTTTGACTGGAACTTCAAAAGTGCTGAGAAATCTATAGAAAAAGCTATTTCACTTAATCCCAATAGTGCAGATGTGCATTCGTGGTATGCAGCTTTATTAATTCTTTTAGGACACCCTAAAGAAGCATTGGAGCAGTCTGAGATGGCTTTAAAACTGGACCCGATGAATAACGATATGAAAACAGGTTATGGTTTAATTTTATACTGGAATGGTAGATATAATGAAGCAATAAAGGTATTTCAGGAGGTACTAAAAATTAATCCGGGTAATGCTTTCGCCTTAGATAATCTTCCACTTGTACTTCATGAGGCTGGAAAGTACAATGAAGAACTTGAAGCATGGAAAGTGGATTACAGCACCTTTTTCAAAGGTTACGCAAATGTTTTTGATCAGGGTTATGCTAACGGAAGGTATAACTGGTGCATTGAATCTTGAGGCTGACAGCCTTTTAAATCAGTCAAATACAAAATTTATCGAGCCTGGCGAAATTGCACAACTTTATGCTTGTGCCGGCAATAAGGAGCGAACATTAGAAATGTTGGAAAAGGATTATGAAGTTCACGATCCAGGTTTACCCTGGTCATTAAGATTCCCTATCTATGAATTTGTTCATGATGAGCCTCGCTATCAGAATCTATTTCATAAGATGAACCTTCCGTACAAACCTTAAAGATTTATTACTCGTCATTCCGGGCAGCAGAAAAGGCTGCTACAGGGCAGAGGAATGACTGATCAACCATCAATTCATGTGAAACTGAAGCTTATCAGCCAATTGATTCATTTCCTGACCGATTGTAGAATCAAGTATCCTATTGTCTTTTTTTTTACATCCCTCCTCACTCATGCGGGCATAGTTCGTCAGGATTTAAAATAAAAATCCCCCGGCTTTGCCGAAGGAATATTTAATCTCTGCGGAGAAAGAGGGATTCGAACCCCCGGTCCCGCGATAGCGGGACAACGGTTTTCAAGACCGCCGCATTCGACCACTCTGCCATTTCTCCATTATGTACATATATAATTACCCCTTTTACCGTCCCCACTTTCCCTTTTGCAGGGCGGAGCTGTTTCTCCGCGGCAAAGTTAATATTTTTTCGATCTTTTAAAATTTATTTAGTTTTTAAGCTAAAATACACATTATCAGAAATATAAATATTTTATCAACATATTGTCAATAAATAAATATTATGTTTTTACGGAATTCACCAAACAATGGCATGTTGCAAACGTTTTAATATATAAGAGGTATTTTGTTAAAAATTCCGTTTTTTGAACTAAGAACGCCACTATTTGAGGAAAATCGGCAAAATTTATTTGTTCATGAATTAAAAAAAAATATATTTGTATCCAATTAGAATCAGTGGTCTAACCTTTAAATCTTTCATTATGACAAAAAAAGAATTAATCAATGCAATTGCTGCTGACGCAAATCTTTCAATCAAAGATTCAGGAAAAGCTTTGAACGCTTTTGTTGGAGCTTTCGGAAAAGCAATGAAAAAAGGACAGAGGATCCAGCTTCCAAGCATGGGCACCTTTACAGTTACAAAAAGAAGCGCCAGAGTAGTTCGCAACCCGCGTACGGGTGCAAAACTTAACGTACCTGCCAAGAAAGTTGTTAAATTCAAAGCAGCTCCGGCACTTAACAAAGGCCTTTAATCGTACGTAAATGACTGAGATTGCTAAGGGGTGAAGTTTCACCCCTTTTTTTTTAACCTTAAAGGCACGTGAATTTGTCAGGTGTTTATTGACTGATATTGAAATCACCGAAGTTCATTGAACCTGATCCAAAGTAATTATATTTAAATCTTAGTTTTCATTTCAATTTTTTTATTACTTTTGATTCAAACAATCCAGGTTCAATTAAAGACAGATGAATTGTATCATAGTCGATGATGACAAACTGAGTTGCAAACTCCTCGAAGGATATGTCAATAAATATTCCTCCCTTAACCTTTTAGGAATATTTAACGACCCTGTATCGGCCAGAAATGCACTTTCGCATCAGAAGGATATTGACCTTATCCTCCTTGATATCAAAATGCCTGAGATGGATGGCTTCGATTTGATCGACAGCCTCGACCATCCGCCTAATATAATTATTGTATCAGGCGGCGGAGAATATGCCCTTAAGGCATTTGATTTTAACGTCATCGATTTCCTCTTAAAGCCTATTTCATATGCAAGGTTTTGCAAGGCAATCGATAAAACAATCAGGTATTTCACACCGAAAGAAATTAGCAGTACGGGTGATGAAGAAATCTTTATCAAAAAAGGTTCATCACTTGTAAAACTCAAACTTAAGGAAATTGTATATGTTGAAGCGCTTGAGAATTATGTGACACTTAATACAAACGTCGATAAGTTTACAATTCATTTTACAATGAAAGCAATTGAAAACCAGTTGCCTTCAGGTGTATTTATTCGGGTACACCGGTCATTTATCATCAACAAAAGCATGATTCAGGCTATAAAGGAAAATTCACTTGACATTAGCATCGGGCATACCATAAAGAATATCCCGGTAGGTAAATCATTCAAAGATTCACTCCTGAATGATATAAATGTAATGGCCAGGTAATATCCGCATATTTCATGCTCACAAACCGCCAGCTTTTTCTTCAGAATTTAGGACAAACTTCAGAATCACCGCTTCTTCTCGAGATAGTCAGGGCTGAAAACGTATTTATGTACGGGCCGTCAGGTGAAAAATACCTCGACCTTATTTCAGGAGTCTCGGTGAGCAATACCGGTCACCGTCATCCTAAAGTGGTGAAGGCTGTAAAGGATCAGGTCGATGCCTATATGCACCTGATGGTTTATGGCGAAATAATTCAGAACCCGCAGGTTAAGTATGCTGAGTACCTGTCAGGTTTCCTTCCGCCGGAACTGAGCTGCACCTTTTTTGTAAACTCAGGAAGTGAAGCGGTCGAGGGAGCCCTTAAACTTGCAAAACGATTTACAGGCAAAAGCAGGATAGTCTCTTTCCTGAATGGATACCATGGAAGCACCCATGGGGCATTAAGCGTACAGGGAAGCGATCTGTTCAGCCAGGCATTCAGACCTTTGCTGCCCGATATATTCAGGATAAAATTCAATGATGAAAATTCTCTTGAAGTTATTGACAATAATACTGCCTGTGTAATTATTGAACCGATACAGGGCGAAGCAGGAGTAATACTTCCCAAAAAAGGATATCTCAGAAAGATCCGGTCAAGATGCTGTGAAACAGGTGCCCTTCTTATATTCGATGAGGTGCAGACGGGCTTTGGCAGAACAGGCTGCATGTTTGCTATCGATAAATACGGAGTTGTTCCCGATATTCTTGTACTTGCGAAAGCTCTGGGAGGCGGCATGCCGATTGGTGCATTCATTTCATCAGGTGAAATAATGTCTTCCCTCATGTCAAAACCGCCACTCGGACATATTACTACTTTCGGAGGTCACCCTGTAAGCTGTGCGGCCGGGCTGGCATCAATGAAGGTGCTGACAGAGGAAAACCTTGTTGCTGACTGCAATATTAAATCGGAATTGTTCAAAAAAGAATTAAGCCACAGGCTGATAAATGGGATAAGAGGGGAGGGGCTGCTTCTTGCAGTTCAGCTGAAAGACCCTGCTTACGTGAAATATGCAATTTCAAAAGCTCCGGAATATGGCTTCATCCTCGATTATTTCCTTTTTTGTGAAAATGCTTTCAGGATAACACCTCCTCTGACAATATCGGAAGGTGATATCAGGTGGGCCTGCAGAAAAATAGAACAACTTCTTGACGATGCTGAGAAAAATGTAATAACAGGATGAAGAAATATCTGATACTCTTACTGATTGTCGGGCTTTTCAGATTTATGGCTGCTGAAAGCCAGCCTGCTTCAAGTGATACTTCCATAAGGCTTCAGGGACTTTTTAACAGACTGGCGGCCGGAACATCAGATGCTGAAAAACTAAGGATCAATGATTCCATAATTAACATAATTGACAAATATGTCAGGTCCGATACTGTATTAAAACACAAATTCAGAAATATCCGTTATCTGGGACAGATATCCACGCGTGATTCAAAGCTGAAAATTGTTACCTGGAACCTTATTCTCCACGACTCCAAAAGCAGGTATTACTGTTATTTTATTAACGGGAACGGAAAGCATAATTCTGTCTACAAACTCACCGGGCCATACAGGGAAGAACCTGTAAGGAGTGATACGGTCTATTCAATGTCTGACTGGTATGGAGCGCTTTATTATGACATCCGGCCTTTGAAAAAAGATAATCAGCTTTACTGGATACTCCTGGGAGTGGATTTTGGTAACCCGACAGTCACAAGAAAAATAATCGATGTCATGAGCTTCACTCCGGGCGGAGATATTGTTTTAGGTAAGAAATGGTTTACAGATTCCGGAAAAACCAATTACAGGGTTGTGATTGAATACAGTTCCGACGCTGTCGTTTCCCTGAAATTCCTGTCAGACAAATCAATTGTATTTGACCACCTTGTTCCGTTCGCTTCATCGCAGGAGGACAGCAGGGAGCATTACGGACCTGAATATTCTTTCGATGGTTACAGTTACGAAAAGGGAATGTGGAAGTTCAGGTCAGGAGTTAATGTTAAAAACAAAAAATAGGTCACTGCATTTAAAGATTGACAAAGAGCTCTGGTTTTCAGCAGTCAATGACCCGGACCCGTGAAAAGTGAGCCGGGTTTGTAAATTGTGACTATTTGTCAGTTGTCAGACAACGGCATATCTTTTGAAAGTAAAACGGCATCGCAGATGTTTAACTTTTAAAATTATTGATATGCAAACAGGTAAAATTGGTGTTACCACAGAGAACATTTTTCCCATAATCAAAAAATTCCTTTATTCAGATCACGAGATCTTTCTTCGTGAGATTATTTCAAACGCTGTGGATGCCACCAAGAAGCTTAAGACAATGGCTTCAGTAGGTGAGTACAAGGACGATCTTGGCGACCTTACCATCAGGGTATCAGTCGACAAAAAGAAGAAGACAATCAAAGTTACCGACCAGGGTATCGGAATGACAGCAGAAGAAGCTGACAAATATCTGAACCAGATTGCATTCTCGAGTGCAAATGAATTTCTTGAAAAATACAAGGATCAGGCAAATTCGCTTATCGGACATTTCGGCCTTGGTTTTTACTCTTCTTTCATGGTTTCCGACAAGGTTGAAGTGATATCAAAATCATGGCAGGCTGATGCCCCCGGTGTTAAATGGACCTGCGACGGCAGTCCCGAGTACAAAATTGAAGAAACGGAAAAGAAAGGAAGGGGAACAGAAGTAATATTGTATATTGACAAGGAATCAAAAGATTTCCTCGAAGAAGACAAAATAGAACAGCTTCTTAAGAAGTATTGTAAATTCCTGCCCATCGAAATAGCTTTCGGGAAAGAAAAGGAATGGAAGGACGGAAAGTATGTTGAAACAGATAAAGACAATATAATCAACAATACAAAACCTGCCTGGACACTCAAGCCTGCTGACCTGAAGGATGAAGATTACATGAATTTTTACAGGGAACTCTATCCTGCCTCAGGCGATGAACCGCTGTTCTACATTCACCTGAATGTTGATTACCCGTTCAAGCTGACAGGTATCCTGTATTTCCCCAAAATCAAGAGCAACATTGAAATACAGAAGAATAAGATCCAGCTTTACTGCAACCAGGTGTTCGTCACAGACTCCGTAGAAGGAATTGTACCTGAATTCCTTACACTGCTTCACGGTGTCATGGACTCGCCTGACATTCCCCTTAATGTCTCAAGAAGCTATCTTCAAAGCGATTCAAACGTCAAGAAGATTTCGGCTCACATAACAAAGAAAGTCGCTGACAGACTTTATGACATATTCAAGAATAACCGCGAGGAGTTTGAAAAGAAATGGGACAATCTCAAACTCTTTATAGATTACGGAATGATTACTGAAGAAAAATTCTATGAAAAAGCATCTAAGTTTGCCCTTTTTAAAAACACTGAAGACAAGTATTTCACATTTGAAGAATATGAGAAACTGATCAGGGAAAATCAGACCGACAGGAATAAGACGCTGATCTATCTTTATTCAACTAACAAAACCGATCAGTATACCTATATTGAGAAAGCCAGGAACAAGGGATATGATGTCCTGAACCTTGATGGTCAGCTTGATATCCATCTTATCAATCACCTGGAAACAAAATTCAAGGATTCAAGATTTGTAAGAGTCGATTCGGATGTCATCGACAAGCTTATCCAGAAAGAAGAACCAAAGAAACCGGCCCTTACACCTGAACAACAGGATGATCTTAAAAGCGTATTCAATGTAAAGACAAAAACAAAAGAAATCTATAATGTTGTTGTTGAGGCGCTTGATCCCACTGATGCTCCTGTTATAATAACTCAGTCGGAATTCATGAGGAGGATGAAAGAAATGTCGGCTATTGGAGGCGGAATGAACTTTTACGGTGAACTTCCCGACAGTTACAATCTTGTAGTAAATCAGAATAATCCTCTTGTTTCAAAAATTGTAACCGGCCTTCAGGCACAGAAAGGGACAATCCTTGATGAGAACAACAAGGAAAGGAAAAGGATCAGGGAAGAAATTGAATTTATGGAGAAGGAGCATAAGAACAAGAAAGAGAATGAAATACCCCAGGTTGAAAAAGACGATCTTGAGAAGCTCAGGAAAGAACTTGAAACTTACGATTCAGCAAGGAAGGATGTCATTGAATCATATGGCTCAGACAATAAGGTGGTAAAGCAGGTAATTGACCTGGCCCTTCTGGCAAACAATATGCTTAGAGGTGAAGACCTGAGCACATTCGTCAAGAGAAGCGTGGAGCTGCTTTGAAATACGGCCAACGGCTGACGACTAATGGCTGACGGAAGAACACTGCATACGGTGGATCGTTTACCGTGTACAATTCAGATCAGCGCTGAAACCTCATTCTTTATATAGTCGATTGCAACTCTTGTCGGCTCTTTATCGAGTTCCATCACTTTCGTAAGAAGCTGCCTGCTTAAATCAATGCCTGAAGCATTTTCAGGCATTTTTTCTGCTTCGCTGTTAATGAGCTTGATAGTGCCTGAGCGGGCATTCTTTACAATTTCCCATGCCTGCGGACTCATATAGATCTGCTGAGAAAGGTTGTGCTCGAATTCGTTCCTGATTGATGTAAGTATTGCAGAATGCAGCTGACGGGCCGACATTTCAGTACTACTGACCCTGACAAGCAAGGATTCCATTGAGGTCCTTTCAAGGAACAGGACAATCCTTTCATAAGCCTGCAGCCTGATAGGCGTAACTGTTTTTGAATTCTGGAGAAGGAGTTCCTGCCTTCTGAAGTTCTGCTCATTCCTTATCATGTTCCTTAACACTGCCCATGCCGTGAAGAATACGATTAGAGCCGGGATAGTGATTTTTAGAATATCTGACAATACTTCCATATCTTATGGTTTTAACTACAAACGTAAGATAATTTTGTTTAATATTTTATTTTATTGGTTAATCTGTACGACCCTGATAATCCTTCCCTTGCCTGAGCAATATAATTGAAGTTTTTGTTCCTGACTTTATCCCGTATATCTGACGGAAACTTTTTTTGTTTTCAATTAACTTTATACATTTGATTCAGTACTTAGTTTGTTTTTACACTTTATCTGAACGGACATGGAATATTTATCTGAAAGGATCAAGTCTTTATCGGTTTCGCAGACTCTTGCAATGTCTCAGAAAAGCCGCGAACTCAAGGCAAAAGGCTTCGACATCATAAGTCTTAGCATTGGCGAGCCTGATTTCAACACTCCCGAGTATATCAAGGAAGCGGCAAAGAAGGCAATTGATGACAATTACACAAAATATCCTCCTGTACCTGGTTACAGTGATCTCAGGGAAGCTATTTCAAGAAAATTCCGTGAAGAAAACGGTATTAATTATACAAATGAACAGATAGTTGTTTCGGCAGGAGGGAAACACTCTCTGATCAATGTTATTCTTTCAATTGTCAATCCCGGCGATGAGGCAATCATACTTGCTCCTTACTGGGTAAGTTACTATGATCAGATAATCCTGGCCGGGGGGAAACCTGTGGTAGTCAATGCCCTGATTGAGAATGATTTCAAGATAAAACCTGACCAGCTTGAAGCTGCAATTACTCCAAAGACCCGGCTTGTTATCTTTAATTCTCCATCAAATCCTACAGGCATGGTTTACACGGGTCCCGAAATGGAAAAAATAGCAAGGGTTGTTGAAAAGCATGATGGAGTTTTCATTATTTCAGATGAAATATATGAACACATAATATTTGAGGGAAAGCATGTCAGCATGGCCTCCTTCGATTTTATTTACGACAGGGTGATCACTGTAAACGGGGTCTCAAAGGCGTATGCAATGACGGGCTGGAGAATAGGCTACATCGGGGCGCCTGTATGGATCGCAAAAGCCTGCAACAAACTGCAGGGCCAGTTCACTTCCGGCGTCTGCTCTATCGCGCAGAGGGCGGCGCTGGCTGCGATCCAAGGGAAAAGCGATTCAATCAGGATGATGAAGGAAGCTTTTTTGCGCCGGCGCGATCTGATCTGCGGCCTTTTGAAAGATTTAAAGGGAATAATGATCCGGGTGCCCCAGGGAGCATTTTATGTGATGCCTGATATAAGCTTTTACCTCGGCAAGTCGGATGGGGATATAAAAATACGCAACTCCGACGATCTTGCCATGTTTCTTCTTGAAAAAGCACAAGTTGCAGTTGTCGGAGGAGATGCTTTTGGGGCACCTGATTGCATCAGGATCTCCTATGCTAATTCAGATGACCTGCTGGTTGAAGCGGTCAAAAGGATTAATATTGCACTGGGTAAACTCAATTAGCAGCCAGAATTGTACTCAAACCTCTGCATGGGGGTAATGAGGCGTACATGGTTAGAGGACCCCATCAGGGGTTTGGGGGCTGAAACAGGGCGTAATATTTCAGTATTTGTTGTATGAAATAGTCCGTTCCTTAGGTTTCCGTTTCTTGTTCCTGTATTCGCTAAGTGAATATCCCAGAGTAATTATCAGCTCAACTCTTTTTGTCGGCGGGACACCAAGCAGGTTCCTGATCTTCTTTTCGTTAAACCAGCCAATGATGCATGAGCCTATTCCTTCAGCAGCAGCCTGCATACAGATATTTTCAGCGGCTATGCCAATATCAAAGTGAGAATAATCCTTGCTCTTTAAGCTGCCTCCGACTTTAGAGGAAAAATTAGCATTTTCCCTGACAATAACTATCACAACGGGGGCCTGACCGACAAAAGCATTCATTCCAAGCCCTTTTGCAGAAGCAGCTTCAGCAATGCCTTTTATCAGTTCATGATCAGTGGCTGCCACAAATTTCCAGGGCTGGGCATTGCAGGCAGAAGGAGACATTCTTCCGGCTTCAAGTATCCTCTCAAGCTTTCCGGCCTCCACCTGCCTGTCGCTGTATTTCCTGTCACTCTGACGCCTGAGAATAAGTTCAAGCATCTCTTTCCCGTCGATCATTGCCTAATAATTTTCAGGCTTCATTTCAAAATATGCCTCCGGGTGCAGGCAGGCAGGGCAATTTTTTGGAGGTTTTGTTCCGTAATGTATGTACCCGCATTTTCTGCAATACCAGAATACTTTTTCCCCGCGTTCGAAAACCTTATTCTGCACCACGTTGTCGAGCAGCTTCCTGTATCTTTCCTCATGACCTTTTTCAGCAGCGGAGATCATTTTAAACGCGGTTGATATAGTTTTAAAACCTTCTTCTTCAGCGACCTGTGCATTTGCCGGATATAGTATATTCCATTCTTCATGTTCCCCTTCAGCTGCAGCTTTAAGGTTTTCCTTCGTGGTCCCAATTTTTCCTGCAGGATATGATGAAGTTATTTCAACCATACCGCCTTCGAGAAAACCAAAAAATCTTTTTGCATGTGTCTGTTCCTGAAGAGCTGTTTCAAGGAAGATTCCTGCAATCTGTTCAAATCCTTCTTCCTTTGCAACCTTTGCAAAAAATTCATACCTGTTTTTAGCCTGTGACTCGCCCGCAAATGATTTCAGCAGGTTTTGTTCAGTTTTTGTTCCTTTCAAACTTTTTTCCATATCTTTTTTAAATTAATTTTGAATTCTGGTTATTATTCAAATTGAGCGGGCTAAATTTAGCAAAAATTTCTATCTTTAATTTTAAATCAAATACATCATACTAAACTTAACAAGAAAGAAAAATGCCAGTATTATTGATAATTTTTGCAATCATAGTTGTATTGATACTGATTGCTATTTCACTTTACAACAAGCTTGTAAGACTAAGGAACAATCGTGAGCAGGCTTTTGCTGATGTTGATGTTCAGCTGAAACAAAGACATGATCTTATTCCTCAGCTTGTAGAAGCTGTAAAAGGATATATGGGGCATGAACGCGGTGTCCTGACTGATATAACCGAAGCCAGGGCAATTGCGATGAAGGCAACTACCATAAATGACAAGATAGCTGCAGAGGCAAAGCTTTCAACCGCTCTTGACGGATTGAAGGTATCGCTTGAAGCATATCCCGATCTCAAAGCAAGTCAGAATTTTCTGGATCTGCAGAATGAAATCACTGACGTTGAAAACAAGATTGCCGCAGCGAGAAGATTCTTCAACTCCGCTACAAAAGAGCTTAGTATGGCTACGGAAATGTTTCCGTCGAATATGATTGCCACGCTTTTCAATTTTAAGCGGGAACCGTTGTTCGGCCTTGGTGATCAGCGTGCTTCTGCAGAGGAGCCACCTCAGATAAAGTTCCCGTGAAATGAAATATTTTGGCCTGCAGTTATTTGACTGGCCGGGAGTGAGAGATACAGGGGAGATGCCTCTTTTATAGGATGGTCACTGTTATGATTGTCACTGATTTTTCTGCTTCTTACCTTTTCGGAAAAGTTTTGATTCTTCTCCTTTAAGAAGGCGTGAGATATTTTTCCTGTGCATGAATACTAAGGCGCCTGCCATAAAAATAGAAAAGATCTTGAAAAAGATTGAAGGAGTATCAAAAAAAAGAAACAGGAATATCGGAAATGCCACACCAGCGCACATTGATGAAAGTGATACATAGCCCGATATAAGCATTACCAGCAGAAATACTCCGAAGCATGCCAGGGTTAGCAGCGGATCAATGGCGAGGAGAGCTCCGGCTGCCGTTGCAACGCCTTTGCCTCCCCTGAAATCTGCAAAAACAGGAAATATATGTCCTGCAATTGCAAATAGCCCGGAAATTATCCCGATGTTTATAAGTGACGCAGAACCCGGATTGGCGAGATTGAAAAAATGGGGAAGCATTGCTGCCAGCCATCCCTTAAATACATCAAAAAACAGAACCGGAACTCCGGTTTTCCATCCAAGCACGCGTACCACGTTAGTTGCACCGGCGTTGCCGCTTCCATATTCCCTGATGTCGGTTTTGTGAAAAATCTTGCCGGTCCATACTGCAGTCGGGATAGATCCCAGAAGATATGCAAGCAAATATGTTATTATGAGTTTAATTGTAGCCATAACTGGCAGTTTTTATATCCCTGGGCCGAATTCGGTAAGCGATGCTGTTTCATGGTTGATACAGAATTTACTGAAATTATTTATGAATTTCAGTGCCAGGTCTGTGGCCGCAATATGCCATTTTATCGGAGAATCCCATACTTTTGCCGGTTCAAGGATATTGCTGTTAATGCCGCTGATTTTGACAGGGATGTTTAAGTTGAAGACAGGCAGAGTTTTAAACTCAACTTCATCAAGTGATCCATCAAGTACGGCATTTATTATCCTCCTCGTCACCGGAAGGCCTATACGTGAGCCGGTGTTAACGGGTCCTCCTGTCCATCCTGTGTTCAAGAGCCAGGCTTCAGCGTTGTGAAGCCTGATTTTCTTAATAAGCTCATTTGCATAAACAATCGGGTCGAGCATCAGAAAGGCTGCACCAAAGCATGCGGAGAATGATGGAACAGGCTCGACTATGCCTCTTTCGGTTCCGGCAACTTTTGCAGTATAACCGGTCAGAAAATAATACATAATCTGCCCTTCGGTCAACCTGCTGACAGGAGGGAGTACTCCGAAGGTATCGGCGGAAAGGAATATCACCTTTTTTGCATGTCCCGCTTTTGAGACAGGTTTTACGATATTTCTTATATGATATATAGGATAAGATACCCTGGTGTTTTCGGTTTTGGAATCATTGTTGAAATCAATTGTGCCATCGGGTAGAACAACAAGGTTTTCCAGCAGGGCATCCCGCCTTATTGCTCTGTAAATATCGGGCTCGCTTTTCTCGCTGAGCTTTATGCATTTTGCATAACAGCCACCTTCGAGATTAAAAACCCCGTCGTCGTCCCACCCGTGTTCATCATCGCCGATGAGGGCCCTTGAAGGATCTGTTGAAAGTGTTGTTTTGCCAGTACCGGAAAGGCCGAAGAATATGGCAACGTCTCCCTTTTTACCTACATTCGCGGCACAGTGCATGGAAGCAATTCCCTTAAGAGGCAGGTAATAGTTCATTATTGAGAAGATGCCTTTTTTCATTTCGCCGCCATACCATGTGCCGCCGATCACAGACATTCCGGCACTGAGGTTGAAGAGCACAAAATTCTCGGAACTCATTCCCTGCTTTTGCCAGTCGGGATTTGTTGCCTTTGAAGCATTAAGAACCACAAACTGAGGAGTAAAGTCATCAAGTTCCTGCTGTTCAGGCCTGATAAACATGTTTTTTACAAAATGTGCCTGCCATGCAACTTCAAGGATAAAGCGCACTGCAAGGCGGGAGTTCCTGTTTGCCCCGCAGAAGCAGTCAACAGCGAATAATTTTTTTCCTGAAAGCTGTCTGGCCGCAATATTTTTGCAGTGTTCCCAGATCTCAAATGTAACAGGCTTGTTGTCGGACACTTTAATCTTTTCCGATCTCCACCATACAGTGTCCCGCGTGGTATCGTCAATTACGATGTACTTGTCGTCGGGCGACCTTCCGGTGAAGATCCCCGTATCAACTGCCACAGCCCCTGTCCTTGTGATTATGCCTTTTTCATAATTATCCAGGTCAGGCTTTGTTTCCTCTGCAAAAAGAGTATTATATGATGGATTATAAATTATTTCGGGAGTGTTTTCTATCCCGTAGGTTTTTAAATCATCACTGGTAACCATAACAGAAACTAATTGACAATTAGTACCAAAAATTCAAAGTTATCAATTATCCTTTATTAAATATTACATGCCATCAGCGGATTAAATAAATATTTTCAGGAATTGCAGAGGGGTAAATATGTTCAGAGGGGTCTTTAAAATGGTTTAGGTTCGACAAATCATAACCGGGGCAGGGTGAAAAGGAAAGGGCATCTTTCGGGATGCCCTTTAATTATAAATATTGGTAAGCCCTACTTCCCTGATTTTACGGCAGCCTGGGCTGCAGCAAGTCTGGCTATGGGCACCCTGAATGGTGAACAACTTACATAATTGAGACCTGTTTTAAAGCAGAATTCGACTGAAGCGGGGTCACCGCCCTGTTCGCCGCAGATGCCTACTTTCAGGTCCGGTCTGGTTGCACGGCCTTTTTCAACAGACATTTTGATTAACTGGCCAACGCCGTCCTGATCAATTGTCTGGAACGGGTCGGCAGCAAGCATTTTCTTGTCTAAATAGTCGTTAAGGAATGATCCGATATCATCACGGCTGAATCCGAAGGTCATCTGTGAGAGGTCGTTTGTGCCAAATGAGAAGAATTCAGCAGTTTTTGCCATGCGGTCAGAAAGAAGAGCTGCACGTGGTATCTCAATCATCGTACCATATTTGTATTCAATCTTCAGGCCGTTCTTTTTACAAACTTCATCATGAATTTTGTCTACAATTTTCTTGGTCACATCAAGTTCAGAAACATCGCAGGTTACCGGAACCATTAGTTCAGGCTTCGGGTGTTTTCCTGCTTTAAGCAGCTCGGCTGAAGCTTCAAACATTGCCTCAACCTGCATCTCTGTTATTTCGGGATAGGTTATTCCAAGACGAACGCCACGATGACCCATCATAGGGTTGCTTTCGTGAAGGGCTTCGCCTCGTTTTGCAACGTCTGACTGTTTTATCCCCAGCGCTTTTGCAAGCTCAGACTGTTTGTCGGGACTCTGCGGCACGAACTCATGAAGAGGAGGATCAAGAAGCCTGAATGTCAGAGGCAACCCGTCCATTGCTTCAAGAGTGGCTTTCATATCCTTTTTAACAAATTTGAACAGCTCGCCAAGGGCTTTGCGGCGTTCTGTCTCATTGGCGCTAAGAATCATTTTACGCAGCAGGAACAATGGCTCTTCCGAACCTTTTCCGTAGAACATATGTTCGGTACGGAAAAGTCCTATGCCTTCAGCGCCAAATTCGCGGGCAATTTTTGCATCTTCAGCCGTATCGGCATTTGTACGAACTCCCATAGTGCGGTATTTATCGACTATTTTCATGAAAGCCTGGAAACGGGGATTTTCAGTAGCGTCCATGAGTTTCAGCGAGCCGGCATAAACATTGCCGCGTGTACCGTTGAGAGTGATGATATCGCCCTCTTTAAGGGTAACATTTGTTCCGGTGATTTTTGCAGTTTTGGCAACAGAATCAACGTGAAGCCCTCCGGCTCCGACTATGCAGCATTTTCCCCAGCCACGTGCAACAAGTGCAGCGTGTGAGGTCATACCGCCACGGGCAGTCAGGATACCTTTTGCAGCACGCATACCTTCAACATCTTCCGGGTTTGTCTCCTCACGTACCAGGATAACTTTTTCACCCTTGCGGTTCCATGCCACTGCATCTTCAGCTGTAAATACGATTTTCCCGACAGCGGCGCCAGGACCGGCAGGCAAACCTTTTACCAGCGGATTGACTTTCTTTTCTGCATCAGGATCGCAGATTGGATGAATAAGTTCGTCCAGCTGTGCCGGATCGACACGCATCACGACAGTTTTATCGTCAATAAGCTTTTCCATCAGCATGTCCATTGCCATGTTGAGAGCGGCAGTGCCTGTCCTTTTCCCTACGCGGCACTGTAGCATATATAATTTCCCTTCCTGGATCGTAAACTCAATATCGAGCATGTCGTGGAACGATTTCTCAAGAATATTCCTGATTTCACATAATTCTTTATATGTATCAGGCATTATCTCTTCCATACTCTTCAGATGCTTGTTCTGCTCATTCTTTGTTTCATTGTTCAGAGGGCTTGGAGTGCGGATCCCGGCAACGACATCTTCTCCCTGTGCATTGATAAGCCATTCTCCGTAGAATAGATTTTCACCCGTTGCAGGGTTACGGGTGAAAGCAACACCTGTGGCAGAAGTATCGCCCATGTTGCCAAATACCATTGCCTGAACGTTTACGGCTGTACCCCAGTCGTCAGGGATTCCTTCAATACGGCGGTATGATACTGCTTTTTTCCCATTCCAGCTTTTAAAAACGGCTTTTATGCCTCCTTCAAGCTGTTCCTTTGCATCATCCGGGAAAGGTTTTCCCAGGACCTGTTTAACTTTTACCTTGAATTTTTCAGCAAGGTCTTTCAGGTCATCAGCTGTAAGGTCTGTATCTGATTTGCATCCCTTCCTGTTCTTGTACTCATCAAGCATTTCATCGAGCTGCTTACGGATACTCCTGCCTTCAGCAGGTTCTATTCCTTCAGCCTTTTCCATTACAACATCAGCGTACATCATTATCAGACGGCGGTATGAATCCCAGACGAAGCGCGGATTTTTTGTCTTTTTCAGGAATCCTGGTATGGTTGCCGTACACAGGCCGATATTCAGTACTGTATCCATCATTCCGGGCATCGACTTCCTTGCTCCTGATCGGCATGATACCAGAAGAGCATTTTCCGGATCCCCATACTTCATCCCCATTGTCATTTCAGTGAGCTTCATAGCTTCCCAGACGTCAGTCATAAGCCCTTCAGGAAGAGTGCAATCATTCTGATAATATTCATTACAAGCATCGGTAGTGATAGTAAAACCGGCAGGAACAGGCAGACCAAGAAGACACATTTCAGCCAGATTAGCGCCTTTTCCTCCAAGAAGGTTCTTCATCTCTGCTTTACCCTCTGCAGTCTTCCTGCCAAAGGAATAAACTCTTTTTACTTTTGACATACTTTTATGAATTTGAGATAAACTTAATAGTGAATTTTCGAAATAAGGTGCAAAGTTAATACATTAAATTGAATTCCAGAAACCAATTAACGGTTTACGATCTTGGGTGGAACATGATAAGTGTGTCGCGAAGATAGCTTCTGTCAATATGGGTATAGATCTCGGTTGTAAGGATCGATTCATGACCCAGCATTTCCTGCACTGCCCTAAGATCAGCGCCTGCTTCAACCATATGGGTTGCAAACGAATGACGTAATGTATGGGGACTTATATTCTTCCTTATGCCGGCAACTGCTGCCAGGTCCTTTATAATTTTGAAGATCATTGCCCTCGTCAGTTTTCTTCCCCTCCTGTTCAGGAATACAATGTTGGCGTCATAAATAAATGGCAGCCTGTTCCTGTCTGTTTTATAAAGGTTTATTTCCCTCAAAGCCGTCCGGCCGATCGGAACCAGGCGCTGCTTGTCACCTTTGCCCGTAACGCTTACAAACCCTTCTAAGGCATGTATATCGGTCAGGCGCAGGTTAACAAGTTCTGAAACTCTTAAGCCACAGCCATAAAGGGTTTCAATTATTGCCTTGTTCCTTTGTCCCTCAGGTTTGCTCATATCGACAGCATCAACTATTTTGTCAATCTCTGCGACCGACAATACTTCAGGCAGTTTAAGCCCTATTTTTGGAGATTCGATAAGCTTAGCCGGATTGTCTTTGATCTCCCCGTCCATCAGAAGGAATTTGTAAAATGCCCTGATCCCTGAGATAACCCTTGCCTGGGTCCTTGCATTTTGATTCTCACAGCCGTACCAGCCAAGGAAATCTTTAAGGTCGGGATAGGAAACCGATGACGGGTCCTTATCCTTTTCTGATCCGGCAATATAGGCTACGAGTTTGCTGACATCATCCATATAGGCCTCTATGCTGTTAGCCGACAGCGATTTTTCAAGCCTGAGATAGGCTTCAAAATTCTTGAGTGATTCTTTCCATGAAAGGCTCATTTGCAACCTGATTTATCTAAGTAACTCTGTGCAAAGTAATGCAAAGTAGTATAAAGATGGCTTTTATCTGTATTAATAATTTTTAGTTAAATTTACCAGGTATTTGAACGGAATAATTCTGCATTATGAAACCCACTTGTTATCCGGACACAATCAAGAATATAAATACCTCTTCAAACATGTTGGTTCCATTTGACCATTAAAATCAAAATTATTTACACATGAAAATACAGGTTATAAATGGTCCAAACCTGAATCTGCTGGGGGAAAGGGAACCTGAAAAATATGGTACTGTCTCCTTTGATGAATATATGAAGCAGCTCCGGAAAAGGTATCCTGAGATAGTATTTGATTATTTCCAGTCGAACATTGAAGGAGAGATAATAAACAAGATCCATGAGACTGGTTTTTCTTACGATGGAATAATTCTGAACCCGGGCGGATATACACATACTTCCGTTTCAATTGCAGATGCTGTTGTATCGGTCGAAACCCCTGTCATTGAGGTCCATATAACAAATGTTCAGGCAAGGGAGGTCTTCCGGCACGACAGCCTTGTGGGCAGGTATTGCGCCGGCAGCATAGTCGGATTAGGTTTTGACGGTTACAGGCTTGCTGCAGAGGCTATTAAAGAAATTTCAAAAAAATAGAACTTACGGATATGGGAATGTCAAAGAAAAGGACAAAGATAGTCGCCACTATTTCAGATAAAAGGTGTGATACTGAGTTTATCCGCAGCCTTTACGAGGAAGGGATGGACGTTGTCAGGATCAATTCTGCGCATCTTGATACTGATGCAGCATTGCACATAATTAAAAATGTCAGGGAAGTTTCGGATAAAATTGCAATTTTAATCGATACAAAAGGACCTGAAATAAGAACGACTATCTGTGACTCACCCATAGTGCTTAAAAAGGGCTCCGTGATCTCAGTCACGGGCAACCCCGCTGAAAAAAGTTCTGATTCCGGCATAAATGTAACCTATAAGACATTTGCCGCGGATATTCCGGTTGGGTCACATATCCTTATAGATGACGGAGAAATAGAGCTTAAGGCTGTGGAAAGAAAGGGTGATTCACTTGAGTGCCTTATTGAGAATGACGGAATTCTTACTTCGCGTAAGAGTGTAAATGTGCCAGGCATTAAAATAAGCCTTCCCTCCCTTACCGATAAGGACAGGTCATTCATCAGGATGGCCGTTGATAACAACGTTGATTTCATAGCTCATTCCTTTGTGAGATCAAAGCAGGATGTCATTGATGTCCAGGAGGTTCTTGACACATATAAGAGCTGCATCAAAATAATTGCCAAGATAGAAAATGAGGAAGGAGTCCGGAATATTGATGAGATAATTGAGAACGTTTACGGGATTATGGTCGCCAGGGGTGACCTGGCAATTGAGATTCCCTATGAGAAAGTGCCGGGTATTCAAAGGATGATCATTTCCAAATGCATTAATTTACGGAAGACCGTCATTGTTGCTACCCAGATGCTTCAGTCAATGATTGAAAATCCAAGACCAACGAGGGCTGAAGTCAGTGATATTGCAAATGCCATTTATTCCCAGACCGATGCCATCATGCTAAGCGGTGAGACTGCCACCGGAAAATATCCCGTTGAGGCTGTAAAAACCATGACGAAGGTGGCAATTGAAGTGGAAAATAACAAGGAGAAATTCCTTGACCTGCCCTTTGTGAATGTCACGGGTGAGTTTTCGGCATATCTTGCCAAGGTTGCGGTAAAAACAGCAGTCAGGCTTGATTCAAAAGTTATTATTGCCGATACAACAGGGGGAAAAACAATCAGGGGTATGGCTTCTTACCGTGGCTACAAGCTAATCCTTGCCCAGTGCTATTCAAAAAGCACAATGAGGGAACTTGCCCTTTCCTATGGTATTTACGCCAGTTACCAGGAACGAAGGAAATCGATCGATGATTTTATTCACATTGCACTCAGGGATCTTACCAAGCGCCACGACCTTAAGAATGATGATATTATAGTGGTCCTTGCAGGAAACTTTTCGGGAAAATCGGGGTTTTCATTCATAGAGGTCGGCACTGTAGAATATCTGAAAGATCGTGTAGATATTATTGACTGAGAATTAACCATTTGGTCTGATTTTTGATAATAAACTATTTGCCATAAACCGCAATAGACATTCAGAATTAAATAACTTAAGGTTAAGAGGAGTTAAATCAGGTGAAGAATCAGTTATTAAAAAGGCTATTGACAGTTGCACTTTTTTGTTCATTCTTTCTTAAAGCTGGTGCGACGCATAACAGGGCAGGAGAGATAACCTATGTTCAACTGTCGGATCTTACTTATGAGATCACAATTACGACTTTCACTTATACACTCAGCTACGCTGACCGGCCCCAGTTGACGGTAGACTGGGGTGATAACTCTACATCTATTGCCCCGAGGCTCAGCATCCTTTATCTTCCAAATTATTACAAACGGAATATTTACAAGGTGACTCATACATACCCAGGCCCGGGAACTTATAAGATTTTTATGCAGGATCCTAACAGGAATCTCAATATTCTGAATATACCCAATTCGGTCAATGTGGTTTTTTCAATATACACTATACTGGTTGTCAACCCTTCAATAGGACACGATGATACTCCTGTACTGCTTAATCCGCCATATGACAAGGCTGCGCGTGGTTACGTGTTTATACACAACCCGGGTGCGTATGACCCTGACGGCGATAGTCTTTCATATAAAATTACTACCTGTACGAGGGACGACGCAAAGCCAATTGAGAATTATACATTGCCGCCGGCCACACATTATATAAAAGTTGATTCGATCAGTGGCAATCTCATCTGGGATACGCCCCGCGATACCGGAAAGTATAACGTGGCAATGCTGATCCAGGAGTGGCGGTATGGAAAGCAGATCGGGGTTGTTGAAAGAGATATGCAGATTGAAGTATATGATACCAAAAACCACCCTCCCGTAAACGGCCCCCTGCATGATATGTGTGTTCAGGCGGGCGATAAAGTCGATTTTAATATAACTGCAACTGATCCTGACAATGATGATATAGGTCAACAGGCAAACTCAGGCATTTTTACGCTGACTTCGTGCCCGGCGACGTTCACGAATACTGACTCCGTAGCCGGATCTTCAACCTCACGACTGCAATGGACTCCCTGTTATGAAGCTGTCAGAAATCAACCCTATAATATTGTCATTAAAGCCAGTGACTATAACAGTGATATCAGACTTTCTGATATTGACGTAATGACAATTAAGGTTCTCGGACCTGCTCCTGTGCTTTTGAGTGCTGTTCCCCAGGGGAAGTACATTCATCTTTACTGGAACAATTACGGCACAACCGTCATTCAGGGTTTTAATATCTACAGAAAGGAAGGATCTTCTTCCTTCAAGCCTGATTCATGCACATCAGGGGTTCCTTCTTCAACAGGATTCACCAAGGTGGGATATATCAGCGGAAGTTCAACTGTTACATATGTCGATACCAACAACGGACTGGGGTTGGAGTATGGAAAGGAATATGCTTACAGGATTGTTGCTCTTTATCCAAACGGCACCGAAAGCAAAACCTCAAATGAAATTTTGTCAACACTTGTATCGGGTGTGCCCCTTATTACTCATGTAAGCGTAAGAAGCACATCTGCCACTAACGGCTCCATTTATGTCAGCTGGAGAAAGCCTGATAAACTCGACACCATTCCCGCAACCGGTCCTTACGAATATATTATTTATCACTCACAGGGAATTACAGATACGACTTATCAGCAGATTAAATCGATACAGACCACTGACCTGAACGACACTTCATTTGTTGATACGCTGATAAATACGCAATCGTATGGATATATTTACAAGATAGAATTGTATAACAATGCCACAGGCAACAGGTTCCTGATCGGCGAGCCCAGTTATGCGTCATCTGTTTTCCTGACTGCCAATCCGGGTGACAGGAAAACACATTTTGTAATAAGCCGTAATGTCCCATGGATAAATTCGAACTATGATTTCTTCAGGCTGAATGGAACCACGATGGCGTACGATTCAATAGGCACGACGGACCAGTTGTCCTATGTTGATGAAGGGTTGACTAACGGGACGCAATATTGTTATATGGTACGTTCAAAAGGCAGTTATCCCGGCTCCGGCCTGCCGGCCAATCTCATTAATTTTTCCGAGATCGCCTGTGACACCCCGGTTGATAATGAACCCCCCTGCCAACCCTCATTAAATGTTACAAGCCAATGTGATAGTTTATATAATACAGTAACCTGGTCGATTACAGATTCTGCCTGTCTGAGCGATGTGGCCGGCTATAAGATCTATTATAAAACTACGACTGATGAAGATCTCACTCTTGTAGCCACTGTAAATGATAAAAACACTTTCTCCTACAAACACTACCCTGGATCTATAATCTCCGGATGCTATGCTGTTTCGGCCTTCGATCTTGCCGGAAATGAAGGGGAGAAATCGTTGATGGTTTGTGTCGATTCATGCAATTTCTATGAAATTCCGAATGTTTTCACGCCTAACGGCGATAATTACAATGACAAGCTTGTAGCAAAGACATCAGGACTTGTAGAAAAGGTAAACATGAAGATTTTCAACCGTTACGGCGAACTTATTTTTCAGACTGAAGAACCAAAGATAAACTGGGATGGAACCTATAAAGGTAAGGTCGTTTCTCCGGGAGTGTACTTTTATCAATGCGATGTTTTTGAAAGAAAGGTTTCGGGAATCCAGCAACTGCATCTTTCGGGATTTGTCCATGTAATTACTGAAGAGGGTGCCACCAACAAACAGCAATTTTAATAAACAGGGAAGGGTGCTGAAATGAAAAAATTTATAATATTTGTTGCATTTATCTCATATGCAGGCTTTATTTTAGGGCAGAAGCCTGCAGATTACCTAATGAAAGGGAAAGCTCTTATTGAAACCGGGAAGGCCGACGAAGCTGTAAATGTGCTCTCTGAGGCAGCGGGGCTGTTCAACCAGAGCGGGGTTTATCTGGAAAGAGCTGATGCATTTGTACTTAAGGGTGATTATCCACAGGCAATTGCGGACCTTAATTCGGCTAATTCATTAACCACGTCGTCGGGTGAATTTGGACTTGCAAGGATATATGCCCTTAAAGGCAACGCATCCACGGCTGTATATCATCTTGAATTATGCCTGAAATCAGCTTTCCGGAAAAGCGAAAAGGAGATTCTCCTCGATCCTTCATTCAGTGTAATTGAAAACACACCCCAGTGGCGCCAGTTCTGGAAAAATGACTGGTACGGGGATCTGGAGAAGGGTATGGCTGAAATTGAGTATGATATCTCAACGGGAAACATAAGTGAAGCGAAAAAAACCCTGAATGACCTTTCGGGAATTTATTCCGGGAAGGATGAAAATGTTTACGCCAGTGCGCTTATAAACTTTTCTGAATCTAAGTATGCAGATGCTGTAAAGGATCTTATGGGCCTTTTGAACAATGACCCCCGGAATGAAAAGTATCTGCGCCTGCTTGCAAAAGCACAGTTTGCGGAAGGAAATCCCGCAGGAGCATCATCGACATATACAAAGCTTCTTGATATGGGCATAGCTGATGCTAACCTACTGATGTTCAGGGCAGAGTGCTACAATAAAACCGGTGAGACCGAAAAAGCCGGTGAGGATATTGACAAATACCTCTCTTTTTATCCCGGCGACAAGAAAGCACTGGCTGCCGCAGGAAGGACAGAATCAGCTTCTGGCGACAATATCAAGGCACTTGAATATTTTTCGGAAAACCTGAAACTGCATCCCGATGATCCGCAATGCTATATTGACAGGGCAAATTCATATTTTGTTTCAAAATCCTGGGAACTTGCAATAAAAGATTACAGCATGTCGCTCGACCTGCAGCCTGGAAACCCTGAAGTATGGCTCAGCAAGGGTATATCATTGCTTAATAATGGGAAGACCGACGATGCCTGTCACGATTTCAGAATGGCATTTAACCTTGGTAATAAAAAATCGACAGAATATTTAAGCAAAAACTGCATTAAATAATTATCAGGAAAAGAATTCCCTGTGTTACCTGACATTCCTTAAAATCTTTTCGAACAGATCCCGTGGTTTGAAAGGTTTCAGCACATAGTCGTTGATGCTGAGATTTTCGATCTTATCGTGACTCTCCGACATAATTGCAGCAGTAAGGGCGACGACAGGTATTGAACTGATCCTCGGATTATTTGATTTTCTTATCAGGGTTGTGGCCTCAATGCCATCCATAACCGGCATGTGAAGGTCCATGATGACAAGATCAAAATCTTCTTTTTCAAGAATTTCCAGAGCTACTTTTCCGTTTTCGGCATGAGTTACATTAACGCCCCAACCTTCGAGGAACTTGTTTGCGACAAAAAAGTTTACCTTGTTGTCTTCAGCCATCAGAATTTTTTTTCCTTCAAGGCCTTCATAAGATTCAAATACTTCTCCTGTCTGGTCCCTTTCACTTTTATCCGAAATGCCGAAGGTAAGATTAAACATAAAAGTGGAACCTTTGCCTAATTCGCTTTCGACACTGATTTTCCCGCCCTGAAGCTCGACAAGCTTCTTGCATATTGCCAGACCGAGCCCCGTTCCGCCGTAATGCCTTGTGGTGTCAGAGGAAGCCTGCGTAAAACTTTCGAATATCAGATCATGCTTTTCTTTTGCAATACCGAGTCCTGTGTCTTTTACCTTAAACGCAATCGTGGTTTTGTCATTGTCTCGTTCCAGTTCATTAACTATCAGGTATATACTTCCTGCGCTGGTAAATTTCAGTGCATTTGAAAGAAGGTTTGAAAGAATCTGGTTTAGTCTTATCGAATCGCCTATCACTTCGTCAGGCAAATCATTTTCCTTTATGATATCGAAATCGATATTCTTCGATTTCGACCTGAAAGAATATGATCTCATTATGTCTTTAAGGAAATCCGACAGGTTAAAGCGGGCCTGCTCAAAGACGATTTTGCCCGATTCCATTTTGTTGTAGTCAAGGACATCATTTACCAGGGTGAGAAGATGATTCCCGGAGAACCGCAGGGTTTTAATATAGTCCATCTGATCTTCCCGCGGACTACCCTGCAGCAGGAGGTTGGTAATACCAATCACCTCATTAAGTGGAGTTCTTATCTCATGGCTCATTGTCGACATAAATTGCTGCTTCGACTCTGCGGCTTCCTCTGCTTTTCTGCTGGCAGCTATGACGTTGTCAAGCATGGTCCTTCTCTGGATTGCTATTGCTATCTGGTTAGCAATGAATTCCAGCACATTTACGTCATCCTGCGAGAACTTATTTTCATCGTGATAATCCTGCAAAGCCATAACACCGATTATTTCCTTGTCAGCTTTAAGAGGAACACCCATCCAAACTTTGCAGGGTGCCCCCACAAGGTCTATATCGCCAGAGTTCTCAAGATCCTTAAGATCGTTCAATTTTAGAAGTACCGATTTCTTTAGCCCTATAACCCATCTGGTAATTGTTTTACGCGCCGGCAATACATCGAAATTGTCTTTTTCATCTGCAAAAAAAGGAAGTGAAAGAGTTTCTCTGTCCTTATCATAAAGAGCTATGAAGAAATTATTGGTATCCCATATTTTACTGAGCTCATGCACAATAGTCGGATAAATGTCTTTAATATCAAGCTGGTTCAGGGCTGCAGTTGAAATATTATAGAGGATTTCCTGGATCAGCTGATTTTTTCTTTCGACTGATATATCCCGGTAAATTCCAAGATAAGCAACTATTTCATTGTTTATTATAATATTTGTCGCGATAAGCGAAACAGAGATATTATTGCCGTATTTATCATTTCTTATTGTCTGTCTGATGATCTTATGATTCTCCCTGGCAAGGACTTCGATAGTTATTGATTCATTTTTCAACTCTTTCGGGACAATCAGGTCATCAACATCCCTTTCGAATGCTTCATCTGATGTGTAACCAAAGAGATTAGTGAATTCCCTGTTGATGATCTTTACTTTTCCCTTCTGGTCAATAATGGCGACAGCTTCTGGAATCGAGTCTATTAAATGTTCCAGGAAGGCTTTTTCCGTGTTTATCTGTTCCTCATAATCCTTATAGGTGCTGACATCTGTAATCACTCCGCGGTAACCGATTATTTTTCCGTTATGGAATACCGCAAAGGAATGCGTGACTATCGGAATACATGTTCCATCCTTCTTCCTGGCTATATACTCATTACTTGAAATCTGTTCAGGAGTCTTCAAATCCTTTAGATTCTGTATCATTGCGCTATAACTCTCCGGAAAGATCTCGGATATGTAAGTACCTTTTGCCATGTCTTCTTTGGTAAATCCAAAGAATTTAAGGCCTTTCTTGTTTGCATAAAGGATTTTTCCTGTAAGGTCAACCTCGTAAACCATTTCCGGCAGCATATCTGCAAAACTGTTGAAGATGGTATTCTGCAGTGAAATATCATCAAGACTTTTTTGTTCAGGCCCTGGTTCCCAGGTTACCAGAATATCGCCGCTGGTGAGCATGAATCCCACGTAAAAGCCTTCCGAATCGTCGTCATTCAGAGAATCTGAAGTCTTAATAACATTACCGGTTATGGATACTTTATCCAATAGTTCAGCAATCCTCACGCGGTTGGCTATTTGCGTTTCATCTATGTGCTTTCCTTCAACCTCACTTTTGTTAACCGATTCAATATTTGCTGCTATGGAATTGATATTGGCAATCACAAAATTCCTGTCTTTATCAGGTGTAAATAATATCAGATAGCTGCTTATGGACTCAAATACTTCCCCGAAGACATTTTTATCAATTTCCCTTATGACCAAATGCCCGTTTGCAGATAAATCGTTCCTTTCTTCAAGCCTTTGTTTAACAGAGACCAGTTCTTCCAGAAGCAATCGGTTGGACTCAAGCAGTTCTTCATATTTTTGCCTGTAATTATTCATAGCTAAAAAAAACGGCATTTAATCTTATAATATTGTTTCAATTACAATCTAATACGCGACACTCAAAAAAGGCTAACAATAATAAATTTTTATATTCTTAATTTATTTCTTGATGCATAATATCTGCAGAACCCATTGAGACCACACTGTTCACAAAGCGGATTTCTGGCTTTGCACACGTACCGGCCATGCAGAATAAGCCAGTGGTGAGCTTTCGGAATTAAAGTAACAGGAATATTTTTTGTAAGCTGGTTTTCAACATTCAGAGGGGTCTTTGCGTTGATGACCAGCCCGATCCTCTTTGAAACCCTGAATACATGGGTATCAACTGCCATTACCGGTTTGCTGAATACAACAGAAGCCATGACATTCGCTGTTTTTCTACCGACTCCTGGCAGCTTCTGCAGCTCGGAAGGCTCGGAAGGAACAACACCTTCGAATTCATCGACAAGCATCCGTGCCATTCCTGACAGGTTCTTTGCCTTACTGTTAGGGTAAGTACACGATTTTATGTGTTCAAAAATATCAGATGGTTCTGCCAATGCCATTGAGTGTGCATCCGGATATTTTTCAAGAAGGGCAGGCGTTATCATGTTAACTCTCTTGTCGGTACACTGGGCTGAAAGCATTACTGCGACAAGAAGACTGAAAGGATCGGAATACCGCAGCTCTGTTTCAACGAAGGGCATGTTAAGTTCAAAATAATCAATGGTTAATTTGTATCTTTCTTTTAGTGTCATTTCGCTTTAAAAAAATTAGCGGGTAAGGTAATATTTTTTCTTTTTTTAAATATGATGAAGCTGTTTTTAATCATTTGTTAACCTTCTGCTTCAAAATAGTTATTTTTGATTAGTTAGGAAAGAATGATTTTATAACTTTAACGGATGATAGACTTAAATCAATAGGAAAGATCAATTGGAAAGGATAGTAATTAATACAGGAGATCAGGATTCGAAAATACTGATAGGAGAAAAATGGGAATCAGTAGGTGAAATGCTGCCGGAGAGCAATGTTGCAATTATAACCGATACCAATGTTCAGAGAATATATGGAGACAGGTTTCCTGATTTCCCGGTATTTGCTGTAAAGCCAGGAGAGGTTAGCAAAAAGATTGAGGTGATTGAATCACTTGCCGAAAGATTGCTTGATGCAGAAATCGACAGGTCGGGATTCATTCTTGGATTAGGAGGAGGGGTGGTATGCGACGTGGCAGGATTTCTTGCTTCAATTTATATGAGAAGCATCAGATGTGCATATGTCTCTTCGACCTTGCTTTCACAGGTCGATGCAAGCGTGGGCGGCAAAAACGGGGTCAACCTTGGAAGCACAAAGAATCTTCTTGGATGCATCAGACAGCCTGAATTTGTAATTTGCGATCCTTCGATGTTGCAGACACTCCCGGAAGAAGAGTATCTCTCAGGGCTGGCAGAGCTTATTAAAACAGCAATAATAGGTGATGAGAAACTGTTCAGGTTTATTGAGGGAAATCATGAAGATATTATAAAAAGAGATCCTGATCTTCTCTCGTCGCTTATCTCAATGGCCGTTAATTTTAAGGCTTCAGTAGTGTCAGCAGATGAGAAGGAGTCGGGACAGAGACGCATTCTGAACTTTGGCCATACTTACGGCCACGCAATAGAACTTTATAAATCATACAGACATGGCTATGCAGTGGCTTCCGGAATGGAAATTGCTACTGAATTTTCGCTGGCCAGAGGTTATATTTCAAAGAATGAATGTGACAGGATCATGAACCTGCTGAAATCGTTCAGGCTCCTCCGCCGTCACGATATACCTGATAATCAAATAACTCAGCTTTTAATGCACGACAAGAAAAAATCAGGCAATGATCTCTGGTTTGTTTTTACTGAAGGTATAGGGAAAGCTGTGGCTGAGAAAATACCTGTCAGCCAGGTTGTCGAATTTTTCGTAAAAAGTCATACGGCCAGGTGAAAAAATTAAAGTAATGAATTCTTTTGGAGTTATTTTCAGAGTTTCGATTTTCGGAGAGTCCCACGGCACTGGCATTGGGATCACCATTGACGGCTGTCCTCCGGGAATTGCGATTGATGAGGAAGATTTTAAAGCTGACCTTTCCAGGCGGCAAAGCGGAAGAAAGGGGACCACGCTTCGTCATGAAGCTGACCTGCCTGAAATATTGAGCGGAGTTTACAACGGCTTTACAACAGGATCGCCGATAACGTTATTTACCAGGAACATCGGTCAGATTTCTTCCGATTATGACGATTTCAAAAAGACTCCCCGACCTGGTCACGCCGATTATGTTGCAGGAATTAAATACTCCGGATACTCTGATTTCCGAGGCAGCGGTCATTTTTCAGGAAGGATTACCTGGGGAATTGTAGCCGCAGGCGTTATCTCAAAGAATATAATAAAGCCTGCAGCAATAACTGCACGGCTTATTTCAGCAGGCGGTTCAGATGACATTGACAAGGCCGTTGAAAAGGCTATGGCTGAAAATGATTCGATTGGAGGAGTGGTGGAATGCATTGTAAGAAACCCTCAAAAGGCTCTCGGGGAACCATTTTTCTACTCGTTCGAATCGGCGCTGAGCCATATTGTTTTTTCGATACCGGCAATAAGGGGGATTGAATTCGGAACCGGGTTCCGGGCCGCCTCTATGAAAGGATCGGAACATAATGATCCTATTGCGGACCGGTCAGGCAAAACAATCACAAATAATGCAGGTGGAATAAACGGCGGCATAACAAACGGCAATGAAATAATCTTCAGGGTGGCTGTAAAACCTACTTCATCAATTGGTGCCGGGCAGACGACATTTGATTTTGGCACGGACAAGATGACCACACTGAAGATAAAAGGGCGGCACGATGCATGCATTGCCATCAGGATGCCTGCCATTATCGAAGCAGCGACCTCTATAGCAATGGCCGATCTGCTTTTGATTGATAAGGGAATCTGCGGACAGAGAAAGGAATAACCTGCAGGCTCTCTTCTATACTTTTCCTGATTCCAGCCTGAGCACCGTAATTGTCGACGGAGTTATTTTAAACCTGTCATCAATTCTTTCACCTATGATCCAGACTATTTCCCCCGCTGATTCAAGTATAAGGATGCTTTCCTTTTTTCCAATCGGAAATTTCCTGTCGATAAAGTAATCGCTCAGTTTCTTTTTCTTCTTCATGCCGAGAGGAAAAAATGAATCACCTTTTTTCCATCTTCTTACGGTTAAAGGGAAAGTCAATTTTCCATAATCGAGGAAAGCTATGTCAGGGCTGTCGGGTATCTTCATTTCAGCCTCACTGTCAAAAACATCTACGGATGTCATTCCAGGGAGCTTATGGAAATCGGATGGCTCATCTATCCTGAATTCATTAAATACTTTCTCATCCAGGGGCGACACAATTATTTCATTCCTGTTCTTTATTATCCTGTGGGTAGGGGTTATAATCCTTGCCCCTGACCGTCCCTTTAGCACTTTTTTCAGGTCCCCTGCACAGGAACCGTTGATCCCGTATTTCCTGAACATATCGAATAAGACGGCATCATTGTTCCTTATTTCTTCCAGCCTGCTTATTTTATAAATAATATCCCTGCCGTCAGAGAATGATGCCTGTTGTCTTATTTTTTCAATCAGGGAGGACGCCAGCTCATTTGTTGCTGCCAGCCTTTCGGAGGTTTGGGCAAGTGTTTCCTCAACTGACGGATTTATTTCCCTCAGTACAGGAATCACAAGATGTCTTATTTTATTTCTCGTGTATTTTGTTTCAGTGTTCGACCTGTCTTCGCGGTAATAAATATTGTTTTTGTGGCAATACTCTTCTATCCGGCTGCGGGTGGCAAAGAGCAAAGGGCGTATTATCATGCCGGAAGTGGCTTTGATACCTGTCAGCCCTGCAATGCCCGTTCCTCTTGCCAGGTTGATGAGCATTGTCTCGGCATTGTCGTTCAAATTATGAGCAACAGCTATGACCCGATAACGGTTTTCACTCCTTGTCTTTTCGAACCACTCATACCTTAACTCGCGGGCCGCCATCTGGATCGAGATTTTTTTCTGCCGGGCATATTCCTTTGTATTGAAACGGATTGAGAAGAAAGGAATTCCTTTAGCAGCTGAAAAACTTCTTACCAGTTCTTCATCACCATCCGATTCCATGCCCCTGAGGCAGAAATTGCAATGAGCAATTCCTGTCTCGATGCCATTCCCGAGGAATAAATGAGCCATTACCATGGAATCGATTCCTCCGCTCACCGCAAGGAGAACCCTGTCATCTTTTCTTACCAGTTTTTTCTCCTTTATATATTTTAGAAACTCATCATTCATGGCATACCTTAATTGTAAGAAAGTACCGAAGGCGCCCCAGGTTCAAAATTGGGGGGATAAAGCAATTGTTCACCTGAGATTATAAGATAGCTTACGCTTGAATAGGCAGGAAGATTTGGATAGAATCCAAGCCTTATCTGCAGAGTATTAAAAACAAGGTTGTCATTCCTGATCCTTATGCCGATGCCAATCCCTGAAAGAATATACCTGTTGTTTGAATTCCGGATTGTGCCAAAAAGTAGTCCAATATCCGTAAAACCAAAAAAAGCGAATTTAAAACCATAATAATTAACAGGACTGAAAATAACCGACTCCAGACCGACAGTCAGTCTTTGTGAACCTTTTATTGAATCATTGCTGAAACCTGAAAAACCGTTTTCTTTTTTAAATGCAAGGAATTCATCTGAATACCTGTCGAATCCCGTTGTATAATTAATGTTCACAAAATTTCTGTTTCTGTATTTTCCCAGGTAAAAAAGATTGGAAATATAGTTTGTCCCCAGCAGTAACATACCTTGTTCGGGATTGTCCTGATTTAAAAAGGTGGCAAATCCGGCGGCTCCGTACAGATAGCCTATGTTACCTATCGATTTTCCGGTCGAAAAGAAGCTCCCCAGGTAAATCCTGTGCTTGAATTCATTAATCTCATCTCCGAAAGTGATATTAATCAGTTCTCCGTATGGGATGTCCTCTGTTCTTCCATATCCATAAACAAGGCTGGTCTTGTGGAATTTCTGAACTGAAAAGGCAGCTGAGCCAAGGATCATTTTGTATTGCTGAAGGTTATGGTACGAGTTGGGAAAAATTAACGGGTGCTCAAAAACATTATTATTTATGTACCTTGCTCCGACTATGATTCTTGAAACTGATTCCTTGTTTATAAGGAACGATCTCGAAAGCCAGTAATCCTGTAAGTTTGACTTTACCCTTCCGGGAATAATCATTGAATCAAGATCATTGGTGGTAAACAATTCCTTAATTGAAATACCCCCTGCATATTTTGTTGAGGAACTCACGAGTTTCCTGCTAAGGTCAAACCCATAAGTTTTTTCACCCAGACCGTCGAGGTAATAAAGATTAAGGTTAACAAAAGATTTTCTAATGTTGTTTAACAAATAATTGACTCCGAATCCGGGGGAATCACCGTATCCGGAATTATAAGGAACCTCAATGCCAAATTGATGTCCCATGCCGAAAATATTCTTGTCATATACGGAAACATTTCCTTTCCTGATCCCGTCTATTTGCACGTCGGCGCCTATAGAATAGGTGTCTTTTGTAATGACGACAATGTCCACATCATCATCTGACACCGGAACGACAACTATTCTTGCATCATAAATAAACGGCAGTTCCCTCAGTAACCTTTCATTGTCACTGAGTTGAATAGGAGAGACCGTACCGCCCTCTTTGAACAGAAGGTTTTTCCTGATAATAGTTTCATTTGTGTTAATGTGAGTTTTATTCAGGAAATTCTCGATCTTATTCGGATTAGAATAAGACGGATTTTTCAGGCTTGTCCCGAAAACGTCAAGCCTTTGAATCTCTATTTTGCGGATTCTCTTTCCTTTGTACATTGCGAATCCTGCATCGCTTGATGCGGAAACCTGCTTGCCTGATAAAGGGTCATGTGAAGTAATAAGAAGATCGTATAGTTTCCTTGTAATATATGTTTTTGAAGCCCTGCTTTTAAGGGAATCCATAAATACAATAGTTTTTTCATCAGACGAAGAAGCAGATGGCATTACCTTCCCTGTTCCTGAAATTGGGGTAATATATTGCTTCAGCTGATCAAGTCTGGCCGGAACTATTATCAATGTATCCCTTTTCAGTGAATCCTGCCTTATTAAATCCCGGGAATATGTGGTGCTGCAGATAAACGGTAATACCAGGAAAAATGCCATAATTATGAATTCCCGATGTTCCCTTGCCGTTTTAGCATCAAGTCTCATGCGGATTGTCGATCAACACATCGTCTGAATTAAACTGAAAACCAAGACGTTTGCCTGTAATTACCCTTGAGTGCTGAATTTTCGCTTCTGCCTGTCCGACCGTGGCGATCTTTACTGTATCGTATGGGGGAACGAGAAGATCAAATTCAAGGCAATACTGAATGGCTGTTGATATTATTACCTGAAGGGAATTCCTTGTCAGGGCTTCATTCCCGTAATTTGAAAACAGCATTCCCATCTGCCGTTTCCCTTCCACGAGATACTGACTTTCATGATTTATGAAGATTCTGGCAATCAGATATCCAAGATCATCAAGTCGTGAGTATTTGAAGGAATCAAAAAGAAAGTTGTAAATATTGATGATCCCGGAATAGGCATTGTACTTGTTTTTCTGAATATATGCGGTTTTCCATGCCGGATGTTCCCTGTCGAACTGGAATATATTTGAGTGCATGCTGAAAAGCAGAATATCTCCTGCTACTTTCAGCTGTGCATCAAAATTGCTTCGATCGGTATATTCCATTCTGATCCTCTGATCAAAACCTGTCAGGCTTGTATTTGCCTCTTTGGAAAATGACTTAAGTATATCCTTGAGAACTCCGAACCACTCGAGAGTATTGTCATAAACTTTCTGTTTGAGAATGGATTTTTCCTTCAAGGTGTTGATAATAACAAGTTTTTTGTCGTCGAGTTCAGACATAATGGAATTGCATTAATGTTGATGAGGCTTCTAAGGTAATAATTAAATCTTTAATAATATGATACAATTGTTGCCAGAGAATTTGATCCGTCCCCGGCCTGACCTTTTGTTATTTAATAGGATCTTGCAAACAGAACCCTTCTTTTTGATGGTTTCCCGGAATAAACGCATTTGCCTGCCTCTTCAGGAGCTTCAAAAGGGATACAGCGTATTGTGGCTTTTGTTTCTTCTTTTATTTTTTCTTCTGTTTCCGTTGTTCCGTCCCAATGAGCCATTATAAACCCTCCCTTGTTATCAAGTATATCGCAAAACTCCTTCCAGGTATCAACTGAATAAGTGTTCTCTGCCCTGAATTTCAATGCTTTATTGAAAATATTCACCTGTATTTCGTCCATAAGTGCATTCACACGGGCGGGTATTCCATCAGCCGGAACAGTCTCTTTTTCAAGGGTATCCCTTCGTGCTATTTCGACAGTATTGTTTTCAAGGTCACGTGGCCCTATTGCGATACGTACAGGAACACCCTTCAGTTCATAATCGGCAAATTTCCAGCCCGGCTTGTTATTCTCCCTGTCATCATATTTTATGGTCAATCCCGATTTTTCAAGGTCTGCCTTGATCTTTAAAGCTTTTACTGAAATGGAAGCAAGCTGTTCGCCGGTCTTAAAGATCGGGATGATCACAACCTGGACAGGAGCCAGCTTTGGAGGGAGTACCAGCCCGTTATTGTCCGAATGAGCCATTATCAGCGCACCTATCATTCTTGTGGAGAGGCCCCATGATGTAGCCCAGACATATTCAAGCCTGCCTGTTTTATCAGTGAACTGTACATCAAAAGCTTTTGCGAAGTTCTGCCCCAGGAAATGGCTTGTTCCCGCCTGAAGTGCCTTCCCATCCTGCATGAGTGCTTCAATTGTATAAGTGTCAATTGCTCCTGCAAAACGCTCATCTTCAGTTTTATAGCCTTTTATAACTGGAAGAGCCATATAATTTTCGGCAAATTCAGCATATACATTGATCATCCTTTCGGTTTCTGCAACAGCCTCTTCGCTTGTTGCATGGGCCGTGTGACCTTCCTGCCAGAGGAATTCAGAAGTCCTTAAAAACAGCCTTGTATGCATTTCCCACCTTACAACGTTTGCCCACTGGTTTATCAGAATAGGAAGATCGCGGTATGAGTGAATCCAGTTTTTATATGAATTCCAGATTATGGTTTCTGACGTGGGGCGTATTATAAGCTCTTCTTCCAGCTTTGCAGCCGGATCGACAATTATTCCATTTCCATTTTCATCATTTTTCAGCCTGTAATGGGTGACTATTGCACACTCTTTGGCGAAGCCTTCAACATGTGCGGCTTCCCGGGTGAAAAATGATTTTGGTATGAAAAGCGGGAAATAGGCATTTACATGTCCTGTTGCCTTGAACATCTTATCAAGTTGACCCTGAATCTTTTCCCATATTGCGTAACCGTAAGGCTTGATAACCATACATCCTCTGACCACCGAGTTTTCAGCAAGATCTGCTTTGATAACCAGGTCGTTATACCATTGTGCATAATTTTCATCCTTATTTGTCAGAAACTTCGCCATTTTTTGGTACGGTATTTGTTAAATTCCATTGTAAACTGGATCGTAAAAATAGACAAAACTTTAATAATCTAAAAAACTGCGGTTTATCATGAAAGCAAAATACTATTTAAACATATTATCAGTTCTGGTTCTCTGGGTTCCTTCTGTTAAAGCCCAGGACCCTGATAACGTATATTTGGACAATGATAATTCCGGAACGACTGTGACAAACAACTATGTTAATGACTATGATTTTTATTATTCTTCGAGAATAAACAGGTTTCACAGGGCATTCTCGGTATTTGATTACTATAATCCAATCTACACTGATGTTTACTGGTACACCCATCAGCCATCCACATGGGGAATAAGTATTTACAGAGGAGGACTGGGCTTTACGGCAGGCTATGATTTTAACTATCCTTTATTTTGCTTCAATAATTATTATCCGTCGTATAATTATAATACATTGAATGCCCCGTATTTTTATTCCTCTGATTATTATGGATATGATTACTATGGGTATGGACCTTATTATGGCAACTGCTTGCTGGGCCAGTGCATAGTCGATTTCGGCTATCTTATCCGGTCTGCTGCCAGTCTGCTGCCATGGAACTGGAACTGGAACCTTGGATGGAACTGGTGGCGTACAGGATACTATAATGATCGTTTCGGGTGGTATGGCTTAAGGCCCTCATATTACTCCTACAACAATTTTTACAATAATGGATTCCGGAATGGTTACGGCCTGGAAAGAAGAGGAAGCTCAGGAACTCCTGCATTTGAAGGGCGCAGATCAGCCGGAGGGGCAGGGATTAGCAGTGGCGGGGCCCGGGAAGGTAACAGATTTAATGGATCACCCAATGGCTATAACAGTCGTCCCATGAACAATGCTGGAGGCAGATTCTCAACAGGAGAAGCAAGAAGAGAAAATGAACAGATCGTGAACAGAGGCCAAATCTCCGGCAATAGCTACGGCAACTCCGGTAACCGGACCATGTTAAACGCTGGTAATTCAGCCAGAGTCAATAATTTTAACAGCCGGATTGCCATGAACAGCAATGTGATCAGAAGGCAGGGAACAATAAGCGGCTCCGCCAATTACGGAAGATCTATGAGTAATAACCAGCGGCAGACTCTCAACAGTTCATGGAACGGATCTAACCAGCGGCAAAATCTCAGCAGTTCATGGAGCAGATCTTTTGGAAGGGAAATGTCTGCCAACATCGGGAGTAATTCTCGCCAGGGCAGATCTTTTGGCGCTACCCAGGGGGGCAGAAGTTCTTTTGGAGGAGGACAAAGATCAGCATCGATCTCTCAATCGCACGGAAACCGTGGTAGTCAAAGATCGGCAGGCAGTTCAAGATCATCGAGGTCATCAGGATCAAGGGTAAGGGGAGGAAGAAGATAAATCACAAAGCTGTACTGAGGCATGCCAGCAAAATTTTCATTGCAGTAATGATAAAAAATACTAAATTTGCTTAAGAATGAAGAGATCATTCAATAAAACAGGACATTTGGTACAAAATTTGAGCGTTAAGTAATAAATAAAAGGGAGTAAGTAAAATGAAAACATTATATTATTTTTTTGGAATTGCACTTTTAACCCTTAGTTCCTGTTCATCAGGGCTTTATATGGGAACTGAATATGATGATCTTTATTACAAAAACTCAGATAAACCTGTTACAAGGGTTCAGAGCCCTGGCTACCAGCAGCCGGTTGCTGAAGGGAACCTGAAGTCCGGAGATTATTATTCCAATATTTATGCCCCGGACACTCTTGTATCAAAGGATTACACTAACGCTATAGATTCCACCATGGGGAATAACCGTTATTCAGGGAACAACGGTTACTATAATAATTATTACAATGATTATCCGTATGCCGGAAGGTTGTGGAACTTCTATGGCAATTCCTTTTCCCCATACTGGAGAGACTCCTATTACGACAGCTTTTATGATCCTTCAATGAGCATTGGAATAGGATATCCATACTATTATAATTACTATGATCCCTTTTATTACAATATGTTTTACAGTCCATACTACTATGGATACGGCGGACTTTACGGAAGCCTGTTCTACGGCGGACTGGGGTTCTACGGCGGACTAGGGTTGTACGGAGGGCTTGGACTTTATGGCGGTTATTATCCGTATTATACTTACGGCGTAAATGATGCAGGAGTGCAGTACGGGCGCAGGGAAAGACCAAGCACCATGTCATCGAAATGGCCGGGTGGTTCATATTCAACGATTGGTTCCTCCGCATCCGCAGGTACAACAATTTCGTCAGCACAAAATGGTTCAAGAAGATCCGCATCCTCAGTGTCTACTCAGGATCCCAATGCTTCATCCGGAAGGCGTGTTTCACAGGCTCAGGTCAGAACTGGCAGCACCAATAATTCAGCAGCAGTTTATAGAAGTGCTTCTAAACCTGATTACAATTCAGTCAACAGGAGTTACACACCCAGCTACAGCAATCCAAGGATGGGTACCAGACCTTCATATAACAATACACGGGTGAATTCGAACAGCAATTACTACGGGAGAGGCAGAAGTTATTATTATAATCCGGGTTCAGTGAGGTCAGGTCCATCATCATACAGAAGTTCACAAAGCTATTCTGTACCATCAAGGAGAAGCTCAGGCAGCGGATATTCATCAGGCTCATTTAACTCAGTAAGCAGATCTTCAGGAAGCTCATATTCCGGAAGCGGAGGATCTTCTTCACGTTCAGGCGGTGGTTCGTCATCAGGGGGCGGCAGAAGGCGTTAATTTTGAACAATCATATTATTACACTATTAATATTCATTCTTTGTCAGAGTGTTGGTATTATATTAAACAAAAAACAGGTTCTATGAAAAAGATATCGCTCACTATTGCAATAGTATTCCTGACAACATCGTGGATATATTCACAGAATGTTGACGATGTATTACGCTATTCCCAGATTTTCTACCAGGGAACAGCCAGATTTAACTCCATGGGAGGCGCCTTTACAGCTCTTGGAGGAGACATGTCAACCCTTAGCCAGAACCCGGCCGGAATAGGGATGTTCCGCTCATCAGAGATTTCTTTCTCGCCTCAGATGTACTATAATAATACAAATGCCAATTTTAACGGCAAACAGTCATCTGATTATGTTTATGATTTTAACCTGGGACAGATAGGGATAGTAAGCCATCTTCTTTCAGGCAATGCGAAAAACGGACTGATTTCTCTTAATATAGGTTACTCATTTAACAAGATGAGCAACCTTAATTCCACAGTGAGTATCCTGGGAACCGGGACATCCAGTTCCATGGCTGATTCCTGGGCTGATCAGAGCTATGGCACCAACTACAGGGATCTGACCGGTGCAGCAGGAATTGCATACGATGCGTGGGTCATGGACACCATAACAGGAACAGGACAAAAAACATACGGTACCGTTTTTAATAATTACGGAGATAATGCTAAATCCACATACGGCCAGTCGATCCGGCGCCTTATAAACAATGAAGGATATACAGGCGAACATGCCATATCAATTGGTGGCAACATCTCAAACAAATTGTTTTTCGGAGCAACACTGGGTATCGACGTCCTGAGATATACCTCAGACTATTCCCATACCGAAAGTGCTGATTATTCCCTTGATTCAGGTTTTGAGAATTTTACATACACTGAGCACTATGAGGATACCGGGACAGGTATTTCCTTTAAACTTGGGACAATATTTAAACCTACAGAAAACCTGAGAATCGGCTTTGCATTCCATGCACCGACAAAGTACAGGATAAGCGAATATTATTATGATAAAATCAATTCGACCTTTACAGGAAATCAGACCTATGAGTCTGATAATCAACCATCAACTTATAGCTATGATCTTACAACTCCATTCAGGATCCTGGCAGGAATTGCTTATCAGTTTGAAAAAAGAGCGCTCTTTAGTTTCGATTATGAATTTGTTGATTACAGCACTGCAAGGTTTTCAGATGATGGGGATAATTATGATTACTCTGATACAAACGACGAAATCAGAAGCACTCTCAAGCCGGCAAGCAATATCCGCCTTGGCGGTGAATACAGGATCGATAAGTTTTACCTGAGAGGTGGTTACGGACACTATGGCAAAATGTTCAGCCAGGGTGAAGGAAATGAGGAAGAAAATCTTAATTATAACTCATTTTCATGCGGACTTGGTTTCAGACAGCAGAATCTGAGCCTTGATTTCGGCTTTGTAAATATATCCAACTTCGAAAAATATATACTATATGATATTTATTCGGCAACAGCTGCAAATAATACACTTCCTGTCACAGCAAGTCTGAATCCGAGCAAAAATATGTTCACAATGACATTAGGATATAAGTTCGGCTATTGATTCGGCCACAGGAACTTTGAAACACTTCCTTATAAAAAGGCTGCTGAGGCAGCTTTTTTTTTGGCCCTTCTTGTCTTTGAATAAAGGAATTGACTTTTGTTCATATATAGTAAATGGAGTCAGGTCCCAGATTAAACAGGAGATCGAGTACACTTAATCCCGGCACAAAATTGCCGGTTGTGAATACCTGCATATAGGGCTTGCATTTATATTCCGAAAATGTCTTTGGGGATATGCAATACCTGAAATCGTTTACCGCATCCGCTGTCATTGAAAACGAAGATGTAAAAGCAATGACCCTTTCCAGCTTTAATATATTGAGGCATTCATTCAGCAGTTCAGTATTAAGGTCAAGAAGGAACCTGTGCTTTTTAGCAAGTATTTTTTCAAAGCCTTCAGAGTAAAACATGAAATAGGGCGACCTGCCATAGGAAGAGTACAAGGCTCTTATGTGAACCTGCTGCCATCTCTTTGAGTAATCAATAGCAATATCCTTCAGAAGTGTTTTCGGAAGGGTTTTCATCACCGGTACAGAAAGGTTTACAGGACCGTTTGATGATAGTATTCTGCATCTGTTGCGGTAGGTCTGCTTAATGTAATTCTCTTCTTTTTCAATCAGGACCTTTTCCGCTCCCCTGATCAGACTGAAATATTCAACAGGCGGAAAATAAGCTGTTGAAAGAAGAATTTCATTAGGCATAAGATCACTTCATCTGATTGATCATGCTTGCTGAGAAACCCGCTCCGAATCCGTTGTCAATGTTAACCACGGTTACTCCTGCTGAACAACTCGTAAGCATTGCCAGAAGCGAGGAGATGCCTCCGAAGTTAGCCCCGTAGCCGACGCTTGTCGGTACAGCTATTACCGGCATACTGACCAATCCGCCTACAACACTTGCAAGAGCACCCTCCATTCCGGCGATCACAATGACAACCCTGCATTTCCTTATTTCAGGGAGTTTGTCGACAAGCCTGTGTATGCCTGCAACCCCTGCATCAAAAATCCTTATAACATTATTTCCCAAAAGCTCGGCTGTAACAGCAGCTTCTTCAGCTACCGGGATGTCTGATGTCCCAGCCGTTATGACCGCAATGCTTGTCGACGGCACCTCTAGTTTCTTCCGCTGAATGCTTACTATGCGTGCCACAGGATAATAAACTGCTTCCGGAATGACCTCTTTGACACTCAAGAAGGTGGTTTCATCGGCCCTCGTACCAATTACATTTGTCTCCCTTGCAGCCATAACCCTGAAAATCGCTATTATCTGGTCACAGGTCTTTCCCGCGCAGTAAACAATTTCAGGGTAACCGGTTCGTATCTCCCTATGATTGTCAATTTTTGCAAATCCCAGGTCGGCATATGGAAAATCCTTTAAAATATCCAGAGCTGATTCTACGCTTTTCTCACCGTTTTTAACTTCATTAAGCAACTTTTCAAGATCGTGTACCGTCATATCTATATCTTTAACGGATTAAAACTTCCTGTCCTGTAACCTTCAAGGTCCAAAGATACGTATCTGAATCCGATTATTTTAAGACTGGTGATTATAAGTTCCCGGTCAGGACTATGGACAATTCTGTCGAAATACCCGGCAAGGCATTCAATTCTAGCAATATCACCATGGATCCTTACCCTTGCGCCAGGGAAACCATTCTCAAACAGAAATGATTCAGCCTGTTCAATCATCCTCAATATGCCTTCATTGATTTCTGTATTATAAGGAACCCTGGTAAGCAGACATGCCATTGCAGGCTTATCCCAGGAAGGAAGTCCTTCACGGCGTGATATTTCCCTGATCTCCTGTTTAGTCAGCCCGGCCTCCATAAGAGGGCTTATTATTTCAAGCTCTTTCAGGGCTTTTAATCCCGGTCTTAACTCACCTGCATCATCTGCATTTGATCCATCGATAACATGATTATATCCATTGTTTTCTGCAAACTTAATCAGTTCGGTGAACAGGATTTTTTTGCATAAATAGCATCTTTCAGGCGGATTATCCCTGATGGAATCCGGGAAAGAGAAGTCGATTATTTTGTGATTTATTCCGAATGATCTGGTAAATTCAGTTGCATCATCAATCTCGATCTTTGGAATGTACGGAGTTCGTATCGTAACTCCGATCACATCAAGTTTTTTTAAAGAATGTGCTCTGTGAAGCAGGAAAGATGAATCGACTCCGCCTGAGAAAGCAACAACAACAGACTTGAGGTCCTTTAGTATCGCATCAAGCTTTTCCGTCTTATTTTCTGTCATATTATAATTTATTCTTTGTCACAAGGGATAATATATAATTATATACCTCTTTAAGAGGGATACCCTTTTCAGAAGCGATTCTTCTGCAATCTTCAAATTCGGGCTTTATTGAGACTTCCCTGTTGTCGAGAAAAGAATGCTTTACTGTAACGTCCCCGTAAATTGTTGAGATCTTTCTTAACTCACGCGACAGAGTCTCTTTTTTGAACAGGAATGTTCTGATCCCCAGTGTTGTGGTTTCCGTAAAAATTATATCCTTCAGTACATCGGCCAATCCTGTCTCGCAAATCACGTTAAGGGTGATTCCCGGCCTTCCTTTTTTCATTATTATATCGGAAAAGTAAACATCTGATGCTCCAGCCTTGAAAAGCCGTTCGGAGACATAGTCATAGAACTCCGGATTCATATCATCTATATTGCACTCAAGTAGCACTGCTTCATGGCCATTGCCGTTTGGTCCCGAAACATATTCGCCAAGCGAAACGCGAAGAAGATTGGGTACGACGGGATGGTTCTTCTGGCCAATGCCATACGCTGTCTTTTCAATTTTGACTATTGCCTGAGGATTAAAATCTGTTCCAAGTACCGATAAAATTGCAGCCCCTGTCGGCGTAGTAGCTTCAAAATCAACTCCACCTGTTTTTGAAGGTATCCCCTTTATTATTTCCGCTGTTGCGGGAGCCGGCACCGGCAATCTGCCGTGGTCGCAATCCACGAAACCACTTCCGAGCTCCACCGTTGAAACGTGTACGGAGTTAACCTTAAGAGCATTAAAACAGATGGCAGCACCCACCACATCAATTATAGAATCGATAGCCCCGACTTCATGAAAATGAACTTCCTCAAGCGGGATACCATGTACAGCAGCTTCAGCTTCCGCGATTTTCATAAAAATCCTCATACTGAGTTTTTTTGTGTCCTCAGCCAGGGATGATGATAAAATAATCTTCTCAATATCTGCGATATGCCTGTGTGTATGTTCATGGGCTGTAATCTTAACTGTCACCTTTGTTCCTGTAATCCCGTGGCGCTGGTCTATTTCGGCCAGGAGCTCCCATCCTTTTAAATTCAACCTTTCCAGTTCAGTAGTCAGATAGCTTTTGTCAACGCCAAGGCCTAACATTGCTCCCAGGTTCATATCGCCACTGATACCAGAGAAACAATCATAACAAATTACTTTCATATAAGGTAAAAATTTAATATGTAAACAATTGATAATGCTTTATGTTGGAGTCTGCTTTATTTTATTAAACTTATTTCGCAAGCGAATATACAATTTCCATTTGAACGGGAACAATTTGCAAAAAAAGTAGTATTTTTCGGCTCTTTCAGTTAAACCTTTAAATTAAAAGAAAAATTATGAAAAGAAGGGATTTTTTTAAGACAACACTGGGAGCCGGACTTGCAACAGGAGCTGCGTTTAGCATAGGCGGTTTTGACAAGCTCTGGGCTTCATCGCCGGAAAATCCGAAGTATGATATGGTGGCAGTAATGGGAGGCGATCCGGTGGCCATGTTTGATCTCGGAATTCAGGAAATGGGTGGAATTGAAACATTTGTCAAAAAGGGCCAGAAGGTGCTTGTAAAGCCAAATATAGGTTGGGATGTAGTCCCTGAACTTGCAGCCAACACAAATCCGCTTCTTGTCAAAAGGATTATCGAACATTGTTTTAAAGCAGGAGCGAAGGAAGTGTATGTTTTCGATCATACATGCGACAATTGGGTAAATTCTTATAAAAATTCAGGCATCGAGAAAGCTGCAAAAGATGCAGGAGCCAAGGTTGTTCCGGCAAATTCGGAAAACTATTACCAGGCAATTGAGATTCCGGGAGGCGTCAGGTTGAAAAATGCAAAGGTCCATGAAGTCCTGCTTGAAACGGATGTATTTATAAATGTACCTGTTCTTAAGGATCACAATTCCACAAGGATGACAAGCTGCCTTAAAAACAACATGGGGATAGTGTGGGACAGGGGCTACTGGCATGCCCATAATCTTCATCAGTGTATTGCCGATTATGCTTTATTCGAGAAGAAACCCGCCCTTAATGTGATTGACTGCTATAATGTAATGGTCAAGCATGGCCCTCAGGGTGTTTCAAAGGAGGATGTCGTACAGATGAAATCGCAGATTCTGACAACCGACTGGGTTGCCGGCGATGCTGCTGCAGCAAAAATGCTTGGAATAAGTCCTGATAAAATCGACTACATTCCTATCGCTTATAAAATGGGACTTGGAAATATGAATCTTGATTCACTGAATATAAAGCGTATAAAAATGTAATTGGTGATGGTTTCATCTTTTCTTAAAAAGTTCCGGTTAGCTTTTTCAGTAGTAGTTCTGATTTGTTTTACACTGATCTTTGCCGACTTCAAATCACTGATACCTGAAAAATACATCAATTACTTTCTTTATCTTCAGTTTGTACCTTCACTCCTGAAATACATTAATCTGAAGACTATTGCTGCAGGAGGTTTTTTTGCAGTTTTATTACTTACGTTGCTGACGGGCCGCACTTATTGTTCATTCTTATGCCCTCTTGGCATAGGGCAGGATCTTAACAGCAGGCTTGGTGGAAGGATCAGGAGAAAATTCAGGAGATTCGGGTTTAAAAAACCGCATACAGTAATTAGATATTCAATTCTGATTATTTCTGCGGGAGTTGCATTAATATGGGGCATTTATACGATTACTATTCTTGATCCCTATAGTATTTTCGGGAGGTTCATGACCTACTTTATCAAACCGGTTGTATTAATACTTAATAATTTCTTATCAGGCATACTCGGTAAATTTGATATTTACTCACTCAGCCATGTCCCCGTAAAGGGATTTGACCTTATAGTTTATTCAATCCCGGTTGCATTCCTCCTGCTTGTCGGGTTGCTTTCCTTTATAAGGGGAAGATTATACTGCAATATGATATGCCCTGTCGGAACCCTGCTCGGATTTGTTTCAAAAATTTCAATATTCAGGATAAGGTTTAATGTCGATAAGTGCACCCGTTGCGGCAGATGCTCCCTGGCCTGCAAATCATCATGCATCGATTTTCTGCATGAGAATATTGATGTTTCAAGATGTGTCGCTTGTTTTAACTGCATAAAGATATGCCCTGATAAGGCATTGTCATATGGGATAGTGGGAATGAAAAAAGTGGAACCTGCCGCTGCCGATAAAAGCAGAAGGAAATTCGTTGCAGGATCGGTTCTTATGCTTTTTGGTATTTCACAGTTTGTCAAAGGACAGGAAAAGAATACGCCAGTTCCTACCAAGGAATCGAAAGTAAAGGAAAACAAAACTTCGCCGATATGCCCTCCCGGCGCCGGTTCCATTGAACATTTCACAAAATTCTGCACTGCCTGTTCGCTTTGCATCACTGCATGCCCCAACAAAGTGCTTCAGCCTGCTTTAAGGCAATATGGAATTGCAGGTATGATGCAGCCGGTAATGGATTATCATAAAAGCTTCTGTACTTTCAACTGCACTCTGTGCAGCCAGGTCTGCCCTACAAATGCGTTAAAGCCACTTGCTCTTGAAGCAAAAAAACTGACCCAGCTCGGTAAAGCTAACTTCATAAAGGATAACTGCATAGTTAAAACGGAAAAGACTGCATGCGGGGCTTGCTCTGAAGCTTGTCCCACCAAGGCAGTATATATGGTTCCCTATGAAGGCAACCTGGTGATCCCGGAGACAAATCAGGAGATATGCATCGGATGCGGACACTGTGAATTTGCATGTCCAGTAAAGCCGTACAAGGCAATCTTTGTTGACGGAAATCGGGTTCATCAGGCTGCAAAAAAACCAGAGAACAAAAAATCGGATATTGAAAAGCCGGTGGAATTCCCGTTCTAGGAATTCATTGGATAATTTCCATTGGAACAGATATTGAAAGAAAGACACTGGTTTAAAAATCGTAATACAACGTAAATATCAGGATCAGTTGCAGTAAAATTCTGCGCTGATTCCATGATACCGCAGTTAAAAATAACCTGTAAAAGCTGATCTTTGTCTGTTAAGGAGTATTTTTCACGAGTTAACTTTGACTTTTAATTTCTTAAATTATAAAAACTTCTATGAACCTGACACATATCGAACATATCGGAATAGCAGTCTCAAATCTCGAAGAATCCATCAGTCTTTATGAAAAGTGTTTCGGCCTGAAATGCTATAATATTGAGGATATTCCAGACCAGAAAGTGAGAACCGCTTTTTTCAGGGTCGGCCAGACAAAGATCGAATTGCTCGAATCAACTGATCCTCATGGACCTGTTGCCAGGTTCATTGAAAAGAGGGGAGAGGGTGTTCATCATATTGCTTTTGCGGTGACCAATATTGAAAAACAGTTGAAGCATGCAGAACGGGCCGGCATTAAGCTTATTGATGCGAACCCGAGAAAAGGTGCGGAAGGACTTGATGTTGCATTTCTCCATCCTAAATCAACAGGAGGAGTACTGTTTGAGATCTGTGAAGAAAAAAATTAGTAGGTTTGTATAAATAACCAACTTGCCGGAATAATGAACAGTTTTTCAGCAACATCAGGGAATTCAGGTCCGAAAGTCAGGTCCGACTGTGAAATAACCACCGAACTCAGGAACGAGGGTGGCATTTTGATCAACCTGAAATCCAGGGTAAAAACCTTGTACGGCGAATCAATTAAAAATCAGTGTACTGAAATTCTCAGCTTTTTCGGCATAAAGAATGCATTTATTGACATAAACGATTCAGGTGCGTTGCCATTTGTGATATCTGCGAGGCTTGAATCGGCTATAAAACAGCTTCTTGACACTCCACTGGAATACCTCCCTGAATTCCTTGAAGAGAACAGGTATGCCACTTCTGCCAACCGGTTCAGGTTCTCGAGGCTCTATCTTCCCGGAAATACGCCGGCCATGATGATAAACGCCGGCCTGCATTCGGCCGATGGCATCATTCTTGACCTCGAGGATTCTGTCGCTCCTGAAAAGAAAGATGAAGCACGGATACTTGTAAGAAATGCCCTTCGCCAGGTTAATTTCTGCGGATCAGAGCGAATGGTAAGGATCAACCAGGATGAAAGGGGATTAAAGGACCTCGAATTTGTAATACCTCAGAATGTCAATCTTGTTCTTGTCCCTAAATGCGAACACCGGGAGATGGTTCAGGCTGTAGATGTAAAAATCTCTGACATAAAAAAAGCTTGTGGTCTGAATAATCCTGTTTTTCTGATGCCTATAATAGAATCTGCATTAGGCGTTGAGAATTCCTTTGAGGTTGCCAGGTCATCAGTTAACGTCGTGGCAATGGCAATAGGTCTTGAAGATTACACTGCCGATCTTGGAGTGCCGAGGACAAAGGAGGGTGCGGAATCGTTATATGCCCGGGAAAGGATTGTTGTGGCGGCTAAGGCTGCAGGAATACAGCCCATCGATTCCGTCTTCTCAGATGTGGGTGACATGGAAGCTTTGCGTCAGAATGTTTTAGAATCAAAATCACTGGGATTCGAGGGTATGGGTTGTATCCATCCGAGGCAGATTGCTGTTATAAGGGAAGGATTTGCACCAGGTAAGGAAGAGATTGAAAAGGCAATGAAGATAGTTTCAGCTTTTGAAGATGCGAAGGAGAACGGACTCGGCGTGGTCGCACTTGGGACAAAAATGATTGATGCTCCTGTAGTGGCAAGGGCGCAAAAAACAATCAGCCTGGCAGCGAAACTGGGGTTGATTCGTGAAAATTGGATGGATGAAGCTCAGCCGTGAAAAAACCAATAAAATAAAAATAGATTATGGCTGTCAAAACAGTAATGAATGCAGCCGGAAGAGAAGTTCCTGTCGAGATCAACGGTAAGCCTGCTGTCCCCTTCATGGGGATTGGAAAATACCGTCCTGTTGGTAATAAATATGGTCCTCCTGTACCAACCTGCATCGATTTCCCTGAAAACGGAAACAAAGTTGTGGTTTCTCTTGATGAAGCTTTAAGGCTTTGCGGCCTAAAGGACGGTATGACGATATCAACGCATCATCATTTAAGGGACGGTGACCTGATAAGCAATAAGATTTTTGACATTGCCTCATCAATGGGCGTGAAAGACCTCGTATGGTTTCCTTCAGCCTCGTTCCCGTGCAACGATCCGGTTATCAAATATCTTGAGGACGGTACGATAAACAGGATAGAAGGAAGCATGAACGGACCCCTTGGCAGGTTCGTTTCAGAGGGAAAGATGAAGGGCACTGCGGTGCTTCGTTCACACGGCGGCCGTGTGCAGGCGATACAGGATGGTGAAGTCAGGATTGATATTGCGGTGCTTGCCGCTCCCTCAGCCGATTCCTTTGGCAATGCAAGGGGTACCGGAGGTAATTCTGCCTGCGGAGTGCTCGGGTATGCAAAAGCTGATTCAATGTATGCCTCCAAAGTAATTGTAGTGACCGACAACCTCGTCGATGTTCCATGCTATCCCATGGAGATTGAAGGAAACTATGTCGATTATGTTGTCGTGGTAGATAAAATAGGCATCCCCGAGAAAATTGTTTCCGGAACAACCCAGATCACCAGGAGCCCCGACAGGCTGCTGATTGCAGAACTGACGGCAGCTTTTCTTAATAAATCAGGTATCCTTAAGGATGGTGTTACCATTCAGGCAGGAGCAGGCGGAACATCTCTGGCAATTGCAGTTTTTGTTCATGAGCTTTTAAAGAAAAAAGGATGGAAATCAAAATTTGGTTTCGGGGGTAGCACGAGGTACATGGTCGATATGCTTGAACAGGGATATATGGGTTATGTTCTTGATGCCCAGGCATTTGATCTTGATTCTGTGGCTTCCGTCGTCAAAAACCCCAACCATATCCCATATCCTGTCTTTAATGCTTACAATTATCACTCAAAGGGCAATCTGACGAGCATGATGGATATCATGATACTGGGAGCCACGGAGATTGACCTGAATTTTAACGGAAATGTTGTGACTCATTCAGACGGCTATCTTCTTCATGGCATTGGCGGATGGCAGAATTGTCTTCATGCCAGGAATGTTATTATCCCGGTACCCCTTTTCCGTGACCGCATTCCGGTTATTGTAGATGAGGTCACTACCCTGTGCGGACCCGGGGAGCTTATTGATGTCATAATAACCGAAAGGGGGATAGCTATAAATCCGCTCAGGCAGGATCTCATCGATAGCGTTAAGGATAGCGGCCTTCCTCTGAAGACCATCCATGAACTCCAGGCAGAAGCTGAGAAAATATGCGGTAAGCCATCAAAACCTCAGTTTGAGGAAGATATTGTTGCAGCAATAAAATGGGTCGACGGTACGGTTATAGATGCAGTAAGAAAATTAAGATCATAATGGTATTCAGCTTATGGGAAAATTTAAATGCGCGATCTGTGGTTATGTTTATGATCCCGTGGAAGGAGATGAATATGCGGGAATAGAACCTGGCGTCGATTTCAGAGATCTTCCCGATGATTATCTATGTCCGATATGCGGTGCCGGTAAAGATGAATTCTTTAGCACAGATTGACTTCGTGCCTGATTTTCAGGTATAACCTGCTTTCAGTTTTTTTCAGGTATATTTTTTATTACGTCCGTCAACAGGTCCCAGAACATCTGCACGGTTTTTATTTCTATTTTTTCGTCAGTAGTATGAGCTCCTTTGATTGATGGGCCAAAGGAGATCATATCAATGCCCTTGAACTTCTCATAAATAAGTCCGCACTCCAGCCCTGCATGTATTGCCCTGACATCCGGTTCCCTGCCAAAGAGATTGAAATATGACTTTTTAGTGATCCTGAGGATCTCCGATTTAAGACTTGGTTTCCAGCCAGGATATCCATCAGAATGAAGCACTTCTGCACCGGCAAGCTTAAGGCATGATCTGACCATTCCGGCGACATCATGTTTTGATGATTCTATTGAACTTCTCTGGGTGGTTATAATCTGTATCCTGTCGTTGTCTTCAAAGCTGACGGATGCCAGGTTAGTTGAGGTCTCAACAAGATCCTTCATCTCGTGCGACCATGATATGACTCCGTGCGGACAGCAGGTAAGGGAATTGAGAAGTTTGGTCTGGCTCTCCCTGTCCATAACAAAATCCGGCCTTTTAACTTCTTTCAGAGAGATCTTAATTTCTTTCTCAAGCTCACCGAACTCTTCAGATAATGTTTTCTGAAAATCAAAGACCCAGGTCCGGATCGCTTCTTTTTGATTTTCGTCTGCTGTTATTACTGCAAATGCTTCCCTTGGTATTGCATTCCGAAGGTTGCCTCCGTCAAACCTGGCAACAGCGATTTCAAACTTCTCGGATAAATTCAGCAGGATACGGTTCATTAACTTAATGGAGTTCCCGTACCCTTTATGGATCTCATCACCGGAATGACCCCCATGAAGTCCGGTAAGCGATATTTCGAGAGCCACTGAACCATTAGATGACGGGACTGTCTTGAAATGAAGGTTGCCTATGGTATCAATGCCTCCTGCACAACCAATAAAAAGTATTCCTTCGTCTTCTGAATCAAGATTAATCAATGTTCCTGCTTCGAAAAATCCGGGCTTCAGGTTCAATGCTCCTGTCATTCCCGACTCCTCATCGACTGTAAAAAGGCACTCAATTTTGCCGGCCTTCAGGTTCTCATCGGAGAGAATTGCAAGCTGGGCGGCAATACCCATGCCGTCATCGGCTCCAAGTGTGGTTCCCGTTGCAGTCACCCATTCACCATCAACAACCGGAATTATCGCATCCTTTGCCCAATCATGCGGAAAATCGGCATTTTTCTCACCTACCATATCCATATGACTCTGTAAAACAATGGTTTTTCTGCTTTCCATTCCTTGCGAAGCAGGCCTTATTATTAAAATATTGCCAACAGAATCTTCCCTGAATTCACGGTTGTGATCATTGGCAAAACTCCTGAGGTAAGCTCTTATTTTCCCTTCGTTTTTACTGAGCCGGGGGATTTTGCAAATCTCCCCGAAATAGTTCCATATTGGCGCTGGACTTAATTGAGATAAAACACTCATGCAAGTTATAATGATTTTAAACCGGCCCAAAAGTACATTTTTTTATTTTATAAAACTTAAAATGCAAAATATTCGGGAAATTTTTGTTCAGCCAAATTTTTATACATTTACAAAACAACAATTCCTGACATTAATAAATAGTCTTATGGCTAAGCGGACAGTTGTCACATTACCGGGAGACGGTATCGGATCAATAGTTTTGGAACAGGCATTAAGGGTCCTGGCTGCAGCCGGATTTGATGCAGAATATGTACATGGCGACATAGGGTGGAAATTCTGGTGCAGCGAGGGAAACCCTCTTCCACAGCGCACCCTCGACCTGATAAAAAAGCACAAAGTGGCCCTGTTCGGAGCAATAACGTCAAAACCAAATGAAGAGGCAAAAGCAGAACTTGATCCTTCGCTGCAGGGCAGGGGTTATACTTATTCAAGCCCGATCGTTGGGTTGAGGCAGAAATTTAACCTCGATATTTGTGTCCGTCCATGCAAATCATATAAAGGGAACCCTCTTAATTTCATAAGAAGGGGCAAGGGGAATACAATTGAGGAACCCCGGGTTGACGTAGTGATTTTCAGGCAGAACACTGAAGGCCTGTACTCGGGCGTTGAGTGGACCAATCCTCCTGATCAGGTTTACAAGGCATTACTGACCCATCCTAAATTTGTTGAAAATTTCGGTAATGTTCCCAGGGAAGAATTGTCAATATCCTCAAGGATCTTTTCAAAAAAAGCTACTGAAAGAATCATCATTGCTGCATTTGAACATGCAAAGAAGTACGGCTATTCTTCTGTCACCGTATGTGAAAAGCCGAATGTCATAAGGGAAACATCAGGATTGATGTGGAAGCTTGCAAAAGATATTCAGAAAGAATCCTATTCCTCAATTAAGCTCCTGAACACCAATATTGATGCACAAATGATGTGGCTCACTAAAAATCCTGAAGATTATGGAGTTATCGTGGCAGGCAATATGTTCGGAGATATCGCATCCGATGCGTTTGCCGGGCTGATAGGAGGTTTGGGATTTGCCTGCAGCGCCCAGTTTTCATCCGATGGCATTGCGGTGTTTGAGCCGACACATGGATCAGCTCCCAAATACGCCGATTATGAAATTCCGATTGTAAACCCGATAGCAATGATTGAATCGGCCTGCATGATGCTGGAATATCTTGATGAGAACAGTATAGCGGACAGAATACGCAAAGCAATCGCCGGTGTTATTCTTGACGGTAAGGTGAAAACCTACGACATGATGAAAATGACGGGACACCCCGACGTCATAAATTCTGGCGCCGCTTCGACTGTTCAGATGACAGAGGCGATAATCTCAAGGATAAAATGATGCAAAAAAAACCGAAGATGAATGAATCAGTAAAGAGCTTATGGCCTGAACTGGAATGGATAAAAGACATTTCACTCAGGGAAAAAACTGCAAAAACTTGGGAAACAGCCCTCAAAAGAAGTGTCCTGAAAGCCGATGACCTTGAAAGAATACCCTTTACACTTCTCTGCGGCCCTGACCTGAAAGTAAGCTTTATGGATCACAAGAGATGCGTTGTGCATATTGCCAGGGCCAGCGGGGAGAAAATGAATGAATTTTTCGGCGATGATCTTCCTGTAAACATGGATGTGGTAATTGCAGGCGCAATCCTGGCTGATGTCGGTAAATTGCTCGAATATGAGCTGGATTCAGAAGGAAAATCAATCCAGGGCAGGTACGGGCAGTATCTCCGTCACCCGTTTTCCGGGGTGTCGCTAGCCGAGGAATGCGGAGTGCCCCCTGAAGTCTGCCATATAATTGCCGCACATGCCGGTGAAGGTGACCTGGTAAAACGCACAACCGAAGCATATATCGTGCATCATTCCGACTTTATGACATTCCTGCCATTCAAAAGCCGGCTTATTGTTTGATTTCGTATGTAACTTTCCGGCTCCTTCCGTCATTCCATACAGTAAAAGTCCTGATTACACACGGAATCGCGACATTAACGGGACCAGTGTAGAGTTGTGACTTCTCATCCGGTTCCGTACCATCAGTGGTGAAATAAATTTTCCCTCCCGGACGCGCGCTTGATAATATGGTAACAGGCTTTCCGTTAATTGCTATTCCCGGCGATCCAAGGGAAGGCGGTGTCATTCCTGCGTTTGCCCGGTAAACATTTTCAATCCCCATTTTAATGATTCTCCTGTCGTAAGTCATCAGGCCATTCGTCTCGGTTTCGACATCAGTGGTCTGAGTATAAATTGAAGCGCTGAGTCCGTTCTCTTTTACAAACCGGTGGATCTGATCGGAATATGCCTCATATTTTGTGAGGAGTGAAAGGGTGTCATTCATATTCCTGTAACCCCAGCTCTTCTTTTCCCATGTATGACCTTCAACAGGCAGGCCGAGGCCGCCATATTCTCCAAGAACGATTGCTCTGTTCTGTTCGGCTTGCGGTACTGCAGGTTCAGGATAATGATGGATGTCGTTCACATTTCCTGTTCCGCGGTCACTCCATCCTGAAGCACTGTTTACAAGCCTGGTAGTGTCAAATTGTGAAATAAGTTTTGTAATACGCTCAGTATCAAATTGGCCCCATCCTTCATTAAATGAAACCCACATAATTATTGAAGGATGATTATACCTGGTCTCTATCATCTGCCTGAGCTCAAATTCAAACTGGTCAGCGGCTTCTTTTGATTTTGCAATATCAGGCATTGATCCTCCAATGTACTGGTCGCCGCTTGGCATATCCTGCCATACCATCAGTCCGAGTTTATCGCACAGGTAATAAAATATCCTGTTTTCGACTTTTACATGCTTACGGAGCATGTTAAACCCCATTTTTTTGGTCATTTCGAGGTCGTATCTCATAGCAGACAATGTAGGAGGAGTGTAGATCCCGTCAGGCCAGAAGCCCTGGTCAAGAGGTCCATGCTGCCAGACAAATTCGTTATTGAAAAGGATCCTGGTAAAATCGTCCTTTCTGCCAATGCTTATCTTGCGTAAACCAGTGTACGACGTTATCTGGTCAGCTATTCCGTCCCTATTCTTCAGGGTTATGCTCAGATCATAGAGGAACGGATTTTCAGGCGACCACAGGATCGGGTCCTTGATTTTCAGGACTGCAGTCTGGCCCGCTTTTGAAGTTGCAGCTGCAATTTCTTTTCCTTTATTGCTTATCTCGTATTTTATAATGCCATCGCCCGGGTTTACGACATCCGGACTGACAGAAACAATTCCGTTATCAGTATTTGTGACTATGCGGAACGATCTTACATATGAATTATTAACTGGTTCGATCCAGACTGTCTGCCATATTCCGGTTGTCGGAGTGTACCATATTCCTTCGGGGTTTGACACCTGTTTTCCTCTTGGCTGTGTTCCTTTGTCTGTAGGATCCCAGACACGGACCAGCAATTCATGCTCCTTCTGTTTGGACAACAGACCTGTTATATTAAAATTGAATGGATCATAGCCTCCCTTGTGAGTTCCGGCAATTTTCCCGTCAACCCATACTGTTGTCTTCCAGTCGCATGCTTCGAAGTTAAGCAGTATTTGCTTTTTGCTCCAGCTTTCAGGAATAGTGAATGTTCTTCTATACCACAGGTTTTCTTTTTCCGATATTCTTTTTTTGACACCTGAAAGGGCTGATTCAATAGGATAGGGTACCAGTATTTCTCCTTCCCATTTAGCCGGTTTTGAAAGAGTATCAGTTAAGGCGTACTGCCACAATCCGTTCAGGTTTATCCATTTTTTACGGACCAGGTCAGGCCTTGGGTAATCGGGCCACGGACAGGCTGGGTCAACCTGTGTTGCCCATTTAGTCAGAATGGGATTGGAAGCGATCTTCCAGTCGCTCTTCTTATTAAGTGTACATGATACACTTAATAAACAGCACATTACTGCAAATATTGCATTGATTATTTTCATGTCATATGGAGGTGTGGAAATGTTCAGCCCAGTTTCATCTTCTCGACTTCCTCTGTATTTCTTTCATTTGTAATATCCTTTGCATCAGGAGTATAAAGATAATCTATCAGTTCATTGTACTTCTCCATAATCTTTGCCCTGACAATTTTCATTGTTGAGTTCATAAGTCCGTTTTCTTCAGAGAATCCCTCCCCAAGGATGCCAATGGCCACAGGGAGCCAGCGCTGGGGGAACATGTTCCCGTATTTTCCATTGGTCCGGTATTCATTCAATTCGTTTTCAATAAGATCCATAACTGCCCTCTTGCCTTCGTCAGAATCGGCTGTAAGATTTTTTTCTTCGAGGTACAGTTTAAGTGCATGCTGGTTTGGAACAACAATTGCAACTGTATAGGGTTTCTGATTATTATAGAGCATACACTGATCGATATATTTTGACTGCTCCGATATGGCTTCTTCGATGCCTTCAGGACTAAATTTTTCACCATCATCGGCAATAAGCAGGCTTTTAAACCGTCCAAGAACATACAGGTAGCCCTCCCTTGTCATATATCCCATGTCCCCGGTGTGCAGCCATCCATCCACTATTGTTTCCTTTGTTGCCGATTCATTTTTCCAGTATCCGTACATAACGTTGCCTCCCCTTATGACGATTTCACCTTTCTGGCCAGGGGGAACTTCTTTGCCGTTATCATCGCATATTTTAAGGTCCATATTGTTTACCAGAACGCCTGATGAACCAAGTCGGTGGCGGCCGGTGGAGTTGGATGAGATTATTGGTGAAGCCTCACTTAATCCGTAACCCTGGTACATCGGTATTCCCAGTGCATAGAAAAACCTCTGAAGCTCCATGTCGAGAAGTGCTCCTCCGCCTATAAAATAATCAAGTTCTCCTCCGAAGCTTTCCCTTATCCTGGCAAAGAGTATCTTATCGTAAAGGTCGATGAGCGGTTTATTAAGTCTCTGAATGCCACTGCCTTTGTTCCAGCCTTCCTTGTTATAGGAATATGATATTTTCAGCGCGTGATTAAAGAGCAACTCGGTCAATTTCCCTTTCTCCTTTATCCCTTTCTCGATGTTCTTTCTGAAGTTTTTGGCAATTGCGGGAACGCTCATTATCAGGTTCGGTTTGATCTCTTGCAGGCATGCCGGAAGGTTTCTCAGGGTTTCCATCGGAGATTTCCCGGTTTTAACAGAAGCGATACTTGCTCCTTTTCCCATGAATGCATAAATACCGGCAGTGTGTCCGAAAGAATGATCCCATGGCAGTATTAGTAGGGTCTTATAGAATGATGGTATGTCCATCAGGCTGTAGGCCTGATAAACGTTGGTTATATAATTGCCATGGGTAAGTATAATGCCTTTCGGGTCCGCTGTGGTACCGGAAGTATAGCAGATATTTGCAAAATCAGAGGGTTTAATACTATCGCATTTTTCCTTGAACAATGCCTTGTTTTCAGGTGATTCCAGCCACTCTCTCCCTAATTTCCTCACCTCATTAAAATGGATCTCCCTGTCTGAATATTCCTCCTGGGTGTCAAAATGAATTATCTTTTCAATTGTCTTGCAGTCATAAAGGATCTTCTCAAGTTTTTGAGCCTGGATTGAAGATGTAAGAATCATCCTTGATTCTGAATGATTTATTCTGAATTTAAGTTCATCAGGAGTAAGTTTCACCGAAAGAGGTACATTTACAGCGCCTGCATAGAGAATTCCAAGCTCACCTATTACCCACATGTTCCTTCCTTCTGAAACCAGGCTCAGTCTGTCCCCCTTTTTGATGCCAAGGATCATCAGTCCTGCTGCAAACTCATATACCTGCTTCCTTGTTTCTCCGTATGTTGTCCCTTCATACTTATCCTGAGGTTTTTCCCATAAATAAACATTGCTTTCAAACTTATCGGCGCTTTCTTCAAAAAAATGTATTATTGATTTCATCAGGGATAATTTTATTAAATATTTGTTTGAAAATGTGAATATACAAAATCAGATTCTATTAACATTTAATTATCAAATGGTTTCCTGCAATAATTTGTATATTTGAACAAAATACCTAAATCGGGCCTGTTATGTTTAATATCTACTAAGTGATTAATTATGAGGCGATATATTTTCATATTTTTCTGCTTATTATTAGTTCCATTTTCTTCCTGCCATTATTTCAGGGAAAGGGGATTATTTTTAAACAGGGGAAAAGCATTGGAGAGCATTAATTACAATCTCGGCAAAACGGTTGTTAAAGACACTGTGAAAAAAGCTGCAGATACTTTAAGCAGGGCTGTAGTTGTCAGGGATAGTGTTCCTGTAGAATCATCATCCGTTGCTGTTCGGGATACTTCATATCCTGGATTCAGGGTTATAATCGGCAGTTTTTCAAATATGAAGAATGCGGAGGATCTTTCAGAGAAGTTCAAAAAGCAGGGTTACAGCACTGAAATAATAAAGGTGAAAAACAAGCCCAATTCACTTCTTGTATCGATCTATGCATGCAACAGCCGGGAGAAAGCAAATGATCAACTGCAGCTCATAAAGATAAATCTGATAAAGGATGCCTGGATCTATTCGGAAAAGAAGCATTAAACTGCCCTTATTATGGTTGCATTCCTGTCGGGGCCTACCGATACCATTGAGACAGATACCCCTGTCTGCTTTTCAATAAACCCGATAAATGATTTAAGCGCCTCAGGCAGGGACTCAAAGTCCCTTATTTCCGAAATGTTTTCATCCCAGCCTTTGAATTCTTTATAGACAGGATCTATTTTCGTATCGTTGCTGAAAGGAACCTTATCAGTTTCTTTTCCTCCGATTGAATATGATGTACATACCCTTATGGACTTAAATCCTGAGAGCACATCGGCTTTGGTCATCAGGAGCTTTGTCACTCCATTGATCATAATTGCATACTTCAGAGCCGGTAAATCGAGCCATCCGCATCTTCTTGGCCGGCCAGTTGTCGCTCCGTATTCGCTTCCCTTTTTCCTGATAATTTCACTGGTTTCATCATGAAGCTCAGTAGGGAAAGGGCCGCTGCCAACTCTTGTGCAATATGCTTTGAATATGCCAAATATTTCGCCGATTTTTTTTGGTGAAACTCCCATACCGGTGCAGGCTCCAGAGCTAATCGTATTTGATGAAGTTACATATGGATAAGATCCGAAATCAAGATCAAGCATTGTTCCCTGGGCTCCTTCGGCAAGTATTTTTTTCCCTTCGTCCGACAATTTATTAATAAGGTATTCAGTATTTTCGATCCTGAACAGCTTAAAGAGATCAACGCCCCTGAACCATTCGTCTTCGTACTCCCTGATATCAAATTCATAGGGATATCCCTTAAGGACTGCAAGATGTTCCGCAGTGTGCTCATTGTACAGTTTTCTGAAATCATCGCGCAGTACATCGCCTGCCCTTAACCCGCTACGGCTGGCTTTATCGGTGTAGGAAGGCCCGATTCCTTTAAGCGTAGAACCTATTTTCAGGTTCCCCTTTCTGCTTTCAAAAGCTGCATCGAGTATTCTGTGGGTCGGTAGTATAAGGTGAGCCCTGTTTGATATGACAAGCCTTTTAACAAGCTCATCTGCCGGAGGTCCGAGCTTTTCAATTTCCGATTTAAAAACAGCAGGGTCAAATACCACGCCATTCCCGATTATATTGAGCTTATCAGGATGAAAAATACCTGAAGGAATGAGGTGCAGGACATGCTTTGTGTTGTTGAATTCAAGGGAATGACCGGCGTTTGGGCCTCCCTGGAATCGTGCTATAACGTCATAGTCAGGGCTAAGCGCGTCAACGATCTTACCTTTTCCCTCATCACCCCACTGCAACCCTAAAAGTATGTCAATGTTCATGTTATAATTGTCTCAAAATGAAAAACGGAGCCTAAGGTACGAAATAAATCGGCTGAAAACAGCGTTAATAATATATTGTTGATAAATGAGTCAACAATGTAAACAACAGTGGATTTCTCTGATTCACAAGAGACTGATAATGTGTAACTTTAAGTATAAAATATGGAGTTTAATAAAAAGCAATCATTAAATCATGAAAAAATCAGCTTATTTTTTGATTATCAGCTTTGCCTTTATTCTGACTGCATTACAGGCTATATCCCAGCAAAATATTCCTGAAACTCAGCAGAAAAAGTATTCTGTTACATTAAAGGACGGATCAGTAATGCAAGGCACTCTTGTTTCTGAAAATCCCGAGGAAATTGTTTTGGCTACTGAAAATACCGGAACACTTACAATAAAGAAAGAAAAGATAAAATCAATGATCCTGTTGACTTCAAGCAATTACAGGAAGGGCAAGGTATGGTTTCCTAATCCTGATTACTCAAGGTATTTTATCAGCCCGGGAATCCAGATCGGCAAAGGGGAAGGGTATTATCAGAACATTGATCTTTCTGTTAATACGGTAAGTTACGGCGTGACAAATTTCTTCAGCATCGGAGGAGGCGTAGAGCTTTATTCAACATTAAGCGGACATCCTATTTTCCTGGTGATGCCAAAATTCGGCTTTAAAGTGGCTAATTCTTTATGGCTTGGAGCCGGGGCTTTATATGTAAATGCATTTGAGGGTATTGGCAATTTCGGTGGTGCAGGAATCGGATATGGCACCATCACTTTTGGAAATCAGGACAACAATATTTCCGGGGGAGTAGGATGGGGCTGGTGGAATGGAAAATGGAGCGATAAACCGATCATAACCGTCAGTGGAATGACACGGCTTTCAAGAAGGATAGGCCTTGTTACGGAAAACTGGTTTGTGCCTGATTATTCGGTCTTCTCATATGGCGTCCGTTTTTTGGGTGAAAAAATTGCTGTAGATATAGGTTTGGTGAACAGCAGGGATATTGCCAAAACCTTTCCTATAGGCTTGCCGGCATTTATTGATTTTGTGCTGAAATTTTAAAGGCGGTCGTATTATTTTTTTCTCTTCTCAATAATATTCCCGTAAATATACAGTGAATGATATGATGGCTTGAAATCATGCAGTTCACTCGCTGTTTTTATGATCTCATTGATCCGGGGATCACAGAATTCAATTACTTTGCCGCTCTCCAGATCAATCAGATGATCATGCTGACTGCACTGATAAGCTCTTTCAAACTGTGCGATATTCTTTCCGAACTGATGCCTTATTACCAGGTTGCAGTCGAGAAGAAGCTCAATCGTATTGTACAGAGTGGCCCTGCTTACCCTGTAATTCTTGTTTTTCATTGAGATGTAGAGCGACTCGATATCAAAGTGCCCGCCGTGCGAATATATTTCATCGAGAATAGCATACCTCTCAGGTGTTTTCCTGTACCCTTTCTTCTCAAGAAATTCAGTGAAGATCTGCTTTACCGTTGATATTGTATCGTCACTAATCATATCCGGACTAAATTAAAATAATGACAAAATTATGATTTTTTTTGCAGACGGAAGTAAATAATAAAGCTCCGATATTATTGCGAGAAATCCTCCACGCGCTTTACATTGTCGATACCCGTGACATTTGAAATTTTAAGAATGAGGTTATTAAGGTCCTGTGTATGATGCACGTACAGATCGATTGTGCCTTCAAAGATCCCATCCCTCACACTTATACTGATATTAGTCATATTGACCTTAAGCTCGGAGGAAATAATATTTGTAATATCATTCACAAGTCCGATCCGGTCGACTCCGGTCATACTTATCCTTGCAAGAAATGAAACGAGTTTATGGATAGCCCACTTTACTGCAATGATCCGGTTCCCTTCGTTTGACATAATCCGTATGGCGACCGGGCATTTAGGTTTATGAATAATGATCGACCCCTCATGAGAACGATAACCGATTACCTCGTCACCGGGTATTGGGTTGCAGCATTTTGCAATTTCGTATGATTGCTCTGCATTTTCAATGTTTTCTCTCAGCAGGAACGGGACACTTCCGTCTACTTCTTCTTCCTTTCCGTTTTCCTCCTCATCTTTTCTGTTTTTTTTTGATCCGAGCAGTTTTAGCTCCCAGTACTTCATTACGTTTTTGGCCGGACTTCTCTTTGTTATCTTTTTGAGGTTATCGAGGTCAACGGTTCCAAGTTCTATTCCTGAATAGAGTTCGTCTTTATTCAGCATGTCATAGGAAAGCATCAGTTTTCTTAAAATCTCTGAATTTGGGGTTACGCCCATTTCGGCAAGCCTGGACTCAAATATTTCCTTGCCTTTCTGTATCCTGTTAACCGATTCAGTCTTGAGTGCATTCTTGATAGCCTCCTTTGCTTTTGAAGTCCGAACAAATGAGAGCCATTCCTTTTCTGGCTTTGCTATATCGGAAGTGATAATCTCTACCTGATCACCGCTCATCAGCACCGCGTTCACCGGGTTAAGCTTGTAATTTATTTTTGCCCCTATTGCCTTGTTCCCGATTTCCGTATGGATTTCATAGGCGAAATCGAGGGCGGAAGCTCCCTTCGGCAGGCTTACAAGGACACCTTTGGGTGTGAAGACCATGATTTCGGAAGAGAACAGGTTCATCTTGAACTCATCAAGGAATTCAATAGGATCCTCGAGAGGATTTTCAAGCATCATTCTGATCTTCTTGATCCATTTGTCAAGCTCTGTTTCAGGTAAATTGTCCCCCTTGTACCTGTAATGTGCCGCATAGCCCCTTTCTGCTATTTCGTCCATTCTTTTGCTGCGGATCTGTACCTCGACCCATTTTCCTTCAGGACCCATTACGGTTAAATGAAGAGCTTCATAACCGTTAGGCTTTGGCCTGCTTATCCAGTCGCGCAGCCTGTCAGGTTTCGGCAGGTAAGTATCGGTAATTATTGAATATATGTTCCAGCATGTCGTCTTTTCAGGTATTCCGGGGACAGGCTCAAAAACAATACGGACAGCAAGAACATCATACACTTCTTCAAAAGGCACATTTTTCGATTGCATTTTTTTCCATATTGAAAAAATCGATTTTGGCCTTCCGCTTATATCAAATTTCAGTCCCGATTCAGTAAGCTTTTCAATAATCGGCAGGCTGAACTTGTTTATAAGGGAATAATATTTTTTCTCACCATGCTTCAGCTTTGAAGCTATTTCTTCATAAATTACCGGCTGACGGTATTTAAAACTCAGGTCCTCAAGCTCGCTTTTTATTGCATAGAGACCGAGCCTGTTGGCAAGCGGGGCATACAGGAATATGGTTTCACCTGCCACCTTCATTTTCTTGTTCTCAGGCATTGAATCGAGCGTCCTCATGTTGTGAAGACGGTCAGCCATTTTTATAAGGATCACTCTCAGGTCATCTGAAAGGGTCAGGAGCATCCTCCGGAAGTTCTCAGCCTGCATGGATGATGATGTCCCTTTATCATAAGTGCCGGATATTTTGGTAAGGCCGTCGATAAGTGTTGCTATTTTAGGACCGAAGTCCCTGTTGACATCTTCAAGTGAATAATCGGTATCTTCAACGGTGTCGTGAAGCAATGCCGTGGCAATCGACTTGGCTCCCAGCCCTATTTCAGAGTTGACTATTTTTGCAACTGAAATGGGATGAATTATGTAGGGCTCACCTGATTTTCTCCGCATATTCCAATGTGCTTCATTAGCAATCCTGAAAGCTTTGTCAATCATTTCCCTGTCTCCGGGCTTGTCGCATCTCAGAAGATTGTCAGCCAATGAATCATATTCGGACTGAATATGTTTTATATCTTCTTCATCAAAAATATCCTTACTTCCCATAAAAAAACTCGATATCTTCAGTTCCCTGTATGTACAAAGATAACTCTTCTGATTAAAACCGGTTATTAAAACTTAACGAGGGAAACAGTATTACTTATAGTTTCTGAAAATTGTAACGGTCCCGGTTCTGGAAATTTCCTTCCCTGAAGCTGCCCTGATCTTGATAAACCACATATAGACCCCCTCTGAGAGCTGGCTGCCGCCAACAGTGCCATCCCAGGCCTCATCCGGATCCCTGGTTTCAAAAACTGTCCTTCCCTGCCTGTCGCTTATCACGAGATGATAATTGGCAGGTGAAAATGTAAGTACCGGTTTGAAAGTGTCATTTTTAAGATTTCCATCAGGGGTGAACAGATTTGGAACTGTTATTATTTCTCCCGGTGAATAACAAGCTCTGTTTGAAATGCTCTCTCCGGCTATTCCATAGGGGTTTGAAACTTCATCTGCCATGATATAGAAACATGCTTCACCTGATTTCAGGGAATACATAATTTCAGGGATACTTACCGAATATGTTGTATCCGGACCGTTAATCAGAGCATATTCGTTGTATCCGCTGCCTGTGTCCATGAACAGCTTATATGTTGAAACTGTACCCAGCCAATAGTAATAACTGTTCCATTTTAGTATGATCTCATTATTAACTATCTGATTTTCAAGTACAATATTTGATGCTACATTTGATGAAACCGCCTTCTGATTGCAGGCATTGATCGCCGAAAGGATATAGTAATTGTAAGACTCCGGGTCGGCGGTCATGTCAGTATAGGTTACTGAAGGGACAGTTGTTCTGATCATTGCAATTTCCTGGTACGAACCTGCCTGCCCGGTTTTCCTTTCAAGCATAAACAGTTCAGTGCCTGAAGCCGGATCAATTGTGAAGGAAAGTGCAATTTCTCCGGATTCTGTCACGGTTGCATAATCGGCATTTATCCATTGGGGCAATTTCTGCAATGTTACCGTAAGGCTTTTTGTTTTGTTCGAATAAGAAAACTTCCCGTTTTCAAGAAGAGCCCTTACATAGAAATTATATGTTGTTCCATTTACCAGATCACCCAACTCAAATACCGTAGTATCAGGAACATGACCCGACAAGGTATATCCTCCGCCATTAACAGAGGTATAAATATCATAGCCTGTCACTTTGTAGGGTTCAGGAACATACTTGTTCCAGGAAATTACAATTTTCTTATTGCACGAATCAAGCTTTGATTGGGTAAAAATTGTGCTCAGATAATTTGAAAGCGGGCTGATATTATGCGAAGTGTCAAATGCTGCAACAACATATGATTCAACAAAGTTGGATGTCAGCTTGCCATCGTCTGCCGGATAACTCAAAGTTGAAGGATCAAAAATTGTATCTATCGGGTCCCCTTCTTTCTTCAGGATGTCATAGTGATAGACAACATAACCTGCAATAGGGGTTGATATTGAATCCGGAGCCGACCAGGTAATATCCGTATTTCCGGTCGACGGGTTTACGGTCACTGACTGGAGTGTCGGCGATTCAGGCACCAATTTACCACCCTGTCCGTATGCAGCCATGGCAGATAATAATATCAGCAAGGCGGAACCGAGTTTACGAGCCTTGCGAAGCCAATGCGCCCGCGGGGATTCAACCCGAAACAATTTCATAGAGATCTTCAGTTTTGTAATAAGTATTGGCAATGCTCATTATTTCATCAGGTGTGATTGAATTGATCTTGTCGGCAAGCTGCTGATAGTATGTGATATCAAGCCCGAACTCCCACACTCCCTTGAAACTCTCAGCCATTGCAAATGGTCCGTCGAACATTCTGACCATGTCACCGAGTATATAATTTTTGACAATGCTGAGTTCATCATATTCGACAGGCCTGGTCTGCAGCAGCCTTATTTCGCCATAAATTTCATCTATTGCCTTCGCGGTATTTTCTGTGCCCACTTCGGTTGAAATGACCTTGAATCCCGATAGATCAAGCGAATTGACTGACGAGTTAATTCCGTAAGTGTAACCCTTTTCCTCCCTCAGGTTTTTCATCAGTCTCGAGCCAAAATAGCCTCCAAGGATAACATTCAGGATTTTCAATCCGGGATAATCGGAATGCCGCTTATTTATTGTTGCTGATCCGATCCTGATTGCTGACTGCACGGCTCCTGGTTTGGGTATGCTGACCTTTTTTATGCTGTCGCCCCTTAGAGATCCTACCGTTTTTTCAACAAGGGTTTCTTCAGGTTCAATTTCCCCGAAAAAGTAATCAAGAAGCTCAAATGTATGCCCGGGAATTTTACCTGCTGCAATTATTGCCATATTTCCCGGCCTGTAATATTTTGAATGAAAATCTTTCAGTATAGGCGGAATAAACCCTTTAAAATCATTTTCTTTTACCTGTCGTCCATAAGGATGAGAGGATCCGAAAATTGATTCAAAAAACTGGTCCATTGCAAGGTTCTGAACTTTTTCCCTTGCAATCAAAAACCATCTCAGCCTTTTCTTCATAAGGATATCAAGCTCTTTTACAGGGAAGGCCGGTTCAAAAAGTACCTCTTTGGCAAGGCCCAGGATTTTTTCAATATAGCGTGTCAGGCAGTATATAACAGCTCCTGCCGCGTCCTTTTCAACTGAAAGGTTCAGGAAAACTCCGTAAAAATCAAGCAGCCTGTTAAGCTCTTCCGAAGTATGGTTCAGGGAACCCTCGGTAAGCATCATATTGGTTGTTGCCGCCTGCAGCGGCAAATTCTCTTTTTCCATCCCTGCCCTGAATACAAATTCAATCCTGATCACATCCTCTGTTCCGGCTTCGATAAAATAAACCGGAATGTTATTTTTAAGTGTTTTCATGACTACCGGGACGGTAGTCAGCGCATTGAAAGGGAACAAATGTGGTTGCGTTCTTACGGTAGTTGTCATATTTGTTCCTTTTTTGATGACATGTAATAAATTGTCGTACAGTTTTCAGGACGTATATATTTGCTTCCCGTCTCTTTCAGCATTTGTGAATCGACAGAACGGAATTTTTCGATTTCAGAGTTAATAAGAGACGGATCGCCAAGCAGTTCATAGTATGAAAGAGACATTGCTTTATTCAGGATTGATGTATTTGACAGAACCGTCGAAGATTCGAATTTGTTCTTTACTTTTTCCATTTCCTCTTCAGCCAGATCATTCTCAATCATGTCGTTTATAACCTCATTTACAGAGTTTTCAGCGTTGATGATATCCACCCCGCCCATCAGCTTGCAGGTTACAATTATTAATCCCGGATCTATGTCAGAGGTCAAAAAAGCATTGATTTCGCTGAAAAGATTTTTCCCCCGGACCAGTTCCGTATAGAGCCTTCCCGATTCTCCTCCGGCAAGAAGGTCGGTAAGAAAGTCCATTATATGAAAGCCATCACTCAACCTTTGTCCGATATGCCATGCCTTATAAAGTGCATTTGAAGGAACATTCCTTTCCACTGTCAGGCTTCGTGGTGATTCCTGGAGAGGTTCAGCAGGAAGATTGCGGACCCTGACATTTCTCCACGGAATTGAACCGAACCATTTTTCAGCAAGGGCAAACCCATTGTCAGGTGTGATGGAACCTGCCAGGCAAACAATTGCATTATTGGGAGCATAGTGATAAAAGAAGAACTCTTTTATACGTTCAAGATCAGTATTCCTGATATGTGAAACATCCATGCCTATCGTAGGCCACCTGTAAGGATGAACCTTGTATGCCAGGGGCCGGAGCAACAGCATGGTATCACCATAAGGCTGGTTAAGGTATCGCTGATTAAATTCCTGTATCACGACATTTTTCTGAACGTCGAGGCTTTTTTGTGAGAAACAGAGCTCAAACATTCTGTCGGATTCAAGCCAGAAACCTGTTTCAATATTCCGGGCAGGCAGGGTAAGGTAATAATTTGTTATATCGTTGCTGGTAAAGGCGTTGTTTTCTCCACCGGCCATCTGGAGCGGCTTGTCATATTCAGGAATATTTACTGAACCGCCATACATAAGATGTTCAAAAAGATGGGCAAGGCCTGTCAATGAAGGATCTTCATCCCTTGAGCCTACATCATACAAGATATTCATCGCCACAAGCGGTGTTGACATATCCTCATGGACTATTACCCTGAGTCCGTTATCCAGCGTCCTGCGGGTGAAGTCAATCATCTTTCCCTGTATTTGCTTTTTTACAAACTTAGTCAAAAAACAGAGAAGGTTTAGCATTGTTTTTATATTTGCAGCATAATGAAGAAAAACAAATCTTTAAGAGGATTTTTTCATAAGCACCTGATTGAAGCAGATCAATCTCAGATAATCTACTTCCTGAGCCTGGTTGTCGGTTTGCTGAGCGCTCTGGCCGCAGCGCTGCTGAAAAATGCCATCCATTATACGGGTCGGCTGCTGACACATGGCATAACACCTGAATCGGGAAGCTACATGTATCTTGTTTATCCAATCTTAGGAATACTTTTTACACTGTTGTTTGTCAGGTATTTTGTAAAGGACAATATCAGCCACAGTGTCAGCAGGGTGTTATATGCGATTTACAGGAAAAAGAGCTTTATTAAGGTCCACAACACATGGACATCGCTGGTAGCTGCGACTCTCACCATCGGATCCGGAGGATCAGTCGGAGCTGAAGCCCCGATAGTGCTGACAGGTTCTTCAATCGGATCGGCACTTGGAAAATACTTCAGGTTGAATTATATGAAAGTAATTTGTATGTTGATATAAGTGAAAGCGTTGAAACCGTAATGGATGCCTTTGAGGATACAAGTGTATGGAACCTTCCTGTCCTGGACAAAGGTTATTATGTAGGCTTCCTCTCAAAATCGCGGTTGTATGTCGCTTACAGGGATCTTTTAAAACAGTTTTAGGAAGAATAGGAAAAATGATCGGTTTGTCAAATAATTAAGTTTTATAACAATATATTTGTCATGTAAAAATCCTCACAGTATCATGAAAAATCGTCTGAGGCTGTGAAGAAATCTGAATAATAATCTGATGAATTAAATCAAAATGAACAGAGATAATTTGGTATTTGATCTTATTGAGAAAGAAAGGCAGCGGCAGATTAATGGTCTGGAACTTATTGCGTCCGAAAATTTTGTAAGCCAGCAAGTCCTTGAGGCAATGGGTTCGGTGCTCACAAACAAATATGCGGAGGGGTATCCGGGTAACCGTTATTACGGTGGATGCGAGATTGTTGACCAGACAGAACTTATTGCGATTGACCGGCTGAAGAAGCTTTTCGATGCTGAATACGCAAATGTTCAGCCCCATTCAGGAGCTCAGGCAAATATGGCGGTATTTATGGCGATCCTTAAGCCGGGAGATACCTTTATGGGACTTAACCTTGCCCATGGGGGACATCTCTCACACGGGTCGCCGGTAAATTTCTCAGGAATACTTTACAGGCCAATAGCTTACAACGTCAGGGAAGATACCGGGCTTGTCGATTATGATATGATGGAGGAGCTTGCACTAAAAGAGAGGCCGAAGATGATTATCGGAGGGGCTTCGGCTTACTCGCGTGAATGGGATTATGAGAGGATGAGAAAGATTGCTGACAGCATAGGAGCTCTTCTCATGATAGACATGGCTCATCCGGCAGGATTGATTGCGGCCGGCCTGCTTGAAAACCCCTTGAAATATGCACACATTGTCACTTCGACTACCCATAAGACGCTCAGGGGTCCCAGGGGCGGTGTTATACTGATGGGCAAAGATTTCCCCAATCCATGGGGTCTCACAACTCCGAAAGGGGAAATCAAAATGATGTCGGCTGTTCTTAATTCTTCACTTTTCCCGGGAGTGCAGGGCGGTCCGCTGGAACACGTTATTGCTTCAAAAGCCGTTTCGTTCGGAGAGGCTCTTCAGCCTGAATTTAAAGCCTATCAGGAAAGGGTGAAAAATAATGCGTCGGTAATGGCGAAGGCTTTTATGGACAAAGGATATAAGGTCGTTTCAAACGGCACTGACAATCATCTGATGCTTATCGATTTAAGAACGAAATTTCCTGAAATAACCGGTAAAAAAGTGGAAAACACTCTTGTTCAGGCTCATATTACAGTAAATAAGAATATGGTACCTTTTGACAACAGATCACCATTTCAGACATCCGGACTGAGGGTCGGAACTCCGGCTGTGACTACCAGAGGGCTGAAAGAGGAGCATATGGGTGAGATCGTCGACCTCATCGATAAAGTTATCTCGGATATTGATAATGAAAATGTGATCAGAGAAGTCGGAGATAAGGTGGTCAGCATGATGAAATCTTATCCATTGTTTTCAATGTGATCTGGTTCCCGGGTAGAAAGAAAACTTAATAGGCTTTGAAAGTGGTTAATGATTACTTGAGGATAAAAATATAGGTGATCGTTCCCTTCTGTATTGCAGGAGCATCAGGTTTGGGATCAAATTTTGCCTGCATTGCGGATTCCTTTGCAACCCTGAGAAGGTACTCATCAAGCGTTGTGGAACCTTTGGTCCCGGGTATAGCCTGCACAACTTTGCCCGACCTGTCAACACTCACATCGACGACAACCCTTCCTTCGCCCTGGTAGTCGTATTTTGGTGCCGGAAGCGATCTGAATCCGCGTCCCTGAAGATCGTAGGATATTCCCTTGGTGCCCGTACCATAACCTTCGCCTCTTATTTTTGAATCAACAGAGCCATAGGGTACTCCCTGATTACCTGGTCCGGTACCATCGCCTTCACCTGTAGAATTTGTGCCTGAATTTCTTCCTGCGCCTGTGCCATCACCTTCACCTGTTCCTGTTTTTTTTGCATTGGCCAGTGCATTGCGTGTCCTGTCCATTATATCAGACTGCCTTTTTTGTTCGGCCTCTATTCTTTTTCTTTCAATATCTTCCTGTTGCTTTTGCTTCCTTTCAGCTTCAATCTGTTCCCTTATTTTTTTGTCAGCTTCGATCTTCTCAAGTCTCTTCTTTGCTGCTTCCGTGTCAACCTTTTTGACTACCGGGGCTTCTTCATTATTTTGAGTCAGGAGAGGTTCTTCCTTTGCAGCTTTCGGAGACTTGACAGGTTCATTCCTGATGACACTTTTAGGATGGACTGCAGGCGGCGGAGGTAAAACTTCCACTGCAGGAGGAGCTCCTGAAGGTTCAATTAAGCCCTGTCCGGTTTCATCAGTCCCGAAATTGACCAGAATTCCTTCTTCAGTTTCAGGCGGCTTAGGAGGGATGAAAGCAAATGAAATAAGAAGAATGAACAAAACAATATGAACAATTGATGTTCCAAGAATGCCCTTGCCTTTTTCAGAAGGAAGCTCTTCCCGCAAGTTGCTATTTCGATATGATTGCAATTATTAAATTATAATTATTAATCCTCCCTGTTTCCTGTCTGTTTGCATTAACTAAAAAATAAATGTCAAGGTATATCCAATTAATTAAAAAACAATTATTTGTCTTTCTTAAACCTGTTTTTCCGGGTTTGAAGTTATTAAAAAACGTAAAAATGGTATTGTCTATTATTCATGGTTAATAACAATATGTGAAGAGTTATTAACTCCCTTTATTTGACCTTCACTTCATCTTCTTTTTTCATGGCCGAAGGTTCCTTTTTTCTTAGCAGATCTGACAGGTTATTGAAGTCCTGCTTGTAGAAAAGCCCCAGTCCCTGGGTATAAGGGACACCACGGCCTGTATATGGATTATTGTACCTGTTAAAGGCCTTGAACCTTATCTTTTCTGTGATCTTGTACTCGATGTCAAAATCGCCGGTTATGGGATAATTGTATGAGGAGGGGTTGTTTGTGCTTCCCCAGACATCCAGATTGCCATTTACGGTTATTTTATCGTTAAGGAGCTGGGTTGAAAGCGCTACCTGGACATCCTGAGAGTTGATATCCTTATTACCGGGTCTGTAAACGAAATTGACATCAAAGTCCTTGCTTATCTGCGACAGCCAGTTGCTAAGCTGGTTCGAAAGCATCTCGGTGGTTGTGACTGCCATTGCCGAAGTTCCGATCGAGGTGTTTATCGATGTACTATGTAAATTCGGGTCAGAATAAAAGCTGTTCATAACCAGGAGGTAAAGGAACTGACGGCTCAGCTCTTCCTCGGTTGTTATTGCATTCTGCAGATAGGCTCTGGTCTCCTCATCAGCAGTTGGCAGATATATATCGAAGCCAACTACCGGATTGAAAAGCTTGCCGGATAGATTCAACTGGGGTTCAACAGGTATCCTTTCATTATATCTCTCATCCTGAAGGATGGGATAAAGAGAAGTCTTCAGGTTCTTATATGTGGCCTTCAGGTCAATATCAGCATTATCGACACTTCCGTTGAAGGATATTTTACCGCCACTCTCAACGTCAAAAGGTTTATTCATAATGTTCTTGAGAGTAAAGAGATAATCCCCGCTCTGTACTGTATAATCTCCATAGATATTGAAATCTCCGTTCCTGTTGAGGCTGACGTTGAGCTTACCTTCACCTTTTCCTTTAATGACATCTCCGACTTTGGGATCGAAAATAAGCTGGAACTCGGCATCGGGAGTCACATCAAGATCCATATTTATCAATATTTTTGTGTCGGTTGCCTGCATCATAGCCGCCATTTGCTTATTTGCCTTTTCCTTCTTTATCGTATCGGGACTTATAAATGACACAAAAGGATGTTCGCTGACAGAGAGCCCGGTGTTAAGCGGAATATTAAAAGTTGTCCCCTTCCCGGTTTTTGCAGAGATGTCAAAGTTAAGGGCTCCCGGTCCGCTCTTTATCGTTGTCACACCAGTTGCATAGACAGTGCCATAGAAAAGCGGATTGTCCTTCGACTGTGTGTTAAGAACAAGACACGGTTTCTCATTCATTTTAATTTCCAGATCAACCATGAAATCCTTGAATGAATTATGATAAACTCCCCCTGAGATAACCCCGTTATTTCCTTTTTCATCAGTCAGCCTTATGTTTTTGAACAGGATCCCCGTTTTATCAAATCTGACAGAATCGCTAAACCTGTATTTAGTCTGAAGGTAATCTATCCGCAGGGAGGCATTTTCAGCCATCACTCCGCCCTTCAGAACAAGCTTGCTAAGTTCGCCGGATAATTTTACTTTACCTGTTGCGGTGCCGCTGATACCCGATGCAAAGAAATCAAGCAGGGGATTTAAAGCATCGATAGGTAATCTCGACGCAGTTGCGTCAAGGTTAATTTTTTTTGTCTGCGGATCATATGTTCCTTTAACATCCAGGTTCCTGGCTCCCCTGAGATTGTTGCTTGCAGTTATTTCCGCAACTTTCTTCAGTGAATTCCATGCGGACTTTATCTTCAGGTCGCCGTAATCGCTCCCGAGAAGCGAGAAACCCTTTACCACAATACTGCTTTCGAGCAAAGGACTCTTCAAAAGATTGGAAATAAGAATATTCCCGCTGATTATACCTTTTGGATTAAATGGTGTCTCCGTTGAGTTTTGTTTATTTGTCTTATTCCCTGACCCGCTCAGAGGACTGATATCAATTCCTCTGAAGGCAAACTGAAGGGTGTCGCCCGGATTTTCCGATACCTTACCGTCAATGACATAAGAATTATCCCCGTTCCTGACCATAAACCTGGCAATATCCACCGCATTTGAATCAATAACCACATTCGACCTGCTTATTTTCCAGAGATTATTGCTTGTGTAAACATCAGAAGAATCAATAAAAATTTTCATTAGAGATCCCTTATGAGGATCAGGCTTCCTGCTGATCTGAGCCATTGCTTTAAATGATCCGCTGTTCATCTTTTTGTCCTTGTCCCCCCAATCCATGGAAAAACCAAAATTGTCGGATTTGGAATTCAATCCGGCGCGGAAATTATTTAGCTCTGATTGTCCAAACAAAGATAAAGAAGAGCTTTTAAGACCGGCAATAAGCTCTTTTCCCGAGAAGATGGCGTTAAAATTCAGATTTTTGAAAACATTGTTTTTAATATCTAGCATGTCAGCATCTAAATCGACACTTATCAGACTGTCGGGGTAAAAGTTCCCGGTGACCTTACTGTTTGGGGAAAGACGGATACCTGTATTAAAGAATTTTGTCAGTTTATCGGTGTTCTTGAAATTGCATGTGAATTTGAAATTATTTCTGACCTGCATTTTTTCCTTATATGAAGCCGAATAGCGGGATGGCGCAAGGGTGGCAAGTGCTGACTTTAAAACTGAGCCGACAGTGCCGAAGTTATAATATCCCCTCAGGTCTGCATCAAGGAAATCGGTCCTCAGGGATATCGCGGGCTTGTTGTTTTCACTAAAAGCCTTAAGTGTGAAATCGTAAAGTTCAAGCTTGTCATTATGCTTTATGTAAGTTGAATTCAGAAGTTTTATTTCACCAAACAGGTTGTCGATGTTATTCCCCCTGAAGTTTGCCGTAACAAGCATCGATAGCTGAGAGGAAGAATCTGTTTTGTCAAGGTTCAGCCTGAAGAGGTTGGCTTTGTCGAGATTAAGGGTAAAATCGAATTCAGGAAGGGCATTCCTGAAATCAAACATGCCAAGCACATCCAGTTTGACATTCTTGTCAAGGACTTTAATACTGCCGTCCCATGTCTTGTCGGTAAAAACACCGTTTATGGCAATGTCCTTATAGACATAATGTTTAATTTCAATACTGTCAATGTTGCCGGTCAGGTTCCCTTCAATTTTTTCAATTGAGGAAGCATACCCGTCAAGATTGGTCTTCATGCTCACTTTGCCAAAAAGATCGCTTTTATCTGTAAGCATTCCGAGTTCGATATTGCTTCCTGCAATCAGCCCTTTGACCCTGAACATGTTTTTATTTTCGGGGCGCAGCGAAATATCAGTCTTCAGATCTCCCAGGTCCGTGGTCACTCTTCCATATGCTACAAAATCAGTCGTAAAACCCGTAAAGCTTCCGTTGAATGAGATATTTCCAAGCTTGTAGAGTGTGGCAGGGATCTCGATCTTTCCTTTTCCGGGAATCCTTATCTTTTCAAGATCCTTTGCATTGGTGCTAAGACTGTTAAATCCAACATAGATGTAAGCATTATCAAGGTTCGGCAATCCCGACACATCAAAATCACAATCCAGACTGGTGTAGTTTCTGAACGATAATCTGATATTCCTTCCTTTGAGCTCTGAAATTGTACCTGAAACTTTTCCTGAAAGTTCAAGCGATTCTTCTGATCCTTTCAGAAACGGCATAAAATACTGCAAATCCTTGCTGCTGAGAAAAGATTTGCGGAGCGAAGCATCCAATTTTACTTCATTTGCAAACCTTTTGAATGAGCCTGACGAGTCGGCTATTATATATATATGGTCAGCATTAATTAACGAGCTGTCGCAGTTGATGAACAAATCGCTGACCATGTAGGTGTTCGGGGCAAGGAGAATATTACTGTTGAAATCTTTTACGGTAAACCCGCTTGATTCCCTGAAGGCAAGTCCGCTTATCCCGAAGGTGGTTGAATCATTATGTATCCTGAGGTTTTCTACTTTGCCGTCTATGCCGGAGAGATGCAGATTATTAATATCAACCGGGCTTTTGCCTCCGTAGGCTTTTTTGTTGAGATGGATGAATCTTCCGTCTTTTATTGAAATCTGGTTTATTGATAAGTCTGTGCCTGTTTTTTTGACTGTATCGCTTTTATTCCTCAGTAAATCGAGGTACCAGGTAAGATTCAATAAGCCTGTTGTATCAGTAATCAGTCCGACATATGGTTCAGTAAGTTCCACGCGGCCAAGTTTTATTACCTGGTTCTTGAAATCGAGCCTCCTGAAACCTGCGGTAACTTTTCGTGAATAAAGCAACGTGTCGTTGTTTTTGTCCTTTATAAGAAGATCCTTGATTAGCAGCTTATTGAAGAATGTGTATTCAAACCGGCTAACGGTGACGGTCGAGTTTATCTGATCAGAGAAATGACTTGTTATTCGTCTGACCACAAATGTCTGAACTTCAGGTATGCGCACCAAAAGGTAAAAGAATGTCGGAACCAGCAATATGATACCGACAAGGATAGTCAGATACTTAACCGATTTTTTAATACTTTTGAGCATTAAAAACAGGATAAAAAATCATAATTCAAAATAACCTAAAATATACGGGAAATCAAAGTATTGATGGGAATCACGATATTGGCTATAGAATCTTCATGTGACGATACATCAGTTGCAGTGATAAGGGATGGTGCAGCACTCTCAAACCTCACTGCAAACCAGGATATACACAGGGCTTATGGTGGGGTTGTTCCTGAACTTGCTTCGAGAGCCCATCAGGCAAACATTGTGCCGGTAACTGATCAGGCTTTGAAACGTGCCGGAGTTTCGAAAGATGAGATTAATGCGGTTGCATTTACCAGGGGTCCGGGACTGCTTGGCTCGCTTTTGGTAGGAACCTCATTTGCAAAAGGTTTTGCAATAGCTTTGGGAATACCCTTGATTGAAGTAAATCATCTTCAGGCTCACGTACTTGCCCATTTCATTCTTGATAAGGACCACAAAAACGAAGCCCCGTCATTCCCGTTTTTGTGCCTTCTTGTATCCGGAGGACACACCAGAATAATAGTGCTCAGCGATCACCTTGATATGAAGGTCATTGGCAACACAATTGATGATGCGGCAGGCGAAGCTTTCGACAAATGCGGAAAAATCATGGATTTCCCTTATCCTGCGGGTCCTATCATTGATAAGCTGGCAAAGGAAGGCAATAAAAATGCTTTCAGCTTTGCGAAGCCATCGGTAAAGGGACTTGATTTCAGTTTCAGCGGACTGAAAACATCATTCCTTTACTTTCTCAGGGACAGTCTGAAAGAGGATCCGGATTTTATCTTAAATAACAGGGCTGACTTATGCGCTTCACTTCAGAGTACAATAGTGAGCATCCTTACAGCCAAGCTTGTAAAAGCTTCAGCTCAGACAGGCATTAAGGAAATTGGCATTGCAGGAGGGGTATCAGCTAATTCCGGACTGCGTGATGCGGTCATCAGGGAAGGAGAGAAGAGAGGATGGAGAGTGTTTATCCCGCCTTTCAGCTATACAACCGATAATGCAGCAATGATTGGAATTACAGGGTATTACAAGTATCTTAAAGGTGAGTTTGCAGGCCAGGATACTGTCCCGCTTGCCAGGCTTTGACAATGAAATTGTTAAAGTATGTTTTTTTATTTTCCGGAAATAAGTATTTTCGAACTATAGATTTTGTCAGATGCAGGAACTGAGGCTTTCACCAACGAAAAACACTCCGGAAATAATCCTGAACCCTGACGGTTTTATCAAGTTAGAAGGCCGGGCGATTCACGAAAATATAATTAACTTTTTTATGCCTGTCGAGGAATGGATAAATGAATATCTGAAAGCACCAGCAGACGTTACCTGCATTGATGTAAGCCTTGAATATTTCAACAGTTCCAGTGCAAAAATGCTCATTCACATTTTTCAGAAGATTTCGATGGTACAGCTTAAAAACAAAAAATTCAAAGTCAACTGGTACTATGAGGAAGGGGACGAAGATATTTTTGAAAGGGGTGAATATTTTTCATCTGTCCTCAATATTCCATTCAATTTCATTAAGATCACATGATCTTGCTGAAACCATTGTCAAGGTCCCTGACCAGTGACTCTGCAGCATCGAGCCCGATGTAAAACCTGATAAGATTATTTGTGAATCCGTCTTTGGTCCTTTCCTCGTCGAACGACATCGCCGGGAATACAAGTGATTCGTGACCTCCCCGGGAGACTCCGATAATGAACCGACGAATGAGATTATATGCATGATTCCAGATACTCATTTAATATAATTATATTATATCATTTTGAGTCAACGATGTTTTTTTTCTGAAATAGAGATAAACCGGAACTCCCAGCAGCAGGAACCCGAATCCGATGATCATGTGCAATGGCTTGTTTATCATTATATTGATTACAAACCATATTGTGATCAATATGAAGATAAGGGGAGTGACAGGGTATCCAAATGTCCTGTAAGGTCTTTCAGCATTTTTCATTTTTTTTCTGAAAATAAAAATTCCGGAAGCAGCAAGTGCATAGAATATCCATTCTACTGATACCGTGTATGTTATAAGGTTTTCCAGGGTGCCCCATAACAGCAATAGGACTATCGACCAGACCGATTGCACAATGATTGCGTTCACCGGTGTCTTAAACTTCGGATGAACCTTTGCAATACTTTTGAAGAAAAGGCCATCAGCCGCCATCGCATAATATATTCTTGGTGCGGATAGGGTATAGATGCCAATTGTCCCGACGGTGCTTACTGCGATAATCCCGGCAACGAGCATACCTCCAAATGGCAGGACGGTACTTACTGCTTCGGCTGCAACCTTTTCAGAAGATATTATTGAACTCACCGGCAGAAGCAGCATGTACGAAACATTTACGAAAAGATAGATTATTGTTATTAAAATTGCCCCTGTGATCATTGCAATTGGAACATTCCTGGAGGCATTTTTTGCTTCACCTGCAAGGAAAGAGGCATGCTGCCATCCCCCGTATGAGAACAGAACTCCTGTCAGGGCTACTCCGAAACCTGAAAGGCCGGAGACTGAAGATGCAGGCAGGCTAAAGGTCCTGAATGACAGGCTACTGTTGCCATAGAAGATGCCGCATCCAATGATTATAAGTATTCCAAGTATTTTCATTCCGGTGAACATGTTGGAAAATATCTCTCCGAATTTTGCCCTGAAGACATTCAGTACTGTAAGGGCCGTTATTGTAAGGATGCTGCAAACCATTTTCCCCATGTTGTCCAAAGGAAAGAAGAAGCTCAGATAATGTGTGAATGCCAGGGAAAGTACTGCAATTGATCCTGAGGTTATTATCAGGAGGTAAGCCCAGCCGTAAAGAAAACCAAGCCACCCGCCATATGCTTCCTTTAAAAAGACATATATTCCTCCTGCCTTCGGAAACATTGAACCGAGTTCCCCGAATGTCAGCGCACCTGTCATAGTTATCAGCCCGCCAAGGGCCCAGACCAGCAGGATGAGGCCCGACGAAGGTATCAGCCGGGCAATTTCGGATGGGGTTACAAAAATCCCTGAGCCGATGCATGAACCGATTGCCACCATGATCAGTCCATATAGTGTAAGTTCTTTAGCGAGATTGGTCATTTACTCTGGAGGAAAGTGAGGATATGAATTATATTTTAAAGCTTCTAAAAGTAATTAAAATTGCTGACCATAGAAATTGATTTTAAAAGACAGGCATAAAAAAGCCTGCTTTTCAGCAGGCAGTTAATGAAGTTAAGGACAGAAGCTTAAGCACTCATTAATTCTGCAACGGATCGGATACCCGCCCCATGAATAAGATTGTGTTTGTAGTGGTTTCCCTGATGATATAAAGGAACGGATGATCCAGATTCAACTGAAGGACGGCAGGAAGTGAAGTTGCTACGATCCCTACAACTGTTGCTGCAGCCGCTTCAGTTCCTTCTTCATCTGTTTCAATACAGGCCTGGTGCTTAACAGTGCTTATCTTGAGTTTATGCTGATCCGAAATATTTGAAAAATCTGCTGAGTCAGTGAATGCGATTCCCATTCCCATATCTGAAAGGATGTCATTCAGGTCCTTTTTAAATCCGTATTTGAACTTTGGAAAGAAAAGGTCAACCTTCCGGCTGTACAGCTGGTTCATCAATGTCGTGAAACCTGCCTCGCTTAATGAAAGAAGAATGCTGCTCAAGCCATCCTGCGTATCAGGAAGTATAACATCCATTACGAAATTTCCCTGGCCATAAGGGAACTCGGCCATAGTAAAACCCTGGCCCTCATAGGCTTTGAAATCAGATTCCTGTGTCATCATCGGAACGTTTTCCGAAATTCCGTCATCCCTGTAAAAAGGCATTGCCGTTGTTTTTGATGCATCGAATTGTGATGCCCATTTCCCTTTGAAATAGATAGCATTAATAAGAAGCATCACCGTATTATCATCCAGTTTATTGATCATATTTTTGATCAGGCCGTTGGTGTTGTCTTCAATCCATTTGTTTATCAGGTCCGGAGTGGAAGCATCATTAATATCGAATGATTCTGATACGGCGCTGTAATAATTTTTAAGTAAGTCGATGAACGCTTGTTTGACTTCAAAGTTTTTTTCAGTCCAGACCGAGTTGGCAATTGTCATTATCACTCTCTTGTCAACAGACAGAAGAGCACTTGTAAGGTTCTTAAATGAACTATTTATTTCATCAGGAGTAGTTCCGTTCATTCTCAGGGCATCTAACATTGAGTCGCGGGTAGCTCCGACGGCGCCGTTGAGAGTCATTGAAAGGGCATATGAAATGCTTAGAGGCGAGATAATTACATTTTCATTTTCTCCTGCGTTTTGCAGGACGTTCTGAAAAACGTCAAAGGAAAAAGAGTTGCCCGATTCAACAAGCTTAATCTGATCCTGGGTAAGATTTATTGTAACTGGTTCCGTTGGAAGGCTTCCTTCATTCTTGCTGCACGAAAGCAACGCCAGGGGAAAAATGAAGGTTGCTATAACTTTTGGCATCTTGTTTTTCATTCCCGATGGTTTTAAGGGATAAGTATAATTAAAGGCTAATAACTTCTAAAAACCAGGTATTTATGTTGAATCAGGCTCAAAAACCATGCCATGTGACTACTTTTTCTTCCCATGTTTCCTGTTTTCCTCAATAAAAGCCTTTAGGTAAAAAAATGAGACGGAAAACAATATTAAGCTCAGGGTAAGCAACAGAATAAATGAGAAAATCGGTGGACCCTTTTCATCAGGTTCCGGGTTTCTTATCCTTATAATAAATCCGAGGATTGTATAAATGAAAACCATAATGGAAATGGCAAAGATAAAAATAACCGAGGACTCGTTAAGTATCCTAGTGGACCTGTAATACTTACTGGTCCTGAAGCTGGCGTATGATTTTCTGGCATAGTACCTGGCACGCTGCTGCGAGCGTTCCCGCATTAATTTCGTCCATTCTTCCATGACTTTTATGTACTCTTCCTCAACTGTCAACGATTTGTCATGGTTTGAGATAAGAAAATCGTAAGCTTCAGTTGCTTTTATGAACTTGTCCTTGGCATCCGGGGCGTGATTGATGTCGGGGTGATACAATCTTGCCTTTTTACGATAGGCCTTTTTAATTTCTTCGACTGAAGAATTGACCGGAATATCAAGGATTTTATAATAATCTGAGAGTACCATCAGGGATCTTAATAATTAATCGGATAGAAGTGATTATATATAATGATTATAATTAATCCGTTTAGCAGTTATCAGCTTATATTGCTCCAGGATTGCCTTATGCTGAACAATCTTACGAGTTCGGCTTTCAGTATCAGGTTACGCTCATCTTCCAGAAGCGGATCCCTGGCAAGTATCTCTTCAGCAATATTTCTGACGTACTCGATAATCTGGCCGTCTTTTGAAAGGTTGGCAATTTTGAGATCGAAAGGAATTCCGCTCTGCAGAGTACCTTCTATATCGCCTGGCCCTCTTAGCTGAAGGTCCAGTTCGGCTATCTCAAATCCGTCATCTGATCTTACCATGACTTCTATTCTTGTTGCAGCTTCGCGCGATAGTTTGTCGGAGCTCATAAGGATACAGTACGACTGGTCGGCGCCTCTTCCGACGCGGCCCCTCAACTGGTGAAGCTGTGAGAGGCCGAACCTCTCACAGCTTTCGATCACCATTATAGTTGCGTTAGGGATGTCGACTCCTACTTCGATCACTGTCGTGGCAACCAGGATATGGGCATAACCTTCCCGGAAAAGACGCATTGATGACTCCTTTTCGGCAGGCGTCATCTTGCCGTGCACAACACTAATACAATATCGGGGGGGAGGGAACACTCTGGAAAGAGTATCCCAGCCGTCTTCCAGGTCCTTGTAATCCATTTTTTCAGATTCCTTAATAAGTGGAAAAACAATGAATACCTGCCTGCCTGCGGCAATCTGATTTCTGAGAAACCCAAAAACCTTGTTCCTTTCAGTATCCGTGAAGTGCATTGTTTTTACAGGAATTCTCCCCGGAGGAAGCTCATCGATCACTGAGACATCCAGGTCGCCATATAGTGTCATAGCCAAAGTCCTTGGAATAGGAGTTGCAGTCATCACAAGTATATGCGGAGGATTGGGACTCTTCTCCCACAGTTTTGCCCTCTGGGCCACTCCGAACCTGTGCTGTTCATCGATAATAACCAGTCCGAGATTCTTGAAAATTACATTTTCCTCAATAAGAGCATGGGTGCCGATCAGTATATTGAGCGATCCGTTCTTCAGTGACTTATCAATATCCTTCCTTTCACTTTTTTTTGAGGACCCTGTAAGAAGGCTTACATTCAGCCCCAGCCCGTCAAGCATTTTGGTGATGGTCTGGAAATGCTGGCTGGCGAGTATCTCTGTAGGAGCCATCAGGCATGCCTGGTAGCCGTTATCAATTGCAATCAGCATGCTCATAAGGGCAACAAGTGTTTTTCCGCTGCCAACATCTCCCTGAAGGAGCCTGTTCATCTGCCGGCCCGATCCAAGATCGCGGCGGATCTCTTTCACAACTTTCTTCTGGGCTTCGGTCAGAGAAAATGGCAGATTGTTGTAGTAAAAATTATTGAAATGATCCCCGACGCTTGAAAATACAAAACCTTTATTTTTACGGCTCCTGTTCGATTTGAATCTCAGCAGGTTCAGCTCGATATAAAAGAGTTCCTCAAATTTGAACCGGTACCTCGATTTTTCCATCTCGGCAATATTGCCTGGAAAATGTATCCTGTGCAGGGCATCATGGAGCTCCATAAGGTGGTATCCGGATGTGATATATGACGGCAGTGTTTCAGGTATCCTGAATTTAATCTGCTTCAGCAGATTGCCGGCAAGCTTACTGATAGTCTTTGATGTAACAAAGTGGTCTTTGAGTTTTTCGGTAGTATTGTATTGTGCCTGAAGGGCGGAAGTGAGCCTGCCGGCGATCTTATCAGATGCCTCTATTTCGGGATGGATAATGTTCACAACACCGTTAAAAACGCCGGGCTTACCGAATACAACATATTCAACCCCCGGAGTGTAACTTCCAATAATCCACTTTGCTCCCCTGAACCATACGAGCTTTATGGTTCCTGTGTCGTCCTGGAAGTCGGCAACCAGCCTCTTGCCGGCACCATGTCCTTCGGTTGAATAGCCTTTGATTATTCCCTTTATCTGAACATACGGTAGCTCCGGATCAAGTTCTGAAATATGATAGAATTTACTCCTGTCGACATATTTAAAAGGGAAATAATAAAGAAGATCACGGAATGTATTGATATCTAACTCCTTATTGAGTAGTTCAGCCCGCTTTGGGCCGACACCTGTGAGATAGGTTATATTGGTATCAAGAAAATCCTGCATTTAAGCTCCTTAATAAGGTTTTTTCAGATATGGGAAAGTCTGGCATTTTTGAAAATCGATTTTTTATCCTGTCCCAAAAAGGTGGAAATTGATTTTTTTCGCTACCTTCAGGGTTGTGGCAAACGAAAAAACTCATACTGTCAAATTTTTGTCAAACAATTCCAGATTATATTATATCCGAAAATAACTAATTTTGAAATTCCTGCCTAATAATATTTCCAACCAATGATTAACATCTTCACCATATTAAAATATTCCGGATACAAAATATTTTCGCGGCATCTCAAGGGCCATGGAATTCATAGTCCGTTTGTCTTTGAACTTGTTGCAGGTGTTTTCAAAAAAAAAATAAACCCGGCTGTTATAAATAAAGTAGAGTCCGTAAGAATGAGCCTGATCGGTGATCAGAGGCTGGTTAATGTTGAAGATCTTGGTTCGGGATCGCAGAAAATGGGATCAGGTATAAGGAGGGTTTCAGATATTGCCCGTTACTCGGCCGTTCCCCCGAAATATTGCAAGCTGCTTTCAAATATGTCGGAAGCTTACGGCGGGAAGGCGATCGTGGAGCTGGGTACATCGTTGGGAATAAGCACTATGTACATGGCTGCCTCATGTCCTGATGCCATAGTATTTACCATTGAAGGGAGCAGGGAAGTATCGGAAATCGCCTCAGAGAATTTTCGACTGGCCGGGCTGAACAATATCAGGCTGCTGACAGGATCGTTCGAGGAAAAACTGCCGGTTATAAGAAACGGGAATATTTGTCCCGGGCTGGTATTCATCGACGGCAATCACAGGAAAGAACCTTTGCTAAGGTATTTTCATCAGATCTTCGATATGTCGGATGACAGGACCGTGATGATAATTGATGATATTTACTATTCGCGGGAAATGGCTGAAGCATGGAATGAGATCAGGTCCGACAAAAAGGTGTCAGTGGCGATAAATATTTTCAGAATGGGAATGGTATTTTTCAGGAAAGGGATAAACCATACGTATTACGTAATCAGATATTAACAAAATTTACTTCCAATAATTTCTTATTTAAGATAATTAGTCTAATTTCAAAGCTCCAAATTTTGACAGGTAATGGATAAAGTCATTGAGATTCATGATATTGTTAAAAACTACCAGGTTGGAATCGTCATTGTAAGGGCTTTAAGATCGATATCAATTGATATTGAAAGGAATGAGTATGTTGCAATTATGGGTCCTTCAGGGTCTGGTAAATCAACTCTCATGAACCTTCTTGGCTGTCTGGATACTCCGACCAGCGGTTCATATATACTGAATGGGACCGATGTAAGCAAGATGGAGGATGATTTTCTGGCCGGGATAAGGAATAAGGAAATTGGCTTTGTTTTTCAGACTTTCAATCTGCTACCCAGGTATACAGCTCTTGAAAATGTCACACTGCCATTGATTTATGCGGGAGTTCCAAGGGTCGAAAGGGAAAAGCTGGCCATTGCAACGCTTGATCAGGTCGGTCTCCAGGACAGGATGAGCCATAAGCCAAATGAATTATCAGGCGGTCAGCGGCAGCGTGTGGCCATAGCAAGGGCTCTTGTCAATAAGCCGTCAATAATCCTGGCGGATGAACCTACCGGGAACCTTGACAGCAAGACTTCTCTTGATATTATGGGCCTTCTTGATAATATTCACCAGAAGGGGAATACCGTGATAGTAGTTACGCATGAAGAAGATATAGCCAATCATGCTGCAAGGATCATTCGTCTTCTTGACGGCAGCATTTACTCTGATCACCTGAATGATAAGAGTACTGCTTACTGATGTCAATATCATAGGTACATCGTTTCATTTAAAACTCACATAATTAATATCATGAAGATCTACACACATAAAGGTGATGATGGTATGACTTCATTATCAGGAGGCGTAAGGATTCCTAAATATCACCCCAGAGTTGAAGCATCCGGTAGTGTAGATGAAGTGATTTCATGGATAGGACTACTGAGAGACCACAGGGAGAATGACAGCAGGAAGGAAATCCTTAATTATGTTCAGGATCAGCTTATGAGATGTGCACTGACCCTGACCACTGAAAATGGGAACAAAAATCTTGAGGAATATCTGCCTGATTCCAATTGTGTCGCAAAGATCGAAAATGAAATCGACAGGATGGAATCCTGCCTGCCTTCATTGAAGAATTTCGTTCTGCCAGGAGGTAATATTCTTGTATCATATTGTTATATAGCACGTTGCGTGTGCAGAAGGGCTGAAAGAAATGTGTCCAGGTTAAACCAGGATGAAAAAGTCCCTTCAATTGTTCTCAAATTTCTGAACAGACTTTCAGATTACTTATTTGTGCTTTCAAGATATCTTGGATTAGAGCTTGGTATTCAAGAGGTTAACTGGCACTTATGATCTGGTCTGAAAGAAAAATTACCGATTTGTTTTTTAAATAAAATAATATATATATTTGCAACTTTTGTTATACTCAAAATTAGCCTGGAAAATGTACTGGACACTTGAATTAGCATCAAAACTTGAAGATGCTCCATGGCCTGCTTCCAAGGATGAGCTTATCGATTACGCCATTAGGTCAGGTGCCCCAATGGAGGTTGTAGAGAACCTGCAGGAAATTGAGGATGAAGGAGATATTTATGAAGGCATTGAAGATATTTGGCCTGATTATCCAAGTAAGGATGACTTCTTTTTCAATGAGGATGAATATTAGGAGGATTTACTAAATAAACTGGCTTTCTAAAAATATCTGACTTATCTTTTGGCCGGATCTGATCTAGCCATTTAAATCCCTCGAGCTTTACTGATTTATGAGAAACATTTCCGGGAGGATCTATTGTTCCCTCGGGGTTCTGATATTCATTTATCCCTGTGATCTTGCCTTTATCAACAAATATTTCAATCCGTGCGCATTTTGCACTGTTCACACCAACAAGCTGATCGCCGTCAAGAAGATAATATATTGTTTCCCCATTCCCCTTAATATCGATTTTGTACAATTCATTGTTTTTGAAAAAACCTGTAAGAGAGCGTCCTTTGACCTGATTAAACCTTAAGCTATCGACCTGGCTTGTAACAAAGGCTGAATTATAAAGTTCCATCCTGTCGGTCTGGCGGTTTTTGGTAAAGATTGCAATCGAATCAGAAACAAGCTGGTTTTCCTTTGACCAGATTACAGGATCCCTGTACAATCTTATAACGGAATCCCTGAATGAATAGGAGAGGGAGTCGCATTTGGCCTGCAGATCCTGGCTGTAAATACGGCAGCCATGGAATGCTTTCAAAAGCCTGTAGTCTTTCTTAAGTGATGCTTCTGTGGCAGTTATTGAGTTTATGGTGTCGGCGTGGAGAAAAAGGGAGTCCTTTTTGGAAACCTGGATGAACTGAGCCTTTTTTGTGACAAGGAATTTTTCGGGTTTTTTATAGTACCACGCATAATTACCTTTGACAATTATATTATTGGTTGTGTCGGTGATGGTTGTATTCATGAATGATTCACCGTATCCGGTCGGGCCGTCATAGAACATTGAATCTCCCTTTATCACCTGCAGCCTGTTGTTGATAACGGCATTTTTCCATATCCGCGACACATCATTTTTGGTGTCGTACCAGCCTTTTTCACAATAGAGGTACAGACTATCTCCTTTCATTTCTGAAGGTCCTGTAAAAAAAGCAATCTCTGATTTGGAATTATAATCCATTGTATCGGCTGTCATTACATAATCGGGATTTACAATTTTCACGCTGTCCTTAAAATGGAAAAGGTTTTCTGAAATATAATAAATACCGATAATGCTTGTAAGGGTATTTTTGCCGTTGATTATCCTTCCATGATCGTTGTATCTCGCTACCTTGTTTGCAACGTCGTACTTTATTGAATTTGTGAACAGATGGGTTTCTTTATCTATTAATTCGACATTCCCGTCTACCGAAGCATCCTCAATGCCTCCGTCATAAAAAAGACTATCACCTTTCAGGTGAAGGGTATCCCCCTGGTTGATATTTATTTTACTGTAAGCTTTTATCTGGTTATACTCAGTATAAAAATGTGCGCTGTCGCAGTTCATGAATATCTCATTATGCTTGATCCTGACATCCCCCATAAGCCGTGTAATCTTTTTCCCGGTTGATGCTTCAACTTCCTCTATGCCTTCAGAAGAATGCAGTATTTCAATTTTCTTTTTTCCAGCCCTTTCTTCGGTTTGATCCTGGCAAAACACTCTTCCGGCGGAAAACAAAACTGAAATGACGGCAATTAAAAACTTGATTGACAAAAAATTATGCAGATTCCGTAAGAATGCTATTTTAACCATCCCTGTTCAAGAAATTTGCAAGTTTTGAATTCGTCGCTTATTTTGACATATGTGGTTTCTATCTTTTTCTTTACCCAGTCCTGGTATTTCTGCTGCCTCTGGAACATCAGTGCCGCATTGTACAGGAACTGGTAATCATCCTTGAAATCTGCCCTGTGCGCCGGTATCTCATCATCAAGCCTTACCACCCTGAAAACCACATTCCCATTTTCGTCTGTGGTTTTAAAAGGATCCGAAATCTCTCCGATTTTTAGATCCCTGACCTTCATGTACATTTCCTTGCTAAGTTCATCGAGTGAAAACCATGTTATCCTCTGGGAAGGATCGGTACTGACGAATTTGCCTCCGTTAACTTTGCTGTCGAGGTGAGTGGAATACTTCAATGCTGCATCTTCAAATTTAACAGAGCCTTTCCTGATAAGGTTCACAATGCTGTCGAGCTTGGAAATTGCCTTTTCTGACTCTTCAGGAGTTACCTTGGGCCTTATCAGGATATGGCGTGTGTTCACAAGGTCGCCTTTTCTGTCAATCAATTGTATGATATGGAAGCCGTACTTGGTCTCCACAATTTTTGAAACGGTGTTTGGGGTAAGGCTAAAGGCCACGTCGGCATATTCCTTTTCAAGCTCTCCCCTCAGCTTGTATCCAACCTCCCCGCCGCTTGCAGCTGTCCCCGGATCTTCAGAGTACATAATTGCAAGCACATTAAAGCTTTTTCCGGCAAGGATCTGGCTTCTTATATCAAGGAGCTTCTGGCGTGCAGCCGCTTTGTTCTCATCATTGCCGGGAGCATTAAGCTGGATAAGGCTGATCTGCACCTTCGAAGGTATGGCAGGAATACTATCCCTGGGGATGGCATTGTAATACCTTTTCACATCGTTTGGGGTTACTGTCAGATTCTTTGAAATATTATTCTGTACCTCAGAAATAATCTGCTGCTGGACCAGTGACTTTCTTATGTCTCTTCTTATTTCAATCATGCTTTTTTTAAAATAGGTTTCAAGGGCTTTTTCGCTCCCGGCCCTCCTGATAGCATCGTTCATCCTCATATTAAGATCCCCTTCAACAGAATCATCAGTGACATTAATACTGTCGATCCTTGCCTGATCAAGAAAGAGTTTTGAAACAAGCAGTTCCTGGAAAACGTAGCATTTCAGCTCATCCGCTGGTGCTCTTGAGCCGTTCATTTTCATATTGTTTATTTCATTTTCCACGTCAGAAAGATATACCACTTCGTTCCCTACAATGGCAGCAATCGATTCGACAAGCGTTTGTGCTTTTGCAGCCGAAATATATGATATAAGTATTATTCCCGCCAGCAAACCCGGTTTTGAAATTCTTTTCATTTTCAAAAAGTCTTAAATCCGTTATTCTTAAGTGCATCATTGTATATGCCGTTTTCAAGGTTCTGGATGAACTCGATCCGGCGGTTGTTCCAGATAATCCGTTTTATATCTGCTTTCACATAATCAAAAGGGGCAAGGGAATCCCTTAGCTTGTAATCAATTATTTCAAGAAGACAGAGCGATGAAGAATCTGCAGATTCATAATATTTATTTTTCCTCAGAAAGTTCTCCTGGTCGATGATCTCCTTGTTAAGTTCAAGTGAAATCCTGTCCAGCGTAACCCATTCTTCGCCAAAATCATCGTATTTCTCTGCAAACTGATAACAAAGGCTCTCAAGCTCCTGCATATCCTTCTGCTTTGTTGACCTTATAAGAGTCCTGATCCTGTAGATGTTTGGAGTTTCCAAAGGGAGTTTTATGAAAAGTGCCTTTACAATATTAGATGTAAGTGCAAAGGTGTTTGGATTAGCGGTATAATATTTTTGCAGTTCGTCATCTGTAATTACGGTATCCATTTTTTCAAGCATCATCTGCTGCTGGTACTCATAGACAATGAGGTCAACCCGTGTTTCATCAACTTGCTTTTCAATTTCATTCCTCAATTCGGGAGAAATATTTTCCTTAGCTTTCTGGAAAACCAGTTCTCTTTTGGCCCACTTATTTATATAATTATTGATCAGCGTAGTGCTGTCTCCTGCAGAAAATTCTGCCTTCAACTGAGGCGGGATTTCATCGTAATAGAGCTGTCTGGCACCAGCCTGGGCTATTGCCACGCGTTTTACCTGTTTTTCCCTTGTGTTGCATGCAGTAATAACTGAAAGCAGCAACAGAATAGTTATCTTTTTATTCATGGCTTAACCTTTTCTTCACTTCATCCAGTACTGTACTGTCAACCTTAACGACATATTTTTCCTTTAATTGCTTTACCCATTCATCCATGAGCAGGTCCTGATAACGTGAAATCACATCTCCCTGCACTTCGCTGAAGGGCAACGGCAAAGCTTCAGAAGAACTTTTCGCATTAGTGCTTTTTTCCTGTCTGAAATCATCCCTGTGGCTGTTGTAATAATTAAGCAATCCGACCGTATCCTGCTGGACCTTGTTCCATACCTTTTCGGAAGAAATATCAAACAGCAGGATGCCGTTGTGGAATTCATTCATCAGGTAACGGAAATCGGGATATTTCTTTTCAAGGATCGAATTTTCATAACTGTTGATCTGATCATTTGACGCTGATTCAATAGTAAGATCAATGAACTTTAAAGGATCATCTGATACAACATGTCTCCCTCCCTTTTCAATCAGTCCGGCAAAGTCTTTAGCTTTAAAATGCTGATCAGCAAATGAATATATATCGCCAGATGGCAACTTCCTTCTGTTGTAGACCGACTTTCCCTGCATGATGAGGGTATCGGTATTATTAACGAACCAATCATGTACACGCTGGTTTACGACAAAATTGTATTCCTTTTTCAGCTTCGCTGTAAAGGATTTCTTCCCGAGTGAGGTCAGATACATCTGGTTTATTTTGCTTTCAAGATATGGTTTTGATTCTTCATAGGAAAGAGGAGGTTTCTTTCCCAGTAACTTGATAATATGGTATCCATATATTGTTCTCACAGGTTTTGTATATTCTCCTGTATCCTTTATGGAAAACGCAGCCTCCGAAAAATCACCAATGATTTCACCTGCACCGAACCAGTCAAGTTCTCCTCCTCTTTCTGCCGATTCTTTATGATCTGAATACTTTGATGCAAGTTCACGGAAGGGAACACCGCTTTTAAGCTTCAGATAGATGCTGTCAATTTCCTCCCTGGCTTTTTGAATTCTTTTATCGTCCGATCCGGGAGGAGCAGCTATCATAATATGTGCAACCTTAACTTTACCCCTGGAAGGCCTGATGTCATTCACCCGTATTATATGATACCCGAACTGGGTTCTGACAGGCATTGAAATCATGCCGGGCTTAAGGGAGTAAGCTGTGTCCTCGAAAGGTTTTATCATTTGAAAAGCTGTAAAATAGCCAAGGTTGCCGCCATTCTGGGATGCTGATTTGTCATCTGATTCCGAACGGGCAACACTTTCAAAAGGTTCTCCGTTAATTACCCTCTCTCTTAATCCCATTGCCTTGTTATATGTTTTAAGTGTATCTGCCGGAGCAGCATCAGGCTTGCATTTTATTAGAATATGTGATGCATTTATTTCTGAAAGCGTCCGGTCGTATGCGCTGTGCAGGTATTTCTGCTTTATGTCGTTATCTGTCAGATAGCTTTGGGCCAATTGTTCCCTGTAACCGTGAAGCTCATCCCTGAAAGCTTTTGTTGTGTCAAATCCCTCTGCAATGGCATCGGCAACCTTGAGCTTGAAATTAATGAATTGTCCCAGATAATCCGGCAGATCATCTTTATTGCCGGGATCAAGGCTTTTATTGTACATCCTTATGAATTCACCCTCTTCGACATCCCTGCCTGCAACATTCATTAGTATCCTTTTGTCAGGTTCCTGAGACTGACAGAGAGTCAGATTATACAGCACTAACGCTGATGTAAAAAGAAGGGATCTGATCTTCATCTAATATTTCCTGAGATCCGTTATTCGAATGACTTCCTGCTGTAATTAGGTGATTCCCTGGTTATTGTAACATCATGGGGATGGCTTTCTATTATTCCGGAATTTGTAATTCTGACAAACTTTCCCTCCTTTTTAAGGATGGAGATGTTCTTAGCTCCGAGATATCCCATTCCTGCTCTAAGTCCTCCGGTCATCTGGTAGATAACTTCCGCCAGGGTTCCCTTGTATGGCACTCTTGCAGCAATACCTTCAGGAACAAGCTTGCGTATATCTTCTTCAACATCCTGAAAATAGCGGTCCTTGGAGCCCATCTGCATAGCTTCAATTGAGCCCATTCCGCGGTAGGACTTGAATTTCCTTCCGTTATATATTATTGTATCTCCGGGTGATTCCTCAACTCCTGCAAAGAGTGATCCTGCCATAATTGAATCTGCACCGGCGGCAAGTGCTTTTATTATATCACCTGAGTATCTTATTCCTCCGTCGGCAATCACGGGGATCCCTGATCCCTCAACAGCTTTAGCTACGTTATAAATAGCTGAAAGCTGTGGAATGCCAACACCGGCAACGATACGTGTGGTGCATATTGACCCCGGGCCGATTCCGACTTTAAGAGCATCTGCTCCTTCATCGGCAAGTTTTTTTGCTGCCTCGGCAGTTCCTATATTTCCAGCAATGATGTCGGTTCCAGGGAAGTTTCTCTTTATTTCCCGTAAGATCTTAATCACGCCTTTTGTATGTCCGTGAGCCGTATCAATTGCAATTGCATCGACATTTGCATTGACAAGCGCTTCCGTGCGCTGCAGCGTATCGGCAGCAATCCCTACGGCGCCTGCGACCCTCAGTCTTCCTTTTTCATCCTTGCATGAGTCGGGGCGGTCCTTTGCTTTTGTAATATCCTTATATGTTATGAGACCGATCAGCTTGCCTGTTTCATCCACCATTGGCAGTTTTTCAATCTTATGCTTCTGAAGTATCCTGGCTGCAGCCTCGAGGTTTGTCTGATGATTTGTGGTGATGAGGTTGGTTGTCATAACTTCTGTTATCTTCTTCTTGTAGTTATGCTCGAACCTCAGATCCCTGTTTGTGACAATGCCTTTCAGGATGCCGTTTTCGTCAATGACCGGAATTCCTCCTATGCCGTATTCAGTCATCAGGTTCACAGCTTCAGCGACCGTTGCATTCAGACTGATAGTAATAGGGTCGAAGATCATCACGTTTTCAGCCCTCTTAACTCTTTTCACCTGAGCAGCCTGTTTATCGATCGACATGTTTTTATGGATTACACCGATGCCTCCTTCCCTTGCTATGGCGATTGCAAGTTCATCTTCGGTGACGGTATCCATTGCTGCTGAGATGATTGGAGTGTTAATCCGGATGTTCCTGGTAAACATTGAGCTGATGTCAACTTCGCGGGGAAGAACTTCGGAGTATGCAGGGACCAGCAATACATCATCGAATGTCAGTCCTTCATATAATATCTTATCGTCGATAAATGACATTGTCTGTTTCATTTGGTTTTTGCTGGGCAAAATTACGAAAAAAAACAGCACTCTGAAAAACAAGTTTTTTATTTTAACCTTCTTATAAAAGCCATGCAGGGGAGACTGATTTTGATGGGCCACCTTTGAAGTTTAATGTTGATCAAATGACGAATCCCAAAGAGTGGCTGAAAATTATGAAACCTTTGACCTCTAAGTTCGCAAAGTAAAAAAGAAATTGCACCCATAGACACAGAGAAGCACAGATTACTAAAGAGTTACTATATAATTAGTCTTTGTGGATCAATTGGCTCTCAGTGAATCACTGTGCAACAACAACTTACCGTTTACTTTACGAGCTTTGTTTTTACCCAGTGTCCTTTTTGGTTATTAAAATATTTTAAACTGTACAGAAAGAATTACTTAACCTGAAGGTTATTCCTGAATGGTTTCTGATAATTGACTTACAGTTCTTACATTTGTATATACTACAGGAAGGCATGAACATTGAACCTTACAGGCAGGTATTGACCAAATACTGGGGATTTACCACCTTCAGGCCGCTTCAGGAAGAGATTATCAGATCTGTTGCAGAGGAGGGGAGGGATACACTCGGCCTTATGCCTACTGGTGGTGGCAAATCGATAACATTTCAGGTACCTGCCCTTGCAGCCGAAGGTATCTGTCTTGTCATTACTCCTCTTATAGCCCTGATGAAGGAACAGGTTAACCGTCTTAACAGCCTAGAAATAAAATCGATTGCAATTCATTCCGGAATGTCAAGGGAAGAAATCGATATTGCCCTTGAAAACTCAATTTACGGAGATTATAAATTCCTGTATATTTCACCTGAAAGAATTTCAACACAGATATTCCAGGCAAAAGCAGGTCGGCTTAACCTGTCTCTTGTTGCTGTGGATGAAGCTCATTGCATATCACATTGGGGCTATGATTTCCGGCCTTCATATCTTAAAATAGCATCCCTTCGCAACCTTATTTCCGATAAAGTCCCGTTCCTTGCGCTTACTGCATCTGCAACACCCCAGGTGATCGAGGATATTATGAACAGGCTGGAATTCAGGGAGAAGAATGTGTTGCGGACAAGCTTTGTCAGGAAAAATATATCATATCTGGTCAGGCAGGTGGAGGAAAAAAGCACCTACCTTGTAAAAACAGTCCGTAGCGTTAAAGGCAGCGGCATAGTGTATGTCAGGAGCAGAAAGCGTTGCAGGGAAGTCGCGGAGATACTTGCTGAGAATGGTGTGAGTGCAGATTTTTACCATGCCGGACTTTCGGATGAACTCAGGGATAAGAAGCAGAAATCATGGTCATCGGATGAGACAAGAGTAATTGTGGCGACAAACGCTTTTGGCATGGGCATAGATAAACCCGATGTGCGATTTGTAATTCACTGGGACATACCCGATTCAATCGAAAACTATTTCCAGGAAAGCGGCCGGGCCGGACGCGACAATAAACCTTCATGGGCGGTGCTGCTTTATTCACCGTCAGATAAAAACCGTCTGAATGAATCGCTGAGGCAAAAATTTCCGCCTCTCGAGAAAATAAAGGATGTTTACGAGGCTCTTTGTAACTATCTTCAGGTGCCATATGGAGCCGGTAAGGATAATGTGTTTGATTTCAGCATGGCAGATTTTGTCTCGCGTTTCAGGCTTCCGGTCATCGAGACGTTCAACTGCCTGTCATTCCTCCAGAGAGAGGGGTATGTGGAGTTTACTGAAGAGATTAATAATCCGTCCAGGGTCCATTTTGTGGTAGGCCGTGATGATCTTTACAAGTTCCAGGTTGCAAATGAATCATTCGACGGTTTTATAAAGCTTCTGCTCCGGTCATACACAGGTATGTTCACTGAATTTGTGGCAATCAATGAGGAATCCCTTGCGAAGAAGGCGGCTGTTACCAGGGATACCGTTTATCAGTATCTCGTCAAGCTCTCTTCAATGAATATAATAAGGTATATTCCCGGCAAAAGGACGGCACTTGTAATTTTCACGGAAGAGCGCCTTGTAAGAAAAGCGCTTATGATCTCTCCCGACAATTACCTCCACGTACGGGAAAAATACCTCTACAGGCTCGACAAGATGATCGATTACGCTGAAGCGAAAAACCGTTGCCGTTCGGTGATCCTTCTGGATTATTTTGGAGAAGAATCGGACAGGTGCGGGATATGCGATGTATGCCGCGAAAGGAATGAGCTTGACCTGAGCAAGTATGAGTTCGACCTGATCCTTGATGAAATTAAGGAGATCCTTGTAAAAGAGAAATGCGATCCGAGAGATCTTGTCCCCAGAATAAACTATCCTGAGGACAAAGTGATAAAGGTGCTCAGGTGGCTTCTCGATCACAACAAGATCATTACAGATGCGGATCATCTTTTGTCGTGGAGGGAACCGGATCTGTTTTCAAAGTGACTGTAAACAGGGAACCTTAAACCGAAGGACAATTCTTTTTCCCTGGTTCAATTCCAAATAAAATTGTCTAATTTTGCACTCAAATTAACGGAAAATGGATAAAAAGTCCGATCCGGTTTATTCAAGAAATGTAGTCGACTTTGTTGCTGCTGCCAACGAGTTCTGCAAATACGCAGAGCATGCTTCAGAGATAAAGGGAGAAGAGATGCTTAATATCCTTCAGCGTATACTCCCGTACCTTTATCTTAAAGCATCGCTACTTCCGGCACTCGAACCTTTTTTTGAAAACGGCAACGAAAAGTTTGTAACCGAAACGGACTGGTTCCGTATTCATGATTCATTCAGGGAGAAATTTGGAACTGCAGATGACTACATGGAGGTTTTTGATGAAAAGATAAACGAATCGGAAGGACCTGTCACCTCAAGCCTTTCTGAAAACATGGCTGATATTTATCAGGATCTCAAGGATTTCCTGCTTCTTTATCAGACCGGTACCCGGGAAGTGATGAACGACGCTGTATGGGAATGCAGGATGAACTTTGAGAATTTCTGGGGGCAGAAGCTGACAAACGCAATGAGGGCTATCCATAAATTTATTTATTCAGGCGAAGAGATAGGAAAAATTGAAGAAGATAACAAGAGGCCAGACGATAAGGACAGGTCGGATTGGTTTATCTCGCGCCGGCAAAAAGATTTCAGGGAAAAATGGTAAATAACAAATATCCGGAATCGATAACCTCAGAGGATATTGAAAAATGTGATTTGTCGTGGTTCAAAGGTGAAATTGTAGTCGTAGAAGATATCGGCACCTTCAGGAATAATTTCCCCCGGCTTCTCGGTTCGGATGTTCTGGGCTTTGATACCGAGACCAGACCATCATTCAGAAAAGGAAGAAAAAATAAAGTATCGCTTGTGCAGCTTGCCAATGAGAACCTGGCATGCCTCATAAGGGTAAACAAGATCGGCTTTCCTCCGGAACTCGCAGACCTTCTTGCAAATCCTGATGTCATCAAGGCAGGGGTGGCGGTGCATGATGACTTAAGGTTTCTGAGAAGTGTTAAGAAATTCTCTCCGGGAGGCTTCATCGACCTTCAGAAATTTGTGAAGGATTTTGGCATTCAGTGTTCCGGACTCAAGAAGCTTACAGCAATAATTCTCGGATTCAGGATTTCGAAACGACAGCAAGTGACCAACTGGGAAGCCGATCAGCTTACCGAAGCCCAGCAGGTTTATGCTGCGACAGACGCCTGGGTGTGCCATCAGATTTATAGGAAACTTATGGATGGGAATTCGGATTTACATCCACGACTCGATTCTTATGTTAAAAAATAACTGGTTCATTAATTTTACTCATTAACACGAGCCATAATACTGTGCAGAAAATCAAGATAGTCCTTAAATCAGGAAAGGAACAGTCGGTTCGGAGGCTCCATCCGTGGATATTCTCCGGAGCAATAAAGAAAATCTATGGGACTCCTGTTGAAGGTGATATTGTATATGTTTACGACAACAAGGAAGCATTTCTCGGAGCAGGCCACTACCAGCCAGGCTCTATAGCGGTCAGGATCCTGACCTTTGAAGAGAGGGAGCCCGATGCCCGGTTCTTCAGGGAACAGATTAAAAAAGCTCTTGAATACAGAAAATCAATTGGCATAATCGGCAACCCTTCTGTTAATGTTTTCCGGCTGATTTACGGGGAAGGGGATAATCTGCCCGGGCTCATAGCTGATTATTATAATGGTGTGGTTGTGATTCAGATGCATTCGATCGGTATGTACAGGATGAGAACGGAAATTACTTCAATAATCAGGGAGCTTCTTGGAGAAAAAGTGATTGCTGTCTACGATAAAAGCAAAGATACACTGCCTCATATGTCCGGAGTGACAGGAGTAAATGAATTCCTTTATGGAAAGTCAGAACCTGTCATTGTGAATGAATATGGATATAGATTCAGGATTGACTGGACAACCGGTCAAAAAACCGGCTTTTTCATTGATCAAAGAGAAAACAGAAAACTTCTCGGGAAATATACAAAAGGAAGAAATGTACTTAACATGTTTGGGTACACCGGAGGTTTTTCCGTCTATGCCATGAAAGATTCTGACCTTGTCCATACAGTTGACAGTTCAGCTTCTGCAATTGAGCTGGCGGATGAAAACATCAGGCTAAATTTCGGGGACGATCCCCGGCACAAATCATTCCAGGCCGATGCCTTTGAATATCTCAATGACATCAAAGGCAAATATGACCTGATAATTCTCGATCCTCCTGCTTTTGCAAAGCATACAAAAGTACTGGGGAATGCCCTTCAGGGGTATAAAAGGTTAAATATTAAAGTAATTGAACAAATCAGGCCTGGAGGGATAATATTCACTTTCTCGTGTTCGCAGATTGTGACACGTGAGAATTTCAGGAAATCGGTTTTCGCCGCTGCAGCAAATACAGGACGGAAGGTAAGGATTTTGCACCAGGTGAGCCAGCCCCCCGATCATCCTGTCAATATTTATCATCCAGAAGGCGAATACCTTAAAGGGCTTGTACTTTATGTGGAATAAAAATAATATAGTTTCCTTAATTTTAAGCAATTACATAATACATCATGAGTGCAGACAGGCATATTGAGCTTATAGCGAGAAAGCTGGGATTTCATGAATGGCAGGTGGAAAACACTCTCAGGCTTCTTGACGACGGTGCAACAATACCATTTATAAGCAGGTACAGGAAGGAAATGACCGGAAGCCTTGATGAGGTTATGCTTATGCATATAAAGGAAGAATATGAGCGTCTGAAAGAGCTTGATGCTCGTCGCGGGAGAATCATTGAATCTATTGAGGAGCAGGACAAAATGACTCCCGGACTGAAGGAAAGGATTGAAAATGCCTTGACTTTGGCAGAAGTGGAAGATATCTACCTCCCATATAGGCCGAAGCGTCGGACAAGGGCCACTATTGCCAGGGAGAAGGGGCTTGAACCACTTGCTTCAATCATTCTGGAACAGAAGGAGAGCGATCCAAGCCTTAAGGCTGAAGGGTTTTTGACTGAAAATGTTGCTTCAGTCAGGGATGCATTGGAAGGAGCATGTGATATTATTGCCGAGTGGATAAGTGAGGATGAAAATGCCCGGAGGCAAATGAGGCGGCTTTATGAAAAGGAATCTTTCATCTTTTCAAAAATAATTAAAGGCAGGGAGCAGGATGGGATTAAATTCAGCGATTATTTCGACTGGTCCGAACCACTCAGGAAATGTCCCTCTCACAGGCTTCTTGCAATGAGAAGGGGAGAAGAAGAGGGATTTCTCAGGCTTTCAATCGCACCTCCGGATGAGGACGCACTCGACATTCTGAACAGGATATTCATTAAAGGAAAGAATGCTTCATCTGATCTCGTGGGGAATGCAATAAAAGACAGCTGGAAAAGGCTTCTTTCATCCTCGATGGAGACCGAATTCAGGAACATTTCCAAAGAAAAAGCAGATGATGAGGCAATAAGAGTATTCGCCGGCAACCTGCGTCAGCTTCTTCTTGCTTCCCCTCTCGGAGAAAAGAATGTTCTCGCAATCGATCCCGGCTTCAGGACCGGATGCAAGGTAGTCTGCCTCGACCGTCAGGGGACTCTGTTGCACAATGAAACAATATACCCTCACCCTCCGCAAAATGAGACTGCTCTGTCTGTTAAGAAGATACTGTCGCTTGTTAATGCGTACAAGATTGAAGCAATAGCAATCGGGAACGGCACTGCGAGCCGTGAAACAGAGGATTTTATTAAATGGATCAAGCTCGACGGGGATATTAAGGTTTTTGTGGTCAGCGAAGCGGGAGCATCAATATACTCAGCATCGAAGGTGGCCCGCGATGAGTTCCCCGACTATGATGTAACTGTGCGTGGCGCGGTATCAATCGGCAGGCGGCTTATGGATCCGCTCGCGGAGCTGGTAAAGATCGACCCGAAGTCGATTGGCGTCGGCCAGTACCAGCATGATGTTGACCAGCAGAAACTTCAGCGTACCCTTGACGATATTGTGGTGAGCTGTGTCAATAATGTCGGTGTCGAGGTCAACACTGCAAGCATGCATCTTCTTACATATGTTTCAGGACTTGGGCCTCAGGTAGCTCAGAATATTATTGATTACAGGACCAGTAACGGACCTTTCAGGTCGCGTAAAGAGCTTCTGAATGTCAAAAGGATGGGGCCGAAGGCATTCGAGCAAAGCGCCGGATTTCTCAGGATCAGAAATGCTGAGAATCCACTCGATTCGAGCGCAGTCCACCCTGAAAGCTATCACGTTGTGGAAGAAATGTCGAAGGATCTCGGATGTGATATCAGGGAGCTTATGGTCAATGATAACAAAAGGAATGAAATAAATCTTCAGAAGTATATAACTGCAACTGTCGGGTTGCCCACACTGAAGGATATTATGGAAGAGCTTTCAAAGCCGGGAAGGGATCCCAGGTCATTGATAAAAGAGTTCAGTTTTGCTGATATTCATTCGATGGAAGACCTGGTTCCCGGGATGGTTGTCCCGGGAATTGTAACAAATGTTACAAAATTCGGAGCCTTTATAGACATTGGAATAAAGCAGGATGGTCTGGTTCATATATCGAACATGAGCAACACCTATGTAAGTGATCCTTCTGCAGTTGTAAAGCTGCATCAGCATGTGATGGTAAAGGTGCTGGATGTGGATATAAACAGGAAGCGGATTCAATTGTCGATGAAAGGCATTAACGATAAAGGAGAATAATTAAAGACAAATGATAATCTCAGCATTGAAATGCAGGGAAGGCCAATTGGTTAGTATTTGCTTTAATTCGTTCAAAATATTTTTGTGCCGTAATGTAATCACATTATTTCTTCATCATTTTAAAATAAAATCATAACAGTACGGTGATTTACCCTGATAATTTTGAAGAGAAGTCAGGCTTCGATAAAATAAGAAGCCTTGTGGCAGGCAACTGTCTGAGCCCGATGGGAGAAGAAATCGCAGGCAGCATGGCACTTCATGCTGATATTGAATTCATACATTCAGCGATTTCAGCAACATATGAATTTCAGCAATTGTTGAGGTTTGAAGATAATTTCCCTTCGGAACATTATTATGAGATATCCGGTTGTCTGAAAAAGATCAGGGTGGAAGGAGCGTTCCCGGATGTACATGAAGTTTTTGACATGAAAAGGTCACTTGAAACTGTAAGGGCAATCATAAATTTCTTTAAAAAGAAGGAAGAGAGCAGTTACACTTTTCTTAAATCGATCTGTGGGAAAGTGAAAGTTTACCCTTATGTAATTGATGCTGCTGACAGGATAATCGACAAAAACGGAAACATTAAGGATAACTCTTCTCCTAAGCTTAAAGAAATACGGAATGAAATTGCTGCCAAGAACATCCTTGTCTCAAAAAGGCTTAATTCTGTACTTAAACAGGCGCAGGCGGAGGGGATTGTTGATCCCGACACCGTTGCGTCTGTACGCAACGGAAGAGGGGTCATTCCGGTAAATTCGTTCGACAAGAGAAAAATAAGGGGACTGATCCATGACCAGTCTGCATCAGGAAAAACAGTATTTATTGAGCCTGAGGAGATTGTCGGCATAAACAATGAGATCGTGGAGCTTGAATATGAGGAGAAGAGGGAGATCGTAAGGATACTTACATCATTTGCAGATGATATAAGACCTTATATTGACGATCTCATGGAATCAAACTCTTTCCTCGGGGAGATCGATTTCATAAGGGCAAAAGCCATGCTTGGCAATCAGCTTGGATCAATCAAGCCTGCAATTTCAGATAAGCCCGGAATTTTCTGGAGAAAAGCCGTGCATCCCCTTCTCGAACTGAGTTTCCGCAAGATCCCCGGCAGGAAGGTTGTTCCGCTTGATATCATTCTCAATGAAAAGGACCGTATAATCCTTATATCAGGGCCGAATGCAGGCGGGAAATCAGTCTGCCTTAAAACAGTGGGATTGCTGCAGTATATGCTTCAGTGTGGTTTCACTATCCCGGTAGGCGAAGGTTCGGAGTCCGGTATTTTCAAGGATATTTTCATTGACATAGGCGATGAGCAAAGTATCGAGAATGACCTTAGCACTTACAGTTCGCATCTGATTAACATGAAGTATTTTGTAAAACATGGTTCCCCGGTTACTCTGGTCCTTATCGATGAGTTCGGAACGGGCACTGAACCAATGCTTGGAGGAGCTATTGCGGAAGCGATTCTTGGCGAACTTAATAAATCGGGGACATTCGGTGTAATTACCACGCACTATACAAATCTGAAGCATTACGCTTCGCTTAACGAAGGTCTTACAAACGGCGCAATGCTGTTCGATAATCACCTGATGCAGCCGTTATTCCGGCTAAGCATTGGCAAGCCCGGAAGCTCCTTCGCCTTTGAAATTGCCCGCAAAATAGGGCTGCCAGAAGAGATACTTAAAGCAGCTTCTGAAAAGGCAGGAGTCAAAAACATTAATTACGACAGGCACCTGAAGGATATAGCTCGCGACAAAAGGTACTGGGAAGAAAAGAGACAAAACATCAGACAGCAGGAAAAAAGGCTGGAGGAGCTGATGGAAGAGTATGAAAATGAGATAGCCGGAGCCAGAAATGTCAGGAAAGAAATAATTTCAAAGGCGAAAGACGAAGCCCAGTCACTTCTCAATGAGTCAAACAGGATGATTGAAAATACGATCCGTCAAATCAGGGAGTCGCAGGCTGAAAAAGAAAAGACAAAGGATGCCAGGCAGCAGCTTGAAGAGTTTAAGAACACTGTAATTGACCTGGTTAAGCCGGTTGAGACTCAGGCTGAGGCCAAGGTTGAACGGCTTAATCTGAAGATCAGCAAAACCAGGCCGGAGCTTGCAAGAAAGAAGAAGGAAATTCCCCAGAAGGACACAAAGCCTTTAAAGCCCGGAGATGCGGTAAGGATGACCGACACCATGGCTGCCGGTGAAATTGTGAAGATTGAAGGTCAGATGGCCCAGATTGATGCCGGCAGCCTGAGGTTCCATGTTCCGGTAAACAGGCTTGAAAAGATCAGCAGGGCAGAACTTGCAAAGAGTTTAAAAACAGTGCGTCAGACATATGAAACCGATCCGGCAGTGGAAGAAAGAAAAAAGAATTTCAAGCCCGAGATTGATATAAGGGGCATGAGGGGAGAGGAAGCAGTTGAGGTTGTCCGGAATTTTATTGATGATGCATTGATTGTGAGGCACCGTGATTTGAGGATCCTTCATGGCAAAGGAAACGGTATCCTCCGCCAGCTGGTAAGGGAATACCTGGCAACTGTTGGTGTAGTCAGGTCATTCCGCGACGAACATATTGATTCAGGAGGGTCAGGTATTACCGTTGTCGAAATGGATTTGTAGGCCTTTTACAGTGTCAATAGAGTTTTACGCTGCCATAAGTGGCATTGATGCTTACCCTTGCGGAAGGGGATGTTTCCTTCCCGACAATTCCCGTAGTTTCGCTGGAGTTGTTTTCTACTATCCTTTTCTGATTTTGGAAATTGTCCTCGTTAAATTTCAGACTGCCGTATGACAGTTTTGCATCAAGCTGATAACTTGCTTCATTGTCTATGCCAAGCTTTACACCTATGTACTTTGTGTCAGACTCAACAGATTCGAAGCCTGCAGGGATCCTGTCGACAGAAAAGGAGCCATATCCGCCGTCGAATTTGAGCTTTCTGTTCAGTGTCCCGACATTTATATCTGAATAGCCGGCATCAAGCACAAGGTTGTTTATTCTTTCGATGCGTACATTATCGTATTTTGATTCACCGACTATCGAACTGGTTTCACCTATCTCTATTTTCGAATATTTTGAATCGAGAAGAAGAGCCTCGCTCTTGTCGATTTCAAATTCTCCAGCGTATCTTGAATAAATATCAAGCCAGCCTGCCGCTCTGATAATAGCTTTACCATAGGCAAGACTTATGTAATTAATCGGCTTGTCATTTCCCCTGGAAAACTTATCGGCAGTAAGGTTGCCATATTTTATATCAAGTTTTACGAGCCCGCTTATCTCATCAAGGTCAGTGTTCCCGTAGCGGTTTGCAAGTGTGAAATTTATGCGGGAAGGCATTTTAACGGTATAGTCAATGCTGAACCTTCTTGATTCTCCTCCCCATCCTGAAAAACTGAATTTTTCATCAATGATTGTCTTTGCTGAGATTGTGTTGTCATTTTCAGAGAACTGGACATCAATATAGCTTAAAAGTTTTTCAGCTCTTTCCTTGTTGGGCATTTCAACTTTCACTTTGACATTGATGACCACCTGGTTCTGATCTGAGGTTTCGACTGTCACATCGCCGTACTTGTTACTGATATCAAGCGTTGTATTGGGACCGGCGGTGTACTCCTTATGGAATTCCTTCACTGCCGGCTGTGCGGATGCTGATGCTGCAAGTAAAAGAGCTGCAATAAGAGTAGTCCCCGTTTTATAAAGTTGATTTTTCATTTTGAGTACTTTTTTTATTTTCATTCTTTATTCCCTTAAGCTGGTTGACTATATAAGTCATCAGGTCCAGTTTGGTCTGATAGTGTTCGATCATTGCGTTTATTATGCGCTCATCATTGGGATTTGCTTTCAGCTCTTTCTGCAGCTGAACATATACTGAATCCATGCTTTTCATTTCTGTAAGAAGCATCTGCTTTTCTTTGGGGTTATTATTTAGGTCGGTATTTACGACCTCATTTTCCATAATGTTAACCTGATGAACGTAGTAATTTTCAACCTCTTTATACTGTGGTGAAACCTGGCCAAGTGTCATCCTGTTCCTTCCCGGTCTTAGGAAATGATCATAGGTCCAGAGTGACGACAATGTGACAAGCAGTGTCACAACTGCCGCTTTCAGCAGGTATGGAACGATGCTTCTCTTGACTGTCTGAAGTGAAAACTTCACATTCAGCTTTCTGCTGAATCTCTCCATGTGTCCTTCTGACGGCTCCGCTTCGTCAAAAAAGTCCTTGTTGCTCCTTATTATTTCTTCTATGGTTTTCATGACCTTTAAATTTTTCATTTATTCTTCAACTCCTCCAACAGCCTCTGTTTTGCCCTTGAAAGCTGTGATCGTGAAGTACTGCTTGATATTGAAAGTATTTCAGCAATCTCATCATGATCATAACCTTCAAGCAGGTAAAGTGAGAGAATGATCCTGTAGCCATCGGGAAGCTTGTTTATTGCTTCTTTTACTTCTTCAACCCTGACATCCGTTTCTTCATTCCTGGCTATGTCATCATTGCTCTCGTCCCTGAGACCTGTATGAGAATCAATATCTTCAAAGATCGCTTTCCTGCGGCTCAGTGCATCGAGTGACCTGTTTATGACTATCTTTTTTAACCAGGCTCCGAAACTCACTGTTCCTGAATACGTATCAATTTTTTCAAAGGCCGACAGGAACGATTCCTGCATTATATCTTCGGCTTCCATATTGTCGTTCACAATTCTCAGGCTTGTGTTGTACATTGCTTTGTAGTACAACTTGTAAATCTGAAACTGTGCCTTCTGGTCGCCTGCCTTACACCCGTCCAATAAATCCTGGTGTAGGTTTCTGAATGCCGCTTCTACATTTGCCATTCTTAAATAATGACTTGTTTTTATCTGAGATGCTGCACCCACGCTTTAAATCTTTTTTCACTTAAAAGACGCGGGTGAATTATTAATGCTGCACTCAATTTAAGATTTTTTTGAGAAATCTGAAAAAAGGCAAGCATAAATCCCTGTGTTACCTGTCCCGATTCATAATTAAACTGAGAACCAAAAAGACTATGAGGAATGGAAAAGACGATCAGCAGTACAACTGCAGCCAGAACTGTAAATGCCGGCCTTTCCTTCTTCCTGTTCACTGCCACTGCCAATATCCAGAATGATACTGCAATTATTGTTTTATTGTCTGTCAGGTCCCAACCGAACGGGACACCTGTCCACCAATCTCCGAAAGCAAACTTCTGGACTACGGGGCCAAATATAAATCCTCCGGTTATGAGGAGTACGAGTGTCCAGATGGAGAACTTCTTGTACTGCGGAAGACCTGCAATGCAAATAAGTCCGGCCAGTGTCGAAAAGAACATGGCCAGGAACATGAAAATAATATGCGGAGCCAGAATATAACCAGGAACAGTACCTTTAAACCTTATCACGACCTGATTTTCTTTAAATAGTGTGATCGTACCTTTAGAATCGGTAATCCTGATATAGTATTGAAGTTTTCCGGCAGCAGGTTGTTCAGGTACTTCCGCGAAGAATCCCCTGTCTTCGTTTATTTTGAATATCTTATTCATTATAAATGATTTTACCGGATAGACTCTGTAGATAAACTCACTTTCCCGGTAATCATCCCCTGTATTGAACCTCTTGTAATAAAGTCTGGCACTGATTGCAGTTTCTTTAATGCCGAGCTTCACCTCAGGACGTTTATCAAGACTAAGGCTTCTGGTAAGCTTAAGAAGGCAGGTCCTTTCATTAAGCGTCACTTTGATGCTTTTCGGATAGGTGGGTCCAGTTTTACGCTGGTAATAAGCTGCAAATAATGTAATAAGGAAAGCAAAAAACCATAAAAAGTGTTTTTTCATTATACAGGTTTTTTCTGTATCTGACGCAAATTAATCATAGTTGTATCACAAGGACCTGTTTTAAGCCGTTTCTCAAAACCTCCACACTGATTGTCTGACCGTGCTTTAGCTGGCCCATCCTGTACATATAATCCTGGATGTTGCTTACAGACTTACCGTTGATTGAAATTATGATATCGCCTTTTTTCATGCCACCAAGGGCTGCCGGTCTCCCGGGTGAGACAAAGTCTGCTCTCAGGCCGTTTTTTACATTTCCTGCAAAATCCGGCATTATGCCAAGCGTTACGCCTCTGCTCCTCATTGTTCTGCTCACTTCAATTTTAGGACCTGCTTCCCTGAATTTCAGTTTATCGGGGAAATTTGCGAGGTATTCGGCTATTTTAAATACAAGGTCAGATATTTTTACCATTCCCATGTAATTGAGCTTATCCCATGTGTCTGTGGGAGTATGATAATCGAGGTGTCCTCCTGTGGTGAAAAAAAGCACCGGAATGTTCTTTCCGTAGAATGATGAATGGTCAGAAGGTCCGTATCCTTCATCCGAGAAAGTCAGCCTGATAAGGTTAGTGTCGCTGAGTGACTTTACCAGGTCCTTTAAACCAACAGCAGTTCCAACGCCTCCGATCTGCAACGACATTGAATCCCTGAGCCTGCCAACCATATCAAGGTTTATCATGGCATTTACCTTGCTCAGGTCGACAGGAGGATTTTCTGTAAAATACTTTGAACCCAGCAACCCCTCTTCTTCTCCGGAAAAAGAAAGAAAAATCATGCTTCTTTTATGACTTTCCCTTGTCCGGGCAAATTTTTCGGCAAGCTCAAGCATTTCGCTGACTCCTGAAGCATTGTCATCAGCCCCGTGGTGGACAGCAATTGTATCCGGAACCCTGCTTGTCGATCCCGGACCGCCCATTCCAAGATGGTCGAAATGCGCTCCGATTATTACATACTCATTCTTAAGCGTTTTATCTTTACCGGGAAGAAACATCATCACATTTCGTGTTCCGGATTTTTCCCTTATGACCTCAGATCCGCTATATATCGTTGTTCCTGTTTCAAACCCGGAAGTTTTCTTTTCATTGTTCATCCGTTCCTCAAGATCGGTTATGCTTTTTCCCCCGGGTGAGGTGATAATATCAGCAATCTCCCTTTTAATCCGCAGGACAGGGATATTAACTGAATAGTCATTCGGAGTAAGCTGATCAAATTTATCTTCTTTATCGTAAACCGGCCCTGAAACCAGAAGAACTCCCGCAGCTCCCTGATCCTTTGCAGCAAGCGCCTTATCCCTGTCGCTGCTGAAAGGAATAAATCCGTTTATGACCTTATCAGGCTCGGGATCGCCTCTAAGTATCAGCGCCCATTTTCCCTTAACATCAATATTTTCATAATCGTTCCATTTCACACTGTCATTGCTGATATTAAATCCGTAACCGGCAAATACGACTGCGGCATTAAGTTCACCGTTTCCGCTGAATGACACAGGCATGAAATCAGTTGTCTTATTGAAATTTTTATCTGCTATTTTCAGAAAATTCTTTTCTCCGGGAATTATTTTATTTGTGACGCTGTATCTCTGAAATCCGTCTCCTGAAAGAGGGATAAGTCCATATCCGGAAAGCTGTTTCTTTACATACAAGGCTGCAAGGCTGTCATCGGGTGAACCGGTGAGTCTTCCGCGCAGTGAATCGGATGCAAGATATTTTACATGCTCTGTCAGTTCCCTGGTTGTTACACTGCGGCTTCTTATTGAAGCACACGAAAATGATAACAGCCCGATAAATAGTATTACAGGAATATTCCTGCTGCAAGATTTAATTAAATTGTTCTTCATCAGATTAAATTTTCAGGAAGCCGGTGAAAAATTCACAGCTTCTGCACAAATTGCGAAATATTATTCAAAAAGCTTAAATGCTTCCTTTATCAGAACGATTGCTTCCCTTATTTGTTTTTCTGTAATTACAAGAGGAGGAGCAAAGCGGATTATATTTTCATGAGTGGGTTTTGCAATAACGCCCTTATCCTTCATGGCAAGACAAACGTCCCAGGCAGTTTTCCCGTTCTTTGGCCTTATTACCACAGCGTTCAGCAGTCCCTTTCCTCTGACCAGTTCGATCATGTCGGATTTTATGTTTTTCATTTCCTGCCTGAAAATTTTACCGAGACGGTCGGCATTTTCGGCAAGTTTTTCTTCCCTGATGACCTCAAGTGAAGCGATTCCAACCTTTGCGGCAAGAGGATTGCCCCCGAAAGTTGACCCGTGTTCTCCGGGTTTGATTGTGAGCATGATCTCATCGTCAGCCAGCACGGCCGAGATTGGCATTATACCACCGGAAAGCGCTTTTCCGAGGATCAGGACATCAGGTCTTACATTCTCATGGTCGCAGGCAAGGAGTTTACCGGTACGACCTATTCCTGTCTGAACTTCGTCAGCTATGAAAAGCACATTCTTTGATTTACACAGATCATATGCCTTTTTCAGGTAACCTTCATCAGGAACAAAAACACCTGCTTCACCCTGTATCGGCTCAACAAGGAACCCGGCCACATCAGGGTCTTTAAGGGCATTCTCAAGAGCATTCAGGTCATTATAGGGAATGATGACAAATCCCGGAGTGAAAGGACCAAAATCATTTCTTGCATCCGGATCGGTCGACACTGAAATTATTGTTATTGTCCGGCCGTGGAAATTACCCTCGCATGCTATTATTTTTGCCTTGTTCTCCTTTATTCCTTTCTTCTTATATGCCCATTTGCGGCATAGCTTCATAGCAGTTTCATCACCTTCGGCTCCTGAGTTCATAGGAAGCACTTTGTCATATCCGAAGTACTTTGTCACATATTCTTCATATTCCCCCAGAACAGAATTATAAAATGCCCTCGATGTCAGGGTAAGCTTCCGGGCCTGGTCTATCAGTGCCTTTACAATTTTAGGGTGGCAATGACCCTGGTTAACAGCTGAATATGCAGAAAGAAAATCAAAGTATCTCTTCCCTTCCACGTCCCATACAAATGGTCCTTCCCCTCTGTCAAGGACCACCGGAAGCGGATGGTAGTTATGTGCACCATACTTGTTTTCGCGGTCCATGTAATCTTTTACATTCATCATATTGATATTTAATTAGTTATGTAATCAGTAAAATCAGGTTACAAGTTTACAAAAGCTTTTCGGGATTTCAAAATGACATTATTGAAATGAAGCAGGGTGAAAAAATGCTGCCGGCTTTTTGACCGGATGATATGCAAAAATGCCTCAAAGAAAGTCAGGCTGAAGCATTTATAATCCTGCCTTTGCGGTTAATGGATTTATGCTTCTCAGGGAGTTTTTAAAACATGTTTTGGAATTACTCTTTATCCAGCAAACCGGGTCTTAGCCTTTTGGTACGCTCCAACGATTGTTCATGCCGCCATTTGTCGATTTCGGGTGTATTACCTGAAAGGAGTATTTCAGGGACCTTCCATCCTTTGAATTCAGCAGGACGCGTATAGACCGGCGGGGCAAGAAGGTCGTCCTGGAACGAATCGAAAAGGGCTGATTGTTCATCAGACATTGCTCCCGGTATCAGCCTGACTATTGCATCAGCAATAATTGCGGCAGGAAGTTCCCCGCCTGAAAGGACATAATCACCTACCGATATCTCAATGGTTACCAGGTGATCCCTGATCCTCTGGTCAATCCCTTTGTAATGTCCTGCAAGAATAATTATGTTGTTTTTCAGAGAAAGCTTATTTGCCGTTTTCTGGGTGAATTTTTCACCATCGGGTGAAGTATATATTATTTCTTCATAATTCCTCTCGGACTTCAGTTTTTCGATTGCCATGTAAACAGGTTCGATCATCATCACCATGCCTGCACCGCCGCCAAAAGCATAATCGTCGACGCTCTTATACCTGTCGCTTGCATAATCGTGAAGATTGACAATGTTGATCTCAACCAGACCCTTGTCCCTTGCTCTTTTTATTATTGAATAATCCAAAGGGCCGTGAAGCAGTTCAGGGAGTACTGTAATTATATCGATTCTCATTAAAAACTCATTTTTCCAAAATTACATTAAATAGAAACATGGAAGCATTTGAACGGATTTCTTATATTTATAATATGGATTGCAGAAAAAATTGCGGCGCCTGCTGCATTGCCTTATCAATATCATCTCCGATCCCCGGAATGCCAGGTGGAAAGCCCGCAGGAGTCAGGTGCATTCACCTTGCCGATGACATGTCCTGTGCAATTTACAACTCTCCTGAAAAACCAAAGGTATGCAGCGACTTCATGGCTGAGGCTGAATTCTGCGGCAACAGCAGGGAGGAAGCATTAAGAATACTTATGTCGCTCAACATTCACAATTTTGCCGGATGATTTTGAAACTATCATTAAAATCATTAAAAGAAGGATATTCAAATGTTTCATTTGTTGCTTATTTCAAAGGGGAAATTTATCGAATCTTTATATAAAAAAAGTTGCACAGAGGAAATCCGGAGAAACCACAGAGATCCGCAGAGAAAATCCTTTTAGCAGGCAATTCCCTGTGACCCTTTGCGCATCCTCTTTGTTTTTCTGTGTAACTATTTCTTTTCTTTGAAATTTAACTTACCATTAAGAATTTTAAAGATTTATTATTACAGCACATTATTAAAAGAGATAAATTCGCAGAAAATTAAAAAAATGAATATCGCCATAATCGGCTACGGCCGCATGGGTCATGAAATTGAATCAGCAGCGGTCAGCAGGGGTCATGAAATAAAACTTGTCATTGACAAAGAGAATCCTGAAGATTTCAATCAGATTCCAGGTTGTAAGATTGACGTTGCAATTGAATTTACGACGCCGGAAACTGCATGTGGAAATATTTCAAAATGCCTTGAAATGGAGGTACCCGTCGTTTCAGGAACAACCGGCTGGCTTAAAGATTATGACAGGATGGCAGAAATATGCAGGAAGAATAATACTTCTTTCATTCATTCATCAAACTTCAGTGTCGGCGTGAATATCCTTTTCAGGATCAATTCGGAACTCGCAAGACTTATGGCTCAGTATCCTGAATATAAGCCCTTTATAGAAGAGATTCATCATGTGAAGAAGCTTGACGCTCCAAGCGGGACCGCAATTGAAATTGCAAAGGAGATTATGAGCGAAGATAAAAAATACACAGGATGGTGTTTCGAAGACGAAAAGAAAGAAGGGCATATACCGATTCAGTCGGTCCGCGAGGGATTAGTTCCGGGGATACACAGGGTAACCTGGGACTCGGATTCAGATACATTAAGTCTAAGGCATGAGTCAAAGGGCCGGAAGGGTCTGGCTCTTGGTGCAGTAATAGCCGCAGAATATATAAAGGGCAGAAAAGGTATATTCACCATGAACGATGTACTTGGATTCTGATTATTATTTATACTTTTGTCAATTCATTTTAAAAACTGTCATGAACGACATTTCAAAAAAAAATTACATAAGGTTTGCCATTGCTGCAATTTTTTATATCCTGATCGTTATCTGGATCGGAAATTACTGGTTCCTTATCGGACTTGCCATTATTTATGACATTTATGTCTCAAAGAAAGTCAACTGGACCTTCTGGAAGAAACGCAACATTAAAAACAGTTCTTTTATTGAGTGGCTCGATGCATTGATATTTGCCGTCATTGCAGTGACTCTTATTAACATATTCCTTTTTCAGAATTACCGGATACCGACAGGGTCGATGGAAAAATCCCTTCTGATAGGCGATCATCTTTTTGTAAGCAAGCTTTCGTACGGACCAAGGATGCCGAATACTCCGGTAGCGTTTCCCTTTACCCAGCATACAATGCCGATGACCGGGAGCAAATCTTGGTCAAATATTGTACAGTGGCCTTATAAAAGGCTTGCCGGCCTGGGAAAGGTAAAGAACAATGATGCGATTGTCTTTAATTTTCCTGCAGGTGACACAGTTGTTGTCGAAGAGCAGGCAACAAGCTACTATGAGATTGTCAGGAGAACGGCAAGGGATATGATGGAACGCGACGCTTACGGGAGCAAAGTTCTTCCGCATTCAAAGTCTTATTATATGAGCGAAGCCAGGAAGGAGGTAAGGGACAGGTTTCATATTATCTACCGTCCGGTTGACAGGCGGGATAATTATGTAAAAAGATGCATAGGAATTCCTGGCGACAGCCTGTTGATAAAAGGAGGCACTGTATACATTAACGCTAAAGTGGTCCCTGAAAACAGTACCCAGCAAGTCAATTATGTGGTTGCAACAAATGGTACTACAATAAATCCGAAGGCATTTGAGCGCCTGGGGATATATAAATCGGACCAGAATATGATCTCAGGTTCAGCATATATCCTTCCCCTGACCAGATCGAATGCTGTAACTATCTCGAAATTTGCCAATGTCAGGGAAATTTCGCCCCTGTTTTCCAAACCGGGTGAATTTGCCCCGCAGATTTTCCCGTACAGCAGAAAATATAACTGGAACGAGGACAATTTTGGTCCGCTCTGGATACCTGTCAAAGGCTCGACGGTAAAGCTTGATACATCCAATCTTTGTCTTTATGAGCGCATTATCGATGTCTATGAAAACAATGATCTAAGGGTGGAGGGAAGCAAAATATACATTAATAATAAGCCTGCCGACAGCTATACCTTCAAAATGAATTATTACTTCATGATGGGAGATAACCGGCATAATTCGGCAGATTCCAGATACTGGGGGTTTGTGCCGGAAGACCATATTGTAGGCAAGCCTGAGTTCATATGGCTTTCAATTGATAAGGAAGCTACAGGGTTGAAAAAGATCAGGTTCAACAGGTTTTTTATGAAGATAAGGTAATCTCATCCTCAAGCCAGTTCTCCGCTGAGAGAAGAAATCAAAATTCCGCAGTTAAAATGAATAGCCTCTTCTTTTTGAGCGAGAAGTAAAAGTAGGTATGAAATGTTTCAGGGAATAATGAAACAAAAAAGGACATGTTTTTGATATGTCCTTTAAATTTATATCTGGTACTATTCTATTTCACTCTATCAACAACGGCTTTGAATGCTTCAGGTTGATTCATTGCCAGATCGGCGAGGGTTTTCCTGTTAAGGGCGATGCCTTTTTTCTCCAGTTTCCCTATGAATTCTGAATAGTTCATGTCGTACTGGCGTACTCCTGCATTGATCCTCTGGATCCACAATGATCTGAAGACGCCTTTCTTTTTCTTTCTGTCGCGATATGCATACCCAAGGCCCTTATCGAGTGTATTTTTTGCAACTGTAAAAACATTTTTTCTTGAACCGAAGTTCCCTTTTGTTTGCTTAAGAACCTTTTTCTTTCTGGCTCTTGACGCAACTGAATTTACTGATCTTGGCATAACTCATTTTTTTTGATTGTCAGCGTTCCTCTGCGGAAACTTATGTGCTGGGCAGTCGTTAGTACTTTTTTTAATTTATCATGACGATAAGCAATTATTTACTTGCAAGAAGAAGTTTTACATTCTTTTTGTCGGCCTTATTCACTTCACCAAAGTACGTAAGATTTCTCTTGCGCTTTGTTGCTTTTTTTGTCAGGATATGGCTCTTAAATGCATGCTTGCGTCTGATCTTTCCTGTTCCGGTAAGAGTAAATCTCTTTTTGGCACCGGGGTTGGTTTTCATTTTTGGCATTTTCTGTAGACAATATATTAAATACAAACTATTTCTTCTTTTTAGGCGAGAAAGATATTATCATCCTTTTTCCTTCAAGCCTTGGAAGCTGTTCGACTTTCCCGTATTCCTCAAGATCGCTGGCAAAACGGAGCAGGAGCACTTCGCCTTGTTCCTTGAATAAAATTGATCTTCCCTTAAAGAACACATAAGCCCTTACTTTTGCTCCTTCCTCTAGAAAACGCATAGCGTGCCTGAGTTTGAAATTATAATCGTGATCGTCGGTATTCGGTCCGAATCTTATTTCCTTGACTACAATTTTTGAGGCTTTTGCCTTTATTTCCTTCTGCTTCTTTTTTTGCTGATAAAGAAACTTCTGATAATCAACAATCTTACAAACAGGCGGATCCGCATTTGGAGAAATTTCTACAAGATCGAGTTCCATTGAGTCTGCAAGCTTAAGAGCATCCTGGGTACTCATGACAGCTGTTTCTATTTCGTCACCGACAACTCTGACCACTCTTGCTGTGATCCTGTTGTTAATCTTGTGAGCCGGTTGAACAACCCTTGCAGGGCCTCGCTTAATTGGTCCGGTAATAGCTCTTTCCTCCTTACTTTTATTTATACTTTTCTTAACTCAAATGTTGCAATTAATATTCAACCTCACTATTTATCTCCCTGGAAATAAAATCAGCAAATTCTTCCATTTTCATGCTTCCTTTATCACCTTCGCCCTGCTTCCGGACTGCAATTGTCCCGTTTTCTGCTTCTTTTTCACCTATGATCAACAGGTAGGGTATTCTCTTTAATTCACTATCCCTGATCTTTTTACCTATCTTTTCACTCCTGTCGTCAATTAGTGTGCAAATATCGGAATTATTTAGAAATTCCAAAACTTTTCCGGCATAATCATTAAATTTTTCACTGATAGGTAATATTACTGCTTTTTCGGGAGCAAGCCATAACGGGAATTTCCCTGCGGTGTTTTCAATGAGCAATGCTATGAACCGTTCCATTGAACCGAAAATTGCCCTGTGTATCATAACAGGCCTGTGCTTCAGGTTATCACTGCCATTATAGGTGAGGTCAAACCTTTCGGGAAGATTGTAGTCGACCTGAATTGTTCCAAGCTGCCAGCTCCTTCCGATAGCATCCTTTACCATGAAATCGAGTTTTGGCCCATAAAAAGCAGCTTCGCCCGGTACAACGGTTGTCACGAGCTTTTTTTCATTTGCAGCCTCAATAATTGCTTTTTCAGCTTTTTCCCAGTTTTCATCCGATCCGATATACTTTTCCTTGTTACCAGGGTCGCGAAGAGAGATCTGAGCCGTAAACTCATTGAAATTTACTGCTTTAAAAATAAACTGAACCAGATCTATAATGCTTTTGAATTCATCTTTCAGCTGGTCGTGCCTGCAGAAATGATGTGCATCATCCTGCGTGAAGCTTCTTACTCTTGTAAGTCCGTGAAGTTCACCGCTTTGCTCATATCTGTAAACAGTCCCGAATTCAGCCATTCTGTAAGGCAGATCCTTGTAGGAATGAGGCGTTGCGTAGTAGATCTCACAATGATGCGGGCAGTTCATGGGTTTGAGCATAAACTGTTCACCTTCCTGCGGGGTCGAGATAGGCTGGAACGAATCCTTGCCGTATTTTTCAAAGTGCCCTGAAGTCTTGTAAAGATTTACATTTCCGATATGTGGTGTGGCAACGATTTTATATCCTCTTTTCTTAAGAACCTTTGTCATGAAATTTATCAGGTTCTGGCGTAGTTCAGCTCCCTTTGGCATCCAGAGTGGCAGTCCCATGCCTACCTGTTGTGAGAATGTAAAAAGTTCAAGCTCTTTACCTATTCTCCTGTGATCTCTTCTTTTTGCCTCTTCAAGGAATACGAGGTACTCATCAAGCATCTTCTGTTTCGGGAATGTTATGCCGTAGATTCTGGTAAGCATTTTGTTTTTTTCATTACCCCGCCAATAAGCACCTGCAACATTCAGCAGCTTAATCGCTTTTACGGTTTCGGTTGAAGGAAGATGCGGCCCCCGGCAAAGATCAGTAAAGTCACCCTGAGTGTAGAGCGATATTGAGCCATCTTTTAGCTCACTTATTAGTTCAAGTTTATATTCATCTCCTTTCTTTTTAAAAAAGTCGGTTGCTTCCTTCTTGCTAACTTCTTTTCTCCTGAAAACCAGATTTTTAGCAGCAAGTTCCTTCATCTTTTTTTCAATAATAGGAAGATCGCTGTCAGTAATTACTTTTCCTTCACCCGGATCGACATCATAATAAAATCCGTTTTCAATAGCCGGCCCGATGCCAAATTTAATGCCAGGGTAGAGCAATTCAAGGGTTTCTGCCAAAAGGTGAGCAGAGGAATGCCAGAATGCTTGTTTTGCAGGTTCATCGTTCCATTTATGAAGCTTTATGGATGCATCAGAATTAATTGGTCTTGTAAGATCGATGACCTCATTGTTAACCGTTGCAGCATAAACTTCCTTGGCGAGTTCAGGACTTATCTGGTGCGCTATTTCGAGGCTGCTGATGCCATCGTGATATTCTTTGACAGAGCCATCAGGGAAAGTAATTTTGATCATTATGTAAATTCCATTTTTACAGGTGTGCAAAAGTAATGAATTTTTTGAATTTATAAGGCGAAAAAGTTGAATAACATGAATGACAGGTTATTATCATAATGACTTTTATCAGAAAGTATGTAACTGCTTCCTTAAATAATCAGCCGGCGACCCATAAAAGTTCACTCGACTATAAGTCGTTACGTTTCATAAAAGACGTGTGAAATGAGATGTTGAAGATCAGAACCAGTTTTTGATAAGATTTTTCCTGTCGCTCTGGTATTCACTTAACCTGTAGAAAAAAGGATTATCATCTGATTCAATCCTGTACTCCCAGTAAGTTGTTATCGGATTTGGCGAAAGCTCGGTCCTTTTCAGGTAGAGCCTGTCGCCTTTCCTGAAATCGCATCTATCCCCATATGCAGTTATCTTACCGAAAGTACTGTCCATAGTCGTTTTAATGAAAATAAGATAAGGTTCTCCAAGCTTTTCCGGAATATGCTGACGGTAGTCAACGAAATTGCCGACATATTTTCTTGTAAGCATAAGGGAATCTTCCTTGACTGACGATTTTTGAGTAGTCACACAGGAGGCAAGAACAATAAGACTTATAAATGTTAATTTTTTCATACCAGTCAATATAAAACGGGAAATTTTAGATTTTATGCAAAAATCAGCCCGTTTTTGTTATTATCCGCAAAAACCCGTGACCAATGTGCAAATATACGAAAAGGAATTTTTTTTGTTCTGCCAGGGTAAACTGTCAAGGTTTGCCGGGGAAAGCAATTGTACCCTCGTATTTGCTAAAGCCCTTTTCTGTTCTTACTGACATCATGGGTTTTTTATCCCCTTTCATTGTTGCGCAGCCAAGTTCCCCGTATTTGTTGAATGCCACGAATTTTTCGCTTGGGAAGTAGTCGGGGTTCACTTTTTTGTACCTGTCCACAATTATCCGAAGTGCATCTTCGCATGCCTGTTGGGGTGTCCTTCCGTCCTTCATTCTGAGTATCATGTAATAGGTTGCGCATGATTTAATAACATCTTCGCCGCGGCCTGTTGCTCCTGCAGCGCCAACTTCATTGTCGACATAAAGACCTGCTCCTATGATTGGTGAATCGCCGACCCGTCCATTCATTTTGAAGCTCAGTCCGCTTGTTGTCGTGCACCCGGCGATATTTCCTGCTTTATCAATTGCCAGAACGTTGGTGGTCCCGTAGTGATTTTCAATCTCGGGGAAGTCGTGCCAGTATGCCTCTTTGTCAATAATGTTCTGAAGATATTCGGGTGCGCCCCAGTCATCTATTTTGCTCATGTCTTCTTTCCATCTAAGCCATATCTTGCGGGCTTTTTCAGTAAGAAGGTTTTCCTCTTTGAAGCCCCATGCTCTTGCAAATTCAAGCGCACCGGTTCCGACAAGGAAAATGTGGTTTGTGTGCTGCATAACGAGCCTGGCTACAGATGAAGGAGTTTTAATATTTTCAAGGCAGCCGACCGCTCCTGCTGAATATGTTTTACCGTCCATGAAAGAGGCATCCAGCTGTACCACGCCTTTTTCGTTTGGGAGGCCTCCATAGCCTACACTTGTATCTTCAGGGTCGACTTCGATTGTATTGGCAGCTTTTTCAACAGCATCAGCAGCGCTGCCACCTGCTTTAAGGATCTCCCATCCGGCTTCTATGGCATTCTGTCCTGTCTCATTTGTATGGCTTGTCATTATCAGTGGAGCAATTTCACCGGTTGAATTCCTGAATGTGGTTCCTGCCAGAGAGGGGAAGATCATGACGCCTGTTCCCAATCCGGCTGATTTAAGGAAGAAATTACGTCGTGAAATCTGATTTTTCATGGTTTCGTGTTATTATGTTAATGCAATTTTGCTTTATAAAAATATAAGTTTTTGGAATTCATCTGACTCATTATTATAAGAATTATCAGATATGAGTCGATGAGTGCTTATTGAGAAAATATTTCCGCTTCACATTATAACAGGCAGATTAAAGTGAGGGCTTCCGCCTTTTAAAAATGGCAGATCCGTTTTATGTCCGTCAGCCGCCCGCGTGTCGCCGAAGCTTCAGCGGAGGCGCAAGCTTTACGCGAAGGCGGATTAAAATAATTGTCAGATTTTCCCTTCATTGATTTATTTCTTTTGTAATTTTAAGTGTGTTGAATCCCTAAAATCTCCGGAAATATTGTAAAGCTATTATTTAACTGCTTATTCTATAATATTTTATTGAAAATTTTAAAACCATATCATTATGAAAAGACGTAAATTCATTTCATCAACTGCTGCTGCTGCAGGATTGGCAATCCTGCCAAGAAATGTAATTGGAGGAGCAGGATTCACTGCTCCGTCGGACCGGCTGAACATTGCCTGTGTCGGTACCGGAACACAGGGAACAAGAGTTCTGCTTGACTTGCTTAAAATACCTGACATTCAAATTGTTGCTGTGGCCGATCCTGTTCTTGAAGACACGAGGTATCAGAACTGGGGTGAGCATGAGCTTCGTGATCATATCCGCAGGGCAATTGGTGAACCAAAATGGGATGAAGGTGTTAAGGGATGCCGGGCGGGAAGGGAACCTGCAAGGCAGATCATTGATAAATGGTATTCGAAACAGAAAGACATGTCATTCAGGGCTTGTACACCTTATGAAGATTTCAGGGAACTTCTGGCGAAAGAGACCGGAATTGACGGAGTGGTAGTATGCACTCCCGATCACCAGCATGCGCAGGTTGCGATGAAAGCCATGGAAAAAGGCAAACATGTTTTTTGCCAGAAGCCGATGACAAACGCCATTTATGAAGCAAGACTTCTCGGGGAAACTTCAAAGAAAACAAAACTGGCCACCCAGGTTGCTACAGGTAATGCTTCATCCCCAGATACTGACCTGCTTTGTGAAATGATATGGAGCGGAGCAATCGGCCCGGTGCGCGAAGTTTACAACTGGTCGAACCGGCCGGTATGGCAGACAGGATTCACGCAGTTACCGGCGGAAGAAAAAGTACCAAAGGGATTCAACTGGGACCTGTGGCTCGGAAGAGCCGAATCGCGGCCATTCAGCTATTTTTATACCCATACGGTTTTCAGATCGTGGTACGATTTTGGGACGGGAGCAATAGGTGATATGGGATGTTATTCATTTGCAGTCATTTACAGAGCTCTTAAGCTTGGAGATGTAACCACGGTGGAAGCATCTGAAAATACAATTGTCGGACTGGTAAACGGCAACCCGGAACAGCTCAGATATGTTTCACATCCTCACGCCATGAATGCGCATCTTACATTCCAGGCCCGCTCCGGAATGCCGCAGGTTGAGCTTTACTGGATCGACGGGGGATTGAAACCTCCGCGCCCGAAAGAGTTCGATGAGGACGGAATTGATTTTAACCCCGATGGTCTGATGTTTGTCGGGGATTATGGTAAGATCCTTTGTGATTTTGAAGGTGGAAATCCGCGATTGATACCAGCCTCAAGTAATAAGACCTATATCAGGCCTCCCCAGATGATCGAACGATCCAAAGGACACTATGCCGACTGGATATCTGCTGCCAGGGGAGGCAAACCTGCAAGATGCACCTTCGATTCGGCTGCGCCCATTACTGAAGCCCTTAACCTGGCAGTAATCGCCATGAGAACAGGCAAGAAGCTTACCTGGGATCCGGTAAATTTCAGGACCAACAGTGAGGAAGCGAATAAATTATTAAAACCGACCTACAGGCCCGGATGGGAATTGTAAAACAGTCAGGGATAAAAACAGGTCTAAAATGTTAAAAAAATTAAATTAAATAGTATCGGTAAAGTATGATTTGTAATTGATGACCTCTGAATATTTTATTTTACGAAAAAAAAATTACGTTTGTATTAATAAAAACGAAATCTATCCTAAGTCATTTTAAATCCAATGTCTAAAAGTAAGTTGTTTCTCACTAAACCGCTGGGGCAGTTGCTTAGTGAATCGAAGGAAACCGGTGGTTTAAAAAGAACATTGACTGCTCTTAACCTTACTACTCTTGGTATAGGTGCTATAATAGGTGCAGGAATATTTGTGATTACAGGACAGGCAGCAGCGCAGTATGCGGGTCCGGCAATTGTCATTTCATTTATTGTATCAGGACTGGCTTGCGGATTTGCAGGATTATGCTATGCTGAATTTGCTTCAATGATACCTATTGCAGGAAGTGCCTATACTTATGCATACTCGACATTGGGAGAATTTTTTGCCTGGATTATAGGCTGGGACCTTATCCTCGAGTACCTGTTTGCCGCGTCGACCGTTGCAGTAGGATGGTCGGGATATGTAGTAAGCTTACTGAAAGATCTGCATATAATCCTGCCGCCACAGTTTACAAATGCCACCGGCGCTTTAATGGTGAATTTGCCTGACGCCGGATGGAAACCTCTTTCGGCTGTTGCGAACACCCTTGAGGCGTCAGGCGTGGACTACACAACACTTCAACATGTAACATGCATAATGAATTTACCTGCAATGTTCATTGTAGTCCTGCTTACCTTGCTGCTGGTAATTGGCATTAAAGAGTCAGCCAATTTTAATAATGTGATGGTTATCACCAAGGTGTCAGTGATCATTCTCTTTATTGTCCTGGGATTTATGTTTGTAAAAGCTGTAAACTGGCACCCGTTTATTCCTGCAAACAAAGTTGAGTCTACGCCAATTTCCCACTACGGTTCTTTCGGCGCATGGCTGAAAGCCTACGGGGCGGAATTCGGAAAATACGGGATCAGCGGCATTCTGCGTGGAGCAGGAGTGATATTCTTTGCTTATATCGGGTTTGATGCTGTTTCAACAGCTGCGCAGGAATCCAGGAATCCGCAGAAGGATATGCCGAAAGGCATTCTTGGTTCGCTGGGGATATCTACGGTTCTTTATATTCTTGTTGCTATTGTTCTTACAGGAATTGTAAGTTACAAGGAACTTAATGTTGCCGACCCAGTGGCAGTAGGAGTGGATGCAATGGGCAAAGGGATGTTCTGGTTGCGGCCGATAGTCAAGATAGCGGCTATAGCCGGCTTGAGTTCTGTAATACTTGTTATGTTACTGGGTCAGCCAAGAATATTTTTTACAATGTCAAAGGACGGATTGCTTCCTTCGGTCTTCTCCAAAGTTCATCCGCGCTTTAAAACTCCGTATGTCAGTACCTTAATTACAGGAACCGTGGCAATGATTATCGCAGGAATTTTACCGATAAGGGTTCTCGGGGAACTGGTTTCTATCGGAACCCTTCTTGCATTTATTATTGTTTGCATTTCAGTTATCATACTGCGCAAAACAAGGCCTGATATTCAAAGGCCATTTAAAACCCCATGGGTGCCGGTAATACCAATCCTCGGAGCGGCAATATGTTTCCTGCAAATGGCTGCCCTGCCGTTTGATACCTGGCTCAGACTTATTATCTGGATGGCAGTTGGATTCTTTATTTACTTCCTATACGGAATAAAACACAGCAAAGTAAGACTCAATGACGGGAAATAACCTCGTCCTCCTTGCCCCCTCCTCCCAGAAGAGAAGGGAAAAACTAAGAGACGCTTACTTTTTAAGCCTCCCGCTCCTGGGAAAGGGGTTGGGGTGAGGTGAAAAAGCAAGGCAGATCAAGTAATCATATTTCATCCGAAAAAACTGCTCCGGGCAGATCGCGAAGATTATATCTCGAAGCCATCGACTCGCCATAAGCTCCGGCTGATCTTATTGCAATAATATCTCCTCTTCTGGTTTCAGGCAACCCAATAAATTTCCCGAAAGTGTCGGAAGATTCACAAACCGGACCAACTACATCATAGCGGTAAACGGGACCCTTTGACGTAAGGTTTTCAATTTTATGATGAGCCTGGTATAGTGCCGGCCTTATAAGATCGGTCATACCGGCATCAATTATCGCAAAGAGAGTATTGCTGCCTTTTTTTATGAAAAGTACTCTTGAAATCAGCGACCCGCATTGTCCCACCAGCGATCGCCCGGGTTCAACGTGGATATTCTGTCCCGGCTTTAGATTTATAAACTCATTTATCATTGAAAAATAGTCTTCGAAACGGGCCGATGATTCAGGATTTTCATAGTCAATTCCGAGCCCGCCGCCTACATTAACCATTTCAAGACTGACATTATGTGAGGCAAACCATTCCTGAAGCTCATTTATTCTGGAGCACAGTCTTTTGAAGACCGACATTCTTGTTATCTGGGATCCGATATGAAAATGGATTCCTTTAAGGTTTACATTTTTCAGGACTGCGAGACGTTTTATCACATCGTCAAGCTCCCAGGTATTTATGCCGAATTTGCTCTCCTCAATCCCCGTGGTTATGTATTTATGGGTAAAGGCTTCGATATATGGATTTATCCTCAGGGCAATTGTTGCAGTCCGGCCAAGCCTGCCTGTTATTGAATCGATTACTTCAATTTCGGGGATCGATTCACAATTAAAGCAGAAAATATCAGCCTGCAAGGCTGCTTTTATATCCCTGTCTGTTTTTCCTACTCCGGCAAATACTATTTCGTGAGGTCTGAACCCTGTATCTATTGCTCTTTCAATCTCATTCCAGCTGACACAGTCAGCTCCGAACCCGTACGAGGAGATTATCCTGAGGATCTTTGGATTCGCATTTGCTTTGACCGCATAATGGACTTTATATCCATAGCTTACGGATTCTTTTCTTACTTTCTCACAGACTGCATTCAATACATCGAGATCATAATAATAAAACGGTGTGGGCAGATCTCTGAATTTTTCCACAGTTTTGCTGCTTATCATATTACTGACCGAAAAGGTGTTTATTTAAAAGATTAAGTGCTTTGACTTTATCTGTTGTGTCAATCAGGAGTGAAATACTGTGGGGGCTTCCTCCATAAGATATCATTTTTAGAGGAATGGTATTAAGGGCTTCAAAAATCTCGGGTGCCGAACCTGTCCGCTCAGTGCGGAAATCACCGACAATACACACTATTGACTGGTTCTGCTCAATTTCGACAGAACCCAGTTCCCTTAGATCGCTGGCTATCTGCTCAATGAACTGAGAGTTGTCGATGGTAATTGAAACAGATACTTCAGAGGTCGTGATCATATCGATAGGGGTTTTGTAAGCTTCAAAAACCTCAAAGATTTTTCTGAGAAACCCATAAGCCATAAGCATCCTGTCGGATTTAATCCTTAATGCCGAGATCCCGTCCTTGACGGCAACAGCTTTATAATCCTGAAGTATGCATTCTGACGTTATCAGTGTGCCTTCATCCAGGGGATCCATTGTATTCTTCAGTCTGACTGGAATATTTTTTTCCCTTGCGGGATTTACGCTTGAAGGGTGGAGTATCTTTGCTCCGAAATAAGCAAGTTCGGCAGCCTCTTCGAATGAGAGTTCGCGAATCACTGTCGTCTTTTCAACAAACCTGGGGTCGTTATTATGGAATCCGTTGATATCGGTCCATATCTGTATTTCTGATGCATTGATTGCAGCGCCAATCAGAGAAGCGGTGAAATCACTGCCTCCACGTTTCAGGTTATCTATTTCCCCATAAGCGTCCCTGCAAATGAAGCCCTGGGTGATAATTATGCTTTCGGTCCGACAGCTCTCAAGTTCCCTTTTCAGATTTTCGGCGATATAAAATGAGTCGGGTTCCCCGTCCTTGTCGATTCGCATAAAATTCAGGGCAGGGAGGAGGACAGACCTGATGTTCCGTTCCTGTAAAAGATTATAAAGCAATGAAGTAGAGATTAATTCGCCCTGAGCTAAAATTGCTTTTTCCTGCAGCCTGGTAAAAGTGCAGAGGGTAAAATTACTTATATAATCAAAATGAGAGTCTATAAGTTCATGGCCGCTCTTCCTGAAGGAATCAGTTGCATACAAGTCATACACCACCTGATGGTATTTTGTTCTCAGAACTTCATTCTTCAGAGAAGCTTCATCATGTTTTTTGTCATAAAGCAGGCCCGCAACTTCAACCAGACCGTTGGTTGTGCCCGACATTGCCGACAAAACCACTATTTTCTGTTCATCATTGGATATAAACGGTATTAAAGCTCTCATTCTTTCGGAACTGCCAACTGAAGTGCCCCCGAATTTCATTATTTTCATCTTCCTCTCATGTTATAAAAAAACCTGCATCTGATTTGCAGGTCCGGTTTAACTTTTTATTTAATTATATAATTTACAAAAGGTTAAGCAGACCTGAGATCCGGCTGCCAAATTAACCTTGAATTTTTCATTGAATACATTTCACTAAAATAATCAGGGCTCAAAAATAAACTTTTAAGCAATAACGAGCATTTAATTAACGATTTTTTTTATTTTTGCCCCGCATTTATTATTCTGCCCAGATGGCGAAATTGGTAGACGCGCTAGTTTCAGGGACTAGTGTCAGCGATGATGTGCAGGTTCGAGTCCTGTTCTGGGCACAGCAGAGTACGCCCAGATGGTGAAATTGGTAGACACGCCAGCTTGAGGGGCTGGTGCCGGTTACGGTGTGCAAGTTCGAGTCTTGTTCTGGGCACCAAAGAAGAGGAACAGTTTTTAATGTCCCTCTTTTCTAATTTACCTGAGCTACACTTGTTTTACAGGCTCCATCCTTTGCGGTATTCATAATGGAAAAGCTGATTTGCTTAAGGCATATTTGTGATTTTTATATTTGCTGAATCATATTCAAGAGTGATGTTGCCGGGCTGAAGCTTGACCGAGTTTCATTTCAGAAAATTCTTGGTCATTCAGCACTTTTACTTATATTAAAATCATTTATTGAGTCGTAAATAGCCTGAAGAATATCAGACCTGATATTCATATCTGAAATCAGATTATTGTTCCTGGTCGGGTAAACCCGGTTGGAAAGAAATACATAGGTTATTTCGTAAACGGGATCCACCCAGACAAAAGTGCCTGTATACCCTGAATGTCCGAAACTTTCAGGTGTTGCACTTTTGGCCGGATAAGCATCTTTCCTGCTGAGTTCACTGTTGTCAAGAAACGGCTTGTCAAACCCAAGTCCCCTCCGGTTGTCGTTTTCCGGAAACTGCACACGGGTATACCTTTCAAGAACTTCCCTGCTGATAATCTGGTCGCCTCCGTAATTACCCATCCTGCGGTACATTTCCATCAGCTTCATAAGGTCATTGGCTGTTGCAAACAACCCGGCATGTCCCGAAATGCCTCCCAGCATCGCAGCTCCTTCATCATGAACGGTTCCGTGCAGAAGCTGCTTTCTGAAAAGGGAATCATATTCTGTCGGGACAATCCTTTCCATCGGATATTTCAGATATGGATTGAACCCTATATCATATGCTCCGATCTTATTATAAATGCTGTCGGTTACAAATTTGTACCATTTTTCACCTGTAAGCCTTTCGATAATTCCCGGAGCGATTATAAAAGTCAGATCGGAATAAACATATTTTTTCTTGCCAAGAGGGCTGTTTTTTATCTCGGTAAATATTTTCTTTATGTAGTTCTTATTGATATACAAATCATTGGCGACCTTTATTGAGTATTTCCCGGAATACTCATGGCTGAAAATACCCTTCCTGAATGTGGAATCATTTTTGACAGTCTCCTTCCAGAAGGGGATCCAGTCCTTCAACCCGGCCTGATGAGCCAGCATATCCTTCATCAACAGGTTCCCTTTATTTGTCTGCCTGAAGTCGGGAAGATAATAGCCGAGCTTTTTATCAACAGAGAACTTTCCTTCAGAGTCGAGCAGCATAAGTCCCGCAAGAGTCGACGAAATCTTGGTTATGGAGGCAAGGTCGTACAAGTCATCTTCCCTTACCCTGGTCCTGTTCTCATAGGTGTGGTACCCGTAAGTCCTGTGGAAAACCACAATTCCTTTTCTTGCGACCATTACCTCGCATCCGGGATAAGCTTTGGCAGATACTCCCAACACTGCAATCGAATCTATTTCCCTCTCAAGGTACCCGGATGACATACCGGCATTTTCGGGCAGACCGTACTGAAGCCGGATATTTCCCGGAGTGATTATCCCAAAGCCGGAAGGCCATGCTTTGTTTATTGTTACCGGAAGAACTCCGTTTCCTCCTATGCCTCCGTATATCAGCTGAGCTGAAAGGTCCTCGGTGTACCCATTTTCCTGATATGCCAGAATTAGTCCATCGGCATCCTTTAATGCATCAAGCTTTTCAACGGCATATGGATTCCCGAAATATGTCACAATAGTCCGGTTCCCTTTGATAAGTTTCTGAAGGAATGAATTCAGCCCCGGACCGATACCAAAATTCTTGTCCGGACGCTGATCCTGCCCGAACACTCCGGCTATGACCAGGTTATAGCCTGAAAGTTTTGCCAGCAGGTCAGCACATGATTTTTCGTTCTCAGGATCAACCTTGAAAGTGTCTGCGGGATGATATTCGATCAGTCTTTGCTGGAATTCTGAGATACTGTTCCTGTTGATTGCAACTGTAGCTATTTTAAGATCCTGTATATTTCTCAGCGGGATTATATTATTCCTGCTTGCAAGAACAGTCAGTGCGTTGGCATAAAGGTCCCTGATCAATGCCCTGTTTCCCGGTGAAGAGAGAGTGCCGGCCAGATTAACCTCATCAATGAATTTTGGTTTTTCAAGACCTGCCCAGTATTTGAGGGCCAGCACTTTTCTGCATTTCGAGTCAATTTCATTTTTGGATATCTTTTTTGATTCGATCATTTTCCTGATCTCTCCGATAGCCGCATCCACATCAGTTACAAACTCCACAACATCATTTCCGGCAGCGTACGCCAGCGCGTCTGCCTGCCCCGGATCGTAATACTTTGTGACCCCCTTCATGTTCATGGCATCGGTAATGACAAGACCTTTAAACCCCATTTGGCTCTTAAGGAGATCATTTACAATGATATGGGAAAGAGTCGAGGGAAGGTTTGACGAGGAGTCAAGTGATGGAAGATTCAGGTGAGCTGTCATAATACTGCCGGTGCCTTCATTGATAAGGTTCATGAAAGGAAAAAGCTCAAGACTGTCGAGCCTTGAACGTGAATGAGTGATTACCGGAAGGTCGAGATGCGAATCGATATTTGTATCGCCGTGACCCGGGAAGTGCTTGGCAGTGGCAAGCACGCCATTGTCCTGAAGGCCCTTCATGTACATAAGAGCCTTTTTCGTGACTTTTTCCCTGTTCTCTCCGAATGACCTGTAATTGATCACCGGATTCTGAGGATTGTTATTAATATCGGCGACCGGAGCAAGATTTATATTAACCCCGAGTCTTTTCAACTGTCCTGCAACAGATTTTCCCATCTTGTAAATAAGAGAATCATCCTTTAATGCGCCGAGGGTCAACTGGTACGGAAATTTTGCAACATTATACAGCCTCATGCCGGCGCCCCATTCTGCATCCATGGCAATCAGAAGCGGCACCTTCGATAATTTCTGAAAGTAATTGGTGAGTTCCGCTTCTCTTTCCGGAGTGCCATGGAAGAAAATAATGCCTCCGATTCCGTATTTCCTGATTTTGTCGGCTACATCAACCTCATTTGAAATATCAAAGTCGGAATAACCTGCAATCCACAGACACTGGGCAATCCTCTGGTCAGTGCTGAGGGAATTCAGCACAGAATCTACCCAGGGATGATTTAAATATGTCAGGAACTGAGGTTCAATATGTTGTGCAGTCACAAGCAAAGACCGGAGTGAGACTGTGAGAATAGAAAAAAACAGGCATATTTGTTTTAATTTGTTCATTATTGTCAGCGTTTGTATGATCCTTCCCTGAGCAAATGGGTTGATTCAATCAAAAATAGTATTTTTTATCTGCTGCCCAAGTAATCTTTTTCTTGATGTTCAAAACATTTTCAAATGATGAAAGGGTATGGCACGGGATATTTTTAATTAGTTTAAATTGCTATTTTTACACAGCATTTTCTGAATAAAAATATGGCGAAAAACGGAAGAATTGCATCCCTTGATATTTTCAGGGGAATGACAGTGGCTTTTATGATAATTGTCAATAATCCCGGAAGCTGGAATTATGTATATGCGCCTTTGCGACATTCAAAATGGAACGGCTGCACCCCGACTGACCTGGTCTTCCCATTCTTCCTTTTTATCGTGGGTGTCTCAATGTGGCTTTCCATGAAAAAATATGGTCATGAACTTAACGGAAGCGCTTTCTGGAGGATCCTCCGCCGTACTGTTTCCATATTTGCCCTTGGCCTTTTCCTTAACATCTTTCCTTATTTCAACAGGAATTATTCGGATCTGAGGATAATGGGCGTTCTTCAGAGGATCGCCCTTGCGTACTGTCTGGGAGCACTTATTTGCACAACCGTAAGACGTGATTACCTTTGGATAGTCGTTGGTGTCATACTTCTTGGTTACTGGGGATTGCTGGCTTTTTTTGGAGGCCCATCACCCTATAGTCCTGAAGGCAATTTTGCACTTAAGATCGATCAGGCAATTCTTGGGAAAAAACATCTTTACACAGGCTTCGGAATTCCTTTTGAACCTGAGGGATTGCTGAGTACTCTGCCATCAATATGCACCGTTATTATCGGCTATTATGCAGGCGGGCTGATAGGTAAGGGCGGTAAAAAGAATAATCCGGTCATCAGGTTCTTTGTAATCGGGGCGGCACTGACTGGCCTTGGAATTTTGTGGGGGAAATTTTTCCCGGTAAACAAGCCTCTCTGGACAAGTTCTTATGTGCTTTACACGTCAGGAATAGCAATGGCAGTCCTGGCATTGATTTACTGGATAGCTGATGTCGCAAAACTTCAGAAGTGGGGAAGTTTCTTTTCAGTTTTCGGTACAAATGCACTTTTTTCATATTTTATTGCAGGGATATGGATAGAACTGCTGCTCTTCCTTCACGTACATTCGGGGACAAACCAGATGAACATCTATTCATGGTTTTATGAAAAGGTATGTGCACCGGTTGCAGGAAATTTTAACGGAAGCCTTATGTTCGCTCTTATTCAGATGTTACTGATCTGGCTGGTTGCGTTTGTGCTCTACAGGAAAAAGATAATGATAAGGCTTTAGGTAAAATTGAAAAGATCAGTGAAAAGTGGAAAGTATTAAGTATTATAGGGGGGAGGAGAGGAGAGTGGGAGAAGAGGAGAATGGATTAAAAGGTGCTGAAATGAAGGATAGAATAATTATTTGAGGATTCAAATTCAAGCTGATGGATGAGTTAAATGCCATAAGGGAAGGATACAGGGACATTTTCGGTAAATCTGAAGCTGAGATAAGTCCTCTTCCGCTCTCAGGGTCGGACAGGAAATACTTCAGGATCACTGATGGCTGCAGGAGAGTTATCGGAACATTTAATTCAAATCCTGAAGAAAACGAAGCTTTTGTTGGGTTTACGGAACATTTCAGGAAGAAAGAGCTCCCTGTCCCTGAGATATTGGGCTACCTTCCAGGGAAATATGTTTATTATCAGCAGGATCTGGGTGATGACAATCTCTATACATGGCTTCACAGGAAAAATGTTATTTCTCCCTTCGACACTGAAAGCAAGGTTCTCTATAAGAAGATTTTTGACAAGCTTCTCCTTTTTCAGACAAGAGGTATCGACGGCCTGAACCTTGATCTTTGCTACCCTCACCGGAGCTTTGACAGGCAGTCGATGATGTGGGATATGAACTACTTCAAGTACATGCTGCTGAAATTTCTTGCTGTTCCTTTCAATGAGCGCCGGCTTGAACAGGACTTCAACAGCCTCGCCGATTTTCTTCTCGAAGCCGGGCAGGATTATTTCCTTTACAGGGATTTTCAGACTGCCAATGTCATGGTGGTGGGAGAGGACCCATGGTTCATTGATTACCAGGGAGGCAGGAAAGGCGCACCGCAATACGATGTGGCGTCAATGCTTTACGATGCAAAAATTCCGATGGAAGAAACCGACAGGGAGGACCTGCTCAGTTACTATATTGGTAATTTTTGTTCGGAAACAAGAGAAGACTTTGGCAGATTCAGGGGTTATTACTCGGGCTTCAGCATCATAAGGTTAATGCAGGCGCTTGGAGCCTTTGGTTTCAGGGGATTGTACGAACAGAAGCCGACGTTTGCAGACAGTATTGTCCCGGCAGTGAACCTGCTTGGCAAGATTGCTGACGAGGCACAGAATCATATTAAACTGTCAGAATTGTTTGGTGTGGTAAGGGCTATACCTTCCACCCAGATATTTATGGAGCTGTCGGAGAAAACACATTTTTAATACCGCTTTTAATACCACTTATAATACCACTTTTATGAAGGCTATGATTATGGCTGCGGGGAAAGGAACCCGTCTTGGTAAAATCACGGAGACCATTCCCAAGGCACTTGTTGATATAAGCGGGAAAAGCCTTCTCCGGCTGGCTGTGGAAACCTGTACAAGACATGGCTTTGATGACATAATCGTCAATGTCCATCATCTTGCAGATATGGTGGAAAAAGAGATCGGACAGCTTAACAGGTCAGGGTTCAAAATAACAGTTTCAGATGAACGTGAACAGCTCCTGGAAAACGGTGGTGGCCTTTTTAAGGCAAGAGGTTTCTTTGATAATGATCCTTTTCTTGTTTACAACGCTGATATCGTTACAGATCTTGATCTTACTTCACTTTACAGGTATCATATTAAGAAAGGTGGTCTGGCCACGCTTGCTGTAAGAAATCGCCCGGGGAGGAGATTCCTGTTAGTCGATAGCGAAGGCGTTCTCAAGGGCTGGTGCAACAGGGCCACAGGAGAAAAAATAATTGCCTCTCAGGTACCGGAACGACTTTCAGAAATCGGTTTTTCGTCTGTTCAGGTGATGGAACCGGAAATATTCAGGTACATGAAAGAAGGTATTTATACGGTAGTATCGCTTTATCTTGAACTTGCATCCTCTCATAACATCTACAGTTACAGATGCGACGACGGCTATTGGTTCAATGTCGGAACATCTGAAAACCTCGCAAATGTCAGGACATTTCTGAAAGAATCTTCAAATAAGTGAGCTGACGTTTTATTTCAGAGTTTCCAGAACGATTTTGTGAACAGTACAAATACTGTTATTATCTCAAGTCTTCCCAATATCATCAGAATACTCAGTACCACCCGGCTCAGCCCCGGAATCAGAGCGAAGCTGGCCGCAGGACCAACTGAACCCAGCCCGGGTCCGATGCCGGCCATACAGGTTGCAACAGATGATGATGCTGATACAGGATCGACACCTGAAGCGACCACAATTACAGTCCCCACCATAAAAATAAAAAGGTATAGAACAATAAAAGAAAGTATGGAAGTGTTGGTGCCTTCGCTGATTGATTTACCGTTTAGTTTGACCGGTACCACCTGGTTGGGATGTGAGAGTTTTATGAATACGTTTTTGACATTTTTTATAACAACCAGATGCCTCGCCATCTTTATGCCGCCACTTGTTGAACATGTGCTACCTCCCGCAAACATCAGAATAAACAGCAATAATGTCCCTGCCATTGGCCATTTTACAAAATCAGCCGATGCAAACCCGGTGCAGGTTATTATGGAAATTACCTGGAAATAACCTTCCCTGAGTGCCTGCCCGAGAGGCTTTTCGGAATTGATAAAAAGAATGCTGGTGGCCAGGGTACCTGAGATTACAATCGTTGCGATATAAAACCACAGCTCTTCATTATGTTTTACTTTTCTGAAATTCAGTCTGAGGATATAATAATAAACAATCTGGCTTACCCCGGCGAGAAACATAAATATCATTACAATATACTGACTGTAAGGAGAGTAAGTCATCATACCGGTGTTTCTTGTCGAGAATCCGCCTGTTGAAATAGTCCCGAATGAATAGCATATACTGTCGAAAAGACTCATATCCCCAAATGACAGCAATACTATTTCAGAAATGGTGAGAGTGAGATATATAAGAATAATCCTTAGTCCAATGGTCCAGATCCGGGGAATAATCTTTTCCCTGAGATTTGTTTCAATGCTGAACAACTGATATCCCGTAACTTTCAGCGACGGAAGCACAAGAAGCACCAGTACTATGGTTCCGATCCCGCCGATCCAGTGTGTAAGGCTTCTCCAGAACAGGACTGACCTTGGGAGGCTCTCAACATTCCCGATTATTGAAGATCCTGTAGTTGTGAAGCCTGAAACGGATTCAAAGAAAGCGTTAATAAAGGATGGAATGGTTCCGCTGATCAGATAAGGCAGGGTGCCGAGCAAGGGAAAGATTATCCATGTAAGCGTCACGGAAAAATAACCATCCCTGTTCGTGAATTTTTCTATGTCGGCCCGGTGTGAGACCAGATAAAGGATTGCTGCAATAGCTGAAGTTATTGCAGCAGATAATATGAAAGGGAGAAACGCTTCGCCGTAATAAAGGGCTGCCGGTATACAGAGGAGGAATGAAATAATCTCAATGAAAAGAATTACACTTAATACTTTTAAGATTACCAGAGGATTGATCAACTTCATTTTTTGATATTGAAAAATATCGCGGCAAAGATAAACAGAAAAATTGTTGTTGATGATCTGAGGCTGATTTAAGAAATGTAAGAATTATTTTACAGAGGACTGTATATTGAATGGTTGTATTAAAATCTTATATTTGAAAATGTCTAACGTAACTTAAATTATCAGTATTTATGGGTAAAGTGCTGGTTATAGGAGCCGGGGGAGTGGGATCGGTAGTTATTCACAAAATGGCTGCTCTTCCGGAGGTCTTCACCGAAGTAATGCTTGCAAGCCGTACCAAATCGAAATGCGATGCTATTGCAGCCAGACCTGGTAATAGCCGTGTAAAGACGGAACAGGTCGATGCCGACAATGTACCTCAGCTAAGGAAGCTTATAAAATCATGGAAGCCCGATATTGTTGTCAATGTGGCACTGCCATACCAGGATCTTCATATAATGGACGCATGCCTGGCGGAAAGTGTATCATACCTCGATACAGCCAATTATGAGCCGCTCGAGGAAGCTAAGTATGAATACAAATGGCAGTGGGCCTACAGGGAAAGATATAAAAAGGCAGGAATAACGGCAATCCTCGGATGTGGATTTGACCCCGGAGTGACTTCCATTTTTACAGCCTATGCAGCCAGACACCATTTTGATGAGATACAGTACCTTGATATAGTCGACTGTAATGCCGGCGAGCATGGAAAACCATTTGCCACAAACTTCAATCCTGAGATTAATATCAGGGAAGTGACTCAGAAGGGAAAGTACTGGGAAAACGGAAAATGGATTTATACAAAGCCGCATGAAATTCACAAACCACTGAATTACCCCGGAATCGGCCCAAAGGAATCTTACCTGATCTATCACGAAGAGCTTGAATCACTGGTAAAGAATTACCCGACGATCAAAAGGGCAAGATTCTGGATGACCTTCAGCCAGGAGTATCTTACGCACCTGAGAGTGATTCAGAATATCGGTATGGCAGGTATCGAACCTGTTATGTTCAATGGACGGGAAATTATACCAATACAGTTTCTTAAGGCAGTGCTACCCGATCCCGGTGAACTCGGTCAAAACTATAAGGGTTCGACATCGATCGGATGCAGGATCAGGGGAATCAGGAATGGTAAGGAAAGGACTTATTATATTTATAATAACTGCAGTCACGAAGCTGCATATAAGGAGACAGGCGCACAGGGAGTAAGCTATACAACAGGTGTTCCGGCAGCGCTCGGTGCAATGATGTACCTTCAGGGCACCTGGAAGAAACCCGGAGTCTTCAACGTCGAGGAGCTTGATCCTGACCCGTTCCTGAAACAGATGAACAATCAGGGTCTGCCATGGGTGGAACTGCACGATGTTGACCCGGAACTTTAGGCCTAAAGGCGCAAAGGCATAATGGCATCAGGTGCTGGTTAAGCCCTTGCACCATGATCACTCATGGTTTCTTTAATTACAAATGCATCATGTCCAAAATTGACTATAACATAATTCCCTCGCCCTGCTATGTCATTGATGAAGGCAGGTTAAGGAACAATCTTTCTCTCATCAGGCACGTTTCACAAGCATCGGGCGCCGAGATAATACTTGCATTCAAAGGGTTTGCTATGTGGGGGGTTTTTCCTATTATCAGGGAATACATTAACGGGGCAGCTGCAAGTTCGGTGAATGAAGCGCGTCTTTGTTTTGAGGAGATAGGAGCTCCAGCTCATACCTATTCGCCGGTCTTCAGGGAGAGTGATTTCGATTCGATCATGAAATATAGCTCGCATGTGACTTTTAATTCCCTGGCACAGTACCGCAAATATTCAAAGATTTTATTAAATAATACGAAAAAAATAAGCTCCGGACTAAGGATAAACCCGGGCTTTTCAGAAATAAGCCAGGGAATTTATAATCCCTGTTCTCCCGGATCAAGACTGGGTGTGACTGCTGATGATCTGAAGGATGGTCTTCCCGCAGGTGTTGAAGGACTCCATTTTCACGTTCTGTTTGAATCCGACTCATATGCTCTTGACAGAGTTTTAAAGGTCGTCAGGGAAAAATTTGGAAGGTTCTTTCCGGGAATCAAATGGATAAATATGGGCGGCGGGCACCTGATAACGGGAAAAGATTACAACACTGATCATCTTATCGAACTGTTAATAAAATTCAGGGAGGAAACAGGACTGCATGTGATCCTGGAACCCGGAAGTGCATTTGCATGGGAGACCGGAGAGTTGATATCGACAGTTGAAGATGTAGTGGAACATGATGGAATTAAAACTGCAATTGCTGACGTTTCTTTCACCGCTCATATGCCTGATTGCCTCGAAATGCCCTATAAGCCAAATATAATGGATGCCTCTGATCCGGCAGCCGGAAAGGCAACATACAGGATTGGAGGCAATTCGTGCCTTTCCGGTGATGTAATGGGTGACTGGTCGTTTGATAAAGAGCTTGCACCCGGAGACCGGATCGTGTTCCTCGACATGATCCATTATACAATGGTGAAAACCACAACCTTCAATGGCGTCAGGCATCCTTCAATAGGAATCTGGACGCTGGATGGTAAATTCAGGTTAATAAAGGAATTCGGGTACGGGGATTATAAAAACAGGTTATCATAGTGGTTATCCGGAAAGTAAATCTTTCCGAGATTTAAACTTTGTGTAGTGGTTAAAAGTTCCTTTTATCATTAGTGCATTTATGATTTTCCTTGCAACCTCAGCCTGGTCCATTAAACCTGAAATGTCGCGGTTATGTTCCATGACACTCCGGAATCCTGTTTTCATGCCGCCCGGATATAGGGCTATTATATTTCTCTTCTTACCTTTTACTGGTTTATCACTCCCGATCCTATCACTTCATCACCGTCGTACCAGGCAGCGAACTGTCCCGGGGCAATGCCCCTCTGCAATTTGCTGAAAATAATATAAATGCCATTGCTTCTTCTGTAGAGTCTTGCCTTTTGTAGAGGCTGCCGGTATCTGATCCTTACATCGTATTCCCGGAACTCATCTTCAGCCATTTCCAGGTCACTCCTTATCCAGTGAACCTCGCTGCCACGAATAAACAAGCCCTTCCTGTAAAGCCCCGGGTGTGACTGGCCTTCACCGACATACAGAATATTTTTCCTGATATCGGTGCCTATCACAAAAAGCGGTTCCATATGCCCGCCCACATTTATGCCTTTCCTTTGGCCGATTGTAAAGAAATGAGCACCGGCGTGCTCACCGATAACTCTTCCGGATGCCGGTTCCAGAACATGAGGCGATGTTTCTGTCATCAGCTCTTCATCAGTTACATAACCGGCAGGAAAACCTGCATCCCATGATTCTGGTTTTATGTCTCGCGGTAATTCTATGATTTCCCCTTTTTTCGCTTGGAGCTTCTGTTGAAGGAACTCAGGAAGATTTACCTTTCCAACGAAACAGATTCCCTGAGAGTCCTTCCTGTGAGCAGTGACAAGCCCAAGCTTTTCTGCAATCTGCCTCACTTCTGGCTTTGTAAGGTTTCCGACAGGGAAGAGGGCACTACGGAGCTGTTCCTGGTTCAGCTGGCACAAAAAGTAGCTCTGATCCTTGTTGGCATCCTTTCCGGCAAGAAGCCTGTAAATGGTATTATTCTTCGTTTCAATCGTCTGCTTCCTGCAATAATGTCCTGTAGCAACAAAATCACCGCCAAGTCTCCTGGCTTCTTCTGCGAATGAATCAAATTTTATTTCCCTGTTGCACAGAACATCAGGGTTGGGCGTCCGGCCTTTTTCATATTCGGAGAACATGTAATCAGCAACCCGCTGCTGGTACGGAATACTCAGATCGACAAAATGAAACGGGATCTCAAGTTTCTCAGCAACCATTTCTGCAAACATGAGATCATCCTCCCAGTGACAGTCGCTCTGAAGGAGGCCCGTTGTATCGTGCCAGTTTCTCATGAAAAGCGCCGATACCTCATACCCTTCTTCTTTCAGAAGCCAGGCTGCCACGCTGGAATCTACGCCGCCTGATAATCCGACTACAGCTTTTTTCTTCACACTGTAAATTTAGCTAAAAAAGTCGTAAACATGACGAACAATGGACGACGGACGACGCAAGTCAAATGAATCACGACTTTCTTTTTCTTGTCTTTAACCCACCCCTTGCCCCTCCCGAGAGGGGATCTTACACTTTCTCCTTTCTCCTTTCTCCTTTCTCCTTTCTCCTTCCTTACAATCCCCCTTTCTCATGTTGATAATTTTACTCTGCCAGAGAAGCCGGAGGCGTTCCATTTTGCTAACTTTAGCAGGTTATGGGAGCCGGCACAATTACGATATACAATGCTTCAGCAGGATCGGGCAAGACTTTCAGGCTTGCAGGCGCTTATCTTGAGAAACTATTCATATCGCGTTATTCCTACCGCAGGATTCTGGCGGTGACCTTCACTAACAAGTCAACCGCAGAAATGAAAGACCGCATTTTAGATGAACTGAATAATCTTGCCGCCGGTGGGGAATCGAAATATCTTAATGATCTTGTAAAATCGACGGGGAAGGATGAAGAATCGATCCGTAGCGAAGCCAGGGAGATTCTCCTGCTTATATTGCATGATTACTCACGGTTTTATATAAGTACGATCGACAGCTTTTTTCAGAAAATACTCAGGGCTTTTGCAAGGGATATCGGACTTCATTCAGGCTTCAACATTGAAATTGACCAGAACCGGATATTGTCTTCAGCCGTGGATAAGGTAATAGATACGGTGTCATCGGATGCAACTGTAAGAAACTGGCTGACAGGTTACGCGAGGGCAAATATTGAAGATGAAAAATCATGGGATCTTAAAAAGAGCATACTGGACCTTTCGCAGGAACTTTTCAGGGAGCAGTTCAGGTTGCTTACGGCTGAAGAAAAAAGCAGGATTCAGGATAAGGACTTTCTTATTTCATATATCAGAGAAATGAGAGCTGTTTCATCAGGCTTTAAAAAGAAGATGGAAGCTCTGGGAGAAAAATGCCTTTCAATTTTCAATAAGCTTTCCCTTACTGATGAAATGTTTTACAGGAAAAGTCAGGGCGTGCCGGGTTATATCAGGTCACTTGCCGGGGGAATACTTAAAGCTCCGAATTCCTATGTCCGCCAGATTGAGAATGATCCGCCAAGATGGAGCACGGGAAATATCCATCCCGGGCTTGCTGAGGGGCTGGAAACGGGATTTGGGGAGGCAGTGAGGGAAGCTGTTCATTATTATGATGAAAACATTATAAGCTTTAATACCACAAACATTATCCTTTCAAACATTTATTCACTTGGAATTCTTTCCGATGTTCTTAAGCAGATACATCTTATTGCCAGGGATGAAAATATTTTTCTTTTGTCCGATACGGGGGAGCTGATATATCTCATTACTGACAAGGACCAGGCGCCTTTTATTTATGAAAAAGTGGGCAATGCTTTTGAAAACTTCATGATTGATGAGTTCCAGGATACGTCAATAATCCAGTGGAAGAATTTCAGGCATCTTATTGATAACAGCATGGCACAGGGAGGCGACAATCTTGTTGTCGGCGATATCAAACAGTCTATTTATCGCTGGCGAAACAGCGACTGGCATACACTTAATGATTTCAGAAAAGCAGCAGACAATAAGCGTCTCATCAGCAAGCCTTTAAATACAAACTGGCGAAGCTGCGCCAACATTATCAGGTTTAACAATACTCTTTTTTCCGTGATTCCGGACAACATTGACAAAGAGTTGTCGGAAGAGAATCCTCAGTTCAGTTTCAGAGAATTGTTTTCTGAGGCCGTCCAGACCGATCCGGGGAACAAAGAAAAGGGTTTTGTGCGGATTGAATTTGTAGATGGGAATGATGAGAACAGCTGGTATGAAACAGTGCTTCAAAGACTCCCGGGAATAATTGAGCTGGTTCAGGACAGAGGGTACGGTCCATCGGATATAGGCATTCTTGTAAGGAACAACAGGGAAGGAGCGGATGTGCTGAAGCAGATGATAACCTACAGTACATCATGCAGTGAAGATAAAAAGAAGAAGTACAACTACAATATTGTTTCAAATGACTCGCTGCTTTTGTCAAACTCGGCTGCTGTCAATTTTATTCTTGCCGTTATTTCTGTGCTTGATAATCCCGCTGATTTGATAGCAAGGGCACTGATGCTGAGGAATTACCTGCTTGCGACCGGTAAAGATAATCCTGACAAAGTTCCTCTTCCGGCCAGGGAAATCATTGAGTTTTCAGCATATTATTTTCCGGTAGGATATCTGGCTTTTCTTGATTCGGTAAGGTATATGCCTCTGTGGGATATAACCGAAAAGACAATAAAATTCTTTGATCTGGGATGCCATTCATTCAATGTCCCATATCTTAATAGTTTTCAGGATATTATTTTAAGTTATACTGCAAACAGGAACCCTGGAATAACTTCATTTCTTGAATGGTGGGAATCGGAAGGAGTGAGCAAATCCATATCGCTTCCCGGACAACAGAATGCCATTCAGGTTCTTACAATACATAAATCAAAAGGTCTGGAGTTCGGAATCGTTATTCTCCCTTTCCTTTCATGGAATCTGGATCATAAGTCGCATCAGACAAATTTTCTATGGGTAAGACCAGGAATTCTTCCTTTCAGCAAGCTTGACATTGTTCCTGTCAGATATAAAAAAGATCTTTCAGAATCGGTTTTTTCGGAGCAGTATTATGATGAAAAAAACTCAGCTTATCTGGATAACCTGAATCTTCTTTATGTTGCCATGACAAGGGCTGAGAATGCGATTTACGGATTTGCTCCGGGTAAACCAGGAGCTGACAACAGGATTGCTTCACTTCTTAAGGAGGCGATAACCTTTGACGGAAAGGCAGCCGGGAGTACGGATTCATTTCTCCTTAATTATTACAATCAGTCTGCAGGAGTGTTTGAATTTGGTGAAATGCCTGAGGTAAAGTCAGACATTCCACCTCCAAAAAATATACCAGTTACTGATTACGAGGTAAATGATAAGATTGAATCGCTGAAGCTCAGGCTTCACTGGGAGAATTATGTGTCGTACGACCGGGAAAAGGCCGTAAGCAGAATAAACTACGGGAAACTAATGCATGAAGTGTTTGCAGAGATAAATACAATTGAGGATATCCCGTCGGCTGTACGGAAAAAGGTTCTTGAAGGCCTGATCTCTCCGCAGGATGAAGCGATAACGTGTGAAAAACTGACCGGCCTGATAGACAAACCTGGCATAAGGGACTGGTTCGTGAAAGGAAATGAAGTGATCAATGAAGCTTCGATCCTGTTGCCCGGATCTGACAGCAGACGGCCCGACAGGGTCATTTTAAGGGATGGTAAAGCAATTATCATCGATTTTAAATTTGGTGACGAGAATCCTCATCATCTTCTGCAGGTGAGGCAGTACAAAAGGATACTTTCAGAGATGGGCTATAAAGAAGCAGAAGCCTTTCTATGGTATGTTGATAATGACAGGATAGTTGAGGTCTGAATGGAAGAAAAAAAAGGGAATAACAAAGTTTACCCATGGGGCAATGAACGAAGGTTCAATTCCTACTCCGGCCATTTCATGAAATTTTATGGCTCGAGAGTGCAGAAGGTTTCGATAGATGCAGGATTCACCTGTCCCAACCGTGACGGTTCAAAAGGAACCGGAGGATGTTCCTATTGCGACAACAGGGCATTCAATCCCTCATATTGCAATCCGTCAAAAAGTATCTCGCTTCAAATCAGGGAGGGGATTAAGTTTCACAGAAAAAGGTACAGGAGATCTGATTCATATATTGCATATTTTCAGGCATTTTCAAACACATACGCGCCCGTCGGCATGCTTGAGCGAATGTACAATGAGGCTATGACCTGTGACGGAATAATGGGGTTGATCATCGGAACCAGACCTGACTGTGTTGATAGTAAGGTTCTTGACCTGCTTGCCGAGCTTTCCAAAAAACATTACGTTGCTATTGAGTATGGCATAGAATCATGTTTCAATAAAACACTCAGGCGCATTAACCGGGGACATTCTTTTGAAGAATCGGTTGAAGCTTTGAATGATGCCTCCGCCAGGGGACTTAAGACAGGCGCCCATTTTATTTTCGGGCTTCCGGGAGAGACAAGAGAGCAAATGCTGGATGAGGCTGATATTATCTCTGAGCTTCCCCTGAATACGGTAAAGTTCCATCAGCTGCAGATAATCAAAAGTACTGCAATTGAGGTTGAGTTCAGGAAAAACCCGGGAGAGTTTAAGATGTTTTCACTTGATGAGTACATAGATTTTATTACAGAGTTTCTTGAAAAACTAAATCCTTCCCTTGTCGTGGAAAGATTCACGGGAGAAGTACCTCCAAGGTATCTTTCTATTGAGCCCTGGTCAGGAAAACGTAATGATCAGATAATGAACCTTATTGTAAATAAGCTTGAAGAACTTGACACCTGGCAGGGAAAGTGCTTCCGCCTGTCAGAAAACAAAACAAAACAAAATAACCTGCATGCCATATTTCCTTGAAAGAATTGCACAGCTGTTAAATAAAGAGAACGGCGGAAACCTGAGAAATCATTGCCTGGTTTTTCCTAACAGGAGGGCAGGTCTCTATTTTCTTAAGTACCTTTCATCCGATATAGAAAAGCCCGTGTGGTCGCCGTCGGTCATGACTATCAATGAGCTTTTCGGATCATTTTCAGACCTTAACATCGCAGAAAATGAGATACTCCTGTTTGAGCTTTACAAGGTTTACAGAAGGCTGAATCCCAGGGCCGAAACCTTTGATGAGTTTTACTTCTGGGGCGATATGATTGTCAGCGATTTCGATGATACTGACAAGTACCTGGCCGACGCTTCGGCATTATTCCACAATGTCCATGATTTCAAGAGTATAGATTCAGAGTTTGGGGATCTTGAAAATGAACAGGCGGAGATTATAAAACGCTTCTGGAGAAACTTTGAACCGCAGAAGCCTTCGTCACAGAAATCGGATTTCAGACAGGTCTGGTCAATAATGTCAATTCTGTACCTGGAATACGGAAGATCACTCCGCTCAAAGGGAATTGCCTATGAAGGGATGATCTATAGGGATGTCGTCAGCAGAATCAAGCCGTGGGAAAACAATGGGATAAAATGGCAAACGGTTCATTTTATAGGGTTTAACGCTCTCACCAGGTGCGAAGAAGTGCTGATGAAAGAGATGCAGAAGGCAGGACTTGCAAAATTCTACTGGGATTATGACAACTCATACATAAGCGGCAGAAAGCTGAACTCTGCAGGGCTTTTTCTTTCCAGGAACCTGAAGATTTACAAAAATGACATGCCAGGGGACTGGAACTATGATACTCTTCTTTCATCGGGCGAAAATGGTGCGACAAGAAAAGTCATCGAAACAACTTCTGATATTGCCCAGGTCAAATTGCTCCCTCTCCTTATAAGACAACTACCGGGAATAACGCCTGAAAACGCCCATCACTCTGCTGTCATTCTTGCAGATGAGAATCTGCTGGTCCCTGCGCTGACCAGCTTTCCTTCAGATACCGGCGACATTAACATTACAATGGGTTATCCGCTCAGGATGACAAATGTTTACAGCCTGGTAAGGGACCTTCTTGACCTGCAGAGGAATGCCTCTTCCGTTAATGGGACTGTTCTTTTTGATTATCATGATGTTAATAATATCCTGAAACATCAGCTTGCTGAAAACCTCCTGAACGACAAGGATAAGGAAATAGTGGAAGAAATAACAGGAAGAAAACTCAGACGTGTCCCTGCAGATCTTTTCGCAAAATCCGGTTTCCTGAAAAGAATCTTCACAGTACCTGAAGGGCCAGCTCAGTTTTCAGGGTACATGAAAGACATCCTTGCTGCAGTATCTGAAGGAAATGATGCCGGGGAAGATGAAGGCAAAGCAGGTTCAGAGATGCAGAGAAACCTTAAGAATGAGTTCATTTACAGAGTGTTGTTGACAATTAACCGGCTTAATGCAATAGTCAACTCAGAAGAAATCAGTTTTAAGACTGAAACCTATATAAGAATACTCAACAAGATTCTCAGAAACCAGAGTGTACCTTTCTCGGGAGAACCTCTTGCAGGGATTCAGGTCATGGGGATACTTGAGACAAGGGCACTTGATTTCAGGAACATTATAATGTTGTCAGTCAACGAAGGTATACTGCCATCGGTCACTTCAGGCTCTTCTTTCATTCCATACAGTATAAGGGAGGCATTCGGACTTCCTGTAGTAAATCACCAGGAATCAATATATGCATACCACTTTTACCGGCTTCTTCACAGGGCTGAAAATGTGACCTTTGTTTACAACTCTGCAGCTGACGGATTAAGAACCGGCGAGATAAGCAGGTTCCTTATCCAGATGAAATATGAACAGATCATTAAGCATGAGATACTGAACCTGTACTATGATATCAGATCGCCCGCATCGATCGGAACCTTAATAGAAAGATCTGACAGGAGCATTTCAGCCCTCAATTCATTATATGTGAACAATGAATCGGGTAAAGTATTGTCGCCGACAGCAATCAATACCTGGCTCAATTGCAGGATGAGATTTTATTACAGGTATGTAAACGGACTGAAGGAATCAGATACCGTGCCGATGGTAATTGACCATGCAGTATTCGGGCAGTTGCTGCACCGGATATTGAAAATCATTTACGAACCATTTAAAGGCAAAGAAGTCAGCGCTGTCATTCTTGATTCAATAATAGGTAACCGGAACGGCCTTCTGTCGGTTATTGACAGGGCAGTCAGGGAGTGCTTTGACCATGACAGTTACACTTCCCCTGATGGTAATGAGATTATAATAAGGGATGTCCTTGAAATTTATCTTATCAGGATACTTGAGGCCGACAGGTCGATTGTCCCGTTTCGGATCATTGCACTTGAGGAGCCCTTTCAGTTCAGACAGGACTTTCAGCGGAACAGTAAAAATTGTTTTATACTGGCCGGGGGAAATGTGGATCGCATTGATTATGTTTCAGGTACAACTAGAATTGTAGACTACAAGACTGGAGAAATTTCTCAGAAAATTGACTCAGTGAGTGATCTTTTTGAGGATGACAGGAAAAAGGACCAGGACGGATGGCTACAGACACTTCTTTATTGCGAAGCTTTTCGTGGCACGAACCGGGGTGGCATAATCAGGCCTTCGGTGTATAGAGTAAAGGAACTGGCAGGGCAAAAATTTTCCGACCACCTGAAGATCAGGATAGATAAGAATCAGGATATTTTGCTTGATAACTATGAGAGTGTCAGAGATGAGTTTCTTACAGGGTTGAAGGAACTGGCAGAAATTATTTTCGGAGATTCGGAACCCTTCAGGATGACAAAAAAAAGCGTCAAATGCGGATATTGTCCGTTCAGAAAACTCTGCCAGCGTTAATATTTCAGGGTTTTATTCCATTTCGCGCTGAAGGGCCGCCATCCTGATAGCTGTTATTGCAGCTTCGTCACCTTTGTTGCCATGCCTGCCTCCCGACCTTTCGAGGGCCTGATCCAGGTTTAGTGTGGTAAGGACACCAAAGATGAAAGGAATGTTATATTCGAGGTTAAGTTCAGTGATGCCGTGGGTAACGCTCTGGCATATATATGTGAAATGGGGGGTTTCTCCCTGAATTATGCAGCCAAGACATATAATTGCGTCCAGATCATCATATTCTGCCAGGAACTGCGCTCCGAGTGTCAGCTCAAAGCTTCCCGGAACATGACGTGTCACGATGTTTTTTTCAGTCGCGCCGTGTTCTTTAAGAGTCCTCAGGGTGCCTTCGAGCAGCCGCAATGTAACTTCATGGTTCCAATCGGCAACCACAATGCCAAATCTCATTTTTCCGGCATCGGGAACCGACGCCGTGTCGTATTTTGACAAATCAGCTGTACCCATTTATTTATTTTGAAAGGAGTTTTACCCTTGCAATATATTTATCGATAGTCGATCCTTCGGTGCTTTCTGAATACTGATCCTTAATTTTCTGATATACTTTCAGGGCATCGGAGTATTTATTTGTCATTTCATACAGTTCCCCTGCCTTTAAAAGGAAGATGGGAGTATTAAATGAATTGTTGGCAAAATCAGCAGCCTCCAGGTATTTTGATATGCCTTTTTCAATGTTTCCAAGCTCAACGTAAGCATCACCCTCGGCCCCTACTGCCAGTGAGCCTATTACCTTATCCTTTTTAGTATACTTATCGAGATAATCAATTGCATCCTGATACTTGCCAAGATGGAGATAACAGATTCCGGCAGCATAACGGGCCAGGTTGCCTGCATTTGTACGTTTATATTCCTTTGCTATATCGAGGAATCCGAGGTAATTGCCGTCTCCGTTAAGGGCAAGATTAAGCGAATCCGATTCAAGGTATCTCTGTGCCTGATACATTTGGGACTGAGCTTCATTGTTCCTTTTGTTGAGATATATCTTACCCAGCCAGAACAGACCTATAATGACAACAATAACACCCAGACCTATCAGTAATGATTTGTAGTTTTCTTCAAGGAACTGTTCCGTTTTTGATAAGGTCTGCTCGACATTTTTAATAGCCTTTGGATCCTCTTCTTTTCTATTTTTTGCCATAATGATTTATGCTTAAAATACTTAAAAATCAACTCCGCAAAAGTAGTGCTTTTAAAATAATTCTGAAACAATTACTGAAAAAATAAGACTATAAGGTTTCTTGTGATATATTATTGATAATTAAATACTTATTAATGAGAATATATCTTGGATACTTTTATTATCTTTGCATTGCTTTAATCGTAAAGGAGGAATTACGGATAAAAATATCTGATACGGAATAAGAGAAACGGCAAGCGCACCATTTACGACTGACCATGCACGACAAACAACACACGACACATGATAAATGATAAATATTGACCTGAACGTTAACAGCGAACTTTGAACTCTGAACCCTGAACTTTGAACCTTGAACTTTGAACTTTGAACCCTGAACCCTGAACCCTGAACCTTTTAAATGTATCTTAAAAAATTATCACTGACAAACTTTAAAAACTACAGCCAGGCGGAGCTGGAGTTTTCACCGGGGATAAACTGTTTTGTCGGGAATAATGGGGTAGGCAAAACTAATATCCTTGATGCAATTCATTATCTTTCACTTACCAAAAGTTTTTTCAACAATATTGACAGTGTAAGTATCAGGCATGGTGAAGAATATTTCATAATCCAGGGAACATTTGTTAAGGCGGAGGAAGAAGACAATATTTTATGTTCTTTTCACAGGTTGAAGCAAAAAACGCTGAAGCGCAGCGGTAAGGAATACCAGAGGTTATCGGACCATGTCGGAAAATATCCTGTAGTAATGATATCACCTGCCGACAACGCCCTGATTGGTGAAGGGAGTGAGGAGAGGAGAAAATTTCTTAATAAAATCATCAGCCAGTACAATGCTGAATATCTTGACGCGGTACTTAATTACAACAAAGCCCTTCAGCAAAGGAACAGGCTCCTGAAGGATTTCAGCAATTCCCAGGCATTTGATAATGACATGCTCTCTGTGTGGGACGCACAGCTGATCAGATATGGAAGTCTTGCTTTCAGGGAAAGAGAAATTCTTATAAATGAACTTATTCCCGTATTCAGGGAATATTATTCGCTGATAGCCGACAGCAGGGAAGATGTCCGCCTTTCTTACAGGTCACACTTCAAAGATGGCGACTTTGCAGAGGTCCTCAGAAATGCTTTTGTAAAGGACCGTTTGTTAGAATACACAACCGTAGGAATTCATAAGGACGACCTGGTTTTCGAGATGGATGGTTTTCCGCTGAAAGCACTCGGTTCGCAGGGTCAGCAGAAATCATACCTGGTTGCACTAAAGCTTGCAAAATTTGATTATATCAAGAGGAAAACCGGTCTTCCGCCTATTCTGCTTCTTGATGATATTTTTGACAAGTTTGATGCCGGCAGGGTGTCGCAGATCATCAAGCTTGTCGGCAATCATCGATTCGGGCAGATATTTATAACAGATACTGATCAGGACCGGCTCCGGCAGATCCTGACTGCCTTAAATACCGATTACAAGCTTTTTCATATCGGCGAGTCAGGAATTAAAGAGGTAATTCAGAACGGAAACAGGCTCAAATGAGACGCAGCAAAACAATATCGCTTGCCGAAGCAATAAATGATTACATTAAGGAAATGAACCTTGGTCCAAGGCTGGCAGAGATTGACCTCATAAGTTCGTGGGAGGAAATTGTCGGCAAGGCAATTTCATTAAGAACGACAAAGATCTATATCAGGGATGGGATTTTGTATATTCACCTTAATTCGTCGGTAGTAAGGAATGAACTTCTGATGCTGAAGGAATCTCTTAAAGATAAGCTGAATGAAAAAGCCGGCAGCGTTGTTATTAAGGAAATTGTGCTTAAATGAACTCCTGATCTGATACCTTGCAAAAATCAATCTTTTTCAATTGATGTTATAACTGTTGCCGGAAATGATTATCTGTTTCCTCAAAGATTTTGATGAGTTAAAATGAAATTCATTTCCCTTATATTCCAGAGTGGCTTTGCCGTTATCAGTTTCGATGATGATATTTCCTGATGGGTCCTTAAGCATTATGATGTCTGCAAGAAGAAGCGTCTTTTCGATGCCATCACCACGCCTGAAATTCCAGACTTCATCGGGAAGAGCCAGCCTGTTTTCATCATAAATAGATTCATCGGGCATATCCTTAAGATTCTGATAAACTTCTTCCACATTCTTTTGCGAAAGATCATTGAAACAGACGGGATTCCTTTCAACAGCTGCCTTTACGAATGGCAGCCAGTCAATAGTATCCATCTGGCGGTAAACATAAAATGACAACAGGGCGGCTTCTGACCTTTCAACCATATTGCCAAGTATTTCAATTATTTCCTCGCGTGAATTTTCAACTTTTATTTCAATTTTCGGTACACTTATGTAATCCCTGTGATTACCCGGAATTTTGGGATCAGTGTGAATGAATTTCTCAATATCCCTGAACATTTCATCAATAATATGTCCTTTGATATTTCCTGCCGGTTTCATGAACTCCTCCCTGAATTTTATAAGGCTGATGCCTTTGCCTCCTGAAAAAATCTTCTCGATATCATTAAGGAAAATTTTTCCCTGTATAGGGCTCAGATGGAATTCATCTCCTTCAATTTCATTTACAAGCTTTTCACGGGTTTCGCATGATACACTATATTTACTTGTGTGTTCATATTCAAACATTTTTTCAAGACTGATATATTTATCCCTGCCTGAACAATCGCATCTGTACTGGAACATAGTCTTGTATTTTGACTTGAATCTCAGGAAGTTAATGAAAATATTATCAGTCAGTTCCGTGTCAAGGAATTCTGTAAGTTTTAAGGCGAACAGGTCATACGCTTTTTTGTTGATCGTAGCTTCCCTGTAAAGGGTGTGAATGTATCCGGAAATGTGGGATACAATCGTAACTTTTTCATTTTCAAGTGCTCTCCTGGCCTTTTCTGACAGCGATGTGCCATTGTACCACATATTTTTGGTGACAATTCTCCTGTTGTTGGTTAGCATGCCTTCTTTTTCTGCAACGAAATTCAATGAATGCAGGGGAGTTGCTATGAGAAATATTTTTTCAAGCGGTATCCTGCCGATTATGAACATTGAAGCTGCATAAAGTGCGGAAAGGGAAACACACTCGCCTGCTCCTGTGGTGAAGTTATCCTTGTGCCTGAAGGCTTTCATTGCTTCAATGGTCTCGGTCTTCCAGTATGGAATTACGTCGGAATTAAACTTATCGAGGCCGAAGTGCTTTCTTATATCAATATCAAAATAGTACTTATCGCCTTCATAGCCGAAAAGGGCATTTGACTGTCTCAGGAGCGCCATGTCAAAAAAGTTACTGAACCTTGCAATTTCTTTTGTCTTTGTTGTAAGACCCCAGGTTGAGAGGTCGAGGTTGAAAACAAAATTCTGAATAATATATTGCTTTATACGATTCGCCTTGTAGGTGAAACTTTTTTTGTCCAGATCCCTGAACCAGGGATCTTCACGCCATTTCCATATTTCGGGCGACATGATATTCGCAAGCACAAGAGGATAAAAAAGTTCAGGAAATATAAATATCTCCATATCAGACAGGGTAAATGCAGAAGAGTATTTTTCAAGTCTTTTCTTATCCGAAAAATCCGGAGGAATTAATGAATTCATAGTCTCACTAAAAGTTTTGCAAAACTAATAATGTTAAATGAATTACAATGCAGTCTTAAAACTTAAGAAGGATATTTCAGGAAAACCTTGTTTTATTTATTAATGAAGAAGTTATCAGAATTTTTCAATCTCAGAAAAGAAGAAATTAGCCTCCCTTAAAGCATTTTCATCAGAGTCGGAGCCATGTACTGCATTCATTTTTACCGAAACCGCAAAGGTCTTTCTTATTGTACCGGGTTCAGCTTTTGCCGGATCAGTAGCCCCGATGAGTTTTCTGAACTCCTGAACAGCGCTGTCATGCCTGAGGATCATTACTACCACCGGTCCGCTTGTCATAAACTCCACAAGCTCTTCATAAAATGACTTGCCCCTGTGAACCTCGTAAAATGATTCTGCCTGACTTGCTGTCATCTGAACCATCTTCATTGCAGAAATTTCAAATCCTCCTTCATTTATCATTGACAGGATCGGCCCTGTTTTGCCTGTTCTGACGGCATTCGGTTTAATAATAGACAGTGTAAAATCTCCTTTCATATACAGTTTTAATCTTATAAGGCAGCAATCTCCTGCCTTAAGGAATATTTTCTATCTTTGACAATTCATCAAAACAGCTAAAAGTGGTTGACTCAGCCAAATATACTAAAGAATTATCGAAACTTCTTGAATTGTCGCAGAATATATTGATTATTTCACATATCAATCCTGATGGCGACGCAATAGGCTCACAATTAGCTATATATCATTATCTTGATTCAAAAGGCAGGAAGGCCGGGATGATTTCGCCAAATTATCTCCAGGATTTTCTTAAATGGATGGATGGCTCGGAACAGATTGAGGTTTTTATTCGGGACAGGAAGAAATGTATCACGATTATTGAAAAGGCAGACCTTATTATAATGGTTGATTTTAATCAGTCAAGCAGACTCGGGGAAGCTGAAAAATATGTAAAGGAATCCCCGGCAATTAAGGTTGTTATAGATCATCACCTTGATGGCCATGATATTGCGAACCTTGTGATTTCCGACCCTTCCAAATGTTCGACAGCCGAACTGGTTTATGAAATTATCACAGAAATTGATGGGAAACCCTTCCTTAGCAGGTCCTATACTGAAGCTATATATGCAGGAATAATAACGGATACAGGAAATTTTGAATATGGCACCTATACCGGGAAAACCCTGTGCATAATTGCAGATATCATTGACTCAGGAATTGAAAAAGAAAGAATACTGAATGTACTTTACAACAATTTTTCAGCCGACCGGATGAGACTGCAGGGCTATGCACTGAACCAGCGAATGGTAGTGATGCCTGAATTGCATACTGCCTATATATTTCTTACACAGAAGGATCTCGCTGATTATAACCATGTAAAAGGAGATACCGAAGGTTTTGTAAACCTTCCACTGTCAATCAGGGGGATAAATTTTTCAGCTCTTCTTGTTGAAAAGGACAATTTTGTCAAATTATCTTTCCGTTCAAAGGGAAAATTTGCGGTAAACGAATTTGCTGCGAATTATTTTTCCGGCGGTGGTCATCTTAACGCTTCCGGCGGTGAATATTATGATACTCTCAAAAATACAATAGAGTATTTTTTGAAAGCTGTGATGGAAAATGCAAAACTGCTGAATGGCGCGTTGTGATATCATAAAACCGGGGCTCCTTATTTTTTCCCTTATTTTCGTCTATTCCTGTCATAACGGGAATAACAGGCAAATAACGCCTGCCGGACCCGGGAAAGATGAAATGGTCGACCTTAACCGTTATATGGTTCAGAAAGACAGGGAGATAATTCAAAGCTACATCGAACGTAAGAAACTGAATATGAAGGAATCGCCTTCGGGATTGTGGTACATGATCGTGTCTCCCGGCAATGGCGGAAACCTGAAAGAAAATGACAGAATATTCATGAACTACGAGTGTGATCTTCTTGATGGAACAAGATGTTATTCTTCCGACACTCTTGGCATAAAGGAAATCGCAATAGGGAAAAGCAAAATTGAACGTGGTCTTACTGAAGGTCTGAAACTGATGAAGCGGGGATCGGAAGCAATTTTCATTTTACCGCCATTTCTTGCTTACGGGCTTTTGGGTGATGGGAAAAAAATACCTCCACGGGCAATAATTATTTATAAAATAAGTATTCTTGAAAAAAAATGACCGGAACGATTTTTGTGCAGAAAAGATAAATAAGTATTAACTCCTATGAAAAAAATAGCAAAAGCAGGAAATTTCATAATTATTACAGCATCTTTGATTGCATTTCTGTCGTCGTGTATCAGGGATAAACTGGAAGAAGAGGAACAGAAAAAAATAAATGAATATCTGGCAGAAAACCCACAGCTTGATTTCCAACTGAAACCAAGCGGGTTGTATTATCTTGATGTTGTTGTGGGTACTGGTTTACAGGCACAAACACACGATACGGCTTATGTATTATATGATATGAAACTTCTGGACGGGACTGTTTTTGAATCAAATATCGGCACTACAGATACCCTGGTATATGCAGTTAATGAAGGGAAGCTGGCTGTCGCCGGATTTGACGAAGGTGTAACCTACATGAAAGTAGGAGGCCAGTCACTGCTGCTTGTGCCGTCTGACCTTGCGTTTGGCGAGGTGGGAGTATCGACACCAAAGGCCTCAATCGGAGGATATACGCCCCTGCTTTTTGACATTTATCTTGTCAGGCTCAAAAAATACAAGAGCAAATAGAAATCACTGCAGAATAAAAACAGCCAGGTGATCATTTAAGGAAGGGATGTTCTTCTTCCATTCAGCCATCGTCATGGTCTTTATACTTTCGGCGGGAAGAGTGATATCCGCCGCAATACAAAGATTAGTTTCATCCCTGCATGTTCTGAGGATGGACTCCAGCATCCTCTGATTCCGGTATGTGGTTTCCATGAAGATCTGGGCGAAACCTTCAGAAGCCTTTTTCTCAAGCATGCGTAGCTTTGCGGCACGATCAGCCGGTTTAACAGGCAGGTAGCCGTTGAAAGTAAAGTTCTGACCGTTCAGCCCGGAGGATATCAATGCCATAATGATCGAGGATGGACCCGACAGGGGAACTACCCTTATTTTCTTTTTGTGTGCAAGCGAAACAAGCTTTGAACCCGGATCTGCTATACCGGGAAGTCCTGCTTCACTCATTATTCCCATATCGGAACCACTTAGAACGGGGCTGAGATATTGAAGTATTTCCCCATCGCCGGTATGCTCATTCAGTTCAAAGAAGATGGTATCATTAAGCGGGAAATCCTTTTCTATTATCTTCAGGAACCTGCGTGAACTTCTCAGATCCTCAACGGCAAAAAGCCTCAGCGATCTGGTTATTGCCAGCACCTTTTCCGGAATCACCTTCTGGTAATCATCCCCTCCCAGAGTAACGGGAATTAAATATATCTTTCCGGTCATTTCAAAGTTTTTATCAGGTAAATTTATAAATATCAATCTTATGTTGCAACAAACATAAACTGCGGACTGATGTTGTCTGTTCGGTAATTTTAGGTTAGGTTTGCTGTGAAAATTTAATAAAGTGAAGATTACGTTTCTCGGCACCGGTACTTCCCAGGGTGTGCCCGTAATAGCATGCGATTGCGCAACTTGCCGGTCGGAAGACACCTGTGATAAAAGATTGAGGACTTCGGTCCTCATCGAAGAAGGAGATACCGTTATGGTAATTGATGCCGGACCTGATTTCAGGCAGCAGATGCTTGCACAAAACGTAAAAAAGCTTGATGCCATTATCCTGACACATGAACATAAGGACCATATTGCGGGGATGGACGATGTACGTGCTTTCAACTATAAAAGTCGCGATGCAATAGATATTTATGCTGAGGAAAGAGTTCAGAAAGCAGTGAAAAGGGAATATTCATATGTCTTTGCAGAATACCAGTACCCCGGTATTCCAAAGATGAGGCTCAACACTGTCAGTGATTACAGTTTCACCGTAAAGGGGATAACAATCCAACCCCTCAGGGTTTATCATTACCGTCTGCCTGTTTATGGTTACCGGATAGGCGATTTTGCATATATCACAGATGCCAACTATATTCCGGAGGAGACGAAAGAAAAGGTCTTCGGGGTTAAATATCTTGTTATAAACGCGTTAAGGAAGGAAAAGCATATATCGCATTTCAGTCTCAGGGAAGCTATCGATATTATAAGGCAGATTTCTCCGAGAAAAGCTTTTATTACACATGTTAGTCACCAGATGGGTCTTTACAGAGATGTGGCCGGGGAATTGCCACCCGGAATAATTCTGGCCTACGATGGCCTCAGCTTTCTCTGCAATGAATAAAGAATGCCGGGAATTTATTTTCTCCTGGATTTGCTGTTGTGTTTGTAGCTCTTTGCCAGTTTCTTCTTGTAGGAATTGGAAAAATAGTACCTATTCCTACCCAGCTGATTAGTTTGTTGCCTTGAGGCTTTAATCCTTTTTGCATAATAAGGGTTTCTTCTCGCCGGAGCACATTCTGTGATTAAAATAATTGCAAGTAAAATCAGTAAATATTTTAATATTTTTTTTATATATGACATGTGATCTAAAACTTTCTGAGATTTTAAAAAACACTTTCCATTATTAACTAATTTTATCTGCCTTAAAAACTTTTTATTTGCCTGAGCCAGAACATTTCGAATCCTTTTTGAAAAACAGTTTTATAAGTGCCGGGTAAGTTTTAAATTGCATAAAATTTCGTTTGACTGATCAACTCTTTCATCAATGACTCTTCGCAAATCCTTAATTTTCTTGTTTTTTGCAAGCCTGTTTCTGGTTTATCCCTTATCATTGAAATCACAGGATGTCGTAACAATTTGTTTTTCAGATCAGACCGGCCTTAATGTCGACAGTCTGATTCTCTCTGATAGTACAACCCTGAAATTAAAACGTGAAAAACCATTTTTAAGTTTCCTGCTCAATGAAAAAAAATGTACGTCATCACATTTTACAGCGGTCCGATCAGGGAAAAACTATTCAGTTGTCATAGAAAATAAGCTAAAGCTTTTCGTAAGTCAAAAGGATTCTGCCGGGCCTGACTGGAAATGCAGACTGGAATTTGAGAATATCTCCGGTGATACAATTGCCATAAGCAATGTCATTCCCTTCGATTCAGATAATGAATCAGTAAATATAACCGGCAACGGTCCGGACGATCTTGCAAGAGCATATCTGTTCAGGCCCGGGTATGCTCCGGTACGGGTAATCCTGCCTGACAACGCATGGGAAACCGGTTATACATCATTTGAAGCAGATAAAGGATTTTCAGTTTGTTCAGTTACCAGGCGCGGTGAGATCATTGGAGGACAGAAACAAAGATATCGGACAATTCTTCCTCCAAAAGCCCGGGTTTTATATACCATGTTCACGACTGTCTTCAGGGGTGATTGGCAGAACGGGCTCCGTCTGATTTTCAGGGATAAATATCTTTTTGATCTTGAAAGGTTTGACAACAGCCTTTATGAGCGGCCCGATCTTGCGTGGATCAGGGAGAGTTACTTGATAATCCTCCAGATGGCATGGGACAGAGAGTTTTTTGACAGGATGACAGGAAAGTATAATTTCCCTGATTTTATCAAAAGATATTCAGAAATTTTCGGGCATACTGACGTTTACGGTATCTGGCCCACATGGCCAAGGCTTGGTCTTGACAACCGCAATCAATGGGATTTGTACAGGGACCTGCCGGGGGGAATGAACCAGCTGAAAATCTTTGTGAAATTCTCTCATCAGGCAGGCACGCGTTTTTTTATTGCATATAATCCATGGGATAACAGCACCAGAAAAGAAGATCACCTTAAGGGAATGGCACAGATGATTAAGGAAACAGATGCCGACGGGGTGGTACTTGATACCAGGGGCAGGTCAAGCTTTGAACTTCAGGCAGCAGCCGACAGTGTCAGAAAAGGTGTGATAATGTACTCGGAAGGAATGGCAGTAATCAGGGATATGCCGGGAATAATATCAGGTCGCGTTCATAATGCGATCTTTTTAAGCCCCGAACTCAACCTTAATAAGCTGATCAAGCCTGAATTCTCGATCTTCAGGGTCTGCGACGTGGGGGAAGACGTTATCCACAGGGAAATAGCCGTTTCTTTTTTCAACGGATACGGTACAGAACTTAACCTGTTCCGCCCGGGAGGAAGGGATGAGAGCTACAGGAAGGACCTTGAGTTCCTTTCGCGCACTACATTTATACTCAGGCAGAACAGCGATGCTTTTCATGACAGGAACTGGACACCCCTTCTGGAAACAACCGCTGATAAAATCTACGTCAACAGATGGGAATCGGGTGAAAAGACAATTTATACCGTACTGAATATGAATCAGGAAGGGATGGACGGCAAATTGTTCAAAGCAGATTATGACAGCGGCAGACATTTTGTTTCGTTATGGAACCATGAAATTATAACTCCGGTAAAAGAGAATGGTTCTCGGTACATTGCAGTCAAAACTGACGGCTGGCCGGCTTCAGTAACAGGAACAAGAAATGAGGGTTCCGTTGAGTGTATAGCGGAATTCCCTGATCTGATCAGATCAGTTCTGAAAGGTGACTCTGTTTCAGTTAAGGAACCTGCGACAGGCTCTATAATTTTCTGGAAAGGCAATCCTTCTGCCAGGGCAGAGTTTAAGGAATTTTATCTGAGGCATGATACAACTATCAGGGTAAATGACCTTTTTGCAAATTATGAAGGGAAGCTGGTTCTACAGCTTGTTGAAAACATGAAGCTGAAGGATGAGAATATACTGAATTTCAAAAGCGGCAAGCCATGGCTCATAAGCAGGATCAGCCGGACTGAGAAAGCATCAACTTCTCAGCCTGATATGGTTCTTATTCCTGGAACTGACTTTTCATATAAGGTGGCCGCCAATGATAATTTTATCCCATATCCTGACGTAAGCGACAAAATCACCCGTATTGATACATTCCTCATTGACAAATACCCTGTAACAAATGCTCAGTACTATGAGTTCATTGAGAATACGGGTTACAGGCCTGCCGATACAACAAGGTATCTGAGACATTGGGAATCGGGTATGTACAAACAGGGGCAGGAAAGATATCCGGTTGTTTATGTAAGCCTTGAGGATATTAAGGCTTACGCAAGGTGGGCAGGGAAGAGGCTTCCTACTGAGGCTGAATGGCAGCTTGCAGCACAGGGTACGGATAAAAGGCAATGGCCATGGGGAAATGAATACCACGGGACATTATGCAATAATGCATTTGATAAGCCGACTCCCGTAGATGCTTTTTCAAAAGGGGCAAGCCCTTACGGAGTGATGGACCTCGTGGGGAATGTCTGGCAGATGACAAATGATCTTTATTTCAACGGTTCGGATTATTTTTCAATTATCAGGGGAGGAAGCTATTACAGACCCGATTCAAGTGCATGGTACATTCAGGGCGGTCCTCAGTCTCTTGTCAATACACAGATGATGCTTCTTGTTTCGCCGGGATTTGACAGATGCAGTACTGTCGGATTCAGGTGTGTAAAGGATGTAGACCCCAGGGATTTTAAAGTACAGAAGTAGATTAATCACACCTTCAGCTTCTTCTCAATTTCATCAATCTGGTTCCTGAAATGCTTGTCAGTATCTATCAGGTTATTTACGGTCTTGCAGGCGTGAAGAACAGTGGCATGGTCCTTTCCTCCGATATGTGATCCGATGCTTGCGAGAGAAGCTTTGGTGAGATTCTTTGAAAAATACATTGACACCTGTCTGGCCTGCACAATCTCCCTCTTTCTCGTCTTTCCCTGAATAAGATCAATAGGAATTTTATAATAGTCGCATACGATTTTTTGAATATATTCTATGGTTATTTCCCGCTTGGATGTGCTCACAAGTTTTTCAACCATCTGACGCGCCAGGTCAAGGGTTATCTCTTTCCTGTTAAGGGTCGACTGGGCATAAAGGGATATAAGCACGGCTTCAAGCTCCCTTATATTATTTGAGATGTTAGCAGCAAGGTATTCAAATATTTCATCAGGAAGTTCGATGCCGTCGTTGTATGCTTTCTTTTTAAGTATTGCGAGCCTTGTTTCGTAATCCGGCCTCTGAAGATCAGCCTGAAGTCCCCATTTGAACCTGGAAAGAAGCCTTTGTTCCATTCCCTGGAGCTCAACCGGAGGTCTGTCACAGGTAAGGATAAGCTGTTTGCCTGACTGATGGATATGATTGAAGATATGGAAGAATGTGTCCTGTGTTTTTTCCTTTCCGGCAAATTCATGTACATCGTCAAGTATGAGAACATCAATCATCTGATAAAAATGAAGGAAGTCGTTCTTGTTGTTGTTCCGTACTGATTCGACAAACTGTGTTTGAAATTTATTGGCATTGACATAGAGGACGACCTTATCGGGATGTTTCTCCTTGACCAGGATTCCGATCGCCTGTGCAAGATGTGTTTTCCCCAGTCCTGAATCACCGTAAATCATCAGCGGGTTAAAAGCTGTCCCGCCGGGATTATTTCCAACAGCTATTCCTGCTGACCTGGCCAGCCTGTTACATTCACCTTCTACAAAATTGTTGAAGTTATAATCAGGATTGAGTTTAGGATCAAAATGAACCTTCTTGATCCCGGGTATTACAAACGGGTTCTTGATTGATGGCTGAGTGACGTCGAATGGAACCTGGACAGGCTTGTTGTTCAGATCCGTCTTGTTCCTTGAAGGATACCTGACAGTATAAGGTTTGCCGTCAGAATAGTTAGCGTTTTCAAGCACCACATTGTATTCAAGCTTCGCATCGGCACCGATTTCACGTCTCAGAGTTTTCCTGAGAATATCAATATACTGTTCTTCAAGGTATTCATAAAAGAAAGGACTGGGGACCTGAATCGTGAGAACATTGTTTTCAAGCTTTAATGGTATTATTGGTTCAAACCATGTTTTATAACTGATGGACGGAATAATATCCTTTATAATTTGCAGACAATTATTCCAGACATCAATGTGAGATTTATTCATGGATTTTTTTGTTATTAGTCGTTAGGTTCCAGTCATGCTGATTCAGGAAGCAATATTTGTAAAAAAAAAAGTTAAAAAAAAAATTTTTTTCGCTTGATTTTTTCAAAAAAAGTATATGTTTTTAACCGTCAGTAACTTATAGATTAAATTTTTTTTCTAATATTTAAAGCCTTGATATACAATTATATACAAGCAAAAGGACTGATTGGACAGTGTAATACAACTCATTATATTTTCATGATCAAAATTCGACAAGCAATGGTAAAAAGTAGTACTATTTTGCTCCAGCTCTAACGGTCCAATTTAAGATCAAGATAATCTGAATTTTGAATAGATCCTATTTTACAGGGATATTTTTCTTGCCAAATATTGAAAAATGTACATATCTTTTCGGGTTAGCCTTCATATCCTGAATAAGCAGGTCGAGATTTGACAAAGTACCCGAAATGTTCCTGTAAAGTGTGTCATTTGTCATCAGCTGACCGGCAGTTCCTTTCCCATTGTTAAGATTTTCGACCAGTGAGGATAATTTTTCGAGACTGCTTTTCAGATTTTCTACCGAATTATAGATGTCGGCAGCCGAAATTGAGTCTGAAATAGACTGAAGGTTCGTTAAGGTGCCTTCGACTTTGTCAGAATTTGCTGCAAGCATATTTGTAAATTTCTTTATGTTCTCAAGTGAAGTTTTAAGATCGGCTTCGTCAATGCTTTTTGCAGTGCTGCTCAGGCTTGCGACTCCGCTTCTGAGGTTCTTTCTGAACTGCGGGTCCATTATTTCATTTACTGATCCTGCAACTGAATCGAGTTCCGAGATCAGGTGGGTAAGTTTTTCGCGCACCGGTATTATTTCATTTTCAACCCTGGTGATGAGTGACTCGGCAAGCCGCCCGGGCAGTGTGTCATGGTTCGAGTAGAATCCCGGGCCTTTACCGTATACAAGCTGCACTTTCATCCCGGCAATAATGGTCGCTGTCGTAATTTCTGCAACCGTATTCTTAGGTATTTTGAAATGCTTGTTGACAGACATGACAACCAGAAGTCTTCCGCTGACAGGATCAATGAATTTTATTGTTTGCACTACTCCAACCTTATGGCCATTGACCTCAACAGGGCTCGATTCAGCCAGCCCGTTGATTTTGTCATATACGACATAATAGTCAGCAGTACTGGTGAGCAGATCTTTCCCCTTTAAAAAATTGTAAAGCCAGATAAATACCAGGATTGTCACCAGTGCAACAACTCCGACCTTAAATTCATTTGAAATTTTTTTCATTAAAAGGCGGGTTTTATTTCTTGTGTCTTTTTTCCAAAGCATCCTGCAAAGGTAATATTTTGTTATTTTCAACTGCAATTACAAAGGCGTCGGGATAAACCGAGTTAATTTTCTTCCGGTATTCGACAGCCTCCGAATATTTCCTGAAATTGCCTGTTGCATACCTGTATCTATCTGGTGACACTATTTCAACGACATCTGTTATTCCTTTAAAATTCTGCTGATTGACCTCAATTTTTTCGGTCGATGAAGATATCTGAACCATAAAATACAATTCCTCTGCCGTTTTACCGCCGTTTTTTTCTGAAGTATCTCTTTTCTGTTGAGCAGAGCCTTCCGTAACAGCAGATATGTTACTTTTCTTATCAATCTCATACAGATAGTCCCTCGAGGCCCGGTAAATAGCTGATGCAACATAGTCCTGACCCTCTTTTGAATTGAGGAATTTCTCTTCTTCAGGGTTTGTAATGAATCCGGTTTCAACCAGAACGCTCGGCATTGTTGTCATGTACAAAACCCAGAAACCAGCCTGTTTCACTCCCCTGTCGATCCGGTTGCTGTGGCTCCTGAATTGGTCCTGTATGTCCTGAGCCAACCGGGTGCTTTGTTCTTTAAAAGTATTCTGCATTACCGTGAACATTATATACGATTCAGGTGATTTTGGATCAAACCCTTCATATTTTGCAGAGGAATTGTCTTCAAGCAAAATCACTTCATTTTCCTTCATTGCTACCTCAAGGTTTTGATTATCCTTTGCCGGTCCCATTATGTAGGTTTCAGTCCCTTTGGTAGTTTTTGATGCTCCCGAATTGGCATGTATTGAAATAAAAAGGTCTGCCTTGTTTTTATTGGCAAAATCGGCCCTGTCCCTCAGCTCAACGAATACATCTGAGTCTCTTGTATAAAGCACTTTGACATTTTTTACATTCTTTTGAATGTATTCGCCTGTTTTAAGCGCAATTGTAAGCACAATATTCTTTTCCCTGCTGAACGATCCGATAGCCCCTGGGTCTTTTCCGCCATGGCCTGCATCGATCACTACCACACGGGTTTTGTCGAGGGAATATACAGGCGAAAATCCCGAAATAATTAATGACAGCAGGGCAATCTGCATCAATTTCAATTGACAGACATAATTGGTACGGAGTTTGCCGTTTTTAATTCCGTTGCTCATGGGCAGTTCACGTTTTTTAATTAGTTTAGCGCCTTAAAACGGGACGTCACTCAAAAACAGTACAAAAATAGTATTAAAGTTGTATTTTTTTAAAGAAAAGCGGTTCCTAGTAGTGTTCCTTGTGATGGTCCGGTTCATCCCTGTGTGCTCCCAGGAGTCGAAACCGGTAAATGATACAACTCTGGTCAGGCAGGATACTATTACTTCCGACACCACAGGAAATCTTAAAAAAATCTCCCGCAATGCCGTAGACAAGCAGATAAAATACAGTGCAAACGGACGTAAAAAAAATGACCTGGTAAATAAAACAGCAACCCTCATCGACAAGGCGGTTGTGACTTACGGGAACATTGAAATCAGGGCTGATTCGATAGTCTTCAATATGGCCAACAGCACAGTGTATGCCGCTGCCGGAAAGGATACAGTCGGGAAGAAAGGAGAAGGGAAGCCTGTATTCAAGGATGGTTCCCAGGAGTACAAGAGCGACTCACTTATTTATAACTTTGTTACAAGGAAAGCAATCGCCTATAACATTGTCACAAAGCAAGATGAGGGCCTTCTGAGAAGCTCAGTCACAAAACTTCTCAGCGATGGCACATCCAACATATCGCGGAGCACCTATTCCACTTGTGAAGCCGTGCCTCCTCACTTCTACATAAACCTTTCAAGAGCAAAGGTTTACCCTGGCAAGAAGATCGTTTCCGGACCGGGGTACCTGGTGCTGGAGGGAATTCCATTACCTCTCGCGTTGCCATTTGGATTTTTTCCGATCCAGACCAAAAGAGCCGCATCGGGAATAATTATTCCCAAGATTGGCCAGGAGGCGGCAAGGGGGTACAACCTTACCGACGGCGGTTATTACTTTGCCATCAGCGATTATTTTGACCTTGCCCTCAAGGGAAGTGTTTACACCAATGGAACATGGCTCCTCACCGCAGAATCGAACTATAACAGGCGATATAAGTACAAAGGACAGTTCTCGTTCAGTTATGCTGATAACATATCAGGCCATAAAGGATTGTCTGATTACAGCGAGACAACAAATTACAAGTTAGGATGGACTTATGCCCAGGATGCAAAATCTCATCCCGGAGAACGGTTTTCGGCTAACGTGAACATGAGCTCCGACGGTTATGACAAGACAAACAGTTATTCGGTATCCGAACATGTAAACGCACAGAGACAATCAAGCGTAAGCTTCTCAAAGACCTGGGATGGAACTCCTTTCAACCTGTCGGCAAGTATGAAGCAAAATCAGAATGTCACTACAAAAACGGTCAATATTGATCTTCCGACAATGGTTTTCGGCATGAGCAGGATCTACCCGTTGAAAGGCAAAAACAGTGCAGGAACAAAAAAATGGTACCAGGAACTTCAGTTCCAGTACACAGCACAGCTGGATAACCAGCTGAACACATATGATACGCTGCTTTTCAAAAAAAACGTATGGAGTAAACTGCAAAATGGATTTAAGCAGGAAGCTCCGCTGAGCCTGCAGATTCGTCCTTTTAAAAACTTTTCAATTTCACCGCAGGTTTCATACGTCGGCGTTCTCTATACCCAGAAGACTGAGAACTACTGGGATGCCTCATATTATGACGAAAATGTAAAGAAGGTTGTCGGGAAACTGATGACCGATACAATTCATGGCATATTTTATGGTCAGGCAATAACTCCTTCATTCAGCGCGAGCTACAGCCCCCAGATTTTCGGAATGTACACATTCAGTCCCGAATCAAGGATACAGGCCATCAGGCATGTGATGAAACCTTCCGTGAGCTTCAGCTTTGTTCCGGCTTTTTCAGGACTGAGCAGCAAAATGTGGTACACGGCCAAAACGGATACCCTTGGCCATACATCGCAATTTTCAATCTTCAACGGCAATATTTATGGAACCCCGTCATTGTCAAAACGTAGCGGCATAGTCTCATTTAACCTTACAAACATCCTTGATGCAAAAGTATTTGAAAAGAATGATACAAGCGGCAAACCAAAGAAAGTCAAGATCATAGATAACTTTGCGATTTCAACAGCTTACAACATTTTTGCAGACTCGATGAGATGGTCACCGGTAGTCATGGCCCTGAGAACAACCCTTTTTGATAATATCGGCGTTTCTGCCAACAGTAACTTCTCCCTTTATGGCATCAACAAGAGCGGCAACTCAGTTGCTGCTTTTGCCATTGAGGAAAATAAGAAACTGATGAGGCTCACCAATTTCTCGTTGAGCCTCGATTTTGACCTGGGCAAGCTGATACGGGGAGACAAAAATAAGCAAGGCTCGGGAGGTTCGCCGCAACAGGTTAAAGGACAGGGGGGACCCGGACAGGGTAATGCTGCAAATCAGCCTGTAAAAAATACCCTCACTGACGAATGGGGGTATTCGATTTTCAATGTTCCGTGGTCAATGAAGGTAAATTATGTCCTGGAATATTCGAAACCTGGCTTAAAGTCGGCTTTTACGCAGACCCTTTCTGTAAATGGGAACGTCACCCTGACAAAAAAGATGGCTATAACCTATACCAGCGGTTATGATTTCTCCAAGAACGTGATAACCATGACAAATATCGGTATCACCCGTGACCTGCATTGCTGGGATATGAGCTTCAACTGGGTTCCAAACGGTACAATGAAGAGCTGGAACTTTCTGATAAGGGTAAAGGCCTCAGTCCTTAAGGACCTGAAATACGAGCGCCGCAAGGACTACCATGATGTAAATTATTAATGCTGAGATCAGTTTTCCGCCCCTACTGACCCTAAAAGGAGCTTAATAAAGGCCTGTCATTCAATAGTTATACGTAGCAGAATCCAGAGGCAAAAATGCAAAGAAGACTTTTTCAACTACCCTGGCAGGGGACAGATCAATTAATAATGATAAAAAAGGGTGTCTTTTTGAGACACCCGCTTCATTGTGCGCCCGGCATGGGCGATAACTATAGGGTGAAAGTCCCGAACGCGCCTTGACAGAAGGAAGCGTTAGCCAAAGGCAAGGGTGTCCATCGCGAGGTGGAATCTGAAGGAAGCCGGCGGCAAAATTCCGGTCTGACGAACAGAAACTTCATAAAAGGCCTAAGGTTACCGGATGAGTTTGCAATACAAAACAAAGTCCGATTCTGTCCGGGGTAACCAAGGTAAATGGAGCAGATAGATGGGATGAAAGTTATCGTTTTTACCCGGGGAGGTCTCACGGACATGAAGAAACGGAGTATGAATCATGGTCGAAAGAAGGTTTATCGTGAGAAGTCAGCCGAAGCCATAGTACCACATAACTACCAAATGTGGGAAGGGCTGAACCTTAACGAGTGAGTAGTAAATGAATGTTACCAACATGAAGGGAAGAAAGCAGAAAATCTTTGAGCAATCAGAGACCTGTCCACGGAAAGATAGGACGGCATCCGAAGGCTACGTGGAAGGGCAGACTTTCATGTGGATAACTGAAAACAACCTCACCACCAATGATTATCGATTAGGGAATGGGCTTTTAGAGCAAATCCTTTCACCCTCGAATCTGAATGCAGCATTCAAACAAGTAAAGCGCAATAAAGGTGCGGGTGGAATAGACAAGATGGAGGTAGAGTCTTTAAAGGACTATCTTGTCGCCAACAAGGATATTCTAATTAAGTCCATCCAAATGGGGAAATATTGCCCCAATCCAGTAAGAAGGGTATGCATACCCAAAGAAAACGGAAAACAACGCCAGTTGGGCATTCCCACGGTTGTTGACAGAGTAATTCAACAAAGCATTGCACAAAAACTGACCTCGATTTACGAGCCACAGTTCTCATCCTACAGCTATGGGTTCAGACCCAGGCGCAGCGCCCACCAGGCTCTTCGTAAATGTCAGGATTACATTACTCACGGCTATGACTACGCAGTCGATATAGACCTGGAACGGTTCTTTGATACCGTTAATCACAGTAAGCTTATAGAGGTACTTTCCCGAACCATCAAGGACGGACGAGTGGTGTCACTTATCCATAAATACCTCAATGCAGGAGTAATGCAGGAAGACCACTACGAAGAAACCAATGAAGGCGTACCGCAAGGCGGGCCATTAAGTCCGCTGCTGGGGAATATCGTGCTGAATGAGCTGGACTGGGAGCTTGAAAAGAGGGGACATAAGTTTGTTCGCTATGCGGACGATATGGTGATACTCTGCAAGAGCCACCGTAGTGCCGAAAGGACGATGGAAAGCATCGTATCTTACATAGAGAGGACGCTCTTCTTAAAAGTCAATCGGGACAAAAGTCAGGTTGCAACCGTGAAGGACATAAAGTTCCTTGGCTACTCCTTCTACCAACTCAAAGGAGAAGGTCGGCTACGGATACACCCAAAAAGTGTGACAAAGATGAAAACCCGCATTAAGCAGTTGACATCAAGAAGCAATGGATGGGGTAACCAACGTCGGAAGGAAGAACTAAGCCAATACATCAAAGGCTGGGTGCAATACTTCATGTTGGCCGATATGCGAAATCTTTTGGAGAGAACGGACGAGTGGTATCGCCGCAGACTACGTATGGTAATCTGGAAACAATGGAAACGGATTAAAACCAGAATGGCAAATTTAATTAGGCTTGGCATTAACAAATACAAGGCTTATGAATGGGCGAACACACGGAAAGGCTACTGGCACATAGCCAATAGTTTTATCCTGTCACGTACTATCACTAACGATCGTTTACGCAAGGCCGGATACGTTTTCTTGTTGGATTATTATGAATCGGTAAGAGTTGTTTATTAAGGAACCGCCGTATACGTGATCCGTACGTACGGTGGTGTGAGAGGTCGGAAAATAAAGTAGGAGGAAAACTACTTTATTTTCCTCCTACTCGATTCCTACTTACAGAGGCTTATTCTGCAACTATCTCAAATTCGACATTAACCCTGACATCCCGGTGCAGTTTGACCACAGCTTTATATTTACCGACTTCCTTAATCTGATCTTCAGGAAGAGTGATGCTTTTGCGGTCAATATCAAACCCCTTTTCCTTGAGGGCCTCTGATATCTGGATTGTATTCACTGATCCGAATATCTTTCCTGATGAGCTGGTCTTGGCTCCGACAACAAGCTTTACATCAGCGAGCTTAATGGCCATTTCCTCGGCTTCAACCCTTATCTTCTCTTCCTTATGAGCTCTTTGCTTCAGGTTCTCGGCATGCATTTTCTTTGCTGACGAAGTGGCAGGGATTGCATATCCATTAGGAATGAGATAATTGCTTCCGTAACCATCCTTTACATGAACTATGTCATCTTTCTGACCGAGCTTGTTAACATCCTGTAATAATATAACTTCCATAGTCAATCCTCCTTATTTTAAAAGATCTGTCACATAAGGAAGAAGAGCAATATGACGTGCCCTTTTTACAGCTTTTGCAACCTTCCTCTGGTATTTCAAAGATGTGCCTGTAATCCGCCTCGGCAATATTTTCCCCTGGTCGTTCAGGAACTTTTTAAGGAATTCCGGATCCTTGTAATCAATATATTTTATCCTGTTTTTTTTAAAACGGCAGTATTTCTTTTTTTTGACTTCTACCGTTGGTGGTGTCAGGTATCTTATTTCTGATTCGTTCTGTGCCATGTCTTATTCCTCCTTAACTTTTCCGGTTTCTTTTAGTTTTCTTTTCTTTTCAGCATATTCAACGGCAAATTTTTCCATCCTGAAAGTCAGGAACCTTATGATCCTCTCATCTCTCCTGTATTGAACCTCGAGTTTTTCAATAAGGTCGCCTTTGCCCCTGAATTCAATAAGATAGTAGAAGCCGGTCGACTTCTTCTGAATAGGATAGGCCAGCTTTTTCAGGCCCCAGTTCTCTTCATGAACGATCTCACCATCATTTTCGGTGATGACCTTCTTGAATTTTTGTACCGCTTCCTTCATCTGGTTCTCAGATAAAACGGGAGTTGCAATGAAAACGGTTTCGTACTGATTCAACATAGTCTGGTTAATAGTAAGTAATAATTAATTGTTTATTATTAATGTTTTTGGCTCGCAAAAGTACAATATATTTTTTTAAACAAAAAGCAATTCACCGGAAATTATAGATATGTTCCCTGTATGGTCATCTGTACGCTCAATCCGGTTAAAATCTCACGCCGGTTTTAGCGGGAATGGTTGGAAATTCCGGTGATATTTAGGGCCTTTATCCGGGTACGGTAAACTGACTGTTTATAGTCGCTTTCACTTACCATTTTCCTTTGATATAGTGATATTTATGTCCCGGATTCAGATGCTCATGTGTACTCGGAATCACATCCTCAATGTATCCCGGCCTTAGATGCCCAGTTTGACCGGATTTTCCAATTTAAATAGATTACCTTTTCAAAGAATCAATAAATGAAATTATGTTATTTGTTTTGGAATAAAAAACTAACAAATGATTAGTCAGGGTACTTATAGTTGCAGTATCACCAGCCGTGACCTGATAGATGCCATTGATTAATTGAGAAAATATTAGCGTAGAATCGTCTGGAAGTAACTGATATCCCTCTGTTAAGTCTTCTATATAATTATAAACATAATTTGATATAATTACTTTTCCATCTGAAGTGAAACTTTCCGATATAGGTGGTATTAATTTGTAATTGCTTCCATTAGGGAAAAAAATCCTTGATGAAATAGGAGTCCATTTATTTTGTAAAAGGATTAACTTATCCGACTTATTTGTTATTTCTTCTTTTTTACATCCAAACCCAACCAAAATCATGAAACTGAAAATCAGTATTTTTTTCATCTATTTAATTCTTTTATAACTACTCGTAAAAAACGTAATCCCACCTTCATCAATTACTGAAAGTGTGTCATGGCTTAATGAGTACATGCCCCAAAATCCCGAATCATATTTAATAATATGGGTAGTATACTTGCCATCCTCAGAAATTGTACTGTAAGTGTGAAACTTTGTGGAGAACATTAATGTATCATTCTGATAAAGATTATAAGTTGAATCCGATGTAAAGGTAATCCTGCCTGAGGTATGAGTTGTGGCTGGCGTCCAACAAGCTGTTCCAGTCCCAACGCATGTTCTTATCCAAGACCATTCTCCAATTAAATTTAACGAATTGTCAAAAGAATTATCTTTTTTGCAATCGTAACAGCCTAATAATAGCATCAAAACGAACATTAATTTTTTCATGATATCATTAAGGCATATATGAACATCAATGTTTGATTTGTCCAACAAAATTTAAATAGTTATCAATACTTACATGATACATATAGGAATCAGCACTTCCTGAAAACTTAAAATAATAAGTATAATAGCAGATACAATCACATAAACCAATATTTGTGGTCAAAATTTTAATAAGTATCGAGTCTCCTTTGATAGAAGATGAAGTGCAATATTCAGAACAGCAGGTAGCATTAAATCCTACAAATATATTCAGACTGTCGTTAGTTACTGAATATGTTACTGTATCAGTTTTAGCAAATGTGTTATTTTTTAATGATGAACCTTTATCCAAGGCGCACCCACCTGCTATAGTCTTCACGTAATTAAGCCTTCCCAATTCATTTTTATTACAACTAATTAAACTCATTAATAACAAAATTGGAATCATTATTTTTTTCATGCACCCAGGCATTACGTTCTTGTAATTATAAAACTATTTTAATAAGTTTTTTATCCCTTTGCAAAACAGCAATAATTCGTTTATCATTTCTTGGGTCTACCAATTGGTTATCAGTTCTACAGAATCCGTAATTAATATTAACGGTTAATTTATTGCCAATCAATGATGATTCTGGGTCAATTATTATTCCACATGGCAGAGAGTTAGAATAACTCGGAAAGAATTCGCCAGTATAAATTGTCTCTCCGATAACATTGACAGAAAAAGGCAGTCCACCTGACGGGAAGAAGTATTTTCTAATCTTATTAATCGCATTGCTGTCAATAAGAAAAGTATAATTACTTGAATCATAACCAATAATGTCAACATAATCTATTTTATTATTTATGGCATTATTATCATTCACATTTATTTTTGCCTGGTAATTAATCTCCAGTGGTTCATAAGATTTGTCTTTTGAACAACTAAAGAAAATCCCCAATAGAGCAAGCGCAAGAAAGAATCCATATTTTTTCATAGTAAGCCCAGTTTTATTTTTTCTGTAATTTATAGACATATTTATTACTTATACAATAAGCCAGATTATCTGACACGTAAACAACTACGCCAAATGAAAATTGCTTAAAAAAAACAGACCTTAACCAACTATTTCCAGCATCCGTTGTCGTATAAACATATGTTCCAATAAAAGAAGGAAAATCACCACCAGTATATGCGATACTGTCAACCATTAAAATTCCATCATTGTTATTACAAAAATGGAAATACTCAGATGGTGAATATGGTGTAAAAAAACCATTAAAAGGAAAATTAATTTCCTGCCACGAGTTTCCACCGTCAGTTGTTCTGTACTTTTTATCTATACAATCAACAAATCCATTGTTTTCATCAATAAAATAGAACCCTCTAAAGGAATTTGATGAAGTTTTTGGTGCATTAATAGTGCTCCACGAATATCCATGGTCAACACTTTTAAAAATTCTTTGATTTGTACCTGTGGCGTAACATATTTCTCCCAGATAAAACAACTTGTTGAATGATTGGTCTAAGGTCAGATTTGCAGTTTCCCAAGTTAAACCACCATTGGCAGTTTTCATGACATAAGTACCAGAATTTACCCAATTCATTGCAATACCATGCATTGAATCAAAAAATTTCATTGAAAGCAAGTGATAAGCTGTACTATAATATTGTTTTGTCCAATGGTTGCCACTATCAACAGTCTTGTATAATATACCGTAAAAGTCGCCATTGAGAACATTCCATGTACCGTATATATATCCAATTGAATCATTTATGAATGACATGGTACTTGTCATAACACCTAATGAATCCTTTTCTATAAATGATTGTGACCATGACTTTGCGTAATCTGTAGTTTTTATCAGATACCCGTTTGAACCAAGAATATATCCGGTTTTTGAATTCAGAAAATCCACATCCGTTGGTGAAATCCAATTATAGATAAAATCAGTTGAATCAATTTCCCATCCGTTAACTTTAGCATTGGAGGAATTCGTATTATCATTATTGTCTTTCCTGCAATTAGCCAGAACAATAGCCAATATCGATGTCATTAACATGAAAACGATTTTGTTCTTCATGATATATCTTAATTCAATTTTAAATCAAATGCATAAATTTTTGTTATAATTAGGCTAATACCATTATTCCTATTTTGTTTGATTTTAATTCTTTGTAAAATACAAATTATACGTACCATTTGAATATATTTCCAAACTGCTACCGTTTGTTTTATACCTGAAAGCAGTGTAGAGATTTTGAATTGTATATCCTTCCCATTCAACAAACTGACAGCCAATTTGGGTAGTCGCCAAATTTGTTACCTTAATTGCACCAGTACCTAAAGAATACAAATAAATACCCCATCCACCGTTGCAAATCCCGTAAAATGAAAGAACATTCAATGAATCAGTAAAAACTATCGATATTTTTCTCGAAGCATCACTCGGATAATTCGTTACAGCATTTGTTTTGGTATCCTGAATGCTTGATAATATCCATTTGGTTTTTAATAAATCAGCATCCTTCAGGTTCTCTTTTTTACAACCAAAGCCAACCAAAAACATGATGAAACTGAAAATCAGTAAATTTTTCATCTATTTAATTTTTTCAAATGTCAAAATTGCATTGTTGCTTTCAATAAAGTTCCCCAATATTCATTTTTGAATTATATAATTTGAATAAGTATTTTTTTGTTGAGAAAGACGAAGAGGCAATCCAGTTAAGGTTTATACTATCATTTGTAAGACTGAATTCAAATAATCCGCACGGTGCTATTGGTGTATTGTTTCCATCAATAATTTTATAACCTCGTCTTAATTCAACCCAATTATTGCTCCAATACCCAAATAATAATGTATCAGACCTAATATCAATTCTGACCCACTGTCCTTTTAGTTGTTCATTCATTGATTCAGTTTGGTCTTTTTTGCAGCCAAAACCAACCAAAATTATGAGGAAACTGAAAATCAGAATATTTTTCATTTATTTTATTTTTTCAAATGTTAAAATTGCATTGCTGCTTTCAATAAAGTTCCCAATATTCATTTTTGAATTATATAATTTGAATAAGTATTTTTTTGTCGATAAAGTTGAAGAGGCAATCCAGTTAAGGTTTATATTATCATTTGTTATACTGTATTCAAATAATCCGCACGGTGCTATTGGCGTATTGTTTCCATCAATCATTTTATAACCTCGTCTTAATTCAACCCAATTGTTACTCCAATACCCAAATAATAATGTATCAGACCTAATATCAATTCTGACCCACTGTCCTTTTAGTTGTTCATTCATTGATTCAGTTTGGTCTTTTTTACATCCAAACCCAACTAAAATCATGAAACTGAAAATCAGTATCTTTTTCATCGTGAAAGATATCATTTGATTTTTCTAAAAGTCAGGATTGATTTCTTTGTACTGATATACTTTGAAAACTTGCTGATATTGATTGTCAAATTTGGTTCATCGAACTTAAAATAATAAGTTCCGCCTTCCATTGAATTTGATAATCCGTCTGTTAATGAAATACTATCTCCTGATATTTTGTAGGAATATACAGTGCTTCCTATCTTTGGCAGCCAATATCCATTTGTCATCGCAAAACCCCTTGATAAATAGGAATAACCTGACTGAGTATCAGAATTAAATCTAATTGAATCTGTTAATGTATTTGTTTCAACCCATGAACCGGTAAGTCCTTTCGGAAGGGTACCTGGATCTGGGAATGGGAATTCATCTTTCTGGCATGAAAAAAATATTGTAGAAATGAAAAGCATCAATACTATTTTTTTCATGACGTTAAACGGTTAGGGTTAAATTGATTACCTCAAAAATCATGCCAATTATCTGAAATATAAATACTTAAATTTTAAATGTTAGCTGCAAAAACCGGACAATCTGACCACATTCAGCCAGTCAGATTGTCTTTACCATACAAAACTATATTACATTAATTAAACTCCGATTTGAGGTGGTCAATATAAATCAGCAAAAAGCGGTAAGGGGTAACGGGTAACGGCTTTTCTATATGCTCTTCTGTTGCATTTTTTTTTCGTTTCTAATTAAAGCCATAAAAACTGTAAAAATTGTTGTCAATAATTGTAAAAATGGTGATATAAATATCATCAAGATACTGAACCCAATAAAACTCAGTTTAGGGTCATAAAGAATAAACGGATGTCCGAAGTTCTTAAAGTCATAAGATGGGTCAAAAAACTTCGGAATTGTTCTTCCCCAGATAACCAGCATCAATATAAATGTAAAAATTGCTGTTAGTAGAGAATATTTAAATAATTGATAATATTTCTGATAAAGATGTTCTGTGGAGACAGAAACTCTTTGAGTAATATACCAACCTAAAGGGAATCCTGATAATATGCAAAATATTGGCACACCCATACCCGCCCCTGCACATATTATGTCGATAATTATATATAAAATTACAACAGTTTTTATGTCTAATGTAATTAGTTTTTTCATGTCTCTATCTGATTAAAAATAGCAATTGATGCAAATTCGATTATGTGTCTGATAAAGATAAATATATTTGATAAGTTATGTAATTATTATGCATAGTAAAAAGCTGTTTATTAAACCAAAATAGAGAGGGTTGAGAACATAAAGGAATTCACTGCATTTAAACTGTCAGCAACATCTGATGACGAAGCCTCAAATAAGCAAGGTTAGTTTTGTAAATGAGTAATTGTGTATCATCAAAAAAAAAGCAGAATATGGACATTATCAAAATAATTAAAACCAGAAAATCATGCAGGACATTTAATAAAGTCCCTTTAAAACCTGCTGATAAGATAGAACTGGAGAGTTTCATCATCGAAAATAGTAAAGGACTGGAAAATGAGGTTTTAAATTTCAGAATCATTGAAAAGAACAATGCTGACAAGCAAATGATACTTAACTACGGAATGATTCAAGGACATTATAGCTATGTTTTGGGGACGTCAAGACCTTCAATCGAATCAAGGGTAAATTATGGATACCTTATGGAAAAGGCAGTCTTAAAAGCCACGGAAATTCATATTGCATCATGCTGGATTGGATACTTTGACAGCACTTTTTTTAATGACGTTTCCATTGAAGCTGGTTTTGAAATACCAGGTATAGTAATTATCGGATATGCTGAGGTTAGAAAGCCATATCTGGACAGATTTGTAAGGTTTACAATTAGCGCTTCAAAAAGGCAGGGCTGGAATAAAATGTTCTTCAATTACAAATTGAAAACACCTCTTACCCCTGAATATGTAAAGAAATATTCTGATTCGTTGGAGATGGTAAGATTAGCTCCATCATCTGGAAATACGCAACCCTGGAGAGTGTTTTTTGATGAAACTGCAAATGAATTTCACTTCTTTAAAAAATCAGTAAGCAAAAAGTACGAATTAAGAGGATTACATGATATTGATATGGGTATTGCTATGTCTCATTTCGAGTTGGCGTCTTTACAAAATCAATTATCAGGCAGGTGGCTTAAAAATGCAAAAGGGGATATAAATTCAATTGATAATTTACAATATATAATGACTTGGAGATGTGATTAATATGTACAAACATCTGGCGGCAAATAGTTCATGCAAAATTCAATCAACATAAGGAAACTCCCAGACTTAATTTACTTATCTATAAAAAGATGCAGGATTTATTTCCTGTCAATTTTCATTATTTACTGCATTTCATGTTTTATCGGAATATTGATGGTTCACAATGGTAATAATTTTGCTCTTTCTTACAGGGATAAAATTGTCGGCCATGCAATAAAATCTGATAAAGCATCGATAAATGCCCAAAGGGGCAACGACTTCTCAGCAGCTTTGATTGATTTCGGTGAAAATTTGTTTCTGGGTGCAATCCCTCAGACATTGATGGGATTCAGCGTGGTTATTCCGTATGTAACGGTGTCAGGGCAAGGTTGGGTTGGCGGTATAGTCTCTGTTGACTCTAACCATAAAAGCCGGCTTATTAATTTCAAATCAGCATTATATTATTTTCTTGTGCTTTTGCTTCAATGGATTCCTTATTCGTTGGCCATTGGAGCAGGAATTAAATGCGGCATTGATTTTTATAATAATAACAAAATGCATGGATGGTCAATACGGAAATATACAATCCGGAAATCAAGTTTAATCGAGCTGGGATATATTTATCTATTGGTAATTCCACTGCTTCTTATTGCATCTTGTTTTGAATTTATGTTGAAATGGAACAATTGATGCCAATAATGAACTATGGTGAAATTTAAAATATTGACAAAATGAAAACTCGGAAAACAAAGCCGGATTATGGCATTGATGCTCCTTATCTGGGACTTTTATTATTATTCGTAATATTAGCCATGATTATAGCTTATATCATTCTTGGTTATGCTCATAGTGAGACAGCTCAAACCATCAAAAGCATTTTATTATCATTGATATTTGCCGGTATAGTCGTTGTCTTTTTAATTATAATGTATGTAAAGGTTGAAAAATTCAGACACCGGGACAGAATGCTTAATATGCTTTTGTGGAAAGGGAATGAACAGGTATTGGACATTGGAACTGGACGAGGTCTATTAATGATAGGAGCAGCCAGAAGACTAAAGGATGGAAAAAGCACAGGCATTGATATATGGGAAAAAGAAGACCTGAGTAATAACAATTATAATGCTACTTTGCTCAATGCGAAGATAGAAGGCGTTCTTGATAAAGTTGAAATAATTAATGCCGATGCTCAAAATTTGCCGTTCAGTGATAACTCTTTTGATTATATACTTTCCAACCTTTGCCTTCACAATATAAAGACGAAGGTAGGTCGCAAATCAGCATGCCTCGAAATTATGCGGGTTTTGAAACCTGATGGCATTGCTCTCATTTCTGACTATAATCATACGGGAGAGTACGCAAAAGAGTTTAAAAGGCAAGGATTTAAAGTGGAAGAAAGCTCATCAATACTAATAGCACCTCTTCTGCTACACATAATAAAGGCTACTAAAAAATCTAAAGCCAATAAATAACTTATGATTCGTTTCGAGTCCAGGAGGTATGATTCTATCCTTTTCTTCATCAAGGTTTTTCTGCCTGTACGCTGGCATTCTTTCTGTATATCAGAATATAAATGATCGGCAGAATCCCGATCGTATTAAAAATAAAGATGCAGATAAACCAGGCAAGATGGTTATTTCGTGCTGCTTTCCACATTGCAATTAATTTCCAGACGCAATCCCATAAAGCGAGAATAATAATTGCCGGGATGAGCCACGGCAGAGCATCGTAAAGTTGTTGTTGCATATGATTTTAGTTTTAAATTTTAGTAGTTAAAAAGAACACAAAAAAAGTAATCCGAACACCCATCTGAGGTCTATTTATGTAATTATCAAAATTAAACTATCCTTATTCCAAAGTCAAATAAGGTTCAGGTTATAAGAAAAAAAGCCATCGGATGTGATTTACGAGAGCTATAATAATCAAATCAAGCATCTTTAATTGCACTTTTTATGAATATTTCTCAGTTATTCTTTGCAAGAGGGAGGTTCATTTTTTTAACAATAGCAAGGAACCTGGGATTGGTAAATAATGGATCCAGATTATAACAATGAGTTGTTATGTATGGCATATTCGGATCGTGTATTTCATATCCTTTTTCAAGCCAATCCATAGCTTTGTCCGGAAGATTCGCGTAAATATATCTTGTAGCCATATCCATGGGCGATACCGGATTGCTGGAAGCAAATGACTCCAACTGGTGCGTTATTTCTTTATAAGCTGCAGCAAGACCTTGCTTATGGAATATCTTCTCAATCTCTTTAAAAGCATTCTCTTCAATGTTAAATGGGAGAGAATATTTTACTGCCTTAAGTGTTGTTTCATAATCCTTACATTGAAAAGCTGCAGGTTCAAGTGCATTGTTGCCAAGATAGTTTTTCGGGTCATCAGCTACTACTTTTTCTGCATAAGTCACGCCCCCCTTGCAATCGCCTAAAGATGTTAATAGTGCTGAAAATGTCGACTGTATTATAGGATTTGATGGATCAAGCTTTATTGCTAATTGGCCTTGTTTTAATGCTTCATCAGGTCTCTGCAGGATACTTAATAACTGTGCATAAAAGATCCTTGAAAACACATCGTTGGGATTAATGGCGAGGGCCCTTAAGAACTCCTTTTCTCCTTTTTCCCAGTTCCATTCTATCAGGTAAGCCATCTCAGCACTTATAAAATGAGAATCAGAAAGATCCGGATCCAATTCAAGGGCTTTATTAAGGTTCTCGTAAACTTTCTGGGAGGTGACTAAAGGCGATTCAAATCCATTCTGTTGTATTCCGAGCCAGACTTTTGCCAGACCGGTATAGAGTGGTGCCCAACCAGGGTCCTTTTCGATAGCACTAGCTAAAAAGTCCCTAGCTTTAAACAACGATTCTCTACTTAAATCATTCCAGTAAAATTTACTATTTAGGTATGCATCATAAGCCTGCCTGTTAACAGTTCTCGATTTGGACAACAAACGCTCTTCTTCAGGAGATAATTTAACCATCACTTCATCAGCGATTTGTTTTGTAATCCGATTATAAAGGCCCAGGATTTTACTTCTTTCCTCCTTGTAATCTCCAATCCACAACTGCTTCTCCTTCTTATCTGCCTTGACCACCCTTACCTGCAAACATATACTATCGCCAAGGCACATCACCTGTGCTTCGACAACTGCATCTACTTTCAATTCAGATGCTATCTGAGGCAAAGATTTATGGGCATTTTTGTAAACATTGGATGTTGTTTCTGAAATAACAGTCAGGCTTCCGATCTTACCAACATCAGCGATAAGTGAAGAATGCATGCCTGAAACAAAATAGTCAAGCTTTTCATCCCCAGTGAAGTTATCAAAAGGAAGAATTATCAGTGAATGTATCATTTCAGGTTTCATAATATTGCCTCTTCGCCCAATATTCAGGATTAGTCCGGAGGGTTTAAGTATCTTAGGGAAAAAGAAATACCCAAGTGCAATAAGTGATAAAACACAAAAAGACGCAATAACAACTTTTGGGTTAATTTTTTTTGGAGGTTCCGGTTTTGATATAACAACCTCTTTAGGAACTACTCCTTCTTTTTGATTAAATTTTTTTAATGCTGTAATAATTTCTTTGACTGCGTTGGCGACTTTGTTGATCTGATCACGATAGAAGGTTTTATTGAGATTGTCCTGAGGATGATCTTCATTGGCTCTCAAAGGTCTATTAACTCCAGCTGATTTATAGATAAACTCGATAGAGCGGAGTACTCCTCCCATTTCATTTTCAAGAAGGGTTTTATCTTCAGGATCGAGATCATGAATCTTAACTGGTAATATCCTGCTTGCAACATTTCCACTTGAAAGTCTGACATCCCTTCCGAACTGATCTTCCTTTGCCAGTTTGTTAAATGCACAAAACTCATGTTGCCAGGCAAAACTTTTTGAATCACAATAGGTTTGAGATATGATCGGGATAAATACCAGACATTTCAGTTTATCTTTCAATGAAGCATCAACGTCATGTGTCTCCAACAGTCCGTCATGAGGATTGATGTCAAAATAAACACTGATCTCTTCCTTAAATGTAGCTTCGAGTTCCCGTTTAAGATGGTCAACAAATTCTGTCACCCAACCATCGTACTTATTGTCTTTCTGGCGGTAGCTGATGAAGATGTCATAATTATATCCTTCAATAATGCTCGACATCTGAAGATTATTTAGGTTACAATCAAAGTTACGCTATCCAGATATCAAAGTCAAGTGGGGTCAGGTTACTGCGAATTCCATTAAAATATAAGACCGAAGACAAGTGACAGAAACTTTCCGTTTCTTTGTGTATGATGAAATGGTTCCACTATGACTTCCCTGTCATCTAATTTCAGCTTATGCTTTATTATCATGGCGCCTATTACTATCCTTGCGTCTATGGCTGGTGCACCCATATCTGAACTCATCGAACGATAATAGATGCTGGCAAGAGCATCCCATGGTATTGATTCTCCGAGCTTTACCCATCTGTTGCCTTTATCAAGCCTTACCTGTTAGGGTATCTTAAATTCTTCAATGCTCATCTGTTTTTGTGAAGTATATCTGATCATAACTGCATGGTTTTCTTATAGAAAGATAAGAAAAACATGCGTTTATTCATCATAAAACGCTTGTAATTTATTAACATTCAGATGTTTATAACTTTTTCACCAAACCCTAAGTTAATTTCAGAATAAAAGTTACTTCAATATTAAATCAAAGTCAAATAAAAATGATTCACCATATTTTGACTATTAGCAACATCTAACAAACACTGATGCAGTAAAATGATAGTTATATATCAGTATATTAATATACTAGAAAATATTAAAATGCCCCAAAATGTTAAACCTGGGGCATATTGAAATTAAAAATCTGTATTATAAATATATCAAATCATTTTTTTATTCGATGAACAGTATAGGTATTAATTAATTTGTTATTTAAGAAATCATTCTCTATAACCAAATCAGGGGATTTTAACTCAAATTTTGATACAAAAGATGCTTTTTCCGGATTGGAGCTATCTTCCATTGAAACTTCCTGGTATTTATTTGCCGATGTGAACCACATTGAATAAAGTATAATGTCTGGACTACTCTTGTAAAGGTCGCATTCAACAAGTTTATCGCTTTTTTTGTCATAACCTGTAAGTGCTTTCCCTTCCCTAACAATCTTTCCTTTTAGTTCAATTTTAAAAGACCATTCCAGTCCATTCCCGAAAGATTTAATTTCTCCTGTCCAAATTGAATCTTGAAATGCTTCAGATTTCCAAGTTCCCACTAACTGCTTCATCAACTCAACCTGGTTGAGTTTGGTTTGCGTGGTTTTTGCCTGTCCTCCGTTTAATAAGAATAATAGGAATACAGCAATTGAGATTGTTAAACAAAATTTTTTCATTTGATTGGTTTTTAGTTAATTAATAAAACTAAAATATCAGAATTCCATTTGTTGATGCAAGTTACAATAACAAAAAGCCGAAGTCAAGTTAATTTTTTCAATTTCTAAAAGCTACAGTTAAAGAATGAGAATTTTCATTAATATGACATGCTGAATGTCCTGAGTACTGTCTTGCAATGTCAATACCATATTTCAATATGTTTTGTTGTATGGCAAAACGCCTAATTGCATGACTACTTAATGCTTCTGTTTTTTTGACAACTTCATAGCCATTTTTATAATTGGTAATTTTATAAATTTTGACAGTTTCATTTTGACTATATTTGTACTTAAACTGTTATAACAAGGAAGGAAGTTAAATAGGATATGGAAAACTTCATCGTTTCAGCACGAAAATACCGGCCGGCCACCTTTGATATGGTGGTGGGTCAGGATTCTATTACCAATACGCTGAAAAATGCAATTAAAAATAACCACCTTACCCAGGCATATCTTTTTTGCGGTCCTCGCGGAGTAGGAAAAACGACTTGTGCAAGGATATTTGCCAAAACCATAAATTGCAGCCACCTGAAGGAAAATGGCGAAGCCTGCGACGAGTGCGAATCATGCGTATCCTTTAATACCCAGAGGTCTTTCAATATTCATGAACTTGACGCAGCATCAAATAATAAGGTCGACGACATCCGGAGCCTTACTGATCAGGTGAGGATCCCTCCCCAGATCGGTAAGTACAGCGTTTACATAATCGATGAAGTTCACATGCTCTCACCCTCGGCATTCAATGCATTCCTGAAGACTCTTGAAGAGCCGCCATCACATGCTGTCTTTATTCTTGCAACAACTGAAAAGCATAAGATTATTCCTACCATCCTTTCAAGGTGCCAGATATTTGATTTTAACAGGATCAGGATTGAGGATATCGTTGCAAGACTAATGTATGTTGCTAAAAATGAAGGGATAATAGCTGAGGAGGAAGCTCTTCACATTATTGGCCAGAAAGCAGACGGAGCTCTCAGGGATGCACTTTCCATATTCGATCAGATAGTGAGCTTCAGCGGAAAAAAGATAACATACAGGGATGTAATCGAAAACCTGAATGTACTTGACTATGAGTTTTATTTTAAAACTGTCGACGGAGCCCTGAATGGGGACGTGTCGTCAGTTCTGATGACTTTCAATGAAGTGCTTGAAAAAGGTTTTGACGGACATAATTTTATTTCCGGCCTAAACAGTCATCTCCGTGACCTTTTGGTCAGCAGGGATGAAGTTACTCTCAGGCTGCTTGAGGCAACTCCTTCTGTCAGGCAAAGGTATCTTGCCCAGACAAAATCCTGCTCTGAAGAATTCCTGTTCAGGGCTCTTGACGCAGGAAGCAATTGTGATGTTAATTACAAAACAAGCAAGAACCCCCGCCTGCATGTCGAGCTTTTTCTGATACGCCTGTGCAGACTCTCAGGAACACCACCTGATGAAAGTGAAAAAAAAAGATCTGATGTATCATCAGCAGACAAAAAACCTGAAGATATACCTGTACCTTCCAGATCTGAAATAATAAGAGAAACAGAGGAACCACATGAAATAAAAGTATCCGGAAGGGATGCTTCACAAGGGAAACATGCACCCGTTATTGACAAACCGAAAAGGTCAATTTCAATAAAAAACATTATTTCTGATGAAAGGAAAGCCTTTGAAAATGATTCAAAGCCTGAATCTCAGCCATCTCTGGATTCTCCCAAAGGGCCCCTCGGCGAATTAAGCGCTTCGTCATTTGAAAAAGCCTGGGCGGCATTCACAGATCAGGTCAAAGGAGACGGAACCAGGGTGGTAAGCATGTTCAAATCGATACGGACAGAGCTTGAAAATGACAAGACAATAATATTACATCTGACAAATGCAGCACAAAAGGATCTTTTCAATCAGAACTACAGGCAAAAGCTTCTTGGTTTCCTGGCTAATAAACTTGATATGAAAGGTGCAGATATTGAGACCGTTGTGGATCTTTCAGAAACAAATGATATCTTATATACGGATGAACAGAAATACAACTACCTGTCATCCAAATATCCCGGGATGAAGGACTTCAGGAAGGCATTTAATCTCGATATTACTTAAAGAATCTTTTAGTTGACTTTTTTCCATTGATTGATTTACTGTCCTATTTAAATTGTAAATAATATGGCCAGGGCAAAAAACTCTGAAACCGAGAAGATTTTTTCCGATCATATTATTAATAATTCCCGGTCGATGATAAGCATTATCAATCAGAATTATATTTACGAAATGGTTAACAGGCCTTTTTGCACGGCTCACAAAGGTGTAAGAGGTTCATTTATCGGAAAATCACTGGGAGAGGTCTGGGGGCCCGAAATCTTTAAAAGCAGCATAAAAAACAATGTGGATCAGTGTTTTAAAGGTAAGACTGTCAGGTACGAAGCTGCTTTTTGCACTCCAAAATCGGGCTACAAGCAGTATGAAGTCATTTTCAGGCCTGTCAGATCGGTAAGGGGAGAAGTGACACATCTCATGGCTGAGACGTTTGACATTACCGATCTCAAACAATCGAAGAAAGCAGCAGACGACATAAAGAAGGAATTCAAAGAGATGGAAGTCAGCTACGAAAACCGGCTTATGCAGGCACAGCGTCTTGAAACAATCGGAGTTCTTGCCGGAGGGATTGCCCACGATTTCAATAACATTCTTGCAACAATCTCAGGATACGCAGAAATGCTGCAGGAAGATCTTAATGGCAACAAACCGTTGTCGGACAAGACCGCAAAAATCCTCTCTGCCGTGTACAGAGCCCGTTCACTTACAAATCAGATTCTTACGTTCAGCAGGCACGTTGAACAGGAAAAAATACCTGTAAATGCTGTTGAGATACTTAAGGAAACTGTTGGTTTCGTAAGATCAGCATCTCCTCCTGAAATAAAAATAAGAACGGATTACAATGGGATAAAGGCTGTAGTTTATGCAGATCCTACTGAATTATTCAGGGTTTTTCTTAATCTTATGACAAATGCAGTTCAGTCAATGGAGGAGAAGGGAGGATCGCTGACTGTATGCGCGGCTGTCACAGAAGGGAGTCAGTTAAAATCCTTCCTCCGTCGGGATATTTTAGCCGATGAATATGTTCGCATAACTTTCAGTGACACCGGATCAGGAATGGATCAATCAATGATGCAGAGGATATTTGAACCTTTCTACACCTCAAGGGAACCGGGAAAGGGAACAGGGCTCGGATTGTCAGTCGTTCACGGAATTGTCAGCGAGCTTGAGGGTGATATAATGGTGTCAAGCAGGGAGAATCATGGTTCATCATTTGACGTTTTTCTTCCATTGTCAAGGGAATACCCTTAAAAGGAAATCAGTAAGGAAAACAGGAAAAAGATTTTGTTCATCAGAGGGAACAGGTACGAGTCAAGCATTTTATCGATCGCTCTTAAAAGCTCTGGTTATGATCTTATCTTTGCTTCAGATACACGTCAGCTTGCAGGAATGTTTTCGGGGAGGCGAAGCAGTCCTGACCTTGTAATTTATATGATTGACTCTAAGAAAATAAGCGAGCATGATCTTTTGAAATTTTACAAGACACTTCAGCTTAAAACCCCATGTATCCTTATTACTGACATTGACCAGGGTAAAATAGGAGAAGAATTGGTAACTTTGGGGATTATTAAACAGCATCTTTTTAAGCCAGTTTCACTAAAAGAATTGAGGAATGCTATACATCTGTCCCTTAACAATAACTAATCCGGAAACCCCGAATGTCCGCAATACTGTTGGTTGAAGATGACAAGGAACTCAGGGAAATGCTTAAAATTGCCCTATTGAGAAAAGATTACACCGTTCTCGAAGCAGATAACGGTAAAGAGGCGATTATTCATTTTAAGCCGGGAGTAACCGACCTGGTCGTGACAGACCTGGTAATGCCTGAAGAAGACGGGCTGAAAGTGATAATGAAAATAAAGGAACTCAAACCGGGGATAAAGATTATCGCGATTTCCGGAGGAGGCAAGGCAGGGCCCGCAAGCTACCTGAACCTTGCCAGGGCACTGGGAGCAGACGCCGTTTCTTCCAAGCCTTTCTCAATAAATGAGATGATAAGGAAAATTGAGGAATTGTTAAAGCGTGAAAATTCCTGATCAAAGCTTTGTTTCAATAATCGGGTAAATAAAATATTAACCAAAATTAATAATCATGATAAAGAAGAAAATTGAAGATATCTGCAACAGGCAGATTGAAAGAGAAGGATATTCATCAAACCTTTATCTGCAAATGGCTTCATGGGCCGAAACAAGCGGGTTCAGCGGAATTGCTTCCTGGCTTTATGTTCAGGCTGATGAAGAGAGGGGACATATGCTGAAATTCATAAAATATATCAATGAAAGAGGCGGGAAAGCTGTTATCCCGGAGATAAAAAGACCGCCATTGGATTTCGGAAACATAGAAAATATGTTTAAAGAAATCCTTAAGCATGAAGAGTTCATCACTGGCAGCATTAACGAAATTGTTTCCTTAACACTTGAAGAAAAAGACTATAATACTCATAACTTTCTTCAATGGTTTGTAACAGAGCAGGTTGAAGAAGAAGCCGCAGTCAGGGCAATCCTCGACAAGGTCCGCCTTGTCGGGAAAGACAATATGTATCAGTTTGACAGGGATATAATGAGCTTAAGATCTCCTGCCACAGGGAAAACGGATAATACATGAAGAAGTATTTTCCCCCCCTTCTCTTTTCATTACTGGTCGTTTCAATTAATCTGAATGCCCAGAATTTTGTTTCAAATTCCAGGGTGACAGGGATATGTTACGCCGGTACCAGGATTCACAGGATATATATACCGCCACCTGAAAAAGCTAAAACAAGAAAAAGTTACGGGGGAGGGGGGAAAATTACAGTCAATTATTCAGGATTCACAACAGCAGCAAAAAATGCGGTTGAATATTCAATCAGTATTCTTGAGAGTGTACTTCCCTCTGATCTGAAAGTGACCGTAAACGCTTCATGGACAAATATTTCAGACAACGGAGTCCTTGGGAACTCTTCGATTACAGGCTTCGCCGGAGGCTGGAGTATAGATGCCTTAAATCCATACTGCTATTATCCTGTTACGGTAGCTGAAAAAATTGCCGGGAAAAGCATAAATGACGATAATGAAGCAGATGTGGATCTTGAACTCAACAGCTCAATCAACTGGTATACAGGCACAGACGGCAACACTCCGGTAAACAAATATGACCTTGTCACTGTAGTTATTCATGAACTTTGCCACGGCCTCGGCTTCTTCGACAGTATGAATGTCAGCAACTCCTTGGGATACTATGGCATTAATAACCTTCCTGTAATCTATGATACTTTTATTGAGGACATTAATGGTAAAAAGCTTACAGATACATCTCTTTTTAAACAGAACAGCAGGGAGCTGTATGACGAACTGGTCAGCGGGAATCTATATTTCGACGGCCCGCTTTCTGTAAATTATCTGGCAGGCAAAAGGCCCAAGCTCTATGCTCCTTCAACATGGGATCCGGGATCCAGCATCTCTCATCTCGATGAGAACAGCACAACGGAAGCCAATTCACTGATGACACCTTACATTGACCTTGGCGAAGCTATACATAATCCGGGGAATCTTACGCTTTCAATCCTTGGTGATTTAGGCTGGATAAACACAAGGGTCCTTCCTGTCAAGCCTAAAGATACTGAAGATCATCTGGCCGTAATTGATATCTCAACTTCAATAAAATCAGATACTGCCTATAATAAGAACAATATAGGCCTTGCTTACTCCTGGGATGGGTTCAAAACCTCAGATACCATCATAATGAGCCCGGCGACAGTCAAAGACAGCTATACGGCAACTATTGCTGTGCCTGCCTACAATTCAGCGTTAAGCTATTATTTCTATGTTGTTGATAAATTTCTTCGAACTTACAGGTCACCTTCACTTGCAGAAAAAAACCCATACACTGTTTTTATAGGCACAGATACGGTGAAACCGATAATTACTTATAATCCAAATGATTACTATTTCGAGAAGGTTGATTCAATACCATTTAAGGCAACAGTGACTGATAACATCGGAGTTGACACTGTATATATTGAGTACAAGCTTAATAATGACCCTGTCAATACTTTCGGATTAAATGCAGAGGGCCAGGATACATTCAGCAGTAATGTGAATGTAAGGCCATGGTCACTGAAAGGAGGTGACTCAATAAGCTACAGGATCGTTGCTGTCGACAGGTCGCAGGGCCATAATACGAGAACACTTCCTGATTCAGGTTATTATGTAATGAAGATTGAGTCCCTGAAGCCGGCAGTCACAAGCTATTCCACTGATTTTTCCAATGCCGGGGACGATTTCTTTAATTCAGGCTTCTCAATTAAACAGCCTTCGGGTTTCTCCAGTCCTTCGCTTAATTCCGAACATCCGTACCAGAGCCCTGATGAAGACGACAAGAGTCTTAATTTCAGTTCAGTCCTTCGTCACCCCATTATTTTTAATTCCTCCGGACTGGTTATAACCTTCAGGGAACTTGTACTTGTTGAGCCCGGGGAAGAGGGGTCAGTTTTTGGAAGTTCCGGTTTCTACGATTATGTGATCCTTGAAGGATCGAAGGATTATGGTAAAAACTGGTTTGCTCTGGCTGACGGTTATGACAGCAGAATACATTCCGCATGGGAAACCGCTTATAACAGTGCAATGGACGGGATGAACTCAACTTTTGCAGGGAATGAATCAATGATGCTTGCACACAATATTTATCCGAAATTAACAGACAAGGTTTCCGATGGTGACTCCATCCTTATCCGGTTCAGATTATACTCCGATCCGTACGGAAATGGATGGGGATGGGTAATCGATGATCTCAAAATTGGCCCCCTGGTCGATCAGGCCGGGGAGATAACCGCCGGAATGACCCTGATTTACCCGAATCCCGGAAACGGCAATATGAAAATAAGCCTAAAGGGTGAATCCGCTTTTGATAAAATTAATATAAGTGTCTGTAATTCATCAGGAAATGTAATCATTAACAGTATACCATGCACCGATTCTGAAATTAGTCTTAATATCAGCAGTTACCCTTCTGGCATTTACTTTATAATAATAAGAAGCCCGGGTGGTATCAAAACGGTAAAATATGCACTGATTAAATAATCAACTCAATCCGCTGAATCCGGCATTTTTTTGATTTGCAGGTGAATAACAAACTGCTGTTTTTATTTAAGTCGGATTTTTTTGGTTTCGATCATGAAATAACGCTAATTTTGCGTGTTATTTTTTGAAACTTGTAAAACAGTTTAAAATGAGCATTGTAAATAAGGTACTTGGATTATTCCTTGGAAATAAATATGAGAGAGACATAAAGGAGATATCACCCTATGTCGATCAGATAATTAAAGAGTACGAAAAGCTTCAGGATATTTCAAATGATGAATTAAGAGACCTTACGGTTGAACTTAAAAAAGAAATACTTGGGGAAATTGCTGATGAGGAAAATGCAATTGCTTCCCTTAAGACCGATGCTGAAGCCGAAGAGGATTTTAACAGGAAGGAAGAGTTTTACAATGAAATTGACAAGAAGGAGAAACTGATCGATGAGAAAATTGAAGCCAAGCTCGACCAGGTTCTGCCCAGGGCATTTGCAATTATTAAGGAGACAGCCCGGAGGTTCAAGGAAAACAGCATCCTTGAAGTAACTGCACGTCAGTACGACAGGGATCTTGCAGCGACAAGGGAAAGCATCACCATAAAAGGTGACAAAGCTTACTGGAGCAATAAATGGATCGCAGGCGGCAATGAGATTGTCTGGGATATGGTACATTACGATGTCCAGCTTATCGGCGGTGTGGCACTTCACAAGGGGAAGATTGCCGAAATGGCAACCGGCGAAGGAAAGACAGTTGTTGCAACCCTTCCTGTCTTTCTGAATGCTCTTGCAGGAAGAGGGGTCCACATCGTAACTGTGAACGATTATCTTTCAAAGCGCGACTCTGAATGGATGGGCCCGATATATGAGTTCCACGGGCTTACGGTCGATTGCATTGACAAGCACCAGCCAAACTCGGCTGACAGGCGGAAAGCATATATGGCCGACATTACTTTCGGGACAAACAATGAATACGGATTTGATTATCTGAGGGATAATATGGCTATAAATCCCGAGGACCTTGTCCAGAGGAAACACCATTATGCAATAGTTGATGAGGTCGACTCGGTCCTTATTGATGACGCGCGTACTCCTCTCATCATTTCAGGGCCGACAGCGAAAAGCGACACTCAGCAGTTTGATGAGCTGAAGCCCAAGGTTGACAAACTTGTAAATGCCCAGAAGAAGCTGGTGACACAGGTTCTGGCCGATGCTAAAAAGCTTATTGCTGATAATAAGAATGAAGAGGGCGGATTGCTGCTCCTCAGGGCCTACAAAGGATTGCCGAAGAACAGTGCACTCATCAAATACCTGAGTGAAGAAGGGAACAGGACACTTTTGCAGAAGACGGAGAACTTCTATATGCAGAACAACAGCAAGGAAATGCCAAAGGTGACTGACGATCTCTATTTTATTATAGATGAAAAAGCAAATTCCATCGAACTCACTGATAAAGGTCTTGATCTTATTGCCGATTCCGTTCAGGATGCAAGCTTCTTCGTGCTTCCGGATGTCGGTTCAAAAATTGCAGACCTGGAAAAACAGAATCTGAGTGAAAAGGAAAAGCTGAAGATGAAAGATGAGCTTCTCCAGGATTATGCAGTAAAGTCGGAGCGTGTACATACAATGACACAGCTGCTTAAGGCCTGGACCCTTTTCGACAGGGACATTGAATATGTTGTCATCGAAAATAAAGTAAAAATCGTCGATGAGCAGACCGGACGAATCCTTGAGGGACGGCGCTATTCCGACGGCCTTCACCAGGCTATCGAAGCAAAGGAAAATGTGAAGGTGGAGGAGGCCACCCAGACATATGCCACAATCACACTTCAGAATTATTTCAGGATGTACCATAAGCTGGCAGGCATGACCGGTACTGCTGAAACCGAGGCAGGAGAGTTCTGGAACATTTATAAGCTGGATGTTGTTGTTATCCCGACGAACAAGCCGGTTATCAGGATGGACAGGGAAGATATTATCTACAAGACAAAGAGGGAAAAATACAATGCTGTCATAGATGAGATTGTCGCAATGAACAGGCAGGGCCGGCCTGTACTGGTAGGCACCACATCAGTCGAAATATCAGAATTGCTGAGCAGGATGCTCAAGATGAAAGGTCTGAAGCATAATGTCCTGAATGCCAAGCTGCACCAGCGTGAAGCTGAGATTGTCGCAGAAGCAGGTAAATCAGGTACTGTAACAATTGCCACGAACATGGCAGGAAGGGGCACAGACATAAAGCTTACTCCGGAGGTGCGCAATGCAGGAGGTCTTGCAATTATCGGCACAGAAAGGCACGAATCGAGACGCGTTGACCGGCAGCTCAGGGGCCGTTCGGGCCGCCAGGGGGATCCGGGTACTTCACAGTTCTTTGTTTCACTCGAGGACGAACTGATGAGGCTCTTCGGTTCCGAGAGGATAGCCGGCATAATGGATAAACTCGGGCTGAAAGACGGTGAGATGATCCAGCATCCGATGATCACAAAATCAATTGAAAGGGCCCAGAAGAAAGTTGAGGAAAACAACTTCGGCATCCGAAAAAGACTTCTGGAATACGACGACGTAATGAACTCTCAGAGAGAGGTTATTTATAAGAAAAGACGGCATGCTCTGCTTGGAGAAAGATTAACGGTCGACGTTGCCAATATGATGTATGACGTGATTGAAAACCTGGTCGAGACATATCATAATGAGGGTAATTTTGAAGAGTTTGAACTCGATCTTATTCGTTCATTCTCAATGGACTCACCAGTTCAGGAAAATGAATTCCTGAAAGGTAATTCATCAGATATTACCGAAAAGATGAATGCAAAGGTAATCGATAGCTATAAAAGAAGGGTTGATTCCATTTCCCAGCAGGCATATCCTGTTCTGAAGGATGTCTATGACCGCATGTCGCATATTTACGAAAATGTTGTCGTTCCGATTTCCGACGGAGTAAGGGTATTCCAGGTAATAACAAACCTGAAAGCAACCGCAGAATCAGAGGGGAAAGAACTGGCACGTTCATATGAAAAAACAGTTGTGCTTGCAACAATCGACGATGCATGGAAGGAGCATCTCCGCGAAATGGACGAACTTAAGGAATCTGTCCAGAACGCCACCTATGAGCAGAAGGATCCTTTGCTTATTTACAAGTTTGAATCGTTTGAGCTTTTCAAGACGATGATTACCAAAATCAATAAGGATGTGGTAAGCACTCTCATGAAAGGCCATATACCGTCACAGGATCCGGAGCAGGTTAAGGAAGCTCAGCGCAGGCGCCAGGTTGACATGAGTAAATACAGAACTTCCAAGAGTGATTTTTCACAATACAGTTCTACAGGGGGCGGAAGTCCCGACAAGAATCAGAAAGTCGAACCCGTCAGGGTTGAGAAGAAAGTCGGAAGAAATGATCCGTGTCCCTGTGGAAGCGGTAAAAAGTACAAAAACTGTCACGGTATGCAGCAGACTGCGTCCCCTGAAGTCAGAGCAAACGATTGATTGAAAGTCAGTTTTTGTTTGCTTCCTCAACAGCCTTTTGTATCCTTGCGTAAGTTGTCCTGCTTACAGGAACAAGAGGAAGTCTCAGAAAATTCTGGCAGAGATTCAAGACCCCGAGTATTGCTTTTATACCTGACGGATTACCTTCGGCAAACAATAACTCAGTCAGTTCGAGAAAACGGAACTGAATTTCACGTGCAAGCTTGAAGTTATTCTTCATGGCGTTGCTGACAAGTTCAACACATTGTGCAGGGAACGCATTCGCAAGAACGGAAATCACACCTGCACCTCCTGCTGCAATAATGGGAAGCGTAAGCATATCATCACCGGAAATGACCACAAAATTCTCGGGTTTGCCTTTAATAATTTTCATTATCTGGGCCATGTCCCCTGAAGCTTCCTTTACGCCTAGTATATTTTCACAATCACTGGCGAGTTGAAGGCAGGTATCAGCAGAAATATTGCAGCATGTCCTGCCCGGGATATTATACATTATAACTGGCAGCGGGCTGCATGTCGCTATAGCTTTGAAATGCTGGTAGATGCCACGCTGGGAAGGCTTGTTATAATAAGGCGCAACTGACAGAATTGCATCAATCCCGTCAAGATCAGTGTGCCTTATTAAATTAATAACTTCCTGGGTGCTGTTGCCACCGATCCCAACAACCACCGGTGCCCGTTGGTTCGCGGCCTCAAGGACATAAGAAATAACGGCCTGCTTTTCATCCTTTGTAATAGTGGTTGATTCTCCGGTGGTTCCCATTACCACAATATAATTGATGCCACCGCTTATGACATGATTGATGATGCGGCCAAGCGCTGCAAAATCTATGCTTAGATCATTCTTAAAAGGAGTGACGATAGCAACTCCCGTTCCTTTTAATCTTTTCATTTTCTGTTGGATTTTTTAAACCGCCCTCTTTGTTTGTCCTGATTTTATCATTTCAAGGTAATAAAGAACCTGGTCCAGGTAACCATCAAGGGCAACAGGTTTTTTCAGGGAGATCATCAGGTCAAACGGAGATGATTCAGGTTTTTCACCGGCAAGTCCGACTTTAAACCCGGCTTTGGATAATGAGGAAATATAAACAAGCGGAAACAGCCTGCTAAAATTGACGTCTATCAGAACATCGAACTTGCGTGCAATAAAATCAGCTGAATCAGCCGAAACAGGCTTATTGAAGAAGTTCACTTCCTGTTTCTTGAGACATGTAAGGAATCTTACGGCAGTGTACTTGTCAGGCAAATTCCTGCCAGGAAAGTATCCTAGGATCCTTACCTCTATTTTCAGATCAGACATTTTTTGACAAAACCCCGACAGGATAAGGAAATCCTCCGGTTTTGAGGCATCCCAAACAATACCGACGCTTTTTATGTTGCTGAAATCGTCATAAGACGGTTTCCTTTTTATCTTTGATAACTTTCCGGCAAGCATCGACTTCCCTGCTTTTAGCCTTAAATTACTGAACAGTTCCATTATGCAAACCTAACAGTTTTTTATCAAAGTAGGTAAAATTACCCTGTTAATCTTTATTCAGCATTTTCAGGAATTCATCCTCACTAATAAGCGGAACACCCAGTTCCTCAGCTTTCTCCCTTTTTGAAGGGCCCATATTTTCACCGGCAAGGATAAACGAAGTGTTCCCTGAAACTGAAGAGGAATTCCTGCCCCCGTTTTTCTCAATCAATTCCGCATATTCTTCCCGTGAATGTTTTTCAAAAACTCCTGAAATAACTATTGATTTCCCTTTTAAGGCACTGCCTGCCGCTTCCGTCTTTGTCTGACCGCCGAAATTTATCCCCTTACTCTTCAGGCGGTTTATGACATCAGCATTTTCAGGGTCGTTAAAGAACGAAACAATACTGGCCGCGATTTTAGGACCTATTTCCCTTATCCTGGTCAGGATGTCAATGTCAGCATGTATAAGCTCGTCAATGTTCCTGAATTCCGAGGCAATGGTCTTTGCCACCGTTTCTCCCACATGCCTGATCCCAAGGGCAAACAGTACCCGTGGAAACGGAACCCTGACAGATCCCTTAATACTCGCAATTATATTGGCAGCTGATTTTTCACCCAACCTTTCAAGCGGTTCCAGTTGTTCAGACTTCAGGTCGTACAGGTCGGCGACATTTCTTACAAGGCCTTTATTGAAAAGAAGATCAATTGTTTCTTCACCCATTCCTTCAATGTTCATTGCTTTCCTGCCTGCAAAATGCCCGATTCTTCCCTTGATCTGGGGGGGGCAATGCAGGTAATTCGGGCAGTAATGATTTGCTTCTCCTTCGTTCTTTACAAGAGCGCTTCCGCATTCAGGACATTTATCAATGAAGCTTATTCTCTGGCTTTTTTCATCTCTTGAATCCTGGTCAACTCCAACTATTTTTGGAATTATCTCACCGCCTTTTTCAACATAAACAACATCATTCACATGCAGGTCAAGCAGAAAAATCTGCTCCTCATTGTAGAGCGAAGCACGCTTTACAGTGGTTCCTGCCAGCAGGACCGGCTCAAGGTTAGCCACAGGAGTAATTGCACCAGTCCTTCCCACCTGGTAAGAGACCGACAACAACCGCGTCAATGCCTGCTCCGCCTTGTATTTATATGCAATTGCCCATCGTGGCGATTTTGCGGTAAACCCAAGCTCTTTCTGCTGTTCGAGGGAATTGACCTTAATAACGACCCCATCGGTATCGTAAGGCAGTTCGCTTCGTTTTTCTTCCCAGTACGAAATGAAGCCCATCACTTCTTCAATATTCTTGCATATCCTAAGGCTGTCGGCCACCTGGAAACCCCATCTGGAAGCCTGCATAAGATTTTCATAATGAGTGCTATAAGGCAGGTTATCACCCAGCAGGTAATAGAAAAGACAAATCAGTTTTCTGGAAGCCACCACTGACGGATCGAGGAGCTTCAGTGTGCCTGCAGCTGCATTCCTCGGGTTGGCAAATAGATTCAATCCTTCCCTGCTTCTTTCATCATTGAGGACATTAAACACTGCTCTGGGCATTAATATTTCCCCCCTCATAATGAATTCGTCAGGCAAATTATTCCCGTCAATTTTCCAGGGTATTGATCTTATTGTCTTCACATTCTCAGTCACATCATCGCCTTTGGTGCCATCGCCTCTGGTGGCCGCAACTGACATGCTGCCTTTCACGTAGGTTATACTTATTGAAGCACCATCGAACTTGAGCTCACATACATATTCAACAGATCCTGAAGCAGATTTCTGAGCCCGCATATCAAAATCCCGCACCTCATCATAATTATAAGTATTGCCAAGGGAGAGCATCGGATATTTGTGTTCAACCTGCCTGAATTCCCGGGTAATATCACTGCCGACACGGCGCGTCGGAGAATCTTCAGTTGAAAATTCAGGATATTCCTTTTCAAGCTCCGCCAGATCACCTAGTAAATGATCGTATTCAAAATCAGAAATAACAGGCTTATTCAGAATATAATACCTTTTGTTATGCTCATTTATCTCTTTCCGCAGTTTTTCAATCCTTTCTTTTGGTTCTTCCTTCTTCATTTATAAATAAGTGTTTAATGTTTCTGCCAGCCGGGCCTCAGTTCCATATACCGTCAACCGGCTTGCCGCATTTGTCACATTTCCCGTTCTTCAGCGTGTTGGAAACGACCCTGAAGCCCTGCCTTACAACAACAGTGTTTTTGCAATTAGGGCATTTTGTATCCGAGACCTCACTCCCGGGTGCATTGCCACTGTATACATACATCATTCCTTCTTCCTCTGCAATTTTCACTGCTTTGTAGAGAAGATCAACAGGAGTGGGTGGAAGCTGCTCAAGCTTATACACAGGGTAAAACCTGCTGAAATGAATCGGAGTTTTGGCAAAACCGTTACTGACAAGCCAGCTGCACATTTTTCTTATTTCATCAGCATTGTCGGTCCATGTCGGTACAATAAGGTTTGTTATTTCAAGCCAGACACCCATGTCCCTTATTGTCTTCAGGGAATCAAGAACCGGCTGAAGTTTGCCTCCGGTAAGCTTCAGATAGGTGCTTTCGCTGAATGCTTTCAGATCGATGTTTGCAGCATCGGCAACAGTGCACCACTTCTTAAGGGGTTCAGGATAAATATAACCGTTCGATTTTATAATATTTTTTATTCCGGCCTTTCTCGCGAGGAGAGCTGTCTCATATACATATTCGTAAAATGTGACAGGTTCCGAATAAGTGTAGGCGATTGACTCACATCCCTTGTTCCTGCATTCTGAAACAACGTTTTCGGGCATAAGGTCATAATTTCTGGTCTTGTCAGGACTTGTCTGTGAAATTGTCCAGTTCTGGCAGTTAAGACACACGAGGTTACAGCCTGCAGTCGCAATTGAAAATGCCCGTGATCCCGGAAGAAAGTGGTAAAGAGGCTTTTTTTCGACAGGATCAACATTTACACTGCATGGATCTCCAAATGCAAGAGTGTACAGCTTTGACCCTATGACTTTCCGATTGTTGCACTTGCTCAGCTCACCTTCTTTCAGAACACATTCATTCGGACATATCCTGCACATTATTCCCCGGGCCGTCTGATCCTGGAACATTGCTTCCTTCATTCCGGCCTTCTTCTCAATACCTCCGGTTCCACCAGCAAACCCGGAGTAGGGCAGACAAACCATTCCGGCCGATAAGGCCGCACATTTCTTGATAAACTCACGTTTACCTGCGTTAAAACCTTCTCTTTTCATGGCTAATTAAGATTTTACAGCAAATTTAAATAAATCGGGGATTATTTACCTGAAATGCTTATCAGCAAACCGGCCAGAACCAGAACAGGCAGAATAACCAGCGAATAATCAATTCCTATAAGCGGGACAGCAAGTCCCGAGAAGAGGATAAATCCCATTGCCGATCCTGTAAGGTCGGAACTGTACACTGTCGACGGATCTGAATAATCACCCCTGAGAAGCGTAAGGCTCCGGAAAAGGTTACCGGTCATTACAGCGGGCAGAAAACCGCAGACAATCAGCAAAACTACTACCAGTGAAGCCGGGGCGCTGGCTGAAAGGATCAACGATGCGGCTATTCCGGAGATAATGTAAATCAGGATCAGCAGGCTGGCTTTTACTGGCAGCGTCATGCTGTTGATCCTCTGAAGCCCGGTTCCGGAACCTACTGCCAGCCCGGCCATCAGGCCGCCGATTATCAGGCCGGTAATCCGGTACATGTTCCCCAATGCAAGTTGAAGTATAAGCAACAGAACAATTTCATACCCTGCAAGAGCCATTGCGCTGAAATACATTATCATGTTCTTTCTTTTTACAGTGAAAACAGGTAATGCGAAGAGTACTGCGAGAAGTATTATTGAGGGCATCTTCTCAGATAAGTTTTTTGTAAGGTTGAAAGACTGATAATAAAAGCAGGCAACAGGCAACCCCGACCTGTTAATTTTTACAGCCGGATCCAGAACGTGTCTGACCTCATCTGTTTTTGCTGCAATCAGGTCGTCAGAGAGATAATCCGGACCCACATATACGTTGGTTATATTCTTTTCACTGACAAGCTTGCAGATAGAAGTGGAAAGGCTGTCATCCGATGCTATGTAATATAATTTGCTGCCGCTCACAGGAATGACATTCTTAAACACAGCTCTGAGACTGTTGTAGACTGACGAGTAGTATTTGACTCCTTCCCTGTTGAAATAGTCCGGATTAATTCCGGGGGAACAGGCAAAGACACCCCATTTTTTCATTTTCTTTTTTACTGTACTGAAAAACTCATAAGTATAATACCTGTTAACCGAAAGTGATGAAGGAGGAGGCAGCATTTCTATCACCGCATCAAATTTTTCACCTGTCTTCCTGATAAAGCTTAATGCATCATCATTCTCGACAATAAGATTCGCCATTGATTTAATTGATGCGGGAAGAGTTTCCCTGGCCAGTTCCGGATCCCTTTCTACATAAACAATCTTTCTGACAGGGTATTTTATTAACTCCTGCAGTCGCGACTTTAACGACCCTGAGATTATCAGGACATCTTCAGGCTTTCTGACCTGGAGCATGGCATAATGCATATCTTCCTCCCTCTCCGAAACATCGTCATTATATGAAAGAAGCCGTTGATCATAATAAATGCTTTCCTCGTTCGCATATAAACCTTTCGTAATGTTGCCGTACGGTGTATCAACCGACTCAGTTACCCTGATTCCTCTCAGCAGTATTTTCCTGAAAAGCCTGTCGGGCGAAAAAACTATAACCGATGCACTAAGCGCAAGAATTATAATTCTAAAAACAAGCTTCTGTCGTTTGTCCTTCAGGTAGAAGGTCAGCATTGTATATGATATTCCCAATATCAATATAAGCAATATTGCCTCGTAAGTGTTCAGCCTTCCTGATCCAAGTACGGATATAGCTATTCCGGCTGCTAATCCTCCGCATGTCTCAATTGAAAAGGATTTTCCCGGATTATAAGCTCGCAATATTTTTCCAAAGGATATAAGCTTGACAAAGGTGAATCCCGATATGAAACAGAATGGTACCAGTACAAGAAGTGTGAATACTATCCCTGTAAGGAATGAAGGTGTTTCTCCAGGCTTAACGAAGAGCCTCGAAAGGAAAAGCAGGAGGAAAAGCGATACTGCCGGGCTTATACTGAAAAAAAGATTGATTTTGCGGATATCCGATAAAGGTGATTTTCTGGCCGCCGATGATCCCGCCGCAGAACCTGTAAGCCATGATGCCAGAAAAGTTCCGGCAATTAATTCATATCCTCCTGAAATATTCATTATTTCCTTCAGGAAAAGAAGCTGGATAGATGAGCTTATAAAACCTATGACAAACAAGTTGGTCCCTATGTCAGCAGAAACAGCGCTGACCTCAGCCTCAACCGGCATTACCTTTTCCTTTTTTCTGAAAATACCCGTGAAGTACGAAAAGTGCCATATTAAGTGAAATATGCCTGTAAATGACAGGCTTATACCGAACTCAACATGCCACCTGAGTATTGATTTTATAATCGGGATATTCCACTTGTAGGTAATCTGAAGTGCAAGAAACAGTCCGGCAAGTGCAGTTACAATAAAAGAAAGCGCCAGCAGGATATTCCAGATTTTCCTGTGAAGCTGAAGGGAATAATAAGATTGGCTGTAAAAAAAATAACTAAGAAGATAAAGGAATAAAGCTGTAAGTCCTGTTCCTGCGACATGATACATGGTCAATGTTTCTTTTCTTCCAGAACTATCCCTTCATAAATGTATATATCGGCATTTTTCCAGCCATCCCAACCGATTCCAGCCTTGTCACGGGAGGTATAACCCAAAAACTGTTCCAGGGTCCATCCGTTTTCCGTTGCGACCTGGGGAAGCATTGTGCCTGAATGGTTATCCTTTGTAATATAAATGCCATGCCTTCCAAGAACTATCTCCTTAATGCTGTTTATTTTTTTCAGTGGTCCAAGTACGGTTATTTCGATATCGGTTTCCGGAAGCTCATCCTTCGTGAGGGGAGAGAAGCGCGGATCCTCAAATGCTGAGGATTCGGATGATTCAAGAACTACTTCATAAAGCGGTTCTGATGAAATAAATCTTCCTATGCATCCTCTGAGAGCTCCGTTAATCTTCAGCGTCACAAAAGCGCCAAGTGGTTTCCGGAAAACTTCGGGAAGTTTTCCGGCATCAACCCGGACCCTTTTCTTATCGTAAAGCAATGACCGTATGTTGCTCCTGGCAAGATCTATCAGCTGGTCCTTTTCTGACGAAGTGAATTTTATTTCATCTGAAAGTTGCTTTGGATCCTGCGGGTCGGATTTCTTTTCAAAAAGTACAATTCCATTATATCCTACCACCTCATCCTTGTCCCCATATTTTGAATCGCCTGAATTACAATAGTCAACTTTCCTGAATTCCAGCGCTGTATCCCCTTCAGCCAGATAAAGCAAAAGCAGTCCGGAGGTCCATCCGCACATGCTTGTAACCAATCCCGGATCACCTGTTTGTTCGTTTTTTCTGAGGACATCCAGAAATTTCCTGGGACTGCCCGAAATTATTGCTTCGGCAGTTGCCCTGTCAACCTCAATTGCTGTCTTATATGACGGATAATGCGAAAAATCGCTGCTGATCACAAAAAGGTTGTCAGGCGTGAACCATGGCTTTAATATTTCAGCAAGTTTTTTTATTGTGGAAGCATTATTGGCTGCTATAATAATGGGAACAACCGGTATTTTATTCCTGAAATAATACTGGATAAATGGCATTTGAACCTCCAGGCTGTGTTCCCGGATATGAGCAGTGACCGGAAAATCAAACAGTTTGTTTTCCCTTTTAAGCCTGGATGCAATTTCCCTGTTGACATTCACATTGCCAAGTGGTGTTACATAATCACCCGTGTCGTATACCGAGGCTCCATCAAATGCCATTATATGGCTCGAACCGATGACAAAGATGTTTTTATATGTTGCATCCCTGTCAATTGCCGAAAATGCAGACGCTGCAATTTTCCCTGAGAATACATATCCTGCATGGGGGCTGATTATTGCCCTTACTTTAAGTTCAGATGAGGGTTTTACGCACTCTTCAAACAGTTTTGAAAGATCATTTGTCAGGGTTTCCTTATCTGCCGGATAAAATTTACCTGCTGCAAAAGGTTGTCTGTCAGTTGAACCGGATTGAGAATATGTTTGCATGGCTGTTAGGATTGAAAGCAAAACAAAGCATACTTTTCGCATGGCGTAATGCAATTAATTTACCTGATAAAGGTAGATCAAAAAAACCAGAAAAAGCTGAAATTATTTGAAGTTTATTGAAGGGAATCCTAAATGAAAATCATCGATTCTTTAAGGATCTTGCCACTTTCATCAGTCCCATAGATCTTCAGTCCTACGCTGACAGTGGTATTGCTGATGACATCCACAATGGGGCTCAGATCGTCCTTGATATCATCTATGTCATCAAAATCTTCGATAGGGAAATATATGTGAAGGATAAGTACGCATTCCGGTTTGCTGATTCCGGCAAGGGCTTTAACGATTTTTGCAAGCCAGATGGAAGAAGCAGTATTGAAATATTCAAGATTTAGTCGTAAGTTTGTTGTTTGTTTGGGATTACGGATATATTCATTTACCCAATCAAGAATTGGTTCGAAAATCCTCGGAGCGTTAATTGGAATGGATTTGCCTGAAATTATCAACTCACCGCTGAGATAATTCAAATCAATAAGCGGGGTTTTTTCAGTTTGCTCTATATACATATTCTTTAGCTCCTTCATGGCAGGTTCAGTTATTTTATTACTTTTTCCCCTTTTAAATATCATATTCAAATGTAAAACAAGTTTTGATTCAATTATAAAACTTTTATCAAAAAGAAATGCTCAGTTGTCAAATAAATCTATGAGTTTATATAAAAAATTCTGTGGCCATTGCAAAACAACCTCTCATTCTACCGGTACATGCAGGTTTATACGTCAATGTTGATAAATTGTTATATTTGCAGGCGGAAATTTCTACGCTTTAATGGAATCAGTATTAAAGGATAAAATAAAGGAGGCTGTTAAATCACTTTATAACAGTGAATTGGATGATTGCCTCATTCAACTGCAGGAGACGAGGAAAGGTTTTAACGGAGATTTTACACTGGTGGTTTTCCCGCTTCTGAGATTCTCAAAAAACACCCCGGAACAGACAGGTGAAAGCATAGGTAATTATCTTGTCGGCAATTGCCCTGAAGTATCAGGTTTCAATGTAATTAAAGGGTTTCTTAACCTTGAAATTTCTGACAAAAGTTGGATAGAGTACTTCTCCGACCTTTCAGCTTCGACCGACCTTTTCAGGGACTGCCAGGTCAGCAGGCCTGAGGTAATTCTTGTTGAGTTTTCTTCTCCGAACACAAATAAGCCTCTTCATCTCGGACATATACGCAACAATCTTTTGGGTTATTCATTGTTCAGGATCCTTTCTGCCTGCGGCCACAGGGTGATCAGGACAAATATTGTAAATGACCGCGGTATTCACATCTGCAAATCGATGATCGCATGGCAGAAATTCGGAAATGGCGAAACTCCCGGATCTGCCGGTATAAAGGGTGATCACATGGTCGGAAAATATTATGTGATGTTTGAACAGGAATACAAGCGTCAGGTTGAGGAGCTTATCAGTAAAGGCGTGAATGAAAATGAGGCCAGGAATTCAGCTCCGCTGATCAGGGAAGCGAGGGAGATGCTTGTCAGATGGGAATCAGGCGACAGGACGACAGTTGAACTTTGGAAGACGATGAACTCCTGGGTTTATGAGGGTTTCGATGAAACTTACAAGATGCTCGGAATCCAATTTGACAGGATATATTATGAATCGGAGACTTATATTAAAGGAAAGGAAATTGTCATTGAAGGACTGGAAAAGGGCGTCCTCTACAGAAGCAGCGACAATTCAATATGGGCCGACCTTACTTCTCAGGGCCTTGACCATAAGCTCCTTCTGAGATCTGATGGCACGGCAGTTTATATTACACAGGACCTCGGCACAGCAGTGATGCGCCACGATGATTTCGGATTCAACAGGACCATCTATGTAGTTGGTAATGAGCAGAATTATCATTTCCAGGTACTCAGGGCCATTATGAAAAAAATGGGCTATACATGGGCCGAAGGACTGATGCATTTTTCATACGGGATGGTAGAACTTCCCGAAGGGAAGATGAAATCACGTGAAGGAACAGTTGTAGACGCCGACGATCTTATAAAAGAGATGAAGGATACGGCTCGATCGGTATCACTTGAGCTCGGGAAGCTTGGTGATTATTCGGATGAAGAGAAGGAAGATATCTTCAGGAAGATAGGTCTCGGTGCCCTCAAATACTTCATCCTGAAAGTCGATCCACACAAAAACATGACTTTCATCCCGTCTGAATCCATTGATTTCAATGGGAATACAGGACCTTTCATTCAATATACCTATGCCAGGATAAAGTCGGTTTTTAGAAAGGCCGGACAGATGGGAATTGAACCTGATCATTCAGTGTTAATAAATGCAAAACCCGGAATCAAGGAACTGGCTCTTGTGAAACTCCTCAGGAAATACTCAGACACGGTTTCAGAGGCTGCATCTACCCTTTGCCCTGCTCTGATTGCAAATTACTGCTATGATCTTTCAAAGGAGTATAACCAGTTTTATCACGATTTTTCAATCCTTGGTGAACAAGATGCAAGTTTACGCAACTTCAGACTTTACATTTCAAAGATGACCTCCAGCATATTGCAATCGGGCATGTGGCTTCTGGGAATCGAAATGCCTGAAAGAATGTAGTTTTCAGATAATAATTACTTTTTAGAAACATATGTTTGAAAATCTGAGTGAACGGCTTGAGAAATCCTTTAAGGTCCTTAAAGGCCAGGGTCGCATCTCCGAAATAAATGTGGCTGAAACACTTAAGGAGGTCAGAAGAGCTCTCCTTGATGCTGATGTGAATTTTAAGATTGCAAAGCAGTTCACTGATACCGTTAAGGCAAAAGCTCTCGGACAGGAAGTGCTGAAATCAATAAATCCATCGCAGATGATGGTAAAGATCGTCCACGATGAGTTGGTTGACCTTATGGGAGGTGACAGGAGTGACATTAATATAAAGGTAAATCCTTCTGTGATTCTTATTGCAGGACTGCAGGGATCCGGTAAAACAACATTCAGCGGCAAGCTGGCAAAATGGGTCAGGACAAAGAGAGGGAAAAATCCACTTCTTGTTGCAGGCGATATATACAGACCGGCTGCAATCGAGCAGCTGAAGGTTATCGGGACACAAACTGAGGTGCCTGTTTACACTGAAGACGGGAACAAAAATCCTGTTCAGATTGTCAGGAACGCGGTGAAGGAAGCCAAACTGAAGAATTATGATGTGGTCATCATAGACACTGCCGGCCGCCTGGCAATAGACGAAGAAATGATGAACGAGATAGCATCAATAAAGGAAGCTGTTAACCCTCACGAAATCCTTTTCGTAGTTGATTCGATGACAGGCCAGGATGCAGTCAATACAGCGAAGGAGTTTAACAATCGTCTTGATTTTGACGGGGTTGTACTTACCAAGCTTGACGGTGATACACGCGGCGGTGCTGCCCTTTCAATAAAATCGGTCGTCAACAAACCGATCAAGTTTGTAAGTTCGGGCGAAAAAATGGATGCCATCGATATCTTTTACCCTTCACGCATGGCCGACAGGATTCTTGGAATGGGCGACATAGTATCTCTTGTTGAAAAAGCTCAGGAACAGTATGATGTTGAAGAAGCAAGAAAGCTCCAGAAGAAGATCGCAAAAGATCAGTTTGATTTCAACGACTTTATCTCCCAGATACAGCAAATAAAGAAAATGGGAAATGTAAAGGATCTTATGTCAATGATACCCGGTGTAGGGAAAGCAGTGAAAGATCTTGATATTGATGACAATGCATTCAAGGGGATCGAGGCAATAATCAGGAGCATGACTCCTGAGGAGAGATCAAACCCCGGTGTGCTTAATGGCAGCAGGAGAAAAAGGATCGCAATGGGCAGCGGAACATCGGTGCAGGAGGTGAACAAGCTCGTGAAACAGTTTGACGAGACAAGGAAGATGATGAAAATGATGACCAATAAAAGGAGTGCAGCAAAAATTTTGGGCAGAAAATAGTATTTGATATGTACCAGCTTATTGACGGGAAAAAAACAGCCTCTGAAATAAAACTTGAGATAGCTGCGAAAGTAGCGGCCAGAGTCCTTTCCGGTATGAAGGCTCCTCACCTTGCAGCAATTCTTGTTGGGGATAATCCATCAAGTCTGACTTATGTCAATAATAAGGTAAAAGACTGTGCCGAAGTTGGCTTTAAGTCCTCATTGATACGGCTTGAAAAGCAAACATCTGAATCTGAGCTGCTTGAAAGGATTGCAGAGCTTAACGGAAATGAAGATGTAAACGGATTTATTGTTCAGCTCCCCTTACCGGCTCAGATTTCTGAAAATAGAATAATTGAAGCCATCGATCCTTTAAAGGATTCAGACGGCTTTCATCCGGTCAATATCGGCAGGATGGTGGCAGGGCTTCCCGGTTTCCTACCTGCAACGCCATATGGCATTGTTGAGCTTCTGAAAAGATATGGTATAGGAACATGCGGCAGGAATTGCGTGATCATAGGCAGAAGCAACATTGTGGGAAGGCCACTCAGCATTCTTCTTTCACAGAAGGGAATGGATGCCACCGTAACACTTATTCACAGCAGAACAAAGGATCCGGGGTTTTTCCTTAAGGAAGCCGACATAATTGTTGCAGCACTGGGTTCTCCGGGCTTTGTAAAAGCAGATATGGTTAAAGAAGGGGCTGTGATAATAGATGTCGGGACAACACGCGTTACTGCTCCGGGGACAAAAGCGGGCTGGAAACTGGCAGGTGATGTCGATTTTGATAATGTGGCACCAAAATGCTCTTTTATTACACCTGTTCCCGGCGGTGTAGGACCTATGACCAGGGTGGCCCTTCTGAGAAATACGCTTCTTGCTGCTGAAATGCAGCATGATAAATCAGGAAAGCATTGAATTCCTGCTATTTCAGGTAATCAATCCCTGTGAAATAAAGATCAAATCCACCTTTTCCTCCGGGCCTGTTGGAAGAAAACATAAGATACAGGTTTGAGAAATTATCATCTCCACCGACCACCGGTCTGTATTCATCGGATGATGTATTGATTGGTGCACCGAAATTGACCGGTGAGCTCCATTTTCCATTTTTGAACAACGAGTAATAAAGATCGTAACCGCCCAACCCACCCGGCCGGTTTGAGGTAAAAACCATTATCTTCCTGTAAATGAAAGGACATTTGTCATCAGCTGTGCTGTTGACGCTGTCAACTTTCACTGATGGTTCATAAGTCTGGTTAAACCATGTATCCATGTTTGAATCTGCCGGCTTTTCGATGACATAGATATCAAAATCCCCTCCTGCATCTGATGTGAAATATGCCGAATCCTGGGCTGCATTAAAGCATAAATAGGCTTCATTTGAATTTGTATTAAGAATCGTGACGGGGTATGGCCCGTACACATCATGAACCTCTGTTGTGTATGGCAGGCTCTTTGTATAGAAGAGATCAAGATTCCCGTCACTGTTCTCAGAGGAGAGAACCATGTAGTCATAACCGTCAACAGAGCTGAAAAAACGATAAGGCCCGAAATCATTTCCCTGCGTATTGGCAGTCGAAATAAGCTTGTCAATAAAAGCATCATCTGTAATTTCATTTTCCATGGTGAAATCTCCGGTTGTCTGGTTAAATGTATAGCTTAACGATCCCTGCACAAGATCAAACTGGCCACCGCTGCTTGCCCTGTTGCTCGAGAATATAAGCTGTATGGAACCCGTAAACTGGTACAACGCTAAGTTGTAATCATCATAGGCCGAATTTAAGCCGGAAAGATTTACAACCGTATCGGGAAATGTACCTCTAGTATATTTGATCGGATTATTTGTTTTCTTACAGCCTTCAATTCCTGAAATCAGCAGAATAATCAGAAATACTGACAATAAAACCAAAGAGATCCTTTTAATTGTCATGACATTAAATTAATAAGTCCACGCAAATATATTAAGATAAAATGAAAAACCGGGTTTATGCCCGGTTCTTCGAAGGTAGAATTTAGGTTAATTCTAGGGTAATTTAGGTATATATGTTTTATCTCTTATTTCTTAATCAATAGATGTAAAAAATTGCCCGCAGGTTGCGTTGGGTAATAAAAAAAGCGGGAGAAAAATTTGTTTATTATTGTATTTTACTGAACATCAGATGTTTAAAAAAAGGTAAAAATGTTAATAATTCGCTTATGCCCAAAAGCAGGTTGTTGAAATTGTTGTTATTTTTGTAAATGACACATCGAAGGGGAGATGGAAGACGACAGATTCGGGTTTCCGTATGAGGATGAGATAAAGAACGCTGTTCAGAAATTTGAGCGTATGAAAAGAAATAATGAAAATTATTTCTTTGATGTAATTGAATTTGAGTCAATCATTGATTTTTATATTGAGAACAATAATTCCATAAAAGCTTATGAAGCTGCAATCCTTGCTTCTGAGCAGCATCCAAACTCCGTTTCACTGCAAATAAGGAAAGCACGGGTTCTGCTTGACAAGGGAAGGGCAGTTGAAGCCCTGAGGATTTTAAAACGACTTGAAAACATTGAACCCGGGAATCACGAGATTTATGTGGCTAAGGGTACAGCTCTCGGAATGCTTGGGGATATACAGGGAGCAAAAAGAATGTTTGACTTTGCCCTTACACTTGATGCGGATGATATCGCAAACATCCTGTTTTCAATAACTTCAGTGCTTCAGAACCTTAATTATTACGAGCACCTGATCCCTTATCTGAAGCAGCTTATCAACTTTGAACCTGACTTCTATGCTCATATTTATGATCTTGCATACGCCTATGACAAGACCGGCGATTTTGATAACAGCATAGTCTATTATCTCAAATATCTTGAAGATGAACCATTTTCCGACTCTGCATGGTATAATCTGGGAATCATTTACAATAAGCAGGAGCAGTTCGAAAAAGCATTGGAAGCATACGATTATGCCCTGGCAATAAATTCCCAGAACACCTTCGCAATCTTCAACAAAGCCAATATCCTGTGCAACGTCGATAAGTACAGCGATGCCATTCCCGTTTATCATGAATACCTTGAAAATGAGCCCGACAGCTTTGAGGCAATGACTTATCTTGGAGAGTGCTATGAAAAAACGGGCGACTTTGTCCTGGCAACAAAATATTATCAGGAAGCAATTGAAATTGCCCCGGAATATGCTGATCCCTGGTTCGGTCTTGGAATAATTGCCCTCGATTCAGGGAATCCCGACGACAGCCTGATTTTCCTCAGAAAAGCCGTGCGCCTTGATGATGAAAATCCGGAAATATGGCACATGCTTGGCAAGGCCCATTATTCAAAAGGCGAAAAAAAGGCAGCACTCAGGTGCTTCAGGGAAGCCCTTAAACTTGATGCTTATTACAATGAGGTATGGTTTGAACTTGGAAGAATAATTCTGAAGGAAGGATATCTTTTAAAAGCCATCCCATACCTTGAAAAGGCCTATAAGGTATTAGGAGATGTGCCTGGAATAAACATGCTCCTTGCTGCGTATTACCTGCAATCTGGCTTGCCGGAAAAGGGTTACAGGCAACTGGCCCTGGCACTGGACGTCGATAAGGATCTTTTTAAAGATTTCCGGGAAATATTTCCTAAGTATCTGCTCAACAGAAAGATAAGAAAGCTTCTGTCAGGCTTCAATCTTATCTGAAAATTTTCTTCTTCGATTTCCACTAACTCATCACTTTGAACCTTGAACCTTGAACCTTGAACCTTGAACCTTGAACCAATAACATTTCTATGAAACATATTCTGCCCTTTATTCCCGAGCGACCTGAAAAACCGCGGAGCTCTGGTCTCACGATGGTAATGGATAAAGGCTTGAGCGTTAGGGAAGCTGAAGATTTTATGTCGGTCAGCAGTGAGTATACCGACTATGTCAAACTTGGATTCGGAACATGTCTTATAACACCCGGATTCGAGAAAAAACTGAAGATCTACAAAGAAGCGGGATGTGAACCCTATTTCGGAGGAACTCTTTTCGAGGCATTCATAATAAGAAAAATGTTCAGGGAATACATTGATTTTCTTGATAAACACCATGTTGAACTGGTTGAAGTCTCCGATGGTTCATACGATATTGATCACAAAACCAAGCTTGAATATATAAGAAAGCTTGCATCGCGCGGAACCGTAATTTCTGAGGTGGGATCAAAGAAGAAGGATGTAATTTATTCTCCTGATGAGTGGGTCGCAATGATGGTGTCAGAGCTTGAAGCAGGATCAATAAAGGTAATTGCCGAAGCACGTGAATCCGGCACTATCGGGATTTATAATGATGATGGTTCGATAAATTGCCCTGTTGTAAACGCAATTTCGGAACATGTGAAGCTTGAAAATGTTATCTGGGAAGCCCCAATGAAGTCCCAGCAGGCATGGTTTATAAGGCATTTCGGAGAAAATGTCAACCTTGGCAATATACCTCCAAACGAAGTTATCCCTCTTGAATCGCTGCGATGCGGACTTAGGGGAGATACGTTTTTCCAGTTTCTGCCTGATGATCTCAAAGGGAAATAATATGTTCCGTGGATCCCTAAGGCTATTGCCATGAGAAAGTTCGGCCTGGTAGGATATCCTCTTGAACATTCCTTCTCAAAAAAGTATTTCACCGATAAATTTGCAGGGGAACAGCTGAGTGACTGTTCCTATGAGAATTATGCCCTCAGAGATATTAACATGCTTCCCGGCCTGATTTTGTCCGACCCGTTTCTGTCCGGGCTGAATGTTACAATACCTTATAAAACTCAAGTTCTCAGATTCATAGATGATGTTGAGCCTGAAGCGGCTGAAACCGGAGCCGTTAATGTGATTAAGATCAGTAGAACCAGCAGTCTGTTCAGGCTTTCCGGATTCAACAGCGATATAACAGGGATACGCGATTCTATATTGCCTCTGTTAAGGCCCGATATAAAAAATGCCATTGTGCTGGGAACCGGCGGCGGCTCAAAAGCAGTATGCCATGTCCTCAGGGAAATAAGTGTACCCTATACACTTATTTCCCGCACCAAAAAGCCCGGATGTTTGATTTACCGGGAAGTTGTTCCGGAATTGATCGGACGGACACAGCTTATTGTCAATACCACGCCTCTTGGAATGTATCCTGACATAAACAGCTGCCCCGACCTGAATTACAGCCTGCTCGACAACAGGCATATTCTTTTTGATCTTGTTTACAATCCTGAAGTGACAACTTTCCTCAGAAAAGGGAAGGAGAGAGGTTGCACTGCCATTACCGGGCTGAAAATGCTTATATCCCAGGCTGAAAGATCATGGGAGATCTGGAATGATGATTCGATCTGAGCGATTTTGTCGCTTCGTATTATCTAAATTCCGAAGCTTGAATTTCTGATAAATTCAAAAATAATGCTTGCAAATCCAGTCAGAAAAATACCTGCAGCGCAGATTCCAAGTGCCAGCCTGGTCGGAAAATCACTGATGAATTTTTCAATGGGAGCATCATTTTTGTTTATGAACATTGCCTTTACGACAAGCAGATAATAATAAAGAGAAATAATTGTATTCAGTACCGCGATGGTAACCAGAAGGTAATAACCTTTTTCAGCAGCGGCCGTGAACAGGAAGAATTTCCCGAAAAAACCTGCCACTGGCGGAATTCCTGCAAGGGAGAATAATGCGAGCATCATGGCAAGGCTTAACTTCGGATTCGTGTGGTAAAGGCCGTTATAGTCGTCGATGTTCTCTTTTCCGCTTACATTTGAAATGGCTGTCACTACGCCGAATGCACCGAGGTTTGAAAATATGTAGACCAGAATATAATAGATTACCGATGCCATTCCGGTCTGATTGCCTCCAATGACACCCAGCAAAATGTATCCGGCCTGTGAGATTGATGAAAATGCCAGGAACCTTTTGAGGTTCTGCTGGCGGATAGCAAACAGGTTACCGATAGTCATTGTAAGTATTGATACCAGGTAAATTGTTTTCTGCCATGTTGCCATAATCACTGGGAAAACCGTATAAAGGACTATTATAAAAATAAATATGGCAGCTCCCTTTGAAATTACTGACAGATAAGATGTGACGTTTACAGGCGAACCTTCATATACATCGGCTGTCCAGAGATGGAAAGGCACCAGCGATATCTTGAATGCCATTCCTGAGAAAAAGAAAATGAATCCGAGCATTTGAAGATTTTTGTTGCCGAAATGCAGTGCCACTTCCTTGAAATAAAGGCTGCCTGCTGTACCATAGATCATCGACAGACCATAAAGAAGCACACCCGACGACAGGGCTGAAATAAGTATAAGCTTGATACCGGCTTCGGCAGATTTATTGCTGTACCTGTCGTAAGCGGCCAGTGCAGCTATTGGTATGGTTGCCAGTTCGAGGCCGATGTAAAACATCAGAAAATGACCTGAAGATATCATGAAATTCATTCCCACAAGGGTTGAAATAATAAGTATAAAATATTCACTTATCCTGCCTTGGTTTTCCTCTTTTTTCAACCACGTGACTGACTGAATCAGAACCAGTAAAGCTCCAATATTCAGAATATTTTTCATTATAAGCCTGATACCGTTCACTTCATACATTCCCCCGAAAAGGGTTCCGGTCGGCGATGGCAGAAATCCTGCTGCAGTAACCAGAGCAAACAGAACAACCGCAAACGGACAAACAGATTTCCGGCTTTTGGAAGTTGTGAATATTTCAGCTCCCAGCACCAGCAGGGCTGAAGCTGTGAGTAGCAATTCTTGCCTCATCAATCCAAATTCAACAGGGGTCATAATAATTTTTTGAACAATAATTTTATTTCTGATTTAATCATTAGCTAACCGTTTGTTTCAGAATCCTAAAAAGGACTAAATGCAATAATTTTGCTTATTATGGGATGCAGGCTGCCACTTATCAGCGAATAGAGCCAGAATGGAGCAAGGCCTATAAATGCAACAAAACTGATAAGCATGACTGTTGAGACCTTTTCATACCACTTTGCATCACCCAGATATTCGTAATGTTCATTTTTCACAGGACCAAGCAGCAATATTGCAATCACCCGGAGAATATAGACGGCTGTTATCACTATTGAAGTTATTGCCACAATGGTCACGACCCTGTGGAAAAGATCCGGATGCTGAAATGCACCGACAAAAATTGTCATTTCAGCAACAAACCCGCTTAGCCCGGGAAGCCCGAAGGAAGCAAGACCGGCTATAACATAGCAGACCGAGAGGAATGGGATCACTTTCATCAGTCCTCCCATTTCATTTATCATCCTTGTATGTGTGCGTCCGTAGATCATTCCGATCAGGGCAAAGAAGAGGGCTGTCATCAGTCCATGAGAGATCATCTGAATAATCGCTCCTGTCATAGCGGTCTGGTTAAGCATCAGTATTGCAAAAAGCACAAGCCCGCAGTGGCTTATCGACGAATATGCATTGATATACTTGAGGTCTTTTTGAACAATGGCACCGAATGCACCGTAAACAACGCTTATTGAAGTAAGAATAAGAAATATCCATGACAATTCATGTGCGGCTTCAGGCATCAGAAAAATTGCCACCCTGAAAGCGCCGTAGCCCCCCAGCTTCATCAGAACGCCGGCATGAAGCATTGACACGGCAGTAGGTGCTGAGGAGTGACCGTCGGGCGACCAGGTATGGAAAGGGAACAAAGCGCCAAGGACTCCGAAACCCACAAAAGTGAGAGGAAAGAATATATACTGGGCCTTAATCGGAATTTTGTACTTTGATATCTCGAGTATGTTGAACGAAAGCTTCCCTCCGTCAGGAGCCGAATTAAAATGGATTCCGAGTATCCCCACAAGAAGAAGGGCAGAGGCGCCCATAAGCATAAGGGTGAGCTTCATTGCAGAATATTCTTTTGGACCGCTCCCCCAGATGCCGATAAGAAGGTACATCGGTATGACTGCAAGCTCATAAAACAGGAACATTGTGAAGAGGTCGATCGAGATGAAGAACCCGAATACACCAGTCGCAAGAAGTATGAGTGAGATGAAGAATTCCCTGTTGAGAAATTCCATTTCCCACGACGCGAAGATACCTGCAAATACCACTATCGAAGTCAGTCCGATCATTGCCACCGAAATGCCATCAACGCCAACAGCATAGTGTATATTCAGGCTCTTGAACCAGAGGATATCCCTGATAAAAAGCATTTCAGCAGTATTCCCTGAATACCTGGCTGAAACAAAGAGGAAGATAAGAATTGCAGACAGGATCAGCTGCATCCCCATGCCAATGCCGGCTACAATCTTCACCTGCTTCATATCCTTTACAAGGATAATACCTGTTATCGTCAGTACCGGGATTAAAACAAACAATGATAATATATTCATAATTTACGACTGGTTCTTTCCTGTTAAAGCCACAGATAAATAAACATCAGCACAAGCGCTATTGATCCTGAAATAAAAACAAAAGCATACTTCTGAAGCTGGCCCGACTGGAAGCCCCTTATCCTGAAGGAGATTACCTGAGTCACCGTGGCAATTGCATTCATTGTTCCGTCGACAATATGCCTGTCGAACCATGCTACAGGTGCAGAAATATTTCTGAATATTATCTTATTCGTAATGAAAAGATAGATTTCGTCAATATAGAATTTATGATAAGCCCATTTGTAAGTGTATTTGAATGTTGCGGCTAACCTGTCAGGTATTGAAGTTTTCCTTGCATAGAACACCCAGGCAATACCTATTCCGAACAGGGCAATCATGACAGATGGTATTGCAATGTTCAATTCAATCGCGATATCGAATGGTTTTCCGTCGGATGTCACCAGCCTGTTGAACGGTATAAACCCTGAGACAGCTGCTCCTGTTGCAAGGACTATCAATGGTATTGTCATTGTTGCAGGAGCTTCGTGGGGTGTGTGTTCGTAGCGTGTCTCTTCTCCCCAGAAAATATTGAAATAAAGCCTGAACATATAAAAGGCCGTAATGCCGGCAACGGCGTACTCGACTGCGAAAAGTATCCAGTTATTATGGTAAGCGGCAGCAAGTATCTCATCCTTGCTGAAAAAGCCTGAAAAAGGAGGGATGCCTGCAATTGTAAGGCATGCTATAAGGAATGTAATGTGAGTCACGGGCAGGTACTTCCGAAGGCCGCCCATATCGTTCATAAAATTGCTGTGAACCGCATGTATGATAGCTCCTGCACAAAGGAAAAGCAACGCCTTGAACATTGCATGTGTGAAAAGGTGGAACATCGATGCCATATATCCAAGTCCCTCGTGTCCGCCGTAACCGGAGACCCCAAGAGCAAGCATCATGTATCCGATCTGCGAGATAGTTGAGTAAGCAAGCACTCTTTTAATGTCGGTTTGGGTGCAGGCGATAACCGCCGCGAAGAGGGAAGAGAATGCTCCAACCCAGGCGACAACGCCAAGTGCTGTCGGCGCCGATAAGGCATAGATTGGGAACATCCTGGCCACCAGATATACACCGGCAACAACCATTGTTGCAGCATGTATAAGAGCCGAAACCGGCGTAGGACCTTCCATTGCATCAGGAAGCCATATATGAAACGGGAACATAGCTGATTTGCCGACACCGCCCATATAAACGAATATCATCGACCAGGTCATTACCGACAATCCCATGAAGCTTATTCCGCTTCCCTGCGAAATAGCAGGGCCTGAAGGATCTGTAAGTGACAGGAAATCAAATGTCTTTGTGTTGAATGAAAGTATCAGTATGCCTATCAGGAATCCCATGTCGGCAAACCTTGTGACTATGAATGCTTTTTTTGAAGCCCTTACAGCTTCAGGTTTCTGATAATAGAACCCTATAAGAAGATATGACGAAATTCCTACGAGTTCCCAGAATATGTACATCTCGAATATGTTCGTGGCGAGAACAAGTCCCAGCATTGAAAACGTAAACAGGGAAAGAAACGAATAATAGCGTTCAAAGCCTTTTTCTCCCTTCATGTAACCGAGGCTGTAGATGTGAACCATAAATGATACTGTTGTAATTACGATCAGCAACAGCACTGATATCGGGTCAAGCAGAATGCCCATGTCAATATGCAGGTTATCAGTGAACCGGAGCCATATGCTGTTAAAGGCAACGATCTTCTGATAAACGCCACCAGCCATTCCTCCCCTGAAAAAATAGAGGTAGGCAGTAATATATGAAAGAACTGTTATTACAGCCAATCCTGAAGTGCCAAGAAGTCCTGATAGCTTTGGCTTAAGCTTTTTACCTGCAAGCCCGACCAGGATAAACATCAGGAACGGAATTACAGGAATCCAGACAGTATATGTGAAATTGGTCATATATCGTTTATCCTTTGAGTTTTAAAGATCAGTATTTCATTGTATCAACATCCTCAACATTGATGGTTGTAAACCGCCTGTAGATATTGATAATAATGGCAATAGCCACTGCGGCTTCACATGCTGCAACTGCAATGACAAAAAGGCTGAAAAACATGCCTTCAAGCTTATGAGGATAGAGATAGCGGTTAAAAGCCAAAAAATTTATGTTGACCGAGTTCAAAATAAGTTCCACCGACATAAGTATTGTTATCAAATTCCGGCGTGTCAGAAATCCGTAAACCCCGGCAAAAAACATAATTGAGGCCAGGATTAAAAAGTACTGCAATGGTATTCCCGTGTACATGTTATTCCTTATTTATATTTGATAACCGGGTCTTTTCCGGACCGCTTTTTTTTGCGACCACTATTGCAGCGATCATTGCTGCAAGAAGTAAAACAGATATGACTTCAAATGGAAGAATATATCCATCATGGTCAGCTGATAACAAACTTTTACCTATCAGCCGCATATCAACTTCTTTTGCGGCTTCGGTGGTTGCTTCAAATTTGTAATCAAGTATTGTTATTATCGATAGAAAAACTCCTGCCAGTGATGCAATTGCAGAATATATTGACTTTTTCAGGTCTGCAGGTTCAAATTTCTGATTGATGTGGCTGGTTAATAGTATCGAGAAGATGATCAAGACAACAATACCGCCAGCGTAAAGTGTCAGCTGAACAGCAGCAAGAAACTCATAGTTTAGCATGAAGTATAACCCTGCCGACGAAACAAGCACAAGAAGAAGGTAAGTTGCAGCCCTTAATATTTTCCTGGTTGTCACTGTCAGTATTGAAAAGACAATTATGGCAGCGGAAAAAAGAAAAAACATTATCTGGTTAGCGGTCATTATTCAACTCCTTTCATTAATTGAGAACCAGGTTGATTTAATATTTTTATCAGGTGATCCTTGTTGAAGACAGCATGTTCAAATTTCGTAGAAAAGGCAAGAGCGTTAGAAGGGCAGGTCTTTACACACAATCCGCAGAAAGTGCATTTGCCCAGCCAATAAATATGTTTATCAAGTATCTTCTTATTTTTACCGTCTTCAGTGGTAATTGTTTTTGACATTACTTCAATAGTGCCGTTCGGACAATTTATCTGACAGATTCCACAAGCTGTGCAATGGTGTTCGTTTTTATCATTATGAGGCATTATTACCTCACCCTTGGAACGCTCCAACATTACAAGAGTTTTCCGGTTTTCGGGATATTTCTCTGTAACAATGGCACCTGGACTGAAAAAGTAGGAGGCAGTGACTTTCATACCTTTCAGAAGCGACCGGATTGCAAAAAATATGTTCTTCAAATAATTTATTATACTTCTCATTCAGAGATATATATATTAACTTTTAACTTTTATAAATGCCACCCCATAAGTACTATAAATGCCATAAACAGTACATTAACAAGATTTATGGGGAGCAGATATTTCCATTCAAGTGTAAGCAGCTGATCAATTCTCAACCGTGGGAATGTCCATTTGAACAGCATTATGATCCATACTATAAAAAGGGTTTTTCCCAGGTACCAAATAAACGGCGGGATAAGGTCCATAATCCTATTGAATCCGTCCCAGGAACCTAAGTGAAACGGCATCCATCCTCCAAAAAATACTGTGGCGGCGATTGATGCCACAACGAACATATTAATATATTCGGCAAGATAGAAGAATGCAAATTTGATCCCCGAATATTCAGTATGGTAACCTGCAGTAAGTTCAGATTCAGCTTCAGCCAGGTCGAAAGGCCCACGGTTAGACTCGGCTGTACCTGCAATGATGTAAATTACAAACGCAATCAAAGCCGGGATATGTCCTTTAAAAATAAACCATCCTGTTCTTTGAGCTTCAATAATTTCCGATAGCTGCATTGATCCTGCAAGTATAACGACCGTAATTAGGGCAAGGCCGACAGAGAGTTCATAGCTCACTATCTGGGCGCCGCTTCTCATTGCACCGATAAGGGAGTATTTGTTGTTACTTGACCATCCGGCCAGAAGTACTCCGACAACACTCAACGATGAAACTGCAGTGATATAGAATACCCCGATATTAAAGTTTATAGCTTGCAGTCCCTTACCATACGGGATAGCGGCAAGAACCATGAAATTCACAATAATTACAATGTATGGTGCAAGATTAAACAGAAAGCTGTCAGCATTTTTGATGGGAATCACCTCTTTGAATAGTAGCTTTACGAGGTCGGCTACTGTCTGGAACAATCCATACGGGCCAATTCTGTTCGGTCCAAGTCTGTTCTGGATGAATGCGCAGACTTTTCTTTCGGCGATGACCAGGAAAAGTCCGATCACTGCATAAAACAAAAGGAAAAGGATCCCCACGATCAACATCTCGGTTGTTACAGTCCAGAATGATGACATGGAACTTCTGAGTCCCTCATCTATTGACTTTGTGAGCGATGAAAAATCATAAAAGACTCTCCACCATGGTTCTGAATAAATTAATATATTTTGAACAGCCATTCCCGGTCGTATATATTGTTTCTTTTATCTTTCGTCTTTTGTCTTTTGTCTTTATCTTATCTCTTCGCCCTTTGCCTTCACCTGTCAATATCAGGTATCACGAAATCGAGTGATCCGAAAATTGCAACAAGATCAGCTATTTTAAAACCTCTGACCAGATGGCTGAATACAGACAGGTTTCCAAAATTCGGAGTTCTGAACTTGATACGATAAGGGTTCTTGTTGCCGTCGCTGATTATAAATACTCCAAGCTCGCCTCGTGCAGTTTCAACTCTTTGGTAGTATTCGCCTTCAGGAAGTTTAATAACGGGTTTCATCTTAACGCTGTAAGGACCTTCAGGTATGTTATCGATCAGCTGGTCAATTATATTCATCGATTCCCGCATTTCCTCCATTCTGGCCAGATACCTGTGGTACGCATCACCTTCATTATATATAACTTCGTTGAATTTTACCCTGTCATAAGCGCTGTAAGGTTCATGTTTCCTGACGTCGCAGGAGAACCCTGAAGCTCTGCCTGAAGGACCTGTAACACCGTAAGAAATAGCATCGCTAAGCGAAAGAGGTCCTATTCCCATTGTCCGCTCCCGGAAAATCACATTTCCTGTAAGAACAGAGTCATATTCGGGAAGGACTTTCCTGAAATGTCTGATAAATTCTTTTACTCTCTTCTGAAAATTCGGATGCAGGTCATACATTACACCTCCAGGGCAGTTATAGCTGACTAACATTCTGCCGCCCGTTGTCTCTTCAAATATATCGAGTACCATTTCCCTGTCGCGCAACCCGTAAAAATAACAGGTTTGTCCGCCGAGGTCCATTCCATATGACGCCCAGAAGAGTTCATGAGACTGGATTCGTGTAAGCTCAGACATAATTGTACGTATCACCTTCACTCTGTCCGGAATATCAATTTCCAATGCCTTTTCCACTGCGAGACAGACAGCTTCATTATTGATATGGGCAGAAAGGTAATCCATCCTGTCAGTAAGGTGTATTATTTGCTGATATGTCAGACTTTCACATATTTTTTCAATTCCCCTGTGGATATATCCGATATGCGGTTGCACGCTCTGGACAATCTCGCCCCGAAGTGAGATCACCAGCCTCATTACACCATGTGTTGAAGGGTGCTGAGGACCCATGTTAATGGTAAATTCCTGTTGTCCCTCAGTGGCAATATCTTTTACCTTTTCTTCCATAGATCACTAGGTAGTTTTATCATTATCAACATAGTCTTTTCTAAGCGGAAACCCCCATGAACTGTTCAGAAAGAGCCTTCTCAGGTCAGGGTGATTTGCAAACTTTATCCCAAGCAGATCATAAGCCTCTCTCTCATGAAAGTCAGCGCCTTTCCAGATATCACAAACTGAATCGAATATGGGATTGTCCATGTCGGAGGTACGGGTCTTAAGCACAACCATATTTCCGTATTTTGTAGAGCGAAGGTGGTAAATGACACCAAAGTCATGACCGTAGTCCACGCCTGTAATGCACACAAGAAAATCAAATGAAGTCTCTTTTTTCTCTCTGAGCAGACTTGCCAATGAATGCAGTTTTGACGGAGGTACAGTTACTTCTGTAAATTGTTTCCCTTCTTTTATCTCTAGATCGCTGTCGAGCGATTTGATAAACTCTCCTGTTTGTATTTTATCCATTGATAATCAGATATCTGAAACTTAGAAAGTTGTTATTTGTAATTATGAGAAGCACTCCTTTCCTTCCTCGACTTAAGATTCTCGGTCTCTATTAACCGCTGAAGCTGAAGCATTCCATATAATAATGCCTGGGGACGCGGAGGGCATCCCGGTACATAAACATCGACAGGGATGATCTGGTCAACCCCATTTACGACACTGTAAGAATAAAGGCAAAATGGACCTCCGGTTATTGTGCATGCTCCCATTGCCACAACATACTTTGGTTCTGACATCTCATCATAAAGACGTTTCAGAACAGGAGCCATTTTCTTAACAATAGTACCGGCTACAACGATAACATCTGATTGCCGGGGGCTGGCTCTGTAAACTTCCATTCCGAATCTGGCGAAATCATGTTTTGGTGCACCCGTCTGCATCATTTCTATACCACAGCAGCTTGTAGCAAATGTAAGAGGCCACAATGAATTCTTCCTACCCCAGTTAATGACATCATCAATGGTAGTCAACAGAACATTTGATCCCGATTTTCTCAGTAGCTCGAGACTTTCATTATCCCCGAACTCCTCATATTTCATTCCTTTTATTGCCATATAAGTGCGTGTTTTTTCCAGGCGTACAATAGTCCCAGTCCCAGAATAACAAAGAAAATCACTATCTCAATAAATGCAGCCATCCCAACCTCTTTCATCACTACTGCCCATGGGTACACGAAAACTGTTTCAACATCAAAAACAAGAAAGAGGATAGCGAACATATAATACCCGATATTGAATTGAAGCCATGTTATGCCTTCAGTGGGTATTCCACATTCATAAGGTTCAAATTTCTGTGGGTTAAATGATTTCGGAGCCACGAACCCGGAAAAGACTAGAACTAATCCCACAAAAAGAGCGCCGACGAGGAAAAAAAGCACCAGCCATTCATTACTCATAAATCCATTATTAAGTTTTTCAGCCGCGTAAAAATAAAATTTCTTTTATTCTTTGTGAAATTATTAACAGTAAAATATCCGGATATTGTTATTGAATTAGTGTTAAATACCTGGTAATTAATTTCTTTACTTGTGCAAAAATCAGAATATTTTCTGAAAGAAATATTGAATTTTTAGTTTATCGGGATTATGATATTATTCATATTATTAATTGAATTTTAATTGCTATTTTTCGGCCTTTTTGAATTTTGCTTATAAATAGAAATTAATATTTTGATAATGAGTTCAGACCTCCATCATTCAACGCCTTCCGGACTTGGATCGGAAGTTTTGGAGCATACCGGGGTAAAAGTCAGCCATTGTTATCAGTGCGGAAAGTGCTCGGCAGGTTGCCCTTTATCGGAAGAGATGGATTATCCTCCAAGTGTGATCATGAGAATGCTTCAGACTGGAAGAAACGCCGATGAGGAGAAAGTGCTCCGTTCATTTTCAATCTGGGTATGCCTTACATGCGAAATGTGCCTGGCCCGGTGCCCTATGAGCATTGATATTCCAAAAATGATGGATTTCCTGAGGGAAAAAGCATTAAAGGAGAGGAAGGCAAACCGGGGGGCAAAAAATATAATTGCTTTCCATCAATCATTTCTTGACTCAATCAGATACACAGGAAGGCTTTACGAGATAGGCCTGTTTGCTGATTATAAAACAAGGACACTCCGGATCCTGGATGATATGGACCTTGCCCCGGGAATGATAAAACGGGGAAAACTGAATATCATTCCCGAAATGGTCCATGACCGTAAGGGGATAGCATCTATTTTCAGGAAAACATTTAAGAAAAACAAAAACTAATTATATGACTCTGGGATTTTATCCTGGCTGTTCCCTTAAGGGATCGTCACGTGAATATGCTGAATCGGTGCTTGCGGTGGCAAAAGCATTCGGCATAACAATTCAGGAAATTGATGACTGGAATTGCTGCGGTGCAACTGCTGCACACAACATGAACAGGGAGCTATCGGTTGCTTTACCTGCCCGTATCCTTTCGCTTGCTGAAAAACAGGGTCTTCAGGAAATAGTTGTTCCGTGCGCGGCATGCTACAGCAGGCTTACTGTAACAAGACATGAACTTGCACAGGATCCTCAGCTGAAAGAGAGGATATCTGAAATAAACAATCTGGAATACAGGGGAACAGTATCAATACTCAACATAATCCAGATGCTTGATAAATATGTAACTCCTGTTCTTGAAAGCCGGATAGAAAAGCCTTTTGATCATAAAGTGGCTTGCTATTATGGCTGTTATCTTGTAAGGCCTCACGATATACTGAAATTCGACAGGGAAGAAGATCCTCAGACAATGGATGACCTGATGCTTAAAGCCGGTGCTACGCCAATCGATTGGGCTTTTAAAACAGAATGCTGTGGTGCCGGATTGTCGATATCACGGACCAGCTCAGTCGGACGATTATCGGGCAGGATCATTCAGGATGCTGTCGACAGGGGAGCAGAGGCAATTATCGTGGCCTGCCCGATGTGCCACTCAAACCTCGACATGCGCCGTCCGTCAATCAATGAATTTCTGGGTGAGAAAATTGATATTCCGGTCCTGTATATAACACAGGCCATTGGACTTGCTGTAGGTATCGACAGGAAAGAACTGTCGTTGCAACGGCATTTTGTTAAAGTAAATATTTGATTAATAATATATACCTCCGGAATTATGTCTAAAATAGGAGTGTTTGTTTGTCATTGCGGCGAAAACATTAGCGCCACAGTCGATTGTGCAAAGGTAGCTGAAAATGCAGGCAAACTTGATGGCGTGACATTCAGTGTTGATTACAAATACATGTGCTCTGATCCCGGTCAGACAATTATTAAAAATGCCATTAAGGAAAAAGGACTGACAGGCGTGGTTGTGGCAGCCTGCTCACCAAGAATGCATGAACCTACATTCAGAAAAGCATGCGGCGAAGCAGGCCTGAACCCATACATGTGTGAAATGGCAAACCTTCGAGAACATTGTTCATGGGTACATGAAAAAGGCGAAGAAACGACAGAAAAGGCGATCGATCTTGTGCGTATGCTTGTCGAGAAAGTAAAGTACAATCAGTCGCTGAGTGCAATAAAGGTCCCGGTAACAAAGCAGGCCCTGGTAATAGGGGGAGGTATAGCTGGCATTCAGGCCAGCCTCGACATTGCAAATGCTGGCCATAAGGTTATTCTTATTGAGAAGGAACCATCAATCGGGGGCCATATGTCGCAACTTTCCGAGACATTCCCGACACTCGACTGCTCGCAATGTATCCTTACACCGAGGATGGTCGAGGTGGCCCAGCATCCAAACATTACGTTGTACACTTACGCCGAACTTGAAAGTCTTGAGGGATTCATAGGGAATTTCAAGGTTAAGATACGAAGGAAGTCAAAAAGCATTGATGAAAAGATCTGCACGGGATGCGGGCTCTGTATAACCAAATGCCCCAGTAAAAAAATTCCAAGCGAATTCAACGAAAAGCTTGGTACAAGGACTGCTATTTATGTCCCTTTCCCTCAGGCCGTTCCTAACAAGCCGGTGATCGACCGGCTGAATTGCACATATTATACAAAGGGCAAATGCAGGATCTGCGAAAAGGTGTGCCCGACCCAGGCAATAAGGTTTGATCAGGAAGATACGATAGTTGAAGCTGAAATAGGCGCCATTGTGATTGCAACGGGATTCACGGTTAAACAGACTGACTTTTTTCCTGAATATGGTTACGACAGTCATCCGGATATTATTACAGGGCTTCAGTACGAGCGGCTGGCTTCTGCTTCAGGACCTACACTTGGTGAGATCCGCAGGCCGTCGGACGGAAAGATCCCTCAGACGATTGTTTTCATTGCATGTGCCGGCTCACGGGACGAGGCAAAAGGCATTCCTTACTGCTCAAAGATATGCTGTATGTATACAGCAAAGCATGCAATGCTTTATCAGCATAAGGTTCACGGGGGAAAATCATATGTGTTCTATATGGACATCAGGGCAGGAGGGAAGATGTATGAAGAGTTTGTAAGAAGAGCTATTGAAGAGGACGGTGTGAATTACATACGTGGCAGGGTTTCAAGGATCTATGAAAAGAACGGGAAGCTGATAGTGATGGGAGCAGATACGCTTCTGAATGCTGCCCCTGTCGAAATTGAAGCTGATATGGTGGTTCTGGCAACTGCCGGAGTGGCAAATGAGGGTGCTGAAGAGCTTGCTCAGAAGCTTCATGTTTCGTACGACAGCTATCACTTTTTTGCTGAAGCCCATCCGAAACTGAAGCCTGTCGAGACCAACACTGCAGGAATATTTCTTGCCGGAGCCTGCCAGTCGCCCAGGGACATACCGGAATCGGTTTCCATGGCTTCCGGAGCCGCTGTAAAGGTTGCCTGCCTCTTTTCACAGGATGAGCTTACCAGAGAGCCCCTGATAGCGGTTGTGAACCGGCAGCCTGCACCAGTATATTCCTCCTGTGTCGGATGCTTCCTGTGCATTTCTGCCTGCCCTTACCAGGCAATTGAAAAGGAAGAAATAAAAAACAGGAACGGGGAGGTTATAAAAACAGTGGCAAAGGTAAATCCCGGGCTGTGTCAGGGATGCGGAACGTGCGTCGCTTTCTGTCGTACTAAATCTATTGATATACAGGGCTATACACATGAGGAAATGTACTCTGAAGTTATGGCATTGTTAAACGAATATTAATCTATCATATTGATGGCAGAGTTTGAACCCAAGATTGTGGCATTTGTCTGTAACTGGTGTACATACGCCGGTGCAGACCTGACAGGGACCAGCCGGATAAAATATGCTTCTAATGTACGGATAATAAGGTTCCCGTGCACCGGCCGCATTGACTATATGCTGCTGATCAAGGCATTTGACGAAGGCGCTGATGGCATAATTGTTTCGGGATGCCATCCGAATGACTGCCATTATACTTCGGGAAATTTTCATGCCAGAAGAAGATGGATTATGTTCCGCTCGCTCTGCGATTTCATTGGAATTGATATAAGGCGGATAAAATTTTCATGGGTCTCTGCGGCTGAAGGAGCAAAATGGGCCGATATTGTCAACTCGATGGTTACATCAATCCGTGAGCTGGGCCCCTACAACGAATACAGGAAGGTTGCAAAAAAAGATCTGAAGGAGGTGAGCCATGGATGAACTGAAAAAGCGCGTGAAAGAGCTTCTGGAAGAATCCGCTGTTAAGGTTGTCATCGGGTATGAGAACGGAACAGATGGAAAGACAAGAGCACTCTTTGCTGAAAAGCCCGCGGATGCCGATAAGCTGGTTTTTGACAGCCGCTGCATTATGAACCTTGCTGCATATGTTACTAAAAAGGAGATAAGGGATAAGGGTAAAATGGCTGTGGTCGCACCACTCCCGGTGATGCGCGCATTGATACAGCTGGCCTCTGAATTTCAGATAAATGACAACAATATTCTTGTTCTTGGAGTAACTCCTGAAAGCAAGCTGATCGAGTTTAAGGACCTGTCTGAGGTCGAGTCGTTCGTGCATAAGTCGCGGATCGAAATTGATGCCAGGAATAAGGAGATGCTTGATAAAATTGAAAAAATGACACCCCCGGAGCGCTGGAATTTCTGGATACAGCAGCTTTCACCCTGTTTCAAGTGCTATGCATGCAGAGCTGCATGCCCTATGTGCTACTGCAGCCGCTGTACAGTTGATTTCAACCAGCCACAATGGATCCCCGTACCTTCAGACGAAATTGGCAACCTTGAATGGCACATGATGAGGGCAATTCACCTGGCGGGCCGCTGCATTGATTGCGACGCCTGCTATAATGCCTGCCCGCTTGCCATCCCGATTAATCTGCTTACAAAGAGAATGCTGCTTGATGCAAGGGAACATTTCGGGGAATATCAGCCTTCATTAAAGTCTGAAAATCTGTTGTCAACCTATAAACCTGATGATAAGGATAATTTTATAATCTAGGCCATGAGCATTGAAAGAATGTTGATAAGCAATGGATCGATTGAAAAGCTGTTCGGGGTGCTGAAGTCAAACGGCAGGAACGTTTTCGGACCGGTGTCGGTTAACGGCAGGACCTCTTACAGGGCTGTTGAAAAATTTGAAGAAATTGCTTCTGATTATATTCAGACCACTCAGTCCTCCAAGGAGGTTGCATTTCCAAGGACTGAAAAAATACTTGACTTTACAAAAACCTCCGGCGATGTGCAAGTAAAGGGAATTGATCTGAACAACTTCCCGGAGATTGTGCTCTGGGGCATCAGACCATGCGATGCAATAGGGAAAGAAGAGCTTGGCGCAATTTTTAACTGGGATTATGAGGATGAGATCTACAACAAGAGGCTCGCTAATTGCACAACACTTGGATTCAGCTGCAGCAAGGCTGATGAGTATTGCTTCTGCACATCTGTCGGAGGAAATCCCGGAAATACTGAAGGAAGCGATATTCTCTTCACAAGGATTAGTGACAACGGCGATTATCTTGCAGAAATTATTACTGAAAAAGGATCAGCCATCGTATCCCTTGCACATGATCTTTTTGAAAAGGCAGGGAATATTGATAAGGAAAAATATCTTGCTGTTGTGCCTGTGAAGTTCGACAGGGAGCAGGTACGCCATAACCTTGACAAACTCTTTGAAAACGATGAGTGGGTGGAACAATCACTCAAGTGCCTGGGATGCGGGGCATGCGCATATGTTTGTCCGACCTGCGCCTGTTTTGACATTCAGGATGAAGTCCATGGCAAATCAGGAACAAGGATGAGGTGCTGGGATTCCTGCGGCTTTTCACAGTTTACAATTCATACCTCAGGCCACAATCCGAGGAGTGTGCAGTCACAGCGATGGCGGCAAAGGATTATGCATAAATTTTCATATATGCCTGAAAGGCTGTCGGTTTACGGATGCACAGGCTGCGGACGATGCAGCAGGGCATGCCCTGCCGATATGAACATTCTTGAACATCTTATATCAATTCAGGAGGCTGCTGTATGACAGATAATATCTATATGCCGTACCTTATGAAGGTTGAAAAAATCACCTGGGAAGCACCGGGTGTAAAGACATTCATGCTTAAATTCGTTAATGAAAAAGACCGGAATTCATTTAGCTTCAAGGCAGGACAGTTCGGAGAATACTCTGTATACGGAGCCGGGGAATCGACTTTCTGCATTGCTTCATCACCCACCCGCAAGGGGTATATTGAATGTACATTCAGGCAGACAGGCAAGGTAACAAATGCGCTGGCAAAGTGCGAAGAGGGTAGCATAATCGGCTTCCGGGGACCTTACGGTAATGTTTTCCCAATTGATGAGTGGAAAGGTAAGAATCTGCTCTTCATTGCAGGCGGAATTGCTTTGCCCCCGATGCGCTGCGTTATCTGGAACGCCCTTGACACAAGGGAAAATTTCGGGGAAGTGACAATCATTTATGGTGCAAGGAGTGTCAGTGACCTCGTTTACAAATATGAACTTGATGAATGGAAGAAGCGGAAAGATGTAAAACTTATAACGACAGTTGATCCGGGTGGCGAATCCCCTGACTGGAAGGGTGAGGTAGGATTTGTACCCACAATAGTTGAAAAAGAAGCCCCTTCTTCAGATAACACTGTGGCAATAGTCTGCGGTCCACCGGTTATGATAAAATTTACTTTCCCCGTTCTTGCTAAGCTCGGATTTGCTGATGAAAATATTTACACAACTCTTGAGAACCGTATGAAATGCGGTTTCGGTAAATGCGGCCGGTGTAATGTAGGAAAAGTATTTGTCTGCAAGGATGGCCCTGTGTTTACCCTTGCCCAGCTCAGCACTCTGCCGGATGAGTATTAAATACCTGTGGTTATAATCCCGGAGTGGCCGATTTATCGGTAGCCATCACCATTTTAATATTGAGTCTGACACCTACCTCAAGGACATCCACAAGATCCTGGATATTTAGAGATTTTGCAAACCTGAGTACGATCGTGGGATTTTGGATGCCTGCCACGTTTTCCTTCAGTTTCTGTTCCAGTTCTGACAGAAGAATCTCTTTCTGGTTAATATAGTACTTTCGGTCGGCAGTGACCGTGAGGTTTATCTGTTGCTTGTCGAGTTCCTGTGCAGTTTTGGATTTCGGCAAAAGCACTTTTATCACATTCGGATTGGCCAGAGTTGAAACGATAAGGAAAAACAAAAGCAGGAAGAACATTATATCATTCAGTGATGAAGTGCTTACTTCGGGCTTGAATCTCTTGGTTCTCATGATATTCATACTACAAGGCTTTTAAAAACTGAACAAGTGCTTCCTGAAGTCTTATTGTGTACCTGTCGATTTTCATCATCAGATAATGATAGGCTGTATAGGCGAGAACGCCGACTATCAGTCCGGCTCCGCTGCAGATCATTTTCTGGTATAATCCGCCGGAAATTATGCCAATGCTTATATTATCGGCAAGTGAGATATTATAAAAGATTTTAATAACACCGGCGATTGTACCGATAAATCCAAGCATTGGAGCAATACCTGCAATAATACCCAGATACCCGGTGTTTTTTTCCATTTTAGAGATTTCAAGGTTGGTTGCTGTTTCGATATTTCTTTCCACGTCGTTCATGGAATTTCCAACCTGTTCTATTCCGCTTTTAAGAATATTTCCAATGGCTGCCTGGTTATTTTGTGCCCTGGTCATGGCATTGTCCTGGTGACCGTTTCTAAGATCATTAATGACAGACGGGAGAAGACTCCGGTCAATGGCTGCAGACCTGCTTATATATGCTAATCTCTCAATAAACAGGTATATAGTTATTAATGACAACAGGACTATAGGGATCATAATAACCCCTCCCTTCATCAGGAGATCCAGCAAAGTTGTTGCCTGACCATTTGACATGTTGACAGCAGGTTCTGTAAGTGATAATACAAACATCATATATACTGATTTAACTGGTTCTTTTTTTTATTATTAGCAAACGATAAAAAGTTACAAATATTTCTCAACGTGAATGTGTTTAGTCAATACCGATGTTCAATTCTGGCGCAATCACAGATAAACTTCATCAGGATATTCAATATCAGTAAGGAACAAACCTTTTGCCGGCGCTGATGTCCCTGCAGCCGATCTGTCCTTTGCCAGGATTATTTCTATGAAATTATCAGCAGTGATTTTGCCTTTTCCGATTTCAACCATGGTACCGACAATTGCTCTTACCATGTTCCTCAGAAACCTGTCGGCCTTTATTGTGAAAACAAGCTTGTTCCCGTCTGTTTCCCATCCTGCGGCAATAACAGTGCAGATGTTTGTCTTATTGTCAGAATGCAGTCTGCAGAAACTTGTAAAATCAGACTGGTTCAGCAGGATTTCTGCAGCAATGTTCATTGCAGCAACATCAATGCCTCCGTGAATATACCATGAGTAATCAGTCGAGAACGGATCCTTTGCCTGCGATATATAGTATTTGTAAGTTCTGGAGAGTGCACTGTACCTTGCGCTGGCGTCGGGATGAACCTTCCTGAGGCTGTTCACTGAAATATCAGCCGGAAGATACCTGTTCAGCCGGAATATCAGATTCTGCTTATCAGCCAGATCAGGTGAGGTGGCGTCGAAGTGTGCACAGAAGAATGAAGCATGGACTCCGGTATCGGTTCTTCCTGCACCGGCCGTGGCTATTTTTTCTCCGGTAATAAGGCTGAGCGCCACATCAACAATCTTCTGAACAGTATTTGATCCTGGCTGAACCTGCCAGCCATGGTAGGAAGTTCCCTTGTAAGATATGAATATGAAATAGCGGTTCTTCATTTTTATCTGACCGCAAAGATAATATTTTGAAATTAATTGCCTTTAAACATGATCTGTTGATTTACAACGAGATAATTAATTATGGAATAATGAATCATGTGTATTTTTACTTCCGGGACATGTTAAATTATTTATAAAATATATTCTCCAAGTCCTTTGAAAATCGATCTTTAAATGTAATTTTACCTCAACCGATAAAGTTTTCGTATTATTTGTTAAACCTAAACCTCACATTATGACTGAACAAAAAAATACCCAGACAGCCGGGATGACCTTTATGGGATTGATATTCTTCCTGTTTGGATTCGTCACGACTTTTAACATTACGCTGGCTGATAAGTTCAAAGCAGTTTTTCAACTTTCAAATTTTGAGGCACAGCTGGTAAATGGTGCATTTTTCTTTACATATTTCGTATTGTCCTTTGCCAGCGGAGGCATCATTAAGAAAATAGGATATAAATCAGGCGTCATTGTCGGACTGGTACTTGTTGCCATCGGTAGTTTTCTTTTTTATCCGGCCGCAAAAGTTTTGTCTTTCCCGTTCTTCCTGTTTGCCATATTTATAATGGCCAGCGGTGTGGTTTTCCTTCAGGTTGCAGCAAATCCGTACGTGACAGCGCTCGGGCCATCTGAAACAGCCTCGGGAAGGCTAAACCTGACACAGGCTCTTAACTCAATCGCAACATATATTGCTCCGCTTATAGCAAGTGCTTTTGTTTTTAAGTCCGCCAGTGCTATGCTGTCACCCGATGAGGCAGCCAAATCGGTTCCGACTCCATTCCTTATAATCGGGATAATAGTTATCATTATTGCGATTGCAATCTACTTCCTTAAACTTCCCGTGATACCGACCCAGGGGGTGGAACGAAAAAGTGTCTGGAAATATCCGCATGTCATTTTTGGAGCTCTCGGCATATTCTTTTATGTTGGTGCAGAGGTAGGAAATGCAGCAATGCTGCAAAGGTATTTCCAGGAAGCCCTCCAGATGGCACAATCCGATGCTGCCAAGATGATCGCTCTTTACTGGGGCGGCGCAATGGTCGGAAGGTTTTATGGATCATTCACTCTATCAAATGTTGAGAAATCAAAGAAATACCTGTACACTGTTCTTGTCATTGCACTTGCACTGTTCGTAGGCTGGTTTGTAAGACGCCAGATAAGCGATGGACTGATATTTGCAGGCATAGCTATTTTGAACTACTTTGCAATGCAGCTTGGAAAAGGAAGCGCAAGCAGGTCACTTGCAGTTTTCGGTATAATTGCAGCTTTCCTTCTGGTGGCAGTGGTACTTATCAACAGTAACCTGATACTCTGGCTTGGATTATCAATAGGTTTCTTCAACTCGATAATGTTCCCAAATATCTTTGCTCTTGGTGTTGACGGACTTGACAAGGGGGAACTGAGCATGGCCTCAGGATTAATAAATACCCTGATCGTCGGCGGAGCCATTATCCCGGTTTTAATGGGAGCCCTTGCAGACGGATTCGGTGTAAGATTTGCATTTATACTTCCTATCATCTGTTATTCTTATATAGTGTTCTTTGCCCTGGTGGGAAGTAAACACAAGTAAAAGACCAGATGGAAATAGTCTTTTGGAGGCCGTCCCGGATTTATTTTGAGACGGCCTCTGCTCATGTAAACATGACAATTATTATATTTACAATTATTCATAACCCATAAAAATCATTTCCATGACAAGTGAAGAAGATTTAGTCCAAAAGATTAATAATGGTGATAACAATACTTTCCGGGAACTGTATGGCAAAGATAAGGCAGAGCTTAAACGCAATGCAAAAAGATATGCCGACCTTCTGAAACAATTTACAGGGACATTCGGATCAGGAGATCTTATGTTTTTCACCTCACCCGGACGGACCGAGATTGGAGGTAACCATACTGACCACAACTACGGCCGTGTGCTTGCAGGCGCTGTTAATCTCGATAATGTAGCCGTTGCAGCTAAAAACAATTCAAACGTAATCCGCATACTCTCAGAAGGATATCCGCGGTTTGATGTTGACTTGTCATCTCTGAAGCCCGACAATAATGAAAAATTCACTTCAGCAGCCCTTGTAAGGGGAATCTGTTCCCGGTTCAGGGAGCTTGGGTATGAGATTGGTGGTTTTGATGCCTGCATCGACGGCGGAGTGCCGAAGGGCTCGGGATTGAGTTCTTCAGCGTCCTTTGAGGTTCTTATCGGCGTCATAGTAAATGAGCTGTTCAATAATGGCAGGATGGACCCTGTAGGGAATGCAATAATAGGTCAGTATTCCGAAAATAATTACTTCGGCAAGCCGTGCGGACTGATGGACCAGACAGCCTGTGCCATGGGCGGACTTATAACAATTGATTTCAAAGATCCTTCAAAACCGGTGGTGAAGAAGGTCAACTTCGATTTTGTAGCAACCGGATACTCGCTCGTGATAACTGATACCGGCGGCAGCCATGCTGACCTGAATGATGAGTACGCCTCTCTTCCGACCGACATGAAAGCAGTGGCTGCAGAACTCGGGGCCAAAGTGCTGCGTGAAGTGACTCTGGACCAGGTCCTTGATATTGCCCCAAAGATAAGGAACAAAGTCGGGGACCGTGCCATCTTACGGGCAATCCATTTTGAGTGTGATAACCAGCGTGTTGTTGACCAGGTTGCAGCCCTTGAAAGGAATGACTTCAAATCATTCCTTGGAATGGTAACTGACTCCGGATACAGTTCCTTTATGTATAACCAGAATGTCTATGCAGTAAGCAATGTCAGGGAACAGAATGTATCACTCGCTCTTGCACTAAGTGATCTTCTACTGAAGGGAAAGGGAGCATGGCGTGTTCATGGAGGAGGATTTGCAGGAACCATCCAGGCATTTGTTCCCGAAAACCTTCTTGACAAGTATATCCGGATCCTGGAACATGTTTACGGGAAGGGTTCATGCCACAAGCTGTTCATCAGGCACCAGGGAGCCGGCAAAGTCGACCTTTAGGATACTTATATATTCATTGTTGATTTAATTATTTTCTACAATTAATCATGACTAAAATAAAGGAAGAATCATTCAGGGGTGTTCATAAAGGCAAACCCACAGGGCTTTACACTCTTGAAAACAAAAACGGACTCATTGTCCAGGTATCAAATTATGGAGGGATACTGGTCAGCATTATTGTCCCTGACCGCAGCGGAAAGTTTACGGATATTATTCAGGGATACGATACGATCGAAGAATATATAAGCAGAAACAGCGGACCCTATATGGGAGCTGTATGCGGGCGTTGTGCAAACCGCATTGCCAGGGGGAAATTCAGTCTCGATGGTAAGGATTACACTCTTGCTGTCAACAATGGTCCGAACCATCTTCACGGAGGCATTGAGGGGTTCAGCATGAAAGTATGGGATGTCGTCAGCTATTCTCCGTCAAAACTAAAACTGGAATATCTTTCAGCTGATGGAGAAGAAGGCTATCCGGGCAATCTGAAGGTTTCCATAACTTATACCCTTACTGATAAAAATGAACTCCGTACTGATTTTCTCGCGACAGCTGATAAGTCAACTGTTGTGAATCTGGCAGGACATTCCTATTTCAACCTGGCTGGTGAAGGATCAGGAAGCGTTTATAACCAGGAACTGATGATAAACGCTGATTATTACACACCTTTGGATGAAACCTCTATTCCTACAGGAGAGATCCGTTCAGTGAAAGGAACGCCGTTCGATTTCACCAAAAAGCGAAAAATAGGTGAGACCATCGACAAGGATGATGAGCAGTTGAAATTCGGAGCAGGGTATGATCATAATTTTGTACTGAACCACAGAACAGGCTCTATTGACCTGGCCGCTGTTGCAAGAGACCCCGGGTCAGGAAGGGTTCTGGAAGTCTATACAACACAGCCGGGAGTTCAGCTTTATACGGCTAACTGGATTAACGGCGAAAAGGGCAAGGGAGACAAAAAATATGGCCGCCGCTGGGCATTCTGCCTTGAAACCCAGCATTTTCCAGATGCGATTAACAAACCGCATTTTCCTTCGACAATATTGAAAAAGGGTGAGAAATACAAACATACCTGTGTGTATAAATTCAGTACTGAATAAGTAAGGATAATCTTTTACGGAACGCGGGATTACAGGTATAAAATAACCATTTGCAATTGAATTTAATTCAATAAAACAAATTCGTAATTTATTAACCATAAAAATGACAAAAATGCAAGACAAAAAGAACAAATTCCTTTTTCCTCTGATTGTGATGGCCTCACTCTTTTTTCTGTTCGGCTTTATCACAACCATGAATAACTCGCTTATCAATTATCTTAAGGATGCTTTCAGACTGAACGAGGTTGAAAAGCAGTTGCCAAATACATTTTTTTACGGAGCTTATATTCTGTCGATACCCGTTGGTTACCTTCTTAACCGTATCGGCTATAAGAATGGTGTGCTTGCAGGACTTGGAATGGTAAGTCTGGGTTTTTTCCTTTGCATACCGGGAGTTGCAGCCGGATATTATGGTTTTCTGTGCGCTGTTTCTGTTTTTGCAATAGGTGTTGTTTTACTTCAGGTAGCCGCCAATCCTTATGTGAACGCGCTTGGAAGCTCCGAAACTGCCGCAAGCCGTCTGACGCTTACAAATGCCCTTAACTCGCTGGCTACAGTCATTGCTCCGCTTTTCGTATCATATCTGATTGTTTCCTCAAAGGAAGGAGGCGCTGCAGATCCCAAAGCAGTACAGGGCCCTTTTGCAGGAATAGGTATTGTCACGCTTGTGATAGTTGTCATCATGTTTTTCCTCCACCTGCCTGAAATCAAGGAAGGAGTGACTGAAGAGGGTGTCGTTAAAGCATTTAAATCCAGCGCATATAAGTACCCGCACATGTGGCTTGGCTCGCTTGCCATTTTCTTCTATATGGGAATTGAAATTGGTATCCCGAGCTTCTTCGCTGATTATTCCTCAAAACTTGGTTTTTCATTCAACGGTGAAATGAGGACAAAATTACTGGCTTATTACTGGGGTGGGCTTATGGTTGGCCGTATAGCAGGGATCTTTATTCTGCGTAAATATTCAGCAGGCAAAATACTTAGCTTCAATGCTGTCGCAGGAGCAGTTATGGTTTTATTATCGCTGGTGCTTGGTGGAATGGGAATAAGCTGGGTTGCATTGGTTCTCTTCCTTGGGACAGGCCTGATGCATTCAATAATGTGGCCGTGCATCTATAACCTGGCCCTTGAAGATCTTGGACCCAATACAAAAGTCGGATCTGGCGTAATTGCAACTTCAGTTATCGGAGCTGCCTTGTTACCCATCATGATGGGAGCCATCCAGAGAGAGGTTGGCCTTGTTGTTGCAATATGCTGCCTTTTTGTATATTATGCTTATGTTACTTTCTTTGCCGTTAAGGGATCAAAAATAAGATAAAAAGATTTTCGCCCATGAATCCCCTTGAAGGGGTCTTAATAAATTGTTGTATGTTTTCGAACCTTCTTCAGAGGGAAAGGGGGCAAACTTAATAAACCATTATACCTATGAACCGCAGAAAATTTATTGAAACATCTGGTGCAGCAGCTGGAGCCGCAGTTCTTGGAGGCGTAGCACCCAAGATCATTGCGGACCAGCCTGCAATGAAGCCCAAGCCGCAGGGAAACTCCAGGATAAAGCTTGGACTCTATTCGATAACCTATGGAGGGATATGGTACAAAGGACCGGCACTTTCGTTTGATGACCTGTGCAGAACAGCCAGAGAGGTTGGATTTGATGGTATTGAGCTCGACAACAAACGCCCGATGGGTAGCCCAATTGACCTTGATCAGCGTAAAAGGGATGAAATGCGCAATTCACTTGCCAAATATAGTCTGGAAATTCCATGTGTTGCAGCCAACAACGACTTTTCCAGCCCGGTCCCTGAACACAGAGAGTGTCAGCTTCTGATGGTGCGTGAAACTGCCAGGCTTGCTAAAGACCTGGGAGCAAAATTCGTAAGGTTATTTGCTGCATGGCCGGGCGTTCCCATCCATGAAGGCATTGGAACCTATGAACTGACAAGGGGTAATGAATTCTACACCTTTCAGCGACAGTATCCTTTTGCTACCCGGATTGACCGTTATAATTTCGTAAAGGAATGTCTCAGGGAAGCTGCGAAGATGGGAGAGGAGAATGGCGTTGTAATGGCCCTTCAGAATCATTCTCCGCTTATCAGGGGATGGAGGGATACTTATGACCTTGTCAGGGAAGTTAACTCCCCATGGCTTAAAATTTGCCTTGATCTGCCAATATTTGAAAACCTGGAAAAGGAATATGTTGCAAATGCTGTCCGGACAGTGGGCAAACTTCAGGTACATTCCCATTTCGGCGGTGAATATTATCGTGATCAGGATGGGAACATTAAACCGGTGGTACTCGATTATTATGCAGGCGCAGCGATACCTGATTATGCGCATTATATTGGCCTTGTGAATGAAATAGGTTATAGCGGGTATTTTACTTTCGAACTCTGCCATCAGGTGCTGAATGAAGATCATACAAATGCCGGAATTGAGTATGTTCACAGGCAGGTTAAGCTTGCAAGGGAGTATATGGGAAAGATAATTAAGTAGAAATCAGGAATGTCAGAATCAGGGAAAGAATTGATTGTTGATGGAAAAGAGGAGTGTAAAAAGAGGATTTGCGAGCGACAATAATGCCGGGGTTCATCCGGATATAATGAAAGAGATTGCTTCTGCTAATGCCGGTCATGTAACCGGGTACGGGTATGATATATATACTGAGCAGGCCCTGGGTCTTTTCAGGGAACATTTTGGCAATAATACTGAGACATTTTTTGTCTTTAACGGGACTGCTGCAAATGTCCTGGGATTATGGAGCACAACTCATTCATGGAATTCAATAGTGACTGCATCAACAGCACATATTGAACAGGATGAATGCGGAGCTCCTGAGAAGCTTACCGGCTGCAAAGTACTTACAGTTGATACCACTGATGGTAAGATCAGGGTTGAAATGCTTGAAAAGCATATGCATGGGTTTGATTTTGAACACCATGCTCAGCCAGGGGTCATATCTGTAACGCAACCGTCTGAAATGGGAACGGTTTATACTCCTGATGAAATAAAAAAGCTGGCCGGTTTTGCCCATGATAAAGGCATGATCCTGCATATGGATGGGGCAAGGCTGGGGAATGCAGCTGTTTCACTGGGACTTCCCTTCAGATCATTTACAACTGATGTGGGTGTAGATGTTCTTTCATTCGGCGGAACAAAAAACTGTTTGATGTATGGTGAGGCGGTCTGTTTTCTGAAGCCGCGACTATCAGAAAACTTCAAATACTTAAGGAAGCAGGGGATGCAGCTTGCCTCAAAAATGAGGTTTATCTCTGCCCAGTACATCGGATATTTCAGGAATGATCTCTGGAAGAAATGTGCGGAGCATTCAAATGAAATGGCAAAGATACTTGAGAGCAAATTAAAAGGTCTTGATAGGATTGTTATCACCCAACCGGTCCAGTCTAACGGAGTGTTTGTAATTATGCCTTACAGTGTGGCCAGGGAAGTCAGCAAGACTTACTTCTTTTATCCCTGGAATGAAATGAATTCGGAATACCGGCTTATGACCAGCTGGGATACCACTGAAGAGGATATAGATGGTTTTGTGGCTTTGATGAAGAAAGAGCTCTTAAAAATAATATAATCCGCGCAATCTGAATTATTAGAGGGAGAGAAGATTAGAATTTCCGGCAAATCAGCGCGGATTGGAAAACAAAAAAGCTGAATCATCTGATCCAGCTTTTTTATATTGCGGGTAAAAGTTATTTATTTAAGAGTAAAGTTTATAGGTACCATGTACCATACAGGAACAGGTTTACCCCCCTGTTTACCTGGTTTAAATGGAGGAAGTGTCTGGACAACTCTGATAGCTTCTTTATCAAGTTCAGGGTCGACGCCTTTCAGGATTGAAACCTTGTCGACTCCGCCCTTTGAGGTTACGCAGAACCTGACGATCACTTTTCCCTGGATGTTGTTTTCCTTTGCAACTTCTGGGTATTGTGTGTGTTCAGAAATATACTGGAGGAGTGCGGCATCCCCGCCGGGGAACATTGGCATCTCTTCAACCACAACAAACGGTTCAGCCTCAGCTTCATCCTGTTTTACTTCTTCTTTTACCTCTTTAACCTCTTCAACAACCTCAGTGTTCTTAACTTCAACCTGAGCCTGATCAGCGGTCATAAGCTGTTTTGCTTCTTCCGGTTTGACTGAATCGACAACTACCGGAGGAACATACTTTGCCTGCTGAACTACATCTGAGGGTGGAGGCGGGGGTGGAGGCGGAGGTGCAATCTGTTCTGCCGGCTGATTCAGATTCTCCATCTTGATTTCGACCTGCCTTTCATTTTTTTTAGCCCTGTTTACCGCGGCTTTTGCATTCAGGTAAGGTGTAATAACAGCCGTACTGATAGTAATTATCCCGATAAGAAGTGCGATCAGAACATTTTTTTTGTATCTCTTACGCAGTTGATAAGCTCCGTATTCCTGGTTCCTCTCTTCAAAAACAATATCATCAAACGAGGGAACTATGTCTTTTTTATTTTCCATCTCTTTGAAGGTTTACGGGTTATTTTGCCGGATTAGCAGCAGTTGTGGCAGGAATGCCAGCGGCAGTTTCCACCATTTTCTCTTCATACCAGGCAATGGGAACAAATGTATAACGGGCAATTCCACAAATATTCATTTCATCGAGAATATCAACGAAATCTCCGTAATTGGCTTTCTTATAAGCTTTGATAAGCACAATTGGGCCGGTATCGTCATCTTTCTTAAGCTGGCTGACTGAACTTGTGACAGAATCCTGTGAGATAGAAATCTTGCCAGCTGTTACCTTGCTTTTGAAATCATCAATCTTCTTAAAAAGAGCTCTGTTTCTTTCAAGAAGCATCTTACGGATACCTGTGGGACTTAAATCTGTCTGGTTAAGCGGAGGCAGATTATTGTAATCCTCTGGTTTTACTGTTCCCGGGTAAGTGTAAACTTTATTATCCGGGCCAAGTATGATATTCAGAGTACGGCTGGCTGAAATCTTCGGGGCCTCCTGTTTTGTAGGATCCTTGATCTTCTCAGGAAGATTGATTTCCATAACTTTAGCCTTACTGAAAGCGGTTGTAAGCATAAAGAATGTGATCAGCAGACACATAAGGTCAACCATCGGGGTCATATCAATATGCGGGGCCATTTTTTTTGGTCTTTTCTTCCCTTTTTCGCCTTTTTCCTCTTGAATTATCTCTGCCATATCACTTTTGTATTTCGTCAAGGTTTATTTTAACTGCCTCGAGGCTGGTAATCAGGTTGAACTTGTTTACATTCTTATCCTGAAGTATATCCAATACCTTTTGGACTATGGGGAAAGCTGTTTTACTGTCTCCCTTGATGCATGCCTGAATATTAGGATTGACCTTTCTGGCGTAAAGTATCCACATTGCCAGCTGGTTATCAGCTGAATCGATGGGAATTCCTGTTTGAAATGCCTTTCTGTCCTTCGAGCCTTTTGTGTCTAAAAACTCTTTCATCTTCTGAATCGGGACTCCTATGGACGACGGGATTTTTTCGAATTCCCGCTGTTCTGCCTCTGTAAACTCGATACCGTAGTTTTTCCCCATCTCAACAAGGATCTTGGGCCGGTATTTCAGCAGAGTATCTGGTCCGTTATCAAAATTTATATAGACTTTGTCATCAGTAGACAGAAGGAAAGTCATGGTATTAAAATCAGGAGTAGGTTTCTCTGATATTGAATAAGGTGTATCAACAGTGGCGGGTTCAGGTTGCCTCATCGTGGTAGTTAACATAAGGAATGTCAGAATAACACAGAATGTGTCAACCATCGGTGTCATGTCAATGCGTGGCGACTTTGTTGGTAATTTAATCTTTGGCATTGTAGTCTTTTATTTTGTTTTTAAACCAAAAGATAAATCTGATCAGGCTTTCTTCAGAGATGCAGCAAAATTCTGTGTCAGACTGAATCCTGCTTCATCAATTTTAAATGTATAGGAGTCAATCATGGATGAAAAATAATTGAATGCTATAATTGCCAGGGTAGATCCGGTGATACCAAATGCGGTATTTACAAGTGCTTCTGAAATACCAGTTGCAAGTGCGAGAGCATCAGGAGCTCCCGACTGAGCAAGAGCAGCAAATGCACGGATCATACCAAGAACTGTTCCGATAAGGCCGATCAAAACTGAAATTGAAGCAAGGGTCGAGAATATCACCATGTTTTTTGAGAGCATAGGCAGCTCAAGTGCAGTGGCTTCCTCGAATGCTTTTTGAATTGAAAGTATCTTCTGGTCATTCTCCAAAGTGGGATCTTTTTGAAGATCACGGTACCGTGACAGACCCGCTTTCATAACATTTGCCAGCGATCCTTTCTGGTTGTCGCATGCTTCTTCAGCTTCTTCAATTTTGTCCTGTGAAAGAAGAGACTGAAGATTATGAACAAATACATTTAAATTACTCTTCCCTCTTGCCCTTGTAAGAGTGATAATTCTTTCAATAATGAAAACGAGAAGAGTGAGAACACATGTCATCAGAATAGGTACAATGAAACCACCTTTGTAGATGATCCCGAGATAGTTATGTTCGAGAGGAGATCCCTTGGGATTGCCACCTTCGAAGTTAACAGGATTACCCATTACTCTGGTGAACAAAAAATAGGAAACTATAAATGCTATCAGAATAGCACTAATTGCAAACACATTTTGCAATGCTTCTTTGAATGAACTTCCTTGTTTACTCATTTTTGTCTGTTTGTTTAGGTTAAGATTTTATGATCTGCAAATATATATTTTCAATTTTTTTTTTCCAATAGCTCAATTAAATTGTTTTATATTTCACAGAGCTCAGAACAATTTCTGATAACCAGGATCCTTTACTGACCTGTGACTCTATTAAAACTTGCTATTGTTGTTTCTGTCTGATAATCAATTAATCTTTAATTTGTCATTCGTACCCAATCACCTTAGCATTCCTGCGAAGACGATATTTCAAACTATGCTATTCCTTTTCAAGTTTCACGTTGTAGACCCTTGATTTTGTTATTGGAACCTCCTGGCTTTTATAGCCTTTGGCGCTGATGACAAGGACTTCTGAACCCTGCGGGATTTCGAATTTATATTCTCCCTTGGTATTGGTGAGATTTTCTGCAGCAGTATCTTTAACCCTGACAGAGGCATAAGCAACAGGCTGACCGGTTGTGCTTGTTATAACTCCCTTTATTTCATTTGGATTGATTCCCTTCTTTACAGAGGCCTCGTATTCCTGGATCCACTTCAGGTTGCTTTTTGCAGAGGCATTGTTCGGATCTATTGAAAGGATCTTGTTATAGTCTTCTTCCGATTTGGTGAGGAATCCAAGTTTGCCTTCCAATGTTTTTTCCTGACCTGCTGCCTTTGCTTCAAGGCTGCCAAGGCCATTATACCCTTTTATCTTGTTTTCCTTGTTGTCAGGATCAAGATTGATCATCCTCTCATAATATTCCTTCGCTTTTGTGTAGTTACCGTTTTCCATGTGATAATATCCAAGGTAAACGAGTGCTTCAACCATTTCATTCTCATTCTTGATCGAGTCATTCTTGGCAACTTCAATCACTTTCTCAAATTTTGGCCTTGCAAGACCCATCTTGGTATCCGGATCCATTTTTGAATAGGTACGGGCAATCCAAATATGGGCAGGAAGATAATCAGGCGATTTTTTCAGTACGATATTGAAAACAGAGTCGGCTGATTTATATTTTTCTCCGTTGTTAAAGGCCCTTCCTATCTGCATATATTCGGCAATGTTGTTTCCTTTGGAAGGATCGATAAGCTTAGCCCATGTTTTGGCTGCACTGTCGTATTTCCTGAAAGCATAGTAATTGGATGCAATTTCACCAAGAAGAGCCTGATCCTTTACGTCTACGCTGGCGTCAGTTGCATTTTTCCTGACAAAATCAATAGCCTTGTCATACTCAGTGAAAGCCCTGTCAACTTCTGCGCCTGCCTTTGAAACTGATGTCTCAAGACTTGCGACCTTACCGGTCATATCGTCAACAGAAGCTTTCAATTTTGGCTTCTCAGCTGCTGATGCTGTGGATAGTTTCGATTTTTCCTTATCGAGCTGAGCTTTAAGGCTGTTAAGCTCATCAACCATTTTCGTGTAATTCTGATTCTTCTTGAGAAGGATCCTGGCCATATAGATGTAGTCTTTCTGAAGTATATATTCGGGAGCCAGGGTCCTGAACAGTTCATCCATATAATACTGAGCCTTCTCATAATCAGGATTTTCTTTCTCATAGGAGGAATAACCTGCAAGCCTGTTCATGTAAGCTCTTGATTTGTCCACTGCAAGTATTTCTTCCACGTTTTTGATAACTTCATCATAGTCGCCTGCATAGAAAAGCGAGTTGACATATTTTGTTTTTGCAGGGATGTTCCCGGCGGTCATATCAAGGTACTGCTTGAAATAGGTTTTTGACTGTTCCAGACGACCGGCACGCCAGTAAAGCTGACCAAGTTCACGGTAAGCAGGTGCATAATCGGCATTAAGTTTTATTGCTTCCTCAAAATAGGGAATAGCCTGCTGCAAAGCACGCCCTTTAACATATACATATCCTATTTTCATGTTTGCCGTTGGTGATTGAGGATTGGCAAACTGTGCAAGGTTGTAATTCTTGATTGCATCGGAGCCGTCATTTACCATCATGTAGAGATCGCCGGCAATTATGAATATATCCGGATTTTTGGAATCAATTTTTACGGCCTGTCTTATAAGCGGAAGTGCAAGAGAGGTGTCGACCTGTCCTTTCTTTGCATAAGATTCTGCAATTTTAGCAAGTGCAAAGGCATAATCCTTTGCCGGAGGTTCTATTTTTTTGATATTCTTATAGGGAAGGAGGAAACTTTTTGCTTTCGCTCTCATTTCGTTGGCCTTATTTGCATCGCCAAGATAATTGGCAACCTTTGCAAGTCCGATATAATTAAGAGGGTCGCTTGCGTTGGCATTTATTCCTTTATCAAACGCATCCTTTGCATTTTTGGTTGCAACGGTTATTGAATTTGTGATTGTATCTGCAAAATAATCGAGCAAATAGTTTTCACCGAGGAAATAATAGTTTTTACTGTTGGCAGGTTCCTTCTGGATCAACTGCTTGTACATAGCATCAGCTTTGTCAAACTGTTCACTTCTGGTTAATTGAATGGCAGCTGTCAGATCCTGCGAGTTGGCATTTCCTGTCATAAGAAATGAAAAAACACCTGCCAGCAAAACAACCGGACATAAAATCGAACTTTTCATAGTCTTGTTTTTGATATCAATTACTGTTATTACTTTTTCTGTTCCTGAATTCTATATTAAGAATAATTTAGTCTACCCGAAATTAATGTTTGATCTGAACCAGCCTTATGGGCATAGTTGCGGGAACCAGACCTGATTTAAGGACTATCCTTTGTCCCTGTTCGGAGGTTGCCCACTGAATAAATCCTGATCCGAGTCCTATGAAGGTCTCCCTTGAAATAAGATAGACTTCCCTGACAAAAGGATATGACTTATCATAAATCCATCCCTGGTTTGGCCGGTAATAAGATCCGTCACTCACATATTGTGAAATTGCTAAAATATTTACTTTCTTTACAAAACTCATACTCAGGGAGTCATACTTGTCGCTTATCCAGTTCACGCTTATAACTCCAAGTGCATCCGGATTCCTGGATACGAAATCAATGACCTCAGAATTTGTCTTGACTGCATAAAAATTTTTACCAAGGCTGTCGCTGATTTCAAAAAGTTCCCGGAAATACCTTATGTTCCCTGACTTGTTATTATCGAATATAACCCTTATTTTACCAAGCTTAGACTTCGGATTTATATCTTTCCAGGTTGAGATTTTACCTGTAAATATGTCTTTAACTGTATTGTATTTAACAAGCGTGTCGTGATTCTCCTTGTTGGTAATCAGGGCAAGGGCGTCATGCGCAAAGGTAATTGTACGTGCAACAACAAGAGTATCACGCAGGTACTGAATCTGGCTTTCTGTGAGTTTCTTGCTTGTAACGATCACTTTTACCGAATCATTCATGAAATCGTTAATTACATCATATTCCGGTTTGTATTCCGGTTTAATCTTTGCATTATGATACAGTGACGTAAATGTAAACACTTCTGTATCAATTAACGGCTGGAACGATTCGTCAACACAGATCTTTATGTTGCCGCTTGTCGGAGTCTCTGTTACGGTATGTTTCCCTGTTTTGTTACAGGAAAGTGCTGTCAGTAGAAATAAGGTCATTATTACACACAAAACCGACCTTAAATTATTTCTGCTAAATTTATTCACAGTAAAAATGGTCTTAGAAATGCATTTATGGGAAGCAATAATAATAAATTTTTGATTATTTCCTGCTATGCTCATATTCTAATATTTTGTCAACGTAAAAATTATCAATGATGAAGTAACCGCAAAGCGTATGCCATTAGTTTCCTGTTATTGTATTAATTTGTTTCATTCCTCTTCTTTCCCTTTTGGAAAAAAGAGTTCTGTAGTTTTTACATATGTCCTGTAAGCCCTGAATAATCCGTAAAAAATAAATGTTACGCCCATAATTACGCAAAGGGCCCTGTCCATATAGGTTCTGTTGAAGTAAAAAGCCAGGTAAACTCCGACTCCAAGATAAAAGAACACCATAAAAATACTGAATATGGCCACTACCTGCTCCATCATTTTATTGCTGTCCATACCGAATATTTTAGTTGACAAATAAACGAATAATCATCGGAGAATCAAAAAAAAATCCCCGTTTTTTGTTTATGATCAGCAGAATTAATAAATACATCACTTATCTGAATAACAAAGAACTATCTCCGTAACTCAGGAACCTGAAATTGTTTTCAAGCGCATGCCTGTAAATCTTCTTCCAATTTTCACCGGTCCATGCTGAAATAAGAAGAAGAAGGGTGCTTTTTGGCTGGTGAAAATTAGTGATCAATCCGTCGATCATCCTGAAATTGTATCCGGGCATTATCATTATACTGGTGGAGGCATTCACAATTCCTGCTTTCCTTCTGGCCATCATTTCACAAAGGGCTGCAAGTGAATCTTTTACAGGCAGACTGTTGCCTTTCAGGTATGGTTCCCACTGATCAACTGACAGCTCATCAGAGCCCGGTAACCTGCCAGGTGATGCTTGCGCACCAAGCCAGTACAGGCTTTCTAATGTCCTTACAGTTGTTGTGCCGACCGCAATTATTCTTCCATAATTCTCAATTAAAGCTTTGATTGTATCGGCTGTCACAAAAAAATGCTCGCAATGCATTTCATGTCCGGAAATATCATCAGCTTTCACCGGCTTGAAGGTTCCCGCGCCGACGTGCAGTGTCAGTTCAGCCAGTTTTACTCCTTTATCAGTCAGTCTGCGCATCACATTTTCAGTAAAATGCAACCCTGCCGTCGGCGCTGCCACGGATCCCTTTACAGTTGAATAAACTGTCTGATATCTTTTATTATCATCTTCCTCATCATTCCTTTTAATATAGGGTGGAAGTGGCATATGGCCTGCTCCCTCAAGCACATCGCTGAAGCTTAAATTGCTGTTGTTCCAGCTGAACCTTATGCGGCATGCTTCATTATCAGCGCCAAGGTTTTCGGCCGACAGAATGACATCGCTGCCTTTTGTCATGGAATTCAAAGTCAGGATCCCGTTTTTCCATTTCTTCAGGTTTCCGACAAGGCATTTCCACTCAACAGGTCCTTTGGATCCGAACGACAGCTCATAGGCTGAGGGAAAGAGAGGCTCAAGACAAAACACCTCGACCGGCGATCCTGATCTTTTCCGGAAAAGCAGACGGGCCCGGATTACACGGGTATTGTTAAAAACCAGAAGTGAATCACCCTGAATATACTGATCAATGTTTCTGAAATAATCGGATGAGATAACGCTGTTTTTATAGACAAGCAGTTTTGACCCGTCTCTTTCCGCAACAGGATACTGAGCTATTTTCTCGTCCGGAAGATCATAATCATAATCATTAAGGTCAATTTCGTTCATACTTTTTTGAGGAATCATAGAGTTAAATATTTGCAGCATTGCATGGTCTTAAATCCTTATCTGATCTTCATAAAGCTTTAATTCCTTAGTTTCCGGCTCTAAAATTAACCAAATTTTACTCTTTCTGAGCTCTTTTTTTTATACCTTTGTTCCGCAGCAGACCGTTCCATCGTCCCGCTTTTCCGCTTGGAAAAGCGGGAAGGAAAGTCCGGACAACACAGGGCACCATGCTTCCTAACGGGAAGATATCCGTGAGGGTATAGTAGTGTAACAGAAAATAACCATCCCGCCTTTGCCTGGCAAAAGCGGGATAAGGGTGAAAAGGCGAGGTAAGAGCTCACCGGTCACAGCGGCAACGCCGTGAGCCGTACACCTGATGGGTTGAAAGACCATGTATACCGGCAAAAGGGCTGCCCGTCCTGTGCCGGGGGGTAGGTCGTATGATCCCGTCAGTGATGACGGGGCCAGATAAATGATGGAAACCTGTTCCAATTTCTTTCGCAGATAACGGGACAGGTACAGAATCCGGCTTACAGGCCGGCTGCAAAAAAAGGGGACACAACAATGTGCACCCCCTTTTTTTAATTGGTATTTTTAAAGAATCACTATACAACCTGCTTCTTCAGATACCTATTTTATTTTGAAAATGCTGTCGTCCATAGGAGTGTCAACCTCAACCTTTGTAAAAGCAGTGGCTATCTCCATTCCATTTGCCGAAGATGTTGTTTTCATCGGAAGGAATAAACCGCTGGTCTCCCTGTAATCTGACGGAACCGATTCAACTGTCATTGTCATTCCCCCCTGATTGACTTCGGCGGTGGTTTTTGAAACCAGGTAAGTCTCCTTGTCAATGAATATTGTGGCAGTTGTCCCGTTATCAAGCCTGGCATTTATCTTAAAAGCGGTTTTGCCATTAATATTTTCTTCCCCGGCAAGGGTCAGCTGCCCGTTTTTAAGGTATTCGGCAAGATAATTCTGAAACATATTATTTCTTTTAATATCCTTAAGCTGTTCGGGTGACATTTCAACGGCATCGGTCGATCCTGCCATCGGATTGATGATGTAACCCTTTTCACCGTCAAATGCCTGAACCATATCCTGCCCATTGAAATTTGTTATAGTTTTTATCTTATCGGGGTTCTTCATCCACATTTCCATTGGAAGATCCATGCCCATCATTGATACTGTCGCAGATATCTTAATAGTCTTAAATCCCGTTATTTTATCAAGCTTATTGGCAACAGTGTACTTGCTGATTATGTCCTCAAGTGACTGGGCGTTGAGAGCTGCAACAGCAATAAGTAAGACTGCAGTTAAAAATGATTTTTTCATGAGAAGTTGAATTAAATTATTAAAAAGAATTAATGGTTTTTCTTAAAGCCAGAAGCCTGACAAGCAGTTTTTCAAGATCTGAAAGTTTCAGCATGTTTGCGCCATCTGATTTTGCTGTTGAAGGATCGGGATGTGTTTCAATAAATATACCGTCGGCTCCGACGCTTATGGCAGCTTTACCGATGGCCTCTATCATTTCCGGTTTTCCCCCTGAAACTCCTTCCTCCTGGTTGGGTTGCTGGAGTGAATGTGTAATGTCCATTATCACCGGAACGCCTGTTTTCTGCATAATCGGTATGTTCCTGAAATCCACCACAAGATCCTGGTATCCGAACGTATTGCCACGGTCGGTAAGCATTATATTATTGTTGCCTGAATCCCTTACCTTGTCAACGGCGAACTTCATGGAGGCTCCTGACAGGAACTGCCCCTTCTTGATGTTTATCCATTTTCCTGTCTTTGCGGCGGCAATCAGGAGATCCGTCTGCCTACAGAGAAATGCCGGTATCTGAAGCACATCAACAAATTCTGAGGCCATTCCCGCTTCATCCGGATTGTGGATATCAGTGATCACTGGTACAGAATATTTATTTCGCACTTCTGAAAGGATCCTGAGAGCTTTCAGATCACCGACTCCTGAAAATGAGTCGATTCTTGACCTGTTTGCCTTTCTGTAGGATGCCTTGAAGACAAACGGTATATTGTATTTTTCGCATAATCCGGCAATATATTCCGCAACCTCAAATGTGATTTCTTCTCCCTCTACAACGCACGGCCCTGCAATCAGAAGAAAGTTATCCGAATCACCATGCTTTAGTCTGGGAATATTTATTTGCCTGACTGACATATAAAACAAAGGTAGAAATATTTTTCAAATACAGAATTATTCGGCACCACTCCGTGACCCTCTGTTTCCCGATAGATATCGGGAAACAGAGGGTCACGGAGCTAAGAACAAACACATCTTTATTTGCCGTAATCATAGAAATCCTTCCACATGCCTGCCAGCCTCTTCCTTATATCTTCTTCCCTGGGGTTTGTTCCCGGTTCATAGAATTTTGTGCCCTTTATCTCATCGGGAAGGAAATTGTCCTGTACGAAATTACCTGAATAGCTGTGTGCGTACTTGTAACCCTTACTGTATCCGAGCTCTTCCATAAGCTTCGTAGGTGCATTCCTTATATGAAGCGGCACGGGCAGGTCACCTTTTTCCCTTACCACTCCGGAGGCGTTCTCGACAGCCATATAGGATGCATTGCTCTTAGGCGATGTTGCAAGGTACACGGCTGTTTCCGAAAGTATTATCCTCGATTCGGGCCATCCGATTACATTTACTGCCTCAAAAGTTGCCTGGGCGAGAAGGAGTGCATTTGGATTCGCCATTCCAATGTCTTCGGCAGCCAGGATAATCATCCTGCGTGCAATGAATTTCGGGTCTTCGCCGCCTTCAACCATTCTGGCAAGCCAGTAGACAGCTGCATTGGGGTCGCTGCCCCTCAATGATTTGATGAATGCCGATATGATGTCATAATGCTGTTCGCCGTTTTTATCATACATTGCCAGGTTCTTCTGAACATGCCTCAGAACTATGTCATTATCAATAACAATTTTTTCAGATCCTGTTTCATCATTTTCCGAAGCAACCACAAGTTCAAGGGCATTATACAGTTTTCTCGCATCTCCGCCGGATACCCTCAGCAGCGCTTCATGTTCCTTTATCTGAATATCGTATCTGGAAAGGTAATAGTCTTTCTTCAAAGCACTGTTGAGCAGTGTAAGAAGGTCCTTCTCATCAAGGGGATTCATTACATAAACCTGGCACCGGGAAAGGAGGGGTGAGATTACCTCAAAGGAAGGATTTTCAGTGGTGGCGCCAATAAGTGTTATCACACCCTGTTCAACTGCGCTCAGAAGTGAATCCTGCTGAGATTTGCTGAACCTGTGAATTTCATCAATGAAAAGTATCGGATTAGGCTGGTTGAAAAACTGTTGGCTTTTTGCTTTTTCTATGGTCTCCCTTACATCTTTGACACCAGAATGGACAGCGCTCAGGTGAAAAAACGGCCTGTTTAGCTTATTGGCAATTATTCCTGCCAGTGTTGTTTTACCGACACCGGGAGGGCCCCAAAGAATGAAAGAAGGAACGTTCCCTGACTCAATGGCTTTTCTCAGGACGCTGTTTTTACCGACAAGATGCTCCTGACCGCAAAATTCGTCAAGATCTTTCGGCCTCAGGCGTTCGGCAAGAGGTTGATTGGCCAGCATTTCTGAATATTTGCTCAAAAATAATAAAAACAATCATCAGTGATAAAGTTATTTTTAAGCCGCAGCCAATTGCTTCGTTATTTTGCTAATATTGCATAAGAAAGATATTAAAGAGAGTCCTCAATGTCGAAAAATGCAATTCTTACCGGTTTGGTTTTGGTTGCCATTTCAGGTTGTACGGTAAAACCTGCATTAAAGCCTCAGAAAATCCTTCTTGGTCGCAATATTGTGGCTGACAGTGGAATGGTGGTCTCGGCGCATCGCGAAAGTTCAGCGATCGGTGCGGGGATCCTGAGGAAAGGAGGAAACGCAGTTGATGCCGCCGTTGCGACAGAATTTGCCCTGGCGGTCTGCTATCCTGAAGCAGGAAATATCGGAGGAGGAGGGTTCATGCTCATAAGGAATGCTGACGGAAGAACTGATATGATAGATTATCGTGAAAAAGCCCCGATGCTCTCTTCTGAAAAAATGTATCTTGACAAAACAGGAGACCCAATTCCCGGACTGAGCACCGGCACTCATCTGTCGTCAGGGGTCCCCGGTACAGTAGAGGGTATGATAAATATCCATTCAAAATACGGATGCCTGCAATTTAAAACCGTTATTCAGCCTGCCATAGACCTTGCCCGGAAAGGCTTCCCATTGACCGGGGCTCAGGCTGAGGATCTGAATAATAACAGGGAACTGTTCATCAGGCAAAACAAATCACTGCCGGCGTTCGTTAAAGATTCCCCATGGAAGGAGGGGGATACACTAAGACAACCGGACCTTGCAGCAACTCTTGAAAGGATCAGGGACCTTGGCAGGGATGGTTTCTATTCAGGAGTAACCGCAAGACTGATAATCAAGGAGATGAACCGCGGGAACGGAATAATATCTGAAAAAGACCTCTCGTCGTTCAGATCAGTATTCCGCAATCCATTATCAACAGAATACAGGGGATATAAAATAATCACAGTCTCTCCTCCTTCGGGAGGAGGTATTGTGCTGCTGCAGGTGCTTGGCATGCTGAAACCTTTTGAGCTTGCAAAGATGGGATTTCATTCACCGCAATCGATCCATCTTATTGCAGAAGCAGAAAAACGGGCATTTGCTGACCGGTCAAAATTCTCAGGAGATCCTGATTTCATATCGGTTCCTGTTGATAAGATGCTTGATCCCGAGTACCTGAAGAAAAGGATGAGTAATTATGATAATGAAAAGGCAACTCCCTTATCACAGGTGCTTCCCGGGCTGCTTTCAGGAACCGAAAGTGAAGAGACAACTCATTATTCGGTAGTCGATTGCATGGGAAACGCCGTTTCTGCAACAACTACCCTGAATAACTCATTCGGAAGTAGTATTGTTGTTGATTCAGCCGGATTCCTTCTGAATAACCAGATGGATGATTTCTCTGTAAAACCGGGCGTACCAAACATGTACGGATTGACAGGAGGTGAAGCCAATTCAATAAAGCCGGGAAAAAGGATGCTCAGTTCCATGACGCCCGTAATAGTTGAAAAAAATGGCCGGCTTTTCATGGTCGCAGGTTCTCCCGGAGGATCAACAATTCCGACAACTGTCTTTCAGGTAGTGACAAATGTCATCGATTTCGGTATGAACATAGGGCAGGCAGTGGATGCGGGGCGCTTTTATCATCAATGGATCCCGGATTACATATATTTTGAAAAGGGTTCCATTGACACGCTTTCTCTGAGGAAGCTGGAAAAGATGAGTTATGTGTTACACGAGCGTCCATCCATTGGGTCAGTGAATGCAATTCTGGTTCTGCCTGGAGGAAAACTTTCAGGAGGAGGCGACAAAAGGGGAAACAATGTTGCAAGCGGTTACTGATGGCCCCTCTACGGTTAATAATTTTTGCTGATTTGCACTAAAATAATTTCATGTAAAGAAAATAAATTAATACTTTTAACAGTTTATAAAGAATTAGTTAAAATGCGCTTAAATAATATATTGTAGTATTTGAATTATTTCAGATATTTATTCAGTTATGAAAAAGCCTCTCCTTATTACAATTATCATTCTTGTTTTAGTTATTGCATATCCTCTTGTGAATTTTATCAGCTGGTCATTTCTTGAGAAGAAGCCAATAGATATTGTCGTGCTCGACAAAACTGTTCCTACCCTGGATCGCCTGAACCATAAATCTCTGATGTGGGTGCTGACAAATGCCAGGTTTGTTAAAAAAGATAACAGGAAATCCTATTCATACATAAGGGATTATTACGGATTTGCACCAACAAGGCCTCTAAACAAGAGGGGAAGCACAAAAAAGGAATATCACCTTAATGATATGACAGTGCTTCCCGATAAGACGGATGCTATTTATTTTGCAGATACCTACGGAGTGTTTTTCAATGACTGGTATACGGGAATTAACAGAAGCAGAAGATCGCGCAAGATATATGGAGGGCTTAACAATACCGACTATCTGCTTATTAATGAAATGAAGAACAGAAATAAGCTGATAATCCTTGAATATAATTCATTCGATTTTCCCACACCTGAATTTGAATCATATAGAACACAGGAAAAGCTTGGAATAAAATCCAGCGGATGGTCAGGTAAATATTTCGAAAAGCTCGATTCCACGTCGAAGGATTTTCCGATCTGGCTTACATCTATGTACAGGAAGGAGTATAAAAAACCATGGACCTTTAAAAAAGCCGGCATCGTATTCCTGAGTGAAAAAAGCATTATGGTACTTGAAGAAGGAACGGGCCTGAAGAATGCAATGCCCCATATAATAACGAATGATGAAAACTGCAGGAAATTCGGGGTAATCCCGTCTGTGGCTTTCGACAAGTGGTTCGACGTTATCGATCCGCTGCAAAGCAATGTGATATCTAAATTCCGGCTTGAAACCACCACCATTGGTGACACGATTCTTGCCGGCAACTCGATCATGAAGGAGTTTCCGGCTGTTGTTCAGGAGCCTGTAAACAAAAGAACATATTATTTCTCAGGCGATTTTGCCGCAAACAAAGTGTGCATTATGACTTCAAAGCTTAAAGGATTCAGCAAGCTTAAGGGCATTCTCTATTCCAACAGGTCTGATGACAAAAGAAGATTCTTCTGGCTGTACTATAAACCTCTTGTCGACGGGATCTTCAGTGATTATTACAGCTCCATGAAGACAAAATAATTGCAGGTCACATTTTGGAAATATTTTCAGACAGGCCATTCTGACCTGTCTTTTTTTAGCTAATTTTATAAGTGATTGAATTATCAGGTAAATCTGTCTTTTAAATGAAAATAGCAGTGATTCAGCCGGATATTATCTGGGAGGAGAAGCAAGCCAACCTGAGGAAAATGGATTTTCTGATAGCATCACTTTCTTCTGAAACTGATATTGTGATACTGCCGGAGATGTTCAACACCGGCTTCTCAATGAATCCGGAATCACTTTCTGAAGATAGTGGTTCAGGTACTCTGGCATGGATGAAAAACAAGGCGTCAGAAAAAAACTCAGGCATTTGCGGAAGTTATATCGTCAGGGAAAACAGACAATATTTCAACAGGTGGATTTTTGTCTCACCTGATGGTGAAATTTGGACATACGATAAAAGGCATCTGTTCAGTCCTGGTGGTGAGGACAAGCTTTTCTCAAAAGGAGACAGGAGGCTGGTATTCACATTCAGGGGTGTAAGAATTTCCGCAAATATATGCTACGACCTGAGATTCCCGGTATGGAGCAGGAACAGGAGTGACTATGACCTGTTGATCAATTCTGCCAACTGGCCTGAAAGCAGGAGGGATGTATGGATTACTCTTCTTAAGGCAAGGGCCATTGAAAACCAGTGCTATGTTGCAGGCTCAAACCGGATAGGCACTGATGGCACGGGAACAAAATATAGCGGAGAATCGATGATTGTCGGTCCACTTGGAGAAACAATCGGCTTAGCTGAAAATAATGCCGAATGCACAATTTCGGGAGAAATATCAATGGATTCACTTGTGAAATTCCGCCATAAATTCCCTGTTCAGAACGATGCTGATAATTTTATCATTAATCCCTGAAGGATTTATTTGAACTGCAAAATTGCAGAATTGCAGAATTGCAAAACGAGAGAATTGTGGCGCCGCGCGTGTTTGTCTCTGGTCGTTCTCCCCTTCACCCTTTCCTGCTTTTCCTCCCTACTGCTTACATCTTATTTATCACCGTCCTTTTTAAGTGCTTCAAAAAGAATGACTACAGGGTGCTTTGCAGTCCTTCCGGTCCCATCCTTAATCTGATGCCTGCAGCTTGTGCCCGGGGCAGCCAGGATAACATCATCGGTGCATTTTTCAATTTCGGGGAAGAGGACAAGGTTGCCGATTTTGTTTGAGAGTTCATAATGTTCCTTTTCATAACCGAACGATCCTGCCATTCCACAGCAACCTGAGGGAATCTCCTGAACAGAATAATTCATTGGTATTGAAAGCGATTCAATTGAACAGGCAGAAGATGCAACTGCTTTCTGCTGGCAGTGAGCGTGCAGAAATATCTTCCTGGAGTCGCTGCTGAAGGATTCTTTTTTTATCCGGCCCGCCCTGAACTCATTTGAAATAAACTCATCAATAAGGTAGCTGTTCCTGGCAATATTTTCCGCCTTCTCCCTGAACTCCGGACCAGCAAGGTCGGGGTATTCGTCACGGAATCCGAGGATAGCTGACGGTTCAATGCCAATGAGCGGCATATCACCACTGATCATGTCCCCGAAAATATTTATGTTTTTCTTTGCTATTTTTTGCGCCTTTCTGATCAGCCCTTTTGAAATGAATGTTCTTCCACTGAGAGTGTTGTTTGCAACTACAACTCTGTAATTCAGCGAAGTAAGCAGTTTTATTGCGGCAATTCCGACCTCAGTGTCGTTGAAATCAGTGAATTCATCGATAAACAGACAGACCGATCCGGCAGGTGATTCAGGATTCAGTGAATTCAGGTTCTTATTTATCCACTTTCTCAGGCTGGTTTTATAAACAGGCGGAATCGACCTTTTTGGTGCAAATCCGATTATTTTTTTCAGAAGTCCTGAAAATATTGGATTCTTAAGGAAGAAATTATATACTCCAGGCATGTATGAACCAATCTTGTTGAATGTTGATATATAGGCGATCAGTTTTGTTCTGAGCGAAACTCCGTGTCTGTCCTGCCAGTGCTGCAGGAATTCAAATTTCAGCTTTGCGATATCGACGCCTGACGGGCATTCCGATTTACATCCCTTGCAGCCAAGGCACAGGTCGAGTATCTCGTATATTTCGCGGTGATTCCACGGGTCGGGACTCTCCATGCTGAGGAATTCCCTGACAACGTTTGCCCTTGCCCTCGTACAGCATTTCTCGTCCATGGTGGCCATGAAACTCGGACACATTGTGCCGCCTATTATGGACGATTTACGGCAATCACCCGTTCCGTTGCATTTTTCTGCAGCCCTTATGATACCGTCAGTGGAAGAGAAGTCAAATATTGTCTCAATGTTCTTTGTTATTTCACCGGCCTTATATCGAAGGGAAGTGTTCATTAAAGGTGTATCGGTTATCTTCCCCGGATTCAGGATCTTTAAGGGGTCCCAGCATTCCTTAACCTTTTTCAGCAGATTGTAGTTGTGTTCCCCGAGTATTATGGGAATAAACTCACCCCTCAGCCTTCCGTCACCATGTTCTCCACTCAGGGACCCTCTGTATTTTTTTACCAGTTTTGCTGTTTCAATTCCTATCGTTCTGAACAGCTCCACATCCCGGGGGTCTTTAAGGTTAAGCACGGGCCTCATGTGAAGTTCTCCCGTTCCGATATGTGCATGATATACCGAATCCTTGCCGAATGAGGAAAGGAGACCTGCAAAATCATCTATATAAGCCGGCAGATCCTCAACTCTGACGGCAGTGTCCTCAACAAGAGAAACAGGCCTGCGGTCACCCTTCATGGTCCCGAGGATACCCAGCCCTGCTTTCCTGAGGGCCCACACCTTGGCCATATCCTTTCCCCTGACAATTGGGTAGGCATATCCGTAACCGGCTGCTTTAAAAGCATTTATCATTTGTTCTGAGACAGCTTCCACCTCTTCTTCGGAATCCCTGGAAAATTCGACGATCATTACGGCCCCGGGGTCGCCGACAAGAAAGAACCTGTTATTTCTCTGGCTCAGATTATCTTTTGTCAGTTCAAGGATCCTGTCATCGGTAAGCTCCACCGCCGACGGCTTGAATTTCAAAGCAATAAGGTTTGCTTTGAATGCCTCATTCCTGTTCCTGTGATGCACGCAAACCAGCGTTTTAAATTCAGGCGGAAGGGGCACAAGATTTAGCTTTATTTCAGTGGTAATTGCCAGAGTGCCTTCTGAGCCGGCAAGAAGTTTGCAGAAATTGAATTGCTTATGTGAATCCTCATTGAAGATTTCAGAGTCAAGAAGAAGGTCAAGGGCATAGCCGGTATTGCGTCTTGGAATCAGCGGATCAGGGTACCCTTCCCTGATACTCTTTTTGTTCTCAGGATCCGAAAGAATTTCCCTTATGTTCCTGAATATTTCTCCTTCAAGATTGTAAGTCATGCACCTGGAACCGAAATCCTGTTTCCCGGCCGGTCCGAATGTTGCTTCGGAACCGTCGCTTAAAATTGTTTTAAGTTCGATGGTATGCTCTCTTGTGGATCCGTACACCAGCGAATGTGAGCCGCAGGAGTTATTTCCCACCATTCCGCCCATGTTGCAGCGGCTTGATGTGGAGGTTTCGGGACCGAAAAACAAGCCGTAAGGCTTAAGATACATATTCAGCTCATCGAGGACAACTCCTGGTTCAACCCTTACCCACATTTCTTCCCTGTTTACTTCAAGTATCCGGTTCATATACCTTGAAATATCGACAATGATCCCGGAGCTTACTACCTGTCCTGCCAGGGAAGTGCCTGCAGCCCTGATAGTTATTCCTGTTTTCGTTTCCCTTGCAAAGTCAACGATCTTTTTTATATCCGAAACTCCTCCGGGCCAGGCAACTGCAACAGGTTGTTCTTTATAGTCAGACGCATCTGTCGAATATATTGTTCTGGTAATAAGGTCATATTTAAGATCCCCGTCAAGACTTTCCTCAAGGGATTTCAGACGTCTTTCAAAAAAATCCATTTATATTTTTGTTTTAAAAGTGCAAATTTAAAAATGATTTGGTCATATTTTTTACGTTTTGAAAGCGCAGGGTTTATTTTCCTGAAAAAAATGATTCTGGTCAATAAACATGATTATCCTGATAGTTGTATAATCGCACTTTTTTTTCGTACATTTGACACTAAACTTCAAACAATTTAAATTATTGATATACAATGGAATTATTAGATCGCATAAAGGAAAATGCCAGGAAGTATAACATGCGTATCGTTCTCCCTGAGGGATATGAGGAGAGAAATATAAAAGCAGCAGATATTGCAATTGCAGATGGTCTGGCACAGATCATTCTGATCGGTGACCCGGAAGAAATATTTTCGCATTCAAAGCAGCTTGGCTTAAAAAACCTTTCGAAAGCAAAAATTGTAAATCCGAAATCACACGATAAGAAGGATCACTATATTGAAATGATGGTTGAGATCAGGAAGAGCAGGGGGATAACAAGGGAAGAAGCCGCAAAACTTATAGAAGACCCCCTTTACCTCGGCGTTATGATGATAAAGAACGGAGATGCCGACGGTGAAGTGTCAGGTGCTGATCATGCCACCGGTGATGTTCTTCGTCCCGCTTTCCAGTATGTAAAAACAGCCCCTGGCATTTCAGTTGTCTCAGGTGCTTTTATTATGATACTCCCCGATAAGACTTATGGTGAGAATGGAGTATTGATTTTTGCCGACGGTGCAGTCAACCCGGACCCGACCGATAAGGAACTGGCTGAGATTGCTGTTGCAACTGCGCACACTGCCAGGGCTATTGCAGGTTTTGAACCCAAAATTGCAATGCTGAGTTTTTCTACAAAAGGCAGTGCAAAACATGAGCTTGTCGACAAGGTTGTAAGTGCCACCAGGATTGCTCATGAAATGGCTCCGGACCTTATGATCGACGGTGAGTTTCAGGGTGACGCGGCGCTTGTTGAAGCAATTGGCCTGAAAAAGGCTCCCGGAAGCAAGATTGCAGGACATGCCAATGTCCTGATCTTTCCTGACCTTAACTGCGGCAATATCTGTTACAAGCTTGTTCAGCGGCTTGCACATGCTGAGGCAATCGGACCAATTTTGCAGGGAATGGCTGCACCTATCAACGATCTTTCCCGCGGATGTTCGGTAAGCGACATCGTAAGCATGATTGCAATCGCTTCAAACCAGGCTGCAGGAAAAAAGTAATCCAGAGTATTTACATAAATCATTGACTGAAATGATAGTCTTAGTACTAAACTGCGGCAGTTCTTCCATAAAGTACCAGCTGTTCGACATGTCTTCAACTGAAAACAGGATGCTTGCCAAAGGCCTTCTCGAGAGAATAGGATTGAACGACAGCGTGCTTACTCACAGGCCCACCGGAAAGGAGCAATACAAGGTTGTCAGCGATATACCTGACCATACAACCGGGATCAACTTGGTAATGGCAGCCCTGACCGATCCCAGGCACGGGGTGATCAAGGATGTCAGGGAAATTAATGCAGTGGGGCACAGGGTAGTGAACGGAGGAGAAAAATATACTGAAAGCGTTCTCATTGACAATGAGGTCAAAAAGCAGATTGAACTGTGTGCTGAACTGGCACCTCTTCATAATCCTGCGAACCTGAAAGGAATTCTTTCAGTCGAGAAACTGATTCCGGGAGTTCCCCAGGTTGCAGTCTTTGACACCTCTTTTCATCAGACAATGCCTGACTATGCATATATGTATGCCCTTCCTTATGAGTATTATGAGAAATACAGGATCAGAAAATACGGCTATCATGGGACAAGTCACAAATACGTGGCAGGCAAAGCTGCCGGGCTCCTTGGGATGGATATGAAAGATATTAAGATCATTACATGCCATCTTGGCAACGGTGCATCAATAACGGCCATTCAAAACGGGCAGTCAATTGACACATCCATGGGTTTCACGCCTGTTGATGGCATGATCATGGGCACCAGGACCGGAGATATCGATCCCGGCGTTCTTATCTATATTGCAGACAAGGAGCATCTTAACGTTACCGGAGTAAATAACCTTATAAACAAAAAGAGCGGCGTTGCAGGTATTTCCCAGCTTTCATCCGATATGCGCGACCTTGAAATTGCTTCTTCAGAAGGAAATGAAAAGGCAATCCTTGCATTGAACATGTACGCATACAGGGCGAAGAAATTCATCGGATCGTACATTGCAGTTCTGAATGGCCTTGATCTCCTTGTATTTACAGGAGGAGTGGGCGAGAATGACTTTAAAATGAGAGCTATGATCTGCTCCGATATGGAAAACCTTGGGATAATCTTCGACTATAAAGCAAATGACGGCGTCAGAGGAAAGGACAAGGTCATATCAAGTCCGGAATCAAAGGTAAAGGTAATGTGCATTAACACTGACGAGGAACTTGTCATTGCGTTAGACACGGAAAATATAGTTGAACACCAAACTCTCTGATTAGTCAAACCAAAAACCGGAAATTATGGTTTTAAAGAGCCTGAATGACCTTAAAAGCATTGTTACAGGAAAGCCAAAAAGAAAGCTTGTAGTTGCTGCCGCCCAGGATCAAAACTCTCTTGGAGCCGTTCTGAGAGCCACGCGGGACGATATTGTTGAACCTATCCTGATTGGCAACAAGGAAGGTATACAGAATATCTGCGCTCAGAACGGTTTCAATTTTTCAGAATTAAGGATTATTCATGAGCCGGACGATTATATGGCCATCGAGATAGCCGTAAAGATGCTCAGCAGCAAACAGGCGGATATTCTTATGAAAGGGAAGGTGGGTACATCAGCGTTGCTGAAGGCGGTGCTGAACAAGGAATGGGGCCTCAGAACCGGTAACCTTCTTTCTCATATTGCTCTTTTCGAGGTGGAGACTTATCATAAACTGATAGCCGTCACGGATGTCGCAATGAATATTGCCCCTAACCTTAAAGATAAGATTGCCATTGTGAACAATTCTGTTTCATTTCTTCACAAGCTCGGGTATGAAATGCCTAAAGTTGCTGTTCTGGGTGCAGTGGAAATGGTCAATGAGAATATGGAAGCAACACTTCACGCTGCACTGCTGTCGAAAATGAACCAGCGCGACCAGATAAGGAACTGCATCATCGACGGACCTCTGGCCTTCGACAATGCAATCAGCCTTGAAAGCGCACAGCACAAAGGAATAAAGAGCGAAGTTGCAGGTGATACCGACCTGTTGCTGATGCCCGATATAGAGGTCGGGAACGTCCTGTATAAATCACTTGTCTTTTTTGCCAAAGCAAAGGTCGCTTCCATAATTCTGGGGGCACTTGTTCCAATAGTCCTGACGTCACGATCAGATTCCGAACAGGCTAAATACGACAGCATACTTCTTTCTGCCGCTGCAAGCAATTAATCCTGCCATGATCCGATCGCTCGACCAGATGGTGGAAAGGGTAGCTTCGCTGAAAAGGAAGCATCGTATTGCTGTTGCGTGGGCACAGGATGCAAACACTATTGGTGCGATAACAAGGGCTGTTGCCTCAGGATTTGTTGATGCGATAATGATTGGCAGGCCGGCGCAGATTGTAAGAACCTGCAGGGATCATGGAGTCAATCCGGATTGCTTTTCAATTGTTGATTCTGAGAACGAATTTCTGGCGGCGGAAGAAGCTGTCAGATTAGTAAGCACAGGGGAAGCTGATATCTTAATGAAGGGGCTTGTCGGCACCGACATTTTCCTCAAGGCGATACTGGATAAGAACAGCGGCCTGATGACCCCCGGTGCTGTTCTGAGCTATGTCTGTGCAATGGAAGTGCCTGCATATCATAAACTTCTGTTTGTTACCGATACTGCCGTGGTACCGTTCCCTACGCTTGAACAAAAGGTGGCAATGGCGGGATATTCTATCGATATGGCCCTTAAGTTCGGCGTTGACAAGCCTAAAGTAGCGCTTATCGGAGCTTCCGAAAAGAGGAGCCGCCATTTTGAAAGTTCGGAACATTATGCTGAAATGTGCAGGATGGCAAGGGACGGGATCATAAAGAACTGCGTAATGGATGGTCCTCTTGATATTTTCCTTGCTTGTGACAAGAAAAGCATTGAGCTAAAGGGAGTTAAAACGCCGGTCAATGGCGAGGCCGACATTCTTCTTTTCCCATCACTTGAATCAAGCAATCCCTTTTATAAAGGGCTGATGCTGTTTGCGGGAGCTGAGCTGGGCGGTATTCTCCGGGGCACGAGCAAACCTGTCGTATTGATGTCGAGAAGCGAAAGCGAAAAATCGAAGTTCTATTGTATAGTCCTGGCTTGTATGATGGCATAATCATCTTGGTAATCAGTATTTAAGATAATTTCAAATTGGCATTTATGTTCATCCGTCTTATCCTTGCAATTAATCCCGGGTCGACATCCACAAAATTTGCCGTTTTCAATGAAGACAAGCTTGTTTTTGAAAAGACTCTCAGGCATTCTTCCGAAGAGCTCTCATGCTTTGAGAAGATTTCCGATCAGTTTCATTTCAGGAAAAACCTGATAATGAAGGAGCTGAGTGAAAGAGGAACAGATCTGTCGGCAATAGCAGCCGTAGTTGGCAGGGGTGGGCTTGTAAAGCCTATTGAATCAGGAATTTACAGAGTTAATCAAAAAATGAAGGATGATCTTATGGCAGGAATCATGGGTCAGCATGCAAGCAATCTCGGAGGCCTGATTGCCGATGATATTGCGGCATCTCTGGAGGGCGCAGCTGCTTTTATTGTCGACCCTGTCGTTGTCGATGAGCTTCAGCCTGTTGCAAGAATATCAGGATGCCCGGACATCGAAAGGGTTTCTATTTTCCATGCCCTAAACCAAAAATCGGTTGCCAGGAAATATGCCGGTTCAATCGGCAGAAAGTATGAAGACCTGAACCTTATCGTGGCGCATATGGGAGGTGGAATAAGTGTAGGTGTTCACAGAATGGGCAGGGTCATCGATGTTAACAATGCCCTGCACGGAGACGGGCCTTTTTCACCGGAACGGTCTGGCGGTTTACCCTCAGGTCCGCTGGTGGATCTGTGCTTCAGCGGAAAATATACAAATCAGGAGCTTGAATTGATGATTTCAGGGAAAGGGGGGATGGTGGCTTATCTCGGTACAAACAGCTTTATTGAGGTATGCGACATGGCAGATAATGGTAACTCAAAGGCTGTTCTCATCAGGGATGCACTTGCTTACCAGATCGGAAAGGAAATAGGAGCTGCAGCTACAGTTTTACATGGGTCGGTGGATGCAATTATACTTACTGGCGGACTTGCAAATCAGCAGGGGCATGTTGACAGAGTCAAAGCCATGGTTGGCTTTATAGCCAGGGTAGTGGTCTATCCGGGAGAGGATGAAATCAGAGCACTTGCTTTTAACGGATTGCTGGCGCTTGACGGAAAAATTCAGGTTAAAGTTTATTCGTAACCTGTTATGGATCACTTACCGCAACGGGTATTACTTTTCCGTTGAAGAGCCTGTTCCCGTTAACTGAAAAGTACGCAATAAAGGATGCGATTTCCGCAGGTTTTACGGAAGCATTAAACCCCGGGAATGCATTTTCAAACATTTCAGTCTGCACTGATCCCAGTGCAAGGCAATTGGCGCTTATTCCACGGTCCTTCAGTTCGACTGCCAGACACTCCGTCATGCATGCCAGTGCTGCCTTTGATGCACTGTAATAAGCCATACCCGGATATTTTGAGCTTCCCTGGAATCCTCCCATGCTGGAGATATTTACTATATGCGACCCCTCAGACATCAGTGGGACAAGAAGCCTGATCATGGAGACCGGGCCAAAAAAATTTGTTTCCATCATCATCCTTGCGTCCGGGCCGGAGATTTTCATGAAATCATCCACCACAAGTGCACCCGCACAATTAATCATAATATCAATCCTGCTGAAACGACTGAAAACCTCCTCTCTGGTTGCTTCCGTAATATTGGCATCCTCTGACAGATCCTGCCTCAGATAAGATACATTCCCGTTTTTGCAGGACCCAACCAGCGCTTTTAAAGCACTTTCATCTCTTCCTGTGGCAATTATCTGGTTATCACTATTCCCGGCCATCTTCAAAACGATCTCTTTTCCAATGCCTTTTGAACCGCCTGTAATAATAAAATTCATTAGGGTGAGTTATAATAAGGTAACACTTTTTTTTGTTTATTTGTCGGACATTTATATAAGGTTATAAAGTTATAAAATAGTTGACATGAAACCGGCAAATGACAGAAGATATAACAGTTTAAGTTTATGTCGTACACTTATTCTGGTATCCGCTATGCTGTTGTTTTCTTTTTCCCTGGTGTACGGACAGCAGACGCGGAGAGAAGTGCCTCCTTTAAAGGACAGGCTTTTTTACGGCGGCGGATTCGGGCTTCAATTCGGAACAATAACCGATCTTGAAGTGAGTCCGGTTGTCGGAATCTGGTTGCTTCCCCGCCTGGGTATTGCTGTTGGTCCCGATTTCAAATATTACAAGAATCCTGGTTTCCAGACTACGATTTATGGTGGCAGAACCTACCTTGAATACTTGTTCCTTCAGGACCTTAACAATATAATTCCAATTGGGATACACGCGGGATTGTTTCTGCATGGAGAGTACGAAGTGCTGAGCCTCCAATCGGATGTTTTCAAGCCTGAACCTGACGCAACCGGGAGATTCCTTGAAGGCACATTTCTTGCAGGCGGAGGGATCAGGGAACAGATTGGCCAGAGGTCATCCATTAACCTGACGTTCCTTTGGGCCCTGAACGATTCGGACTATGCCCTTTATGGAGACCCGGAAATCCGCATTTCATTTGTTTTCTAAACTGCATTGATATAAAGCGTCCTCCTTTTATCAGGTCTGAATGGTTATAAATACTCTATGAAGAAAGCCTGGAAGCTGTTTCCTTTTGTCCTTGCAGGAGCAATTGCAATAACCGTTTTCCTGATTTTACTTCAGGCTTATCATATTGTTGAGATACCATTAAATATACTCCTTATTTTCAGAGTTCTATGTGTCGTATTGTTTATCATTTTTTCATTTCACAGGAGGTCCCTTACTACATGGATACTTGCAGGGATGATTGCAGGGGCTGAGTTTGGGTATGATATTCCGTCGATAGCCCAGAAACTTCAGTTTTTAAGCGATATCTTCCTCAGGATGATAAAAACAATAATAGCTCCTCTTATCTTTTCAACACTTGTTGTCGGGATTGCAGGCCATGCCGATATCAAACAGGTAGGAAGGATGGGCTGGAAATCAATACTTTATTTTGAGGTAGTCTCTACAATAGCCCTGTTCATAGGACTTGTTGCCATCAATCTGAGCAAGGCCGGGGTTGGCATTGTATTGCCTCCAAACCCTGATACATCGGCAGTTCCGTCAATAAAGACCCAGTCAGCAAGAGATTTTATAGTTCATATATTCCCTGAGAACATTGCAAAAGCAATTTTTGAAGGACAAGTCCTCCAGATCGTCATTTTCAGCCTTATTTTCGGCATTGCAACAGCAATGGTCAGGAAAAAGCAGCGTGTGCCTGTGATCAGGTTTTGCGAGAGCCTTGCCGAGGTGATGTTCAAATTCACCAACATAGTCATGTACTTTGCCCCGGTTGCAGTATTTGCTGCGATAAGCTATACTATAGGCCATATGGGTCTTGATGTCATGTACAATTTGTTTAAGCTGGTGGCGACACTCTATGTTGCACTCATTGCATTTCTTGTTTTTGTACTGGTTCCCGTGACCCTGATTTTCAGGATCCCATTAAAACAATTTGCAAGTGCAGTGTCTGAACCCGCAACCATTGCCTTTGCCACATCAAACTCAGAATCAGCGCTGCCGTCATCCATGGAATCGATGGAAAAATTCGGAATACCGAGGAAAATAGTCTCTTTTGTTATTCCCACAGGGTATAGCTTTAACCTGGACGGAACCACACTTTACCTTTCGCTGGCTACTGTTTTTGTCGCTCAGGCAGCCGGTATCAGTCTTCCTTTCGACAGACAGCTTATAATCTGTTTTACACTTATGCTGACCAGCAAAGGAGTTGCAGGAGTGTCAAGGGCCGCTCTGGTGATTTTGCTGGGAACGGCAGTAAGCTTTGGGCTTCCGGTCGAACCTGTTATAATGATCCTCGGCATTGATGTACTCATGGATATGGGCCGGACATCGGTGAATGTAATAGGTAACTGTCTTGCCACCGCTGTTATCGCACGCTCCGAAAAGGAGTTTGATGAAAAAGCTGCAAAGGACTTTAGAACCGAATAGGATCAGATTATATGGGGCTTTAAACTTCAAAGCCGCTTTCTGAACTTCGCCAGAATTTAATATTTGACTGTTAATACAATCCTGATCAGTAAAAACCGCCCTGGCGGCAACCTTTAATTGATAAATCCGCAATAAGAGATCCTTAAGAATCTATTCCTCTTGTTTTAAGGAATATGTAACTCCAAATAATGTATATATCATATAGTTTACAATTGTAAAGTTGTCGTTTTGCTTCTTTATTTACAAATGTAATTGCATAATTTTAAGATTTAAAATTACAATTGTAAATATTATTTGAAAATAAATTTAATAATCACTAATATGTTATATTCCAGATAATTTACAAGGATAATCTGCATTAATTTCTCTTTATAGCACGTAAAAAGATGGATTATGCGTCTAAATGTGTTTAGAAACTGCAATTAACTCATTGTTTACCAGAATAATAATTTCCTAACCTCAAGTATTAATGTATATATTATTACTAATTATAATTCAGATATTCAAACGGTTACAGAAGAAGCTGAATTGACAGAAAGCAATAGACTTCCTGATAATTACAAATGTAAAACTTTAAATTTACACATGTAATTCAGATTATATTTACATTTGTAAGTATCAATATTTAAAGTAATGAAGGAACGGATACTTGAGTTTTTAAAGAAAGAAAATAAATCTTCATCACAGTTTGCTGAAGAAATAGGCGTTCAGCCTTCAGGTATTTCCCATATTCTTTCGGGCAGGAATAATCCCAGTCTTGATTTTGTGCTTAAAATGCTTGAAAAATACAATTACCTGTCCACGGAATGGCTCCTTTTCGGTAAAGGTGAGATGTATAAAGAAATTTATGAACCAACATTGTTTAACGGACTTGAAAATGGCACATTTGAATCACCTGTAGACGCTGAGGTTAAGTCTGTTAAAAAATCAGTTTCTGATGGCATACCCTCTGGAAATGACAATAAAGAGGCTGCAAACCGAATCAGTTATGAACCGGATGTAATAAAGATAGTCTGGTTTTATTCCGACGGCAGCTTTAATGAATATCACAAAAGGAAAGATTAGGCTGCCTTTTTTAATTATGTTTCATTGGTTATCTTTGCAAGAAAATTGCTCCTGATGTCAAAGCGAATTGATGATTTCACAGTAACTGTCAACAGGTCATTAAACGATGATATCTTTGTTCTGGAGCTTCTTGGAAATAACTATCTCCCTGAATTAAAACCTGGTCAGTTCGTGCAGGCAAAGGTTGAAGGGAGTCCCGGAACGTTTCTTCGGCGTCCGTTTTCAGTACATGATTCGGATTATGAAAAAAACATGATCAAACTCCTCATTCAGATTGCAGGAGAAGGCACAAAAGCACTTTCAGAGCTTAAAAAGGGAGATAAGCTGAACCTTGTATATCCTTTGGGAAATTCATTCAGCCTTCCCTTACCGGAAGATAAAATACTGCTTGCCGGGGGAGGCTGCGGCGTTGCTCCATTGCTTTTCCTGGGTAAGTATTTAAGATCAAAAGGCTTCAGCCCTGAAATTCTTCTGGGGTTTAGAAACAGCAGCCGTATAATTGAGTATGAAGAGTGTCTTGAAATAGGTGAGGTAAGTCTTACAACCGAGGACGGATCGAAAGGAGAAAAGGGATATATTACAGAGCATCCTGTTCTCAGGGAAAAACATTTCGACCGCATATACTGCTGTGGTCCTGAATTGATGATGAGGTCTGTTGCAGACTATTGCCGCAAAAATGAAGTTAACTGTGAGGTTTCGCTCGAGAATCTCATGGCTTGCGGGATTGGTGTGTGCCTTTGCTGTGTCGTAAATACGGTCAGCGGGAATCTTTGCACCTGTACTGACGGACCCGTGTTCGATATAAAAATGCTGAAATGGTAAACCTTGGGATCGACATAGGCAATCTCCACTTTAAGAATCCGGTACTGACGGCATCCGGAACTTTCGGAAACGGTTCGGAATTTGATGATTTTTTTGACGTCTCACGCCTCGGAGGGATAATCCTGAAAGGGACGACCCTTGAGCCAAGAGAAGGCAATCCTTATCCCAGGATGGCAGAAACACCTTCAGGCATGCTGAATACAGTGGGCCTTCAGAACAAGGGAATTGATTATTTCGAACAGAATATCTATCCAAGGGTAGCCGCATACGATACAAATGTGATTGTGAATGTGAATGGAAGCTGCATTGACGATTATGTGGCGGTTGCAGAGAGGATCGGCAGACTTCCCGGGATATGTGCCATAGAGCTTAATATATCATGCCCGAACGTTAAAATGGGAGGGATGCTTTTCGGTACAAATCCGGTTTCTGCAAGAGAAGTGATAAGGGCCGTAAGGCCGGTATATTCAAAGGTAATGATTGTCAAACTTTCGCCAAATGTGACCGATATTGTTGAATTTGCTCAAATTGCGGAAGAAGAAGGTGCTGATTCGGTTTCGCTGGTCAACACTCTTCTTGGAATGGCTGTTGACATCAGAAAAATGAAGCCGTCGCTCTCGACTATTACGGGAGGACTTTCGGGCCCTGCAATAAAACCTGTTGCCCTGCGGATGGTGTGGCAGGTAGCCAGATCAGTGAAAATTCCCGTAATCGGCATGGGGGGAATTATGACGGCTTCCGATGCATTGGAATTTTTAATTGCAGGGGCAAGCGCCATACAGGTCGGTACAGCTTCATTCATCGATCCTATGAGCTCGGTTAAAATACTGGAGGGAATTGAAGAATATCTGAACCTTAAAGGATTCAGGAGCATCGGGGATATAACAGGTATTATAAACAGGCAGGGAAAATAACTATAAAACAGATATTTAACAGTTTCCGGTGTTTTGAAACAAATATGACCGGCAGGTAAAACATTTTTGTTTTACTTATAAATTATAATATTTTTGCTTTAAATTTGTGGACCGTTAAAACAAAATATCACTTTCTATTTAAAATTTGTTCCAAAATGGCAGAAAACATTCAAATCGACAATCTTGACAAGAAAATACTTGATATAATTACAAAAAATGCCAGGATCCCTTATCTCGAAGTAGCCCGCGAGTGCAATGTATCGGGTGCTGCTATTCATCAGCGTGTACAGAGACTTATTAAAATCGGTGTTATTAAAGGTTCTGAGTTCAAAGTCGACCCGGTTCTCGTTGGTTTTAAAACATGTGCATATATCGGGGTCTATCTCGACCATCCCGGTCACTACCGCGAGGTCATAAAAAAATTCAGGGAAATCCCGGAAATTATAGAATGTCATTATACAACCGGGAATTATTCATTGTTCCTCAAGGCCTATACCCACGACAATGAACATTTAAGGGATATACTCACCAACAAGATCCAGAATATCCCGGGGGTGGTCAGGACAGAAACTCTTATATCGCTTGAGGAATCCATTAACCGTCAGATCCCGGTTCTTTCAAGATGAATAATCGCAGGAAAATATCTTTAAAAAGCTGCCATTGACAGCTTTTTTTATTGTCTGCCGGTTTTTCAGTTTTTTTTCTGAAATTTATTTTGTCACTTTGGGAAACCTGATCGCTTTTAATGAATTTGCCAATTAATCCTATAATAATAACTGATCAAATAATGAATAAACAGATTGTATTCATCTCAATTACTGTGCTTCTGATCCTGGTGCTTCAGAGCGCAGGTGCCCAGGAATCAAAGCCATGGTATCAGGATGTACCGTACCGGAATCCACAACCCAATCCCAAAGCTAAGGAGCTGAAGCTTATAAAAGTCAGCGGCAGCAAATTTCAAGATTCTGACGGAAAAACTATCCTTTTCAGGGGAGTTTCGATTTCCGATCCTGATAAAATTGAGCGACAGGGTCACTGGAACAAAAAGCATTTTGAAAAAGTAAAGGAGACCGGAGCCATGATCGTAAGAATTCCCGTTCACCCTGTAGCCTGGCGGGAAAGGACCCCGGAGAAGTACCTTGAATTGCTTGACCAGGCAGTAGACTGGTGCACCGATCTCGGGATGTATGTGATAATTGACTGGCATTCAATTGGCAACCTTGAAATGGGACTCTTCCAGAATCCCATGTATAATACTTCAAAACAGGAAACATACGAGTTCTGGAGAACAATTGCAAGCCATTTCAAAGGGAACAACACTGTCGCTTTTTATGAAATCTTCAATGAACCTACCACTTACAGGGGCCAGCTTGGAAGCATCACATGGACGGAATGGAAAAAAATCAATGAAGACATAATCAGTCTTATCAGGTCATATGACAGTGAAACAATTCCTCTTGTCGCAGGTTTTGACTGGGCATACGATCTGACACCACTGCTGAATGACCCGATAAATGCTGAAGGGGTAGCATACGTCACTCATCCCTATGAGTTTAAACGCAGCAGGCCATGGGAACCCAAATGGGAGGAGAATTTCGGGTTTGCAGCTGCAAAATACCCTGTAATGGCAACAGAGTTCGGGTTTGACCTGGCTCCCGGGCAGACAGTTACGGACGACCATTATGGCAGCAGGATAATCAGCTATCTCGAAAGCAAGGGGATAAGCTGGGTCTGTTGGGTTTTTGATCCTGAATGGGGGCCAAGATTGCTGAAATCGTGGGATACATACGAGCTCACAGGCAGCGGGCAATTCTTTGAGAAAGCCATGCACGGAGAGCTTGCCTCGCAAAAGCATTGAATTCGGTTACCATACATATACGATAAGAAATGAAAAACTCAATATCAAAATCCATTTTTCTTATTACTGTTATCATAGTCACCCTTGTTTCAGGCTGCAGACAAAAGGCAGTCAGTTATTCAAAGGGTGTCGGAATTTATCCGGGCAATCCTGCTGAGGATTTTTCACCTGAGCTTGTCCCTGATAACATAAATTACCGCAATATTGCCCTGATGCGGCCCGCCTGGCATTCCTCGAGCTATGATTATAACCTTACCGCACAGCTTGTCACTGATGGCATTATTGCTACAACCATGCCTTCAACAATCTCACTTTCAACCAGTAGCGGAGTTATTTCAAAAAATGAGAGGGAATTTCTTCTTGATAATAACAGCGCCACTGAGATCAGAGTTGAAGGAAACAATATATGGGTGCAGCTCGATATCAACAAGGCAAAGAATCTTCCGGAAGTAACCAGAATAAACCTAAATGGCCATTTGACATATGACGAAAAGAAGCAGGGAGTATGGACCTTTACCTGCCTTGGATCAGATGACGGCATTAAATGGAATGAGCTGAAACAACTAAAGGGAAACGGACTTCCCGGTAAGGAAAAACCTGATCCATTTGCAGCCATGGCAGCGGCCATGAATGCTGGCAGCAGGAAGGGCGGAAAGAGACCGCCAAATCCATTTGCAGCATTCTTTGGACCGCAGGGCGACTCAACTGCCCCAAAACCCTCATTCACATTCAGTTTTAAGCCACCTGAAAAAGAAAGACTCATCAACCTGACATTTGACCTTCAAAAACCTGTCGCTTATCATTATTACAGGATAACCCTCTCGTTTCCAGCTGCCAGAGTCTGGAATTTCGGCGATTTGGATTTTTTTCTTAACAACTCCAGGCTCAGGATGACACCATCGCATGAATTCTGCAGCGCATGGATGAGTGCCGGGACAGGAGAGGAATGGGTTTATGTTGATCTCGGGTCAAAAAGCACCTTTGACGCCATTAAACTCTGCTGGATAAACAAAGCGACAAAAGGCTCGGTCGAGGTTTCGGATGATGCCGTGAACTGGAAGAACATTGCAGAACTTCCCGGAGGGGACAAGACGACAGACGAAATAAAAACAGGCAATCAGACTGGCCGGTATGTCAAAATAGTGATGAAAGAGCCTGCAAATGGAACGAGATACATTCTCAGTGAACTTGAAGTTTTTGGAAAAGGAGGATTGGTGCCTGTACCAAAACCGGGACCTTCAGTTTCAGAAAACAGGCTGCAATTATCAGGAGGGAAATGGAAAATAGAAAGGGCATCTGAAGTCAATGCGGCCGGCGATGCCATTTCATCAGCCGGATTCGCCGACAGCAGCTGGGTTGTGGCTACTGTTCCGGGTACCGCACTTGTGAGCTATTGGAACGCAGGCGCTCTTCCTGATCCCAATTTTGGCGATAACCAGCTGATGATTTCAGAATCGTTCTTCAATTCTGATTTCTGGTACCGGGATGAATTTCATGTACCTTCCAATTTTAAGAAGGAAAATCTCTTGCTGAATTTTGATGGGATCAACTGGAAGGCTGACATATTCGTCAACGGTAAGAATGCCGGAAGGATTGAAGGCGCTTTTATCAGGGGACAGTTCGATGTCAGCAGTTTTATTGAACCGGGAAAAACAAATGCAATAGCGGTCCTTATTCATAAAAATGACAACATTGGAATAATCACGGAGCAGACACTGAGCACCCCGGACAAGAACGGGGGTGTTCTGGGCGCAGACAACCCGACTTACCATGCATCGGTTGGATGGGATTGGATACCGACCATAAGGGGCAGGAACATCGGAATATGGAATGATGTTTATCTCGTCACCAAAGGGTATGTTACAATCAAAGATCCGTATGTCACAACTAAACTTCCTCTTCCTGATACGACGTCTGCCGATGTCAGTCTGGAACTGACACTGGTAAATCACAAGCCTGAGCCTGTGACCGGTACTCTTGCATGCAGTTTTGGAAATGTTTCTTTCAATCAGAAAGTATCGCTTGAAGCTAATGTATATAAAGTACTTAAATTTAATACGTTAACAAATGAGGTTCTTCACATTGTTAACCCAAAATTATGGTGGCCGAAAGGATATGGACATCAGAACCTTTATGATATTTCAATTGTGTTCAAAAATGAGAATGGTTCAGTTTCTGATGCTGTAAAATTCAGGTCAGGTATCCATGAAATGCACTATACTGAAGACAATCAGATACTGAATATTTACATAAATGGACGACGTTTCATAGGCCGCGGAGGTAACTGGGGATTCTCCGAATCAAACCTTGAATACAGAGGTAGGGAATATGACGCTGCAGTGGCATATCATTCAGACATGAATTTTACAATGATAAGGAACTGGGTCGGACAGACAGCAGATGATAAGTTTTATGAAGCCTGCGACCGTTATGGGATCATGGTCTGGCAGGATTTCTGGCTCGCCAATCCTGTTGACGGACCGAATCCTGAAAATCCCCGGATGTTCATAGATAATGCAACAGACCTCGTGAAGCGCATAAGAAACCATCCGTCTGTTGCCATTTATGTAGGCAGAAATGAAGGAAATCCGCCTGATGTCATTGATACGGCACTGCGTTCAATGATCCGTGAGTTGAACCCTGGGATTCATTATATCTCAAATTCAGCATTCGGTGTGGTAAGCGGGGGCGGACCATACAGGGCTCTTCCTGTAAGGGATTATTTCCTGTTATACGGGTATAACAAGCTTCACAGCGAGAGGGGCATGCCAAATGTGATGACTTATGAAAGCCTTAAGCAGATGTTGCCTGAGAACGCCATCTGGCCTCAAAACAACCAATGGGGGCTTCATGATTACTGCTACGATGGGGCACAGGGCGCTTCGTCATTTAACCAGATGATTGAAAAAGGATTTGGTCCACCGGCAAATGCAAAAGAGTTTACTGAACTTGCCCAATGGATAAATTACAATGGTTACCGTGCCATGTTTGAAGGGCGCAGTTCATTCCGACAGGGCCTTCTGCTCTGGATGAGTCACCCTGCATGGCCATCGCTGGTATGGCAGACTTATGATTATTATCTTGAGCCTACGGCTGCATATTTCGGATGCAAAAAAGCCTCAGAACCAATTCATATCCAGTGGAACCCTGTTTACAATAATGTGGAAGTGGTTAACTACAGCGTTGGAAACAAAACCGGACTGAAAGCCCGTGCCCAGATCTTTAATATGGACGGAACAATTCAATGGGAAAAAGAAACAGACCTTGTCTGTAAGGAAGATTCAACTGCAAAGTGTTTCAGGCTTAAGTTTCCTGAAAGCCTTTCACAGGTACATTTCATAAAACTTACTCTCAGTGAGGGCAACAGGATAATATCCGACAATTTCTACTGGAGAGGTCTTGAAGATGGGAATTACAAGGCTTTGCGCAAGTTGCCCAGGATTGAGCTTACAACAACCACAACAGTTAAAAAGGAATCAGATAAATGGCTCCTTACAACCACTCTGAGAAATAACACAAAAACTCCGGCTCTTATGATACGGCTTAAGGTTACAGGGAAATCCAGCGGCAGCAGATTGCTGCCTGTATTCTACAGTGACAATTATATCTCACTGATGCCAGGAGAAGAAAAAATAATTACCATGGAACTTAAAGATGCTGATACCAGAGGAGAGAAGCCGGCTGTGGAGATTTCGGGATTTAATCTGTAATAAAATAACTTTGAAGTTATAAACCACGGAGGTTCCGTAGAGTTTCACGGAGTATTCACGGTTAAAAAGCAGTATTAATTCCGTGAAAATTCAGTGTAACTCAGTGGTTAAGGATATTTTTTACTTCATCCGGAAGAATTGATACATCAAGAACATCCTTGCCCATTTTTTCAATACTAACCGCGTCGGCAGGCAGTCATGGGGTCCGCCGGCTCTCAGACAGGTCACAGTTACATTAAGAATAAAATATTTAAGCAGAGTCAAGATAAATTTGAATTTGGCCTTGCCATGACTTAACTTTGAACAGACTAACAACTAATAACCTGAAAAAATTTCTGTGTATCGAAAACCATTACATTTATTTAACCTTAAAAATCACACATGAAAACAAACAAAATCATTATTGTCTTCCTGTTGGCAGCATCAGCAGCTCTGACGGGATTTGGACAAAAAACGTCCTATTTTAGTCCTGATCAGATTAACATTCCTTACACAAAGTACGTGTTGGATAATGGATTAACTCTTATTGTACATGAGGATCACAAGGCTCCTATTGTTGCTATAAATATCTGGTATCATGTAGGATCTAAAAATGAAAAGGCGGGACGAACCGGATTTGCCCACCTTTTTGAACATCTGATGTTCAATGGCAGCGAGCATTTTAACACTGATTATTTTAAGGCTCTGGAAAGCATTGGCGCGACTGATCTTAACGGGACCACAAGCAATGACCGTACAAATTACTTCCAGAACGTTCCCACTGCTGGACTTGACCAGGTTCTGTTTCTTGAAAGTGACAGAATGGGTCATCTGGTGGAAGCAATTGACCAGGCAAAGCTTGATGAACAAAGGGGTGTTGTTCAGAATGAAAAACGTCAGGGCGAGAATCAGCCCTATGGCCGTGAAGAAGAAATTGTAACTCAGGCATCTTATCCCAAGGGACATCCGTATTCGTGGACTGTAATCGGGTCGATGGATGATCTGAACGCAGCAAGTCTTGATAATGTGAAGGATTGGTTTAAGACCTATTATGGCCCTTCAAATGCTGTTTTAAGTATTGCCGGCGATATCAAACCCGAAGAAATCCTTGAAAAGGTAAAAAAATATTTTGGAGATATTCCACCCGGGCCATCACTTGTCAAGCCTGTCCTGAATATTGCAAAAAGGACAGAGGATACAAGAGGGTATTATGAAGACCGTGTTCCTGAAGCAAGAATAACGATGGAATGGAATGTTCCCCAGTGGGGTTCAAGGGAGGCAACACTGCTGAATATGGCAACGGATATATTGTCAACAGGAAAATCTTCGCGACTCTACAAGAAACTGGTATATGAGGACCAGACTGCCAGCGCGGCATATTCTTATTTAGATGCGCGGGAAATATCCGGCAACTTTTATATTGGCGCAATGGTAAAGGCGGACAAGTCGGCAGAAGAGGTGGAAAAAACAATGAATGACGTCCTCCGGGAATTTCTTGAAAAGGGACCAACCCAGGAGGAAGTGGAAATGGCACGGTCAAACTACTTTTCAGGTTTTCTGAAAGGTATTGAACGAATAGGCGGTTTTGGCGGAAAATCGGATATTCTTGCCACAAATCAGGTTTTTGGTGGGTCCCCTGACTTCTATAAAACTACTATGAAATATGTCGCAGAAGCCACTCCGGAAGAGATACAAAAAGTATGCAGGGAATGGCTCAGTTCAGGCAAGTATGTGTTGGTTTGCAAGCCTTTTCCGTCGCTTAAAGCTACAGGCGCCGGCGTTGACCGAAGCAAGTTGCCTGATCTGGGGACACCTGTACCATCCTCTTTCCCGACATTGCAGAAAGCAACCCTTAAGAATGGATTAAACGTAATTCTGGCACAGCGAAAGGGTGTACCGACGATTGTCGGAAACCTGATAATTAATGCAGGATTCTCCACTGATGCTCAGTCAAAGCCCGGGCTGGCAAACCTGGCAATGGACCTGCTTGATGAAGGAACAAAAAATCTATCGTCGCTTCAGATCAGTGATAAGCTCCAGATCCTTGGTGCTTCACTCTATACGGGCGCCGACCTGGATGAATCATATGTAGATTTTACAACTCTTAAACAGACTTTAGATCCTACTCTCGACCTGTTTGCTGATGTCCTGCTAAATCCATCCTTCCTGCAAAAAGAGTTTGACCGTTTGAAAAAAGAGCATCTGGATGCAATCCTGCAGGAAAAAGCTGAGCCGGTAGGAATCGCTTTGCGTGTTTTTCCAAAGATACTTTACGACAAAGGACATCCGTACAGTAATCCTTTGACAGGATCGGGTTACGAATCCACATTAAATACAATTACCCTTGATGATGTTCATAGTTTTTATAATACATGGTTAAAACCAAACAATGCCACTCTTGTTGTTGTCGGTGATGTCGAGATGGCGAATCTGGTTTCAATGCTTGAAGCTAAACTTTCAGGGTGGAAGAAGGGTACAGTTCCTAAAAACGAAATAGCTGATTCGAAAAGCTCCCAGGCTAAAAAGATCTTTCTGATCGACAGGCCTGAATCGATCCAGTCAGTTATTCTAGCCACATATCTGATCGGCCCCTACGGACAGGTTTTTCAACCGGCATTGTCAGCACTGAACAATATTTTCGGAGGTGATTTTGTGTCAAGACTGAATATGAATCTCAGGGAAGACAAGCACTGGTCGTATGGTGCCAGCAGTTTTGTCTGGGACGCCAAAGGCCAGCGACCTTTCATTGCCTATGTCTCGGTTCAGAATGACAAAACAAAGGAATCTGTACAGGAAATCCAGAAGGAGCTGACTTCGATAGTAGGTGACAAACCAGTTACGACTGATGAATTTACCAGGGTTCAGAAAAACATGATTCTGAAAATGCCGGGCAGATGGGAAACCAACAGATCGGTTGCAAGCTCACTGGATGAAAAAGTTTCTTTTAATTTGAGTGACGATTATTTCAAAACCTATGATTCGAAAATCAGGGGATTGACCCGCGATCAATTGCAACAAATTGGGAATCAGATCATCAAGCCTGATCAGGTTGTTTATATTATTGTCGGTGATAAATCAAAAATACTCAGCGGATTAAAAGAAACCGGCTTCGAAATTATTGAGGTTGACCCGGATGGCAATCCTGTAAAATTGTGAACCCGGGTAGCGGAGAATCCCGGAAGGCTGGTGATATTTTTTGCAGAAACTGCCTCATCTGTTTAAGCTTAAGGATTTAATATCTTATAAGCCACTGAAATACATAGAGCAAAGAGGCCGTCTCACTTATTGTTTTGAGACGGCCTCTTTTTATGCAATCTTCTAAATACTGTTAACTGAGATTGAGCAGAACCATAAAACTATAATCTTCAGGTAACTTTTTCCGGAAAATTACGTTAAAACGACAAAGATGATTGATTGATTGATTGATAGGTGTCAGCAGAGTTCAGTCCTTAAGTTCTTTCACTACGGGTAAATTAATAAAATGCTGCAGAATGAGAAAGCTGATAATAGCGCTGATTATAATTCTTTTACTGGTAGGATCGTTGACAGGTTGCTCTTCAGCCAGGAAGTCGCGGAGTGAGCTGAGAGGTCTGATGCTTCTGGACAATACGCAGCTTGGAAGGAACCGGGCGTATTATTCCAAACATAATATAAAGGTGAAGAATGAAGCTTATCGGAGATTTAAGAAAAACAACAGGAACCTGTAAAGCATTAAAAGCATCATATTCTTAGTCCAGCCTGGACTGACCCAAGTCATGCTGTGAAACCACCCCTGTTACACGGCGGTTAAATAAAAAATGCTCCTCACGGAGCATTTTTTTTGTGATCCAGCTGGGATTCGAACCCAGGACCCCATCCTTAAAAGGGATGTGCTCTACCACCTGAGCTACTGAATCTGCCTTGATTTATTTGCGGTGCAAAGTTAGAAGAAAATTCGTTTCAAGCAAAGAATTATTCTATATTAAAATAAGAAAACACTAATTGCCTGGAGTCTTAAAAATGTTTATTTTGCATCCCGGCTTTTCATCTTAAGGGCTATATGGAAAACATATTCAAAGACAAGGTTGTGATTGTCACAGGAGCTTCCTCAGGGATAGGTGAGGCAGTTGCCCGGGAATTTGCCCGGAATGGGAGCAAGGTTGTGCTGGCGGCACGTTCCGAATCAAAGCTTTCGGAAATTGCCAATAGTATTAAGAAATCCGGAGGCGAGGCCTGTTTCGTCAAAGCTGATGTCTCAATTGAGAACGATTGCAGGCATATTGTTGAAACCGCCGTTTCCAGATATGGCACTGTCAATATCCTGATCAATAATGCAGGCATCTCAATGAGAGCATTGTTCGATGATGTAGACCTCAGGGTACTTCACAGACTGATGGATGTAAACTTTTGGGGAACAGTTTATTGCACAAAATATGCACTTCCGTACCTGATCGCTAACAAAGGATCACTGGTTGGCGTATCATCAGTAGCAGGATTTCACGGACTGCCGGGCCGGACAGGTTACTCTGCCTCAAAATTTGCAATTCATGGATTTCTTGAGACATTAAGGATAGAAAACCTGCACCGGGGCCTACACGTCATGATAATAGCTCCCGGATTCACAGCCACCGAAATAAGAAAGCATGCTCTCACTGCAGACGGTTCCGAACAGGGCGCCTCACCGCGTGATGAAAACAAACTTAAAACGCCGGAATATGTTGCTAAGTGGGTTCTGAAAGGCATCAGAAAGAAGAAAAGAAACAAATTACTGACATGGGACGGCAGGCTGACTGCTCTTTTCCAGAGAATTCTACCAACATTCGTCGACCATTCATATTATGTCGAAATGGCCCGTGAGCCGAAATCTCCACTGAAATAACTGACTGATTACTCCTTACCCGGGATCAATAATTAAGAGATTTTTTTAAAATCCTGTAATGAAATTCAGGACAATACGTCATGCAGATAAACGAACAAATTCAAACTTTTAAAATTATCTGTCATGAAAAGAATTGCCTGTATCTTTTTATTATCAGCTGCTCTGACTGGCGCCTTCGGGCAAAGGTCTGTTGATGCATTATTCAACAAATATGCCGGTGCAAAAGGCTTTACAACGGTTACCTTAAGCGGGGACCTGCTAAAGATGGTTAAATCTCTCGGTGATGACAGCGACTTTGATTCGCTGCCATGTAAAATAACTGAATTAAGAATTCTTGCACAGGACGATCACAATATGAAAATTGACAACTTTTATGATATCGTTATGAATGATATTAATCTTTCAGATTATGAAGAATTCATGAGAATCAGGAATTCTGACCAGGATTTGAGGATGCTGGTCAGAAGCGAAGGAGACAGATTCAGGGAATTCCTGTTAGTCGGAGGAGGAAAAGATAATCTGGTGATCCAGATAAAAGGAGATATGACCTTAAGGGAAGCAAAAAAACTGTCATCCGACTTTTGCAGCCATCATGGCAAAGGATGTCTGACTGCAGTTAGTAACTGATTTATCTTGTTGCCGGATTCCAATCACCTGCTGATGTTTATTTTATAAACCGGCAAACAGAGAACGGCAACCGGTATTAATAATTATCCGGACAGTGAACTATCTTTGCCTGAATGAATAAATGATTATCCTCGGATGACCAGGACTGAATTTAATAATCTGGTGATAAGAATCAGCCGTAAACTATATGTTCAGGCGTACCATTTTCTTAAAGATCAGTCAGCTTCCGAAGATGCAGTTCAGGAGGTCTTTGTAAAACTCTGGAAGATGAATGAATCTCTTGATAAATACGACAGCATTGAGGCTCTTGCCAGTACAATGACCAGGAACTTTTGCATCGACCAGATCAGAAAGAGGAAACACATCGACAACGCCGGTGAAAACACCTTTGGACCTTTCCTGTCGGACGAACCTTCTCCGGATGAAAAGATGGAGAGGAGCGAGACACTTTCAATAATCTGGGAAATAATCAACAACCTGCCGGAAGCATACAAAGAGGTCCTCCGGCTCAGAGACATCGATGGGCTCTCATATGAGGAGATCTCTGAGAAGACAAGCCAGAACATAAATACTTTAAGGGTAAACCTGTCGCGTGGCAGAAAAATGGTTAGGGATGAATTTATAAAATACTCATATGAACGCAGATGAAATCAGGCAGCTGCTAAAGAAGTACTATGACGCTGAGTGCACAAATGAAGAAGAGCAAAGGCTGAAAGAATACTTTGCAGGGGATGTCGTACCTGAAGAAATGCTATATGATAAGGAAATTTTCAGGTATTATGCTAAGGCTTCTGATATACCGGAACCGTCGGCAGATTTCGGGGAAAGGATTATAGCATCTCTTGATGAATATAGCAGGATTAAAGAAATTAATCGGCGAAAAAGATTTTTATTATCGGTCACGGGAATTGCTGCCGGTCTTGCAATTCTTCTTGGCGCCTATTTCTTTTTTGGAAGCAACAGTGAACCTCGTGACACTTATTCTGATCCTGAAATCGCTTATGCTGAAGCAATGAAAATATTAAAGGATGTCTCCGGCAGGCTTAATCACGGAACCCAGGCCCTTGAACATATTTCAATGATACAGAATGCCACCCGGAAAAGCCTGGAGGTAATCAGTGAACCAGCAACAGTTATAGAACATAAAATGAGGCCATTAGGAAAGTTAAATAAAGCAATTGATTTGATAAGGAAAAGCGATAAAGAATAATAAGAAAATAATAATAATAAGCAGCCTTAGGAAAAAAAAAAGTACACAAAACAAAAAGATAAAATTAAATATCCATAATATGAAAAAGATTATTCTTCTTGGTACACTTCTTTGTATGGTCACTTTACTGAATGCCCAGAGTAATCTGATTGATGACTTTTTTGACAGGCACGCAGAAAAAGATGGTTATACAACAGTAATTATTTCAAGCAAATTGCTGAGCCTTTTCACACCAAAGGAAGAAAACAAAGAGGGTAATGATGTGATCAGACGGCTGACTTCAATTAAGATTCTTTCGGTTGAAGATTCAATCCTGAACCAGAAAGTCAATTTCTATAAAGAACTTAGTGCAAAAACTGATTTTCAGGGCTATGACGAACTGATGGTAGTCAAGGAAGGGCAGAGCGTTACGAAGTTCCTTGTCAGGCAGAAAGGGGACAGGATCTCCGAACTTCTTGTCATTTCGGGAGGACCAGGCAACAACACCCTGATTTCAATTAAAGGTGACCTTGATCTCAAAAGCCTTTCCGAGCTTTCAAAAGATACAGGAATGGATGAACTTAAAGAGCTTGACAAGATAAACAAGAATCCGCCAAAATAAACAGGACTGATTTTTCCTTTAACCTATTACCACCTGTCTGGAATTCAAGGATAAAGAAACCAATCTTTTTAACCTTTTATTCAGTTTAATAATTGTTAAAGTGCGTCTTATTTAATTACTTTTACCGGTTTTATTTAACTGCGAGGTAAAGTGGTTGATGCACAAAAAATAGAGCTGGCTGGCAGGGATTTGCTAAGAACAATAAAGAGTTACCTTGATTCTGATGAAAAGCTAAAAATCAGGCACGCTATTGATATTGCCGTAAAATGTTGCGGTGATAATTTAATCCTCACAGGTGAACCTGAAATTCTTCATTCCATTTCAGTAGCATCAATAATTGCAGGTGAAATGGGGCTGGGAGTCACCTCCATAATCCCGGCCCTTTTTCATGATTGCTTTAACCGCCTTAATCTTTCACAACAGGAGATTGAAAAGGAATTCGGGGCCAAGACCGTTGAGATTCTGAACGGCTTCTCAAGAATCACAGGCATTGATTCAATGCGCGCTTCATATCAGCCCGAAACCTTCAGGAAGTTGCTGTTAAGCCTTGCGGATGATGTAAGGGTTATCCTTATCAAGCTTGTCGAGAGGCTGGAATACATGCGTCATCTTGAAAATGCACCGGAAAAAGAGCGTCTTCCTCTGGCTTCGGAGACCTATTTCCTTTATGCTCCCCTGGCTCACAGGCTTGGATTCTATAATATCAAGTCGGAGATGGAGGATCTTTCTGTAAAATTTCTTGAACCTGAACAATACATTTACGTTGAGAAAAGATTAAGGCAGACAACTACTTCAAGGAACAAACTGATACGCGAGTTCTCTGCGCCACTTGGTGAAAAGCTAGTAAAGGAAGGCTTTAGATTCACTATAAAAAGTCGCACTAAATCAATACATTCTATAATGCTTAAAATGAAAAAGCAGGGAGTGGAATTTGACGAGGTGTACGATCTTTTTGCTGTAAGGATTATTCTTGACAGCGATATTGAACATGAGAAATCAGATTGCTGGAGGGTCTATTCAATTGTAACCGATCTTTACCAGCCCAATCCAAGCAGGCTGCGTGACTGGATCTCCGTACCGAAATCAAATGGTTACGAATCACTTCATACCACGGTAGTTGGTCCGAGAGGGAAATGGGTTGAAGTGCAGATCAGATCCGTACGTATGGATGAGATCGCTGAGAAAGGACTGGCTGCCCATTTCAAGTACAAGGGAATTAAGGGAGAGGGCGGGCTCGACACCTGGCTGACAAAAATGAGGGAAATACTGGAATCATCTGAAAAAGAGGATAACGCCTTTATCGACCAGGTCAGGTCGGGGCTTTATACCGATGAGGTATTTGTCTTTACTCCGGCAGGTGAAATCCGGCAGCTGCCGGCCGGTTCAACTGTCCTGGATTTTGCTTTCGACATACACACTGCGGTTGGAGCTTCATGTGTCGGGGCAAAGGTCAATGGCCGGAATGTGACAATAAAGCACGTGCTGCAGAACGGTGATCATGTCTCGATCATAAGATCTAAGAACCAGAAACCGAAGCAGGACTGGCTCTCATTTGTCGTGACGAGCAAGGCAAAATCCAAGATCAAGCAGGTTCTAAATGAAGAAAAGACAAAAGCTGCCACAGAAGGAAAAGAGATCCTGATGCGCCGATTGAAAAACTGGAAGATCCCTTACGGCGATTCGGTTATTCAGAAGCTCATAACAAACTATAACCTGAAAACAGCCCAGGACCTATATTTCCAGATTGAAGCCGGCAAGCTTGACCTTCTTGAGATAAAAGAAATTTTGCAGAAGGAAGAAGGGTCGGAAGAAGTTCATAAAGCCCCGGAAGCACCTGAAAGAGCTGTCAGGGAAGAGCCCGGTTCTCAGTTTTCAGATTTTCTCATAATAGAAGACAGGGTTGAAGGTCTCGATTACAAACTTGCGAAATGCTGCAATCCTGTTTTTGGTGATGCAATATTTGGGTTCGTCACCATTTCTGAGGGAATCAAGATCCATCGGACAGGATGTCCGAACGCACATAACATGATTGCCCGTTACCCGTACAGGATTGTTACTGCCAAATGGACCAAATCAAAGACTTTTCCTTCATTTGTCGCCACTGTCAAAATAACGGGTATCGATGAGGTCGGCATTGTAAATAAAATTGGCGATGTTCTTGCAGATTATCATGTAAGCGTAAGGAATTTCAATTATAGCATGGAAGAGGGACTGTTTGAAGGTACGCTGAATATCATGGTTCCGAACAATGACGTATTATACGGCATAATAAAAAGAATACATTCCATAAAAGGCGTGCTTAAGGCTGCCCGGCAAAACAGCGACCTGAAATAATTTAAAATCTGACCGACATGTTCAATGACCTTTTGTTTATTTCGCTTGCACCGGTGTTTATTATTGCATTCTATATCTACGGCAGGGACAAATATGAGAAAGAACCGTTTTCTGCATTGTTAAAAGCCTTATTTACAGGTATATTAATAGTGTTACCTGTATACTTTATTGAGAAGCTTCTCGGCAACCTTTCTGTTGAAACGGAAGGATTCAGGTATGCCGCGTACACAGCTTTTGTTGTTGCTGCTCTTACCGAGGAAGGATTTAAGCTCCTTGCGTTTTTCATATTTATCTGGAAGAATGAAAACTTCAATGAAAAGTTCGACGGGATAGTTTATGCAGTCTTTATTGCACTTGGTTTTGCTGCTGTTGAAAATATAATTTACGTATTTACCGGCGGTTATGGGGTGGGGGTTATCAGGGCGCTCACCGCTGTACCTGCCCATGCCCTTTTCGGAACAATGATGGGTTATTATCTCGGGCAGGCAAAATTCACGGAAAAGCACAGGGTATGGAATTTATGTCTTGCATTCATTCTGCCATTCACGTTCCACGGGCTGTACGACTTCATACTGATGTCGAGGACACCCGGGCTTCTTGTATTGTTTATTCCTTTGTTCATTTATTTCTTTATAAACGGGTTTCATAAGATAACGAGACTCTCTGATGAATCTGAATTCAGAAATACATCAGGCAGTGATGATATAAACAGGAATGATCTGGTCGGATAATATGTCAGTATCTTTTATCAGCTTTCACAGTAAGTTTGGCGAGCTTCTCAGCTTCAACCGACGCAAACCCGAACTCTTCGATAACTTTGCCGAGGATAAGATAGGTTCCGCTTCCCCTGAAAGGATAATTTTTCAGGGATTTTGAAAAATGGGTGGTATCGAAGAAGTTCCCTTCTGCATCGATAAAGCATCCGAAATTCATCCATTCGCCTTTTATTGTCTTTATATACTTGATTGTGACAAGGTGACCAACCATCCTTACCATTCTGCCTGTGCATCTTATCAGGTCTTTTGCCATAACCTCTCCGCGGAAGGATGTCTCAAGCATGTCGAACCAGGTTAAAGTTACAGGGAAGCCAAGCAGTTCAATTTCATCATATGCATCATCAAGACTGCTGTGTTCGAGGTCAGGCAGGGTGAAATTGCGCACAGGGTATGAAAAAAGAGGCCGGATGTTCTCATGCCTGCTTTCATTCATCATCATGTGGGCCTCCCACAACAGCACAGCTTTCTTTTCTCCGGTGAACCTGAATGCTCCTGTCCTTATCAGCAGTATTACATGCTCAAGTTTTGGACAGGTACGGGAAACGAAATCCCCAAGATCGCTGAATGGTCCGCCTTCATTGCGTATTTCCTCTATTGATCTTGCAAACTTCTCCTCAATGCTCTGGATATGAATGAATCCGAGGTAGATATCTTTCCCGTAAATGGTTGTCTTGTAAGTGCTTTTGTTCACACATGGCGGCTCTATTCTGGCTCCGTATCTTCTTGCTTCATGTACATACACCCATGTTCTATAAAATCCCCCGAAGTTATTGATCACGGCCACCATGAATTCAAGCGGAAAATGAGCTTTGAGAAAAAGGCTCTGGAAGCTCTCGACGGCATAGGATGCCGAGTGTGCTTTGGAGAATGAGTACCCGGCAAACGATTCTATCTGTCTCCATACCTCTTTTGTGATCTCCTCGCTGTAGCCTTTTTCACGGCAGTTTGAGAAAAACCTGTCGACTATCCGCTGCATTTCCTGCTTTGATCTGTATTTTCCGCTCATTGCACGCCGCAGCGTATCGGCATCGGCGAGATCGAGGCCCGCAAAATGATGGCAGACCTTCAGCACATCTTCCTGGTAAACCATGACGCCGAATGTCTCTTCAAGCTGCTCTTTCATTACAGGATGCAGGTATTCAAATTTACCGGGGTTGTGGAATCTGTAAATATATTCGCGCATCATTCCCGAGCGTGCAACTCCCGGTCGTATTATCGAGCTTGCAGCCACCAGGGTGGGGTAGTCTTCACACCTTAGCTTCTGAAGGAGTCCCCTCATCGAAGGACTTTCGATATAGAAGCATCCCTTTGTCTCGCCTGTTCTGAGGTACTCCTTTACTTTAAGGTCATTCTTGAACTTCTGGATGGCATGTACATCCACGTCTACCGACTGGTTGCGCATTATTATTTCGGCGCTTTCCCTGATGTGGCCTATGCCTCTCTGGCTCAGTACGTCGAGCTTCTCAAAGCCGATCTCTTCAGCAGTGTACATGTCCCACTGGGTTGTCGGGAAACCTTTCGGCGGCATGTCGAGAGCGGTGTAGCACGTAATCGGCTCTTCGGAAATGAGAATGCCTCCCGCATGGATGCTTCTCATATTCGGGAAATCGGCAATCTTCAGTCCCGTCGAAAAAATAGTGTCGGTTATTTCATTCCTGTTTGTCTCTGATGAAGGGTTATCGATAAGTGCATCAATTTCTTCCTTTGGCAGTCCATGAACCTTTCCAAGTTCACGGACTATCGACTTGCCCCTGAAAGTGCTCATAGCACCGAGAAGGGCAGTATGACCATGCCCGTATCTTTTGAATATATAGTCGATTACCTCATCTCTTTCTTTCCAGGAATAATCGATGTCGAAGTCAGGAGGACTGCTCCGTTTCGGGTTTATGAACCGCTCAAAGTAAAAGTTCAGGTCAATTGGATCAACATTGGTGATTTTCAAGCAGTAAGCAACTATGGAATTTGCTCCGCTGCCACGTCCTACGTGGTAGAATCCCCTGGCCATCGAATACCTGATGATATCCCATGTTATGAGAAAGTATGCAGAGAATCCGAGGTTGTCAATAATTTCAAGTTCATGCTGAATTCTCTTTTTTGCTTCGGCATTTTGCCTGCCGTACCTGTAGATCATTCCATCCCAGGCGAGCTTTTCAAGAAGAAGCTTGTCGTCGTGCCTGCTTGCCGAAAAGATATTCTTGTTCTTCAGGCTTTCGCGGTCAAAGTTGATGGAACATCCTTCAAGCAGTCTGTTGGTGTTTTGCACCAGCCAGGGATGGCTGTCTGAAATCGTTTTCATGAATGGGCGAGGTTTGAAGAATTCATCCTCAGCGGCGCACTGGGAGGGTTTAAGGTGGCTGAGAAGAATATTGTTGTCGACCGCCCTGAGGCTTTTGTGAATGAAGACATCATCAGGCCCTGAAAACGTGACAGGATGAAGAAGCACCATGCTGGCTCTGCTTACTGCCCCGGAGAGTGTCACAAGGCGGTTGATCTCACTGATTTTTATCCCTATGCGTTCATTGTCAAACAGTTTTCTTGCGGGCATTTTTTTCAGGGCATAGATGATGTAAGCATCGTTAAAAAACGGTGCAGGGAACTCTATCGGTGTTTTCTCGAAATTATGGTTTGAAAGGAATTCGTTAAGCTCCCTCATGCCGTCGTTGTTGTGCGCTATGCCGATGTACAGCAGTTCGTTGCTGTTCCTGAATTCAATTCCTGCGACAGGTCTTACGCCTGTTTTGCTGCATTCACCTGCAAACTCGGGGATCCCGGTGGAATTGTTTATATCTGTCAGGGCAATGGCATCCGCACCGGCCGCGGCAGCATTCTGCACCAGTTGCTCCACGGACATCATCCCGTAGCGCAGGCTGTAATATGTGTGGCAGTTTAGGTACATATTATCAGTGTCTAAAGTGCCTGGAGTGCCTGTAGTTGCTCTTAACTCTAAGTACTCCAAACTTCAGGCACTCCAAACTCTCTTTAATCTCTCTTCCATCATTTTTTGCTCGTTTAACGCATTTTCGAGCTGTTTTCTGGCTTTTTCCTCTCTTTCCGGTACTGTCATTACCCCTGAAGCTCTCCTCACAGCATCGCCCCCGTAACGGTTTCTGAGCCTGTCCATGGCAAGGTACAGGTTCACCTTTTCGGGAGTATCGTCGAAGATATCAAGCTGCTGGACGCCCCTTACCATATGACTGAACCTGACGCCGATAAGCCTGATAAGCATGCGCCTCTGGTAAAGCTTGCCGAACAGCTCTTTGGCAACCCCGGCAAGAACATGGTCAAATGAAGTATATGGTATTCTTTTCTGCAGGGTATGTGTGTCGAAGTTTGAATACCTTATTTTCACGGTTACGCATGATGTCAGCTTCTCCTCTTTTCTGAGCTCATATGCGATTTTTTCGACCATGCCTGTCAGAAGCTGGTTCAGCCGCACCATGTCGGTGGTGTCTTTATCGAACGTGTGCTCGGTGCTTATAGATTTCTGTTCAGAGTAGCTTATGATGGGTGTGGAATCTATGCCGTTGGCTTTCTTCCATATCTCGGTGCCGTTTCTGCCCATAAGCTTTTCGAGCATCTCGGCAGGTATGCTCCTGAGTGTGAAGATCGTGGCAATGCCCATCGAACGGAGCGTGTGATATGTTTTCTGGCCGATCATCGGTATCTTGCTTATTGAGAGAGGGTCGAGGAAGGGTAAGACTGTCTCTTTTTTTACCTCTATTTCCCCGTTTGGCTTTGCTTCACCTGTTGCAATCTTTGATACCGTTTTGTTTACAGAAAGCCCGGTTGATATTGGAAGTCCGGTTTCTTTTATTATCCGTTGCCTGAGTTCATGCGACCATTTATAGCATCCGTAGAAGCGGTCCATGCCGGTAAGATCAATGTAGTGTTCATCAATCGATGATTTCTCATACAGCGGCGACAACCCGGCGATTATTTCCGTAACAATATGTGAATAGTTGCTGTACAGCTCCATGTCGCCCCTTATTATGATAGCATCGGGACACATCAGCCGGGCCATCTTCATTGGCATGGCAGAGCTTACGCCGTACTTTCTTGCCTCATAGCTGCAGCTTGATACAACGCCGCGGTCCGACATACCGCCGATTATTACGGGCTTGCCGTTCAGCCTGCTGTTCCTCAGCCTCTCCACCGACACGAAAAAGGTGTCGAGGTCAAGGTGCAATATGGTGCGTTCTATGTTGCCTGCCAAAAACATTTTGAAATCATTAATCCTCTGTGTCCCGATAGCTATCGGGACTCTGTGAAAGTTCTTCTTCAGTTACACAGAGAGTGTTAAATTTTTTTTCGTTTTTTCTTGTATATACAACAATTAAATTTTACTTTTGATTAAAAATTAATCAATTTAATGATTACAATATAATCAATTTTCTTTATGCACTTCGCACCGAACATAAAATTTTTAAGAAAAAGGAGGGGCAGAACGCAGGATGAAACTGCCGCTGCCCTAAACCTCAAGCGTTCAACCCTTAGCGGGTACGAGAACGGCGTGGCCCAGCCCGGAATAGATATCCTGGTATCATTTTCGGGATACTTCAACATATCAATCGACACACTGCTGAAACTCGACCTGACAAAAATGTCAGAAAGCCAGCTTGGCGAACTGGAAAGGGGATATGATGCCTACATCAAGGGAAGCAACCTGAGAGTCCTTGCCACAACAGTAAATCAGGCCAACAGGGAAAATATCGAGCTGGTAGCTGAAAAAGCTAAAGCCGGCTATACGACCGGCTATGCTGACCCTGAATACATAAGCGAACTTCCTGTGTTCAGCCTGCCGTTCCTGTCGGACAAAAGAAAGTACAGGACATTTCAGCTCAAGGGCGATTCAATGATTCCGATACCAGACGGATCGTGGGTTACAGGTGAGTTCCTTCAGGACTGGATGCAAATAATAAGCGGAAAAGCATATGTGGTTTTTACCATGAACGACGGCATCGTCTTCAAAGTTGTGGAAAACAATATCACGACAAGCGGGAAACTGGTGCTTTATTCGCTGAACCCGCTCTATGAACCTTACGAGGTGCATGTAAGCGAGGTCAAGGAAATATGGAAGTTTGTGAACTTCATAAGCAACGAACTGCCCGAACCCGTACTTCCTGAAAAACAGATAATCCAGTCAATCACTGAAATGAAGAATGACCTTGAGAGGATCAAGGCAAAACTTGGCAGTGATATTGCAGATGTGATTGAAGCGGAATAGCCGAAATTAAAAAACAGAGATTTACAGATTATTCCTTTGTAAGCTGAATGATCAGCTGAATCATCTTTTCATTTTCAGCTTCCGGGATTTTACCTTTGTAAAGCGCCCTGCAGACCCTGTTCTTATCAAGTATTACAACACTGTAACTATCCATAGGCATATCCCATGCTTCATGAAGTTTACCCTTGTAATCGAAAAGAATTGTAGTCTTATATTTCCTTGCCTTATTACCAGCTATTATCCTTATAAGTGCGTTGGGCTTCCAGGTCGATTTGCAGTCAACGATCCCGATCCCCTGAAATAATACACTGTCAATCCGTTTATCTGTCTTTACAGCCTTGTCGATTGCATCATTAAATTGCTCATTGAGGTCCTGCTCATCGGGATCAACATAATTTACCTCCAAAACTTTGCCGGCCCAGGAATCCATCGTGAACTCCTTTTTGTCTGCATCGGTGAACATCCATGACGGAGCTTTCATTCCGACCTCGAGCCTGGCTGCCTGGGCAAACATTGAAGCCAGAGAGAGGGTTGTTAATAACAAGGTAGAGATCAATCTTTTCATAATTATAAATTTTAAAATTTTTGTAATATATGAATTATTTTCATCAAATTAATTTTATCAGTTTTTACTTTAATCCGTTCAACTGTATTACTTTTGCAGGTCTTAAATATTTTGATGCAGCCGATAAGGAATATTGCGATTATTGCTCACGTTGATCACGGGAAAACCACGCTTGTTGACAGGATCATCCAGGAATGCAAGGTAATCGATCAGAGGAAGGAGGTCGGGGAACTTATTCTCGACAGCAATGATCTTGAAAGGGAGAGGGGGATCACAATAATTTCCAAAAACGTTTCGGTAAACTATAAAGGCGTCAAGATCAACATAATTGATACTCCCGGACATGCGGATTTTGGAGGAGAGGTGGAAAGGGTCCTTAAGATGGCTGATGGAGTCCTGCTTCTTGTCGATGCTTTCGAAGGCCCGATGCCCCAGACAAGATTCGTTCTTGGAAAGGCCATAAACCTGGGGCTTAAACCAATAGTGGTTGTAAACAAGGTGGATAAGGAAAACTGCAGACCGGATGAAGTTCAGCAGGATATTTTTGATCTGATGTTCAATCTTAACGCATCGGAAGAACAACTCGATTTTGAAACAGTATTCGGCTCGTCAAAATACGGCTGGATGAGCAAAGACTGGAGAAAACTGACTGACAATATAAGGGTACTTCTCGATACCATAATTGAACAGATACCTGAACCAGAGTATGTCGAGGGGACTGCCCAGATGCAGATAGCTTCACTCGATTATTCAAATTATGTGGGAAGAATCGCCATAGGCAGAGTGTTCAGGGGAGAAATCGTTGCAGGGAATGAATATACACTCTGCAAAAAAGAAGGAGTTGTAAAAAAAGAAAAGGTCAGGGAATTATATGTTTTTGAAGGCCTTGGAAGAGTCAGAACTGAAAAGGTCAGATGTGGTGACCTTTGCGCTATAATCGGCCTTGAGGATTTTGAGATAGGTGACACTCTCGCTGACCTTCTTTCACCGGAAGCACTTCAGCGGATCGAAGTGGATGAGCCGACTATGAGCATGGTGTTCACAATCAATAACTCACCACTTTTCGGTAAAGAAGGCAAGTATGTAACATCAAGACACTTAAGGAACAGGCTTTTCAGGGAAACTGAAAAGAACCTTGCCCTCAGGGTAGAGACAACAAATTCGGAAGATACGTTCAATGTTTACGGCAGGGGAATCCTTCATCTTTCAATTCTTATTGAAACCATGAGGCGTGAAGGATATGAGTTCCAGGTAGGAAAGCCAACGGTTATTCTGAAAGACATTGACGGTGTTAAATCAGAACCTTACGAAACACTCTCAATCGATGTCCCTTCAGAAATGTCAGGCAGGGCGATTGAAATCGTGACGGTGAGGAAAGCTGAGATGACCGTAATAGAGCCAAAGGGCGACCTTGTCCATCTTGAATTTGACATACCCTCGAGGGGACTTATCGGCCTCAGGAACAACCTTCTTACCGCGACATCAGGCGAAGCCGTGATGTATCACAGGTTCAGGGCATACGATAAATATAAAGGCGATGATCTTTTACCGGCCCAGAACGGGTCACTGATCTCGATCGAGCAGGGGATGGCAACGGGATACGCAATCGACCGCCTGCAGGACCGCGGCAGGTTCTACATCGATCCGGGAGAATATGTTTACAGGGGACAGGTTATTGGAGAGAACAGCAGGGCAAAAGACATAGAGGTTAATGTGATCAAGGGCAAGAAGCTCACGAACATGAGAGCCTCCGGGTCGGACGAGAGCCTTAAAATTGCTCCGAAACTGAGTTATTCCCTTGAAGAATCAATGGAACAGATAAAGGAAGATGAGTATCTGGAAGTCACTCCAATGAACCTCAGGATGAGAAAGATCCCCGGGCGGGTCAAGGGATATTAGCAATTGATGAAATCGTTCAGCGGCTTCAGGGCTTTTGCTGACTTTAGAACCTTATCAAAACACTTTATATCGGTGATTTCCTTGTCGGAAATCATTCTGGCAGCTACAAAGCTTTTCATTTTCAGGAAACCAATGTAAGGATGATCCTTTGGAAAACCTTTTGGGGCTGTCTTAAGAGTTTCCCCTTCAATAGCACCAAAATTACTGACAAATTCCCCGCCAGAAATGATTCTTTTGAAATCTTCGCCGTTCACGGCAATTTTTTCCCTGATATTTGTGAGCCAAAGCATCGGAGGACCATAGGCACCGCCTGCAATCATGCTGTTATTTCCTGGCTCGACATGAAAATAATAGCCTGCAAATTTGTCGCCGTTGTTCTTGCCGCCTCTTACAATAAAGGCTCCGAGATGGGTCTTGTAAATACTTTTATCGTTCGAAAACCTTATATCGCGGTTAATCCTGAAAATACAGCTTTTAGCCTCGAGTCCTTTAAGTATAGGTTCAAACACAGCAATGTTGTCAATAAGTGCCTGGACAAATGCTTCAAAGTTTTTCCTGGCATCATCATATCTGCTCCGGTTTTTAGAAAACCATTCCCTTTCATTATGTTTCTTAAGATCTGAAAGAAAATCCAGCGTTGATTTTTTTATCTGCTCCATGGGATTAATTATCGGTTAAGGAACTGCATACAGTAAACAAATTAAATGTATTTGTTTAAAATTTACACATTTCAGGGCATTCTTTTTTGATTATATTTGACGATCATCCAATAATGTGGGTTCCATGTGACCATTAAAATCAAAATTATTTACAGATGAAAATAAATTCTGTGAATCTGTTTCTTATCCTTGTGATTGCTTTTTGTGCTGCAGCTCTTTGCGTCCAGCAAAGGCAGGTCAGGATAGTAAATGAAAATGTCAGGCAGCTTGTCGATACAGTAGGATTCGCCCATTATTCCTGGCAGATGGATTCCCTAATGTCCAGGCTCGGCAGGCAGGGCTGGAAGAAAACGGGCGGATTACCCTGGAAGACTGCGATATGCCCGCACGATGATTACACTTATGTCGGTTGCCTTTATCCCGAATTGCTTCAGAATGTAAAAGCGCCGGTGCTGATACTTGTCGGAGTTGCCCATAAGGCAGCGAAGCTTGGAATTCAGGATTCAATCGTATTTGAGAATTACTCAGGCTGGAAAGCTCCATGGAAAAATGTCCCTGTTTCGCCGGCGAGGGAAGAGATTTATTCAATCCTGAAAGGCAGATACGCCATGATGAGCGATACGCTTCATAAGGTTGAACATTCGGTTGAAGCAATGATACCGTTCCTGCAGTATTTCAACAGGGGCATATCGGTGATTCCTGTTCTTATCCCGGCAATGAGCCAGGGCAGGATGAAGGATTGTGCAGCTGCCATGGCTGCTGCAATCAGGGAGGTTGCCGCCAGGCATAAGTGGGAGTGGGGAAAGGATTATGCAATTGTTGTAACAACCGACGCTGTGCACTACGGAAATGAAGACTGGGGAGGATCGGACATGGCATTTTTCGGGTGTGATTCTGCAGGAAACAGGAAAGCGCTTGAACATGAGAATGAGATAATAAACAATTGTCTCACAGGCCAGGTAAATGATGAAAAAATAAGCCTGTTCAGCAGTTATACTTTAAATCCTGATAATTACAAAGAATATAAATGGACCTGGTGTGGCCGGTACAGTGTGCCTTTTGCACTCTATACAGCATTTTACCTTAATGACCAGCGCCCCCTGTTGGGAGATCTTGTCGGCTACTCTACCAGCATAACCTCACCGCATATCCGGGTTGATGATCTCAGGATGGGCCATACTGCCATTGCCACCAATTGTCACTGGGTCGGGTATGTGGCAGTTGGATACAGATAATTTTAATTCGATAACTAATCATTGATCGTACACGATAACCGAAACCCTATGGAGCAAAAGAAAATATTCAAAATAGTCCTGATAGTTATTGCTGCAGCGCTTATCGGGGCAGGCGTCTATATGAATTCCCTTTTGCCGATCATCACCGGATATGCAGCTAAAAACCTTTGTTCCGATGTTTTTGTATCAGGACGTCAACCATCTGACATAGAGTCAGTTGATCTGAATTTCTCATTTATTAAATTCACACGCAACCAGGTTAATTTCAGCGAGAAGAGCGTGGTAAGCCGTTTTTTGTGGGGTAAATCAAAGGCAATATACAGGGACGGCTTTGGTGCAACATTATTGAGGGATGTCCCTGAAGAAAAGCTGCGCAAGGCAGTCTATCCGGTGGAAAAGCCGGAATACCTGCAGGATACCGTTCCATGGCCTATGGGAAACGTTATAAAAAAAACCGACAGTACATTAGCCAATACTGATGCTCTTCGCAAAATTACGAGGAGCCTGATTGACAGCAATGCCTATGGCGGCAATGCCTTTGCATTTATGGTCGTACATAACGGAATACCTGTCGCTGAAGCTTATAAGCCTCAGTTCAACCGAAATACAAGGTTCCTGAGCTGGTCAATGGCCAAAAGCTTTATTAATGCCCTTGTCGGTATTCTTGTCAGGGAAGGAAGTATAAATATTTATTCGGGAGCTGATATTGAAGAATGGAAAAACGATGAGAGAAGCAGGATAACACTGAATGACCTTATGCAGATGCAGAGCGGACTGAAATGGAACGAAGATTACGGCAACAGATCGGATGTTACTGTTATGCTTCACTGCAAGGATGATATGGGCCGTTACGCCTATGAGCAACCTCTGGAAAACCCTCCCGGCACTAAATGGTACTATTCTTCAGGCACGACTAACATTGTAAGCTGGCTTATAAAAAATAAATTTAAAAACGAACCTGAATATTACGATTTTGCCCAGGACAGCCTGTTCGAAAAGATAGGAATACAGGATGCAGTCTTTGAAGTTGATCCGCAGGGAACGATTGTAGGATCGTCATACCTCTACCTCACTGCTCGAGATTATGCAAGGTTCGGATTACTTTACCTGAATGACGGTGTATTGAACGGTCAGAGGATATTGCCTGAAGGCTGGGTGAGTTATTCCACAACACCTGCCTCCGAGAGCAAAGGCACATACGGATCATTTTTCTGGCTTAACAAGGGAGGAAAATATCCTTCGGCACCTGAAGATATGTTTTCATGTGAAGGTCATGACGGCCAGGTTATCTTTATAATTCCTTCAAGGCAACTCGTTGTTGTTGAGCTTGGATACTCACCCAGGCCAGACAGGGTAATGGATTTTGACCGGTTGCTGAAAGATATCCTTGCCGCAATATAATGTCATATTTTGTCGTTTATGGATTTTAGCAAAGAAAGCTACATATAACGGATGATTTTAAAATTGAGAGCTCATGAGTGAAAATTATTCAATCAGTCCGGCAGGCGAAAAATTTCCGCTGCCAAAACCTGAGGATTACAAGGCTGAATTTGAAAGCCTGAAAAATCGCGTCGAACAGGAACGTGCCAAAAACAGGGAGATTGTCGTGGTTATGGGTGTCGGCTTTGTAGGTGCAGTCATGGCTGCAATAGTTGCCGACACAGTTGATAAGAAAGGACAGCCGTCAAAATTCGTAATAGGGATGCAGCGTCCAAGCCCGCGCAGTTACTGGAAGATACCTCTTCTCAACAGAGGTGTTTCTCCGGTCAAGGCTGAAGATCCCGAGGTGGACCCGATGATCGCACGTTGCGTAAAAGAGAAGAAGACATTAATTGCCACGTATACTTATGATGTTCTGAAACTTGCCGATGTTGTTGTTGTTGATGTGCAGTGCGATTACCTGAAGGAGAATCTTGGCAATGTCCGTTCAGGACATACTGATATGGCCGCCCTTGAAGCCTCCCTGCATGTGATAGCCGAGCATATTCAGCCTGAAGCACTTGTACTGATCGAGACAACTGTGGCTCCGGGAACCACAGAGCAGGTAGCTTATCCCATTATGAAAAAAGTGTTCAAGAAAAGAGGAATAAAGTCAGATCCTCTTCTGGCTCACAGTTATGAGCGTGTAATGCCAGGAAAGAATTATGTCGCAAGCATAAGGGATTTCTGGCGCGTTTGCAGCGGAATAAATGAGAAGGCAAAGCAAAGAGTCGTAAAATTTCTGAATGAGGTTCTCAATACTGAGAAGTTTCCCCTGACAGTTATGGACAGGCCTATTGAATCTGAAACAGCCAAAATTGTCGAGAACAGCTACAGGGCAACCATTCTTGCATTCCTTGATGAATGGAGCCTGTATGCGGAAAGAAACGGAGTGGACCTTATAAAGGTTATCAAAGCCATCAAGGTAAGACCGACACACAGCAATATAATTTTCCCGGGGCCGGGAGTAGGAGGGTACTGCCTTCCAAAAGACGGCGGACTCGGGCTTTGGGCTTACAAGCATATTCTTGGTTTCGAGGATGATATATTCAGGATCACCCCGATGGCAATTGACATAAATGACACCAGGGGACTGCATGTCGGACAACTTACGCGGGATGCACTGCGCAATATGGGCCAGCCTATAGCCGGAGCCGACGTTCTTGTCCTGGGAGCAGCCTACCGTGAGGATGTGGGCGACACCCGCTACAGCGGTTCAGAAGTCGTAATAAGGAAGCTGGCTGAGATGGGAGCTGAAATAAGGGTACATGATCCTTATGTGGAGCACTGGTGGGAGTTTGAGGAGCAGGATACTTACCCGGGGGTTGGGCAGAGCAAGGCCAGATTTTTCCGCAACCAGGAAAAGCTTAAGGAGATCAGGGTTGAGCAGGATATTGACAAAGCCCTGAATGATGCTGAAGCAGTTATTTTTGCTGTACCTCATAAGGCTTATACAGACCTTGATCCCGATAAGGTTGTCAGTACAATAGGTCATCCGGCAGCAATCATCGACTGCTTCGGAATTCTCTCAGATGAAATGATCCGGCGTTATTTCCAGCTTGGCTGTGAAGTGAAAGGCCTGGGCCGCGGACATATACAGCGAATCAAGGAAGAGACCAGGAAGGGATAGCCGAAGAATCTTCTATATAAGAATAGTATATGGTGACAAAAGTGTTTTATGTTATAAGAAACATAAAATGCCAATGCTGAAACCAATGCCGCTTCTTATATCTTTTTCGTCTGTGTTCAAGAAATCATCATGATTCTTTGACGAAGAATAACCATAACCTGCCCCAAAGTCCAGGGCAACATTCTCATTAAGAAAAACAGCCAGACCGCCGCCAACTTCCCATGTAAATAACTTTGAAGTGTAGGTGTAGTCAGTGTCAGACGACATATGGCTCTTTGTCTTTCCCCAACCCGGTCCGACGCCTCCCATAAGATAAGGCTTATATTTACTTTCACCGAAATATTTGATCAGGAATGGAATAAACTGGATCGAAGTGGTATTCGTGTATTGTGCATCATAAATTTGTTTTGAAAAACTAAAGGGGATTTCAAGTCCGAAAGCAATATTCCGGCTGAAAAAGTAACTGCACTCCGGGCTGATGGCAATGTTCCTGTATTTGCCATTATCGACTGTGTTGGTTTCATACTGCGTCTTTGATTTCAATGAATTGAACTCAAAACTGCTTTGACCACCGATAAGGAATTTTCCCTTTTCGGTCTGAGCATTGATTTGTTCTGCCGCGATCATAAATGCAACAGCCAACAGAATTAAAAAAGTTCTGGTTTTCATAGTCAATCAGGTTTAAAAATTGTTTATCAGGTTAATAACAGATATTAATATTAACGGAAAATATTCACATAATTGTTATTTCAATGACATTTTTTTCAGGATTGGCGTAGCCGGATCAGGAAGCGATTAAATTGTCAGATGGCTGAACTTCATTATAAATATATAGTATTTTTGGTTTTATTTTTTGAAGAAAATATTTAGATTTGCGCTTATTATTTTCGTCTGGACATTAAATGGCGCGTTCCTCTAATGGCTAGGAGATCGGTTTCTCAATCCGAACATAGCAGTTCGATTCTGCTACGCGCTACAACCTGATGCCGTGTTTCCTGGCAGTTTTATTTCGTCTTTTGAATTAAAACCTTCAGCTTTGAAGGAATTTCCTTAATCGGGTTTCCTTCAATATTTAAGACCTTTAAGTTTGTCAATTCGCCGATTTCGGAAGGAAGTGAGGTCAGCCGGTTATTCTTTAAATTCAGTTCCGTCATATTTTTCAGTTTCCCTATTTCAGCAGGAAGCGACATGAGTTTGTTATTGCTGACATCCAGACCAGGCAAATTGATAAGGTTGCCAATTTCATGAGGAAGTGATGTAAGCTGATTATCGTTAAGGTTTAACTGTGTCAGGTTGGTCAAATTCATTATTTCTGCCGGCATGGATTTAAACCTGTTATTATTCAGATCCAGCTCGATCAGACTGGACATGTGTAATATTTCAGGAGGCAGGGTTGTCAGTTGATTATTGCTCAGATCCAGGCTTGGCAGGTCAGTCAGCTGACCGATTTCCGGTGGGAGAGAAGAGAGTTTATTGCCGCTTAAATCGAGCTCCGTGAAGTTGTTGAACTTACCGATTTCCGCCGGAATGGATGTAAGCTGATTCTGACTTACATCCAGCCAGGCTAAAGATGTCAGTTTACCGATTTCGGGAGAGAGGTATGTGAGGCGGTTCTGACTTACATCCAGATCAGTTAATTTGGTAAGGTTCCAGATTTCATCCGGAAGTGAAGTAATCTGATTTTCACTTACATCAAGTTTTTTTAGATTAGTCAGTTTTCCGATTTCAGGAGGAATGGAAATGAGCCTGTTTTCGCTTATTGTAAGTGACGATTCAAGGTTCGTCAGATTCCCGATTTCAGGAGGAAGTGTTTTAAGCTGATTGTTGCTGAAATCCAGCCAGGTGAGTGCAGTCAGTTTCCCGATTCCCGCAGTCAGTGATGTAAGATTATTATCCCGTATATAAAATTCTTTCAGACCGGTTAAATTACCGATTTCATCAGGAAGGTTTTTAAGTTTATTCTGACTCAAATATAAGTATGTCAGGTTGATGAGTTTTCCGATTTCCCTGGGAAGAGCTTTCAGCTTATTATCACGAAGATCCAGGCCAGTAAGATCTGTCATTTTCCCGATCCCGGCAGGAATGGATTTCAGCTGATTCTTATGCAGGTCGAGCACTTTCATTCTGGTAAGTTTCCCGATTTCATCAGGAAGGCTTTCCAATTGATTTTCATGTAAATCCAGATTTTCAAGTCTGGTCAATCTGCCAGCTTCAGCAGGGATGGAGGTTAATTGGTTCTGACTTACATTCAGGCTCGTGAGGTCTGATAAAGAGCCAATTTGAACTGGCAGGGAGGTGAGCTGGTTTTGATTTAAATCCAGGCTTTTCAGAAGAATGCACTTTCCTATGCTTTGCGGAAGAAAGGTCAAATGATTGCCGCTGAAATCCAATACCGTCAATCCTGTAAGATTTCCTATATCAGCAGGCATTGATTCAATATGGTTCTGACCTGCGGACAGGAAGGTCAGGTTGCGCAGGTTGCCGATATCAGGCGGGAGGGTAGTAAGTTTATTATTGCTTACATCCAGTATGGCAAGATTGATTAGTTTTCCTATTTCGGCAGGGATCAATAAAATCTGGTTGTTGCTTGAATTTAATTCTGTCAGGCTGATTAATTTAAAAAGTGCCGGAGGAAGGGATCTCAGCCTGTTATTATTTAGATCCAGCTTTGTTAAGCTGGTTAACTTCCCAATATCTGCAGGCAGAGAGTCAAGCATATTATTGCTCAGATTCAGACTTGTCAGCCTGGTTAATCTGGTGATTTCGACTGGCAGTGATGTGAGTTTGTTATTACTCAGATCCAGGCTTGTAAGATTTGTGAAATTCCCGATTTCTGCAGGCAGTGAATCCAGATTTTTATTGCTTAGATCCAGGCTGGTCATATTCTTAATGTTGCCGGTATCTTTAAGAAAACCGGCTGATTCATTTTGAGCATTTACAATGATGCCCAACATCAAAAAGAAAAGAAGCATTCTGTTTTTCATATATTAAAATCTGAGTTCATTAAATATTGTTTTGGTTTTTGCTGAAGAAGTTTCAATAATACAAAATTATATCTAATGCTGTCAATATTGTTCAATATCTCTTTGGCCTGCGAAATATTTCTGGATGAATGGATTTAAAAGATGAGGTTGCATCCGGAACAACCTCATCTTATTGTGCGCCCGGCATGGGCGATAACTATAGGGTGAAAGTCCCGAACGCGCCTTGACAGAAGGAAGCGTTAGCCAAAGGCAAGGGTGTCCATCGCGAGGTGGAATCTGAAGGAAGCCGGCGGCAAAATTCCGGTCTGACGAACAGAAACTTCATAAAAGGCCTAAGGTTACCGGATGAGTTTGCAATACAAAACAAAGTCCGATTCTGTCCGGGGTAACCAAGGTAAATGGAGCAGATAGATGGGATGAAAGTTATCGTTTTTACCCGGGGAGGTCTCACGGACATGAAGAAACGGAGTATGAATCATGGTCGAAAGAAGGTTTATCGTGAGAAGTCAGCCGAAGCCATAGTACCACATAACTACCAAATGTGGGAAGGGCTGAACCTTAACGAGTGAGTAGTAAATGAATGTTACCAACATGAAGGGAAGAAAGCAGAAAATCTTTGAGCAATCAGAGACCTGTCCACGGAAAGATAGGACGGCATCCGAAGGCTACGTGGAAGGGCAGACTTTCATGTGGATAACTGAAAACAACCTCACCACCAATGATTATCGATTAGGGAATGGGCTTTTAGAGCAAATCCTTTCACCCTCGAATCTGAATGCAGCATTCAAACAAGTAAAGCGCAATAAAGGTGCGGGTGGAATAGACAAGATGGAGGTAGAGTCTTTAAAGGACTATCTTGTCGCCAACAAGGATATTCTAATTAAGTCCATCCAAATGGGGAAATATTGCCCCAATCCAGTAAGAAGGGTATGCATACCCAAAGAAAACGGAAAACAACGCCAGTTGGGCATTCCCACGGTTGTTGACAGAGTAATTCAACAAAGCATTGCACAAAAACTGACCTCGATTTACGAGCCACAGTTCTCATCCTACAGCTATGGGTTCAGACCCAGGCGCAGCGCCCACCAGGCTCTTCGTAAATGTCAGGATTACATTACTCACGGCTATGACTACGCAGTCGATATAGACCTGGAACGGTTCTTTGATACCGTTAATCACAGTAAGCTTATAGAGGTACTTTCCCGAACCATCAAGGACGGACGAGTGGTGTCACTTATCCATAAATACCTCAATGCAGGAGTAATGCAGGAAGACCACTACGAAGAAACCAATGAAGGCGTACCGCAAGGCGGGCCATTAAGTCCGCTGCTGGGGAATATCGTGCTGAATGAGCTGGACTGGGAGCTTGAAAAGAGGGGACATAAGTTTGTTCGCTATGCGGACGATATGGTGATACTCTGCAAGAGCCACCGTAGTGCCGAAAGGACGATGGAAAGCATCGTATCTTACATAGAGAGGACGCTCTTCTTAAAAGTCAATCGGGACAAAAGTCAGGTTGCAACCGTGAAGGACATAAAGTTCCTTGGCTACTCCTTCTACCAACTCAAAGGAGAAGGTCGGCTACGGATACACCCAAAAAGTGTGACAAAGATGAAAACCCGCATTAAGCAGTTGACATCAAGAAGCAATGGATGGGGTAACCAACGTCGGAAGGAAGAACTAAGCCAATACATCAAAGGCTGGGTGCAATACTTCATGTTGGCCGATATGCGAAATCTTTTGGAGAGAACGGACGAGTGGTATCGCCGCAGACTACGTATGGTAATCTGGAAACAATGGAAACGGATTAAAACCAGAATGGCAAATTTAATTAGGCTTGGCATTAACAAATACAAGGCTTATGAATGGGCGAACACACGGAAAGGCTACTGGCACATAGCCAATAGTTTTATCCTGTCACGTACTATCACTAACGATCGTTTACGCAAGGCCGGATACGTTTTCTTGTTGGATTATTATGAATCGGTAAGAGTTGTTTATTAAGGAACCGCCGTATACGTGATCCGTACGTACGGTGGTGTGAGAGGTCGGAAAATAAAGTAGGAGGAAAACTACTTTATTTTCCTCCTACTCGATTAAAACAACTATTTCAGGATAAACTCAACCGGCAGAGGATCATTGTTGACAAGTGCCAGAAAATAGTTAATCTCCTTTTGAGTCATATTTCCGGTAATCTGGCATAATCCATCCTCAATCGGAGTCTTCACAACCGGCCTGTAGAAAACCTTCCCGTCAATAACTATTGCGACAGGTTTCCCAAGGTTGTTTCTTGTTGTCAAAGCCCAGATCTTTGAGGCAGCAGGCTTAAATTTAATCTCAATCATAAACGATTGTGAATCAGAAGTTTTAGATGCCTTTATACTTTCAACATCTGATCTTGCAAGAGGAGATGTGCCTGTGTCTTTTGTTTTTATTGCAAACAGGCAGATGGTATCTTTGCTTTTCCTGAATCCCCAGACCAACTGGTAATCGGATGCCAGGTTAAGGGATTTCAGATGGTTTTCGACCGAATCCGATATATGCCTGTTTTCATAAGTCGAACATCCAAGCCTGGCGTCAGATGGTCTTGCATTCGTGGCCTGTCCGGATAAATCAGCAATCTCTTTCAGAGTCAATATCTCGTAAAATCCAAGGATACCCCTGGTCGTAAGAAGTCCTTTAATTTCCCGGACATCTGTACTATCAGGTATTTGAACCTTAATCTGACCTTTACCGGGAATTACGCTGACGGATGACTCCAGACCATAGGTTTTTAGTCTCGCGGCGATTGTAGCGGCAGATTGCTTCAGTGAGGCTGAAGATACTTTAGTATCTGTCGACTGAAGAATTACAGATTTATCCGTATTCAGGGAATAAGAGGCAAGTGACATGCAGATAATACCTGCAATAAATAAATAATATATTGTTTTCATAATGAGTATTTTAAGTTAACAAAACAGAAAAGAAATGATTTAAAAAAGGACTGATTATTAACTTAAAACAGGAATCTCATCCTTTCCGGCTGGCAGACGATAATGAAGTAAGAATGACAATGTATGTCTAAAATGATTTTTCCGGATTTTCTCAAAAAGAAAAATTATCTGATCCGCTTTCCTGTTGTCGGCGAATTGAGTTTTATCAAATGTCATGAGCCTGAAACTGCCATTATTTGAAATCCATATTTGCTGGCAGGATTTGACCATATTTTCGGGGCATGCGGCTGTGTTGCCTTGATTTATGGATATTTCATACGGTGCAGAATTGATCTTTCCGTCCGGCTGACCAAAATCGGCCCTGCAAAATACCGACAATCCGAATGACAGGAAAATAATGAGGAAAAATGATCCTGCAAGAAAGGTCCTTATATATTTTGTATTCCTGAACATATTGCAAAGGTAAATATTTTCAGATAATACAATTACTCGTTTCTGTTATTCTGTCATATCCCGACCATATTGCTTCTTCGCTCCGGTAATATTGTATTCCGCCAGGTCCCGTTCATATTTCCGATTTTTTCCCGGAATCCGATTTTTCTAAAACCCATATTTGCCTATAATTAATATTATGTCAAATAGGGTTTGTAAGAACAAAATAAAAGCAAAAAGACAAACACAGTAATCTATCCCCTGTTTGCACTTTCTTTAAAAAACTCAAATGATTCATTGATTGAGATAATACCTGATAAATCTGTAAGTTGTTGTATCAAGTACCGGAAGACTCGGGATATTATAAAGATCCACTGACGGATCTGAAATATTTGCCCATGTTGATGTTCGTATGAACTTATAGCCGTTCCTTGCTGCTGCGGCAATAATGTCAGAATCACCTGCACCATCACCAAACGGCAGAGATAATGCGGTAATTCCTACGGGAGCGTGTTTATCGATAAGTTGTTTTGATTGACCGAGCTGATAATCCAGAAATGCCTCATAGTCAGCTGAATTATCAAAGTCGGCCTTGCTCTGAAGAAGATAGGCATGTGAATATGTATGCGATCCGAACACAAATGGTCTCTCACCGCTGGCAGGAGTGTAATAGCTCATATTCTCAACTTCATCCCATGCTATAAAAGAATCTGTTCCTACCAGACCTGCAATAAGAAAGAAAGTTGCTTTCATATTATACTTTAAAAGCAAAGGTTTGACAAGCGTGTACCATGAATGATCCCCGTCATCAAATGTAATGATTACTGAATTTCCTGAAGGCAGTTTCCCTTCGGAGATGGCATCACCCAGTTCATTGAAGCTTATTACATTAATATTATTGTACCTGAAGTACTTAAGGTCCGTTTCAAGATCATTGACATTCCGTTCATACAGGTCTCCTGGTTCTCCGCTGACGATCCTGTGATACATCAGTACAAGTACCTTTCCGCTCTTTTCGGTTGGCTGTTCCTCTTTATCTGTACATCCTGCCATTAAAAGAAGAAGAACAGCAGCCAGTAATATCAATTTACCTTTAAGCAGTCTGGACATATTTAAAATGTTGAGAATGATAATAAAAAAAGGCCTCTCCGGATTAACGGAAAGGCCTTTCCTTATATTGTATTTTAACAGTCAGCTATCTACTTCTGTTGATCAAGTTTATCAAGCTTTGCCTTGATATCATTGTATTTATCGGTCATTTTAAGCCTGTAGTACAGTTCTTTAAGACCTCTCATTGCATAAAGATCATTTGGCTTAAGCTGATCAGCTTTTTCCATATATGGAAGAGCTTTTGCAAATACACCCATGGCTTGGTCAACAGCGGCATTGTATTTATTAACATCCATTATATCATTTGCCTTGACAAACATGTCAGAAGCCTTGTTGATATATGCAGCTCCGAGTCCATATTGACTGTCATACAAATCCCCTTTCAGTTCAACTGATTTGGTAAGATCGGTAATTGCCTCATCAAATTTATTATGGTTCAGAAAAAGAATACCTTCTGCAAAATAAAGGCTGTAATTGTTTGGATCCTCCTGCTTTGCCACTGCGAGGTACTTAAGGGCATCATCAGTCTTTCCGGACTTTATGTAAAGATCAATAAGGTTCAGGTTAACGTTCTTGTCCCCAGGGAATTTTTCAGGAAGGCTTTTCAATGTAGCTTCAGCTTTTACAGTATCGCCAAGTTCCATATAGCTCTGTGAGATCTGGAAATATGGAGTGATTCCCATATATTTCATATCAGCACATTTCGTGAAATATTTTATGGCTTCATCAGGCTTGCCTGAATTCATTGCAGCCAGCCCGGCATTATAATACATTCCGGTATCGGTTGCACCTACATACAATTCACTTTCAGTAATCTTGATCTGGTTCTCAAACGATTTCAGAGCGGCAGCATAGTCCTTTGCCTCAAATTGTTTTCCCCCCTGTGTGTACAGATCAAGAGCAAGATTATTATAAATCATTCCGGTAATAATTCTCTTTTTAACTCCGCCTTTGGTATCAAGTTCCAAAGCTTTCTGGTATGCAGCATATGCTTCTTCCAGTGGATCGGAATAAAAAGCCTTGAATTTTGGGTTATCAGATTTGAAGACAGCCTGACAAAGTTTTCCCTTTGCAAAGTAGGTATTGAACCAGTCCGATGATTTGGGATCTGCAACTGCCTGATCAAGTGCCTCTTTAGCTTTGTCGAGGCTTCCCTGTTCGATATAGCTGAGAGCGCTGGTAACTTTTCCCTTTTGGGCGAAAGTACCAAAAGAAATACTTATAACTGCTATAAGCAGATAAACCTTTTTCATAATTATAAATTCTGTTAAATTGTCAATAATAATTCTTCAAATTTAAAACATTACTTGTTAATCATCAAATTCTTTGTCATTTTCCTTGACAATTTGATCATTTTGTTCTTCAATTCCGGTCCCGTCGGTCTCTTCCTCCTCGCTGACGAGTACGCTTGCAACTGAGGCAATAGTATCATTTTCCTTCAGGTTAATAAGCCTGACCCCCTGCGTTGCCCTTCCCATAACCCTCAGCGATGAAACTGGAATTCTCAGTATATTACCCAACTGGGTTATTATCATAAGATCGTCATTGTCAGTTACATCCTTGAGTGCAATCAGGAAACCGGTTTTTTCGGTAACATTCAGGGTTTTAACTCCTTTTCCGCCCCTGTTGGTTATCCTGTATGCTTCGACATCTGATCTTTTGCCATATCCCTTTTCTGAGACCACAAGTATATTTTTCTCCTTGCTTTCCCCGGTGACCATTCCTATTACATAGTCTGTTTCCGCATTTGCCAGTTTTATCCCTCTGACACCTGATGCTGTCCTGCCCATAGGCCTTACAGACTTTTCGGGGAACCTGATTGCACGTCCCGACTTTATAGCCAGCATGATATGATAACTTCCGTTTGTCATCCTTGCTTCCAGAAGTTCATCTCCTTCCCTTACGGTAATGGCATTCACTCCGTTTGCTCTTGGTCTTGAATAGGCTTCAAGGGAAGTCTTTTTGATTATTCCTTTCTTGGTGCAGAGTACAATGAAGTTGTTATTAATATAGTCAGCATCAGTCAGGTTCATTACATTGACAAATGCCCTTACGCTGTCGGACGGCTCAATACCTATAAGGTTCTGCATTGCCCTCCCTTTGGAGATCTTTGAGCCTTCAGGGATATTGTAAACTTTCAGCCAGTAACATTTACCGTTCCTGGTAAAGAACAGCATAGTATTATGCATTGTTGCAATATACAGGTATTCAATGAAATCTTCTTCCCTGGTGGTCCCTCCCCTCGCTCCTGTTCCTCCCCTGTTCTGTCTTCTGTACTCTGTGAGAGGTGTTCTTTTGATATAACCAAGATGAGAAATAGTAATAACCATGTCATCGTCAGCATAAAAATCCTCAGGATTAAATTCTTCGGCGTTTGGTACTATTTCTGTTCTTCTTTTCCCGCTGTATTTTCCCTTTATTTCAAGAAGTTCATCTTTGATTATCTTCATCTGGAGGTTCACATCACCAAGAATCCCGGTAAGGTAATCAATCAGTTCCTTTACCTCCCTGTATTCTTCCCTGAGCTTATCCTGTTCGAGACCGGTGAGCTGTCTGAGCCTCATTTCAACGATTGCTCTTGCCTGAACATCCGAAAGGCTAAAACGTTCCATGAGCTTTTCCCTTGCTTCATCGGGCGTCTTTGATGCTTTGATGATAGCAATAACCTCATCGATATTATCACTGGCAATAATGAGTCCCTGGAGTATATGAGCCCTCTTTTCTGCCTGGCTGAGCTCGAACCTTGTTCTTCTCAGCACGACATCATGCCTGTGGCGGACAAAATAATCAATCAGTTCTTTTATGTTCAGCGTCCTGGGGCGCCCTTTTACAAGGGCTATATTATTTACATTGAAGGATGTCTGAAGCGATGTAAACTTATATAGATTATTCAGGACCACATTGGCGCTTGCATCCTTCTTCAGTATTATTATGACACGCATTCCGTTGCGGTCCGATTCATCATTTATATAGGAAATTCCTTCAAGTTTCTTTTCATTGATAAGGTCAGCTATTTTCTTTATCATCTCGGCTTTGTTCACCATATACGGGATCTCGGTGACGACAATGCACTCACGTCCCGAGTGAGTCAGCTCAATTTCGGTTTTTGCCCTGATGACGATCCTTCCCCTTCCCGTTTCACTTGCTTCTTTTATTCCCTGTTCGCCGTAAATTATTCCGCCTGTCGGAAAATCCGGACCCTTGACATACTTCAGTATCTCATCGGTTGTAATATTCCTGTTATCAATAAAAGCAACGATGGCATCTATAATTTCGCCAAGGTTATGCGGCGGCATATTTGTTGCCATTCCTACTGCAATTCCGGATGCTCCGTTTACAAGGAGAATAGGTATCCTGGTAGGCAGGACCACCGGTTCGGAGAGTGAATCATCAAAATTGGGTTGAAAATCAACTGTTTCCTTTTCAATATCTGACAGAGTTTCCTCTGCGATTTTTGTAAGCCTGGCTTCGGTGTATCTCATTGCAGCAGGGCTGTCTCCGTCGATCGATCCGAAATTTCCCTGACCGTCAACCAGCGGATATCTGAGCGACCAGTCCTGTGCCATTCTCACCATTGCATCGTAAACTGATGAATCGCCGTGAGGATGATATTTTCCCAGCACCTCCCCTACTATTCTTGCAGATTTTTTATATGGTCTGTTTGAAAGGACGCCCAGCTCCGACATTCCAAAAAGGACGCGCCTGTGCACGGGTTTAAGTCCGTCCCTGACATCAGGTAATGCTCTTGACACTATTACCGACATAGAATAGTCGATATATGCTGACTTCATCTCCTCCTCAATATTTACCTGTACAATTCTCTCTCTCTCTGCCATAAAATGTTATTTGTTAAATAGATATATATTTTTGCAACAACATGAATTAGAATTACGAATTTAGTCATTATTTGGTTACTTTTGACCTTTCCGGAGGGGACTTTTTAACATTGATTGTTTATAAATGGGCATGAAAATTGCCATGCATAAATTGTTTTAAATTTAACTTTGAGTTTATTGTAACAGGCAGATTTGTCTGAATTGACTGACATTATGACCTGAAACATGAAAAATCAGTAAAAACGGAGAAATAAGATATGGATTCACAATTTTCACAAAGAGTAAAAGATATTCTGGGATACAGCAAGGAGGAGGCTATAAGGTTGGGTAACAGCCATATAAGCCCTGAGCATCTGTTTCTCGGGATTTTGAGGGACGGGGAAGGTGTTGCAATTGAGATCCTGATAAATCAGGGAATTGATCTTCTGGTACTTAAAGGCTCACTTGAAAAAAGCATCAGGGTTGACAATCCTGTCGCCGTCGCTGATAATGAGGTTATTCCCCTGCTGAGAAGCACCGAAAGGATACTGAAGCTTGTTTATCTTGAGGCAAAGGCATTGAAAAGCAGTACTATCGATTCAGAGCACCTGCTTCTTGCAATACTGAAGGATGAAAATGCTTTGGTTACAAGATTCCTGTCAGAGCTTGATGTCGATTACCAGTCGGTTCGCCGGGCAGTAGAAGCCGGTCTGCCTACTGCGAAAGCCGATTTTCCGAGGGAAGAAGATGATGAAGGACAGACTTTTGGCGGGATGGGTAAAGGCCAGTCTCCTTCATCTTCGTCATCAAAACCCTCATCAGATACACCAGTTCTGGATAACTTCGGTATAGATCTTACAAAAGCTGCAGAGGAAGGACGCCTCGATCCTGTCGTAGGCCGTGAAAGGGAGATTGAAAGGCTCGCACAGATACTTTCGAGAAGGAAAAAGAACAATCCGGTGCTTATAGGAGATCCCGGAGTCGGAAAGTCAGCAATTGCAGAAGGACTTGCACTGAGGATCACCAAGAAAAATGTATCCCGCGTTCTGTTTAACAAGAGAGTTGTTGCACTTGACCTTGCTTCAATAGTTGCAGGGACAAAATACCGCGGACAGTTTGAGGAAAGGATGAAAGCAATACTCAATGAGTTGTCGAAGAATGATAATATTATTCTGTTCATTGATGAGATACATACAATAGTAGGCGCCGGCGGAGCAACGGGATCTCTGGATGCTGCGAACATGCTGAAGCCTGCACTCGCAAGAGGTGAAATACAATGCATCGGAGCCACCACTCTTGACGAGTACCGTCAGCACATTGAAAAAGACGGTGCCCTTGAGAGAAGATTTCAAAAAGTGCTGGTTGAACCGACAACTGTCGATGAAACGATTACTATTCTTCATAATATCAAGGACAGATATGAAGAACATCATAATGTCACATATACTGATGAAGCTATAGAGGCATGCGTAAAACTGACAAACCGTTACATCTCTGACAGGCATCTGCCTGATAAGGCTATTGATGCTCTCGATGAATCAGGTTCAAGGGTTCATATTTCGAATATAGTCGTACCTGAAAAGATACTTTCGCTTGAAAAACAGCTTGATGATACCAAGAAGGAAAAAATGATGGCGGTTAAAAACCAGAACTTTGAAAAGGCTGCAAGCTTCAGGGACAGGGAAAAGGACCTTCTTGACCTGATTGAAGTTGAAAAGAAAAAGTGGGAAAAGGAACTTGCCGTAAACCGCGAAATTGTTGATGCAGACAAGGTTGCAGAGGTGGTTGCAATGATGACAGGAGTACCTGTGCAGAGGATCGCCCAGACTGAAGGCACACGTCTCCTTAAGATGGCCGATGAACTGAAAGGCAGCGTTGTCGGCCAGGATGAAGCTATAGAAAAAGTCGTTAAATCCATTCAGAGGAACAGGGCCGGACTTAAAGATCCGAACAAGCCGATAGGTACATTTATATTCCTTGGTCCTACAGGTGTCGGAAAGACACAACTTGCAAAGGTTCTTGCAAAATTTCTGTTCGACTCTTCTGATAACCTTATCAGGATCGATATGAGTGAATATATGGAGAAATTCTCTGTATCGCGCCTTGTAGGAGCACCTCCGGGATATGTCGGATATGAAGAGGGCGGACAGCTTACTGAAAAGGTCAGGAGACGGCCGTATTCGGTTGTTCTTCTTGATGAGATTGAAAAAGCACATCCCGATGTTTTCCATATAATGCTCCAGGTGCTTGATGAAGGACAGCTTACTGACAGTCTCGGAAGAAGGGTTGATTTCAGGAATACAATAGTGATCCTTACTTCAAACATAGGTACGAGGCAGATTACTGAATTCGGTCATGGTATCGGTTTTGACACCGGCGCCAAGAAGGTGTCCAGGGATGAACAGACAAAGAGCATCCTTCAGAAAGCTCTTCAGAAAACATTTGCTCCTGAATTTCTTAACAGGATCGATGATGTGATCATGTTCAATTCGCTTGGTAAGGAAGAAATAAACAAAATCATCGACCTCGAGCTGAAAGGTCTTTACGACAGGGTCAAATCACTTGGCTATCAACTGAAAATAGCCCCGGCAGCTAGGGATTTCATTGCAGAGAGAGGATTTGATGCCAACTTCGGAGCCCGGCCGCTTAAACGTGCGATACAGAAATACCTTGAGGATCCGATGGCTGAGGTTCTGATTAAGGCCGACCTGAAAGAAGGCGATACAATTCATGTCGGGTTCAACAGTGCAAAAGGAGAGATCAGGATTAAGATCCAGAAAAAGAAGGAACAGCCTGAATTGCCGGAAACCCCGGATAAGTCAATGAACTGAGAAAATATGAATATTATTTTCAACTTTTAATGGACTTGGTACCGGCCGGCACACCGATCAAATCATATTCTGTTGTTTCGGTGATCCGGATGTTGTAAAAATTTCCCGGATAAAGCCGATATTCCTTGCTTACAAACACTTCCTGGTCAACTTCTGGGGAGTCGTGCTGTGTTCTCCCGACAAAAAAGTCACCTTCCCTCCTGTCGATGATCATCTTAATTACCGAGCCTTTTTTTTCAAAATTCATCTCATTCGAAATTGACTGCTGTAATTTCATCAGCTCAGCAACACGCGATTGTTTAACTATACCGGGTACATCATCGACATAATTTTCACTGGCATAAGTTCCCTCCTCGTTAGAATATGAAAACACGCCGAGCCTGTCGAACCTGAATTCAGATATGAATTTGCTGAGCTCAGTGAATTCCTTTTCAGTCTCGCCCGGATGACCTGCGATCAGGGTAGTCCTGATCGCGGCATCGGGAAGATCCTTTCTCAGGTTCCACAGCAATTCCCTTGTCTCTTTTTCATGGTGTGATCTCTTCATCAGTCCCAGCATTTTATCCGATATATGCTGTATGGGTATATCAATATATCTGCAAATCCGCTGCTCCTCCTTCATAAGCTGAATTATTCCGGACGGGAAATTTGCAGGGTAGAGGTAATGCAGCCTTATCCAGTCGAATGATTTTATCTTTAGCAGTTCCCTCACAAGATCGGGCAGTTTTTGGGTTTTATAAAGATCAAGGCCATAATAGCTCAGGTCCTGGGCGATCAGGATCAGTTCCCTGACACCTTTTCCGGCCAGTATTGAAGCCTCTTCAACAAGGTTTTCAACCGGTCGTGATACATACTTTCCCCGTATAAGCGGTATCGAACAGAATGAACAGGCCCTGTCGCATCCCTCTGAAACCTTCAGATAAGCATAATGACCCGGACCCGTTATGATCCGGTCAGGAGCTATACCCTGCCGGGGGGTAATGCCTATTTCGCGAAGTATTTCGTTTATGTCGTTGACTCCGAAGTACCTGTTCACCTCCGGGATCTCAGTCCTGAGTGTCTCCATATATCTCTCTGAAAGACAACCCATTACATAGAGGTTTTTAATAATGCCTGATTGCCTGGCTTTTACGAACCTGAGAATTGTATTGATACTCTCTTCCTTTGCATCATTGATAAAGCCGCAGGTGTTTATGATTGCCGTTGATGCGGCAAGTTCACCGGCATCATGGACGATTTCATAACCCCCGGCTTTTATCAGGCTCATGAGCTTTTCGGAATCGACAACGTTCTTGGAGCAGCCAAGAGTGACAATGTTGATCTTGTTGTTCTTCATTTATTTTCAGCCGAAAAGAGGGAATCAACAAATTCATATGGGTTGAATATCTGAAGGTCGTCGATCTTTTCACCAAGTCCGATATACCTTACCGGAATTTTAAACTGGTCGGAAATACCTATTACCACTCCGCCTTTTGCTGTTCCATCGAGTTTTGTTATTGCCATTGCAGTTACATCAGTTGCTGCAGTGAATTGTTTTGCCTGTTCAAAAGCGTTCTGGCCCGTTGATCCGTCAAGCACGAGCAACACCTCATGCGGGGCGTCCGGTATAACCTTTTCAACAACACTTTTGATCTTGGAAAGTTCGGTCATGAGGTTTATTTTATTATGAAGCCGCCCGGCGGTATCTATTATTACCACATCATATTTGCCCGCAACTGCTGATTTTACTGTATCAAATGCTACTGAAGCCGGGTCTGACCCCATTTTCTGTTTTACTATCGGCACGCCGGCCCTGTCGGCCCATATTTGCAGCTGATCGATCGCGGCAGCCCTGAATGTATCAGCTGCACCAAGCAGTACATTTTTCCCTGAATTCTTAAAAAGCCAGGCAAGTTTTGCTATTGTCGTGGTTTTACCCGACCCGTTTACTCCCACCACCATTATCACGTATGGTTTTGTCATAAGCAAGCCTGAAAAATCAAACTCCGGACCTGAAGTGTTTTTTTCAAGAAGAGAGACAATTTCTTCCTTGAGTATTTTATTAAGCTCACTGGTGTTCAGATATTTGTCTTTTGCTACTCTGGCCCCGATACGATCAATAATCTTCAGAGTTGTTTCCACACCGACATCTGAAGTGACAAGAACCTCTTCAAGGTTATCAAGCACTTCATCGTCGACTTTTGATTTTCCGATGACAGCACGTGATAGTTTTGTAAAGACGCTTTCCTTTGTTTTTTCAAGACCTTTATCGAGTACCTCTTTTTTTTGTTTGTTTCCGAAACCCAACCAGGCCATAGGTTATTTAATTTATTGAATTACAAATATAAAAAAAGCTTTCTCCATAAGGGAAGAAAGCTTTTGATATCTTTTACCGGCAGGCGGTATTATTTTTTTGCAAAAAAATCCTTGATGTGATCGTTATGAACCACTTCCTCCTTGAACTGATAAGCACCCGTTTTATCTGACTTGATCATCTTTATGCATCTGGTGAAAGTCTTACCGGCGCCGGTCTTTAATGTTGCAACAACTTTCTTTGCCATATCGTTAACTGTTTATTTTATTTCCCTGTGAAGAGTATGTTTTTTAAGAAATGGATTGTATTTCATCCTTTCCATACGATCAGGTGTGTTCTTCCTGTTCTTTGTGGTGATATATCTCGACATTCCCGGAACACCGCTTTCCTTTTGTTCGGTGCATTCAAGAATGACCTGCTGCCTGTTGCCTTTTGCTTTCTTTGCCATTTTTTAGCCTCCTGTTAGTAATTCACGATGTAACCTTTTTCTTTGGCTTCCTTAAGAGCTGTGGTGACGCCTTTCTTGTTTATGAGGCGTATGCCTGATGCCGAAATCTTAAGGGTGATCCATCTGTCCTCCTCCGGAAGATAATATCTTTTTATAAAGAGATTAGGGTAAAATCTCCTCTTGGTCCTTCTTTTGGAATGAGAAACATTGTTTCCAACCATAGCTTTTTTCCCTGTTATCTGACAAATCCTTGACATTTCAATTTCTTTTACTTCTAACTGATGTCTTTTTTAAAACGAAGTGCAAAATACGTGATTTTTATCTGATTAACCAAATTTTTAATTTGATTTTTTTAAACATCCAGTTTTTTTGGCTTTAACCTTTAATTATTTGTTTTCTCAGAAGGTTCAGGGCTGAAAGTGAAAACCTCATTATGTTTGACAACCTGTTTGTCCCGTAACCATGTTTTTCGGAGACGGTTCCCAATCCTGATGCCACTGCAATCCAGACTGTTCCCACAGGTTTTTCCGCAGAACCCCCGTCAGGTCCGGCAATGCCTGAAGTGGCCACAGAATAATCAGTATCAAGGATTCGCTTTGAATTTTCAGCCATGGCCCTCACAACTGATTCACTTACAGCGCCTTCCTTTTCAATAAGCTCAGCATTAATTCCAAGGATGTCTGTTTTTATGCTGTTATCATAGGCGATAATTGATCCCCTGAAGTACTTTGAACTTCCCGGAACACCTGTGATCATATGTGCAATATTACCTCCGGTGCAACTTTCAGCGGTGCAGAGCGTCTTCCCTTTTTTCCCCAGGATTCTTCCTATACACTGTTCCAAAGATTCCTCGTCTTCCCCATAAATGAATTCAGGTATTGTCGAATAAAGCCTGTTTACCTGTTCTTCAATGAGTGATGCCACCTTTTTCCTGTCATTGCCGGTTCCTGTCAGCCTTAGTTTGATTATTCCCATTGATGGCAGGTATGCAAGTTTTATCTCAGCGGGAAGCTCTGATTCAAACCCTTCGAGAATCTCAGCAAGGCGTGCTTCAGACGTTCCATATGTCATTATATTTTTGTGAATTATAACCTGCGATATAAAGCGTTTCTTAAGTTCATTAAGAACGTGCTGAGTCATTATATGTTTCATTTCTTCCGGGACGCCGGGCATTGAAATAAAAATGGTCCCGTCTTTTTCGAACCACATTCCCGGGGCAGTGCCTGCTTCATTTTTAAGAACTCTGCATGATTCAGGGACCTGAGCCTGTTTCCTGTTGTTTTCATTCATCGGGAAATTTCTTCGAAGCATCATCTTAGTGACCATTTCAAGGACCTCGTAATTCGCTACCAGCCTTGTGTTAAAGAATTCACAGAGCGTTTGTTTTGTAATATCATCACTTGTCGGACCCAATCCGCCTGTTATCAGTACCACGTCAGCTTTTGCAGTCGACTCTGATAATGCATCAATTATATCCTGTCTTTTATCGTGTATTGAAATCTTTCTGAAGACATCAAAACCGATCAGGCTAAGCTCTGCTCCTATCCAGGCAGAATTTGTATCAATTGTCTGTCCTATAAGCAATTCATCTCCGATTGTTATTATTTCCGCTTTCATTGGTTATTTTTAAAAACAGGAAACAAATGTACTTATTTTATAGATTATTTAAAAATCTTTAAACCACAGAGGAACACGAAGTTACACAGTTAAGAACACGGAGCTTCCGGTCAGTAATTAAAACCGTGTAATTCTTATAAAACTCCCTTTAACCAGTGGTTAAATAGAACAATTACCAGTTTGCAGGAATTTGATATTAACAGAATGAAAAGAAAATAAATTGAAACTGATTCAAATATTTTGATGCCGGCTTGCGTTATTTGTTGAAAAATGATCAGAAAAATGACTTATTACAAGCAGGAAATTTTAATCAGGGTGTTGATTTTCGGGACAATAATTTCCATTTTGCTGGTTATTGGCATGATTCATTTTGTATTATAAAAACAAGCCTGCATCAATCAATTAATTTACGCCAATTCCCTGCGCTAACTGAATTGTATGTTTTTATCAGCAAATGAAGTACTCAATTGAAGAGTTGCTTCACTTTTTGCGTGATCGGCATTATTTATGGTACTCCAGAAGCGGACTGTTATGCTGCAGTTTTCCTGTGTTGCTTTGGTATATAATATCACCGGCTTTTTTTGGGGGATTACTCCCGGGACATTTTTGATTGTTTCATTAATCAGTTCATTAATTGCATTGGCGTCCATCTCTTTTCCCGTTAAGGAAAAACTGACCATAACCCTTTTTTGATCATTGGTGAAAGTCCAGTTTACAATATTCTGTGACAGAATATTGCCATTCGGGATAATTACATCGGCCCCATCAGCAGTGGTAAGCGTGCTGGCCCTAAGGCCTATTTCTTTCACTTTGCCGGCCTGTCCGCTTACTTCTATTTCATCTCCTATTTTAAACGAACCATTAAAAATCAGAATAATACCCGAAACGAAGTTGTTGACTATATTTTGCAAGCCCATACCTATGCCTACACCTAATGCCCCAAGCAGGATTGTAATTTTGTCCAACGGTAAACCGGAAGCTGCTATTGCCAGCAGGTATCCACTCACCAGTACAATTAGTCTTGTTATGAGCAACCGGGAATGCCGCTTTTTGTAAACAGGTGTAACATCCTCATTTTCAGCGCCTGTTTCTCCAAACAAAAAGCTTATCATCTGTTGCAGTATATTCGCAAACCAGATGATAATGAAAAAATAGAGCACACTTACCATTCTGAAGGATATGTTGCCAACAGAAACCGGAGTAGTCAGCCAACTGACAAGGCTGTCACTTGTGGCATGGTATATGTTTAAATTGGAAGCAAGCATTATAAACCATAAAAATATGGCAATGATGATCATTGGAACTTTTATTCTGTCTACAATTATGGAACGGTCAAAAGGGCTGTCCTGCCCCTTTTTCATACGGCTGCCCTGCAATTGCAGTAAAATAATTTCCATAATGGTCTCAATAAATACAGGCAGAATAGCTGCCTGTGTAACGGCAAAAATTGCAGATATACCAAATATGCCCGAGAGGGAGAATCTTCCGAAAAGATTGCATATTATGCCCAGTCCTGATAATATCATGGCTGTAATGGCAGCAAATTTTATCCCCTTATAATATGGTACGTTTTTGTCCAGGTTTCTGTAGAAAGTGTATGAGAAGACCACGATGCATATCTGTAAAGCCAATAGCCAGAGTCTGGACCCTAATGTCGGTTCCATGAAAAGATAAGAAAGAGTACAAGCAATAAGCAAAGCGGACAATATCAACCAGTTACTCCTGGAGTAAGAAGTTTCCTTTCCAAGAAAAATGGCTGAGGAAGCCAAAAGTAACAGTGTGTATTCAATTGCTATATAAGAGGTTGGCGCATAAGCGTCAAAAAAAGGCATCAGGCATATCAACAGCACCAGTAAGGATAAAAAAGGATAGCTGTTCAAATATTGAATGTGTAAAAAGCTAAGCTGATCATCTTTGCCCCGAAGTTTTTTTATCAGCTTCCGTTTAGAAAACAACCATATGAGAAGCAGAATTCCCAAAAAAACGATAAACGTTCTTTTCCCTGATGTACGGTTAAAATAGAAGCTAACCGCATTTCTTTCACTATCCAGCTTAGAAATTACCGCTTTTGAGGAGCTATTGGCTGCAACTACCTTATTCTGATTTTGCCATAAAAAACTAACTTCAGGTCTAAAAAGTTGCCTGTCGGCCCTGTCTAACCTGACATCCATCATGTTCAGCATATTGGCCAGGTTCACGGAATTGTCTGCTATTTTAACTTTCAGAGCATTCAGAGTATCTATATTGGCTTTTGCAGTACTATCAGAGCGGTCATATTTCCGCTCCAGACGAATCAGTTTCTTATCAAAGCTTTTCCGAAGGCTGTTGTCAGCATATATTGCACGAAAAACGGAATCGTACAGCACTGTTTTCAGGCTTAGTTTTGTACTGTAAATACGATGATATAATTTTGCAACATGAGCTTGAATCCGATCGTTTTGGTCATCTAATTCAGATGCAAAACTTTGATAGAGATACAGGTTCTTTAAATTAAATGCCGAACTTCTGCCTCTCATATTTTTACGGATTGTAACGATATCGTTCGATATTTCATCAATTCTTCGTCCCATCCTTACGGCTTCAAACCCTAAATGTGAGCTGTCCATGACAGAATTCAAATTATCATTCACCCTGTCAATACTCATCATATAGTCGCTGAGGGTAAGCGTATCTTTTGACGAAATCAGTTTTTTGCGTATTGACTGGTTGGTTATCCCTGTTACTGAATCTGTTTTTCTTTTTGCATTATCTGAAATTGTTTCAGGTCTTTTTCCCTGAATGACTCCGGATGCAACCTGCATTTGTTTTGACTGGGCTGAAACACTCAATCCAATCAGAAGGAAAGTGCAAAAAATAAATAATCGTCTCATAGAATTTTTAATGGTGCATATAATATTAAACGATGAACCCGGGCAGTTAGTGTAGAAACAAAACGACAGCTAAAATTTCAAGGGCCGAAAATACTAAATTTCTTTAGAATACAGTATCCTGCAACTTTTTCCCGACCGTTATTATGTCTGAATAATCTGTCAGCCAGGTCATCTGTCTGGCCCTTGTAATATGAATCGGAAGATTCTGAGAAGGAAAGAGAAGCTATAAAGCTGGAACTAGGGATGTTCAGGACGTATGACACTAATAGGGTATCAATGACCTTTGCATAATCGGCCAGGTCCCGGATCTCAGCAAGTGTTTTCATAATATTTTGGTATTGGTTATGGTGCAAATATAAATATTTTATTGAATATAACAAATTGATATTCAATTATATAACAGCTATTTTGCAGTAAATTTGATGAAAAAAAGCATCAAAAGGAAGTCCATAAATAGTTTATGGAGTGAAATAAGTTGCTTCAGTTTGGAATTATAGCCCTTTAATTTAGAATGTTTCTAAAGGAAACAATTGAATAATTCAGGAAAGGTTACTAACTTGCTATGTGAATTTTATTATTTTTGTCGGCTCAAATAACAAAATGTCTTTTTGTCTGTATTTATAGTAATCAAATTCTTTTGCAATGAGCACAGATCAAACATATAAAACTCAGATAGATCAAAAAGCAGATCAGATTAAGGCGATTTTATTCTTGCTTCAAACAAATCTTGAAGAGTTTAAGACTGAGGTGAATCGTGCATATGAGTTATTAAAGATTGGTGAAAAATCAAATCTTTCTAAAAAGATAGAACATATGATGGACGATCCTATTTCAAATATTTTTCAAATATCTTCAGATGTTGACAATCAAGCTAAAATAATAATTGATAGGATTGTCAAATCCTTTATTAATTATAAATCTGATCTAATTCAGTATGCTATTCGGAGTAAGACCTATTTTAATGATCTTCATTATTCTATAGTTCTTAAGGTCGATAATGTCGAAAATAGAAATCAGATATTTGATTTTTATGATAAATATGATATGCTTGAAATATCCAATAGATTTCCCGTTTACTTTCAATTTGTGCCTATTGAACTTATTAAAAACATCCCTCTCGCTGAAGAGATATTAACTAAATAGAATTAATGCAACAATTCCTCGATCAAGCTTCACATAATCAAGATTTCCACGATTCGATAGTACAAAATTTTAATGATCGTTTTTATGACTGGAAAATAACGGCCTTATTTTATATTGCGGTACACATGCTAAAGGCTCTTGCTGCAATGAGAGGTATTGACATTGGGAGCTCCCACCAAGAGATTGAAAAGAGTGTAAACCCCGATAGATCTGGAGCCTGCATGCGTATACAAAGAACGGCATGGAGAAATTATTCTACATTATATCATTATTCACGTACGGCTCGATATGAAGGGCTGACCGACATGAATACTTTTGAATCTTTAATGCAAACAGATCATTATTGCTGCCTTACCCACCTTGCTGATTTTAAAAAATACATTATTGGTCAAGGTGTTCCAATAAATTAGCTTTTCAAGAATACAGAGATTAGTTTCCACATTTTAAACATCAAGTGAATCCCGGACCTTAAAGCCGGTTTTTTATTGAAAAGTTATGTGCAAAAAATGTGCAAATTTGAAAATAAAAAAGGAGGTCTACCCTCCTATCTTCTTTATTTTCAATGAGCGGGAAACGAGACTCGAATGCTGACGCTGGCGGTCAGCATCCTGACTTCCCTGAGCGCAAGGCGTCAGGGAACGTCGGGACCAGCGACTCCATCAGGGTATTTGGCGATAAACTCAATGAGTCTTTTTCTTGTAAGATTCTTGAGCTTTTTCTCGAGTTTCATTGCAGATGATCTGTCGGCTTTTTAGGTTTTCCAAACCAGTCTCCAGGGGATGCCATATCTTGTAGCTTTTTCCCGACCGTTATTATGTCTAAATAATCTGTCAGACAGGTTATCTGTCTGGCCCTTATAATATGAATCGGAAGATTCTGAGAATAATATGTAAACCCAGCAGGACATAACAAAAAAGGAAGTATTAACTTCCAGCTTAACATTGAGCGGGAAAGGGGATTGCTTCGCCTTCGGCTCAGCGATCCCTGAGGGTGGCGCTATCAAACAAAAAGAGCCGCTTTCGCGGCTTGTTTTGTAATTTACTCATTCCTCCTCCGTGTAAACATGTTGTCGGCATTCGTAAATTACAAAAGGTTGCTTGCGCAACCTCTTTTTGTTTGAGCGGGAAAGGGGATTCGAACCCCCGACCCTCAGCTTGGGAAGCTGATGCTCTACCAACTGAGCTATTCCCGCATAGATGTGCAAAAATACAAAAATGTTTTTTGCGGGCAAATATTTTAAGAATATGTATGGATTATCATATCCGGTTGTTTATAAATAATAAAGAGGCCTTTAAGCATGATTTTTCAGCCGTTTTGTATTTTTGCACTCAATGGCTCCTGAACTGAACAGCCGGTTAATGTGGTTTTTATTCCCGCGTTGGTGCCGCAAGGCAGGTTTTTTACTTTGCCTGGCGGGCATTGCCGGAGCATATCTTTTCTATTTTCTTGACGTTAAGCCCGATTTTCTTCATGTAAAGGTCTTCGCGATATTTTCATATTATTTAAAGAAAAGGTACCTCACACCTGTCAACAATAATATTAGTGATGAAATAATAATGTTGCTTTCCATTTCAGGATTGTTCCTGATTTCTTTTTCAAAACTTAAAAATGAATCAGATTACACTATCATGCTCAGGCTCAAAGCTTTATTCATATCGGTTTATATAAGCTCCTTTGTTGTTGTGGTTGCAATCATTTTTCTTTACGGGTTGGGTTTTATTGCCTTTCTGGTTGCAAACTGCTTCTCTTTCCTGCTCATAAATGACATTGTCTTGGGAATATTGCTTACCGGACGTAAAAAAAATGATAATTATAAATAGGTAAAAACGCCTTCCCTAATCGCCGGCATGGCTCAGGAGACTTTCAGGTTTATACAGGGTTGGTTTGAATCCCCGCGAGCGCATTTACTTCATCGAGCTCACCGTCAGCAGACGGTTCGGTTCCCCGTTTCTCGCTAACCGCGTTTCTCTCAACGGAATTAGTGAGAAACTGGCTTATCGAGCATAAACAAAAAGATTGTAAAGCTATTTAACCACCATGTCAGTTTTTGATACAACGGACTGACAGACCCTGATCTTCAGGGGCGCCGCTTAAGTTAAATGAGCCGTCATTATAAAACAGGGTCAATGAAGTAGCATTTACCTGATCCTGAAAAGTTGTGCTCCACCATTCGCCATAAACACCCGGATATGCTGCAAAGTTTACAGTGATGTCACGAAATTCACCAGGCAATCCTGTAAACCCCGACTCATTGGTTGCATCTCCGTTTGGTGTTTGCCAATGGGCAGTTCCGGTTTCTTTCATCTTTCCGCCGGCAACGTCGGCCCCGCCAAGATATGTCTCCAGTGCATTAAAATCGTCAAGTGACGGTACATGCCAGCCCGTCGGGCATAATTTCCCTGTGTTTGCAGCGTACCAGTTATACAGGGCTCCATAAACAGCCTTGTATGTTGAAGCATCATTAAAATACCAGCAATATCCCGGAGTTGTAAGTGTATCCCAATTACTGAAGTTGGTTACATTGGGTATTGCCGTATTATCATTGTAGGTGGTGGTTCTAAGGTTCTCAGCCATCCATGTCTGGCCGCCTATTTGTATTGTTTTGTATATATTACCGTCGATATCTGTAACTGTGCCATAGGTCAGACTGGAATTAAAAACAATTGAAGGTATTCCTGCCGTAGTAGTAAACGAAACCTGGTTACCGTAAGCAGTTCCTGCAGGGTTGGTTGCATAGGCACGGACGTAATAGGTCGTATTTGGAGTAAGTCCGGTAAGAATACTTGTGTAACTGCCATTATTTGAACCATCTGTTGTCAGGTTATCAGATATTGCAGGATTCTGGTTTGTACTCCAGCATATCCCGCTGACCGTTATTTCACCTCCTCCGTTATCGGTAATTTCACCTCCTGAGTTTGCAGTTGTAGGAGCTATAGAAGTCACTTCAGTTGTTGTAATCACTGCAAGTGCTATTGCGCTTGTGGAAAATGAGACCTCGTTACCGTAACCTGTCCCCTCTATGTTGACAGCATATGCACGGACATAGTATGTCGTATTTGCTGTCAGGCTTGTCAAATTGCTCGTAAATGCCCCGCTGCCTGCTCCATCCTCAGTCATTTCCGAACCTGTTGTAGGATTATGGTTTGTGCTCCAGCAGATACCGCGTGAGGTAACTTCAACTCCTCCGTCATTTGTCACATTCCCTCCTGATACGGCAGTTGTCTGGGTAATGCTTGAAACAGTGCTGGTTGTGAGTGATGGAACTGTCTCTTTTTTCTTGCAGGATTCTATTGTTGCAATAAATCCTGTAAGAATGATAACCAATACAGCAACTTTGACATAAGGTTTCATAACCGGGATATTTAAAAAATGGGTTTTGTAAGTTTTGCTTTTATCAAATCTAAGCAAAATTGGGGCCAATTTCAACTTATTTGGAATTATTCTTTTAATCCTGAATACAGGTTAATAAATAAGTGCTGTGAAACATTGGTTTCATGAATTTTATGGATTCAGATCATTAAAGCACGGGAACACTGTAATTTTGTTTACATCATCTGCACTCAAAAATATGAACTTTTTAAAATCTTTAAGGTAGTAAGAATCCGGGATAAATTCTGGAACATGTGTACGCCGTAGAAAAATTTCCCGGAGATGGCGGTGATAATGTTTTTATGTATATTAAGCGGATTTTCAATATTATCACAGGATAAAATAAAATTGACATCATATCGGACATAGTGTAACTTTAATTCCGGAACAGGAAAATAAAAACAGAATGGAAAAACAGGAAATTTCACGAAGAAAATTCATAGGTACTGCTTCAACAATGGCTGCAGGTTCCCTGGCATTCGGATTGACCAACTTATACGATAAAAATCTTTACGGAAAGCTGAATAAACATGTGGTAAGTATTGTGCGCATAAAAGATGGGAATATTCCTGAAGCTGTAGAAGAAGCAATTGATCTTTTAGGCGGAATAAAAACAGTTACAAAAGGGAAGAAAAGAATAATGCTTAAGCCGAACCTTACCGGTGACAGTCCTTATTTTACAACAAAACCTGTTGTTGTAAAAACTCTTGCCCAGCTTATGCAAAAAGCCGGAAAAGAAGTAATGATAGGTGAAGGTTCTGCTGCCGCATCTTCATTTAATGCCATTAATAATGAAGTCTTCAGGACAAAGAAAAGGGAAATACTTGATAAAATGCAGGAGCATGTTTTTAATGTGCTGGGATACACTGAAATGGCTGAATCCTTAAACATTCCATTGGTTAACCTTCATTCAGGAGAAATAGTTGAGGTGCCTTTGAAAAATGGATTTGCAGCGAAATCAGTGAAAATTCATAAATCGCTTACAGAAATTGATTTGTTATGCTCTGTTCCAATGATGAAAACACATACCCTTTCAACAGTCACGCTTGCAATGAAGAATTTAATTGGTCTTTACCCGGGTACAGAGTATTATGCGGTCCGTTCATGGCTCCATGACAGAGCAGCGGAGGCAGGCTCTCAGGGCATAGCATTTGAAGTTTTAGATATTAACAATGCTGTCAAAACCGGCCTTTCAGTTATTGATGCATCTACAGCAATGGAGGGAAATGGACCAAGTGACGGTAAACTGGTTGATATGGGGTTGATTATTGCCGGTACATCCCCCCTTGCAACTGACATGGTCGGATCTTTATTAATGGGTTTTGAGTTAAATGACATACCTGCTGTTGTACTGGCACATAAATCAGGAATGGTTCCTGCAGCCTTGGACGACATTGAAATACGGGGATTGACAATAGATCAGTGTAAACGGCAGTTTGTGAAACCTGATATTTACAAATGGGTAAATATTAATAAGTTCTGGGGGGTAAAGGAACTGTAAAAATGAATTTTACATCCGGCATTGAGGCAAGGCATTATAAGCTTTCTCTGCCCCATGAGGAGCGTCATTAATTAAAAAAAGCCAAACAGCCGGCTAATTCCGCAAACAGCGAACAGAAAAGCCAAACCTTTTATCGCTGAGGCTACTATAAATATCATTGAGAGTGTGGTACAGGCGTCTGTAATAGGCGTTATAAAAATAGAGTCCGGTAGAACTCCACCAATATCCGTTGGAGTGAAAGATATCGACATTTGAACCAGAGTAGTCGAATTCTCCGGCCTTGTTGCGAAAACCACTCGAAATTGCCGTAAAACCACTTTCATTAGTTGCTCCGACATTAGGACTTTCCCAATGGGTAGTACCTTTTTCTTTCATTTTTCCCCCGGCAACGCTTTCACCACCCAAATAGGTTGTCAATGTTCTCCATTCTGCATCAGTAGGCACATGCCAACCTACGGGGCATAATTTATTTGTATTAACTGTGTACCAGTTATACAAAGCACCGTACTCGTTTTTATATGCTGTTTTATCATTATTATACCAGCAGTATGCAGGCGTAGTCAATACTTTCCATGCTTTACCGTCTGAAACCATTGGTATGATTGTGCCATCATTGTACCTCGTGGTTTTAAGATTCTCTTTTAACCAGACCTGAGAGCCAATGGTTACAGTTTTGTAAACATTGCCGTCAATATCTTTCACTGTCTGTGCCTGAAGTGCAGTTAACCCAATGCAAGACAAGGTAATTCCGATTAGTATTTTATTATTGAAATACATATTTACATACCTTTAAATTTGTGCCTTTATTTAAAAATTCACAGGCTTAAAGCTATAAAATTTAAATTTACCCTGTGTTACCTGATCCTGGTGGAATTAAAATGCCGGGTCCTGTTGCCCGGCAATATAATGTATGATTTATTGAGGACTTTGGAATTTATTAGTAATTTTGATGTCTGTACAGATTAGTCACTTTTAAAAAAGAAGAATTTGTCGCTTATTTGATGATCATGTGACAACAAAGTCCGTAAAATGAATTGGAAAAAGTATTAATGGGTACGGAAAAGCATTCTGACAGGATGAGAGAATTGATAAGAATGATTATTAACAACGTTTAAAATTGAATTATTATGGATTTTACAAGTCCGATGCACATTTTGTTAATATTACTTATAGTAGTATTATTATTTGGTGGAAGAAAGATTCCTGAATTGATGAAAGGTCTTGGTCAGGGGATAAAGGAGTTCAAAAAAGCATCACAACTGGATGATGAAACAAAAGAAAAAGAACCCGAAGTAAAAGATAAAGACGTTAATACCAAGTCCTCAGATAAAAAATGATGTAGTGTCAAGAATTTTATATTTGGATTAGCAGCTGCATTATCTTTTCCCCTGCTCAATAAATGTCAGATGATCCTTTTGTTTAAAATGTGGAGAATAATATTCACATTTAAGAATTGATCAATTCTTTGTATTCATTAAAATTCCATATATTAGTTTCGGAAAAACCCGAAATGAAATACTTATGTCAGGGAAGGAGAATCCGATAACTGATATTCAGGAGAGAATAGCACGTTATGGAAAAGCGCTGTCGAATCCGATACGTGTTTTTATACTTGATTATTTATCAAATAACCTGAACAGGCCCTGTTATAGCGGTGATATGGCTGAAATTCTGCCTATTGCCAGCTCAACTCTATCTGAGCACCTGAAAGAATTGAAAAATGCCGGCTTGATCCGGGGAGAAATCAATCCGCCATATATAGGGTATTATATTGATCAGGAAAATTGGAAAGAAACAAAATTGCTATTTGCCAAATTCTTTAAAAAGTAAAAAATTAATTATGAATTTCGGATTTATCCGAAACATTCTAAAAAAATAAAATGAAAGTATTAATTCTCTGCACAGGAAACAGTTGTCGTAGCCAGATGGCGCACGGATTTTTGCAGTTTTTCGATAAAAATATTGTCGTCTGTTCTGCAGGCACTTATCCTGCTCAAAAACTAAATGAGAAAGCCACTGCTGTTATGAAAGAAGTTGGAATAGATATCAGTCACCATAAACCAAAATCAGTTGACTTGTACCTTGGTGAGGCATGGGACTATGTGATAACAGTTTGTGACGATGCAAATGAAACCTGCCCTGTATTCATGGGAAAAGTTAACCATCGCCTGCACTTTGGTTTCGAAGACCCTTCAAAGGTAACCGGTTCAGAAGAATATATCTGGAGTGAATTTCGAAGAGTCAGGGACGAAATAAAGGAAGCGTTTTACAAATTCTACCTTGAAATTATCAAAAACCAATAGTACATTTTCACAAAAACGGTTAAAATTTCTTGACCGCTATCTGACCCTCTGGATTTTTCTTGCGATGCTTATTGGTGTTACAGCGGGTTAGTTAAGTCCGATGAAATAGAGTCGGTTTTGTTTTAGCCCGGGTTTGAATTTTGTAATTGATAAGAGAACCAAAAGTACTTTAAGGTGTTTATTTGATAATATTTAAACTGATATTAGATTTTGTTTTCAGACAGCGAGTAAAGAATAAAAAGAATAACCACCGGATGAAGATCGTTTTAAGAAAAGCTTTATTACTTTTCAGTTTACTGCTGATCATCCAGCTTTGCAAAGCAGGACCACCTTTCGGAACTGATGATCCGGAGCCTGTTGAATTCGGGCACTGGGAATATTACTTATCCTCTATGGACACATTTCAACCAGGTTTCATGACAGGAACATTACCCCATGTTGAAATTAACTACGGGATCATACCGGGAGGACAATTTCATATTGAGTTTCCAATGAATTATAATTCAATTCAACATAAAGAATTTCAATACGGATATTCTAATACTGAATTAGGATTTAAATACAGGTTTTTTAAAAGCAAGGATCAGTCGTTCCAGATAGGATTATTCCCGATCGCTGAAGTGCCTACAGTTAAAAATAATAATTTCGGCAGCAATAATCTTCAGGTCTATCTACCTGTCTGGCTTCAAAAATCATGGGGAAAACTTACTACCTATGGAGGTTGTGGATATTGGATAAACCCTGGCAATAATAACAAAAACTGGCTATTTTCAGGTTGGGAAGTGCAGTATGATTTTACAAAGCGTTTTACTTTGGGTGGTGAATTATTTTATAAAACACCGTCCTCTGCCGGAGGTCATTCTTTTGTTGGTTTTAATATAGGCGGATTTGTTAATTTCACCGATAAGTTACATTTCATATACTCATTAGGGCATAGTATAAGCAAAGACAGATCCACAATGTCTTATATTGGTTTTTTGGTTACAATTTAAACCGCTGTGAGTTAATAAATCCGACAGTTCTCAGTTTACAAACAGTTTTACTGGTTCCTGTATTATTTTCCTACTTTCCTCCGCTGAAAATCAATAACCCCTGAGAGTCGCATTAGCCAATCGCCCAAAGATGGGGATAACTCATTTAATGTGAATGCATACCTTAATGGGCGCGAGTTAACTATAGTTTCCGATCTGCCTTTTTCAACAGCATGAGTGACTGCTTTCGCGACCTGTGCCGGAGAACAGGATCCAACTATCCAGGGGGACTTAACTCCAAATTTCGCGAACATTCCAACTTCTCTGACATAACCTGGAAATATCGTTGAAAACTTAATACCTTTACCCGACAATTCCAGGCGGAGTGCTCTCGTCCATTCAGCGAGACCTGCTTTTGTTCCTGAATATGTTGCGGCATATGGCGTACCACTTTTAGCGGCAATAGAAGCTATGTTAACGATGTGTCCTTTCTTTTTCTTGAGCATCTCAGGGAGAACGAGATAGGTCAGAGCCATTGGAGCAATCAGGTTAACCTCAATATTCTCGTGTATGCACTGCCACGGTAATTCTAAATATCCTCCTTCTGTTTCCAATCCTGCATTATTGACTAATATGTCAATTGTACTCAGTTTCTCAAGGACGGATACAATAAGCTTTTCACGCTGGGATGATTCTCTGAGGTCAGTTGGAAAAATTTGAACTTTGAGTCCTGATTCTTTCAGGTGGGTTGCTTCCTTTTCCAATCCTGCTTCTGATCTGGCAGCGAGAGCAACGATAGCACCCCGTTTTGCAAATGCTTCAGCCAGGATCGGACCTATACCTCTTGATCCACCAGTAAGAAGCACAACCTTACCAGTTAATTCCATAAATAATCATTTCTTTAAAACGTATTGAATTGTAAGTAAAGTTACTAAGAAAATAATGAGAAGTCAAGTAAATTGGCAACAGCACCACCAGCACCCTAGAAAGTGATGTAATTTAAGTATTTGTATATTTTCATAGAGTAATATTAAAAATTGTGCGCAAATGAATTGGCATCTACCTTGTTTATGGTGAAAGGTACCATTTTCCTTTTTAATGTATCTCCGGTTCCATGGCGGTACAGGATTTGGTAATTTCCACAGATCGGGCTTGTTCTTTTTTCCACATTCCTTCTCTGGCGGCTTTTAAATAGGATCTTCCCCTATACATCTTCTCAGCTACCAATCCAGCTAACTTCGTAAAGTCGTCCTTGAAGCAGATGTTGAACACATCAGGATTCAATATCAAATGAGTATCCAATATAGAAACCTTTACAACAGGTCTGATACCTGCCTTTTAAATTTTGGTTAATAAACATTCCAATGCTATCCTGATAGTGGTAAAATGTCCAAAAATTTAAAGTTTGGCTGAAAAGTTTAGCAATTTGTTCAAAAATTTAAAGTTTTTGACAAAAAATTGCTATGCACCCAAGTGCATTTTGGACGAACTTTAATAAAATTCAACGGCAGCGGTACCGGTTCTTTTACCAGTAATTTGACAGGCTTGACGGCAAATACCACTTACTATGTTCGTGCTTATGCCACCAACAGCGCAGGGACTGCCTATGGGAACCAGGTGAGTTTTACGACCACAGGAATCAGTGCAATTATTTTTAATTCTAATTTGACATATGGCACTGTTTCAGATATTGATGGGAATGTTTATAAAACTATTCGGATTGGCACTCAGACATGGATGGCAGAAAACCTCAAAACTACCAAATACAATGATGGTACATCTGTACCTAATGTTACAGATTTAAGTGCGTGGAATGCCCTCACGTCTCCAGGATATTGTTGGTGCCTTAATGATGCTTCAACGTACAAAGCTGTTTATGGCGCTTTATATAATTGGTACACAGTAAACACAGGTAAATTATGCCCGGAAGGGTGGCATGTTCCATCATATGATGAATGCAACACATTAGTAACATATCTTGGGGGAGTTGACGTTGCTGGTGGTAAGTTAAAAGAAACCGGTACTACTCATTGGAACAGCCCGAACGAAGGAGCAACAAATGAATCAGGCTTTACTGCTCTTCCAGGTTCAGAGCTTGACTTCACTGCGGACTTTAGTAGTGGTGACAAGATTGGTATTTACGGTAATTGGTGGAGTTCAACTGTTGTGGATCAAGTAAATAGCAACAGCTATCTATTTGAAATGAATAACTTTGAGGCTTCTGCTTCTATCTCCAGTATTGGCTTCAATGAAGGTTATTCCGTTCGCTTTATAAAGAATTAGTTAAACCATACAGATAATAACTTATTGCCAGCCCTCGGAATAATCGCGGGGGCTTTGTTAAATAAAATTGACAAAGGCTTTTTTTTGTTGTAACTTTAATTAAATAATTAGGTAGAATAAGGTTCCAGAAAGATAATCCTAAAAATAAACAAAAATGAAAACAAAAAACAAAATTTGGCTTGTTCCATTAATAATAATGGGATTAGTATTAATTCTTAGCAGTTGTAGCAAGAAAGAGGAAAAAACATCACCTTTAACTCCGAAAGAAATTCTGACATCAAAGTCATGGAAAATTACTTCTACAAAAGTCAATGGGGTAGAAATGCTTCAGGACTGTGAAAAAGATGACGTCTTAACTTTTTTGACAAATGGTACCTATACATATAATGTTGGTACCAATAAGTGCGATGCGAACGATACAAATTATACCGGTACGTGGACTATATCAGATGATGGAAAAACAATGACATTAGACACTAGTAATGGAACTTCAGTAGTTACTGAAAACCAAATAGTGGCTACATATGTATCTGAAGGGGACACTTTTGTAGTGACACTTATTCCTGCATAAAACAAGGACAGGACTAAAACCCCCTGAACTTATTCCTGGATTTGACCTGTTTTAAATTGAGTTGAAATATTCTGCAGGTTGGAAACTATATCCAACAATGCAGCAAGAGGTATCCCCTCGGAATCAGCCCCGGGAGCTTTGTTAATAAAATTGACATCAGTAAGAATATATCGTAACTTTGATTATGACCTAATTGTAGAGATGTCTAAATATTAAATATTTCTTCCTTTTTTTAATAGAATTTACAGTTTCAATTCTAAGAAAATTCATAATTGATTTAGACTAAACCTTTAAAAACTTGCATTATGAAAAACACACTAAAAATTTTATTGGTGGTTATAATCATCATACCACGGATTGGCTCATATGCCCAAACCTTTGGGATAAAAGGCGGGTTAAACATATCTAATACTCTTGAAAAGGCTAACACAAAAACTTATAATGATAAGAGTATACCCGGAATCCATTTAGGTGCAACAGTTGGAATCCCTTTGTCAGGTGAATCACTATTTCTTGAACCTGGAATTCTCTTCAATATGAAAGGTTCCAAATATGAAGAAACTGACTATTCAGAAACATATGTCTTGTATTATTTAGATGTACCCTTAAACCTTAAGGCGGTGTTTGGATTTGGAAGTAACAAGATTAAAGGATACGGCACATTAGGTCCATATATTGGCGTAGGTTTAAGCGGGAAAGATAGCTGGGTCGATGCTGGTGTAAAAGGTTCTGAAACCATTAAATGGGGTAATAATGCACAAAATGATTTATTAAAACGATTAGATTATGGCGTTGGGATTGGTGCAGGAGTAATTTTCAGAAGAGTCTCAGTAGGGATCGGCTATGATTTGGGTTTGGCAAATATTACCTCTGATACTTCAGAAGGATATAAAATCAACAATAAGGTTTTACAAATATCCATTGGTTATTTATTCGGGAAAAAATAATTGAATCGGAAATGTCATTTAGTAAAAAGCATCCGTAGTTTCTTTCCGATCCAAACAAATTGAGAAGGAGATTTTTTCTTTTTACGCATTTCACGAAGTTCTTTCCTACTGCATTCTTCAAGGTAATTATGCAGCATCTTTGCCCTGACCACTTCTGTCGAGGTTCCGAACGACATGATTATAATTAAATTTTATGGTATTAAAGTTACACCAACAAAAAACCAAAGTCAAATTTATTAAAGAATAAAAGTGATTTTTCTTATGTGACCTTACATGATGCAACGGGATCAATGATATTTCCTTCGTTACAAGCTTATTATCCGAATATACTTTTTAACATCATTTCTTCAGGGGATGGCCTGTATGCTTATAAACCGTAAATTGTCAAATAAAAAAGTGGCTAAATGCTCCTGATTTTTTGACTCTCTTTGTTATTCTTGGGCGAATTGAAAGTCTGACCTACAGCCCCGTGGGCTTTTAGTTAAATAAAATTGACTTTGGTTAAAGCTCAGCGTAACTTTGATAACGCAATAAATAGACTTCAATGTCAAGCATCATAGAAGGATATAATTACGACACCTGCCTGCCGGCAAGGCAGGTCTTCATCAGCTACCGCCAGAAAGACAACAAAGGCGACAGGTGGGTCAGTGAGTTTGTAGAGGCTTTGAAGACGGAACTCGAATCAACTTTCAAAGAAGAGATCAGCGTTTATTTCGATATCAATCCTCATGATGGACTTTTGGAGACACATGACGTTGATACCTCATTGAAAGATAAACTGAAGTGCCTAGTCTTTATCCCAATCATTTCCCGCACATATTGTGATCCCAAATCATTCGCATGGGAACATGAGTTCAAGGCATTTGTAGAGCTTGCCTCACAGGATCAGTTCGGATTGAAGATAAAACTGCCCAGTGGAAATGTAGCCAGCAGGATATTGCCAATCAAAATTCATGATCTCGATCCTGAAGATAAAACCCTTCTTGAAAATGAACTTGGTGGAGTTCTTCGTTGTATAGAATTTATTTATAAGTCAGCAGGTGTTAACCGACCATTGCGAGCAAATGAAGACCACCCTCAGGACAATCTCAATAAAACCTTCTATCGGGATCAGATCAACAAGGTTGCAAACGCAATAAAGGAGATTATTGCAGTGATAAAGAAACATAATCAGCAGGTCGGAGAAGTTTCAAAAGAAGTTGTTAGAGAAAAACCGGAACATCCAAAAAAGCTTATCTCAAAAACAATTGTTGCATCTGTTATAATACTTGTTCTTATTGTTCCTGGCTATTTCTTAATCCCAACAATGCAGATGTACATGTGTGGTATGCAGCTTTATTAATTCTTTTAGGACGCCCCAAAGAAGGATTGGAGCAGCACGTGATGGTTTTAAAACTGGACCCGATGAACAACGGTCTGAAAACAGGTAATGGGTTAATATTGTCTTATACTGGTAGATATAATGAAGCAATAAAGTTATTACAGGAGTTACTAAAAATTGATCCGGGTAATGTTGAAGTCTTAGATAATCTTCCACTTGCACTTCATGGGGTTGGAAGGTATAGTGAAGAACTTGAAGCATGGGAAGTGGATTACAGCACCAATTTCAAAGGCTATGCAAATGTTTTTGATCAGGGTTTTGCTAACGGAGGTTTAACTTGTGCATTGAATCTTCAGGCTGACAGCCTTGTAAAGCAGTCAAAGACAAAATTTATTTTACCTTGCGAAATTGCACAACTTTATGCTTGTGCCGGTAATAAGGAGCGAACATTAGAAATGTTGGAAAAAGATTATGAAGTTCATGATCCAAATTTATCCGGTAATATAAGAGACCCTATCTATGAATTTGTTCATGATGAGCCTCGCTATCAGGATCTATTTCATAAGATCAACCTTCCGTACAAACCTTAAAGATTTATTACTCACCATTCCGAGCAGCGAAGAAGCTGTTGCCAGGCTGAAGAATGATCATTCATTTTAAATTTAAGGGGATAGCCAATTGAAAGACTTTAAGCTATCGGATTCCTGTATCAATATTTATATTGAGGGTTGTAACTTTATCCGTTTCTATAGTAACTTCAACAGGCAGGTTACTGCTGCCAATATTGTTCCTGCCATTTTCAAGAATGATTAAATAGTCTCCCTGATTAAGATTTGTTTTGTATGAGCCATCCAGCGAAGGGTTAAGCAGAGTTACCTGTCTTTTAGCATCAGCCGTCCAGACTGAAACAGGATAAGCTTTATATGTCTCAGCAGTAGGTAAACAAGTTGAATCAGGCGGATACTTTTCAACAGGACATAAAGGACCAATAGAAACTTTTCCTTCAAGGAAACCTACATCTCGAGTACTTAATTTACTACATCCCGGATTAAGTAAGAGTCCGGTCAGGAATGTTAAGCCAAGGATAATATTCTTTTTGTATTTTATCATTGTTAAGAAAATGGTATATTGCTCATTCGCAATAACTATGCCAGATTTATTTATTCAACTTAGAATGGTGAAAAAACTGTATTTCTTTTATATATAATAGGATTGCAGTAAAATCCCCATTTTGATTTAAATGGCAGTGGTCTGGCTCATAGTGGTAAAGTTTAGAAAGAAACAGGTATGTCATTAAGGAGTTTTATTTGCCAATGCGGCAATGTCTTTTGCTTCCAGTACCTTCTTTTCACTGCTGTCGGTACATGCGCCTGAAACGTACGTGAAGGTCATGTCAGGATTCAGTGTGGAATGTTCTTGCCATTTTTTAAAACCGCTGATAACAAACAAACTCCATAAAGGATTGTTATAGAATAAATATAAAAATATTAAACACAATCCTATACGAAGAACCAATTACCATTGTACAATAATAAGTTATGAAATTGAGACAGATATTAATTTAAATGAAAGAAAATCTATGAAAGCAAGAAATCTTGATGGTGGTGAGGTTGACCTGAGTAAAGAATCCCTTGAAGGTCTGAAAGAAAGTCTGCGCGGTCAGATGTTGATACCTGGAGACAGTAATTATGATGAGAGCCGGACAGTTTGGAATGGTATGTTTGACAGAAAACCAGCTATTATAGTACGGTGCCGCGGTACTGCCGATGTGATAGCATGCATCAGGTTTGTTCGTGAACATAACCTGCTGTTATGTATAAAGGGTGGTGGACATCATGTAGCAGGATTGGCGACAGCGGATGACTCCTTTATGATTGATATGACAAACATGAGAGGTGTAATAGTTGATCCTCAGAAGAAGATTGCACATGTACAAGCTGGCAGTTTACTTAGTGACGTTGATCGCGAAACACAGCTACATGGACTTGCTGCTGTTCTTGGTTTTGTTTCAGCAACAGGTGTTGCTGGTCTTACTCTTGGTGGAGGATTCGGGTATCTTTCAAGGCGCTGGGGATGGACATCAGATACTGTCACAGGCATGAATGTTATAACTGCTGATGCCAAACAGGTAAGAGCAAACAGCGAGCAGAACGCAGACCTTTTCTGGGGGCTTCGGGGTGGCGGTGGTAATTTTGGAGTTGTAACAGAAATTGATTACAATCTATATCCAGTAGGTCCACAGGTTATAGGTGGTATGGTAGCCTGGCATGCAAATGAAGCTCCAAAAGTATTCACTTTCTACCAGGATTTTATTAAACAAGCTCCACAGGAGCTTACACTTACAGCAATAATGCGCATTGCACCTCCTGCGCCATGGTTACCTGCTGACATCCACGGAAAGCCAATTATTGCATTACTTGCCTGTTACAGTGGTAATCCTGATGAAGGAGAAAAAGTGGTTGCACCAATCAAATGTTTTGGTAATCCGGTTGGCGACATGTTAATAAGGCGCCCCTATGCAGAGCTTCAGACCCTGTTTGACTCAAGCAATCCCAAGGGTAGGCGTTACTACCAGAAGAGTGAATTTCTTTCTCGTTTAGATACTGCTTTATGTGAAAAGATTTTGCTGCATGCATCCCGAATAAAGTCACCTTTTTCAGTAATAATGCTCTTTCAGATTGAAGGTGCACTAAACCGTCTTGAAAAAGAATATTCGGCTGTTGGCAACCGTAATGCACACTTTGTTCTTAATATTCCCGGATCATGGGAAAATGAAGAAGACGACGATAAAAATATTGCATGGGTACATGATGCCTGGAGCGACATGAAATCATTTTCAACTGGAGGGAACTATATCAACTTCCAAAGTGAGGATGAAGGGATTGACAGGATTCAGTCGGCACTGGGGGATAGGATTAAACAACTTGTTGAGATTAAAACTAAATGGGATCCACAGAACATTTTCCGAATGAACCGGAATATAAAACCCTTTTAAAATTACATTCTTGGAATAACCAACCGTTCATCAACAACTCATAAAAGAGCCGGGTTCCCTATTCCCCATTTTGATATAAATGGCAGTGGTCTGGCTGTTAGCGGGAAAGTTAAGAAAGAAACAGGTATGTCAATAAGAAGTTTTATTCGCCAACGCGGCAATGTCTTTTGCTTCCAGTACCTTCTTTCCGGTGCCGAATATGACACAATTGATCATTGCAAGCCCAACATCGCTCAGGGTGCCAAAGTATTGAGGAAATAACGAATGTAAAGCGGGATATAGCCACAGGATATATTTGTAGAATGACGGAGCATTTTTTTGTCCTTTAACTGGCTTCATGAATGCCGGACGGAAGGCAAACATATTCTTAAACGGAAGCTTCATCAGGTCGTTCTCCGTTTTGCCCTTGATCCTTGCCCACATTATTTTTCCCTTTTCACTGCTGTCGGTACCAGCACCTGAAACGTATGTGAAGGTCATGTCAGGATTTAATTTGCAAAGGGTCTGAGCAAAACTCATGGTCAGGTCATAGGTGACTCTGGTGTATTCCGCCTCCTTCATACCCACGGATGACACTCCGGCACAAAAGAAACAGGCATCATAACCTGATAACTTTGATTCAATAGGGAGAAGATCAAAAAAGTTGACATGAATGATCTCCTTTAGTTTCAGGTGAGTGATGCCGCAAGGTCGTCTGTTGATTACCAGCACCGATTCCACATCCGGATGCTTTAGGCATTCAATAAAGACGCCTTCTCCGACCATTCCGGTGGATCCGGTGATGATGACTTTTATTTTTTGGTTCATAGAAAAACTAACTTATTATGAATCGAAGTTAAGAAAAATCAATTACTAGGTTTTGCAGTTTTGTTTTATTTATAATTTTACAGAAAGAGAAAAGTTCCCGGTGAAGGGAGCTTGCATACTTCTCGAATGCTCTGCTCGTTCTTTATTATTATAATTAGTTGATTTAATGCAGCGTAGATTACGAGTTTGAGCCTCCAATGGGACTCGAACTATTTTTTCACTTCGCTTATAATCAATTTACTACAGAGATACAGCTTTTACAGGTCTCGAAAAATACTCCTCTCTGCTTACATCTGCAATGACAAAGTTAATTATTCTTTTGATTGGCAACAGCTTTTTTTGCGTAACCTTATTTCTGGCTATTGATAGAAATTCTCATTCTGTGTCAGATACTCTTTACAGTATATTCCCATATTTTGTTTCGGCATTTTACGCTCTTATTCTGGGTGGCTTCCAATACTTCTAAACCGACATGGGCTATCAATATCCTTAACAATATCAATCAAATACAGAGTACTTACACTATAATAACAAAAGCCTATTCTGTGATTCTCCACTTAATTGCTTTATTATTAAGCAGTTGTTTTCCAGAATTTTTCTAAACTTTGAAGAAGACTTCTTGTTTGAGAAATGATATTCTTTACCTTTCATCATTGCTTTTCTCTTGTTTCCCACTCTTTTTAAATGACTTTCTCTTGTTGATAATTTTTCCATAATTTCAGTTTTTAATAAGTTATTCCCCAATTCTCTATCTGCATCTTTCTTCAACTTGATGCGCAAATTTAGGGTATCTTTTCAAGAAATCAATTCTTACAGACGTTCTTTGCCCTATTATAAAGGAATATCTTCTCACATTGATGTAGATACCACCTTCAAGGAGATATATTTAAGCATATAGATTTCATAAAACTCCTAAGGAATTTTGCCAATAGAAACCTGTCTCAAAGTAATGCTTCCGTACGGGAAGCAAGGATAATAAATAGCCTTTTACCCCCTGTTGTAAAGGATAAAGATGTGGTGTTAAAGGTGCACATCCACCCAAGGTGATATGTCTGCCGAATTAAGGGTTAACAGAGGTTTCAGGGGATATATTACGATAAGAATCTGGGTTCCCTTTCAGGTTTTTTACTTATGAGGGGAAAAAGAATTCTTTCCAATGGAGCTGGGGATCAATTTCCTTGTCTTCCTTTATTATTAGCCACCCCTAATCAATACACAGTCAACCTTCCTATGTTTATTTGTGTGTTTGCCATTCTTTGATTGTAAATCAATTATTCTTCTGCCCGGCAACAGCCTTTTTGGCTTCCAGATAAAGATATGCAAAGTTGATATTAACAATAATTATCTATAAGGAAGGTTCATTTTCTTACATAAAGCTTGATAGCGAGGTGAGTTATGCAGACAGTCAAATATTGGCAATGACAAAAAAGTCAAATTAACATCATGTACTTCAAAACCACCTTCCAAATAATCTAAAGCTCGCTCCTTATTCCCGGAACAGACATAAAGAATAGCAATATCAAATGGATTAATATATGCAGCTTTTGACTGTGCAACAAGAGTATCCGCCTCAAAACTTAGTGCTCCTATATAGCCTGCTTTAGCATAACCTTTATCAAAAGCATGAACAAAACCTGGATAGCCTACGAAATAGTTTGTCTTCCAAAGTTCCAACGCTTCATCATATCTGCCGGTCAAATGAAGGGCAAACTGTAAAGCATATAATCCGGAACCACAGGCAGGATCTTTTTTAAGCGCTTCACGACTAACAGAGATAGCCTCATCATATCGCTGCACAAATAATAAATCAAAGCTGAAGCGACCATTAATCAGTGGATTATTTGGATCCAGTTTAAGCGCCAAATCTATCTGTTTCATTGCTTCTTCCGAACGACCTAATGCAATTAGAAATTGTGAGTAGCCTGCATATGCTTCAGCATTATTGGGATTAATTCTGATAGTTTTTTGAAATTCAGAGTCACTGCTTTTCCAATCCCATTTGTTCCATGTGTAAACAGCAAGACCATAATGAACATCAGCAAGAGTACTGTCGAGTTTTTCTGCAGTCATTAATGCTTCGTACTCTTTTGGTAATCCCTCGGATGGAGATATATAACCCATTTCCAAAAACTCAGACCAGCCGTAAGCAATACCACAATAAGCTCGGGCATATTTAGGGTCTTTCTCCAAAGCAATCTGATAATATTTCATTGCAGTCTTGAGATCATTTTGAGTTCGTTTCCTCCGATAAAATTCACCTTTAAGAAAAGCATCGTAAGCGGATAGGTTTGCTGTATGTGTTTTTTCAATAAGCTGTTTCTCCTGAGGCGTTATTACTGCTTCTAATTGTGTTGCTATTGCCTGGGCTATCTGGCTCTGTATGCTGAAATAATCTTTAGCTTCAGGATTATCCTGATCATATGACTTTGCCCAGATATTACTTTCTTTATTTGCCCTAATTAATTTTACCCTTAGACGAAAACTATTGCCGGATTTTTGTCCGCTACCATCCACAATGTAATTCACACCCAGTTCTTTCGCAATTTCATGGACGGATTTGGTTTGTTTTCTATATTGTTCAACAGAGGTACGGGAAATAACCCTGAGATTCTTGACTGTCTGCAGATTCGTGAGTATTTCTTCCATAACGCCATCCATGAAGTAAGTGGTCGAATCATTAGGGCTGTCGTTTATAAAAGGTAAAACAGCAACAGATTTTGCACGCTGTTCTTTTTGTTTAGTAAGTGTGGTTATTAAGTAATAACCAAGAATAATAAGTAAAAGTATTATAACAGATACAGCAATGGTTTTTATTTTCAGATTTTTTGCCTTTTTAGGTTTTATATTAACAACCTCTTTTAAAATCCCTTCAGTCTTTTGTCCAGGATGTGCTATTGCAGTAATAATCTCTTTTACAGCATTAGCAACTTTGTTTATTTGGTTCCGATAGAAAGTTTTATTGAGATTATTATCTGGATGATCTTCATTTGCCATAAGGGGTCGATTGACTCCGGGTTCCTTATAGATGAACTCAATACCTCTTAAAAATCCTCCAAGTTTACTTTCAATAATCGTCCTGTCTCCAGCATCAAGTTCATGTATCTGAACTGGCAATACCCTACTTGTAACATTCCCATTAGGCAGTTTTACCTTTAATCCAAACTGATCTTGGGAGGCTTCATTAATAAAAGCTTTGAACTCATGCTCCCATGCGAATGACCTGGGATCACAATATGTGCGGGAAATAATTGGGATAAAGACAAGGCACTTAAGTTTATCTTTCAAAGAGGCATCAACATCATGTGTCTCCAAAAGTCCATCATGTGGGTTGATGTCGAAGTAAACACTAATTTCCTCTTTAAATGTCGATTCAAGTTCTCCCTTCAGGTTATCTACAAACTCTGTTACCCAGCCATCGTGTTTGTTGTCTTTCTGGCGATAGCTGATGAAGATGTCATAATTATATCCTTCAATAATGGCTGACATCTGATGTTTATTTATTTCAGTATCAAATTTAATTTATAAAAAGGCTTATAGCAATTTTATTTATCTAAGAGGAGATGCCAATGACCTTGACCATAGCTGGCCGGACTAAATTGCCCATCAGTGATTATATACTTAACCATCTTTAATATTCTTTTTTTAAAAATAATAAGTCATTCCAGCCTTAATACTGACGAAGCTGTCGGTAGCATAATCTTTCATAAGGTTAACGAACAGGCCTGCCCCAAGGTTTACTGACAGATTTTTGCTGACAGGTAAAGCCACTCCTGCGCCCGGGTTTATCAGAATTTTTGTTCCACCAGTGGTTTTGGCAGAGTTCAAAAGTATTCCACCATCACCAAAAGCAAAAACACTTATTTTCCCGATGTTTATAAAATACCTAAGATCCACGAAAAGAGGAATCAGACTGCCGCCGTTATATAATGAAACTCCTATGCCGATCCCTCCTATCAGATTTTTTAGGATGCCAATCCCAAAAATGTCTGAAATATTATAAAACCTTTTTGAGTAATCCCGGTTAGTTTGGAACAATCCAATTCCCATATTAACCTCAGTGATGTTTATCAATCCTGGTTTTGAATTTAAATTTTCCGCTGAGACAACCTGATAAAGTTTTATCTGTGCCGTTTGTGCCTGTATACCATTTGTACAAAGTAACAGTAATACGACAATTATTTTGGCTTTACAAAATGTTTTCATTTGATTGAAATTTGGTTAATAGAAAAAATAAATATCAGTAAGTCAGAAATATGATGCAAGTTACGCCAGCAAAAAGCTGAAGTCAATTTTATTTTAAACAGCTATGCTTAAATATTGGAATATGTAATGGTGATTAGTGCTGGTTTGGAAATATTGAACAATTCAATAAGAATAAGAATAAACTGAAAGAATATTCATATATACATCAAATTTATTTACCATTCCCCTTTGATATTGTAATATTTATGTTCAGGTTTCAGATGCTCAATCGCATTCGGAATCATATGCTCAAAGTACTCCGGTACTGAGTGCTCAGTTCAACCTGATTTTCCAGCCACTACTAATCAGAATCTGAGAGCAATGATTTATGCTATTTAGCTATAATATTAAATCTGTATAAATCCATTCTGGTTGAAAACGGGTTAGAATAGGTAGGAATTTTAACATACCGGCATTCATATTTAATACAATTGAAACACCTGTGTATTATGCTTATTTATCTCTACCAGAAGTTTCTTTTTTACCCAGCCCATATCGTCATCACTTATTCTGTCAAATAGCTGCTTGCTCTCTTTAAACTGTCCTAAATTACGAAGTACCTCAGCCTTCATTAGCAGCTCATTGTTGTCAGATTCATCCAGAATTTTCAATAAAGCAATTAAGTTTTTAGTATTCAGCTTCTGCATATCCGGTGTAATATCATTTTCATGATTATTCCTGAAATAATCGTTAAAGCTCCACCAGATGTTTATTCTGATAAACTTCTCGTTAGAAATCGTTTCTAAAGCAATAAAATACTGATGAAAGGTCGGGAATTCAACGAAATCAATATTCCCCCATTTATCTTTTATTTCTGAGTAATTGCTGATTTCCTCAACTTTATTAGCATTTTTTACCCAATAAAACTGATCGCATTTCTTACAAAGAACTAAGCTTGGAAATTCTGGTAACATCGGTGCTATTCTTTTGCCGTCAGACCATAAAACTGCACCAAAGGTATTGCCTGAGATTAAGGTCTTTTTCTTTGCATACTGCCCACATAATGGGCAAGATATTATAATTGTTGGTCCTGGTAACATAACATTGAGTTTTAAAAGTTAATAAATTATGAAATTAAGTTCAGATTTTATATATCTGATTAACTGTATTAAACGTGTAATAATTAAAATATTCTAAAAATGTCCTAGCTACCTTACCGGTACCCTAAAAATAGCCACTTTAACTTGGGTAATACTAGAACACCACTTAGGAGAAGATCGTTGAAAAAACAGGGGTAGGTGGTAGCTACGTAGAGTAAAAATTCTTATACCTTTTTAACACTAGCTATTTATGCGCAGTTAAAATAAAATCTGCAAATAATGGGTTCCGTCTAAATTATTCCTTCATCCGCCATGCTATAATACCTGCCTTCCGGGATGATTATCAGATTGTCTAATAACTGAATATCCATCAAAGCACCTGAATCCTTAACCTTTCTTGTGATTGTCAGATCAGATTCGCTTGGCTTTAAATTGCCTGATGGGTGGTTATGACAAATTATGATGCCGCTGGCATTGGCTTTAATTGCATACTGCAAAATGACCCTCACATCCGTGACTGTGCCAGAAATCCCGCCTTTTGAGATTGATGCTATTCCCAGGACTTTATTTGATCTAGTTAATAGCATGAGCTTAAATTCCTCGACATGTTCTATTGAATCAAGATCCCAATGCTCCATAAAGATATCAAATGCATCCTTTGAGGATTTTACCTGCAGCCTCTCTGAAGCTTTGATCTTAGTTCGGTAAATAAGTTTTACCTCGGATATATTTATATCTGATTGTTTCATGATAATAAGATTTAATTGTGGGATAAAAAAAGACCAACTGAGGATTATTATTCCTGAGTTGGTCAGATATTATTAAATAAAAATGAATGGCTTTAAAGCCTTGTATAAAAAAGTCGGATGTATTGGTATTGTTGGACTTTGGTGCACATATCTATTTCGGAGAACAAACTTTAGTGCGGGGTAAAACGTTTAAACCTGCTGCATGCCCTGATTTTGCTTATACCATGTATTGCTTGTAGTTTATATTATAAATCATCTAATTGTCTATCAATGAGAATGAAATTAAGTAATTCTCGACAAAGTTTAAAATACTCATAAAAATCTTCTGCTGTCAAAAATGGACTCCAATCAGCTCCCCATTCTGGCTCTGCATGAACTAATGTATTTCTTTTCTCATATCCTTCTTTGATAAACTCAAAGAGATTTTCTCCATAGGGTATATCATTCTTAAATACTTCATTTAAAAGCTTCATATTAAGCTTTAAGTTGTGATCGCCATACTTTTTCTGAATCAGATGTAAACAACCTTCAAGGCAGAAAAAGGAATTCGCAATAGCCTCTTCAATATAAATCTGATTGCTCCAATGCATTATAGCTTTGACAAAATAATTGCATGTCCTTAATAAAAGATGGTCCGATATTTTAAAATTATCATAAAGCTTGTTGAAATATTCAATCGAATCATTGTAAGAAGAAAATTCGTATGCCATTAAGTCAGGCATGGGTTGCCTATGCCATGCACGAAAACCAATTGGTGTAAATCGTTTATTGATCTCAAAATATTCTCGAAGAAATAAGTTTTTTAATCCATCTGGTATAGCATCTATACAATCACAATCTATATTTATTGTGTTATAGTTTGTAAAATCTAAATGAAAGATTCCTTGTTTTGGCGCACACATTATAGCTGTAGCAAACTTTAACTCATTTTTTGTTAACCAATTTATTATTGAACTATTAGAGAAGATATCCTTATAATTTTTGTCCTTAGTCAGTAATATTGGTTGCTGATTTTGAATAAAATATCACTAGTGTCCGACTAAAATAATAAAAACGGGGGTATCCCATGAGGGTTCCCCCCGATGTTGTAATTTGGTCTTTGCATAAAATCAAGTACAACATGGGTAAAATTACAGAAATAAAATTAGTCGGACAGCCGATTTTCAAACAGATAATGAATTTAGTTGACAAGGTCAATATAAAGGGGTTGATTAAGAAGCACGAGAGTGATTATTATTACAAGTCATTTAAAACGCGGACTCACCTTTTTACGATGCTGTTCGGGATATTAAGCCGGTGCGATTCGATGACTGAAGTCTGCGAAGGTCTGCGTGCAATGGGCGGCAAGCTTAATCATCTTGGTATGGATCAGGCACCAGCTAAGAGTACGGCATGTGATGGTTTACGCAACAGGAGCAGCAAGTTTTTTGAAGATCTGTATTTTAGCCTGATAAAACATTATCAGAATTTTTTATCGGACAGCCGGACATTTGGATTGACTTTTAAAGAGGTACTTATTATCGACTCAACGACTATCCGGTTATTTAGTGACATATTAAAGGGAGTTGGCCGTAATCCCAAAGGAGATGGCAGGAAGAAAGGCGGAATGAAGGTCCATATGCTTATTGATGCGGTTCAATCGGTTGGTAGGTTTATTAAAATGACAGCAGCAAAGGTCAATGATCAAAAGTTCTTAAAAAGCCTGGAACTGATATCTAACAGCATGATAGTCTTTGATAAAGCCTATAATTATTATCAACAGTTTACGCTCTGGACCACACAACAGGTATATTTTGTCACCCGGATGAAAAGGAATGCTGTATTTACGGTTAAAGAGGTTAAACGAGTTCATTATCGTAAGGCAGGGCAGGCAAAAGTGTTAAGGGATGAGATCATCGAACTGGAATATCATCCTGAAAAAGAAGACGGCAAGCAAGATATTAAGACCAAACTCAAAATGAAACTGAGAAAGGTCAGTTATCAAGATGAACAGAACCGATATTTTGATTTTCTGACAAATAACTTTGATATTGAAGCTGAAGATGTGGCATTACTTTACAAGAAAAGATGGGGTATTGAGATACTGTTCAAGAAAATGAAACAGAACTTCCAGTTACATTACTTTTACGGAGAGAACGAAAATGCCATCTATACTCAGGTCTGGTGCACATTAATAGCCCAACTGCTATTGACTGTGACTCAAAAGATCGCGCAGGCAAAGAAAGCCTTTTCAGTGGTAGCATCATTGGTCCGGATACACTTAATAAGCATGCTGGATGTTAAGGAGCTGCTGCGGAGCACAAAAAGAAGATTTAAGAGTAAACCAATCCCTCCCGGGTTACAATTATGCTTTAATATGCAGGGGGTCAATTTTTAAATGAAAGATATGATGATTGATAATCAGATACTTATGGGAGTCAATTACGAATCTAAATTATTAATCGGATAACAGTGATAAAATATCTTGAATATCCTCTCTTTATTTCAAGATTAGGATATAATCCCCCTGGTGCAAGAACTCTTAACTTGTAAGAATAAGAAGATTTCGGTTTCCTTAATTTCTTACGGATTTCAGTAAACGTTGGATATAATTTAAACCTATCATCGGGTGTTAAATAATCGTTATTTATTAACTCAATCAATAAGTCCGCAACTATTTTTGGATGTAAAAAGAATTCCTCAATTTCTGAAGCAGGATAAGGAATATTATGCAAATCCAGTGTGCTTAGGAAAAGACTTTTTATATCCTTTTTATTTAGAATAGCCTTACTTTTCAGTTTTTTACTCAAATCATTGAAAAAATCATTAAGCTTATTTTTATAGTAGTTGTTCATTTTAAATTACATCCAACGTTCGCGGGTATGACCAGTTGCGTATTCAGGGTGCTCTGTGGTCGAGTTAGTACAAAGTAACCAAAAGAGTAGTCCTTAGCAAACCCTCAGCCAGCAATTGGTTATATACGTTGCTGAGCGTTAGTGTATATTAATTTATCAGTCTGTTAAAGAACTCTAAAGCATTCTTCTTATATGAATTATTCTTCTTTTTATTATCAAATACTTTATCAAAACATTTATTAAATACTTGCTTATACTGATCCCAAAACCAGTATGGATTAATTACTAACGAACCATCAATTAAATCCCATCCAGATTCTAATTCTGCGCTTAAAAGAACATTTTTTACTCTATATCCATGAATAAATGAATTCCTTAAATAACTATGAAAAAGTTCCGCATAGCTTGAAATGTTTTTAATGTTTTCATTAGGCCATTTTTCGCCCATTAATTTTTTAAATTCTTTTGTTAATTGTCTCGAAAGCTTTTTGTCAAGCATAGCATAAATGGGAACAGAGACAATTTTTGAGATTTCCTTGCTCTTTTTACTATCTTTTTCAAATTCTGCAACCGGAAAGACAACACGCCCTAAGGTTTCAACTGCTGTGCATGTCAGCACAGTTAATGGAAATGGTGAGTAAACTTTATTTCTATCCGAAATAGGATTTATTTGACTAATGAGAAAAGTTTCAAGCCTCAGTTTTAGATAGTTAAGTTTTAAACCATCATCAGAAATTTGGCGAACTTCTCCAAAATCAACTGATCTAGGCTCAGTCAGATGAGGTCCGAAAATTGTTTTACCTGGGATTGGCATAATATCGTTTTAGAATGTCGTAATCATTTCAATTTTCATTTTTCAGTAACGCAGTCGCAGTTTGGCATGACGTCTAAAGGCTCGGCAATAAAGCAAGAAAATGTTGCTGAGTGAATGGAGGCTGGAGCAGAAAATCTGAATCAGGGTAGAGTCCTGGGACCAGCCAGAATGAACGAAGCATTGAACAGTTTTAAAAGTACGTGTACAAATTTGATCTGACCCGGGACCATGCTCTTCATAGCATTGCCGTGTTATAGCAATTATCTTTTATTAAGGAAGTTAAATGTATTTAAAAACAATTGGTTGGATTTATCAAGCTGTTTTTTAAAATATTCAGGAAGGTTTTTTTTAAAATCCCAAAGTTTAGTTATTTCTTCTTTATTCGTTGAATTAAGGGTGAAATCATACCTGTAATTTGTCTCAAATTGATGATAATGAACAATTTCTCTTCTTTTTTCATTATGCTCCTTATATTCATTATCTCGATAAATGATTATTTCTTTAAAAAATGAGTCATTCTGAATATTACTATCTAATCTTAATTTATCGATTACTTTAGGAAAATAAATATTTTGAGGATTCTGAAATTTATCGAAATAACGGTTCGCCAATACGTCCCCAATTCTATCACAATAATTATATAGTTTTTCAAAGCAGATACTCGCAAATTGGCTGTATCTATGGTCATACCTATTTTGAAAGTATGTAAAGAGAAGGCGTTCCTCAAAATATACGCTTTCATTAATTGGATTGTTAATAAAGGGTTTGTAGAGGAAGAGCAACGCTGTAAAATATCTTAAGTCTGAATTACAATTTATTATATCCCATGTGTGTTTCATATCGTTGAAAGACGGATTTGGGAGAGAATATTTCCTTGATAGGCTAATCATTTCTAGAACATTTACTCCTTCAAAAGAGTAATCATTGTCTTGAAGAGCTGTTAACTTTTCGATTGAATAAATCTCAAATACTTTTTTCTCGAATAGTTCAATTATTTCAGTCATGTTTACAGAAATTAATTTTCATTTGCCCTAACCTCTAAATTAGCCTCACAAAATTAGTAGGTGTTACCCGACGCAAGCGCCGGATAGGGTCCCGGTATTTTAGCCATAAAACTGTCAAGGTGCAAGGAAGGTACGGCGTGGTTTTTGCCGTCCTGGTACGAGTTTTGTGACCTATACGAGTGTCGAGGTACAAGGTTGATCGGAGTCCCGAATTTATCCCCGGTTACAAAGTTGGTTGTGGTCACTGGCGCAGTGTCGCGGTATAAGTTGTCTCGGAGCCAGAAATTAGTCAATGTGCAGGATTTTAATTGCGGGCAGATGGGCGTGTCCGGGTTCATCAGCCATTACGAATTTGTCTTGGATGCAGGGGCAAAAAGCGTGACAAACAACTTACTATCGTCCATGTTATGTGCAGTGGTTTTACACTATTTAGGAAGCAAATCATTTAGTTGGTGCTCTAATTCGTTGTAAACAGAGTCTGGTTCCGCTCCCATCGCATCGAATGTTTTACTGGCAAAGCTACGCATTGTTGCTGTCAGTGTAATGTCGAGAATTTCGACGTCTTTGAGATCCACTTCATGCAGCGAATCGATATCAGTCTGTGATATTTCATTGGCGTTCCGGATAATTTTCTGCGCGAACTCCATCATCACGACTTCAGTTCGTTCCAGTCCTGCGTCATAAAAATTTATCAGGATCCTACGCAACTGATCCACGCTAACCCCATTCTTGATCAAGATTGCGCTATGAGCAAGGAGACAATATCGGCATTTCAATGCCATTGCAGCCGCAAGAGTGATCAACTCATAAGGCCGCAATCTCAGGTTTTTTCGAATACTCCCTTGAAAGGCTCGCCAAGCTTCCAACACCTCTGGACGTAGACTGAAAACCTTAGCGTGATTAGGTACGTACCCCAGACTCGTTCGGTCTCCTTCGTAGATCTCGCGGAGCTTGCCCTCAGCCTCTGCCTCTGAAACAGTTTGAATGAACATAAGTTTTTCCATATTACTTTGATTTTAAAACTGAGACAATTTATAACCTAAACTAATTTATCCACTGATTATCAGTTAGTTGAAAATCAGATATCATTGCAGATAACTCATTTTTAGAAGTATAAAATTTACTGTTTAAAGAAATCCCTTGTCAGATATAGTTAAGTTTGCCATTGACGTGATATACTTATTTCTACAATATTATTCAATCTTAATAATGCAATGCCCCATCAGTCACAATAATAATATTCTTCTCTCATAGTATCCTTAAAAAATGTATCTATTGCCTGATCTTCACTCTTCACAAATCAACGGAAGTTAAACAATCCTTGGGGAAGGGAGATGAAAAATAATGAAATATTTTACCGGATTAAACCCTAAGTAAAGAGGATTCAACTTTGTTTTCTGAATAAACATTTACTTGATCACCTCCTTTAGAATGACCAATAATATTCTATTTGTGAAATAAGAAATCGTTTTCTGGTATAACTAAAACCTCGCGTAAAAATTTGGCTATTAATATATTAATGCTTATCTTTGTACTGTCAGAAAAGTGCAAAAGATCCCTCCAAAGATTACAATAAAAGAAGCCCTAGAATCAGTTTTGACACAGTTCTGAAGAATGTAGGAGAAGCATTCGCTAAAAACAGAGATAAAGCCTCTTCGGAGGAAGTAGGGCTATACCAGTATAGCATAAATAAAAGCGTCGGCTCTGAGTACATAATTCTCAACCGATGACCAGTATACCGGAAGGTTATTCGTGCTGCTGCGTGTTGCTAAAACCCTGAGAGTAAATGTGTATCAGGTACGTCTGAAATGGACGTCTGGGGGCAATTAATAGTTTACAATCCTACAGCCAAATATGAAGATTAATCTATGATTAGTTGTAATATTTGTGGGCATCTGAGTAATATACTGGGATAAAAAAGATGTTTGTCAATATTAAAATGTCCGTCCTATTTAAAAAGGTTTTGGATGGACGGATGATTAAGAGAGAGACCCGAATGGTTATTTATCAAGTAAAAATAAGCCCCCCGGAGCTGATTCCGAGGACTGGTTATAAGTTATTATCTGTATGGTTTAACTAATTCTGTATACAGCGAACGGAAAGTCCTTCGCCATTGGGCATACCACCAAGCCAAGCCGAACCATCATCCCAATTCAATTCTAGGTCATAGTGACTCACAGGATCCGCGTAAGTCGTACTCCACCAATTACCAAAGGTGCCAATCCAAGTACCATTTCCAAAGTCGTTAGTAATGTCACGCTCTGCACCAGGAAGACCAGTAAAGCCTGATTCATTTGAGGCATCTCCGTTTGGGCTGTTCCAATGAGTAGTACCGGTTTCTTTCAGCTTACCACCGGCAACATCAACCCCACCAAGGTACGTCACTAATGTATTCAACTCATCAGATGATGGAACATGCCATCCTGCAGGGCATAATTTTGTCATGTTTGCTGCATCCCAGTTATATAAAGCGCCGTAAACAGCTTTGTATGTTGAAGCATTATTAAGGCACCAGCAATATCCTGGGGAAGCAAGGGTGTCCCAAGCACTTAAATCGGTGACATTAGGTATAGGAGTACCATCATTATATTTAGTTGTTTTGAGGTTTTCTGCCATCCAAGTCTGAGTGCCAATCTGGATAGTCTTATAAACATTCCCATCAATATCTGAAACAGTGCTATAAGTCAAATTAGAATTAAAAATAATTGCACTGATTCCTGTGGTCGTAAAACTCACCTGGTTCCCATAGGCAGTTCCTGCAGTGTTGGTAGCATAGGCTCGAACATAATAAGTCGTGTTTGCAGCTAAGCCGGTTATGGTGCTATAATAGCCGCCTGATTCTGATCCATCTGTCGTAAAATTATTGGCTATTGTCGGATTTTGCGCATTACTCCAGCAGACACCACTGGCGGTGATTGTTCCGCCTCCGTCATCTGCAATATCTCCTCCTGAGGATGCTGTCGTTGGTGTAATTCCAGTCACATCTATTGTTGTAAGAGTTGCTAGGGCTATCTGGCTTGTATTAAACGTAACTTCATTTCCATAACCTGTTCCCTGACTATTGGTGGCATACGCACGAACATAGTAAGTGGTATTTGCCGTCAAGCCTGTCAAATTACTGGTAAAAGAACCGGTACCGCTGCCGTCGTCTGTTTCGTTAGAGCCTGTTGCCGGATTGTGAGAGGTTCCCCAGCATACTCCTTTGGCAGTTACATCAGCTCCTCCATCGCTTGTCACATTACCTCCCGATACTGCACTTGTCTGGGTAATACCCGAAACGCTCACAGTCGTCACAGAAGGTATTGTGTCTTTCTTCTTACAGGACTGAATTGTTGCAATAAAACCTGCGGAAAGAAAAACAATGATCATGATTTTTAAAAAGCATTTCATGGTAGTATTTTTTAGAATTAAATATCTCTCAGAGTTGGTCATATTCAAAGTTACACCTTGTTTAAACCAAAATCAATTTTATTATACCAAGTGATAATTCCATTAAGCAAGTTCAGCAGTAGAAAATAAAAAAGCGGCGTCTCCTGATGGAATTTATCGGTTATTCAATTTTTACCTCGATAGGTTCAGCATTCATAAAAGCAGCTGAAGAACATGTTTCAATATTTACATCTAAAACATCATTATTAGAAGGATCCGATTTTATGTGGACATTTATAGAACCATCAGGATTCACTGGTATTAAACCGTAATTAGAGTAGTTAAGTTTTGCTGCACTGGACTCGCCGGCATTGACACTCTGAAGTATGCCTGTTCCTTTAAGAACAAGGATTACTAAACAAATTGCAATTATGGTCAAAACTGTTTTAGTGTAACGATCAGTTTTCATATTTTTGTTTTTAAAAAATTTCGGTTACTTATTTGAATTCCAATTATTTATTTGCAAAACTTTTTTATTGAAACATTTTATTCATCCCCAAAATAATCGTGGTCTATCTTTTTAACTTCATATATATAAAATAAGGTAGTTTTATGGCAATCTTGAGGTGACATTAAGTTTGAACCAAGGAGGTAACGCAACAACGTACTCTTCATCTTTTTCCTTATCATTTAATGGCCTTCCAGTTTCGACATCAAAAATAATAGACCTGGGAATCCATGCCCTATAATTAATCAACCCCTTATTGATTTCATTAACCAGATAAATCTTTTCATTTTTAATAAGAATTAATGATAATCTTTATGCACTTAAAAGATTAATTTCTAAAATGCTAGATCAAGAAATTAAAAATTGGATCTAAGACTTATGTTAAATTTATGAAAAACATTAATGTGATTCAAATAAAAAATCCAACCACTTAGGATATCTGCCAGATGGAATGTACCCTTCACTCTTATTTCATCTTACAACAAACTTTTTATTCCTCGCAAGTTGAATTATTTAAAATTGTATTGTAAAGCGATATAGGGGCTAAATTTTGGAGAGCCGCTGTATTTCAAGTCGTTATCAATATCTGCTGTGCCTGATACTTTGTCTCCAACTTTCAGCTTATCTAATTCCTTTGTCCAAGTCATTGCCAAGCCGCCAGTAATTCTTATTCTGTTTTTTGCGTTATTGCTGAATCTTAGACCACATCCAACTAGGAAAGATGGAATTCCAGAATTTATGCCGACGCCAGTTTGAATTAAAGGATGAATAAAACTATTTGGGCTATAAAAATTCCAGTTAATCATTGTTGAAATATTAATATTCGCTACCTTATTCTTAGTAGGAGAAGCCACATGTTGTTGTCCAGTTGAGTCGGATGTTGTTCCATAAGTATTGTAACTAAAAAAAGTATACACTATACCTGCGGATACTTCCGGCACGAGTTTTTGGAATTTTCTGATCTTAACAGTTCTTTTCAAAACATCCTTAGATTCAATATTTACAATTTCCCCTTTTTCTGATATATCATAGCCGCCTTTTTTAATTGTAATTGTGTACTCAGATATTTTACCTTCTGAAGATGGAATTTCATCTAGTTTTATACACCATCGCAATCCATCTTCACCACCACCAGTGCTTGCTGTTTGCTGAGCTTTCTCACAAAGATCGAATGCTTTTTGGAGGTTTTCTAGCCTTTTTTTCTGCTCTTCTATTGTCATTGTAAACTCTTTTAGAATCGAATTAAAGATATATTTGGCAGTGAATATATCAGGGTAATCGCAATTATAGTTTTCAATATCTTTTTTAAACTCAATCATTGATTTATCGATTACTTTAAAATGATTTTCAATTTCAGCAATACTCGCTTTAATTTTAATTAAGGAATCTCTAGTATTCTTTTCGTCAACAAAACCAAGTTCCTTAAGCTTCTTAAATAATTCATTAATCCTGATCTTTTTATTATCTATTAATTCGGTTTGAATTGATTCAACTCTTTTTTGTAAAGCTTGAAATATTTCACATAATACTTTATTTTGTGGTTGAGCTACTACATGTTCTCTAGTTTTTTTTCCAGAAGGTACTCCAGTAGGGGTACCACCAACTGTTCCAAGAGCATCGATTATAGATTGCATCGCAGTTGCGGCCGCTTCATTAATAGGATCGATCACTATTTTGTTTTCAGTGCTAAAACTGTAATTAAGTGGATTTAATGGCTTTAAATAGACATTAACTCCCTTCTTTGATACAAGAAAAATAGCCGAATCACCTAAAGTCATGAAATCAGGCGGATTAGATGAGTCTTGAAAGCTTTTTGCAAGTGCATATTTTAGTACTTTACCTTCAAATTGGAGAAATAACTTTTCATCAGACTTCACTTGAATTCCATTTTCTAATACATCGCTTGCTTTTTGTGCAATTAGGATTTGACAAGTAAAGTTGATTACTAATAAAAAGATGGAAAATTTCAATAAAGTTTTCATTTTCATTTTGGTGTAAAAAATTTATTTCAAAAAATGATTTCTACGTTATTCCGTTACGAAGTAGTCGAAATTTCAAATTTAAACCTCAAAATATCAAGGAATTAATATGAATTTAATGCAGAATCACTATTACCATTCTTGAAAACCGATTGAAGTATTTATATTGACTTTATCAAAGTTACAATAGATCTATAATACAAGTCAAGTTTATTTTCACCAATCTACCAAGTCCCCATAATTAGGGGACCTGGTGAATGGCTTTTGCACTGTTGATTTTCAGGGGTTCTTTAGATTTTAAAGTTGAAATGAACTATCTGATAACAACAGCAAATAAAATGCAGCTAGACATAATCCTATATGGTGATTTTAAAGTACAGAATGTAGTATGCCGTTCCTCTGATGATATAGACTTCCTTGACTTCTACAGTCAATTTAACAGTTTCTACAGAGACCCGGTCACCTTGTTTGATATCCGGAAAGTCTACAAGACAGACTACCCAGAATGGGCAGTAAATGCGTCTTAGAAGACCTTTCTTATCAATTACCAATAGGCTATCAGATGAAACCCAGTTTAACAGCTCCTTGAGATATTCTTCATTGCTCATAAAATTTAATTGATTACATAATAATTTTTGTGTGTTCAGCTTACAGAATCTGGTTGCCCACAATATAGAATGTGATGTGGCTTTCCTTATGTCAGAAACCATGACTGCTTCTCATTCCTTATGTGCCTAACCAGACTATTAATGAACAGCAGTGAAGCAACATTTCTGTCAAGGAATGTATCTATGTAACTGCTTTTAGTAGCTCCTGTAAACAGATTATACACCTTCCATAGGTTAATATCGCCTGAATCTTCCCTACAGAATGACTTGTCCTGATAATAGTCTCTGCCGACTGTTGAAATTTGAGTATCTGAGATTGGCATTAGAGCATCCAATGTTTTCTTTGCCTTAATTGGCAAATATTGATACAGTCTTGATTTACCCACTAATTGAGCAAATTCGTGCTCACTAAGAGAATATTCTGATAGAGCGGACAGATGATTGATTTGCCTTTCAGAATCAAATCTTGTCAGAAGCTGAAATACTCTGTTAAAAAGCTCCTGTACTGACATAACTCTCAAATCATCAAGGAAGCCATCTGTTGAAATACACAAATTAATGCACACATGATTTTTGAATCCTATGAAGACCTTGAAATGTTCCTCGGTTTTCTTTCCGTAAAGATTCTCGCTATTGTAAGCTCTTACTCCTCCAATTGACAGTGAAAGTTTATTACCATTCACCAGAGAATAGATTGAAGGCACTTCATAAAGGAAAGCACATCTCTCGTAGTAAATCGTCTTCTCCTGTTCAAGCAATAATTCAGCAGGTTTCCCCATAGCTTCAGGAATACGCCCCTTGATTGGATGTGAAATTCTTATTGCTGGATGAAGTATATCCTCTGCAGAAAAGAATTTATCAACAGCTAGTCCAACTGCATCAATGAACTCTGAATGTGAAATAGTACTCTCATTGTCTTTACTGAAGACAGGAATGATGCACTTATGCTTCAGGTCGCCATAAGAAATCGGCTCCGTATTAGCCAGGATGAACCTATTGTCAGAAGTTTCGACAACCTTTGCTTCATCAGGCATGATGCTATTTTGTACATTTATTAATTCCATTTCTATTCTGTTTCTTAAGGTTCGACAATACGATCAGTTACAATACTCTCAATCTCCTTCTTCCTCTGAATACAAAGTGGATCTAGCTTGTCTCTGAGAGTCGGATACTTAAGCAGGATACTGCGTAATTCCAGTACTGTTTTTGCTTCATTGATTTGCATCTCGGCATTCTTAATGAGCTCTTCTCCTAAGCACCAAATTCTTATTTTACTGCCTGTCTGCTCAGTTATCGTAAATGGTAAAGGATTGGTAAATAAATTCGTCCTGTCTTTTGATGTCGTCACTTGATGTTTAATATCAAGGTCGAAGACCAGAGTGAATTCATAATCCATCCCATCTCTTGTGACACCCTTAAGTCCAACCTTTTCTGGAACCATCTTGCCGTTTTTATCAGTCAAAACATAATCCTGCTTTGACCTTATTGTAGCAATAATATGGCTAGGCGACTGAAGCATCTTCTGGACAAAGGCATTATGACGTGGAGTCATACGATTCCAGTTTGTGAAAGAGTTCCCCGCCATGTTGCTGTGGGTTTCAATAATGCCTCCGCTTCCTTCCCATTCCTGACTTATACTGTCAATGATTATAGCTCTCATTCCAGCCTTTTCACAAAACTCTAATGCTTCGATATACCTTTCAGGAGAAAATGGCTCAGAAAGGCTCAGAACGTTGTAATTGCCAAGATGTGAATAGAGGTGTGATGAATTGTTCTCTGTATCCAGAACCACAATCTGATTCCAGTTTCCAACAAGTCCATAAGCGATTAGCAATGAACTGTAAGTTTTCCCTGATCCCGAAGGACCTTGTAAGGCAAGCTTGATTACAGCCTGCTTACGTTCAGCTTTTTGTAATTGTTAGAGTCTTTTTAATTTCACATAAATCTGCGATCTCTTTCAGGTACCCGTTCATTCGCTGATTGGTGCAGACCGGAAGAAGTTTATGATCGGAGATACATAATGGATCAGTTTTGTAATTATCCAGGACTTCCTGAGCTCTTGGTAAAATTGGAATGCTTGATCTAGTTCCTGTTTTCTTACGATTTAATACGATCCATCGTTTGCCCTCAATGCCGATTTCGATGCTATCATCAGTTAATCTTGCCAAATCGCAATATGATAGCCCTGTATAAATTTGGAAGATAAAAACATCCCTTACTTTGGCTAGTCTCTTAATTGCAAATTCCTTTTTGTACAATGCTTCAATCTCTTCTTCAGTCAAATAACCCCTATTAGCATCAATAAAATTACAACTAAAGCTTTTAAATGGATTAATATTAATCCACTTGTTTGTAATAGAAATATTTATTATTCTGAAAAGATTCTTAATGTTCTTAACTGCTGAATTATGCATTAAGTTTTCAGATGTCCTTAAATACTTGTGATAGCGTTCAATGAATCTATAATCCAAGTCGCAAAGTCTAATATCAGTTTTGTTGAACTCAGTTTTCAAAAACCTTTTTAGACTATTCAAAGAATATCTGTACTTATTGATAGTGGTAATTGCATAATCAATTCCTGAAAGTTCTTCCATCTTTTTAATTTGATATTCATACGCCTTAATAACTGTCATTTGATTAATCCCCTTACCTTTAAGTTCAGCTATAATCTGATGAACGGAAACAAGTTCATCTTTGACATCAAGGTTACCGAAATACTTTTCTACCTTACTTAGAAGATTATTCAGTGAGGTATTGATTACTCTTGCAATTTCACTTCTCCCAGCAACTCCCTCAGCAGCTTTATCCCATAATTCAGGATTTACTCTTCGATCGGTTGAAAGGCTTGCTCTTTCTTCATTGATGGTGATTCTCAGATAAATAGGGACTTCTCCTTTTTTATCCTTCTTCTCTTCTCTCACATAAAAGTGAGTAACAATTTTGTTTTTCATAATAGCATATATTTAAAGGACTCTTTTTATGTACAAATTTCGCCTCAATTAAGCATTCGCCATCATGCAAAAGGCTGCAATCAAATGCAAAATAAACAGAGAGTTACAGAGTTTAGCGATACCTAATTAGCATTTTATAAAGAGGTATCGATTTTTCACCCTATTCTAGGAGTTCTGGCGTACATTTTGAGTACCTGTAAAAAAGGAAACCGCCTGAAATCCTTGATTTTAAGCGGTCATGAAAAAAATGAGATCGTTTTAGGAGCCTCCAATGGGACTCGAACCCACGACCTGCTCATTACGAATGAGCTGCTCTACCGACTGAGCTAAGGAGGCAATTTTTTTGCAAATATAGGAATTCATTCCAATTTTGCCAGTCTTGCCAGTAACGGGGGATGGGAATAATGAAAGAACACATATGCAGGATGCGGCATCATGTTCGACAGGTTTCTTACTGAGAGCTTTTTTAAAGCTCCTGCAAGTATCTTCGGATCATAATTATCCTTTACAAACTTGTCGGCTTCAAATTCATTCCTTCTTGAAATTGAGTTTGTCCCAAGTCCGATCAAAAGAGATAACGGGCTGTAAAGAATCCCGAATACTATAAGTCCGAGATGGAAACTCGGAGTCTTTGCTCCCAGTGCCTGCGACAGCAGAGGACTGTCGACGATAAGTGAAAAAAGGAAAAGCATCAGGCCCGTAAGGAAGAATGAAAAAACAAGACTTCGCACTATATGCTTCTTTTTATAATGTCCTATCTCATGGGCTAGAACAGCAACTATTTCTTCTTCATTAAGCTCTTTCATCAAAGTATCATAAAGCACTATTCTCTTCTTTGGCCCGAGTCCTGAGAAATAGGCATTTGCCTTTGTACTCCGTTTTGATCCGTCAATTACATAGATATTCTTCAGTCTGAACCCGGTCTTTTTTGCAAATGATTCAATTTTCAGTCTCAACGGGCTTTCTTCCAGCGGAGTCTGCTTGTTGAACAGCGGAACTATCAGCTCGGAATAAAACAGGTTCAGGAAAACCGAAAATACTGTTACCAGTGCCCATGCATAAATCCAGAATCCTTTGCCTGTCCGGTAATAAACCCAGGTAATAACACCAAGAATGGGTCCGCCGATAAGAACAGTAATAAACAATGATTTCAGCTGATCGGTTATGAATGTCCTGGTAGTCATCTTGTTAAAACCATATTTCTTTTCGATTACAAAAGTGTCGTACCATCCGAACGGCAGGTTTATTATTTCCGATGCAATGCCGATAACAGCAAAGAATGTCAGTGCGATCAGGACAGGATCGCTGGTGAAGTATCTTGCAATGGAGTCGGCTGCCGCAAATCCTCCTCCAAGGATCATTATTACGATGACTGCGAGGTTTAAAGTGGAGGACCAGAATGAGAGCCTCCTGTTATCCTTACCGTATAGCTGGGTTTTTCTGTATTCGTCATGGTCGCATATGCCTTCCAGTTTCGCGGGCAGGACCTCTGACCACATTTTTGAATCGAGGTATTCGAGATAAACCTCGAGCAGATACCCGGCAACAGGTATAATCAGGATAATGAAGAATATGAAGTTATGCATTAATGGATCAGATTGTTATAAAAAAAGAAGCAGGGCGCCTGTTTAAAATAAGTGTGGAATAAATATGTCTCGCTGCATTTCCTCGTGCTAAAAGGATAGGCACCCTGCGGTACTGCAAATATAATAATTTTTTTATGTTAGCATACCTCCGCACACATGAATTGTTTGTCCGGTTATATAAGATGACAGGTCCGAGGCAAGGAACAAAGCTGCATTAGCCACATCATCAGGGGTTCCGCCGCGCTTTAAAGGAATTTTGTTTATCCATTCGCTTTTAATATCGGGTGGCAGTTTTTCGGTCATGTCAGTAAGAATAAAGCCGGGAGCAATTGCATTTGCCCTGATATTTCTTGATCCCAGTTCCTTTGCAACACTTTTTGTAAAGCCGATAATACCAGCCTTTGAAGCAGAATAATTACTCTGACCTGCGTTTCCTGAAACACCAACCACTGAGCTGAGGTTTATTATTGACCCGCTTTTCTGCTTAAGCATTGTCTGAAGGACAGCTTTTGTCAGGTTAAAAACTGATTTGAGGTTGACCGCGATGACGGAATCCCACTGTTCTTCTGTCATTCTCATAAGTAAAGCATCCCTTGTTATCCCGGCATTGTTGACAAGGATGTCGATCTTGCCAAAATCATTCACTATTTCTGTAACAGTTCTTTGGGAGTCTTCAAAATTGGATGCATTTGAAATATAGCCTTTTGCCGGTATGTTCAGAGCTTTCAGTTCATTGACTGCGTTAATGAATTCCTCATCCTCCACTATATTTGTTATGGCGATGGTTGCTCCTTCACCTGCAAATCTGCGGGCTATAGCTTTTCCGATACCTCTGGAAGCGCCTGTAATAAGAGCAGTTTTTCCTTCAAGTAGTTTCATGTCAGGTTTAGTTAGTTTATGCAAATATAGAAGAATATAAAAGTTAATGTTTTTTGGTCATGTACTCACCCCTTCTTTTCTCCACTCTGTTTAGTAATGAGGATAATCAACTAATTATCACGTGTATATATTATATCTTTAATAATTAAAGATCGGATTGAGGGTAAATACATGCAGCCAATAGTTTCCTGCTATGAATGTTTTAAAACATTAAAAACCGTTGATCCAATATCTGCCGGCGACTGCACCACATTGATCCCGCAGTTTTTCATTATTTCTATTTTAGCCGCTGCAGTATCAGCCTTCCCTCCTATTATTGCACCTGCATGACCCATCTTTCTTCCTTTTGGTGCAGTCATCCCTGAAATGAATCCGACAACCGGTTTGGTGCCATTTACTTTAATCCACTCTGCTGCATCGGTCTCCATGTTTCCTCCTATTTCGCCGATAATGACAACAGCCTCAGTTTCAGCATCATTCATCAGCAGCATTACGACTTCGAGAATTGATGTTCCTATGACAGGATCCCCTCCTATCCCGATGCATGTCGACTGGCCCAGTCCCAGTTTTGTTATTTGGTCAACAGCTTCATAAGTCAGTGTCCCGGAGCGCGAAACAATGCCTACCGTACCTTTCCTGTGAATGAATCCGGGCATTATTCCGGCCTTTGCTTCTCCAGGAGTGATTATACCAGGGCAATTAGGGCCTATGAGCCTGCAGTTGAATGATCTAAGGTATTCTTTGACAACAACCATGTCAGCCACGGGGATTCCTTCAGTAATTGCCACAACAAGCTTTATCCCGCTTTCTGCAGCTTCCATGATTGCATCGGCGCCGGCAGCCGGAGGAACGAAAATTACCGATACATCAGCTCCTGTCGATTTTACTGCAGCGCAGACGGTGTTGAACACAGGCAGGCCGAGGTGAACCTGACCTCCCTTTCCCGGAGTCACTCCTCCTTCAACTTTTGTTCCATATTCAATCATTTGTGAAGCGTGAAAAGTCGCTTCGTTTCCTGTAAATCCCTGGACAATAACTTTAGAGTCTTTGTTTAGAAGAACGCCCATATGAATCAGATTTATGGTTCAATTGTTTAGTCTTTCATATTTTATGCTGCCAGAAAGGGTTTTAGCTTTACACCAAATATACCTTTTTTATTTGTTCATTTTGGCTATATTTGATTAATAAATTACAATATATTTCATGGTAAATATCGACCCTGTACTTTATATTGGAATTTCCCAGTCATTTTTTGCAGGATTGATTGTCGCGACAAAAAAGCCTTACAATACAGCAAACAGGCTTATGGCGGCATGGCTCTTCATGATTTGCATTGAAATGGCTTTTGCGCTGATCAACAGCAAGGTCATCGAGATGTACTCATTTCCATTCATTACATTCACTTACGGACCTCTCTTATATCTGTACATTAAGTTTATGACTGACCCGGGGCGGAAGTTTAATTGGCTTGCTCTCCTTCATTTCATACCGTTCATTGCATTCTTCACTGTATCAGTCATTTTCAGATCCGAACCGCTCGTCAGGGATCTCAGAAGCTTTTTCAGGCCTGACAGATTCATTTCTCTCAGAATCACATATTCAGTATGTTTCTTCCTTTCAATTACAATCTACAGCGCCCTTGCATTTATTGAAATAAAACATCATCAGGAAAATCTCAAGGACCTTGTTTCATTCACTTCACAGAAAATTACTCTTAACTGGTTGAAAATATTGTCAGTAAGCTTTTATGTTGCATTTTTCATACTATTTATGCTGGGCGGACTCAACATGATAGGCAATTTCATTCCATTTGACCCCTATTTCGTAATATTTGGCTTTATAGCCTTATTTTCAATTGTTTACAGTTTCTATGGGATCAAACAGCCGGTTATTTTTGGGGGTGAAGTCGTGGCGGATGATGACCTTAAGAAAAAGCCTGAGAAATATGTCAGGAGCGGTCTTAAAGATACTCAGGCTGAAAAGTACCTTAAGAAACTGCTTAATTGTATGGAGACAAACAAGCCATACCTCGACGGTAATCTTACAATCCATGACCTGGCGGCCAAAACAGGAATATCACGCCATCACATCACTCAGGTGCTGAACGAAAAGTACAGCAGGAACTTCTTCACTTTCATCAATGAGTACAGGGTCAGGGAGGTGATGCAGCGATTCAGCGATCCGAAATTCAATAATTATACCATACTTGCAATAGCAATGGATTCAGGATTCAACTCCAAGACAACATTCAATACTTTTTTCAAGCATCAGACCAGCCTGACACCCAGCGAATACAGGGAAAAAATGACAGGCATAGGAAAATAGCATGGTTCAATCTCAGCGGGACGTACATCAATAAATCCCTTTTCAGGTTCGGGATAAGCGGATAAGGCGACATGCGCTCCAAATTACTGTTCTTTTGCCTGAAAAAAGAATGAAGTCGAGTGCCCTGTCAGTTTTCCTTTTTATTGTTTTCAGTCTCAGTGCACATTCCCAGGATTCCACTTCCGTAGCACAGATTAATTCATGGCGTCCCGTATTCGGCGGGTTTGTCAGAGCCGGTTTATATTCCTGGATCAGTCAGTCAAATAACAGGCCTTATGTCTCCACCGGATTTTCGGATCTCGGATTCAGGATGGAAGCAGGGAATGGATTTAATTTCAAAGCTTTTGCTGACCTGCGTTACAGGTATGGGTCAGAGTTCCTTAAACCAGTTAGCAGGTTTGATGTCCGGGAAGCCTATGTGAATGTCAATGGAAAGAAATGGGATATAACCGCAGGGCAGAAGATAATAAAGTGGGGCCGCTGTGATTTTACAAATCCAATTTCGAAGCTGAGCCCTCAGAACATGATATCACGCTCGCCAGACAGGGAAGACATGGATCTGGGAAACCTTCTCGCCGAATTGAAATGGTATCCCTCAGACCACATAAGCCTGACAGCCGTTACGATTCCTTTCTACAGGCCGTCGACACTCTTAATTGATCCGATTCCACTGCCGGAAAATACAGTAATAAACCAGACTGCTTCCCTGATCACAGATAGTAAAATGTTTGGTTACGGTTTAAGGTCGGACTTTCATCTTAAAGGCATAGACTTCAGTCTGTCATGGTTCGAAGGCTATGATCCTGTTCCCGGCGCTGCCCTCGACAAATTTACCCTTGATCTTACCCAGACCGTTCCTGTTGCTTATACTGAGATCTCGATGGAACCTTATAAAACAAGAGTGCTGGGCTTTGATTTTGAAACCACTGCGGGTGCTTATGGCATTCGGGGAGAAGCGGCATGGTCAGCCCCTCCTCTCTCCTATAAATCATATGAATATGTGGCATTGCCCGAAATCGATTGGGTCGCTGGCATTGACCGGATGGCCGGGATATGGCATTTTACGGCTGAATACAGCGGAAAATATATAATTGATTTTGCACCCGCATCAGCTGAGCCGATAATAGGAACTGCCACTGATTACTCAAAACTTGCAGGAATGCTGGCGATACCCGGATTCGACATAAATGAGTATATACGTCAGGAAGTCGGAGCTTTTGACAGGCTTTATAATTACCAGCTTGAAAAGTACTATCATTCAATAGGCTTAAGGGTGGAAGCCGATATGAATTACGGCAAGCTGATGCCTTCGGTCTACAGCATGTACAATATAACTTCCCGCGATTTGTTGCTGATACCTGAAATAAGGTATAAGCCGGCTGACGGACTAGCAATTACTGCCGGGGCAGAAATTTATTCCGGCAAGTCAGGCTCACTTTACGACATTATAAACGATTTCATGGATGGAGTTTATGTTTCACTGAGAGTTGATTTCTGAAATTATGGCAGATTTTATTTTCAAATACAGGTGGCTGATAATTATCCTCTGCGTCGCAATAGGAACAGCATCCGCATTCCTGTTGAAGGGAACACGGGTTGACCCCGAGATAAGGAATTATGTTCCGGCTAAAATCCGGTCAAGGATCGAGACTGATAAAATTGAAAAGGAATTTGGAGTTCAGGATATGGTGGTGATACTATTTTCAGACAGCTGTATTATTAATAAGGATAACTTAAATCAGATCAGAAATATAGACAGAGCCATATCAAGGATTGGTGGAGTAAATTACAGGGTATCGCCATTTACCGTCAGAAGCATAAAAAGTGAAGAAGGCACGATGGTGGCTGAACCGTTAATCAGCAAAATGCCTGAGGACACTTCTGAAATTAATAAGCTTAAAAAAGAAATACTCAATAACAAGTTTGCCCGTGATATTGTAATATCTTCCGACTTTACAACTGCATCAATCACAGCTACTATCAACAACTCCGTCCCGGAAAGGGTCACATTGCAGAAGATCGATTCGGCAATCAACTTATTTCCCGGTAAAATGAAGATCACAAAAGGCGGTCTCCCCTATATCAGGTTCAATATAATGAAAGATGTCAGCCGGGATGCAATTATTCTTGTGCCGGTTGCCCTGCTGATAATGCTTTTTATTCTCAGGGTAAATCTTGGAAGATGGCGTTCGGTAATGATGCCATTTTCCGTTGTCATCCTGTCAACGGTTTTCAGCACAGCTCTTATTCCGCTTTTGGGATGGAAAATATCCATAATAACATTGCTTTTGCCTGTCATCCTGATAGCTGTGGCAAACAATTATGGGATTTATCTTGTCGCCCGCTACCAGGAACTCAGATTACGCTTGCCGGATGCCTCAAAGAAGGAGCTCGTTTCTCTTCTTCTGAAGTCATTGAATATGCCGATATTATTCAGCGGACTGACAACAGTTGCCGGGATACTCGGTCTGCTCACACATTCGATAATTCCTGCCCGCCAGATGGGAGCTCTTGCAGCAGCAGGTGTTTCACTTGCCCTTCTTATGAGCCTCCTTCTTATACCTGCTATTATCTTTGTAACCGGCACAGGAGTAAAGGCAAATATTACAGGGCCCGGCAGGACTCAGATATTTGATGGTTTATTGGGCAGATTGGCAGGAATGATTAATGCTCACGCCAGCAGGATACTGATTGCATCACTTGTTTTTGTTGTGGTCATCTCATCAGGCATAGGCTTTCTGAAAATAAATACCAACCAGGAAAACTACTTTTCAAAAAAGCACCCTGTAAGGCAGGCTTCTCAGATAATAAATTCAAAATTCGGCGGATCCCAGACGATCTCCGTTATGGTCACCGGGGATATTAAATCGCCAGAAGTGATGAAAAGGATCGATAGTCTTACTCTCCAGGTCGGGAAAGAAAAAGGTGTCGGGAAAGTATTTTCAATATCGCAGGTAGTCAGGGAAATGAGCAAGGCAATCTATAGCAGAAATGAGGATGGCTATGACAGGATACCTTCTTCCAGGGATGCGATTGCCCAGATGTTCGAACTGTACAATATGAGCGGCAACCCTGAAGATTTCATTCAGCTGATGAATCTTGAAAACACTAAGGCTCATATTCTTGTGAGGCTTTCTGAGCCCGACAACGCAATAATAAGAAATGTAAAATCGCGTATTTCACAGCTTACCGTGAAATTCCCTGCTGAAATCACTGTCGGAGGGTATGCAATTATTATGGCCGATTTTGCACAGTCGATTATAAAAGGACAGGTTTCCTCCCTTATATTGGCTTTGGTGACAGTGTTTTTTCTTATTTCAATAATTTTCAGGTCTGTAAAAGGCGGGATTATCGGCTCCATACCTCTTTTTGCATCAATAATGGTTCTTTTCGGATTCATGGGATTTTCAGGAATTGCCCTCGATGCAGCCACGGCACTGCTCTCGTCGATAATGATAGGTGTCGGAGTCGATTTTACGATACAGTATGTATGGTGCTTCAATCTGCAGATCCGAAGCGGTCTTGATTATCCGGAGGCAACCACCGCAGCGCTTAAGACAATAGGAAGAAGCATAATAATAAATGCATTGACTGTAATGGGAGGATTTGCATCGCTGGTATTCTCTGATTTTACATCGATCAGGTTCTTTGGGTATCTTGTAATAATCTCAATAGGATCATGCCTTCTGGGAGCAATTGTTGTTATACCGGCATATCTTATGAAATTCAGGCCGGGGTTTATCGGGTTTGAGACAAGCAGTAAAAAACATAGAATAAATGAAAAGAAAAGTGATGTTATTGGCGTTAGTACTGCCGCTTTTGCAGGCAGAAGGGCAGCTTCCTGACCCGGTGCAAATACTGGAAAAAAGCCGTGACCTGAGTATCACGGGATCATTGATTGCAACAGTAAACCTTGTGATTACTGAAAAGAACGGTGCAACCAGAAACCGCACAATCTCAATGACAACCAAAAGCTATCCTGACGGAACGGAAAAGCGTTTTATCAGGTTCATCGAGCCGGCGGATGTCAGAGGCACTGCAATGCTGATAATCGACAACAAGAACAGTGCAGGTGAGATGTGGATCTATCTCCCAGCACTGAAGAAAACAAGAAGGATTGTATCTTCAGAGAAGGGAAAAAGTTTTATGAGCTCTGAGTTTTCGAATGCGGATATGATCTCTCCCACCCTTTCTGATTTTACGCATAGGCATATTGAAAAATCAGGTACAGACAATACCTGGATAATTGAAAGCACTCCGGCCGGTGATAACAAAGCAGATGAATACGGTTTTTCAAGAAAGGTAAGCTATATTGGCATGGACGATTACCGCATCAGGAAAATGGAATTCTATAATTTTGATAATAAGCTTTTTAAGGTCATAGAAATAAAAAGCGTCCAGCCTCTTGCCGGAGGAAAATATCTTGTTAAGGATATGACTTCCAGTAACCTTGTAACAGACAGAAAGTCAGAAATAGCTTTCACTAAAATCAATGAAGGCGCAACTGTCGATGATTCATTTTTCAGTATTCAGAATCTTGAAAAGTAGTCCGGAAGGATCAGAGCGTTGAGCGCAGAGAACAGAGCGGAGAGCGCAGATTATTTTTCTACACATTTTCCATAAGGATCTGCTGCATGGCTTAAATATAATGAAGATAAAGTTTCATAAATTTGCAGGTAACAAAAGGTTTTCTGATGATCAGGAAAGAAGAGACTATCTGCGCTCCTGCAACTCCTCACGGAGGAGCGATATCAGTGATCAGGATAAGCGGTCCGGAGGCAATTGATATTTGTGAAAAGATATTCCTTCCTTCAGATAAAAGCCTGATACTAAAGGAAGAAAAGGGATACAGGATAGTTCATGGCCTTATTCATAAGGGTGATGAGATCGTTGATGAAGTGCTTCTGAGCATGTTCAGGGCACCGCACTCATACACGGGTGAGGATTCAGCAGAGGTTTCCTGTCACGGATCGCCATACATTCTTGCAAGAATACTTGAGCTGCTTGTTGAAAACGGGGCAAAGGCAGCTTTGCCGGGTGAATTCACACAAAGGGCTTTTTTTAACGGGAAAATGGATCTGTCGCAGGCTGAAGCCGTTGCCGACCTTGTTGCCTCAGGTTCCAGGGAAGCGCACCGTATCGCAATGAACCAGATGCGCGGGGGCTTTTCATCTGAAATTGAAAAACTGAGGTCGGAACTATTGAGATTTGCTTCACTGATAGAGCTTGAGCTTGATTTTGGAGAAGAAGAAGTGGAATTTGCCGACAGGAAGGAACTCCTTGAGATCACCCATAAAGTAAAGGAGCTCACCGACACTCTTGCAGGATCATTCCGGCTCGGAAATGTGATAAAGAACGGCATTCCCGTGGCAATAGCAGGCAAACCAAATTCGGGTAAGTCTACCCTGCTGAATGCCCTGTTGAATGAAGAAAGGGCTATTGTTTCAGAAATACCAGGTACAACAAGGGATGCTATTGAGGATACCATAATTGTTAACGGACTGGAATTCAGATTCATTGATACTGCAGGCTTACGTGAAACTTCAGATATAATTGAAAACCTTGGCATAAAAAAAACTCATGAGAAAATTATGCAGTCATCCGTTATCCTGATGGTTGACGAAATTACTGAGCAGCCTGAGGAAATCAATAAAAGAGCTGACCTGATAAGGAAAATGACACCTGACTCGGGAAGCATGCTTATCATCCTTATCAACAAGACGGATCTGGGTGATCAGAAGACAATTGATGACTTGAAAAATAAAGTTTACCTCGATATAGATGATAATCTGCTGTTCATCTCTGCAAAGAACCTGACGGGCCTTGACCGGTTAAAAAAGACTCTGGGAAAGTGCGTTGATATGAACCGGCTTGCCGGTGAAGATGTGATCATCACAAATTTAAGGCATTATGAAGCTCTGAAAAGTGTATCTGAAAGCATGGAAAGAGTAATCTCAGGTCTTGAGCAAAAAATTCCTGAAGATCTGATTGCAATTGATATCAGGCAGGCAATCCATTACCTCGGGGAGATTACAGGACAGATCACAACTGATGAGATACTTGGAAACATCTTTAGGAATTTCTGCATCGGAAAATAAAAAATCACTACCAGATGTCAGGTAAATCTGATATCTTTAGTCATAAACGGGTTTTATCACTTTCGACAGAGCTGCAGGCACCTGGAGAAGATCATAATCATGCGAATAAATGAGGTATTTGTTGTACCATGTCGGGAAAAACTTCTCCTTGAAATTGCGCGAACCTTTGAAATGCGAGAAAGATTTAATTCTTTCATACGCAAAATTCATGGTCCTTTTCGAAAAAGTATTGGGATCATCAATCCCGCTCATTGGGGCAAAGCCCAGATTAACAGTTGAATAATTCAGTGACTTCAGATACCTGAAAAGTTCGACCAGCAGGAAGTCAAGCACTCCGTGGGGCGAATCAATTGTTTTACGTATAAGGTCATAGGTGGCTTCACCGGGCGTGAAATCAGGAATAATATTCAGAAAAGCAATTACCTTTCCTTCAGGATTTTCAACTGCAAGGATTGTCTGATTTTTTAATTCGCTCCACCTGAACATACCCTGAGAAAAAATAATTTCATTTCGTCCTGTCGACCTGAGCCATTCATCTGAAACAGCTTCCAGTTGCTGCATTAAACCATCCCTGACCGGAGGAATGTGGATTGATGATTTATATCCTTCGGCAATTGTATTGTTTATTGCATTCCTCAGGGCTTTGTGCCTGCCTCCTTCCAGTACAAAGGTATTAAGGTCAATAATCGCTTCCTGGCCTATGAAGAGACTTTTCTTTGAAAGCTCTTTATACCAAGGAAGGCTTTCTTCAGGTACCCGGTAGAAAATAGTTTTGAGGCCATTATCATAACAGAATTTGTCAAAAAGCAATATACATTGCTTAAAATCATCAGGATCATCAGCCACAGGGTCCTCCAATGCAACAGCAAAGCCGCCTGCAGACCGGTAGGAAACAAAAGCGTCCATTCCTTCAGGTGCAAATATCAGCTTATCATAATATGTTTTAAAATAATCGATACTCGAGTTGCCATAATTCTCAGCTATCTGTCTGGCTTTGTCAATATCCTTCGGGGTTGCTGATTTCTTATAAAAATAAGGCTTTATAACAGTATAGAACAGGAATGATAGTGACAAAAAGCCGCTTACATTGATTGAAATAAGGAAATCCCTTGCAAAATGCCTGTGTGGTGTTAACCCCGTATTTCCTATCAGAACAAAGCTCTTTAGCGTGTAAACAATGCTTTGCCAGAGATTAAATTCGATACCAAATTGTTTTTTATCGAGGAAATAAAATCCGATTGTTCCATATATCAGAACAGCCATTACGCTCAGTAATGCTGACCAGACCCCGATCACATGCAATTTGGGATTACCTTTGATGACATATTCTTTTCTTGAGAAAATAAGTATCACAAATATTCCAAATGCAAATATTGCTTCCTCATAATCAATAGCTTTTATCAGATGTCCGGCGCATGATGCGGCACTCAGGATCAGAGCGATCCACCATGCATTTCTTAATCCCCCGAGCATGTATATTGCAGTGAGCAACATAAATGCACCTGCAAAAAAGACGAAGTAGTTGGAAGCTGAAATTGCATCAACAGGTATAAAATCTTCAAGCCGGTGAACCCTCTCCGTGACAACAGGCATAAGTGAAGATATAATGTTTATCACACCCAGGAAAAATATCAAAAATGCCGGGACGACCCTCATCAGCAACTTGTTAATCTTCAGTACAAAGCTGACTGCTCCGGAAAGCAACGGAAGCCAGAATTCGAAGAACCGGTAAAGCAGGGTGATGGACAAAGCCTGAGCGCTGGTAAAACCAAAACTGCCGAGGACAAATGAGATTGAGATCTCAACTGCACCAAGCCCTTTCATGAATGGTGATATGAACATTGAAATTACACCAGCAAGATATCCAAGCATGGCATATAATATGGATGCCTTCAGGCCAAGTGCAATCATGGCTATATACAGGTGGCAAATGCCTGTCAGATCGATTACAACTGAAATTAAAACAGTGTAAATAAGATATTTGCTGTCAATAGTATGGCTTATGAAATCATCCAGGAAAACCCCGGCCGACGGAAATAATCTGACAACTGTTTTGTAAAGCAGTTTTTTATTGACCAGGGACTTATACATCAGATAAAGAGCTGAGATAAGGAAGATCATGGCAACAAGGCCAATAATTTCAGCTGTTCCTGAAAAGCCACTGACAAGTGAATAGATCAGGATGGGAATAGCAATCAGTACTACCGTCAGGACTCCCACGAAAGCATAAATTGAGGATGCAAAATGAATTTTTGTCTTAGAGGTTCCCGCCTCTTCAATATCTTCCGTGAAAAAAACAAGAGAAGTAACGCCGCCTGCCGGCATAAAAATGCTTAGAAGGTTTCGTTTCAGGTAAAGAACAACGGTTTTTAGAAGTGGAACCTTCTTCTTTACTGATGCGAAAGCCATTTTGTACATAAATCCCTGAAGAACAATATAAACTCCGCTTATTGAAATTCCGAGAATTATATATTGCAATCGTGATGAAAGCAGAATATGCTTAATTTCACCAAATTCCGTTTTTTCGTGTTTAAAGAACCATGCCCCAAGCGCAATAATAAGGACAGCCAGTAAAAACTGAGCAATAAGCTTGCTGTTTTCCCTGACCGGTCTGAGCTTTGTTTTTAAAGCGGACCAGAATAAGTAATGATGAGAAATTGTATTATCCATGACCAACAATAAGGCAAAATTACTCAATTATTCAGAAATCCGATTGATATCCGGATAGCTCCATGAGCAGAAAATATTAATCCGGGAATTTACTATCTTTGTTTTAAACTTGGTCTTAAGAAAAAAACGATGCCCAGAAAGTCGAAGAATTTATTCAGCTTATGGGAAGAATTAAAACGGCGCAAGGTTGTAAAGGCATCTATTGTCTATCTTGCTGTCGCTTTCGGGATACTGCAGGCTGTCGATATTATTTTCCCGAGGATGGGATTGCCTGAGTGGACCGTTAATTTTGTGCTGATGCTGCTGATAATAGTATTCATTCTTGTTATCATCCTCACCTGGGTGTTTGACATTACTCCGGAGGGAATTCAAATTACACAGACCCTGGATGAAAAAACAGAAGAAAAACCTTCCAGCCAGACCATCATACAGGAACTTGCTGATATGCAAGGGATTGTCGCTGAAGAGAGCGATCTCCGGAAAAAGATTACTGTTCTTGAAGATCAGTTAAAAGAAGCCAGACTTGATGCAGTCTCAGCCAGGGAAATCAGGAAAAAAAACATTAAGAAATTGTTGTTCTCGGCTATTACCTTGGCTTTTCTTCTGCTGGTGGTGTTCTACAGGCAGAATTTGACTCATATGCTGGGACTTGGCGAGGCTAAAAGGAAACTGGCAATGGAGCATAATGCTAATGCTGTGACACTTATTAAAAGTGGCAATTACGAAGCGGCAGGAAGCGAACTGGAGATTGCACTTGAAAGCGATCCGGGGTATTCCTATGCATGGGGAAACATGGCTGTTGTGAGCTACAAACAGGGGAACACGGACAAAGCAGTAAACCAGATAATAAAAGCAATCAACCTGGATCCTAAAAACAGTTATGCACCTTACAACCTGGCAATTGCACTGCAGGACAAAAATGATTACAAACAGGCAATACGCTGGTATAAAGAAGCAATTAAGATAGATTCAACATATCGCCGGGATACGGTTTATACAGTATCCTGCAGCGGTCTGGGAAATTTATTTAACTCGATTGATCAACCCATTGATGCTATCCTGATTCTGAACCGTGCAATGGATCAGTTTCCCCGGTCAAAGTACAATTATCTCATTTACAAAAACCTTGGCAATGCTTACCTGATTCAGGAGCAAAATGATTCAGCGTTGAAATATCTTGAACTTTCACGGAACATTAATCCCAGGGAACCACAGACAAACTATCTTCTGGCAAAGGCGTACGAATCCTCAGGACAATTGTCAAAAAGCATTGAGATATGGGAGAGCTATATCGGACTGGAGACTGATTCTGCAAAAGCGGCTGAAGCCAGGAAGCATCTGAAGGAAATTACGATCAGGCATTTGCAGGAAATCATAAAATGATACCGGAAATAAATGCAGAGACGCCCGGTTTGAGCGTCTCTGCCGTACCCATCCAGTAAACCCTACCTATCTTATCAGCATTATTTGTTTCACCTGTACTGTTTTACCTGCTTTGAGTTTGATGAAATAGATTCCCTTATGCACCGGGATCCCATTGAGTGAGGACCTGTTCCACGTCACTGTATACCGCCCTGGTTCCATCACATTATTGACAAGGTTTTCGATTAGTCTCCCGATCATATCGTAGATCTGTACTGTCACCTTACCGGAGTTCAAATCATCAGCTGAAACCTCGTAACTGATTGTAACAGCCTCACTGCCTGGATTCGGATAAATGCTGCCAAGCTGAGTTTTGGCTATTATTTCCTGATTTGACTGATTTGTGGAATCATTAGGTAATTCCTCATCTTCGGATTTAGTACCTTTCAGTTGATTAATAATTGCATTGGCTGCATCAATTATTGGCTGACTTTTATTCTTGGGAACTTGGGCACTTACTTTGTTGATAAATGCATTTAAGTCATTAATAACATTTTTTGTCTTTTTATTATGAAGGTCATTTAATGCATCGTACAACTTATTAATCATTTCATTGCCATTAGCTGCTTTGATAATACCATAATTCATCAACTGCCGGATAGTAATAATTAAACCGGCGATCCCGCTTTCAGGAGTAGATGGGCCATTAAGCAGACTTGTTACTTTTAAAGCTCCGTCGTTGACTCCTGTCCCTGAATAGATTGCAAGGAATTTTTCATTTCTCGCATCAAAAATCAAATCTCCATTACCGGCGTTCGGGATTTCTGCAACTTTAGTAAGTATTATCTTTCCAGCATCTAATCCTCCTGGGGATCCCATTCCTCCAATGCCAAGTTCATAAACCAGAACCGTATTGTCCTCTGTTGTTACAAAAACGTGCAGTCCCTCACCACTAGGTCCCCCTCCCTTCTTGCCTGGGTTTGATCCCGAGCCTGTGCCAACGACCAATGTGCCAAAATAGTCGCTCTGGGGAGCTATGTCAACTACAATAAGTGATCCTTCTTCAGTAATTACAAAAGCTAAAGTGCACTCACCGTTAGGGTTGACCCCAGTGGTCTTTGTTCCTGAAGCTCCGGTCACTGCAACACTGTTATAATTGTCATCTTTTGGATTAATATTGACGATCTTAAGTCCATCATCCCCCGCAACCAGGGCTAATCCACCATCACTCGTGATTTTCAGATCCTTGTTCCCGGTTCCTGTATTCACATTGGCAACTACATGATCGAATCCGCCGCTGTTGGGGTTTTCATCAATGACTGACAGGTCATTGGAAGAATAATTTGCAACATAAACCCTGTTGCCGTCCGGAGTAACAGCAACACCCCAAGGATTTAATCCTACATTGATCTCTTTAACAGATCCCGTGATAAGATCAATGACTGAAACGGTGCAGGAGCCGTAATTGGTAACGTATGCTTTGGTACATGTTGGATTTAAAGCAATTTTTAACGGCATTATTCCAACCTTATAACTCCCGGTTATCTTTAATGTTGCCATATCAATTATTGAAACAGTGTTTAATCCGGGATTGGTGATATATGCCGTAGTAGCTTCAGTATTCAAAGCTAACCCTGTCGGATTGCTGTTGGAATTTGTGTTCGTTGTTGCCCAGTTTTCTGGCAGTTCAAGCACATCAGGGATGATATAAAAGAAGAATCCCGGAGATGTTGTTTTGCTTTTAACAGTAACATTTACCGTACCTGACTGAGCCGTTGTGGGAACTTTAACTGTCAGGCTGTTAAGGGTTGCACCCGTAACCGTTGCAGAAACACCTGCAAAATCTACTTTGTTGTTTGAAGGATTAGGATCAAATCCTTCGCCTGAGATCGTTACTTCGTCACTGTGAGCTCCGGTTGGCTTTTCAATATAAAGGATACTTGGAGCCAGAGGCATTGCTGCAGTGGTAAAAGTGGTTGTCGGTTTACCTGCTAGGTCAAGATTCTGACTCGGATCTGATACATCCATTATTGATTCAGAAAGTGTAACTGTATAGGTTTTACTGAACTCAAGATCAGCATCAGGCCTGAACACCACGCGGGAATTCTCATTCAGAAATTCAAAGGATCCGTTTACCTGGGTACCGTTAAGCAGTAATTTAAATGTTGTTTGATTAACAGTTAATGTGTTGATCGGTTCCGTAAAATCGATCACAACCGGAGTGGTTACAGTAATCCCTGTCTTATTGTCGTCAGGTCCGCGGTAAGCTATTTTAGGTCTGGATACTGCAACAGTTGTAAAGGTGACTGCAACATTATCATCGTTATCTGTATTATCTCCCCCTAAGCGAATTCCATTAAGATCCGAAATCTTATCAATTAAAGTCAAAGTATAAGATGTATTTTCTGACAGGCTTTTTGAAGGAGTAAACGTCACAGCAGTCAGTTCATTATTCCAGCTGAATGAACCGGCTATACTGGTGCCCCCACCAGTGACTGTGAAATTGTTCTGGACAGAGGTTTTATTCATCGGTTCGGAGAAAAAAACAGAGATCTTGTCAGTCACAAATACTCCTGTTGCCCCGCTGGCCGGAACCGTACTCAGAATTGTAGGCGGTACATTGTCAGCATTAATAGTTATAATATTGTATGGAGCCAGACCGGACACATCAAGTTCGTTTCCTCTGAGATCAGTTATTCCCTTGACACTACTGCTTACTTGTCCTATAAGATGAAGAATAAATGTAGTACTATAAGGAAGAGGGTTTTTAGGAGTAAAAATAATTGCATCTGAATTACCTCCCAGTTTTGCATAACTGCCAAAATATTTGTTATCGCCTGATTGCAGATAGCAGGATGCATCTGTGAAAGAAGTAATATCAACAGGTTCTGAGAATTTGATAATTATATCCGGCAGAATCTCAACTTTTGTGCCACTTACAGGCGTTATGGAAAGGACCGTCGGAGGTATATTATCTATATTGGTAATTATATTTATTCCGGATGTTTCTGAACCAGATGAGACAGGAACCGCTGTTTTAGCATTTACATCATCATTGTTTGATTCACCTGAATTATAGAATTCATTCGGATAATCAAAATATACTGTATTGCTGAAAATGTAATTGCTTATATTTGCCGGAGTAATCTGAAATCCATTGACAGAACCATCAAGTGGTTGAATATCGATGTAGTAATGGGAATCCGAACCCGCCGGAGCAGATACCGGCACAACATATTTACCATTTTCCTCGCTGTATGAGTGGAATTGGTCACCACTAGATACATTGGTAGCAGTTATGAAAGCACCAACTACTTTTGGATTTGGATCATAACCATAAGTAATATCTCCGGATATTGTACCATACGAAGTACTGTAAGACCCACCGGGGTACATATAGCTTGCCCATGCCACATCATCAGGTTTCAGTTTCCTTTCATCCGTCTTTCCCTTATCGAGCCAGTAGAACATTGTTGAATTGACAATACATGAATGCAGCAGGCCAAGGTTATGTCCAATTTCATGGGTTAAAATACTCTGAATATCATAATATCCCTCCGTTCCAGCATCATTTTCTGTCACTGTCCCCTTAAGGACGTTTGCAAATTCAGGATTTACTATTATATCTGCATCAGTTATCTTCCCTTTCCCGCCGTTTGCTTCCATATCCACCATTCTGGCAGAATAAGCAAGTACGCCAGGTGTCCAATCGTATTGGTCATCCACGAAACTTACAAGGTTAATGCCATCACTTGCATTTGCATATTTGGTGGCAACAGGGCCATCATTTTTAAAACTGATGCCTGCCGTAGGGATGTTTGTCCATGTCTGGAACGCATTGGTAATGGCAGTTATATCAGAGCCGTCAGTAATTTTCTCTGCGCCTGTTTCATTGTACACATAATGCAGGTCTAGGGCAGAACCGACTGTCAGGTCTGCCAGACCGCCGACAGCATTTGAAAATTCCGATGTATTTCCGTCCGGATCGGTGGCAGTTGCGGTAATCACCTGGCCTGATGCTCCGTTTATTGCAAATGAGGTATTGATTGCCGCATTTCCGCTACTATTAGTATTGACAGTTTCTGATCCCAGGAAGGTCTCTCCTTCGCCAAAGCCGGAAACATTTTTCATCTTGCTTGCAAAATACTGGATAGTATAAGCTCGTCCTGCGTTGCTATTAAAACTGCCAATGATATTAACTTTCCCAGGACTGAAGCTGACTGATGACAGTAAAGGATAATTTTGCAGGTTATTGGCACCAGTGTCATTATCGCTGTTGTCATTTGATGTTACACCATCGTTTCCAAGATCGATGCCTAATCCCGTGTTGGAATAGATGGAATTTGATAAAATGCTGTTACCTGAACTAGGATTTGTAACACCAGTGCATAAGACACCTGAGTTGCCGTTGAAAGCAATAATATTCGCGGCACCACTTTCTGTTCCACCAATTTGGTTGTTAATTGCATATTCATCCAATTTGATCCCATTTTTACCATTACTATGGGACTCTGTTCCACTGGCATCAGTACCTATGTAGTTGCCTTGAATTTTATTCCTTTGCGATGGTCTTGGTGCATTATCAGTCGATGTAAACTTTATCAAGATCCCTTCATTCGAGTTATCAGAAATAATATTTCCTTCACCAGGATTAGATCCTCCAATAATATTGTCAGAAGCACCATTCATGATTCCGATACCGCAGTCACCATTTCCAAGGTGCAAATGACCGGTAACATCGACACCTATATAATTACCAATTATCTTATTTCCAGTACTTGACCATGCGATCGAAATCCCTGTTGTGGCATTGGAGGAGACTATATTTCTTTCGCCAGAGCCAGCTCCTCCAATAATATTATTTGTCCCGACATTTACATAGATGCCTCTATAATTGCCAAGCGGCAGCTTGCCGGAAACATCAACCCCGATGTAGTTACCCAGAATAGAATTCCCATTGTGACTGACTGCTATTCCATCTATGTTTCCACAAATGATGTTTCGCTCGGATGGTAAATTTCCCCCTATCCTGTTGTTATCTTTATTTACTGCTATTCCCGTATTCTGATACTCACTAAATACATTTTCACTAAATACATTTTTACCGGTTATATCCGTACCGATATAATTACCGGCAATAGTGTTATTATTTCCAAAGGAACTTTCATTGGAACTGCCAATAAGAATTGCATCTGCTTTAAATCGATTGATATTGAGGCCTTTAATCATACAGTTGTCAGCTCTTATTCTGAGTCCTGATGTTCCAGAGCTTAAATTTTCTCCATCAATTTCGATCTTGATTATTGCAGGATTATAAGCAGTAGCCGGAGAGGCCCCAGGCTGAGAATAACCATCAATGATAACCGGATCCGTGATTTCAGGGAATGGTGTCACAGGCTTTATCGTAAACGGTCCGGGACCAGATATGTTAAAGGTGATAGTATCTTTTACTCCAATAGTTGAATTTGCATATTCAATAGCATTTCTAAGACTTCCTTCACCAACGTCGTTAGTATTTGTAACAATTGCCGGATTGCCGTCTTTGACACAACGGACTGAATAGCCATATCCAGGGAGGTCCTCTGATATTGTTAACTGATCCTGACAAGCATATAGTTTACTGGACCAGGCATTGGAATTATTAGCATATGTGGAACTCCAAAAAAATGCATTATACGTAAAACCCTCGAAGTCATGATCGGTTCGAAAACCTGCAGGAAGTGCCGTGAAACCCGATTCGTTATTACCGTTACTGCAGTTAGAATGAAACCAATTATTACCTATTGCTTTCATTTTGCTACCTGCCACACTTTCACCTCCCAAATAATTTGATAGAATTGTCCATTCAACATCGGAAGGCACATGCCAGTTTTCGGGACATACATTACGACTGTCATTTATTGCGTACCATGTATAAAATCTACCAAAATGACTAGGACTAAGCCATTGGTATTTAGGTTCCGACTCACCTGATATATCGTCATGTGAACCAGGTGTCGTTGGAATAGCATCGCCATTAGCATATCTTGTTGTGGTTAGGTTTTCAGCCATCCACACCTGAGAGCCGATAGTTATTATGTTATAATAATTCCCTTCAATGTCAGTAATTGCATCTGATTTATAAGTTGTAAAGCTAATTTCATTTCCATAGGCAGTTCCGATGCTATTTGTCGCGTAAGCCCTTACATAATAGGTTGTATTAGGGACTAATCCTGCAATATCACTTGTAAAGCTGCCTGTCTCTGAGCCATCAGAAGTAAAAGAATTCGCAATAGTCGGGTTATGTGATGTGCTCCAGCATACTCCCCTTGAGTCTATTGTCGGAGTATTTCCATCATCAGTAATATTTCCACCACTTTGAGCTCCTGTCTCGGTTATTGATGATGCTATGGCAGTAGTTAGAGTTGGTGTTGTATACAATGTTCCATCAATATCATCCTCATGGACACAACGAATTGAATATCCATATGCTTCATTTACATCCTCTCTTACAAGTGAAGCGGAATTGTAGTTCATGGTATAGGAGACCACTTGACCTTCAGTAACTATTTTTGTAACTCTCCAGTACCCATCTGTACCTATTTTTTCGAAAGATCCATCAGGTAATCTGCGTCCACCAGGTAATGCTGAAAAGCCTGCTTCGTTTGTTGCATCCGTATTAGGACTATGCCACAATCCATCTCCCCCTTCAATTGTACCAGTGGCTTTCAATTTTCCCCCAGCAACTGATTCTCCTCCGAAAATATCTACTAAGGCAATCCAATCACCATATCCCGCTTCTCTCCATCCAGTAGGACATACCTCTTTCAAAACGTTGTATGATGAATTTACTACGTACCAATTGTATAAAGCTCCATAGGTATTTTTAAATGTTGCTTCATCATTATTATACCATGCGTAAGATCCTATAGTACTGGCTTCCCAATCTGAATTATTATCTCCGGGATAATTTAGTGGAGTTGTATCATTATATCTAGTTGTCTTAAGGTTCTCTGCCATCCAAGCTATATGATATGTAGGATATGTAGGAGAACTTATTGTAACGATGTCATAATAATTCCCATCAATATCCGTAATTTGATGTCCTTGCTGACCCTGTGAAAATAAAACTCCCGAAAGAGTAAAAAAAAGGGCAGTTACTGCGATTATATGTAGTATTATTTTTTTTATGATATTCATATTTTCAGGTTTTTACTGATTTTATCACTACTCGGGTTAGTGTTTCATATAACCTTTCAGCTTAACAACATAATCCTCAAGCTGTATCTTTTCAGCTTTTTTAACTTGTCCCGGCGCCAGATTTTGGGTTGCTGTCTCTGAGTCACCATCCGGATCATTTACAAATCTTTTTCCTGTCTTAGCATCTTTTTCAATCTTTATCTTCCCCTGGGATCCTCCGGTTATCAGGTGTTTACCTTTAGGACTGGTCCAGATAAATGCCATAACATCTTCTCCCTCAGTAAAAAATGGAGTTTCAGAAACTTCATAAAGCATTTTGTCCACCCTTCCGCCGGGAACAGCAACCACCACCTCTGTACCCAGATTACCTTTTATATACTCCTCGGGAACAATCGTTATGTAAGTGTAAATAGTGCTCTTGTTTTCATTCCAGTCACACCTTTTACTTTTACATTTCCCGTAAAGCACAGCTGTGGATACATCTGTCATATCTTTCGCCGTCATCTTCTTCACCTGTGCTTTAGTTTCTGTTGCTGATAAAAGCAAAAAGCAAATAATCACCCAATAGTTCAGGTTAATAATTTTTTTCAGGTTTTTCATTTTCTGATTATTTAAAAATTTAAATATCTAGTAGTTGTGAGCTTTGATTTGATTTTGTAATAAATGAAATAACAGTTAGATTTTTGTCAAATTCTTTATAAAATAAGGCGTTCATTAAATGATACGGTAATTCAATTTGTCAGGTTTGCAACCCAAGCTTACCGGTAACAAAAACTGAACAATAATCAACTACAATAATTCAAGTAATTTTATATCTGAAAAATTCTAGTCAGTAATCAAAAAAGAAAGGAGATTATTAAGAATATTCTACAGAGTATATATGAAGTAAATACACCCTTTCAAATAAAAGTTTGTCAAACAAATTCTTAAACAAAGTTCATCTATCATAAAACTGAAGTCAATATTATTCGTCAAAAAAAATAATGGTTTAATCAAATTTCTATTTGAAATTGTTGCAAGAATCCAAAATTTTTATAAGAAATCACTCTTTCAACGATTTTTAAATCAGCAATACCACTTATTCAGTCCGTGACTTATGCAATGAAATTGTATAATGAATCATTGTCAAAAAACTATTGTTTAACTAAAAATCAATTATTTTGAAATATCAAAATGATATGTATTAATTCGGTCAATCGGTTACTATAATTTATGAAAAAGTTAAGACTTAAATCCACCACGTTAATTTTAAAAAAACCATCATTTTATTACACTTTTCGGTAAAAACTTTCAATTTTCGACCAAGGATTGTAATTTTTGCTATTAAGCATGTCTGAACTCTTAAACTCTGAACGGCTACCTCCAGTCTCCGATCAGGACAAAGGGCGCCCAATAGAAAGGATGGGCAAGTTTTTTGTCACTTAATAAAGTCATTTGCGCTTTACGCAAGGCATCAGTTTTGCTGAGTTTGTTTCTTATCAGATTTTTATAAAACTCTCCCATCAGAACCGAGGTAGAGTTATCTGATACGCTCCATAAACTAACCAGAACAGAGGGTGTCCCGGCATACATAAAGGCACGCGTAAGTCCGACCATGCCTTCACCGCGCACAAGTTTACCCAGACCTGTCTGGCAGGCGCTCAGGACTACCAGATTGGCGTTAAGCTTAAGATTGAATATTTCGGAAGCTGTCAGCAGTCCATCTTCATTTGAATTATTGTCCTTGGTCAGAACAAGAGAACTCAGATCAGGATTATTTTCATCAATCAGACCATGAGTTGCAAAATGTATATAATTATAACCTGAAAAACGGTTTTCTTTTTTCACATTTTCCTCGGTAGCATCTTTCCCGAGAAATATTTCTGAAGCACCCTTATCAAAAAATGAAGCAATGTTTTCAACTTCACCGCTGCTGTATTCCAGTCTTTTGAACTTTTCACCATGAATTTCAGTGGAATTATTGTATTCCGGATCTGCAAAGGCAATAAATCTTTCCTTTTTTTGCAGCTCATTTGTTTTCTTTATGCTTTCCGAAAGCAGACTTTTCAATACGCTTGCCGATTGGGCGTAACTGACCGGATACTTTTCCACAAGAAAGGGCATATCGGAAAAAGTTGCAGAATTTCTGATTGTTTTTTTTTCGGTTAATAACACTTCAAATGGAAGATAATTCAATACTCCGTCAGGAATAATTATAAGTTCGCTTTTTTTTGTGAAAAATGATTCAGCAGGTTTTATTAATTCTTCATATAATGAATTACCTGCTTCAGTAAAAAACTCATTCACCGGCTGGCTGGGATCAAGCATAGCAAACCTGATGGTTTCAACCTGTTCCTGAAGCTTCTTCCTGTCCGGCAGCCTAAAAAGCTGGTGGTTTGTTTTTGTGATTGCCCAAAGACAAGAATGCTATCCCCAACCATGTATTCGAGAATAACAGTATTTTTAGCCAGGACAAATTGCTTGAACCTCTTTGAGCGAGACAGGCTGAGCATTTTGAAGGAATTCATTCCTTGTTTTTTCATTGTAATCCTCTTTTTTCTCCTTATTCGACATTGATTCTGTCAGATAGATCCAGCAAAACACGTGACTTGCATTGTTCTGCATATCGGAAAGCGAGTGTGTCATATCCCTTCGATCCATCTTTTTCATGAAGCATTTCAAGCATATTGATAATGCCCTCAAAGGCATAACGTTCACTTGCCAGATAACTGGCTCTTAATTCACTGCTTTGAAGATTGTTACGCATATTTCCGATTATTTTCAGGGCTGAATCATTTAACTGAATGACTTTATCATACTCTCCTTTCCTTTCATGTGTTTCAGCCATACCGGCAAATATCTTCCAGATAAGCTCAGGACTGTTAAAAGAACGTGCGATCTCATAAGCTGAATCATAGTTTGATCTGGCAGAGTCAATTTTCCCAAGCATAATCTGATCGTTTGCAAGGTTCAGAAGAAAATTTACTTCCAGATCCTTTTCACCAAGGTTCTCGGCTTAATTGGAGGCCTCTTTCCTGATAATCCTCTGCTTTCTCATACTCTTTTCTGTCAAAGTAAATTGTGCCTAAGTTGCTCAATATTGGCATTGTCATATCCGGTTTCCCAAACTTTTGATATATTTCAAGAGAATTATTGTAGTAATCCAGTGATTTCTCAATCCTGCCTGCATTCTGTAAACTAACTCCAAGATTGTTGAAAACTCCTGCAAGACCCAGGGAATCATTTTCTTCCTTCGCAATTTTCTTCCGCTTCAGTCAGTTTTCTGACAGCTTCCCATAATCTCCGACTCTTGAATAAACGAATCCCAATATGGCTAAGAACCTCACCATTTCTGATCGCTTATCCAACTCGGTTCTGATTTCATAGGGCTTCATTGTACTTTTCAAGAGCATCAGTGATAATTTACCTTGTATTAGAGTCTGCAATTCTCCCCATTCAAAATATGCATCGCCTCATAGGATTTTGTGGTTCTGAGTCCAGCAAGATTCACCGATCTCATTTCTTATTTTTTCTGCCTTTTCATAAAACTGCAACGCTTTCTGATAATCATTAAGAATATATGTAATTATACTGCACCCAGCCCATTCAATGTACTCCCTATTAATTGCCTGTCATCTACCTTCTTCTCTTTGCACCAGCGCTTCATTATAGAATGACATTGCGTTTTGAGCATCCTTCACGTCAAAATTGACTGCTCCAATTCCTCCAAGAACTTCTGCTTCACCCCTTTCATCTTCTATTTCACTATATTTATCAAATGCATGTTTAAGTTCCTGAAGGGCTTTTGTCCTTTCTTTGGCGATTCTTAATTTTGTCCCGAACTGCATAAGAGCTGTCAGCGACGATTTTCTTCTTCTTCTGCTCTATGGTCCAAGCTGTTAAATAATTAACACCTATTGTCAGGCTTTTTTCACTAAAAATCTTTTCAAAGCTTTCAGCAGCCCTTGATGCAATTGCCTGAAGATTCGATGCATCTTTTACTTTCCCTTTCAGCTCGCTCTCAATACAACCTGTGATCAGACTGTTTACAAAAGGTTTGACAAGAAGCCTGTTGTTTTTTATCAATGAATCAGCAATAGTGCTTCTGTTATTGTTGTACGCTTTTATAATTCCCTGGTTGAATTCTTCCTGCGAAAGAGACTGTGACTGAGCGAAAGTGATTGACAGTAATGCAGTGCTAAATAATAAAAATACAGCCCGGCTATACTTCCTTATTTTAGCTGTCCGAATCCGGAATTGTATCTCCATGACAAATACGGTTTTGTTGAAGAACCAGAATCACAATAAACTATCAAGAAAAGCCGGTAAGACTATTTCTCCCTGCTTTTTGTCAGTGCAAGAGCCTTTTGCAGCTCTTCTATGGCCTTGTCCTTGTTTCCTGTATCTGAAAATAATGAACCTAAAATTTCGTGAGGTAATGGTGCATCAGGATTTATAATTGCAATGGTCTGGAATTCCTTTATGGCATCCTGAAACAATCCCTGATTGATATAGTAAGCCCCCAGAAACGAATGCATGCTGCTGCTGTCGGGATCATTTGCAAATGTTTTCTTTATAACACCTTCCTGATCTTCAACTTCCCTTGACTTTTCAGCGGAAAGAACTGTAAACCTGATGTTTGGTGATTTTTCAGTGTTTAACAGATCCTCCCCTTCCACGTTCCAGAAATAGGCCTCCCCGAATTCAAGACCTTTCTCATCACCAAGGTATTTCAGAGCGTTTTCCGTAACTTTCCTGCTCCACACTAAACCCTTGCTGTTATATAGATTCACAATATAGTCATCGAATTGTTTTTTTGGAGTCCAGGTAAACACCGGTCGGTTCGACTTTAATGCAGTGTTGTATGGCGAGTCCGGTTCAATTGACTGCGCCTCATCACCTGACCGGAGGCCCGCCAGGGTGCCAAGGTCCCTGCTGTTATCCCTTTTCATAGTAATAGCCGACATATCTGCCATTATTTCCGGTGATAATTTCTTTACAGTTCCGGCATTGCTGTCAATTGACGATTCGCTGCCCGAAATGGTAATCATTCCGTTCTGATCGAGCTTTATCAGATTATTATTTGAAAAGGTGAGTGTCGCCTCAGATTCGGAAGTTGTTTTTATCTGATCCCCCTTAAATAACTGTGTTCCCCAACAGGTTTTTTCAAATTCTGATTGATTTTGCTTTTTTAAAAGAACATTTCCTTTCAGACCCGTGATTACAGCAATGCACTGGGTTGATTTCTGGCCGTATGATGATGTGATCCCGGCAAAAGAAAATAACTGGATCAGAAATAAAAAGACTACTTTGGATTTCATAACCTTATTCCTCCCGATAGATTTTAATAAGTATCCTTGTTTACAGAAAACGAAACAAAAATCTGAATTTCTCAATTCAACAGGCTAATCGTATTCAAAGTTACAACGTACAAAACCAAAAGTCAATTTTATTATTCTTATGTCTTATTAATAAATAATAACGATAGCAGTATTGACTGCTTATTATCAATTATCTCCACATAAGCAACCGGATTTTAAAGTATTTTCTGCTTAGTCGTTCAGGAATGATTGTGCCACTTTAGATACAGATCATTTTTCCGGTCTTTTCCGGATTAAGTGCCGAAATATCTCGCAAGCGAGCCTGCAACTCCAAAAAAAGCAATCAGTATCAGCCCCCAGCCTATATCAGGCGAGAACCTGATCATGTCGGGAATGAATATCCTGAACATTCTTGAAACAAGTAACAATGGAATCACGCTTAGAACGATGCTCACAATCAGCCGGACAAACGGTAAGGTTTTTGCACTGAAGCCCAGCCTGAATCCTGCCTTTTCCCATCTTACAACATTAAAGATCAATGCTGCAAGAAGCAGAAGGGGTAAAATAAACATTGCCCACCTCAATGGCCTTTCAAATGATGCTGAGCCAGGATTCTTTTTATCAAGGAGAACAGATTGTATGGCAAGGTCGGCCTTGTCGCAAAACTCGGAACTGTTGACGTTGCACAACACTACCCATCCGAGACTGAGACCCGGAAAAATGTTCAGAGAGGAGGCAAAATTTTCGTCAAGCCCGGTATGCCTCACAATCCTCAGGGAATCATGAAATGTATTGAACCAACCCATAGCGTATCCCTGATGTTTTCCGCCTGTCAGGTCATCCATAAGACCGGAGGTAAGAATTGTATCTCCTGACGAGGTAATGGTATTGTTTATGAGGAATTTCAGGTAATTCACCAGATCTTCCATATTGCTGCTGATGTATCCTGCCGGAAGAATAAAATCAGAATAATGATAAAGCTTCGATTTTACCGGGATCCCGCAAACAAGATACTGATAACCTTTAATGAGGTTGTGCTTATTGTTGTCACTAAATGTGAAGTAAGTGTTCTTCATACCGGCAGCGGGCAAAATTGTTTCGGCCATATAATCAGAGTATGCCATTCCGGTGACCTTCCTGATTATTATTCCCAGAAGAACATAGTTGAGATTGCTGTAAAGAAATGCTGAACCCGGTGCAAATCGCACCTTTATTCCTTTAATGTATTCTGCCAACTTTTTCTCATAACCGGCCGCATCCTTTACGCCGGGATCAAAAAAACCATACTGCCTCTCAAAACCACTTTTATGATTAAGAAGGCGCCGCACAGTGACACTGTCGGTGTACGACTTATTTTTCATCTCAAACCACGGAAGATATTCCCTTATCGGTTTGTCCAAAACTATTTTATCATACCTGGCCAGCTTTAAAACTGCAAGTGCGGTAAGGGATTTTGAACATGATCCTATGAGGTAGTTTTTACCCTCATTCTCCTTGTTCCTGTTTATTGAGAAGCACAGGCTGTCACCGTAAATAATACCAACTGAATAATCCGGGATTTTATATTTAACTGCGAGCTGTTCGATCGCGGAAGTCAATTTCGCTTTATTTATGGTTACATTTTGCGGCAGGGCAAAACAGTACGTCAGCATAAGCAGAATGATTACAGGCAGGATCTTTTTAAGCATAATTCTTCATTACGTTTATTGTTATGTTTAATTCAGTTCAATTCACTAAAACGGGAACAAATGCCCGGCTACAGGATTATTTTGACTGCCCGGGAGGTGTATTCTTCAACAGAAATTCCAGGAGAAGCGTATAAAGGTGCCTTGTGGTATTTTCTCCCTCATAAATGCCGTGCGACCTGTTGGGGTATATCATGAGGCTGAACTGCTTGTTCTGTCTGATCAATTCGTTCACAACAACTTCAGTGTTCTGGAAATGAACATTGTCATCGCCTGTGCCGTGGACAATAAGCAGATTTCCCTTTAGATTTTTTGCATAGGTGACAGGTGACCCCTTTATAAAATCTTCCATATTTTCCTGGGGCAGTCCCATGTAACGTTCCTGGTAAACATTGTCGTAGAGCAGCTGATTTGAAACTGGCGCTACTGCCATGCCTGTCTTGTAAATATCCGGATACTGGAACATCAGGTTCAGGGTCATTGAACCTCCTCCACTCCAACCCCAGACAGCAGTTCTGTCTTTATCAATATAACCGAGCTTCAGCAATTCGTTTGCGGCCATTGCCTGATCCCTGGCATTGATCAATCCTATTTTCCTGTATATGCAGTGGCGCCATTCACTTCCCTTAAGGCAGGGTGTGCCGCGGTTGTCCATGTCAACAACCACATATCCTTTCTGTGCAAGCATTATGTTGAACAGGCCGACAGGAGAATCGGTTGCCATTTGATCCCATGGTTCCCCGTAAACATGGAACAACACCGGATATTTCTTAGCCTGATCAAAATTTACAGGCATTATCATACGTACATCCATCTCAACGCTATCGGCGGTTTTCACTTTCAGGAACCTGATCTCGGGAAGCGACAACAATGACAGTTTCTCCCTGTATGCAAGATTTTCAACAAGCATTTTCAGCGTCCGGTGATCGGGAAGCTTTACAAGTCTTGAAGTAAGAGGAATAGTTGCACTTCTGTGGGTATGGACGGCATACTGGCAGTCGGGTGAGATATCATAACTGTTTACGCCGGGATATCCGTCGGGAGTCACGCGCCTGACATTCCCCTTTCCTTTCAGGTCGGTTCTGTACAGATATCTCTGTGTGCTGTTAGTCGGCGAAGCAATAAAATAAAGATCATTTTTTGAGGCGTTGACGATGGCTGCTACATCAAAGTTTCCGGGAGTAAGAAGAGCCTTCTCTCCCGTTTCAATATTTATCTTATAAACATGACGCCATCCGTCATTTTCAGTCATTCTTAAAAATGCTTTTCCGGCATCAGTGATCAAGAGATCGTCGTCGGCCCATGGGCTTGAAACAATGTCAGGATAAAGAATATCGACCCATGTATCATCTTTTTCCACGTATCTTTTGTCAAGAAGATCCGTTGCTGGCTTGTACGTCCAGACAGTAAGCTGATTCTGCTTGCGGTTTATTTGCTGGATAAGGAGAAAGTCGGCATCAACCCACTGCATTCCAGGTATATAGTTCTCTTTTTCGCCCCCTTCCAGACTGATCCAGCGGATATGGCCATCTGATATGTTAATGATCCCGACCTTTGCTGCTGAAGGCTCCTGTCCTACTTTAGGATATTGGATGGGGATTATTTTTGAATAGACTGAATCCGTATTATTTATCATGTAGAATGTGCCGATCATTGATGCATCTAGCTGCCAGAATGCTATTTTAGTACCATCAGGGCTCCAGGAGAACCCGTCCCTTTTGCCGAACTCTTCCTCATAAACCCAGTCGAATGTTCCGTTGATTATTTTTCCGTTGCCGTCTTCTGTTAATTTTTTAACAGCACCTGATTCAAAATCCTCTGTATAAATATTGAAGTCGTGAACGTAAGCGACATATTTATTTCCCGGCTGGAATTTTGCGAACATAAGGGAAGATGGTTTGAACTGTTTTCCGATCTGTCTCAATGTTTTAGCGGCAAGGTCATAAACCCAGTAGTCGCCTTTTGTATTTGTCCGCCACACGCGGCTTGAGTTTGTAAATATGAGAACTTTTGAGCCGTCGGGAGATAATGAAAAACTTTCAACGTCGATCTGTTTGCCATTGATCAGCAATGCTTCAGCCGGGATAAAAATCTTTCTTGTATATGGTTCAACAGAATACCTGACCAGTTCCATGGCGCCCATTACAGATGATGACGGCTCTTCAGTCACATAAGCCGACCCGTTTTCGATCCACTGAATGGGCTTCTGCCTTTCAGGTGTAAACTCATCCGAATTATAAATCCTGTCGACTGTAAGTAATTTTTTATCAGGCTCTTCCTGTGCCTTGAGAAAATTGGCAAGAATAATCAGCAGGACAATTAAAACTGACCCGGTTCTTTTCATGTTTTTAGAATATTTTTGATGATTTTGTTTTAAATGATAACATATTATTGTTCAGAATCTTTTATTGATCAGTCCATGCAGGTAAGCAAATCCGAATATGAAATCTTCAGAAGGGATTAGGTTTTTCTTTATGACTCCGGTTATCATAAAAAATGAGAAATAAAAATAAAAATAGTCTGTTTCGGGTAAAGTTGTTTGAGAATACCGATAAATATTACATTTCTTCGGATTTTTTCTGTAACCATTTTTAACTTTACAGGTAATCATTACAGAAACCGGAGAAAAATGACGGAAAATATTCCCGACGAAACAATTATGACTGAGATAAGAGACGGTAACCTTGCCAGGATGTCGGTTATTTTTGAAAGATACAATGTAAGGCTCTTCAATTTCTTTCTGAAGATGGGGCTTACAAGGGATATCAGCCAGGATCTTACACAAAACCTGTTTTATAGGATGATCAAGTACAGACAATCCTATAAAGCCGGGAATTCAGTTAAATCATGGATATACCAGATTGCAAGGAACATTCACACTGATTACCGTATTCAGCAGAAAAAAAATGATGATCTCTTTTCGCAGACTGAATATTATCATGCCGAAGTACCTGAGGAACCTGAAAATTATCCTGAAGAGGATTATGAAAAACTCGACCGTGCACTTATGGAGCTTAATGAGGCACAAAGGGAAATAATTGTACTCAGCCGTTACCAGGGTTTGAAATACATTGAAATAGCTGCAATAACCGGGCAATCTGTTACAGCTGTGAAAGTGTCAACTTTCAGGGCAATAAGGCAGCTGAGATTTATTTTTGCGAAACAGATTTAAAAGAAACAGATATGAAATGTGAAGAAGCAGAGAGCTTAATGATCGATTACCTTGACAATAAGCTGGAAAGTGATAAAAAGGCTGAAATTGAGAAGCATCTTGAAACATGTGAGAGATGCCTTGATGAGATGATGGAAATGCAGCATATTATGCAACTCATTTCGTCGAAGGAAATGGAGACTCCTGATGATTCAATGCACATCAATTTTTATCACATGCTTCACAATGAGATCAGAAAGGCTGGCAGCATGGATGTAAAACCCGAGAGGCTACTCTGGTACGATCGTACAATCTTTAGGATCGCAGCTGCAATTGCCATATTGATCACAGGATCTTTCCTTGGCGTACTCATCTATTCAGGTATTTCAGGTTCGGGACAGGAGAAGGAGCTCAGCCAGCTGAAGTCAGAAGTAAATGCACTGCGCAAAACAGCCATGTTCACAATGCTGAAAGACGGATCGTCGAGCTACAGGATCCAGGCAGTCAATTATGCAGATGAAATGGACAAGCCTGATGAAAATGTTATTAATGCACTGCTTGTGACACTTAACGGCGATAAGAATGTAAACGTGAGGATGGCAGCAGCTTATGCCCTCGAAAAATATACTGACAGGCAATATGTCCGCGACTCGCTTGTAAAATCATTGCCCGGTCAGACTGATCCAATCCTGCAGGTCACACTGATAAATATTCTTGTTGAATTAAGGGAAAAGAGTGCTGTTGAACCCATCCGGAAGATCATATCAGACGACCGGACTTTGAAAGAAGTAAAATCAGTTGCCGAGAGCGGTGTTAAACAGCTTATATGAATATAGAAATTGAATTCAATAATAAATAGTTCAGGTGAATACCGGGTTTGCCTGGAAAGTTATAAAACAAAAAAAAATGAAGTTATGAAAGCGATTAAAATAAACATGTTGGTTTTGGGTTTCCTGCTTTCGGCAGGAATAGCAGCGGGTCAGGAATACAAGCTGACCGTTCAGAACACAAAGGACAGCAAGCTCATTCTGAAAAATTTCACCCATGATCTGCCCATTGAAGGATACAGCGGGAACGAAATCATAATCACATCCCCAAATGGTGACTTTACACCGCCAGAGAGAGCTAAGGGATTAAGGCCTATTTACCCCGGCGGTAATGATAATTCCGGGCTGGGGCTCGATGTGGAGAAAAACGGTAACGAAATTTCGGTCACCTGTATGCTTCCGATCACAAAAAGTGCCGACTATAAAATAAAGGTACCGGATAACCTGGCCCTTGAAATTGAGAGCGGCTGCGAGAGGGCAAGCAGTATTTCTGTTGCAGGCATGAAGAATGAAATTGATGTTAAGACTTGCCAGGGAATTGATCTTAAAAATGTTACAGGTCCCCTTGTTCTTTCAACAATCAGCGGAAACGTAAATATTACTTTCAGCGGCATACCTGACAAACCAGTATCAATAAATGCAATAAGCGGCGAAATCGACATTACACTTCCTGCAAAAACTGCAGCAAGCCTCGAACTCAGGACGGTTGGCGGATCCTTTTATTCCGATTTCGATTTTACCGAGGCAAAGGATAATATGAAAAAGGTGGTCGGGAATGAGCTTACCTATTTACTTAATGGTGGAGGGCCAAAAGTCAGTATTTCGACGGTCAGCGGTAATGTTTACATCAGGAAGGGTAACTGATTCCCTTCCTTCCCTGCTTAATTTGAATTAATAACAATTTAAATCTTAATTATGAAACCCACATGTTATCCAAACACAAACAAGAATGTAAATGTCTCTCCAAACATGTGGGTTCCATGTGACCGTTAAAATCAAAATTATTTACACATGAAATGTATTGCAATTTTCTTTGCAACCTGGCTGTGCCTTGCTTCAGCAAATGCCCAGGTAACAACCGAAAAGCACATTGACTTCTCCGGAAAGGAATCAATTGAGATGAATATTCAGATAGCTGACTCAATAACTATCCGGACATGGAACAAGAATGAGATTTACGCCATTGCATCAGTTAACATAAATGAAAATAAGGATAATGATGCATATCAGATCTCGTTCGGGGAATCAGGAAAAACTGCTGAGATAAGAGCTGGCTTTAAAAAAGACTATAAGCAGGATAAAAAGAATAACTGCTGCACCAAATCCGATATAAGATGGGAAATTTATATACCTGCTGAAACTGAATTTTCAGTAGAAACAATTAACGGGGATATAACAATTGAGGGTAAGACTTCGGCAATGAAAGTAAACACAATAAGTGGTTTCATCGATCTTGCAGTTCCGGGTTCAGAAAATGCCGACCTGGAGTTTTCAACAATCAAAGGGAGTGTTTTTACAAATCATACACTATCATCAAACTCAATGCCTTCAGGACATTCTTCAGATTTCAGGGAGAAGCTTAACAATGGCGGCCCGTTAATAAAACTTGCAACGATCAGCGGAGATATATTCTTCAGAAAATCTGAATAAAGACAAAAGGCAAAAGACAAAAGTAAAAAGGCCTGGGTACAGAGATCCCCTTCTAGGAGGGTCCCGATAGCTATCGGGAAGGGGTGGGTTAATTAGATGACCTGAGTTGTTATTTGTAGGAATCGATATGAACGCTTTTTACTGCTCTGCCTGACGGATCTATCATATTTCTGAATGATGCATCCCATGCAAGTGCTTCAGCGGTGCTGCACGCCACCGAAGGAACCGAAGGAACGCACATTGCTGCCGAATCTGACGGGAAATGTTCGTTGAAAATGGTTCTGTAGAAGTATTCTTCCTTCGACATAGGCGGATTGATTGCGTACCGGTATTTCGCATTTTTCAGCTGTTCATCTGACACCTCTCTGGATGTGAAAGCCTTTAGTGTATCTATCCAGTTGTATCCGACACCGTCTGAAAACTGTTCCTTTTGTCTCCATGCGACACTGGAAGGAAGGTAATCCTCAAATGCTTTCCTGAGGATCCACTTTTCAATACGGTCCTTTGTTATCATCTTGTCTTTGGGATTAAGCCGCATTGCCACATCCATGAATTCCTTGTCAAGGAACGGCACACGCCCTTCCACACCCCAGGCGGCAAGTGACTTGTTTGCCCTCAGGCAGTCGTACAGGTGAAGCTTGCTTATTTTTCTGACAGTTTCTTCATGAAAAGCCCTGGGATCGGGAGCTTTGTGGAAATAGAGATATCCGCCGAATATTTCATCGGCTCCTTCGCCCGAAAGTACCATCTTCACTCCCATTGATTTTATTACCCTGGCCATGAGATACATTGGAGTGGATGCCCTGACCGTTGTTACATCATAGGTCTCGATATGATAGATTACGTCACGTATTGCATCGAGTCCTTCTTCGACAGTGAAATTTATTTCGTGGTGGACAGTGCCTATGTGGCTTGCTACTTTCCTGGCAGCAGCCAGATCAGGTGATCCTGCAAGTCCGACTGCAAATGAATGAAGTTGCGGCCACCAGGCTTCGGTCTTGTCGCCCGATTCAATCCTTCTCGGGGCAAACTTTTTGGCAATTGCTGAAACAACTGAAGAATCAAGCCCCCCTGATAAAAGGACCCCATATGGCACATCGGACATCAGTTGTCTGTGAACAGCGGCTTCAAGGGCTTCACGCAGGGCGGTTATTGAAGTTGCGTTGTTTTCAACAGCTTCATAATTCATCCAGTCGCGCGTGTACCATTGTTTCATCACCCCTTCTTTGCTATAGAGATAGTGGCCGGGCAGGAACTCCTGAATTTTATTGCATACACCTTCAAGGGCTTTGAGCTCGGAAGCAACATAAAAGTTACCAAATTGGTCCCATCCCATGTAGAGGGGAATGATGCCTATGTGATCCCGGGCAATGAAGTACTCGTTTTTTTCCTTGTCATAAAGAGCAAATGCAAATATACCGTTCATTTCTTCTAGAAACGCCGGACCCTTGTCGCGAAAAAGAGGGAGAATGACCTCGCAGTCTGAATGAGTCAGAAACTCATAACTCTTTTCATAACGCTTTCTTATACTCTGGTGATTGTATATTTCCCCGTTTACTGCAAGGATCAGATTCCCGTCCCTGCTGTAGAGAGGCTGCTTGCCCGACTGAGGGTCAACTATTGAAAGCCTTTCATGAGCAAGGATCGCCTTCTCGCAAAAAAATATTCCTGACCAGTCAGGTCCCCGGTGCCTGACCTTTTTTGACATTTTCAGAACTGTTGTTCTTAGTTCCCCTTGATTTACTTTAAGGTCGAATACTCCAATTATTCCGCACATTATCAAATCAGTTTTTAAAATTCTTTCTGAAAAACTGGTCAGCAAAAATAAAAATAAATTAATTACAAAAAACAAATCATTAAAAAAAGTTAAGGATTTAAGTACATATTATTATAAAAAATGATAAAATATTTAAAATATATTAGTGAAACGGCATATAAAACACAAAATATTAATATGAAAAATATCATTAAAATTAACTGTCTGTACGACATGGACACTAATATGTCATATCTCAATTTATTGCATATTGTTAAGCGAAACAGATAGTGATATCTAAAAAATGTTAAAAATAATTGACCATTTTAACAATTTGGTCAGCTTGTTTGTTATTTTTGCAGCTAAAAATTTTTAACAGGATGAAAATCCGGGAAAAGTCGAGGGAAGACAAAGCTGAATTAATAATTAAGGCCGCACGCAAACGGTTTGGACTTTACGGGGTTGAAAAGACCACTATGAGGGAAATAGCCGGCGATCTTCATATTTCAAAGGCCTCCCTTTATTATTACTTCCCGGATAAAGAAAGTCTGTACAACAGTGTTATTTCAAGGGAGCAGGAAGAATTTCTAAGGATACTTGAAGAAAGAATTGCAAGTATAACTGACCCTGCTGAATGCCTTAGAAAATATGCCATGACGAGACTCTCCTATTTCAGGCAGCTTTTAAATTTAAGCAGAATCAGACAGGCATCACTGTCAGACTTAAAGCCGGTTATTGCAGACTCCCTCATTAATTTCCGTGAGGAGGAAAAAAATCTTGTGATGAAAATTCTTGAAAAAGGTAAGAATGAGGATCTTTTTGCAATTGATGATACTTACAGGGTTGCCACGCTTTTTCTTGATCTCTTAAGGGGACTGAGAAGCACTTTCATGACTGACAAGGATTTGCTTGTAATCGATGAAGATGAATTTAAAATGCTGTCGGAAAAAGTAAATGATATTACAGGAATATTTATTAATGGTTTGATTTACAAATAGCTTTATAACAAAAAGATAAATTAAGATTTACAGATGAAACAGGATTCCGCAAAAAGAAAGTTAAAGGTCTATATTCCTTTAGGTCTGGTAATAGTCGCCGTTTTAGCCGGAGCATGGTATTGGTACAGGGATTATTCAATCTACATATCAACAGATGATGCACATGTCGATGCAGATAATATAACCGTGAGTTCAAAAATACTCGGCAGGATAATATCTGTTTATGCTGATGAAGGCGACAGGGTTACCAGAGGAAAACTTCTGGCAGTGCTTGACAGTTCTGATCTTGTTGCACAAAAAAACCAGGCAATAGCATTGAAGGAACAGGCTCTTACAAATATCAGGCAGTCAGATACGAAGTTTGCTTCAGATCAGCAGAGCCTTAAAGTTGTGGAGATTAATTACGAAAGGGCAAAAGAAGATCTTGAAAGAGCTCAAAAGCAGCTCGATGGTGGTGTGATCACTCAGGAGCAGTTCGACCATATCAAAAAAACCTATGAGGCCTCTTCAGCACAGGTGGATGCTTCAAAATCGCTTCTTTTAGTTTCGAAAGCACTTATAAAGTCAGCTGCTGCTGCTGCCGAAACGGCAGACGCACAGATAAAGGTGCTTATAACCCAGTTAAAAAATGTAAACCTTTATTCCCCTTCTGACGGAGTTATTTCCAAAAGATGGCTTCTTCCCGGGGATGTTATTCAGCCAGGTCAATCGGTCTTCACGGTAACAAATGACAGGGAAAAATGGATATCGGCATATCTGGAGGAAACCAAAATAGGAAAAATACGTGATGGCCAGAAAGCAAAGTTTTCAATTGATGCTTTTCCACATGTGAGGTTTTATGGTAAAGTGTATCTTATTGGGTCAAGCACGGCATCAGTTTTTTCACTGATACCTGCAAATAATGCTTCAGGCAATTTCACCAAAGTTACTCAGAGGATACCTATCAGGATATCAATTGACAGTGCTGATAACGGAAAGGATATAGCCTCTTTCAATATTCTGTCCGGAATGTCGGCAGTTGTAAAGATCACGAGAAAATAATTATGGAGAGAAACAGGACGCCGTCTCATCGGATTCGTAAACTGGTGAGGAAACCAGATTCGGCTTTTAATCCCAGGAACAGGAGATATAAATGGCTGCTGCTTGGCAATGTCATGTTCGGAACATTTATGGCTGTTCTTGATGGTACCGTCGTGAACACTTCTCTTCCCAAGATAATGGCTTCATTCGGCATAGGTCTTGATAAGGTTCAATGGATAGTGACAGCCTATATGCTTGCAATGGCAGTCATGCTGCCCACTTCAGGCTGGCTTGCTGACAAGTTTGGTTACAAAAGGATGTACTTTCTGGGGTTGCTTCTTTTTACTTCAGGTTCCTTGCTTTGCGGTCTGTCACCCAATGAGAACGCGCTTATTGCGGCGAGGATAATCCAGGGAATGGGTGCAGGGACACTTCAGCCCCTGGGAATGGCAATAATATCAAGGGAATTTCCTGTCAGACAGAGGGGACTTGCGCTTGGATTCTGGGGCATTGCGGCAGCCGCGTCGGTGTCGTTCGGACCGACAATCGGAGGATTCATAATAGACAATTTCAGCTGGCAATGGATATTCGGAATTAATATCCCCATAGGAATTCTTGCCATGATCTTTACCATAATAATCCAGTCGGAATACAAGAATCCTGTCAAAAGGAAGTTTGATCCCGTTGGGTTTATCTCAGTTACAGTTTTTCTTCCGCTTACTCTCTATGCGCTTTCCGAAACCACTGCCGCTACAAATTCTGCAGGATGGCATGCGCCTTATATTCTTTTATGTGCAGCCATTTCAATTGTTGCCCTTGCCGTATTTATTACAGTTGAGTTTACTGTAAAAGATCCTATTATTGACCTGAGGCTTCTTGGAAATCATAACTTCGGACTTGCTCAGATCTTAATGGTATTTTTCAGCCTGGGAATGTTCGGGAGCACTTTTCTCCTTCCTGTTTATCTCCAGAATTCAATGGGTTACACGGCACTTCAGGCAGGGTCAGTATTTCTTCCGGTCGGGATAATTCAGGGAGTTATTGCCCCGATTTCAGGAAGAATATCCGACAAGATAAATCCGAAGTTACCGATTATCATTGGTATTTTCCTGATGGCATTCAGTTTTTACCTTAATTCAAAACTTTCCTATTTAAGTGAAATGAAATCTATTATGATCTCACTGTATGTCAGGGGATTTGGAATGGGTTTCACCTTCACTGCGCTTAACACAGTATCACTTCTTGAAATATCCCGTGAAAAAATGGCCCAGGCATCTGGTATTTCAAACTCGATACGCCAGCTTGGCGGAAGCCTGGGGGTTGCCATCCTGGCAACGATGCTTACTACCAGGTCCATATACCATGCTCAGCAATTTGGATCAGCACTTGAATCGACATCACAAACCTATCGGCAAACTGCAGGCAAAATAAAATTTTATATGCTGCACGATGCAGGAGTATCACCTTCAGGCACTGCTGAATATTCTCAGATCACAATAATGACAAACGTGAACAAACAGGCTTACATTGAAGGCATAAATGATGACTTTCTAATATCCGGCATTATAACGCTTCTGGGAGGCATCCCCATTATCTTTATGCACACAAGAAAATCTAAAACTGAAAAAATTCCTATTCATGAATAATATAATTAAAACTTTTGCGGCAATTCCTTTTACTGTTGCTTCCATTTTGATCAGCCCTGATGCGCCTGGACAGGCAAATAATTTTTCTTCACAAGCGTCTGTAAATGATTCTCTTTCATTGAGTGCAATAATCGAAGAGATCGTGAAGAACCATCCCACTGTCAAGGATGCTGAAGAAGCTTTGAAAAATGCAGATGCACGTATCGGTCTGGCAAAAACAGGTTATTATCCTCAGGTCGATGCCACCGCAAGTTATGTCAATATGGGACCCGTTGTGAAACTGACGATTCCTACTCTGGGCTCATTCCAGCTTTATCCTCAAAATAATTATACAGGTTCCGTCAATTATAGTCAGGTCATCTATGATTTTGGAAGAACACGTCAAAGCGTGGATGTTGAGCAGGAAAGCAAGACTATCGGTGAAAAGGCTCTTGAACAGGTTAAGCAAAAGATGTCACTCGCTGCAATAAACAGCTTTTATACAATTGCATTTCTGCAGGAGGCAGTCATTATCAAGAATGAACAGCTTTCCACCCTTGGGGCGCATCTTGATTATATCAAAACAATGAAAGCAACCGGATCAGCGACTGATTACCAAATACTTACTACAGAAGTTAGAATATCTACTGCTGAGAGTCAGAAAGTCGATCTCCTCTCTTCTCTTGAAATCCAGCAGTCATATCTCAGTTCTCTTCTTGGGAAGGATAACCTGAAACCAGTTGTAAAAGAAGAATTAAGTATCACATTGCCGGTTGAAAACAAGGACTCATTGCTGATCTATGCACTGCGCAACCGTGATGAGATGCTTATAGAAAAAGGAAAAGCTTCCCTTGCAGGATTAAAGTACGACCTGATAAGGTCGCTCAACAGGCCTCTCATAAGCCTTTTTGCATCAGGCGGAGCAAAGAATGGTTATATTCCTGACCTGAATGTTATAAAAGCTGATTATACAGTAGGTGTTGGCATTTCTGTTCCGATCTTTGACGGAATGAAAACCAGGTACAACCTGATGCAGGCAAAATCAGCGATCAGCAGTGCAAATTATGAAACTGAAAATACCAGGAGAAACATTACTTCTGAAGTCATTGCAGCTGAGTCGTACCTGGAATCAGCCTATCAGAAAGTGTCACAGTTCACTCTTCAGCTTGAACAGGCGCTTAAGGCTTATTCACTCGCTGAAACAAGTTTCAGGGCAGGAGCAATAACCAATCTGGAGCTTCTTGATTCCAATACCGCTGTTTCCGAAAGCAGGCTTATGCTGCTAAATGCCAGAATAGATTATGCTGCAAGCATTTACAGATTAAGGGCAGCTCTCGGCGAAAGGTTATACGGAAACTGAAGGAGCATGCAGATGATATAATTGTCATCGGGTGGAATGACCTGAATGAGGTGCCGGAGCACCGCGGGTATTTCTTACCAAAATAAGCTGGAAATTTTAATCAATAAATCATGGGAAAATTTTTCCTGTTTTTTCTTTAAATTGCGCCAGGCTTTAACAAGGTTTTACGAATGAAATATATTTTTAAAGAGCTTCTCCGGCATTACTGGAGAACCATCTTCAGCATAACCGGATATGCCGTCGCTGCTGTTTTTATCCTGATAATATTATGCATAAACGGATCAAACAGGAAAGATTCATTTGGAATATTGCAAAGTACAGGAACTCATTTTATTGTATATATTCCAACCGATTCAGCCTGCTGTTCCGGCAGTAAGGCAAATGGTACTGTTTATGCTGAAGGTGTCAAGACAATGATGCTGGACAATGATCTGCTCAGAACAGTAAAGAATGTTGAGGGTATAAAGGATGCAGCGCCCTGCCTGCTCTATAAAATATATAATGAAAGATTTCGGTCGGATATTTCCATAAGTGGGATTGATACCACAAGTATTGCAACCAAAAATAATGTTTGTGCCCGTACAAATCTGATTGCAGGTAAATTTCTTTCAGCCAACTCTGATGAACTTGTCGCAGAACAGTCTTTTGCAGTAGCGCATAATCTTTCCCTCGGAGATACGCTGGATGTATTCGGAGGCAGGATGGTTCTGGCAGGCATCGTAAATTCAGGGATCAAGCCGGTCAAAGCTGATTTTTATGCCCCCATTGAATTTGTAAGGTCAATCCTGAGAGACCAACTTCAATGCATTTCTCCCAGTTATGATATGAATATTATCCTGGTTGAAGTAGCTGACTCCAGGTTGCAGGATAAAGTAATGGAACGTATCAGAAATATGATGTATAAATTCGCTGTTTCAAGCTACAACTGCTACCAACCTGCATATAAGGTAATGGCGATGATAGATAAATCGACTCTGGGACTTACGATCCTGATATTTATTTTCCTGGTTCTTTTTTCTGCCAAAACACAACTTACAGCTCTGATGGAGAGGTTCAGGGAAATCGGAATATTAAAGTCGCTTGGTTGGTCAGACTTCGATCTCAGTACACATATTCTTATGGTTTCGTTTATTCAGTCAATAATTGGAGTTACCATCGGATTATTGATGGGGATCGGAGTAATCGGGGTTTTGAAAAATATTAATATTCCTTTGTTTCAATATATTGAGTTCAGGTTTCGATACGCAGGTATACCGCTATTGTACTGCTTATCCTTATTGGGAGCTCTCATTGCCGGTATTTTCCCAATAATAAAAATCTATCGTACAAAAGCAGGGGATATTATGAAGAATTATTTGTAAACCAATCAAAACTGCAACAATGAACAATTCATTTATAGAATGCATCTCCATCAGCAAACAATACAAAAGCAAAGGACATACGATAAATGCAGTTACAGATATAGATCTGCAGGTGCAACACGATGAAATGGTAATTCTGAAGGGCAGATCCGGTGCAGGAAAATCCACCCTGTTAAACCTTATTGACGGACTTATTAAACCTACATCGGGCACTATAAGGATTGAAGATAAGATGATCAATGAACTTGACAACAGGTCATTAAGCAACCTGTTGTTGAATCAGATCGGGATAATCTTTCAAAGTTTCAATCTTCTTCCTACCTACACCATATTTGAGAACATTGAAGTAGCTCTGGCACCTAAGGGTCTTGCGCAGAATGAGATAAGGAACCTGGTTATGCCATATTTTGAACAATTTCAGTTAATGGATAAGTTACACCTTCTTCCGGAAGAACTCAGTGCAGGTCAGCAGCAAAAAGTGGCAATAATCAGAACACTTGTCAAACAACCATCGCTCATTCTTGCTGATGAGCCGACCGGTTCGGTGGATGATGAAACTGCCTCAGAAATTCTTGGGTATCTCAGACATTTGAGGAAAGAGAAGAAAGTGACAGTAATTGTCGCAACTCATGGCGCTGTTCCGGATTCTTTCGCTGACAGGGTTATTACAATAGAAAACGGACGTATTAAAAACTAGCATTCAGAATAAGTTTTATTTTTGTCAGAGTTATACGAATTGCTGGCAGACACAAGGAAAGAAATAAAAAGATAATGATCATTGTAATTTATTTAATATTAGTTATTAATAAAGTCAAAGAGTAATTAAAATGAAACAGAGTAAGATGTATGTTTTGATGGCTGTTTTATTAGTTGGAATTACAAATGTCTACTCCCAAGACTGGCCCCAGTATCTTGGACCCAACAGAAATAGTGCGTCGGACCAGAAAGGTATTATGCGTTCCTGGCCTCAGCAGGGTCCGGAAGTTTTATGGACGGCTAATGTGGGAATCGGTTTTGGCGGACCTGTTATCAAAGACGGTAAGGTTTATTTACTGGACAGAAATGACCAGGCTGGCGATATTATGAGATGTTTTGACCTTTCAAATGGTAAAGAACTTTGGAAGTTCAGCTATGATGCTCCAGGGTCTGTTCAGTTTCCCGGCTCGCGAAGCGTACCGGCATTGGACGGTAACCGGATTTATTCATGCGGTCCTTACGGAAACCTTTATTGTATAGATATCAACACGCACAAGCCAATCTGGAAAAAGAACGTCTGGACTGATTTCGGCGGTGGTGAAATTCCGAGATGGGCAATTACCCAGTGTCCTTTGGTTTATGGCGATCTGGTCATTCTGGCTTCACAGACGCCACAGGCGGGAGTTGTAGCTTATGAAAAACTTACCGGCAATGTGAAATGGAAAACTCCGGCTCTTGGTCCTGTAGGATATGTCAGCCCGTCGTTTGTAAAAGTTGGCGGAAAGGATCACATTGTTATGATAACCGCTTCAGAAGGTGGTGGCTTCGGACAAAATGGCACTGGAGGTAAGGTCGTTGGAATTGATCCGCTTACGGGTAAGATCCTTTGGGAATATACGAACTGGCAATGTCGTATTCCGGTGCCAAGTGCAGTTGATGCCGGTGAAGGCAGGGTTCTGCTTACAGGCGGATACCAGGCCGGAGCTGCAATGATAAAGGTTGAAAGAAAAGCGGATGGCAGCTACGGTGTTACAGAACTTTATAAAAATGCTGATTTTGGTGCGCATACACAACCTCCGGTTCTTTATAACGGCTATTTTTATGCTCAATATACAACCAACGAAAGAAAAGACGGCCTGGTTTGTATGAGTATTGACGGCCAGATTAAATGGAAAACAGGGAGATCTCCGTTATTTGATAAGGGTGGCTCGGTTCTCGCCGATGGGTTGCTGATCAGCACCGACGGCAGTAACAATTTGTACCTTATTGAGCCCGATCCATCAGCCTTTAAGCCCATTGCATCAGCAAAGTTGCTTGTTGTAGCATCAGGTGCAGATCCAAGATTTTCGACTCAAAACTGGGCACCCCTTGCGCTTGCGGACGGTAAGCTCCTTATCAGGGATCAAAACCAGTTAAAGTGTGTCAGAGTTGCCAGGTGATTCCTGTGACATTTTTTGCCTCAAGGCCCGTGCGAATGAACACCGTTCGGCAGGTTTCGAAAAGAATTGTATTTCCATCTGTTCGATAACCATTTAATGGTAAAAACGATATAGAGATTTCTGATGGTGTATGACACTTAAGAAAAATAATACACTGTTCACAGGCATCACTGCCGTTCTTTTATCAGGGGCCCTGATCTGGTGGTTTGCCGGTAATCATTATCCCGCTGATATCGTTCTGCGCGTTCCCGGCATGGATAACCGTCCTAAAACTGTGCCAAGGACTGACAGTGTAATTATTGGTGAGTTTTTTGACACTCTGGCTGCATTTGATGGATTGGTCCCCGGAAGCTGGCCAAGATTCAGGGGAAGTGATTTTGATAACATCAGTAAAGACACTTTTGAAATTGCAGAATCCTGGGATACAGCCGGTACTCCTGTTATGTGGAAAGTAACGCTCGGTGAAGGTTATGCGGGTCCGGCAGTGCTGAATGGAAGGGTTTATCTAATGGATTACAATGAAAGAAAGAAAGCCGACATGCTGCGCTGCTTTTCACTCAAGTCAGGGCTGGAACTCTGGAGAAGGTGGTACAACGTTGATCTCAAGCGTAACCATGGATACTCAAGAACAATACCGGCAGTGACTGATAAGTATCTTGTCTCAATTGGCCCAAGATCGCATGTAATGTGTCTTGATCCGCTTAATGGAAACCTCCTTTGGAGGATCGATATGGAGAAGGAGTTTGGAATTGCAGGTAAAATAAAAGGGAGAATCACTCCGGATTTTTATACGGGTCAATGTCCGCTTATTGACAATGATGTAGCGGTACTTGCGCCCGGAGGGAAAGCGCTTATGATTGGCGTCAGATGCTCTGACGGGAAGGTAATATGGAAGACCCCTAATCCTGATTCTTTGAGAATGTCGCATGGATCAATTATACCAATGGAAATACATGGAAGGAGAATGTACGTTTATAATGCCATTGGAGGAGTTGTTGGCGTGGCCGCTGATGGTGACGACACAGGAAAGCTGCTTTGGAAAACAAAAGAATGGAACCCGGCAACTACAGCCGCATCACCTGTTTACCTTGGCAATAATGAGATCGCGGTATTTGGAAGTTACGGCGCAGGAGGCGCCAGAATAAGGATCAGCCTGAACGGATCAGCTTATTCAGCAACCCTTCTGGAATCACACAAGCCAATGGAGGGAATTTCAAGCGACCAGCAGACCCCTATACCGAAGGGCGATTTTATATGGACAGTAATGCCTGAGAATGCAGGGCCGCTGAAGAAGCAACTTGTCTGCTACAACAGGTCGGACCTGAAAAAGCCTCTCTGGAGCAGCGGAAAGGACATGAGATTCGGAAGAGGTCTGGGACCTTATATAATGAAAGATGACAAATTGCTTTTGCTGGATGATAATGCAAATTTATATTTGTTCAGGATTGACGGATCACAGGCTTCACTGATCACACAGCACAGGATAATTAAAGGGGTTGAGGCCTGGGGACCGATGGCATTAGCAGGCAACTACCTTGTTATGAGGGATTCAAGAAATTTGCTTTGCCTTTTCATAGGAAAAAAACAAAACCAATGAATAAGAAACTTACAGCTTTCCTTGCATTATTGATTATCCTGGCATTTATGGGATATATCATTTATGATGCATCAAATATAAAAATCAAAAAAAGTGAACAAGCAGCTTCACAGGAAACTTCTTATTATGACAGATGGGAAGTTGTCAGAAAAATAGATTTGACGGGAGGAAAAACTTCTTCTGTAGCTGTTTCAGACGATGGAACTGTTTTTCTGGCAGGCAATTCATTTATAAGGTCGCTCAACACTGACCTTAGTGAAAAATGGAACCTTAAAACAGATTCGAAGATTACATCACTTGCTGTTTCAGGCGATACAATCTTCGCCTCGACTGCCGGAACGATTCTGCTTGCTTCAACAGGAGGAAAATTAATTGCCGAATGGGGACCATATGAAGATAATAGCCTCATTACTTCCGTTACGGCCGGGAAAGATGTTATTGCATTTGCTGATGCAGGAAGCAAAAAGGTCTTCTTGCTGAAAAAGAACGGGGAACTGAAGACCATGATAGGACAGTCTGATGAGAAATTCCTGATACCCAGCCCTTATTTTGATGTCGCTCTTTCCGGTTCGACTCTTTTCATTGCAAATACAGGGAATCACAGGATCGAGAAATGGACGACGGACGGGAAAAAGATTGCCGAATTCGGTGAACCGGGAACAGCGCCGGGCAAGTTCTGCGGTTGCTGCAATCCTGCGCATTTTGCACTTATACCGCAGGGTATTGTGACTGCAGAGAAAGGTTTGAACAGGATAAAAATCCTGGGGCCTGAAGGAGAATTTATTGAATTCGTTTCGTCAAATAATAATTTTGTTCCTTCCGTACCGCTGGATGTCGCTTCAGCTGATGGCAAAACAATTTATGCCATAAACAGCGCTGATTCGACACTTTATTTATTTAAAAGAAAATTATGAACACACTCGCATCAGAGACTTTTCAAATTGTGCATTTTAACCTAAAAGGATTTGGATTTCTGAAAACTATGGCAAGAAATGGGAAAAAATAATTTTAAAATTAATCCTATGCAGATCGACAGAAAAAGCTTCATTGTAAAATCGGTTCAGGCCGGATTGCTGGGTTTGCTGGCATTTGTTGCATATTTTCTTGGCAACAGGGTTGTTGCGACGAAAGACTGTTCGACATGTCCTGGTAATGGCATTTGCAGAGGGAGAATTGACTGCAGCAAGTATTAAACTGATTTCTCTATGAAGGAAGATAAAAACAAATATCAGTCACGACGGGATTTTGTACGCAATGCAGGAAGGATTCTTATCGCAGCTCCTGTCATAGCAGTACCAATATTCCTGTCGGGGAAAGTATCTGCGTCAGGAAATGTATGGCAGATCGATCCTCATAAGTGTACGCAGTGCGGGCAATGTAAGACAAAGTGTGTGCTGACACCATCAGCTGTAAAGTGTGTCCACGCTTTTGTGATGTGCGGATACTGCGATCTGTGCGGCGGATTCCTAAGGCAGGGCGTTACGACTATCAGTACCGGGGCCGAAAACCAGATGTGTCCCACGGGAGCTATAACAAGGAAATTTGTGGAAGAACCCTATTTTGAATATACAATAAATGAGAAGCTGTGCGACGCATGCGGAAAATGTGTCAAGGGATGCAATGATTTCGGCAACGGATCTCTTTATCTGCAGATAAACCAGGGTCTTTGTGTTCGTTGCAATGAATGCGCGATAGCAAGGAACTGCCCGTCAGAAGCTATATCCAGGGTGCCATATAAGATGCAGTATTTGCCTAAAGACAAAAGATAAAAGTAAAAACCTGATGATCCCCTCCTGGGAGGGGTCAGGGGTGGGTTAATTAAAGACAAAAGACAAAAGGCAAAAGTAAAAAGCAAAAGCATTATCATAAAGTTCCCCTCCCTGAAGGGGTCAGGGGTGGGTTAATTAAAAAACAGAGTGAAGAAAAAACTACCATATATTTTGATTTTCCTGCTGATCGGATGGCATGCAGTCCTCGTGGCGCAGGACCGGTTTCCGCGTCCGGAATTTGAGTCAGGCTATGTCTATCCCGACCACCAGCTGCCTCTCCAGAGATCCCCGGTGTGGAATTATATCGACCTGGCAGTTCTCGTTGGCGCGTTATCGCTTGCATCATGGTTAGCGCTGAAAAAACGTTCAAGGGAAGGGATTGTCTGGCTTTCTGTATTCTCGCTCGCATATTTCGGGTTTTACAGGGAAGGATGTATCTGTTCAGTCGGATCACTCCAGAATGTCGCCCTTGCGCTGTTCAATAAGAATTATGCCATTCCGCTTACTGCGCTTTTGTTTTTTATCATACCATTAATATTTGCTCTGGCATTCGGCAGGGTCTTCTGTGCCGGGGTTTGTCCGTTCGGTGCAATCCAGGAGCTTACAGGCTTTCGTCCTGTGAAGCTGCCCAAAGCTGTCGAATCGGTAATGATCTCTGTCCCGTTTGTCTATCTTGGTCTGTCTGTGCTTTCGGCAGCTACCGGGAGCCAGTTTCTGATCTGCAGGTACGATCCTTTTGTGGGTATTTTCCGCCTCGATGCGCCTTATACAATGATAATATTCGGCTCATTGCTGCTTGTGGCAGGCATATTCATAAACAGGCCGTATTGCAGATACTTCTGTCCGTACGGTGTCCTTCTTAATATATTTTCACGGTTCTCTTCAAGGCATCTTACAATTACTCCCGCAGAATGTACAAACTGCCGTCTCTGTGAAGATGTATGCCCTTATGATGCAATATTACCATCCGACGTTTCCCGTCCTTCCGGAGAACCTCGCATGGAAAGAAGGAGATTTATCATATATATCCTGTTTATACCTCTGTTCGCTGCCGGAGGAGCAATCCTGTTCAGGAACCTCGCTCCTGCCCTTTCAGGGCTTAACAGCAAAGTTCAGCTGGCAAGGGAGATCAGGGCAGAAAAGGAAAAAGGCATTCCCGCTGTTTCAAAGGCCGCTGTGGCTTTCAGGGAAGCAGGAAAGACCGAAAAGGAATTGTTTGAAGAAGAGCTGAAAATAGCCGGACGGTTCAGGAACGGATCTTTATGGGTCGGGCTTTTCCTCGGACTTTCGTTCGGACTCAGCCTCGTTTCTCTTACCACCAGGTCAAGGAGAACCGGTTATGTGCCGCATAAAGGCAAATGCTACAGTTGCGGACGATGTTTCCGGTATTGCCCGGTGCACATAAATAATAATACTGCTGATGAAAAAGCCTGACGAAGAAGATATTAAGACAATCAGAGGAATCAGTATAGGTGCAGGTGTATTTACACTGGTCGTTGCCTTAACTATGTTTTACAGTCTGATTCAGTTAAAAACCATGGATCCGCTGGATAATCAGGCAATTGTAACTATTAAAGAAGAATATGACAAGGATGTTGAAAATACTGCCAGGGCTGAACAGATAAGAGCGCTCGACCTTATGGCAAGGAAGGCATACTTTTCATCAAGGCGGCAGGTTGAAACCGGTTCGTACCTGTTGCTGGCCGGAGCTGCAATCTTTATTTTATGTCAGAGAATAATTGCAGGAAGTGAAAGGACAATTCCATCAGTTCCGGGTGAGCATCAGGACCAGGTGAATACAAATGCAAAATATGCAAGATATCTGGCAGGATCAGTAGCTGTACTGACCGTAGGTGGCATAATCACCTCGTTTGTTCTGAGGAACAACCTTCCCGACCTTTCAGGCAGAAACACGGTAAGAGCTGAAGAAAAGATTGAGAAGAAAACAGGAAAAAAGAAAAATCTTGCTTCAAAAGCCGACACCTACAAACCTGATCCTGTAAACTATCCGTTTTTCAGAGGCCAGGACGGCAGGGCAATCGCGGGAGGTTCAGGGTTCCCTACCGAATGGAACGGTGAAAATGGCAAAAACATCAAATGGAAGATTCAGATTCCCAAAAATGGTAAAAGCTCCCCGGTTATATGGGGCGACAAACTTTTCGTGACAGGCTCGGATGGTAAATCATGTGAGGTCTATTGCATAGATAAAAATTCAGGAAAGATAGAATGGAGTTCGTCCGCCTCAGGCATCACGGGAGAGCCTTCAGTGCCTCCGGAAACCAGCAGCGATGCAGGCATTGCTGTACCTTCAGCCGCCACAGACGGAAAATCCATATGCGCCATCTTTGCGAACGGAAACCTGATATGCTTAAGTATGGACGGGAATAAAAAATGGGCAAAAAACATAGGGATTCCGAAAAACGCTTATGGGTATTCCTGTTCACTTGTAATTTTTGAAGGATTACTGATTGTCAAATTCGATGCTACTGAAAAGATTTCAATGATGGGCTTTGATACAGACTCAGGGGAATTGAAATGGGAAACGCCAAGGAGTGGAAAAGCGACCTGGGCATCGCCTGTGCTGGCAAATTTCAATGGGGTGCCGCAGGTGATTATTAACGGTAATCCTGAAGTCACTTCATTTGATCCGCGTACCGGTAAAGCTCTCTGGTCGATAGAGGTACTGACAGGGGATGTTGCCCCATCTCTTGCGGTCAACAGCAGCCTGGTTTATGCAGTTACTGATTATTCACGCCTGGCAGCAGTAAAACCCGGTCCTGGTCCTTCAATAGTATGGCAGGATAATACTTTCACACCAGATGTTTCCAGTCCGGTTGCAACCGACAATTACCTGTTCCTTTGCACGGGCACCGGGGATGTGGCTTGTTATAATTCACAGAAGGGCGATACACTCTGGACACACTACTTTACGGATCAGTTTTATGCATCGCCTGTTATTGCAGATAATAAAGTGTGGATGCTCGACCGAAGCGGTGTGATGCATATTGTAAATGCAGGGCCTGAATTCAAACTTGTATCTGAATCTCCTTTAGGTGAGCCCGCTGACTGTACTCCTGCCTTTTCGGACAAGAACATTTATATAAGAGGAAGAAATAACCTTTATTGCATTTCAGCTATTTGAAAAAAGAAAAAAAAGATATTAAAACCTGCACTTGTGGCAGTGACGTTCTTACTGACGATGAAATCAGGTCAGTTGTGGAGTCTGTTATTAAGGAGACAGGCACATGCAGCGACAAAGTGATCCTGATGCTGCAGGAAGTCCAGAAAAGACTTAATTACCTGCCTTCGGAAGCCCTGAAGCATATATGCAGGATTTCTGAAGTCACGCCTGGTCAGATATCGGGAGTTTCCACTTTCTATTCCCAGTTCAGACACATTCCATCAGGACTTCATACAATAAAAATATGTGCCGGTACAGCATGCCACGTAAAGGGTTCTCAGCTTATATCAGAAGCTTTTAAAAGAGATCTGGGGATCACCGGTGAACGTAACAGTTCACCTGATAATCTTTTCTCAATTGAGGAAGTGGCATGTCTGGGCTGCTGCACTCTTGCACCCGTGGTTCAGATCGACGGAAAGACTTACGGACATGTAAAACCAACACAGGTCAATGAGATCGTAAATAATTTCCTTAGTACGCATGCCAAACATCAGGAAGAAATAAAACACGACGGCAGGGATGATTTTGATGCTGAAGTACGTATAGGTCTTGGATCATGTTGTGTTGCCGGAGGAAGCAGGGAGATACTGGCAACGCTTAATGATATCAGGGAATATTATGATCTGAACATCAGGGTTAAACCGGTTGGATGCGTCGGCGTTTGCAGTCAGACTCCGCTTCTTGAGATTGTTGACCCGCACAATGGCGTTTCAAGATATACAAATGTCAGAAAGGACCAGGTTGAAGAGATATTGCTTAAACATTTAAAGCCGGCATCTTTGAGCAAAAGATTTCAGTTCAGACTGAATAATTTTGCCGACACTTTCCTGTCGGATGACATGCTTTACAGTCCCGTGAATCTGCCGGAAGGGGTCAGGGAACAAAATTTAAATAATTTCCTTAGCGCTCAGATACATATTGCAACACTTAACAGCGGCATTATGTCGCCTGATTCATTCGTTGAATATGAGCTTCTGGACGGATTCAAAGCATTGAAGAAGGTGCTTGATTTATCCCGCACGTCGGTAATTGAGTCAATAAAAGAAAGCGGCTTAAGGGGCCGTGGCGGTGCCGGATTTCCAACCGGCAGGAAATGGGAAATATCATCCGGATCTGAAGGTAAACCGAAATATGTTGTCTGTAATGGTGACGAAGGCGACCCGGGAGCTTTTATGGACAGGATGATTCTGGAATCATTTCCATTCAGGGTAATTGAAGGAATGCTTATTGCCGGATATGCCACCGGTGCCGGCAAAGGCATTTTCTATATAAGAGCCGAATATCCCCTTGCAGTTTCAAGGATCAGGAATGCACTCAGATTATGCCTGGAAAAAAGGGTTACAGGAATGGACATACTTGGTTCAGGATTTTCTTTTGATATCGAGGTTTTTGAGGGAGCAGGCGCCTTTGTATGCGGTGAGGAGACGGCACTTATTGCCTCACTTGAAGGAAAAAGGGGAACTCCGCATCTGAGGCCTCCCTACCCTGCCGTTAAGGGCTATAAAGATCACCCGACTCTTGTAAATAATGTTGAAACGCTTGCACTTGTGCCGTGGATTATTAATAACGGAGCAAAGGCTTTCAGTGCAATCGGTACAGAAAAAAGCAAGGGCACAAAAGTATTCGCCCTGGCAGGCAAAGTGTTGAAAGGAGGACTCATTGAGGTGCCTATGGGTACGACAATAAAAGATATAGTTGAAAAGACAGGCTGCGGAGTTGCTCCCGGAAGGTCATTTAAAGCAGTGCAGATAGGAGGCCCTTCGGGAGGATGTATCCCTTCAGCGCTCTCTGACACTCCTGTCGATTATGAAGAGCTTACAAGAATGGGCGCCATGATGGGCTCAGGTGGCATGGTGGTTCTCGATGATACTGACTGCATGGTCGACATGGCAAAGTACTTCCTTGAGTTTACTCATAAACAGTCTTGCGGAAAATGCACCTTCTGCAGGGTCGGGACAAAGCTGATGCTTGACATAGTGACACGGCTCAGTCAGGGAAAGGCAATGCCCGGTGAAATTGATGATCTTGAACGGCTTTGCATACAGGTAAAGAACGGCAGTCTGTGCGGACTTGGGAAAACAGCGCCCAATCCGGTTCTTACAGGGTTGAAATACTTCAGGGAGGAGTATGAAGCCCACGCTGGAGGAGTGTGTCCTGCAAAGAGATGCAGGGACCTTATAAGATACAGAATTACAGATAAATGCACCGGATGTACAAAATGCTCCCAGGAATGCCCGGTTAATGCAATCGCATTCAGACCATATGAGAAGCATGAGATCGATCAGGATCTCTGCACAAAATGCTACAACTGCAGGGTGGTATGTCCGGAAAAAGCTGTTGAAACAGTGAATTTTAAAGATGAAGATAAGGATAGATAATATCGGGATTGAGGCAGAAGAAGGTCAGACAATACTCAATTCGGCAGTGAAGGCGGGAATAGAGATTCCTGTTCTTTGCCACCACGATGGTTTGCCACATTATTCCTCCTGCATGGTCTGCATGGTGAAAGACAGGGGAAAAAACAGCTTTATTCCATCGTGCTCGGCTCTTGTCCAGGAGGGGATGGATATTGACGCTTCGGGGGAAGAAGTGATCAGCATGAGAAAGAAGGCAGTTATGCTCCTTCTTTCGGAACACAGGGCTGAATGCGAGGCGCAATGCAGGATTGTATGTCCGGAGGGTTATAATATACCATTGATGAACAGATTGCTGATTGCAGGCAGGACAGACGATGCTGCTGAGCTTCTTCATTCAGAAATTAATGGAAATGAGCTTAAGTGTGTTAATTGCCGGGCTTTCTGCGAAAATGCCTGCCGGAGGAAGAAAATTGACTCTCCGGTTTCAATCAGGAATATCAGGATGTTTCTTTACCGAAATATAAATCCTGACGATGGAAACAGAATTTCAAAATATCATGTGCCCGCAGATGTGCGTAAAAAGTTTTCTTCACGGATCGGACGTCTTGATGAAAGCGAGCAGAGGGAGTGGCTGAAGGAGTGTAAAGACAATATAATCCGTCACAGGGAGATAAACAGCTTTTCGTCCGCAGCCTCTGAAGCCGGAAGCTGCATGCATTGCGACTGCAGGGCTGCCGAGAATTGCCGGCTGAGGGAACTGGCAGGGAAATATGAACTGAGCGATCCAAAGGGGAAATTTGTCAGCGCCCCTGTCTTTAAAAAGATCAGCCGGAAGACCGGACTTATATTTGAAAATGCCAAATGCATAAAATGCGGACTATGTGTCCGGGTTTGCGGCGATAAGAAGGATGAGCCTTCTCTCTGCTTCATAAACAGGGGATTCGTTTCGATGATATCTGAACCTCTTACGGAAGATTTTGAAGATATTCTGACTGCTTCTGCTGATATATGCGTGGATATCTGCCCGACAGGAGCGCTGGGTCACTTTGATAAAATCAGAGGGAAATGAGAAAGCGTATCAGGCTGATATTGATCATGGTTGTAATTTCCATATCTGCATTTTCACAGACTACTGATCAGGAATGGCCTGTGTTCAGGGGGAAACCCGACCTGTCGGGATTCACAACCATGGAACTGCCGTCATCACCTTCCCTGATCTGGAGTCTGCCAACAGGAAGCAAGACAGAATCTTCGCCTGTCATCAGTTCCGGTTTGATAATTTTCGGAAATGATAAAGGTTCAGTTATTGCCGTCGGAATAAACGGAAAAATAAGATGGCAGTATGAAGGCGGAACTGCAGCTGAATCTCCTCCTCTTGTTTATGGCAACAGGGTAATAGTCGGGTTCAATGACGGATCGCTGCAGGCAATTGACAAAAACACCGGAAAACTGGCCTGGAAATACATGACTGATAATCAGATTGTCGGATCAGCAAATTCGTGGACGATAGGAAAAAAATCGGGAATAATAATCGGCAGTTACGATTATTTCCTCCATTCGGTTGACCCATCGAGCGGAAGACTCCTATGGAAGGTTGAAACTGAAAATTATATCAATGGAACACCTGCTGTTGCAAATAATGATATTGTCTTTGGAGGATGTGATGGCGTTTTAAGAATAGTAGACGCCTATTCCGGCAGGCAGAAGGACACGATCCAGGTAGGTGTTTATATTGCCTCCTCTCCTGCCCTTTCTGGCGGGAAAGCCTGCTTTGGGGACTATGACGGAAACCTGTATTGCATTGACATGCTGACAGGGAAGATGGTCTGGAACGTGCCGGCAAATGCTACATCCGGCTCAATCCTTGGCGTACCGGCGGTTGGGAAAAACATGGTGGTCGTGGGTAATGAGAATAAGTATATGTATTGTTATGATCTGGCTACCGGCAAGTTAAAATGGAAATTCAGAACAAACGGAAAAATTAATGGTTCTGCCGTGATCACACCAGGGAAGGTTATCTTTGGCAGTGCCGACGGGCATATTTATATCCTTAATTTACAGGATGGAAAGAAAATATGGAGCTTTAATGCAGGCACCCCAGTGAACAGCTCCCCGGCGGTGACCAGGGACAGGTTTTATTTTCTGACTGAAGACGGAAGGCTGCTTGCATTCGGAAAAAAATAATCCTCTGTGTACGTTTTTTGTTACACAGAGATCCACAGAGAAGTCACAGAGTGACACAGAGAAAAATGTCAAAATGAATATAATATATGTTATTACAGGATCAGTGTGTACTTTTTATTGTTACACAGAGATCCACAGAGAAGTCACAGGGTGACACAGAGAAAAAAGTCAGGATGAAAATAGTATATCTTATTACAGGATCAGGAGGCTCATTTTATTGCGGGAACTGTTACCGTGATATGATCTATATAAGAGCTATCCGCAAGGTCCCTGGGATGACCGCCAGGGCAATACCGCTTTACCTTCCTCCCGATAAAACCACGGCAGGTAACAACTTTGACAGGAACGTTTTTTTCGGTGCAATTTCAATGTACCTGAGAGAAAAGGTTGGATTTCTGAATAACATGCCTGCAGTTTTTGATAAGTTTTTCAATTCCCCGCTGTTACTGAAGTTTGCTGCAAAGCAGGCGGGTACTACAAATCCTGAAGGATATGAAGAGCTTACAATCAGCATGATAGAGGGCGACAATGCGTTCAGAAAGGCAGAGGTCGACAGGCTTGTAAAATACCTCCTTAACGATGGTAAGCCTGATATTATTCATCTTTCAAATGCACTTATTCTTGGTCTGGCCCGGCAGCTTAAGAAGAGGATTGATGTAAAGGTTGTCTGCTCCCTGCTTAATGAGGATGACTGGATAGATGAGATGGCGGAACCTTTCCGCTCAAATGCCTGGAAAATGATTTCGCGTGAAGCTGTTCATGTCGATATGTTCGTCACGCCAAGCAATTATTACAAGGATCTCTTCATGAGCAAAACCGGGATCAGCGGTGAAAATATCATGGTTGTTCCGCTGGGATATGATCCTGAATTTGATATTGAGCCTGATTCAGTTCCACGATCACCCGCGATCGGATACTTCAGCCGGGTTAACTACAATAACGGATTTGACAAGCTTGTGGATGCATTTATTGAGCTGAAAAGGAATGGTCTGATTCCGGACCTTAAGCTGAATATATGCGGCGGTTTTACCGGAACTGACAGGACATTTGTTTCAGCTCAGCTGAGAAAGCTCAGGGAAGCCGGGATAGCCAAAAGCGTAAAAATATATCCGGAATTCCAGGGAGACGGAAAGATGGAATTTTTCCGCAATGTCGATTTAATCAGCGTTCCGGTGCACAAGTATGACGGGTACGGATTGTATCTTCTGGAAGCCAACAGTGCAGGCGTTCCCGTCGTCCAGCCCGCAACAGGGTCGTTCCCTGAAATTGTTGAAAAAACAGGAGGAGGGGTAACCTATTCACCTGATACGGTATCTGAGCTTGCTTCACGCCTTCATAAAGTATTAACAAATAAAGAGTTACTTTTACAGCTCAGTATCAGAGGCAAGAAAAATGTCAGGCAGAAAATGTCGCTTGAAAGGATGTCGGAGGGACTTGCCGGTTTGTATTCAAAAACTGCTGAAAATGTTACAGTTAAATAATGTGTCAAAATCTTATCACCAGAGAGGTATTGTTCTGAGTGATCTTAACCTTACTCTTAATGAAGGTGATTCGGTTTCAGTGTCAGGTCCGTCGGGTTCAGGAAAAACAACCCTTTTGAATATTATAGGGTTGCTCGACAGGCCCGACAGCGGTGATGTACTGTTCAGGGGTGTCTCAATCCTTAATTATGACTCTGATGAATCAGCCCGCTACAGGAACAAAAACATCGGCTTCGTATTCCAGGATCATCTTCTTCTTCCTTATCTTACCGTCAGGGAAAATATAATACTTCCTCTTATTGCATCAAAAACGCCAGATTCCGAGTTCAGGCAAAAGGTCAATGATTCATTGAAGCTGATGGAAACGACTGGTATTTCAGGACTGGCAGATAAATATCCCCTTCAGATTTCGGGAGGCGAGGCTCAGCGCGCCACACTTGTCAGGGCCCTTGCAAACAAGCCTTCTCTCCTGCTGGCAGACGAACCTACAGGATCGCTTGATGAAAAGAACACCAACGCTCTTGGAGATCTTCTTGTCCGGATGAACAAAGACTACGGGATCACTCTTCTCCTTGCAACACATTCAAAGGATCTTGCAAATAAAATGGGAGTTCAGCTGACCCTTTCAGAAGGGAAACTATTTCCGGGGAAAAAGCTGTAAAAACCTGCGATGATGAAGCTGTCGCTTTTCCATATAACCATAAGGTCAATATCGCACAATCTGAAAGGTGCTGCTTATCAGATCATCATAATAATTATTCTCACTGCTGTAATAACAGGATCGTTAATGACCGGCAAATCGGTCAGGAGCAGCCTGAAAAAAACCTCCTCGGAAAAAACAGGAAATACGGGGATCGTTGTCAGTTCAGGAATTCGTTATTTTGATCCTTCGCTTTCAGGAAGGATGGAATCAAGGACCGGCATTAAATGCGCCGGAGTCCTTGAAACAGAGGGTTATTGCCAGAATTTTACAACAGGGCAGACATCTCCCATATTGAAAATCTATGCAGTGGATAATAACTTCTTTTCATTTCAGGGAATTGAAGGTATGAATATCAAAAAAGGTGAAGTTGCAGTTAATGAACGACTTGCTGCTTACCTTGGGCTGAATGTGGGAACTGACCTGATAATCCGGTTCAATGCCCTGAGTGACATTCCCGCAGATGCCCCTTTCTCTCCGGCAAATGGTACTACTGAATCAGTGGTATTTAAAACCGGAGCAATTATGTCTTCCGGAAGGTCGGGCAATTTTTCTCTGGGTATCAGTCAGATAACTCCGCTGAATATTTTTGTCCGCCGTCAGGATCTGACAGACAAACAGGATAGTATCCCAAAGGTCAACAGGCTGCTGTTTAAAAACAGGAAAGGAATTTCAGTACCGTACATTTACAAGAGCCTTCGGGAAGAGCTGAAACCTGGAGATATAGGACTTTCACTGCGTTTTATTCCGGAAACAAAAGGGTATGAACTTATTTCTGACAGAATATTTATCGACAAAGTTCAGGTCGATGAAATAGCAAAGCTCGGGTTGCAACCACATCCTGTATTAACTTACCTGGCCAACAGCTTTTCCCATGATAAAAAGATGACGCCTTATTCTTTTATTTCTGCTCTTGACCCTTTGTTGTATAAAGGCATTCCGGCTGATAACGGAATTGTAATAAACAGATGGATTGCTGATGACCTGTCTGCACGGGAAGGCGACACCATAAACATTACATGGTATTCCCCTGATCCGATGAATCACCTCAGGGAAGAGAATATGAATTTTATTGTCAGTAAGGTGGTACCAATGGAAGGCATCTGGTCTGATTCGCTGCTGATGCCTGAATTTCCAGGAATTGCAGGAAGGAAATCATGTACAAGCTGGGATGCCGGCACCACTATCCATTTCGACAGGATCCGGCCGAAGGATGAGGAATACTGGAAAAAGTCCGGCGGTACCCCAAAGGCTTTCATAAACTACGAAAAAGGCAGGGAATTATGGGGAAATAATTTTGGTCCGGTTACCTCAGTCCGTTTCAGCAGTGATGTGAGTAAAAATGAGATACTTGCAAAACTTACCCGATCCATTGACCCTGAAAAGGCAGGCTTTACAATTATGGATCTTCCGGCAGAATTGGAAAAAGCGGCAAATGAAAGTGTTGATTTCAGCACACTTTTTCTGGGCCTTGGCTTCTTCATTCTACTCTCATCCCTGATCCTCCTCATTCTTGTTGTATCGACCTTTTTTGAATCAAAAAAAGAACAGGTCAATACTCTCTTTTCCCTTGGATTTGCAAACCGTAAGATCAAAAAAATACTTATTTACGAAACAGCAATGATCGCGTTCTGCGGAACCATAACGGGAACCTTTGCGGGAGGAATTTTTAATGCCCTGACAATCAAAGCTCTTAATTCAGTATGGCATGGTGCTGTGCAGACAAACACCCTGGTTTCAGAGTTTGACCCGTGGTCACTTCTGACAGGATTTGCAATTTCTTTCATTATAATATTTTTAATACTGATAATAAAGTCGGGCCGGTTTTTGAAATATCTGAACAAGCCCGAAACAGGTAAAACAGAAAAGCCTTCAGCCGGGAAGAATCTTATTTTCCTGATTGTTTTTGCTGCTCTTACTCTTTTATCGACAGTACTGTCATTTATTCTTACCCGCAATTCAACATTGCTTTCATTTTGTGCCGGAATATTTGTTTTTTCAACAATGATCCTTCTGACCAGGCAATATTTTATCGGTAATCAAAGAACAGGAATTTTCAGTTTCAGAAAGGCAAAACAGATATCAGGCTGTTATTTCTCCTTTTATCCTTCCCAGGCTGTCGCTCCGGTCATTTTTCTTGCTGCCGGGCTCTTTGCCGTGATCATAACCGGTGTTAACAGGATGAATTTAACCAACAGCATGCTTCAGCCTTCAGGTGGCACCGGCGGATTTCTTCTCTGGGGAGAATCGTCCCTGCCGGAAAGGGACGATCTTAACAGTTCAGAAGGCAGAAATGAATATGGCCTGGATGACCAGGAACTGAAAGATCTTTCACTTGTGCAGGCAAGGAAAACTTCAGGTAATGATGCAAGTTGCCTTAACCTTAATCATATTACAACTCCTCCCCTTCTCGGGGTCGATCCTGAGCACTTCATAAGTAAAGGTTCATTTTCTTTTGCTTCTGAAATGGAGGGCATAAAGAAAACAAACCCCTGGTCAACACTGGATTATTCTCCGGGAGAAGGCACTATTTACGGAATAGCCGACCAGACTGTGCTTCAGTATGGCCTGAAAATCAAGCCGGGTGATACACTGAAAATAAGAAGTGAAAGCGGACAGATGCTTAACGTAATAATCTGCGCCGGATTGAGATCATCTGTATTCCAGGGATATGTTATAATAGGCAATAAAAACTTCATTAAATATTTTCCTTCAGTCGCCGGAAGTCAGATTTTCCTGGTTGACGGAAACCCGAAAATGGCAGAAATTTATAAGAATGCCCTGACGGAGAGACTATCGGATTTTGGAGCTCATTTTGAGCCTGCTGCCGACAGGCTTGCTTCTTTTTTTGTCGTTACAAATACCTATCTGTCTGTTTTCACGGTTCTTGGAGCGATTGGCCTGATACTGGGTGTCGCCGGGCTGGGATTCATCCTTATCAGGAATTTTAACCAGAGAAAGCGCGATTTCGGACTGATGATGGCTGCAGGATTCTCTCTGAGAACGATCAGAAGAATTGTTCTTGGCGAGCATGCCATGATACTGATGTCAGGAACAGCGGCTGGACTTGTTTCAGCTCTGATTGCCACCAGACCGTCAATGATGAATGGAAACGCGATACCTTGGAGAACAATTGTAATAATGATGATCCTCATTATAACTACAGGCATCACATCATTGGTCTTTTCGGTACGGGCTATAAAAAAGGATGATATAATAGCCGGGATAAGGAGAGAATAAGTATGGCCGGAACTTATTTCTTACCTACTGCATAAAGGTGGTTCTGTGTTCTGAAGAAGATCAGACCGTCGGTTATTGCAGGTGCGGTCATGCAGATCTCATCCATCGGAATTTCGGCAAGTTCCCTGAAGGCATCTCCATCCTGAATGATGTAAACGGTTCCCGTTTCATCGACAATGAATATTCTTCCGTCTGAAGCAACAGGAGAGGCAATAAAGCTTGACGATTTACCAAGTTTTGCATTGAATATTTCCCTGCCTGAGGATGGATCGATGCAGTTGATCATTCCGTTCCAGTTTACATTGTAAAGCCTGTTACGGTACAAAAGTAATGTATGCATGTAGGAGCCTCCTCTTGGTTTGCTCCATTGCACAAACTGACCTGATGTTTCCTTGTCTGGCAGTGTTATGTCGCCCGATGCATCTTTCCTTACAGCAATTATGGGGGAGAATTTCCCGTGAGCACTGTTAAAATAGATAAGGTCATCTCCGATTACCGGTGTGGGGATAGGGATGTCTCCTCCTCCCGACATTCTCCAGATCTCCTTGCCGGTAAGAAGATCATATCCGCCCATGTGTCTGAACCCGTTTACGACAACATAAGCCTTATCTTTGTTCTTATAGATATTGGGAGTGCTCCATGCGGGATAGTCGTCTCTTACACTCCTCCAGAGTTCGTTCCCGGTATTGACATCAAAAGCTGCGAGGAAAGAGTTTTCCAGGACATCGCATTGGATTATCAGTTTCCCGTCATATATTATTGGTGAGCTGGCAAACTCCCACTCCGCATCTTTCATCATGAAAAATGCAGCTTTGAGCACCCCGAAATTTTTCTGCCAGAGGAGTTGTCCGTCAAAATCATAGCAGTAGAGTCCCTCTGATCCGAAAAACACCACAACATGCTCTCCGTCAACTGCAACTGAAGTGTTTGCGTGGGTCGACTTGGGATGTCTTTTGATCTTTGGGACACCCCTGTATGCCGTTTTTTCCCATATCACTCTGCCGTTATTTTTATTAATGCAAAATACTTTCCATTCATGAACAGAAGAGTCGTTTACGGACCTGACATCACCATACAGGCCGGGCTTGAATCCTGCTTTGTCGGCATCACTTATCGCTGATGTAAGAAAAAGTTTATTGCCCCAGATCACAGGGCTCGAAATACCCATTCCAGGTATGCTGATCTTCCACTTTATATTTTCCATCTTTTCAAAGCTGAAGGTAGCCGGCAAATCAGCATTATCAAGAACTCCGGATGACAGGCAGCCTCGATACCCGGTCCATTGCCTCTGAGGGCTGACCTGAGCAATAAGGTAAGGTTCCAGGCAGAAAATACACAGGAATGCCAATGGGATGTAATAATTCGTCTTCATATAAAATAGTGTAAATATTTGATTTGCTGAATCAAATTTAGAAATTCAAACCTTCATCACGATATAAGCCAGGGGATTGCCAGAACTGTTTTCCTAATCGTCGTCGTCGTCATTGTTGTTATTGCTTTCCGTGTTCTCTTCTGAATGGTACTCCTTACCTTTTTTTTCAAAATAATAAACAGTCAAATCACATGTATCCCTCAGGAAATTGATCTTTCCAACCTCTACCCTGTTAATTTTACTGATGCCTGTCCTTTCCTGAAGATCCCTGACAAGTTCATCGTACCTTCCGTCCTTGATTAATTCGATCTTCTCATAAAGCACCTGCTTTGATGATTCATTCTTCAGCAACCAAAGCTTTTCAAGTCCGAATGTTATGAATATTATTGTGAAGTTGGTAAAAAGAAGATCGACAACGCTTGTTTTGTCACTGGTGAGGGCATTGATTACGGAGACACCTATGATGAGGAAAAGATAGGTCATCTCCTTTATCGGAATCGCGTTGGTCCTGTATCGTATGATCCCGAAAATTGCAAAGAGCCCGAGTGCAAAACCGATCTGAAGTTTTACGCTTTCAAGCAGATAGCAGAGCAAAAAGACAAGCGTGGATATCAGTATATAGGTAAAAAGATAATCTTTCCGTTTGGTCGTAGAGTAATATAACCAGCGTACGAGAATCATTATTACCGTAAAATTCAGTGCAAATCGCAGTACAAATGCCAGGAATCCTGGCGGATCAATCAGGTCGAGTCCTGCAATACTTATATCATCAGGCAGCGCCAAAATGTTTGTATTCATTTTCAATCTTATTTAGTAACAGTAAATTTTGTTTTAGAATATTTTTATTAGGCAGATCAACAAGAATGGCATTCCCCACGCAATACTTGCTGAATCCTGTCGGGTGGAATGAAAGCTGTTTCATTATTTTGAAAAAAAGAGATCTTGCAGCTACTTCGGAACTCTTAAGTTCAGCAATCACAGCCGCGTCGATTTTAGCTTTTGCGCCGTCAGGTGTAAGAAATGACAAATTTACGTCTATTGTTACACGTTCAGGAGCATTTATACCAGCAAAGGTCATTCTGTTAAAATTGTTTTCCATGACAGGCGACAGATCATTGGGGTCACAATCAAGGTGTTCATTGATAAATTTCTGAGCATTTTCATCAGATAAATTGTTGTCAGGATCATGTGTTATCCTCCATTTGACTGTCCGGTTCTTTCGTGTTCTCTTCTTTATCTCAAGGAAAGTAGCTCCTGATATTTCATAATGTCTGAACCTCAGCTTATTCCTTTCCTGCTTACCTTTTACATGCTCAAAGTAAAACTGGTGGTCAGGTGTGTCAAAATAGATCGTACTGTAAGCAAAGATCCTTTCTCCATTTATATCCAGTATCCGGTACTCTTCCTTCAGTATTTTCAATAAATCAGGAAGCCTCGTGGCCGAGAAAACGTATTTTGTGTCAATACGATCCATAAAGCTGACTTTATCAAGCTCATCGAGGTTTATGGGAGAAAACACGTACAACAGGTCATTTATAAGCTTGATATTCATACGCTAATAGATGGAATAGAGGTAAGTCTTTTTCGATTTGATCTTTTTATCAGCATTATAGACTGTCTTTTCTATTCTGAGACCATTTGCATATTTGTACTCTGAAGTCTCTACCACTTTTCCGGAAGCATCAAGCTTTTCCTCCTTGATCTTGTCGTTGTCAGAGTTATACTCATAACGGAAATGCCTGGATATTTTACCCTGTTTATAAGAAATATCCTCGATCAGATTTCCTTTTATGTCAAAATTCTGCTCCGACTCCTTGTACTTTTTGGGTGACACGGACTCATATTTTTCCTGGTATACGACCATGCTCTTGACTTTTATCGTTGAATCGGGCTTTTGCGCATTCAGCGGAATATTCAGAAAGAATATGAGAATCACCGGCAATAAACATTTTATGCTTTTCATACTTGGGTTAGTTTAAATTTATATTAATGATCTCTTTGGTTCGGTTAAAATTATTTAATCAATTGAAAAGATTGCAGTGATTTCTTAACAATCCAATAATACATACCAACAACGTTAATTACCGGGCGCAAATTGCTGTTCCGACTTTCTTCCGGTATTTTTTATTTAATAATACTATGTTATACATAGTACTATAACATTCATAGATGCCTGGATTATCAATGTTTCCCCTCTGATAATTTCCCGTTATTGGTCCACAGGGTTATCCTGCCCATCCGGTCATATGGCGGGTAAGTATGCATTCCGCCGGTTACCATATCCATTAATCCGTCGCCATTGAAGTCACCGAGTGCGAGAGTCAGAAGATGCGTCGGGTTGCTTGCAATATTGTGCATCGTAAAATTCATTTTACCGTCATTTTCAAGCCAGATGAAACTCTGGGCATTGGGATCTTCCCACTTGTTGAATCCGCTTACCACGAAAAGATCGATATCCCCGTCATTGTCAATATCACATGGTCGCACATTATATGCTCCCATGAAATTGCAGATCCTGTGGTAGACAAAATTCAGGTTCCCTTTATTCTCGAGCCATTGCACTCCGTGCCAGGGCCGTCCGCGTGGAGGAATATAATCGAAAGCATCACCATTTGTATAAAGTATATCCTGATATCCATCCTTGTTAAGGTCGGTAATGTAAATGCCGCTTGATCCGAAATCCTCATTGCTTGAGCCAAAAAGCAATTTTGGCTGAAAATTTCCTTTGCCGTCATTTACGAAACAGTATATTTCTTCCCATTCCTGACTCACAAGTGAAACTATATCAAGATCATTATCATTGTCAATATCAACTATTTCAACATTAATGGGTCCTGAAAGGCTCTGAAGTATATGACTCTTAAATTTCCAGTTACCAAGGTTTTCCATCCATCTCGTTTCTCCGTCATCATATCCGAATTCTGCAACTGCAAGATCCATATCACCGTCACCGTCAAGATCCCCTGCTCTCACATCTGAAACCCGTGCTATTTTGTCTGCAACCACGTGTTTAATAAAATGGTTTGTTCCGTCGTTCTCCAGAATTACCACTGACCCTATCTTATCATTGTTCGGAAAAAGCATACCCAGAACAGCCACCATAATATCATTATCACCGTCATTGTCAAAATCAATGATCTGGGCATGAGCAGGTGCTATCAGATCAGATGCAAGAGTTGTCTCAGTGAATACTCCCTTAGGGTATTGCCGTATCCAGTTTACCGAATTGCTCCTGCAGTCGCAGACGATCAAGTCAAGAAGGCCGTCCTTATCCAGATCGACAGCCTCGATATTCGATATCTGCGGGGGTTCTGTGAAACCATGGCCAATCTGCCGTGGAGACAGGAAATCAACATCCTTTCCCTGCTCATTCCCGGCCGATGCGTTAGTTTTTATAGTCTTGTTTCCCGATTTATATAACACCCTGTTAATCACCTCACCTCTTTTAATGCCCAGATGCTTTGCCTGATAGCTTAATAAAAAATATGGGATGCCCGCAATAATTGCCAATACAAAAATAACTGCAATCACAGTTCTGAGGTTTTTTCCGCTTTTTGATTTTGAGTTTTTTCCCATCACTGAAGATTGAAATGAATTTACGGACGAAGATATATTTTAAAACAAATCCTAAAATGAGAATTACCTATGTTTTTCCGGAATTTAATAACTATTATTGAAATCCTAAAAACATTTGCACCAACCAGGAAGATTTGAGATTGATGGATCAGATAAGGAAAAACGTTGATAAAATCCTGATAATATTAGCTTTCAGCCTGATACCGGCAGTCGTATGTCAGCTCTTTATAAAAAAACCTTCCGACAGGTATATACACATCACCAGTTTCCGTTATGGCAAGACTCCATATGTCATAAGGTGCAACCGGGGAGACAGGCTTCATTTGACTTTTTCAACCAATGATACAGGTCATTCCTTCTTTCTCGAGGAATTCGACATTGATGTAAAGGTAACTCCTGCCCGTGATGAAGTAGCCGTTTTCAGACCCAGCGATCCGACAATAAAGCCGGAAATAACCAAAGAAGTTGTACTGACTGCGAAACATTCAGGAATTGCAAATATACTTGTTTCCAAAAGCAATTACCGCTGCCATGTATGGTGCGGACCCATGCATGCATTTGAGCAGGGGAAGCTTGTTATATTGCCAAATACCCTGCTTTGTATGAGTCTTGGATCTATAGCTGGAATAATCCTGATCTGGTTGCTCGGGTTCTTCGGCAGGAATAAACAATCGGGCCAGCCGGAAGAAAAATACAGGGAGCTGAAGCTCGGCAGTGGATTCCTCAGAAAGGTCATACTAAACAGAGGAGTCCAGATTTTTATAACAATTCTGATGATGGTGCTTATCTATATTGTGATACTTACTTCACTCTTTGGAACCAAGATGTCGGGAAGGAACCTGGGTGTCCTGATGATGTGGTCGGTGTGGCTCTTTGTTCTTGTGGCCCTTCTTACACCTTTCTTTGGAAGAATATGGTGTACGATATGCCCTCTTCCTTTATTCGGAGATCTTATCCAGCGGAGATCAATTTTCAACCCGCTGAAAGGGAAAAGAGGCGATTACAACAACAGGTTCTCCGGCTTCTTCAATAAATGGCCTGAAAAGCTTAATAATGAATGGCTTAAGTTGTTCTGCTTTATGGTTTTTGCAACTTTTTCGACAACGCTTGTTGCAGTGCCTAAACTTTCAGGAACAGCGGTTCTTATTCTTATAGTTGTACCTGCCATAATGGGGATCTTCTGGGAGCTAAGGGCATTCTGCAGGTACGTATGCCCGGTAAGTGTTTTTGTAAACCCTTTTGCAAGAATGAATCCGCTTGCGTTAAGGAGCGGATCCCAGGAAGTATGCGACCAGTGCAAACCCCATTATTGTCAGAACGGAAATATCAATGGGTGGGCCTGCCCTTACGGACTTAATGTGGGCAGGATCAAGGAGAACACTGATTGCGGATTGTGCCTTGAGTGCTTCAGGAGCTGCACATATAACAACGTTTCACTTTACAAAAGACCTTTTGCCTCTGAAACAGGGACCCGTTCTTTAAGCGAGGCATGGCTGGTGACAGCAATATTTACCATATCAATTATATACAGCATACTTTATCTTGGTCCGTGGCCTTCAGTGCGTGATTACGTGAACATTATGGATAAGCATAACTGGGGACTGTTCGGCATTTACTCAGCCTCCCTATGGTTTATTGTTCTTGCAGTAATTCCCGGAATTATTTATCTTCTTGCAATACTGGGCAAGCGAATTTCAAAAGCAGATTTAAAACCAGGATACATATTCCTGGGCTACTCAGGATCTCTCCTGCCATTGGGACTCATGCTATGGATCGCTTTTGTGATCCCTATGTTCTTTGTAAATGTGACATTCATAATCCAGTCGGTCTCTGATCCTTTCGGTTGGGGCTGGGATTTCTTCGGGACTGCAAATATTCCATGGCATCAGCTTTTTCCTCAGTTGATACCATGGTTCCAGGCAGTACTTGTACTTACCGGACTTTATTTAAGTCTCAGGAACATTGGAAGAACCTGGAATGGATATCAGGCAAAGCCCCTTAAGAAATTTCTGCTGAGTCTTCCTTTAGCTTTTTTCCTTATGACTGCAGGGACATTAATGATCTTTTTCTTTACGAATTAATATGCACATTCGGTAAGTCCGAGTTCCGGTTCAATCTGTTTGCCGGTTACCGGATTATAAATGGCCAGGGCTGCTCCGAGAGCTGATGCATCATTTATTAATGACGTATAAACTTTCTTTTCAGGAAATGCTTTTGCCATCAGCCTAAGGAATATGTTGTTCTTTGCAAAGCCTCCGGTAATATACATATTTTCAGTGTCATCATTCTGAGGAATAATAAGCCTTATTGATTCTATTGTCAGATCAGTAAGCTCGCTCATAAGCTGATGATAAGCTTCATCAAATGATTTGAAATCAAACAGGTCAATTCTTTCCCTGAATTCCCTCGATCCGGGTCCGCTTGTGAAGAAAGCTCTTCTGTCGCCGCTATATCTTGATTTCAGCATAATGTAAAGATCCTGGTCAAAATACACGTTTCTGTAAAAATCATCGGTAGTCCTGAAGTGCTCATTCAGCATCTTCAAACCTGTCTCATGAAGTTGGCCTATGAATATTCTCGAGGATTTCACCGGTTTGCTTGTTACGCTCATATAGCACAGGCAATCCCTGTCGAGCTGATCCACGGTAAGTTTTTCAGAGTTGAAAGGGTTCATATTAATGCACCATGTCCCGGTTGAAATAAGAAGGAATTTTCCTCTGTTGCTTGCAAAGTAGGGTGCAAGTGAAGAAGAGCTGTCATGTATCCCGATGCCGACCTTGATCTTTTTACCCTCAACTTCAACTTCATTAATTGTACTTACCGGAACTGGTTCCGGAAGTTCCACGCAATGATCCCTGACCCAGGGATGGTAGGTCATCTCATCAAAATCCCAAAGTGCTGTATGGCAGCCTATTGAAGTGTGTTCCGAATAGGTCTTCCCTGTGACAAGGTATGAAAAGTACTGCGGAAAATGAAGAATATGCTTTACCCTGGAAAAGACCTGCGGTTTTGTTGTCTTTAGCCAGATTATCTGCATTCCGGAATTAAGCATCCCCAGTGCAGGTGAAGCTGTCCTTCTGCAAAATTCGTCCTGTCCCCCGTATCTCCTGTATATTCTTTCCGGGATCAAGTCATCAATCGGTTTGAGATAGTTATATACAGGGGTGATCCTTTTCCCGTCAGATCCCAGATAGGCAATGGTTGCGCCATATGTTGCAAAATTAATCGCTGTCAGATCAAATCTGTCGGAATGCAGCAACCGTATTATGGAATCAGTGAGCCATTCTTCGATCATCTCTATATTATCGCATTCAAATCCATCATCATCAACGCTTTCTGTAAATCTTCTCTCCTCATCCATGATTTGCCTCAGGTTATAGTCAAAAATGATCAGCTTTTTGTTGGTCTTCCCGATATCAAATACTGCTATAACTTTTTCCTTCATTTTAATTCTCTCAAAATATGATGAATGAAAATTTCACAATTATCTTTTCATTAAAACCTTCTTTTCATATTTGCCAATTTCCTCAATATAATCCTGGCCTGAAGGTGTATCATTGATCATACAATAATAATCGTAAACAGCTCCGAAAGGTTTTGTTTTCATCAATTCAAGAAATGACAACCTTTCAAAGTTCTTCCCTTCCTCTTCAAATCTGACAAGCGCTTTCTGCGGTTCAAGCATTGCATACATGAAAGCTGTCTGTGCCGCCCTGATTCCAATAACATAAGCTCCTATCCTGTTGAGACTTGCATCGAAATAATCAAGTCCGATATTTACTTTGGGAAGGGAGTTTGAACGGACAATTTCCTCTGCAATCAGCAATAGTTCATCATTCAGGGTCAGCACATGGTCGCTGTCCCATCTTACTCCTCTTGTCAGGTGCAGAAGGATTTCATCCACAAAGAGAAGAATTGATGAGATCTTGTCCCCAACCTGTTCTGTCGGGTGGAAATGCCCGTTGTCGAGTGTTATCATTGTCTTGTTCTTGATTGCATATCCAAGGTAAAAATCGAAAGAACCTACAACCATCGATTCGGATCCTATGCCAAATAACTTGCTTTCAACTGAGTCCTTGAGATATTTCTTCGGGTATTTTACAGAGAAGATTTCGTCGAGTGATTTTTTAAGAATCTTGCGCAGGGCGAAACGATCGACCGGAATATCCTTTGAACCGTCCGGGATCCAGATGTTATGAACTGAAGGCGTTCCCAGCTGCTTTCCCATTTCCGCAGCAATCGCGCGGCAGCGTTTTGTATGCTCGATCCAGAATTTCCTGGTTTTCGGGTTTTTACTTGAAAGTGTGAATCCGTCATCAGCAAACGGATGAGAAAAGCATGTGCAATTAAAATCTAACCCTATCCCTCTTTTTCTGGCCCAGTCGATCCATCCCTGATAATGCTTGATTTCAATCCGGTTGCGATCGATCTTTTCGCCGCCGAACTCTCCGTAAATGGCATGCAGGTTGATTCGCTGCTTCCCGGGAACAAGCGACATCACTTTATCCAGGTCATCCCTCATCTGTCCTATATTGCGGGCTTTCCCCGGAAAATTACCGGTAGCTTGTATGCCCCCTCCGCCAAGTTCCGCCCCTTCTCTCTCAAAACCTCCAACGTCATCAGTCTGCCAGCAATGGAGGCTTATAACCAGCTTATCCAATTCAGTTAACACTTTGTCAGTATCAATTCCAAGTTCTGCATATTGTTCTTTTGCAAACTGATAAGCTTTTTTCACATTTTCTTTTTTCATGTGTAAATAATTTTGATTTTGCAGTTTTAGCCGGCAATATTTTATATAATTTATTCCAAATAAAAAACCTCTTCAAGTGCGATTGTAACAGGCGAATTATCAGGGTTTGTTTCCATTATGTCTGCCATATACTTCCACCATTTCTTGACTATTTCAGATTGTCCGAGATCCTGGGAGGAATTTTCACCTGATTGTTCCTGGTACCCGAACAAGGTATTAGTTTCATTATCGATGAATATAGAATAGTTACTTATTCCTTCGTTTTTCAGTAATGCAACAAGCTCGGGCCAGATTTCGGTGTGTCTTTTCCTGTACTCTTCCCGGAAACCAGGGTAAAGTTTCATCTTGAAGCCGGATCTTTTCATAATTAAAATTCAGGTTAATTTCACAACAAAGGCCGACAGGATAAGAATGACAATCCCGCTGATCAGAACAACAATTGTTCTGGCATCAGCACCTTTCCATTCTTTGAGTATTATACCCCAGATATTGCTTATGGCAATGTTAAGGGCCATAAGTATGCTCCATCCGAATACCGCCATTCCGGCCGGAAGCTTGCTGGAACCCATTCCGAAGAAATGAAACTGAAGGAACCAGAGGAATCCTGCAAGAAATGAGAAACACAGATTATTGAGCATAGTTTTTCCTGAAACCGAGATATAGTCTTTCCAGGTTTTGTTCCTGATGTTAAGGTATCCGCAATAGACAAGATTTGTAAGAAAACCGCCGAACAGTATGAAAATCAAAGTGGGATTTTTCTGGAACAAAGGGTTTGTTCCGTGGGCAAGTGCTATGTTCTCAATTGGTTTGCCGACCTGATATCCGAAATTGAAGCAGGCACTCATTATACCCGCGAAAATTGCAATCAGCAATCCTTTCTTCAATGCAAACTCCTTTACAGCTGCTTTTTTTTCCTCTTCGTTCAGCCCTTTGCTTTTCAGAGCTCCGGCATATCCTATAATGGCAATGCCTGCCACTGTGAGGGCCACGCCTATTATTGTAAGTATCCCTGCCCGTGATGAAAAAAGACTCTGCCCCGATACTGCTGCAGGTATTATGGTTCCGAATGCAGCACATAATCCGAGGGCAATGCTTTGCCCCAGTGCTACACCCAGGTACCTCATGCTCAGTCCGAAAGTCAGGCCGCCAAAGCCCCAGAGCACTCCAAAGAACACTGCCATCAATTTTGCCGATGACGATGATTCATTAATTATTGGTATTAACTCTCCATGCGGAACGAAAATCAATGCAAACAACCAGGGAGCTATGAGCCATGCTGCAACTCCCTGTGCCAGCCAATATGATTCCCAGGCCCATTCCCTGACCTTTCTCAGGGGAACATAAAAACTCGCTGCTCCTATACTTCCAAGCGCAATTAAGAAAATTCCTGCAACCGGGTTCATTTACTGAGATGTCAAAACTTCCAATTTTAAACAAAGATTATAAAATTAGTCATTTTACTTTTCCCAAATCAGATAAAATTGGATAAATTTCAAATTCAATTTTATCGCACCTAAAATTCATAATATGAAACCCACATTCTATCCAGACACAAACAAAAATGTAAATACCTCTCCAAACATGTGGGTTCCATGTGACCATTAAAATTAAAATTATTTACACATGAAATCACTTAAATTGATAATTGCAGTTATGCTTTTTACGACATATTCTTTTTCTCAGGATCTGTCGGTTTATGATCTGACATGCGAACATAAAAGCAATCCTTTGGGAATCGATGCTCTGCAGCCCAGGCTTTCATGGAAAATTAAGGCTGCAGGATCAAATGTAATGCAGAAAGCATATTCCGTAAAGGTATCAGCTGATCCGAAATTCTCATCTTCAGGAATGGTCTGGCAATCAGGGAAAGTCATATCCAATCGGTCAATCCTCGTGGATTATAATGGTTCACCCCTGAAACCTTGCCAGAGATATTACTGGCAGGTAAAAGTATGGGACAACAGGGGAAAAGAATCAAAATGGAGCGGGACTGCATACTGGGAAACAGGACTTCTGGATCATTCAGGGTGGAAAGCCGGATGGATTGAACTTGAAGGAGATACTATGCGTTACTCACCTTCTCCACATTTCAGAAAGGAATTCACTCTTACAAAAGGCATAGCATCGGCCAGGGTGTATGTCACTTCACATGGTTTCTATGAGTTGCATATAAATGGTAAGAAGGTTGGTGACCAGGTATTTACACCGGGCTGGACTTCCTATCTTAAAAGGCTTCAGTATCAAGTATTTGATGTCACTCAGATGCTTACAAAAGGAACGAACACAGTCGGAGCTGTACTTGGTGACGGATGGTACAGAGGCACACTTGCATGGGGCAACAACTGGGCCATTTATGGAAAGAGGCTTGGATTGCTCATGCAAATGAGAATCAGGTATACTGACGGAAGCGAGTCGCTGATTACCACCGATGAAACCTGGAAAGGAATTAATGACGGGGCTATAAGGATGAACGATATCTACAACGGTGAAACCTTTGATGCTACAAAAAAGCTTACCGGATGGGATTTGAACGGTTTCAACGATGCAGGCTGGAAAAATGTCAGGACAGGCAATTATTCCTTTGATAACCTGATATCGACGGAGGGACCCGCAGTGCGCAGGATTCAGGAAATAAAGCCAGTGAGGATTTTCAGGACTCTCAAGGGAAGCCTGGTTGCTGATCTGGGCCAGAATATGGTCGGATGGATCAGGTTGAAGGTCTCAGGGCCAAAAGGAACAGTCGTTACAATTCGCCATGCAGAAGTGCTGGATAAGTATGGAGAGTTCTATACTGAGAACCTGCGTTCAGCCAAAGCTCAGCTTACCTATACCCTTGCAGGCACAGGGGAAGAGGTATATGAGCCCCGGTTTACATTCATGGGTTTCAGATACGTGGAAATCAAAGGTTTTCCTGGAGAACTGACGGCGGATAACATAACGGGAATAGTTGTTCATTCTGATATGGAAGTCACCGGCAGCTTCGAATGTTCAAATCCACTTCTGAACCGGTTGCAGCATAATATTCAATGGGGCCAGAAGGGAAACTTTGTGGATGTTCCAACTGACTGTCCGCAAAGGGATGAACGTCTGGGGTGGACTGGTGATGCACAGGCCTTCAGCAGAACAGCAGCATTTAATTTTGATGTTTCAGCATTTTTTACAAAATGGCTGAAGGATATCTCTGCTGATCAGAAACCAGGCGGTGAAGTTCCCGATGTCATTCCCGATATCCTTGACAAACAGGGTTCAACAACTACCGTACCGTCAGCAGGATGGGGCGATGTCGCAGTTATTGTGCCATGGACTATATACCAGGTTTATGGCGACAAAAAACTGCTGGAGAACCAGTATCCCGGCATGAAGGCATGGGTTGAATATATCAGGAAAAAAGCAGGTGACAGCTATATCTGGAAAGGTGGAAGCAAGTATGGTGACTGGCTGTTTTATCACCCGCCTGTAGATAAGCATACCGAACCGGACGGCTATACTGAACACGATTTCATCGCAACGGCATTTTTTGCCTATTCCACCAGTATTCTGGCAGATGCAGCAAAGGAACTCGGGAAAGCAGACGATGCCAGGTTTTATTCAGATCTTTTTGAAAAAATAAAGAAAGTATTTATTAATGAATATGTTACACCTGCCGGAAGAGTAGGAACAAATTCACAGACATCCTACGTACTTGCCTTGCAATTCAAACTTCTTCCTGATGATCTGAGAGAAAAGGCAGCAAAATATCTTGTGGAAGACATAAAGAGCAGGGGAAACCACCTTTCCACCGGGTTCCTCGGTACTCCCTTCCTGTGCCATGTACTTTCCAGGGAAGGATATTCTGAAGTTGCATATGACCTGCTGCTTCAGGAAACATATCCCTCGTGGCTTTATCCCGTCAGAATGGGTGCCACAACAATATGGGAAAGGTGGGACGGTGAAAAGCCCGACAGCACATTCCAGGATTCAGGAATGAACTCGTTCAACCATTACGCTTACGGGGCAATTGGTGACTGGATGTACAGGTCTTCGGCAGGAATTGAAGTCATGGAGCCCGGTTACAGGCAATTCAGGATCAATCCTCAGATTACCAAAAAACTTGAATATTCCAAAGCCTCTTTTGACAGCCCTTACGGCACCATTTCATCGGGATGGGAAAGAAAGGACGGGAAGATAGTCGTTAAGGTAAGTATCCCTGTCAATACGGTTGCAACAGTGATACTCCCCGTTGATGATTTTTCAAAGGTTACTGAAAACGGGTCCCCTCTCAACCCGCGCAAAGATGAGCTGGTGACGGTCAGGGAATTAAGAAATGACCGGGAGAATGAATTACCGGTAAGTACCGGGTTCCGTAAAGGGTCGGGTGATTATATATATGAGTTTCAGGAACAGGCCGGTAAATGACAGCTATCTGATTCTGTCCTTTATTTGGCGCCATGATTCTGTAATGAGGAAGCTCTCATCCATGTAGCTGACCATCTGAAGGAATTTCTTCATTGGCACTGAAAATGTAAGTACTTCCTCAGGAACACATTTTCTGGCTGAAGGGTCAAACATACCTATCACCGCACGGGGCCTTTCAGAATCTTTTTCGAGGTAAGGGTAATGAATTGTCGAACTGCATCCCGACCCGAACGGAGTAAAGGAGCTGTTTGGCTCAACCTGGTCAAAATTTGACAGGGTAAACAGGCCTGAAAGGACATCAGGTGTGCAGAAGAAGATCACCACATCCGGGTTGTCCTGTTCCTCAAGATTATCCCATCTTTTAAAAACGATGTATTTGCCGTTAATGGCAGGATGCTTCTGGTTCTTCATCAGCTCCTTTACCATTTCAGGTGTCCTGATGTATCTTTCTCCTTCCATCCTGTTTTCTATTCCGCATGAGAGGAAATATTCAAAATTTGGCCTTATTTTATCCGTGAATCCAAGGAAACGCTTTCCTCCTGCGCATGTAACAGATTCTTTGCTGAATGCCAGGGATTTGCCGCTCCTAACTTTGGCAAGCTGGCATATAATACAGTTCCATTTACCGGAAGGTTTGACTATTTCGGCATTTACCGGCTCATTGGTGTAATAAAATGTGATAGGAAGCTCCGAATTGTTGAAATACTTTTTCCACTGCGCAGTGAATTGATTTTTAACTGAAGTATTCATATTGGTTTTTTTAATGTTCCACAAAATTATGTTACTTTGGTTAAATGACAATCTTTTGAGTGAACTGATTGCCTTAGAAAATTAAAACAAATTTCAATCAATGGATCCCGAAACACTTCTTGAACGAGGCATTGAGAATGAATTAGGCTTTTCAGCATCCCGAAGCAGCGGTCCGGGCGGGCAAAACGTGAACAAAGTAAATACAAGGGTGGAAATACGGTTTAACATCGTGCAATCATCTGTTCTTACAGAATATGAAAAGGAGTTGATCCTTAAGAACATAAGGAGGAAAATAAATAGTTCCGGCGAACTGGTCGTCACTTCACAATCAGAACGGTCGCAGATAAAGAACAGGGACAAAGCAACAAAAAAAATGCTTTCGATACTATCCGAGTCGCTTGCAGAAAAGAGTGAGCGCATTCCAACAAAGCCAACTGAAAAATCAAAAGCCGGGCGGCTTGAGGAGAAGCGAAGGAAGGGCTGGAAAAAGATTTTAAGGAAAAGCCCGGATGAAAAAAAAGACTGAAATCCTGCTTTTCAGCTTCCCTGAATCTCAGCTTTCAGGAGTAAAGGCAGTCTAAGCCATTAATAGCTCATTATAAGCATTTTAACTTTATTATCCTTTTTTCACATATCTGCTTAAATGAACAAAACAGGATGTTCGTTGTCATTTACACAGATAAAAACAATGATTTTTCTTACTCTGAATAATTAAAGCAATATTGGTTCGTTATAATGCAAATTTTTTTGGACTGAGGAATTAAAGACATGATCATGAAAAAGCATATGAAAAGAATGTCGTTGTATTTTGGCATAATTATTGATAACATTCAATTTTAAATTTTAATAAATGGGTGATGATCATGATGACTTATACAAATAATAATTTAAAATCCGGTCATGAGGAATTGCAAAAAAAATATCGTTTTCCAGGAAGGCCATCGCATGAGTCGGTTCATGATTAATATATTGACTAACAATACGATATGATTTTATTTTTAAAAATTTAAATAAAAAATTGTTAATAAAATAAAATTCATGTTAATATTTATATGGGGCGAATGATACAATGTATTTACAGAATATATATTTTCGTCGGATTATTTTTAAACTAATAACGATTTAAAACTAGAAAATCAAGCAAAAAGGTGAAAATTTTCATCGACAGTTATGAATGCTAACAATAATGAGGTCGCAGCCCTTCACGTTGAGGGCCGCCTCGTGGGTTGCTCTTCTGATGAAGAGCCTGGCGCGGAAACCACGATTTTTTCGCAAAACGTAATCCCAAATCAGTTAGTTAGCAACAGAAGCGCGGAGTTCATGCGCCGCTTCTTTCCCCTAACAACGGTAGAATCCTGGAATGATTGGAAATGGCAGCTTAGAAATGCTTTCACAAGCATTGATGATCTGAAGAAAATCATGAAATTGTCCGAAAAGGAGATTATGGCCATTAATAACCTTAAAGGCCGGCTTCCTATGAGGATTACTCCTTATTTTGCATCACTGATATATAATACGAGACCGGGGCATCCTCTGCGCCGGAATGTGATTCCTGTTGTCGAGGAATTGCTTGTGTCGGTCAGTGAGCATTCAGACCCCCTGCATGAGAAGGAATCATCTCCTGTAAAGGGCATTGTTCACAGATATCCCGACAGGGTTCTTTTCACGGTTACACAGGTTTGCTCGAATTACTGCAGGTATTGTACACGTTCACATTCGGTAGGCAAGCTCGACAAGCTTGGAAGGCAGGATTTCGAAAAAGCATTCGAATATATCGCAGCTCATAAGGAAGTGAGGGATGTTCTTATTAGCGGCGGTGATCCTCTCACACTAACAGATGAAACACTTGATTATATTCTTTATAATATCAGAAGCATTAAGCATGTCGAGATCATACGTATCGGAACAAGAGTACCGGTGGTATTACCGATGCGTATTACAGACAAGCTGATCAATATCCTTAAGAAGTATCACCCGCTTTTCCTGAGCCTTCATTTTTCCCATCCGTTTGAGATAACCGAAGAATGTGCAAAAGCATGCAATAAACTGGCTGATGGTGGTTTTCCGCTTGGCAGTCAGACTGTTTTGCTGAAAGGAATAAACGATAATGTTCCGGTCATGACGGAACTTATGCACAAACTCTTAATGATAAGGGTCAGGCCCTATTATCTTTATCAGTGTGACCTGATTCCCGGATCGGGACATTTCAGAACCACTGTAAAAAAGGGTCTTGAGATCATGCATGGACTCAGGGGCTACACAAGCGGTTATGCAGTCCCGACATTCGTTATAGATGCTCCCGGCGGAGGAGGTAAAATTCCACTTCTTCCAAACTATGTGGTGGAGCATAACGATGAACATATTGTACTGCGTAACTATAAGGGTGTCAGGTGTGAATATCCTGAGAAATAGACTCGTATAAATGAAGATCGGATTGACGTTTGACTTGCGGTCATGGTATCTTGATCGCGGTTATTCTATGGAGGATACCGCTGAATTTGACAAACAGGGAACTGTTGATGCCATTGGAGATGCTCTTCATAAAATGGGCTTCGAAACCGAATCAATCGGCAACTGCTTTCAGCTCATTGAAGCCCTTGGTTCAGGGAAGAGATGGGATTTGGTCTTTAACATTGCCGAAGGGCTTTATGGCGACGGAAGAGAATCGGTAGTTCCCGCCATTCTTGACCAATACAGGATACCTTACGTTTTCAGCGGACCAGTGGTACTGGGTATATCACTGAACAAGCACCTTACCCGTCTTGTATTATCATCCTCCGGAATACCTTTAAGTCCGGGAATGCTTATTTCATCTCCCGGTGACGTTGACAAATGCGACCTTCATTATCCTCTTTTCATAAAGCCGGTCTCTGAAGGAACAGGAAAAGGTATTACGGAAAAAAGCCTTGTTCATTCCCGGACTGAACTGAAGGAAATGTCTGAATGGATATTTTCAAGATTCAATCAGCCTGCCCTTGTCGAAGAATATCTGCCCGGAAGAGAGTTTACTGTCGGCGTAATTGGTTCAGGCGATGAATCAGTGGCAATCGGTGGAATGGAAATTGAGTGCCGGGATAATTTGCCTTATTCCCTGGAACTGAAAGAGAATTACCAGGTTTACTGCAAGTATAAGCCGATGGAAGCCCAATATACATCCGAATGTCAAACAGTTGCACTGAAAGCCTGGAAAGCGCTCGGAGGCATGGATGCCGGAAGAATCGACCTCAAAACTGACCGTAACGGCAGGATCTGCCTGATTGAGATAAATCCGCTTGCAGGACTGCACCCTATCGATTCAGACCTTCCTATCCTCTCCAGAATAACAGGTATAGAATACCAGGAATTGCTGGAAATGATTATGAAATCTGCGCTTAAAAGACATCATCTTGAAATATGAGTAAAAGAAATTGTTGCATACTGTACAACCTACCACGCGAAGGTGCATTACCTGATGAACTTGATGTTCTGGTCCAGGTTGAATATATCGAAACCAATCTCAATGAACTCGGAATAGTGACATTCAGAAAAGGGATCACTTCTGATTTCATGAATGAGATTTCAGAAGTTGCAGAACTCAGACCTGATTTTGTTTTTAACCTTGTCGAGTCGATAAACAATAAAGGAGAGCTTTGCTATTTCATCCCTGCACTTCTGAATATGTATTCTATTCCTTACTCGGGAAATCCTCTCGAGGCAATGTTCATAACGACCAGCAAGGCACTCACGAATAAAATCCTTCATGAGGAGGGAATACCCACTCCCAACTCTCTTTTGCCTTCACAGTATAAACTTTTAAAACCGGGAAACAGGTATATAATAAAACCAATATGGGAAGACGGATCTTTGGGAATTACGGGAGAATCGGTCTTTACATTTGAACCTGGCTATGAACTGCATTTCAAGGATTTTGACGATTCTCACTGGATCATCCAGGATTATATCGACGGAAGGGAATTTAATATCAGCGTTCTGAAAGGAGAAAACGGGCCTGAAGTGATGCCTCCGGCTGAAATGGTATTCCATAATTTTGATAAAGACAAGCCTAAAATCGTGGATTTCAAGGCAAAATGGGTGGAAGAGAGCTTTGAATATGAAAATACAAAAAGGGAATTTCCGCATGAGAAGCTCAACCTTGTCCTTGCCGGAAAAATAAAAGATATGGCACTGAAATGCTGGCAAGTTTTCGGTCTTAAAGGTTATGCCAGAGTGGACATGAGGGTTGATAAAAAAAATGCCCCTTATGTCATTGAAGTCAATGCAAACCCATGCCTTTCACCTGACAGCGGACTTGTGGCAGCCATTATGGAAGCCGGTATTCCTTTTACAAAGGTTCTTGAGCGTATTATTGACGATTTAAACTGATTCTGCATGGCAAAGATTTCAAAAGGCATAAAACCTGAAGACCGGAAATTCATAGAGGAAATATTAAGATCGACAGATTTTTTCTATGATTTTGAGATAGATACAGCTCTTGAGCTGGCTGATGAAACATTGACCAGGGGTGTTGAAAAAAGCGGGTATTATTGGATGAAAGCCGAAGATGAAGATGGTCTTGTCGCATTTGCCAACTACGGAAAGAATGAATTTTCAACTCATTCATGGGAACTTTACTGGATCGCAGTGCATGATAACTCACGAAACAAAAAGCTGGGTTCTATCATTCTTAAGGCAGTTGAGGATGATGTAAGGGAGATGGGTGGCGGGATACTCTGGATAGAGACCTCAGGAAGGCCGCTTTACGGACCAACTGAAACCTTCTACAGGAAAAACGGATACCAGCTGGCCGCAAGCCTCAGGGATTTCTATGCGCCCGGTGATCCGAAACAAATCTATTCCAAAGTCCTCTGATCCTGATATCAGGACATGCCTCTTTCTCCTGCCTGGCGCCAATCATATTTATTTGATCTTTTATATCTGGTCATTAATGTCTGTTTTGTGTTTCTGAAATAGGGCTATTTTATCAGGTTTGAGTTCTGATATTCAGGCCTTCCAGTTACCTCCTCCCCCAGCCATTCAGGTTTCTCGAATACTTCATTTTCATCTGACAGTTCAATTTCGGCAACCACCAGGCCTTCATTCTTACCGTGAAATTCATCAACCTCAAAAACATGAATTCCGAAAGGGATATAATATCGTGTTTTGTTTACTCTGCCCGGAACACAAATATCAATTATCTCTTCAGCCATCTTTACGGGAATTTCTATCTCCCATTCATTTCTTGATATCTTTTTCCCGGTTGCAAAACTTTTTAATGTAAGAAATGCCCTGTCGCCTGCGATCCTTAACCTAACGATCCTTTCAGGATCAGTAGACAGATATGCCTGTATTATATTTACCTTTTTCCCTGAAAGATTCCTGAATTCTCCTTTTACGAGAAACTTGCGCTCTATTTCCTTGGCCATGACCATAAATATTGAAAAGTCATTAAATCAGTTAAAGTGATTGAATAAAAACTTATTAACAATTTTCTCAAAAATTGTTTCAAAACATTAATTTTTTCCATTCTTATTATATAAATTTGATAAAACATAGCCATTAAATTACTAATTTGATTTTATGTTTTTTTCTTGCTGAGATATTTACTGCTAAATTATTAAGAAACTACAAACAGTTTAAATATTCAATAGATTTAGTTTTAGGTTGTGCGGGTAATTGGTAGTGTATGGACTGGCGTTTGTTTGGCGCCAGTCCATTTTCTTTCAGGAATCCGTTTAAAATTATTAATTTAGCGGGAACACAAAGCAGAAATGGATGTAAAAATTGAATCAAGCTGGAAGCAGAAACTTGGCGGTGAATTTGAGCAGGACTATTTTATCAGGCTGACCGGCTTTGTAAAGGAAGAATATCACAGTACAACAATATACCCTCCGGGATCGCTGATATTCAATGCTTTTAACCTTTGCCCTCTTGAAAAGGTGAAGGCTGTGATACTTGGGCAGGACCCGTACCATGAACCGGGACAGGCTCACGGTTTATGCTTTTCAGTCAAGGACGGCATTGAATTCCCGCCAAGCCTTATAAACATTTTCAAAGAAATAGAATCCGACCTTGGAATAAGGGTAAAAAGATCAGGTGACCTGACACGGTGGGCAAACCAGGGAGTGCTCCTGCTTAATGCCACCCTTACGGTGAGGGCACACCAGGCGGGCTCACATCAGAAAAAAGGATGGGAGGAATTTACCGACTATGTCATAAAGGTGCTTAATGAGGAGAAAAAGAATATTGTCTATTTCCTCTGGGGGGCATACGCGCAGAAAAAAGGTGAATCGATCGACAGGTCCATGAATCTTGTGCTGGAATCAGTTCATCCATCGCCGCTTTCAGCGGCAAAGGGGTTCTTTGGGAACAGGCATTTCAGCAGATGCAACGAATACCTTATCAGTAACGGGATTGCACCAATCGACTGGGCGTAGGAATCTCCGATAAATAATAATCCTATATCAAGGCGCTCAAAACTGTTGATTCCAGATCGTCATAGTTTTCGAAGCCAACGGATAGCCTTATCATTCCCGGTTCAGGGTATTTGGATCCCCATACTGATTCAACAGGCATCAGGATTGATCTGGAATCACCAAGCGATGGTATCAGTTTTATCTTTTCACTGACTGATCTGATAAACTTATCCCGCTTCCCCTTCTTATCCTCCATTGATTTACCATTAATATCAAATGTTATCATTCCCCCGAAGCCCTTGTTGCCAAAAAGCTTTACGGCTTCTTCATGTGTGGCATGCCCCGCCAGTCCCGGATACCATACTTTTCTTATGTTGGGAAGCTTTTCAAGTGCTATGGCCAGCCTTGATGCATTTGAACATTGCTGCATGAACCTTAATTCAAACGTCCGGATCTGTGTTGTCAGCCTGTATGCATCATCGGGCGAAAGCATATGACCCACTAATTTCCTGTATTCTACGGCATCTTTCATAATATTCCTGTCATTCCCGCAGATCACTCCTGCCGTAATATTTCCATGACCCGAAAAGTACTTTGTTGCACTGTGTATCACCAGATCGGCTCCAAGTTCAAGCGGTCTACAGAGAACAGGAGTAGCAAAGGTGTTATCTATTATTACTTTTGATCCTGCATTATGGGCGGCTCTGATCACACGCTCAAGACCAGTTACGATAAGCATCGGATTCGAGATCGTTTCCACATAGACAATTTCAGGATTAACTGCCTGAAGCAAACTTTCAAACCCGTCAGGGTCATATTTCTCATTCACTGGCTGAAAGCTTCGGACATCAATGCCCCTCCTTTTAACAAGAACTGAGGCGGTAAATGAAATTGTGCCGCCATAAATCTCACTGAAAAACAGCCACGGCTTTGAATCTCTGCCATTTTGGAAGATCGAAACTGCAGTGTCGATTGCAGACATCCCCGACTGGGTGAGAAGGGCCCAGGCGCTTTTTTCAATGCTCATTATTTCGTCTTCAGCTGATTCAACTGTCGGGTTTCTGTATCTTGAATAAATATAAAGATCAGGTTCCCTTTCATTTTCAGTCTCTTTCAGAAATGCATTCTTTGTGGTATCCGCATCGTACAACTCGAAACCTGCATCCCTGTAAACAGGAGTCCGGCAACTATTTACGGTTTTCCTTTTCATTATGGCGGTATATTATGATTTAGGTATCACCTTCAAATAATGCTCAGGCTGGAAGCAGGAACCCATCCCTTGTTGCCGTCCGACAATCTTATTTCGTACCATTCGCTCACTTCATCCTCAACGCTGACCTTCGATCCTTCATGAAGAACAAAAAGGTCGGTTCCGCTATTGTCAGGTGAGCTTTTTCCATTGACGGAAGGCGCAAATATTATAGCTTTATGGCTGTCGTAAACAAGTGATTTATTTCTGATTGTAAGGGTAAGTGATGAAGCCGATATGATAAGAAGGATTACAGCGCTCCAGAATCCAATGACTTTCAGCCTGTATTTTGATGAATAAATGTAAAGTGAAAGAAGCGCAAGAAACAGGATGAATGTAACAATGCTTATCACTGCCCATCTGTTTGATGACAGCATAAGTGCAAGAAAATCGTACCATCGTACAAAAAAGAGTTCAGGAATCCCCTGGAACTTATCAACTACAAGTGATCTCGCAATCTGAAGGTTATAATTGATATTGTCGTCGGCTGGTTTAAGCAGGCGCGCCCTTTCATAAAAAAGAATGGAACCGGGTATGTTATTAAGCTTAAAATAAGCATTGCCGATATTATAGCTCAATTGTGCCGACCGGTAACCTGTCTTGTAAATATCAAGCCATTCATCAAGTGCTTCCTTGTACTTCGATGTTGTGTAATACTCGACTCCTTTCTGGAATTTCTGCTTATTAAGTCCCTGAGGAAATGCCCCTGTTGAAGAGATTAATAAAAAGATAATGATCAATATGTTTTTCCCTGAAAATCTCATCTGTCAGCTTATTGAGTTTTCAACTGTACTTATAAATCCGGATGTGTCATTAAATATTTTCGAAGCTTCTGTTCCGGAGGAAGATGGAGCAAATCTCACATACTCACATTTATCGAGTATTGAATTAAGGTTATTGATCTCTTCTTCGCCAATGCCCTTTTCAGTAAGCGAATTAACGGCATTTGCCCTTGTAAGGTCTGAAACCGGTATATTGAGCTTGTCGCTGAGATAACCCCAGACAGCCTTCAATATCTCTTCATAAAATTTGTCGGTTGCTCCTTCCCTGAGGCAATATGAAGCTTCTTTAAGCCTCTTTCCGGCAACTTTTGCAGCCTTACGGTTCTTCACGCTTGAAATATCAGCATTTCTCCTGATGTGTTCGCGCCTGGCAAACAAAATTGCAAGAAACAGGATAATTGCCAGTACATAAATACTGTAGAAGGAACGTTTTGAAGAAAAGAGGTTTCCTGATTTATAAAGTTGTCCCGGAGAGGATTTTATAAACCTGATATCTTTCCCCAGATACTTTACATCTTCCTTTGAAACGCCTCCATAGACTGTAATTCCGGTATTTTTTTCATTTCCTTTTCTTGCATAAAAAGCAAGTTCTTTGGTCGTCAGTTTCTCATATCTTTTTGTTGAAACATTGAAGTATGAAAAACTTACAGCCGGAACCTTAAATTCGCCATAATGTCTTGGGATCATAAGGTATTCAAAAACTTTCTGTCCGGTTGTGCCGTCCGTTCCGTTTCTAAGATCGTCGGATATTTTCGGGTCATAAATTTCTACATCAGCAGGCATTTTAATTGCAGGGGCATTTGCCAGCTTAAGGTTTCCGGTCCCTGAGATTACAAACTTCAGACTTACAGCGTCATTAACGTTCACTGAATCTTTACTGAGAGTAGCTGAAATTGAAGCCTTGCCCACTATTCCTGAGAAATCGTCCGGTTTTGCACCGGGCAGAGGATCAACCTTCACCTTAAGAGCTTTGCTCAGGGCCGCTTTGGGGACCGTTGTATAAGTCGAAAAGAAATCACCGAAGAATGGGTCAGACCGGCCGGATTTCTGCTGAACCATCACGGATATCTGTACCGGATCAATAGCAATTTCGCCGGTAACCTGTGGATAAAGAAGGAATTGCTGAACAACACCGGTCCCGTAAATGGTCCCATTAACATTCTCACGCCTCAGTGATGTAAGGGGCGGAGTATTGAGGTCAGTTTTCAGGAATCCATCAAAAGCAGGGTATTTGATCTCGTTGATCCCTGAGATATCGACTTTTGTGTAGATCTTGACAGTGGCCAGAATATGTTCGCCGAGATAAACTTCTTTACGGTCAAATGAAAGAGTAATGAACAAATCGTTTCCGGATTCCTCAACCTGCTCGTTTTCAGTTCGCCCTGAGTTTCCTGAAGGGAGATTTGCCTGTTGCGATGCGCCACTCCCTATCACCTCAATTCTCAGGGAATCAGACTTGTAAGTCTTATTCTTTAAAGTGAGTGTAGCAGGCGGGATCACAAACCTGCCCTCTTTTATAGCCTGAAGATAATAGGAATATGAGTAGGAGGTTGATCTTGAAATTTTTCCATTTATAATCTGTGTGCTTGAGCTGTAAGATGTCTGCGGGCCGGCAAGCTTGTAGAAACCCTCAAAGGAAGGAGCCGAAAACTGACCTTCATCTGAATTAATGGTCCACGTAATATTGAATTGTTGTCCGGATTTTACAACCTCCGGATAATCAGCGGTAACAGAAATATCCTGTCCCATTGCCAGCAAAGGTGCAGCGGCTGCCATCAAAATCAATATGTTCCTCCGTAATCTCATCTTACTGTCATTACCAGTTTTTCAAAGTCCTGATTTTCTCCTTTGATGCCTTTGCAAGTTTAACCTTTTCCTGGACATTTTTCTCATCGTTGGCAATAGAATTCAGAAGTCTTTCGGCATCTTCCTTTGATATGCCCTGCTCCTGCTGCTGTTGCTGCTTGTCCTGGCTGTTGTTCTGAGGGTTCTGGTTATTCTGATCCTTTTTGTCGTTCTGCTTCTGATCTTTTTTCTGATCCTTCTTGTCTTTATCCTTGTTATTGTCATTGTTCTGCTGTTGCTGCTGCTGCAGCAGTTTCAGCAGGTCCTGGGCATATGCAAGGTTATATTTTGCCTCCTTGTTATCGGGTTTAAGCTTCAGGGAATTCTTGTACGCATCAATGCTCTCCTTAACCTTGTTTGACAAGAGAAGAGAGTTGCCAAGGTTGTAAAATGCCGCAGCTTTCTTTTGCTTGTTATCGTTCATTGAAGAATTATCAGTAAACTCTTTACCGGCCTCGTCGTACTTTTTTTGTTTGTAAAGTGCATCTCCGATATTGAAAACTGCGTCAGGGTAAGATTTGTTGTTGTCCACTGCTTTTCTGTACAAAATCTCCGATTTGGGGTATTTATTCTTTTCATATTCGCGATTACCTTCCCGTACATGTTTCTTTTCGCTTTGAGCATTCAGGATTGGAAGAGAACCATAAATCATAAAAAGCATCAGAAGGATCTCTTTACGGGTTGCTGTATTTATTTTTTTAAAAGTTTTCATCTTCTTTAAATGCAAATCAGACCTTAAACTTAAACAGCCGTATGTTCGCAAGCTTCCTGTTCTTCCTGTCCATTAACAGGAATTCGGCAATCAGAAAGATCAGGCATATTCCTGCAAAAATCTGGAACTTATCATTGTATTCGGTGAACACTTTGCTTTCAAGTTCATCTTTCTTCATTTTCCGGATGTTGCTAAAAATTTGCTCCAATCCAATGTTTGAATTGCTGGCCCTCACATATATACCTCCGGTAGCGGCGGCAATTTTCTTAAGGATATCCTCGTCAAGCTTTGTTACCACTGTGTTCCCGTCCCTGTCTTTGAGGTAATCCCGCCTGTTGCCGGTCATTAACGGGATAGGAACTCCTTCGGTTGATCCTATTCCAATAGTATTTATCACAATGCCTTCCTTTGATGCCTGTTCTGCAGAAGTAACCGGGTTATCCTCATGATTCTCCCCATCGGTTATAATAATCATTGTCTTGCTTTTTCCCTCGCCGGGACTGAAAGATTTTCTTCCCAGGTCTATTGCTGCTCCTATTGCGGTTCCCTGTTTGGGCACTATGTCCGGACTGATCGTTGACAGGAACATCTTTGCGGAAATATAATCGGTTGTTATTGGTATCTGGGTATATGCATCTCCTGCAAAGACTATCAACCCGATTTTATCATTATCAAGATTGTCAACAACCCTTGATATCGCCTGTTTTGCCCTTGTGAGCCTGTTGGGCTGGATGTCTTCAGCAAGCATTGAATTACTGACGTCAAGTGCAATGATGACTTCTACACCCCGTTTCTTCACCTCTTCCATTTTAGCTCCGAACTGGGGTCTTGCCAGCATTATCAGTGCTGAAGAGAAAACCACCAAAAGGAGCAGGAACTTGATTATTGGCCGTGATTTTGACATTTCAGGCAACAATCTTTCAACTAATGCAGGGTCGCCAATTTTCCTGATTGATTTTCTTTTCCTGTGCTCATTGATGATGAATAATGCGATCATTACCGGAAGCAGAAGCAACAGGTATAAGTACTCTGGATTTGCAAATCTGAAAAGCTGCATTGTGCTCTGTTTATTTAGGTAATGTTCCTGAAAATCGTATTTCTTAAAAGTAATTCGATTGCAATCAGGCAAAAAGCCATAACAGCCGGGATCAGATATTTTTCTTCCCTTGTGCTGAATTGCCTGACAGCAATTTTAGACTTTTCCATCTGGTCAATCTCTTTATAGACCTGCGTAAGCTTGTCGTTGTCGGTAGCCCTGAAATATTTCCCTCCGGTAGTCTGAGCGATATCCTTAAGTAACCCTTCATCAATCTCGACAGGTATATCCTGGTACTGTATTCCAAAAGGCGTCTGAACCGGGTAGGGCGCAGTGCCCTGCGTGCCAACTCCTATTGTATAAACTCTTATCCCGAAAGTTTTTGCGATCCCTGCAGCTGTGGCAGGAGCAATTTCACCCATGTTGTTTACGCCATCTGTAAGCAGAATTATAACCTTGCTCTTGCCCTGTGAATCCTTTATCCTGTTCACTGCATTTGCAAGGCCCATACCGATTGCTGTTCCATCTTCAATCATTCCGCTGTGGATCTCCCTCAGCAAATTAATCAGCACCGCATGATCGGTCGTCAGTGGGCATTGTGTAAAACTCTCTCCGCTGAAAACAACAAGGCCGATCCGGTCATAGGGACGTCCTGAAATAAATTCCGTTGCAACATTTTTTGATGCTTCAAGTCTGTCGGGTTTAAAGTCGCGTGACAGCATGCTGCCAGATATATCAATGGCAAGGACTATATCGATGCCTTCAGTTGAAACATCCTGGTAGCTGCTTACCGACTGAGGCCTTGCAAGGATGAAAATCAGAAGAGCCATTGCAAGGGTTCTCAAGCCGAAAAATATATGCTTCAGGTAGATCCTGAAGGTAGGTTCCGTTTTTTCAAAAGGCTGGAGACCAGGCACATTGAAAGAAGCAGAAGTTTTTCTCTGTTTCAGGATGTAAAAAACTATCATCGCCGGTACAACCAGCAGAAGATATAAAAAAAGCGGATCAGCAAAAGTTATTCTGTTCATACACCTTCCTCACTTTTTTTATCGTTCCCTTCAACTGTGTCTGCAATGGGTTCATCAAGCCTGGTGGCTGAAACAAATTCCCACGCATTATTGAAACTGGTTTCATTTTCAGCAGGTTCAGGTTTATATTTTGCAAATTTTACAAGATCTGCCTCTGTTAGCACCGATTTAAGCCTGCTATATGACTCGTCTTTCTTAAATCCTGTTCTGACCAGAGTATCAAGCGTCTCTGAAGTTGTCAGCTCAAGTGAGTACACGCCAAACCTGTTCTCGAGGTACTGCCTCAGTATCTCTGTAAGCCTCGTATAATATCTCTTGGTTTCGTCTCTCTGCCAAAGGTTTTCGGTTTTCAGAAGGCCCAGTTCCCTGAACGCTATAACATGAGCAGGTTCTTTTATAACAGGTTCGGATGAGATCTTTTTTTCTTTTTTGAATTTTTTTAAGAACCGTATCGTGAACCATATAAGTGCACCTGCTATAAGGGCTGCAAGTATGTATGGCATAATCTCTCCGAGAGTCAAAGGAGCCTTGTAGGGTTTAACTATATCAAAGATTTTCATTGATGTATCGGAAGGCGCTGCCTGGGTCCGCAGCACTTTAAGGTATGAATAGTCGGAATAAAACCTTTTGACTCCCCTGGCATCTTTCAGTTCAATAAAAACAGGATCAACCCTGTAAGTGCCCGAATCAAATGATGTGACAAGATATTTTTCAGTTATTTTTATCCGTCCCGATGAAATTTTTGCGCTGTCGGTCCTCGGACCGGAAAGGATATCAATGTTTTTAACAAGCGTGTCCGTGAATAATGGAAATTCCAGCCTCATGCCATCTGGCTGATTTATCGAGACTGAAAAATTAATCTGATCGCCTATAAAGATCCTGGAAGTGTCGAATGAAGCCGACACAGTTATATCCTGACCGCTTGCCGTCACAGGGTATATTAACAAAAGGAATATTACAGGGATTATTAATTTCTTCATCGCATTACCTGTTCTCAAACAATTTCATGAGTGGTTTCACATAATCCTCACTCGTACATAATTCGGTATAATCAACTCCGCATTTTCTGAAAATACTGCTGATATTCGCTACATGCTGATTCCACCACTCTGCATAGGCATCCCTGTTATGGCGCGAGGATGTATCTATCCATTCTTCCCTTCCGCTTTCATTATCTAATATTTTGATAAAGCCGATATCCGGGATAGCCTTTTCCATCGGATCAAACACCTTAAGTGCTACTATGTCGTGCTTGTTTGAAGCTATTTTCAGAGCTTCCTCAAAATCAGGGGCAAGAAAATCAGAAATGATGAATGCGATGCATCTTTTCTTTATGGCATTTGTAAGGAACCGCAAAGGTTCGCTAAGGCTGGTCTTGTTGCTTGCAGGCTTAAAATCAAGAAGTTCCCTTATGATTCTAAGTATATGTTTCCTGCCTTTTTTCGGCGGAATAAATTTTTCAACAGCATCTGAAAAGAAGATTACTCCGATCTTGTCATTGTTGTATATAGCCGAGAACGAGAGCACTGCAGCAACTTCGGTCATGATATCCCTCTTGAAGCTTACAGCAGTTCCAAAGTTCCCGGATCCGCTTACATCGACGAGGAGCATTACCGTAAGTTCCCTTTCTTCCTCATAAACCTTTATGTAAGGATGGTTAAAACGGGCAGTCACGTTCCAGTCGATGCTTCTGATATCATCTCCGTACTGGTATTCCCTGACTTCACTGAAAGCAATGCCTCGGCCCTTGAACGCACTGTGATACTCCCCGGCAAAAATATGCCGGGTAAGCCCACGGGTTTTGATCTCAATCCTTCTTACTTTTTTTAATAGCTCTACTGCTTCCACCTTGCGAAAACTTAATAGTCACGCTCTTCGTTCTCCTGCGGGCACACCAGACAAATTCCGGTCTCCAGTTTCATCAGGGCACCTCAACAACATTAAGTATCTCTGAAATTATCTTGTCCTGATTGACATTCTCGGCTTCAGCTTCATAAGTCAGTCCGATCCTGTGGCGCATCACATCGATGCACACAGCCCTGACGTCTTCAGGGATAACATAGCCTCTCCGTCTGATAAATGCATAGGCTTTGGCAGTAATCGCGAGGTATATTGAAGCTCTTGGTGAAGCACCGTAAGAAATCATCGGAGTAAATGAAGGAAGTCCGTATTTTTCCGGATTACGGCTGGCAAAAACGATATTAAGTATATAATTTTCAATTTTTTCGTCCATATAAACTTCTCTGACAATACTCCGTGCTCTTATAATGTCATCTGTTTTGATTACTCTGTTTGCCTTTGGAAAATCCTTAGCCAGGTTTTCCCTGACTATAAGTTTTTCTTCATCCATCGACGGATAGTCAATTATTACTTTCAGCATGAATCTGTCGATCTGTGCCTCAGGAAGCGGATATGTACCTTCCTGTTCAATAGGGTTCTGTGTTGCAAGAACCATGAATGGTTCGTCCAGAATGAATGTCGATTCCCCGATTGTGATCTGACGCTCCTGCATGGCCTCAAGCAATGCGCTTTGAACTTTTGCAGGTGATCTGTTTATCTCATCAGCAAGAATGAAATTTGCAAAAACCGGCCCTTTTTTAACAACGAATTCTTCTTTTTTTTGACTATAGATCAAAGTGCCTATGAGGTCAGCTGGGAGAAGGTCCGGCGTAAACTGTATCCGGCTGAATTTTGCATCAATAATTGATGCAAGTGATTTTATTGCAAGAGTTTTTGCCAATCCGGGTACCCCTTCAAGAAGGATGTGCCCGTTAGCCAGAAGGCCGATCAGCAGGGAATCAGTCAGATGTTTCTGCCCTACTATAACTTTGTTCATTTCCATTCTGACGATATCGACAAAAGAGCTTTCTTTCTCAATTTTTTCATTAAGTATTCTTATATCAGCAGTTTGCTCCATAGCTTAAAATTTTAAGTAGCAAATATAATTTTTTGTTTAATTTTAATAGTTTACAATCTCCTCTTTGGTTAGAAAAAGCCACACAAAAAAAGCCGGTCTAGTTATAATAATGCGTTAAGAAAAGTTAAAGTTATGTTAAATGAGGAAGGTTCAGTGGGTTCCAGGAGAATTCTGACCTTATGGAGCTCCTCAGCATCAGTATGATAATCAAGGGGAAGAGGCCGTCATTTATATGCTGTGGAATAACTGCCACAAATGCAAGGAAGATAAGTGCGAGGAAGAATGTTATCCTGAAAACGATCTGCCAGTTTCTGTGGGCGATAAGGCTTGCCAGGCAGCATAAAATAAAAGGGTTCAGCCAGATTATATTGAAGTTCCATTTTGTCTGCTGGTGGTCGGTCATGAAATTAAAAAATATCATTAATCCTGCAAAGACAGAAAAAATGATAAAAAAGAAGATGTCAATTACCCTGTTTGCTGAAGGTTTCCGTACCATGGTTGTCATGATTATGACGATTATTAACAGGAGAGAAAAGGCAAAGAATGGGGACTCGAGAAGTTTGACCTTATTATCAGGCGTCGGATTTTTCAGGACAAGCTCAGGATTTCTGAGAATCGGTGAAATTCTACCGTCTCTTCTTACATTAGCAGACGTCAATCCGTCTTTCAGGTCAAGAGGAAGGAACATCCTGTCCCTGAATCCTGCTTTTTTTTCGGCAGGTGAACCTATAAGCAGATCAATTCCAAAGTTTAGCCATTGGTACCCTTTCTGGTATTGTCCGATAAGATTCCTGAAAGTCGGCAGATTCCTTTTGGGCTCTTCAGGCGGATAAATGAGGTTTCCGGCGAATATTTTCTCAAAAAGATCACGTATTCGTGTTGAGCAGTTGTCGTAGAAAAAGTCATATCTGTATTTGATATTTTCAGGCTTAAGATTTTCAGAAATCAGTGAAAAAAGTTTGGCGGTTTCATCACCTTCAAGAATAACTTTTTGTGAAACAACCCAGCGCTTCTCAGATTCATATTCCTGCAGAAAAATGGAAAAAGGGTAAACTCCGAGCATATAATCAAGGCGTCCCCTGGCGAATTTCAGAGCGAAGTTTGACGTGTTGAAATCGAACACACCCCAGTTATAGACAAGGTCACTTTTTTTTTCAGGAATCACAATTCTGATTGCACTGTGTCCATAGATGGAATAAGTTTCTGTTCCAGGGCCGCATGTAAGAAGATAAACCTCAATGCGTGATGAATCCTGACAGTAAATTTCCGGAATCAGGATAAACACAAACATGGTTATGGACAGGAGTGCTCTTTTCATAATACATCTCATTTTAAAAAATCAATAAGCTCCTGACGGACGCGGGACAAATGTAAACTTAAATTAAGTGAATTAAAAGTTTAATGTTTTGCCTGTTCATCTGTTTTTTGATTAGATTTATCCCGGATAATTTAATTTACAGTACAATTTTTCATAAGATATTAATAATCATAATACTTACTGAAATGAAGAAGTCAATATTCAGCATTGCCGCATTGTTATTTATAACCCTTTCCGCCTGTACGGAAATGGCTCCGTTTCAGATCACGGATCTGCATGTGCATTTGAAAGGGAAACTCACGCTTGATGATGCTGCAAAAAAATCAAAAGCTGAAAATATAAATTATGGCATTGCGGTTAACTGCGGCATTGGATTCCCGGTTCATTCTGACAGCCAGATTGATTCGGTGGTGGCCCTTTTTAAAAATTATCCTCAGTTTTATGTTGCTATGCAGGCTGAGGGACGGGAATGGGTAAATATCTTTTCAAAGGAATCGTTAGCAAAATTTGATTATATTTTCACCGATGCCATGACTTTTACTGATTCAAAAGGAAGAAGGAATCGTATCTGGATACCTTCCGAGACATGGATTGATGATGAGCAGCAGTTTATGGACAACCTTGTAAATACAATTGTCGGTATTATGAATACGGAACCTATTAATATATATGTGAATTCCACTTATCTTCCTGACCGGATGTCGGCCAGGTATGATTTTTTCTGGACGCCGGAACGTATGGATAAGGTCATAAATGCCGCAAAGAACAATAACATTGCAATTGAAATAAACAACAGGTACAAGATACCTTCGGCGGAATTCATCAGGAGGGCAAAGAAGGCAGGGGTTAAATTCACAGTAGGCACCAACAACATGGATGAGAATTTCCATGGTGCCCGGTATGCAATTGAGATGATAAGAAAGTGCGGGCTCAGGGAATCTGATTTTTGGCTGCCCGTCAAAAAAACCAGGAATTGACCGGTGAATTTCCCACGAAATGGAGCATTTTGATTTTCTGAGGGTTATTGAGTTTCTTCCGGGCATAATTATAGGCCTCACGGTGCACGAGTTCAGTCATGCATTTGTTGCCGACAAGTGCGGGGACTCCACCTCCAAGGAGCAGGGAAGGATTACCCTGAACCCTTTTAAACATATTGATATCCTGGGATTTATTATGCTTCTCGTTGCCGGATTCGGATGGGCTAAGCCTGTTCAGTTCAACGAGCAGAATCTCAGGAATCCGAAAAGGGATGTCATAAAGATAGCGGTTGCCGGGCCGTTATCGAATGCAGTTACGGCGATAATTCTTTCACTGATATATGTTGTTATAAGGCATTTTATCCAGGCCTATTCAGGCAATGGGATGATTATAATGAATGAAATGTTCATTTACGGCATTTATATCAACTGGGGGCTTTTTGTTTTTAATCTTATACCTCTGCCACCGCTTGATGGTTCCCATCTTCTTCTTAGTTATTTCAAGAAATATCCGGTAGTATATGAAGGATTTTACAAGTACGGATCGTATTTTTTCTTTGTGCTGATACTGATTACGATGTTCACGAAGGTCAACCTGTTGCCTATATGGCCTGTTGTAAGGTATCTTGGCGATGGGGTTTTGTCGGTTTTTGGCGAGATTGTGGGGTAAAGTCAGATTAAGTTCAGTTTAGGTATCTGAAAGTTTCATATATTACATGTATAATAATTATATCAGTGATATATTTTTATCTTTAAATTCCTTCTTCCCTCTTTCCGCCACATCCCATTTGATTGAACAAAATATACTTCATTCAGGAATCCTTGACTGGCTGACATATAATTCACAGCAAAACAGCTCTTCCCCATAAATATTTTGACTTTGGTTTGATCTCTTTAATTTGTAACTTGTGAAAGTTATTCTATCGTAATGAAAAAGCTTCCTTTTCAACAGAATAACGAATTCGAAACTGCAAGACTGAATATGGTCAGAGTGCAGATAAGCGACCGCGGAGTGTCAGATACCGCGGTGCTGAGAGCAATGAAAAAAGTTCCGCGCCACCTGTTTGTTCCAAGGGAATACGAAAAAGAAGCATATAACGATTACCCTTTACCTATCGGTTATGGTCAGACCATCTCACAGCCTTATATAGTTGCCTGCATGACTGAGGCCGCCAGGCCTTCATATGACAAAAAAGCTCTTGAAATTGGAACCGGTTCAGGTTACCAGGCTGCCATCCTTGCAGAAATTGTGAAAGAAGTTTATTCGATTGAAATAGTGCCTGAACTTGCCAGTGAATCAGCCGCCAGACTTCAGAAACTTGGCTATAGGAATGTAACGGTAAAATTTGGCGACGGCTATAAAGGATGGGAAGAACGTGCTCCATTTGATATCATCCTTGTAACAGCAGCTGCAGATCAAATTCCTCCTCCTCTCGTTAATCAGCTTGCTGAAAACGGAAGACTTGTCATACCTGTCGGAGCTTCAACCGAAGTGCAGGAACTCATGCTTATCGAAAAAAAGAACGGGAAGATCCTTAAAAGCCGTATCACCTTTGTGCGTTTTGTTCCTTTTAAAAGGCTTTAAATAATAATTAAAATAAAAAATGGAATATAATAAGATGTTGAAAATCAGGCAGGATTGGGGCAATAAGCCCTGCGGTCACCCGCACCTTGAAAAAGTCTATTATACAGGGGCTTTCTTATTGAATTATGCGTGTACTCAATGCGGAACAGAGTTTACAATTGCTCAGAAACTTGAAGCTGACGAGCTGAAAAAAAGAGCGGCTTCGGGCCACTAAAGCAAGAAAATTCCCGTTGCTGAAATTGAAAAAAAATGTATTTTTGCAGCCTGTAATTGGTTCCGTAGCTCAGCTGGATAGAGCAACAGCCTTCTAAGCTGTGGGTCGGGCGTTCGAATCGCCCCGGAATCACAAGAAGGCAACTGATTAAGCTGTTCTTACTTTTAAGTAAAGATAACCACATTAAGTAGCAGAAACAGGAGCGATTCGAACGCGAAGGGAGGGGAAGTTCGAACCGAGCGAACGTAGTGAGTGAGCTCGTGAGCAGGTTGTGTGCATGCCTGTGCGTAGCGAACAATCGCGCCGGAATCACAAGAAGCACATTAAAGGGCATACCTTTTTTGCAGTCAGATCAGCTATATCTGTTATTCCGGAATGCTTTCCCGGAATGACAATAGCCTGACCGGAAACTTCATGCAGATTTCATATAATTCACAAGACCCTTTTTATCGATAATCTGTTTTAGCTTATCAGGCAGAGGTTCAAATGTAAATTTCCTTTCTCCGATTTTGATTTCGCCCCTGTCAAAACTGATATCCACAAAATCACCATGCTTATATGCCTCAACCGCTTCCCTGTTTACAATAAGCGCCAGACCCTGATTGATTGCCGACCTGTAAAAGATTCTGTTAACCGACTTAACTATTACAGCCCTGATTCCCGAATATGCCAGTCCGACCGATGGATGTTCCCTTGAACTTCCGCAGCCGAAATTATCACCTGCAATAATTATATCCCCCGGCCTTAACTCAGACCTGAATGCAGGATCAAAATCTTCAAAAAGATGAGGAATTATCGAGGAGGGATCAGAACTTAAGATATTGTAAGTATGCTTCCCCGCAAACATCTGATCCGTATTGAGATTATCGAAATCAGAATAATCCCATACATTCAGGCTTTTTCTTATTTCGCCCTGCTTTATTTCAAAAGTTTTGCTCTGTCCGACATGATATGGGAATCTGACTCTGTCCTTCCTGCTTCCCGGATCAGTGATTAATCCGGTTAATGCTGACCAGGCCACAGTTGCCGGAGAAGCCAGGTATATTGAGGCCTCCTTGTTGCCCATTCTCCCGGGAAAATTCCTGTTTGCAGTTGAGATAACAGTATGCCCGTTTGCAGGGATTCCCTGTCCCGTTCCAAGGCATGGGCCGCACGACGGCGTAAGGATATTTGCTCCCGATTCGACAAGAGTAGTTATTATACCTTCTTTTATTGCCTGAAGGTATATCCTGTCGGATGCCGGAATTACATTCAGCTGAAAACCATTTTTGATTTTTTTCCCTTTGAGTATCTCTGCAGCGATCCTTAAATCTTCTATTCTCCCGTTTGTGCAGGTGCCTATAAGGCCTTCATTAACAACAGTGCCTTCCGCTTCGGAAACAGAGAGTACATTATCGACATTGTGAGGAGCAGCAACAACCGGTACGACATCATTTAGACTGACCTCTATTTCACGCAGATAATCTGCTCCTTCATCTGCCCAGACTCCTGTAAAATGAGTCTCCCTCCTGGCAAGAAAGTCACTCAGCACCTGATCATATGGAAAAACCACATTTTTAGCTCCCATTTCAGATCCCATATTTGCAAGTGTCATCCTGTCCGATATTGTAAGAGTTTTTACTCCTTCGCCATGATACTCGACCGACAGGTAATTAGCACCATCTGAGCCGATCATGCCTATAATCCAGAGAGCCAGATCCTTGGCAAAAACATTTTCACCAAGCCTTCCTGTAAGATTTATCTTAATAGACTCAGGCACCCTGAACCAGGTCTCACCTCGTTTCCAGATGCCGGCTGATTCGGTTCTGTCGATTCCTGCAGCGAAGGCATTGAAAGCACCGGCAGTTGAGGTATGGCTGTCGCTTCCGACTATAAGCATTCCTGGCAAGGCATGGTACGACATTATCTGATGGCAAATTCCTCTGCCTGCGTCATAAAATTTTTTAATTCCCTGATCTGCAACAATATCCCTGATCTCCTGGTACTGCGTTGCCAGTTTTGCATCAGCTGGCGGTGCGTTATGATCAAGGACCACCAGCATCTGATCAGGATCTGAAACCCTGTCGCCTCCCATTTTCTGAAAAGTTTTGTAAATACTTGAAGTATTGTCATGCGTCAGAATTATGTCGGGTTTGGCGAATACTATTGTTCCTTTGTTTGCTTTGAATATTTTTTCAGCGAATGTATGTTTTCTCATAATTTTCTTTTAATATCAAATCGTTTTTTATTTATGCAGAAGGCCTCCGTTCTGATAAATCGCATACTGAACTTCAGAGAATGGCTCCGCACTCGCATGTTTGTTGTTTCTCAGATTTTCAATCTTTCCTGCCAGGTAGTTGATTCTGACAGTGTCACCGTCAATCAGATCAAGTTCTGCTATATTCTTACAGGACATTACAGGGAATGAAGCATTTATTGCATTCCTTTCATAAATTGAACCAAACGATTCAGCCACAATGGCCTGAATTCCAAGTGACAAAAAACAATCGACCGCTTGCTGTCTTGAACTTCCTGATCCGAAGTTCTTGCCTGCAATTACAATATCTCCGGGTTTCCCCTTTTTTGCGAAATCCTCATATCCTTTCAGGTTGTCGAATGTATATTGTCCCATTTCCCTGATATCTGTAATTGAAAGGTATCTGTTGTGAAAAATCATATCAGTGTCAATATTGTCTTTTTTTATAAACCAAACCTTGCCTTCAGCAATTGAGGGCTTTCCCGATTTTGGTTTATCGGCCGGAACGACTTTTGCTTTTACTGCGGTTTTGGTTGCAGGAGCAAATTCAGGAGTTTTGATCGGAATTCGGTCAGGAGTGGTTATAAATCCGGCAACAGCAGATGCTGCAACGACATCAGGTGAAGCCAGGAACACATCACCTTTGCCCTGTTTGCCTGGGAAATTTCTGTTGCCTGTGCTGACGGTCACCTCTCCTGAACCGTTCTGTCCGACCTGTCCGGCTGCGCAACCGGCACATCCGGCATTTGACACAAGGGCACCAGCTTTTTTGAAAATATCAATAATACCTTTTTCCAGGCATTCATTCCAGATAAGGTCCGTAGCAGGTACTATTTTAAGAACAACCCCTGGTGCAATCTTCCTGTTTGCCAGAATATCCGCAGCAACCTGCATATCTTTCATCCTTCCGTTTGTACAGCTTCCAATAAAGGCGGAATCAATCCTGGTACCGTAAACTTCTTTGATGTCAACTGTATCATGCGGTTCTCCGGGCCGGGAGACCATTGGGATGAATTTTGATGCATCGATATCGTATGTTTCGGAATATGCTGCATCTGCATCAGCGTAAACAGGCACAAATGTCGATTTTGAATGCGCCTGGCAGTATCCTGTTATTTCTTTTGAAGGAGGAAAGAGGATAATTATAGCTCCCATTTCGGTGGCCATGGAAGAAATTGTTATCCGGTCATCAAGTGACATTTTCCCGGCGACTGCGCCTGAAAGTTCAATTGAGAAACCAAGCAGTGAATTTGCTCCAAAAATTCGAAGCAGGTTTAATATAACATCTTTTGGGCTGACATTACCGGGCAATTTCCCGGTCAGGTTTATCTTCACTGATTCAGGTATTTTAAACCAGATCCTGCCCTGGCTCCAGGCGGCTGCAATGTCCATGTCTCCCATTCCCTGACCAAAAGCGCCGATGGCCCCCAGAACATTTGCATGCGAATCAGTGGAAACCGCTGTAGCGCCGGGAAATACGATACCTTCATCAATGAGAATATGAGTACCGATGCCACTGTCGATATCATATACCTTGATTCCATGTTCCCTGGCGAATAAACGGCAGATATGCTGGTTTACAGCATATTTCTGATCAGAACCTGTCGGATTGCAATCAAAAGTGAAAAATGTTGCTGCCGGATCTTCAATATTCAATCCGTAATCTCTCAGGTTTTTAACGACATTGGCACCGCCAAAATCCCTGGCAACCCTTACATCAATTTCAATATCAACAATTTCACCTGGCCTTACAGTTTTTTGCCTGGAATGGCTGGCCAGGATTTTTTCCAGCATGGTCATTGCCATATAAAAAATTATTAGTTATCCAGCGCACCAAAATAAACAAATTTTAGCGTCTTTTACCTGAACTGTTCCCTGTATTCACGGGGTGAAAGGCATTCAGTCTTTCTGAACTGTTTGTTGAAGTTGGAAATGCTCAGGAAGCCGCATTCTGCGGAAATCGCGTGAATCTGGTATTCAGTTTCGCGGAGCAGGTAACATGCCTTATTCATCCTTACCCTGTTAAGGTACTCTATAAATCCGGCTCCGCTGTTTTTCTTGAAATACCTGCTGAAGGCAAAAGGGCTCATGTGCGCAATGCGTGAAATCTTCTCAAGAGTCAGTTGCCTGTTGTAGTTTTCCCTGATATAATTATACACATCCGTCATTCTTTTGTTCCCCCGCTCGTCAAAAGCAAGCTTATAGGTTTCTGAGCAGAGGAATCTTCTGCTTTCAGATTCACAGAGAACTTTCAGGAGTCCGAAGAAGCTTATCATTTTGTCAATACCCCTGTTATTGACAATGTTAATAAGAAAGTGTTCGGCTTTTCTGGCATCATCTGTTGAGAAGGCAATTCCACGCTGGGAGTCAATTAGCAGTTCTCTCACCTTATGCATTTCATGTTGTGATAAAAGATCTTCGCCAAGCGAGTCGATTTTAAAGTGGAGGATCATTCCTGTCTCCCCGGGTATTGCATCTTCTTTTCTATAGTAATTCCAGCAGTGAGGAATGTTTCCTCCAATGAGCACCAGATCATACTTATCAAACAATTCCACGCTGTCGCCAACAATTCGTGTCCCGTTACTGTTTGTATTGAGAACTACTTCATACTCGGGATGAAAATGCCAAAAGCCATATGTTTCAGAGATATATTCTGCTCTGAATCCGCCAGTGTCATCATAGCTAATTTTTTCGAGTTCGGCAACCATGGAATTAATAGAGTCAGGTTCTTTATCAAATTTAATTAATATTTAATCAAAATATAATAATGCATTTGTAAACATTCAGGATTTTTTAATCAAAAGCCGTTTCATTGCAGTGATAATTTTCTTTAATAAGATTTGATAATTCTGAATCTTTTACATAAATTTGTTCCTAGCTCATGCTATTGGTATAAGAGGAGAAAAACGAGGGTTGTAAATGGAAATCATCAGGATTGTATTGCAGACATTGACTTTCACATCAGGAACATAAGGTTTAGCGCCAGCTTACTATGGTTCCGTCCTTTTATCAGACAGTAGAAACGGGAATTATCTCACTAATAAAGCCCGCTCCCTGATTTTCACAGCAGCCCTCCCTCCTCTTATTTTTTTGACATGCAGCCATCAAACGGCTGTTTTTTTTTAACTGCCCTGCAATAAAAATAAATTTTAAACTGATCAATATATCATGAAGCACTCCGCAAAGCGCTTCATCAATTCAAAAAAAGCTATCTTTGGTTCAAGAAGTCACTGCTTGATGATCGTAGTTTTTAAATAACCCTGGACATCAGTGAAGACATACATCAGGAGAATGGAAAAGAATGACGTACTTATTGTAATGTACGGAGACTGGGGAACTGATGAAAATGTCTTTACCCCGTTATGCAATGATGATTTTGATTTTATTTTGTTTTATAACTATTCAGCTGACGAAGCCCTTGTCCTTCCTGAGACAAAAACCTACAGAAAAATAGCTCTGATCGGATGGTCGATAGGTGTCTGGGCTGCCGAGTACCTGCTTCCAAAAACCGGTATCAGACCCGACATTACAATTGCAGTCAATGGTACTCCTATCCCTGCAGATGATTATTATGGGGTTCCGGTTTATATCTTTGAGGGAACACTCAATAATCTTACGGAAAAAAACATGGAAAAGTTCTATCTCAGGATGTTTGGAGATAAGAGAACATACCTTCAGAATATAGACCGGATTCCGCACAGGACAATAAAATCATTGCATGATGAGCTAAGATGGCTCTACAACAGGACAATGGAACAGAAAGAGCCTGGCTTCAGGTGGAATTATGCTGTAACCAGCATGTATGACAGAGTGTTCCCTGCGAACAACCTTAATGAATACTGGGAAAAACAACCAGGGACGAAACATGTTGTACTGGACCTTCCCCATTATATATTTCATGAATGGAAGTCATATTTTGATTTCGTGGAATTTGTGAGAAAATTCAAGGCAAAAGGCCAAAAGAAATAAAATCAGCATCTATATGTCAGGAGCCGCGGAAACAGGCTAAAAAAGTTCAGACCTTTATTTATATTTATAAATCTCCGACAAGAATGTTCTCATCCGAATCTGTGATCAGCTTATCTAATTTATCCAGTATCATCACAACTTTATCATACTCCTTGCCTTTAGCAAAAATATGCAGTTTTGTTCCCTTCTTATCAACCTGTGAAAGGACATAGCTTACGGTCATCCTGTTTATGTCAAGGCCGGGCTGGAAAAAACGTTCCTGATGTTTATCTTTCTGAATGACAGATAACAGGCCAATACTGCTGAGATCCTGAAGTATATCATTGACAAGCCTGTACGGGATCTTGAGCGAACCGGCTATCTTCTCAGCGCTTATCGGCTTATCTCCCTTCGAAAAGGTCTTGATAATCATATTCATTATCATCAGGACGAGAGCTCTTTTCTGGTAATGGCTTACATTAAGCGCTTCGGATTCATACTCATACCTTGAAACATTCTGATTGGCAAATGACAGCTCTGCCCCTATAAGCACTATTGTCCAGCTGATCTGGAGCCAGGCTATAAAAAGCGGAATGGCAGCAAAGCTTCCGTAAATAGTACTTAGCTTTGATATGCCAAACTGAAGATCGATATATAACCATTGGAGTATCTGCAGAATCGTACCGGTTACGATCCCTGCTACAAGTGCCGGCACAAATTTCACCCTTGTGTTTGGCATAACAATGAATACCATTGTAAGCGCAACCCATGTCAGTAAATATGGGGCAAACTTGACAAGAAAGCCGACGAATGGCTTTAGAACATCAAGTATTGCAGCTTTGCTAAGGTATTCGGTAAGGTGTGTGCTTACAAAGACTGTTATGCTGCTCGAGAGAATCAGAAATACCGGAGTGATAAGCATGATAGTCAGGTAATCAGTAAATTTTCTGTACCATGTCCTTTGTATCCGGATTTCCCAGATATGATTGAAGGAACTTTCAATACGATTTAGAAGTGACATGACCGACCAGAAGAGTATGACAACTCCTATACCTGCTATATAACCACCCCTTGTTTGCTGAAGGGCTGTTCTTGATTCAGCCAGTATCCAGTTAAGAACCTCAGGCTGTGTCTTGAATTCCCTGGTTAGAATATGTTCAAGATTCTGATCAAGTCCGAATCCTTTTGCAATGGCAAAAGCAATAGCCACAATAGGAACAATAGACAATAATGAATAAAGTGTCAGCGATGCAGCCCTCATCTGAACCTTGTCATCAAAGAAGCCACGGATTGAAAGAAGGAGTATTCTGGATTGCTTAAATATAAAGGATTTGCCTTTTGAAAGATCCGACAGCGAAGTATGCCAGATAATATTGTTCAGACTCTTTATCTTTTCGAGAATCCACGGAAGCGGCTTTGCCATAAAACTTATTCTAAAACTCTCAGCCTCAAATATACAAAATACCTCAAATAAAAATATTTCCTATTTTTGCAGACTCGTGCCAGGTAAGATGAAAACTGAAATTCTTGAATTAGTTGAAGGCGCCAGACTCGCCAGGGGAGTAGCTGTAATAATTGATGTATTCAGGGCTTTTTCCGTTGAATGTTATGCTTATGCGGGTAAAGCTGCCAATGTTATTGCCACAAACGGCGTTAAAGAAGCATTTGAGCTCAGGAAGAAACACAAAAACGCTGTGCTTGCAGGCGAAAGGGACGAACGCCGGATTGACGGTTTTGACCTGGGGAACAGTCCTACTGAAATAATCTGCTGCAATCTCGAAGGGAAAACCCTGATCCATACGACCAGTGCCGGAACCAATGGATTATTAAATGCAGTCAACTGTCATAAGGTTCTGGCAGGGAGCCTTGTGAATGCATCGGCAATTGCAAAATACATCATTCAGACAGGAGCTGATCATGTCTCTCTTGTTGCAATGGGATACAGGGCAACAGAATCGGCAGAAGAAGACATCATTTGCGCTGAATATATTAGATCGCTGCTCAATGGTGAAAACAGAAAATTCGATGCCCGGATTGCTGATCTCAGGAACAGCTCAGGCAAAAGATTCTTTAATCCTGAGAATGCTGATTTTTCTCCTCCTTCCGATTATTTCCTATGCACCATGACCGACAGGTTCGGTTTTGTTCTTATGGCAGAAAGAAGAGGAGACGGGAACATGGAAATGAGGAGAATCGACGTATAAATTATTAAATTATGTCAGGAGGAATATTAAACATCGGCAGTAACTTTCTTCTCCTGTGTATTTCCCTGAAAGTGCAGAACATGCATGTTTTGTAAAATTCGAACAATTCAACTAATATATTCGCCGAGTCAAGCCGTTTTTCCATTTTGTCCCGATAATGGATAAATATTCCTGCCAGGACCCTTGTCATATGGAAGAATCTGAGGTACCTGTATATTCTTACAATCCTGACAGTTGATGAGAATGTTTTCTTATCAGTAACATTGTCATAAAGCCGGCTAAGGTTTTCCATGCTGAGCTTTGTTTTTGCAAGAAATTCCCTGTTTGTCTCAAGGCCCTCATGTACAAGTCCGTTGTCGATGTGTAATATATTTATGCCGGCTTTTTTTAGCTGGTAGGCAAACAGAGTATCTTCGTAACCATACTGTTTCAGTTCTTCGTAAAACCTTAGCTTAGAGAAAATACCCTTTTCGATCAGCACGTTGAAAGTTGAAAAACTTGCATGCGGGTTTTTATTTCTTTCTGCTGCCTTTCGCTGTTCTTTTCTGATCCCGTATTTCCATCTGAGCATCTTCTCAGGATCTCCAGGCGGGCTCTGGCGATACATGATCCCGCCGCATATGACCCTTGATGTAACAAGATATTTAAGCCAATTGCTCATAAACACTTCAGCAGTTCCCGGAAGCATCGCATCGGCGTCAATAATCAACAGATAATCACCTTTGGCTTGCGCTATCAACCGGTTTCGTATTGAAGCCCTGCCAATGTTTTTTTCGGATACGATAAGCCTAATGTTCCCGCATTCAATCGATCTGTATATCTTTCTGTATTCTTCTGACGAACCGTCATCGCCAATGAGTATTTCATTGAACTCCGGGACGGATCCCATTCCACCTTTCAGACTCTCGACGAGTGCAACAATGTCAAAATTGTTGACCGGAATAAGTATCGATATATTCACTTTATAAAGTGACCAGGTTTAATTTGTCAAAAATACAATTTATTTCTTAATATTCCGAGGCTCCTGATTTGGCAAAGAAATTGCAATAGTTATTTTTGCATACATTATTTTAAGGTAAATAATTATAATGAGGAAAACAGTAATCTCTCTGATTCTTGTCGCAGCCTGCGTCTTTTCGCATGGACAGGGCAAAAAGGGATATGAGATATCGGTCACAGTCAATGGACTGCCCGACTCCACGGTTTATCTTGCGTACCATTTCGGCGATAAGCAATATCTTAAGGACACGATTAAGCTTGACAAAAAAGGGTACGGAGTTTTTTCAGGCAAAGAAGAATTGCCCCAGGGGATTTATCTTGTTGTCCTTCCCGGGAAACAATATTTCGAAGTTCTTATGCCGGAAAAGCAACATTTTGATATAAAATGTTCATATCCTGATTATTTTAATACACTGCGTTTCACAGGGTCCGATGAGAATACAACTTTTATCATCTACCAGAAGCATTGGGTTGAAATGCAAAAGAAGGCATCAAGGATATCTAGGAGGATTCAGAATAACAGGCAGAATGCCGACTCATTAAAGATCCTTTCTGAAAAGCAGAAAATCCAGGAAGAAGAGATGAAATCTTACTTAAAGGGTGTCATTAAAGAAAATGAGGGCACTCTGCTTTCTGTGCTTGTCAGGGCAATGCTTCCTGTTGAGACCCCTGTTTTCAATGTGCCTGCAGGGACCCAGAATCCTGATTCAGTCAGATGGCTCATGTCGTATCTTTACAATAAGGATCATTTTTTTGATAATGTTGATCTTAATGATGAAAGGTTGCTTCGGACGCCGGTACTACAGGCCAGGCTTAATACCTTTTTTACAAATGTAGTTGTTCAGTCTCCCGATTCAATTAACAAGGAGATGGATAAGCTGATCAACAAGGTGAAAGACAATCACAAAGTTTACCAGTTTGTTGCAGTCTTTCTGTTTAATCATTTCAGGGAGAGTGAGATCATGGGACATGATGCTGTGGTCGTCAAACTAGCTGATGACATTTACCTTTCCGGCAAAGCTGACTGGGTTTCAAATGAGTTCAAGAGTGACCTGAAGAAAGAAGTGGAACTGATCAGGCCAAACCTGATTGGCAAGAAGGCACAAAACCTTGTGATGGATTCGTACAAGGGAATTTATGTATCACTGTATGATGTCGATAAGGAATTCACGATTCTCTATTTCTGGGAGCCCAACTGCGGCCACTGCAAGGAAGCCACTCCAAAACTCAAAGCTTATTATGACAAGGCAAAGAATGAAGGTGTCGAAGTTTTTGCAGTATGCACAACAGCTGACAGGGGAAAATGGGAAAAATACATTGAGGATAACAAGCTTGACTGGATCAATGGCTGGGATCCCGAAAGAAAATCAAATTTTGGATATTATTACAATGTCCAGGCAACTCCTATGATCTATATTCTTGACAGGAACAAGACTATCATAGCAAAAAAGCTGAGTGTGGAAGATGTTCCTTCATTCATCGAAAACTATCGTAAGTATTTCAGGAAATAAGATTGCCGTTGCTTCTCAGCCAGCAAGCCAGATCATAAAGTGAGCGGAACGATTCGGACAAATTGCCGGTTGTGAACCTCCATGATGGATCATTGTCTGAAGGTACTGATACTTCGGCGCTGAAACCTGAATCTTCAATAGAATAGCCCGACCGTATTATTGCTCTGTTTGTCCAGTATCTGATATTTCCATCCCCTTTTACTGAAATTGAACCATGTACTTCATTTTGCATGCTAAAGCTTCCGTCGTGTATGTTGAACCTGACAAATGTCTTGTCAAACAGGTTATTGAATGCACCTGAAAGAACTATGTCTTCCGGAGCGCCTTCTGTAAAGCTTCCTTCCTGAATCAGCCAGATTTTGTCGGCCTGTGAAATTGCTGTGTTGAAATCGTGAGTCGAAAAAATTACTGTCTTCCCCCTTTTTCTTGTCAGGTCATGAAGCAAATGCAGGATTTCAAACCTGCTTCTGACATCGAGAAAAGCAGTTGGTTCGTCAAGTATCATCAGGGTCGCATCCTGAGCCAGTACCATTGCAATCATTGTTCGCTGGCGCTCGCCGTCGGATAACTCTGTCACGGGGGTGTTGAAGTGGCCTTCCATTCCGGTCCTGGCAATAGAGTCCATTACGGCTTTATGGCTCACTTCATCAATTCTGCCAAACCAGTTGGTATGCGGGAACCTTCCAAGCGAAACAAGGTCATATACCGTCATGTTGCTTACTTTTATTGTTTCTGTCGAAACAAATCCAACTCTTTCTGATATCTCCTTCCTTGAATATTCCTTCATATCTTTTCCTGAAAGTCGGACAGATCCTGCAAGAGCTGGCTGCAAGCCTGCCATGGTCCTTAGAAGCGTGCTTTTACCTATCCCATTTTTGCCAATCACCGCTATCAGCTCGCCTTTTACTGCGCTTGCCTTCAGCGGAGGGTGAATGACACGCTTTGTTCTTCCTGTGAAAAAGCCAATTTCAAGGGATGAGAATGACAATATTTCTTCGCTGAAAGTATTCATCAGAAAATTTCAGAGTATCTCCTGTTTCTTAAAATTACCAATATAACCACGGGGATCCCTATCAATGAAGTTATTGAATTGACAGGCAGGAGTCTGTCCGACCCCGGTACCTGTGAAATGATATCACAGGCGAGCATGATTATTCCGCCAGCAAGGATAGTTCCGGGAATAAGGATTTTGTGATCTGAAGTTTTAAAAATGATTCTTGCTACGTGGGGCACTGCAATACCTATGAATCCTATGGGACCGCAAAAAGCAGTGACAGTACCCGACAAAAGGCATGTCCCGGTGATAATAAGGAACCGTGCCAGGTTAATATCAAGCCCTATGCTTTTGGCATTGTTTTCTCCAAGAAGCAGGGAATTCAGCATTTTCACCGAAAAAAAGCACAGTATCAGCCCCACCGCAACTGACGCCAGCATTACATTCAGCTGCGATGATGTAAGATTGCCCAGGCTTCCCATCGACCATATGATATATGTTTTAAGCATCGTTTCACTGCTGAAATATTGCATGATGCTGACCACTGCATAAATACCGCTGGAGAGCATTATGCCCAGAATAAGTATTGTCATTATGCTTTTCACTCTTGCTGATATTATCATCATCAAAAGCATTACCAGTCCTGCCCCTGCCCATGAAACTGCTGCTATCGCCCAGTTTCCTGCGCCTCTGATGATGTCGGGTGATATATCAGACGAGAAGCCGAGAATTAAAAAAGCGACGCCCAGGCTTGCACCTGAACTTACTCCGAGCACGTCAGGACCGGCCATAGGGTTCCTGAAAAGAGTCTGCATCTGCAGACCGCTTACCGAGAGAGCTATCCCCACTGTAATAGCTGTGACAGCCTTGGGAAGCCTGAACTTAAAGACAATTGTTTCGACAGTTGAACCTGCATCATGAAACAAGGCTTTTATCACATCAGACAGTTTGAGATCGACTGATCCCAGAAACAGGTCGAGAATGAAAGCCACAGTCAGAAGCATGGCCATAGAAGTAAACCAATAAACATATCTATTGTTATGCAATTTGTTATCAGCTCTCATTTTGTTGCAGCCCTGAACTTTGTATCATTTTAACTTTCTGTAATAAAAAAGCTCCCTCCCCGGAAATATTTCAGGATGAAGTATTTCAGCAATATCAGCAAGGACAATATCAGGTTTAATGCTCCCCTCCTCCCAGTAGTCATTTCCTCCTTCAGGATTACTCCTTTTATTGGTGTTGTATATGTTTCCGCTCTTAAATGCGGGGAGATCAGCCAGACGTTGATCAACTTCAGTTATGTCATTCAGGGAAGAGGCTGTTCCTGAGTTGAGCCAGTAAACAGCCTGCACCCCTCTTGTATATACCGCTTCCAGGCTCATTGGCATTGAAAAGGATGACTCAGTCCCGTCCCATAAGTATGTTCCTCCTGCATCCGAAACAAGTTTGCTGATATATGAATTACCGGGTGAAACATACCAGGTATCCCTGAAGGGTAGCCCCAGAAGGACCTTGGGGCTACCGGTTTTCTTTTCGGAAACAAGCTTTTTTATTTTATTGTATTTCTCAGCAGTGATACTGAAAATAGAATCAGCCATTTTTTCCTTGCAGTAGAGTGCTCCAAAAACCTTTATCCATTCAGCTTTGCCAAGAGGATCGGTCTCGAGATAATCGGCATTGAAAAAGACCCTTGTGCCCAGTTCCTTAAGTTTACCTGTGTAACCTGCTGACTCTCCGCCCACTCCGTAAGCCATCACCAGATCTGGCTTAATTTCAAGAATCAGCTCCTTATTAAGGTTATCCTCATATCCGATTTCACGGATCTCTCCCTTAAAAGCTTTATCCCTGAACTCCTGCCCGTAAAGAAAACCTGTGCCTGAAAAGCCCTTGATAGTATTGGTTTCATGCAGGGCCGATATCATCGCCAGATGAGTTGTCGACATGCAGACTATCTTTTTTACAGGTATCTTAATCACCCTTGCGGTATCGAAGCCATCTGGAAGTTTAATCCCATCTCTCACAAGGTACCATTTCTGGATCACGTTCCCTGCTCCCTGCCATGGATTAATAACCGTAAGCTGCGAATACACCCCGTGTTTTTCAATTTTAAACCTCTTCGCATAAGATACAATGCCATGATCGTTTTTTTCAGCACTTTGCATGCCGGAATTCTTGATTTCTGTACAGGCAAAGGAGAGAATAAAGGGCAAAATAATACAGAATTTTACCTTAAGGATGAAAAGTTTGTCATTGCTGGCCATAATTTATTCAGTTATTCCGATGGGGCTCACCTTGAAATACATTGAACCCGGAATAATTTCCGTCTGCATTGATGAGATCAGGGTTCCGCTCTTTGAGTACCGCAGCAGGTAACCTTTCTGCAGGTAATCGACAGCGTCCGTAACAAAAATTTCACCGTTATTGGGATTGATCCCGAGCTTATAAAAATTGTGATCACCTGGCAGGATCAATGGAACAGAAGGAAGCCCGGTGTCGCTTATACTCATTTTCCTTACTCCCTCCTGAAGGAAGTAGAGCGTTTCACCATTACCGTCGATCTGAAGACACGTGGGAGAATCAGTTTTTGAAGGGAATACAAATCTGGAAGAAATTGTATTTGTCACCATGTTAATACCATCCAGTTCGGCGTAATTTTCACGCTGCCAGCCGCCGTTGCACAGGACCCAGAGTGTTTCGTTCCTGTCGACCACCATGCTTTCAGGTTCCATCCCGACTTCAATGGAGTCAGTAACCTTATTGTTAATCGTGTTAATAACCAGAATCTTATTGTCGTTTGTCCATCTGGCAGCATAAGCCGTAGAATTTACAACAAGAATGGATTCGGTTGATCCTTTTGCGTTGACGTAGCCACTGACTGATCCGGATGAAACGCTGTATATCGCTATGGAATCGGAATACAGGCTGGAAATATATGCTCTTCCATCACCTGTAAATGAAATATACCTTGGAGATATAAGACCCGTAATTGTTTTTACTGATTTCATATCGTCTGCATTGACAACCTCAATTTTATTCGAGTTGTTTACCACGATATATCCATAAGATCCTGAAAAATTCATAGTATAAGGCACATCACCCAGCAGCTTCTGATTTACATTAAAGAAAATATCATTGTATATTTTCGCTGAATCATATGAAAAAAAAGAAAGGGAGCCGTTTCCCGACCTGAAGTTACCCTCATTGACTACAAAAACGCCAGGCCCGTCAAGGTAAGAACCGGGAGAAATAACTGTCACCGGGTTCTGCTCACTTTCGCAGGAAAAAAGAGTCAATAGTAAAGTCAGAAGAAAAATTATCCTTTTCATATCTAATTATTTAAATTGAAAAACGGCAGAAACCAGTAAAGCTCTTCCAGGCATCGGATACCAGGCGATATTCTGGTAGCTGACATTGAAGATATTATTTATTGTGAAGCTCAAACTGCACGGATTGTCTTTTATTTTCAGCATTGTTCCCATTTCCAGATTATTCACAAAATATGGAGGCAGATAGCTGGAATTATCTGCATCAAGAAATCTTCTTCCCGTAAAATCAGTGATAATTCCCGAATAAAAATGCTTTCCTTCAATCCTAACGGCCCCGTTTATTCTGTTTACCGGAACATATATAAGCTGCTTGCCGGAGTTATTCTCAGCAATGGTCAGTGTATAGCCTGTGTTTAACAGGATATTTAAACCAGATGTGAAATACCTCAGGCTGACTGACGTTTCCATTCCTGATGTGGTGGTTTTGCCGATATTCTCAGCTTCCCAGTAGGCAAATTCACCAGGGCGCCATTCTATCATGTCGCAAATGATATTGTGGAAAAGAGTAATTCCCGATTTTATATTTATCTCTGAAGATAATCGCTGATCGGCAGAGACGGAGATTTCAGAAAGATAGCCGGTTTCATTTTTAAGGTCCGGATTGCCGCCAGGAGCCCAGTACATTTCGTTAAGGGATGGTATCCTTGAGTTCCTTGAAAAATTGGCCGAAATGAAATACTTTCTTTCAGGAAAAATTCTCAGCTGTGCCCCTGCTGAAAAATCAGGGAAAGGGAATTTACTATCCTGCAGAGACTCCCTTACAAGAATGCGGGTCTGGAGCCGGTCTGAAAATACTGTTTCAGCAACTGCGCCGGTTGAAACCAGGTTCCTTGTCTTCTGCCCTGAGAAGTTATTGGAATTTATGATGTTAAGTTCATCTTTAAAGTCTGCCTTAAGATTTGTTCTGGTGCCAATCTTTGTTTCCATGGTGCCTGTAAGAAAAAAGCTGTTGGAACTGTTCTTCGAATCGATTGAAGCAAGTCTGTTGATATAATTAAGATAATCGTAAACCATTGCTGCATTGATCTCAAAACGTCTGCCGCCGCTGCAGGATTCAAAACTTATGATTGAACGGAAGGATCGGTCCTTTTGCTTTTCTCCTGAACTGGAAGGCAGAGATATAATTGGTTCCGGAAGGTCTCTGAAAGCAGACTGGTACCACAGCTTTGCAGACAGAACACCTTTTGCCAGCTTATAATAAAATTCCTGCAAGTAACCATTCTGCCTTACCTGGTCATTTTCCCTGATCTCCCTTACTGGTTCACTGCTTATTATGGTATTTGTAAAAGGAAAATTGTTTTCGCACGTAAGCAGGAAAACTTTTGTGACCGATTGAAAGCCTGCGCTTCCTGCATTCAGTTTCAGTAGGCCGGAATATCGTTCAAAGCTTCCGGCTTCGGGACTGATAAGAATATTAAACCTTTTATGCCAGTCAGGTTTTGACTCTATGTTTATTATTCCCCCGATTCCTCCGCTGTTCAGGCTCATTGAGCTGCCGCCATAAAATATTTCAACTCGGTCGATCAGTCCGGCGGGAATAAGTGAAAGATCAAGTTGCGCTGTCATCGGGTTATTTATGTTTATGTTGTTCCATTCAACCTGAGTGTGCTCTGCACCCGTGCCACGGAAAGATGTAGTTGCAATTCCTCCTGCGCCGTAATTCTTAATAAATACTGATGAATTCTCACCAAGGACTTCGGCTATGGTTTTGTTAGCGCAGTATTTCAGCAGGGAAGAGTCGATGGTGGTTGTTTTAAATCCGGAAGAGAGGCTGTCTCCGGGTCTGCTCCTTATGATCACCTCTTTAATAAGTACAGTGTCGTGATGCATGGAGAATTGCCCCTGCAGATATACAGGAAAAAGCAATAGAATAATATAGGGAACAACCTTTTTCAAGATCACGTTTATCATTTTGCTTCAGGGAAATAAAACTTGATTGAATCAGGATATGATCCAGGCTTTTTTTCCCGAAAGCTTTGAATAGTCAACTTCTTATGGCAGGTCTTCTGACTTGTCCCGATTACCGGAAGCCTTCCCATCCCTGAGCAGCGGAACAGTGGCAGGTTTTTCCGGAACCATAATCGTAAAAACGACCGGGCATCACAGCAGCGGGTACTGTCACGGATTCAAACCGTATTCCCTTTTCATTACAATGATTTTATCTCACTGCAACACCATAACAAAACAAAGGTAATTGATTTTTAAGGAAATGCCAGCCAGAGATATCAACAATTGTTAACAAATGCATGAAGATGGACAGACTCTTTTACTTCCTCAGTTTAACAGGAACCTTAATGTGTCGGTTGGCCGGAATATCGAAAAAGGAAATATTAGCAAGTATTTTATTGTCGTTCAGTCTGTTACCAGTTATAAGCATATAATGTCCCGGGATGACCTCAAGTTCATCCTTAAAACTCGTAACAGGCCTGTTATAGTCATATTCCAGGGTGTTATATCGTCCGTTTTCAAAGCGGGCCAATGTGAAATTCAAATAATACTCGGGAACAGGATTTGTATCATCCGATATGAATTTAATATAGCCCTTTTGGCCAGAGAGCCTCTTTTCATCGGCAAAACGGACATCATTCCAGAACGATCTGAAATAATATTGCGGAACACTGGTTGAAGGTTCAAGTCTTGCCGGAATTCCAAGGGTTCTGCATAATGCGACGAAGTAAATACCACGGGACTGCCTGTCGGATACTTTCAGTTCACCGACTCCTTCGGGAGTAATTGGCGTCATGTAATAGTTTTCACTATCAGCAACTGATATGCTCTCATCTATGTATTTCCTGATCAATGAAGGATCGCTGACAGCTCCCGATAAAACTACCGCCGGCAGATTCCTGGCGATGTAACTGCGCCAGCCCGTAAGAATTTCATTTGCAACCCTTGGATTGAGGATATATCGGATAAACAGGTCGCCATTTATGTCAAGGCCATTAGGATTCCTTATGTTTTTAATGTGATCGGCCAATACAGCGGCTTTTGTATCTCTCAGATCCTTTTCGGAAATAATGCCCAGCAATGAAAGGGCGCGTTCTCTTTCTTCCGGTGCAGTTTGACTGATAAAGGACATTATCTCTTTATAATTGCCCATGCTTTTCTTAATGATCTCCCTTGTCCTGAGAGTGTCAATTTTCATCTTCCGGGCGAATGACTCTATTTCTGATGTCTTTATCCAGGAAGTGACATAGCTCATCCTGATCTTATCTTCTTCGCCCAGGCGTTCCTTGTTTCTTTTTATCATTTCAGCCGATGGTCCCTGAAGAGGTGTTGGCGCTACAGGTACTTTCAGATCCAGATCTTCTCTGCCGCTGCTTTTTAATTCTCTGCCGAGTTCCAGAAGAACCGTATCAGACTCAGAAACAGTTATTTTTCGGAAATTAAAATCATCCCCTTCCCTTGCCCATATTAGCAGATCGCCAAGTCCGGTTTCGAGAGAGCTCAATCCTTTCTTATCGGTTGGGACTATAATCAGAGGATAAAATTCTGAATAGTTGTAAAGCTGATATTCTACCAGGGCATTTCTGACAGGAAGGCCAAGGTTGTCAATGACCTTGACAAATATCCTTTTTGTTATTGCATATTTTGAAAGGTTGTTTATTTCAGAATAGTCATTGGTGCTGAATATGATATTTTCAGTTCCATATGGTGCTCCGAATGATTTAGTGTGGACCAGCATCGCCCTTCTTGATGGTTCTGTGAACCATCCCCTGTCGGGAACAGGCTCAGGTTCACAGGCCCCCATATAGTACCATCTGCCATCAATCCACGCTTCAACCCACGCATGATTATCATCCATATGCGCCCAGCGCGGGGTATAAACCTGCCGGGCAGGAATTCCTGCCGCCCTGAGAGCGCTGACGGTAAAAGTTGATTCCTCTCCGCACCTTCCTCTTGAGGAAAGAATGGTGCTCATCGGGCTGCTTGTACGTATGTCGCTTGGCTGATATGCCACTTTTGAGTGGCACCAGTGGTTGATCTCCAGTATGGCATCCTTAAGACCGAGTCCTTTTATCCTTTCGGTTAATTCCTTATGATATACGATCCTGAAGGAATCGAGGTTTTCATTGTTTACGCGGACAGGCAGAACATAATGGAGGAATATATCATCGGGTATACGTTTTCCCCATGGTATTTCTTTTCTGACTGAAAGTGCAATATCGGCATTTGCAAGAAAGAAATCACCGTCATAATCTGCAAGATCGCTCAATGGCATAAAGGCAAAAAGAAATTCCATCGATTCTTTCCGCTCCAATGACAAATCACGCTTCATAACGCCGAACAAGGCTTCCTTCCTGCCTGAAGCCAGTTTATATTTTTCCTCAAAAGCGTTATGTACTTTCTGCCTGTATTCCCTGTCAGAAATGAGATGTTGATCCGAACAGCCGATTGTTAATAAATTAACAATAACTGTCAGAACCGCCGGGTTATATTTCATTCACCAATAAATTATATTGTGCCGCAGGAATGCCGGACAATCAGTTCAGGAGCAATGTTCACCTGCCTTTTGTACTTGCTCTTTCCCGAGTTCTTAACTTCTGACCAGATCATGTTTGCGACTTTAAGCGCCATTCCGGTCAGAGGCCTGCGAAGGCATGTAACGGGTGAGAACATAAGGTCGAACCCTATTCCTTCCTCCATTGATATAATGGCTATATCCTGGGGAACACGTAATTTCTTCTTCCTTAGCAGGGTCATTATCCGGTAAACAAGCTCAGCCTGCATCACTACAATTATTTCTATCCTGTACGGAGGACGAAGAAGATCTTCAATTTCTCCGGATTCAAGGTCGCTGCCAGTGATGCTGTTGACAAGTTCAACCACGGAAGGTTTTTTTGCTCCGGCTTTTTTCTCAAGGGCATCTTTCAGAAGCTCAATAGCTTCCATTTTCTTGCCCATGGAATTCCTGTCAGTCGCGATCAGAATGTTTTTATAGCCCAGTTTTTTTATATGTTCAGCAATACGGTTTGAACCCTCTGCCATATCGGTGCAAACCGTATTGAGCCTCAGCATTTTTACTGATTTTTCAAGCAGTACAAAAGGATAACCTGATGACCTGAGTGCCCTGATGGTATAATCGTCGGCTGCATCTCCAACCAGGATCAGACCACTGTAAAATTTCTTAAAAGCTCCTATAAGACGGTTATATCTTCCGTCGTCAGGATCTTTAGTAATTATTGAAAAGCCTACCCCGATACTTGCAAAAGCTTTTTGCAGAAAAGGTGCTATTTCGTACACGAACGGATCATGCAGGGAAGGCACTATCATACCTATTACACCCGGCTTTTCTTCGACAGGCGCAGTTTCCTGCTTATCTCTCATCAGGTCAAAATATCCCATCTGGCGGGCCAGGGCCAGTACCCTTTCCTGTGTATCCTTGCGGATTCCATGCAGGTCGGCTTTATTGTTCAGTACTAATGATACCAGTGTACTTGATACACCTAACCGTTCAGCTAAATCTTTATTCTTTACTTTTTTTCCCATTTCCCCTTAAATTTTAGAAAAATAAATTTAAAACTAATTTTTATTGTAAAACTCTAATTAAGAATTTTTAACAATAAAATATAACATAGCTACTAATTTAGATATGTCAATCTAAAGGTTTTAAAAAGTAATTTTTACTAAAAAATTCAGTTTCTATCTTCTGGGAGCCTGAATACCTCTCTGTTTTGCAGCTTCATCAAGCCTCTGCTGCCATTTGGATTTTTTAAGAGGTTTCTTTCTGTTAGCCTCAAGTGTTGCAAGAACCTTGTCAGAGTCAATGAATTGTTTTGAAAGAAGGTTCTGAAAATATGTCAGGATATTTGCTAGGAAATAGTAGTATGTAAGTCCTGATGGAAAACTATTCAGCATAAACATAAACATTATCGGCATCATCCATGTCATCATTTTCATTCCCGGTTGGCTCTGGTCGGTTCCTGTTCCTGATATTTTCATTGTAATTAGCTGGGAAACAGTCATCAGGATGGTCCAGAGACTGACGTGGTTACCGTATATAGGTATTGTAAAGGGCAATTTCAGTATTGAATCATACGTTGACAGGTCAGTTGCCCACAGGAAATGCTGCTGCCTGAGTTCGATGGATACAGGGAAAAACCTGAACATTGCAAACAGGATTGGCATCTGAAGGAGCATAGGAAGGCATCCTCCCATAGGATTTACCCCTGCTCTTTTATACAGGTCCATTGTCGCCTGCTGTTTCTTCATAGCATCCTCCTGTTTCGGAAATTTCTTGCTCAGCTCATCAACAAGCGGTTTGAGCACCTGCATTTTTGCAGTTGACTGGAATGATTTGAATGTCAGCGGAAACAGTACAATCTTGATAAGGATAGTCAGTATCAGTATTATAATTCCATAACTTCCGATGTATTTCTGGAGCCAGTTGAAAACGGGTATTATTACAAACCTGTTAATCCATCCAATAACATTTTTTCCGAGAAAAACCAGCTTATCAAGTTCCATTCCTTCTTTTCTCAGAGTCGAAATATGATTTGGCCCGTAGAAGAGCTTCATCCCGATTTTTGTTTCGTCACCAGGTGTAAAAGGCACTCCTGCTTCGGCTGAATAATAACGGATATATTTTGGAGAAGCAACAGTTTTTGTTGATGTCAGGGAGGCATTGAGGAAATAATCATCGGTTATAAGCACAGAAGAGAAGAACTGGTCCTGAAAGGCAATCCAGCTTAGCCTTGTGGTAATATCTTTCTGCTCAACCTCCTTTTGCTGCCTTAGCCTTAAGCCATCGACATCATCCTGAAAATATCTGTATTTTATATTAGTGTAGTTTTCTTCGTTTTGTCTCCCTTTTTCCTGCTGCGGCAGATACATTCTCCAGTCGAAGGTAATGCTGCTCTGGTTTGAAGCAATTATCTTATCCATCGATTTGAAGGTCACGTTGAAATCGATCATGTATCTGCCCGGAGCCAGGGTGTACTTATATTCAATATATCGGCTGTCTCCGGCCATCAATCGCAGAACAACGCTTTGAGGCTGTGAGGTGGCATTTAGATTTTTGTCATTTGTAACCGGAGTGAAGTAGAGATTATTTGTCGATACAGCCTTGTTATCGACGGTATAGAAATTAAATCCGAAAACAGTTGAGTCTCCCGAAAACAATATCAGCGGAAGAGAATCGAATGTCCTGTAATCCTTGAGGCGTGCCGAGTAAATTCTGCCGCCTTTGGGTGAAATTTTGAGTTCCAGTTTCTCGTTCTGAAGAGTAATCAGACCGGAATCGCCTGCAACTGCGCCACCAAACACTCCGTATTTCCCTGAATCGGTTCTATTAATACCTACCACCCTGTTCAGGCTGTCAATCGCGGCTTTCTTATGCTGAACCGAATCAACCGGTTGAGGTGCTCCTGAAAATCCGAGGCGGACGTTCAGCTCATTCACTTTTTCCAGGGCTTCAGGCTCATTGGGTTTAAATCTAAGCGCATTTATATATTCGGCTCTTGCATTTTCAAGATCGCCTTTTTTATAAAGCGAATCAGCAACCTCTTTGGCGTTTTTGTACGATTTTTTAAGCCTTCCGTTATTATATATGCTAAATCCTATAAATATTACGAATATCAGTACGATTCCGGTTATTGTATTCTTGTCCATTCTTAAATTTCTAATGAATAATCTGCTCTTCTCTTTTTATATTTTCAATCAATACAAGCCTTGATGAAGTTGACAAAAAGCGGATGAGGATTAATAACAGTACTGCTGTATTCGGGGTGAAACTGAACTCCTACAAACCATTTATGGGAAGGTATTTCGACAATCTCCACAAGGTTCGATTCAGGATTTATCCCAACAGGAACCATTCCGTTTTTCATAAAATCATTATAGTATCGGTCATTAAATTCATATCTGTGTCTGTGTCTTTCTACCACTTCTGTTTTTCCATAGGCTTCAAATGCTCTGGAATTTTTGCTTATCACGCATCTGTATCCTCCAAGTCTCATTGTTCCGCCTTTATCAATAATACTCTTCTGTTCTTCCATCAAATCGATAACCGGGTATCTGGTTTTGTGGTTCATTTCGGTGGAATTTGCACCTTCAAAATGCAGTACGTTTCTTGCAAACTCAATTACCGCACATTGCATTCCAAGGCAGATCCCGAAGAAGGGAATGTTTTTTTCCCTCGCATATCTCGCTGTCAAAATTTTCCCTTCAATTCCCCGTGACCCGAATCCAGGGGCAACAAGAACGCCTTTTAATCCCTTGAGTCTTTTTTCTACATTCCCCTCATCTAATTCCTCCGAGTGTATGAGTTCGACATTGACCTCGCACTCGTTCATAGCGCCGCTGTGGATAAATGATTCACTTATAGACTTATAAGCGTCAGGAAGTTCAACATATTTGCCTACGAGCCCTATCCTGATCGAATGTTTTGGATTCTTAAGCCTTGAAAGGAAACTCCTCCAATCGGTCAGGGGCGGCTCTTTCCCGGCAGTGAGCTGCAGCTTTTTCATTACGGTCTGATCAAGTTTTTCTTCAAGCATCATTACAGGCACCTCATATATTGTTGAGACGTCAACTGACTGAACAACTGCATTTTCTTCCACATTGCAGAAAAGAGCCACTTTTTTCTTTATATCCTCCGTAAGGTTTCTTTCTGTCCGCAGCACGAGAATATCAGGCTGAATTCCGGCTTCCAGCAGAGCCTTCACTGAATGCTGGGTTGGTTTTGTTTTCAGTTCTCCCGAGGCAGAAAGATATGGTACCAGTGTCAGGTGAATCACGATGCAGTTATGAGGCCCTACTTCCCATTTCAGCTGGCGCACCGATTCAATATATGGCAGGGATTCAATATCACCGACCGTCCCTCCGATTTCAGTAATGACAATGTCAAATTTATTTCCTGATCCCAGCAGTTTTATTCTTCTTTTTATCTCATCGGTGATGTGAGGGATTACCTGGACAGTCTTGCCAAGGTAATCGCCCTTCCTTTCTTTGTTTATAACAGTCTGATATATCCTCCCTGTTGTAACATTGTTGGCCTGGCTCGTCGGAACATTAAGAAATCTTTCATAATGCCCCAGATCAAGGTCCGTTTCCGCACCGTCGAGAGTAACGTAACACTCGCCGTGCTCATAAGGATTCAGCGTTCCAGGGTCGACATTTATGTACGGGTCAAGTTTCTGGATCGTAACAGAATATCCCCTTGCCTGCAGCAGCTTTGCGAGGGAAGAAGAAATAATGCCCTTACCAAGGGAGGATGTAACCCCTCCTGTTACAAATACATACTTAACGTCAGCCAATTCCGGTTTTTTTAAATTAAACTATTGAATTATAATGAATTATTCATCAAGGCCCGACTGATCTATCATTTTAACCTTTTCCTCAAGAGTTTTTATCATTTTCTTTGCATTCTCAATTTTTTCCTGAACCTCTTTTATCATGGTATCAGCATTGGTTGATTTTGCAAAAAAGCCGATATTATTTTCCCATAAAACTATATCGCTTTCGAGCTGTTTTATCTTGGTGAAGAATTTATCTCTTTCGTTCCTTACTTTTCTTGATGCTTTCGGATTTGATTTTAGATTGTCAAGCTTCGTTTTGTATTTGAGAATGCTTTTATCCTCATCTGCAATTTTAAGTTTGTCAAATTCCTTATTAAGGGCATTACGGTACCTGTTGGTTATTTCCTCTTTTTTATTAAACGGTACGAATCCTATTTCGGTCCATTTTCGCTGGAGATCCTTGAGCCGCTCAAAAGCTGCCTGAACGTCAACACCAGGCTCAAACTTCTCAAGTTCGTCAAGAACAGCAAGCTTTGCTTTCAGGTTGTCTTCATATGAAGTGTCAAGTGTGGCAAAATACTCGGCTTTCCTGTTAAAAAAATGATCGCATGCTTTTCTGAATCTTTTCCATGTCTTTTCCGATTGTTTTCTTGGAACGGGGCCTATTTCCTTCCATTCCTTCTGAAGCTTTATAAGGGCGTCTGAAGTGGTTTTCCAGTCGGTGCTGTCCTGAAGGGCTTCAGCCTGAAAGCACAATTCGGTCTTGAGCTGAAGATTATTTAACTGCGTCTCCTTATTGTCAGCGTAGAAGTTCCTCTTTTTCTCGAAGAAGGCGTCGCATGCCTCACGGAATCTCTGGTAAACCTTGTTGTTTTGCTTTTTAGGGGCAAAACCTATTGTCCGCCACATTTTCTGCAAAGCAACTATTTTATCGGCCCTGTCGTCAAATTCCCTGAAGCTTTTCATTTCCATAAGATTTATTGCTTCAACTTCCTCACATAATGCCACCTTTGCTTCAAGGTTCTTCCTCTGGTCGTCCTTTTGTTTTTCAAAATATTCGTGATGCCTTTTGTTTATCTGTGAAGTTGCTTCCCTGAATCTTTCCCAGATTTCATTTTTTGATTCCTGTGGCACGGGCCCTATTTCCCTCCATTGATTGTGGAAATCCTGTAGAGCCCTGAAAGCATTGACAGGATTTGGTTCAAGCAGGAGTTCTTCAGCCTTTTCGCATAGTATGACTTTTGCTTCCATGTTTTTCTTAAGGTCAAGGTCCCTGAGTTCCTTGTTGATCTTAATGTAGTCATAGAACATTTCCACACTGTGGTGGTAGTTCTCCCACAGGTCCTTAATCGACGACTGCGGGACTACACCTACTGAATGCCACTCGTTCTGCAGCGCCCTGAAATCATGGAAAGTCTTGTTTATTGATTCTTCACGGTTGACAAGATCCTTAATCTTGTCTACTATATCATATTTCTTTTTAAGGTTCTCGTATTTTTCAGCTTCCTGGACCTTATTATAGTCATTCCTTTTTTCCCTGAATTTCTCAAGAAGTTCCCTGACCCTGTAATCCAGCGGATCGACCCATACTTTATAATCTTCGGGCTTCCCCCCGCCTTCAAGGAACTTTGCTTTCCTCTCTTCCGATTCCTGCCTCAGCTTTTTGTAAAATAAAGACCTCATCCTTTCAACATCCTCACGGATTTCAGAAGGAGGCCGGTTATCAATTATCAGGGCAAGAGTATCAACCAGTTCAGACTTGGTAAAGTCGGAATAATCAACAGGAAGAAGTTCAATTTCGTCAAGTTCAGGAAATTCTTCAGCTACCGCAGACTCATTAGCCGGAGGAGCTGAACTTTCGAGTTTATCTTCTTCCTTTACTTCATCGGCGTGAGGTTCTTTAACTTCTTCTTTGGTTTTAATGCTTGTTCCAGCTTCATCCTTTTCAGTTTTTTCAGCTTTTTCGGTTTCTTCGGAACCGGCTGCATTCTTATCTGCGCCGTACTGTTCTTCACGAACAGTGTCATTCGGATTTTCTTCTAACATATTCAATCCTTTAAGATTCAATAATTTCAAGAGCGCCATGCTTCAAGGTACCTCATGAAATTTTCAGAGTACGAAAATATTGAAATAATTAATAAACTCAAAGTTTTAAGCAAATTAATGAACAGCTTGAAAATTCGCAGGTGATCGCAATAAGATTAATTATAAATTTGTAATAAATTGATAGCAGATTTTATTAAAGACAAAAATGAAATAAACAGGCTTTTAATATGAGCAGCAAAGATATAATTGTTTTCGTCGCAGCATTTACTCTTGCCGGTTTCAGTATTTACAGGAGATATATGAGAAAGAATAAGGCTGGGAGCACTGACAATAAGAATTCGTCATCTTCTGCTTTCCCGTCATCGAAGAAAGAAGATGAATATGAGCCTTATAATAAGAAATAATTACTTCCTGTTCCTTGTAATAAGGTAACGGAATGGATTTAGTATTTTCTGAAGAAAGTTCAGGTTGTCTGTTACAATTTCAGCTACACCCTGCATATTTTGCGTGAAATCAAGCTTCCGGCCATAGAGGGTTGTCAGACCCGACGGAAGGCTTATTTCAATCACATATGAATCGCCGGAAGGAACAAGTGACTTTGATTTAACAATGCCCTTTACCATGCCAAATTCAAGGTACGGGTAGCCGCTCAGTTTTATATTTACATTCTGTCCTGTTTTTACTTTTCCCGAACGTGACATTTTAAGGTTTAACCGGCCTACAAAATCCCCGGTTTCAAGAGGAACTATGCTTAAGACCGGATCATCCTTTGCAACGCTCTGATTTTCGCTCCAGAACCTCGTGAAAGTGACTACGCCGCTTACAGGAGAGACAAGAAGGTAAGTATTCTCCCAGATTCTTATCTGCGCCTTGAGGTTCAGGAATGCCTCATTCAAAAGAGAGTAATATTTCTCCCTTTCCGCGCGTTTCGTTATCCTGTAGTCCTGAAGAAGCTGCCTTTTTTCTGCAAGTTCAATTGACTTGGCCGAATGATCCAGACGCACCTGCTGGAGTTCTATATTCAAACGTATCAGTGACTGCCTCGATTTTTCAAGATCGCTTTCCGAATAGACTCCGGTTAGCTGCAATAAAGAATCCCTTCTGAACTGTTTTTCTTCAAGCTTCCGGTTCTCAACGTACAGATCTTCTTTCACTTTCACGCTGCGAATATATCCTTCAATGCTGTTTATCTCGTCAAGAAGTGAAATGATCTTATTGCCGTAGTAGTCATTAAGGTTATAACTGTCAAAATCAGACAGGCTCCGCAGGAATGCGCTCCAGTACCCCTGGATCTCTCCCAGTTCAGTAAATTCGGGAAGTGCGGCCAGTGTCAATGATTCCGGGCTTTTGACGGTATCAACAATCTGTTTAAGCCGGGTCACCTCATCTATTGAGGCTGCTGTCTCCATCACGGCAATTAGTTTTCCGGCTTCGACCCTGTCTTTGTCCCGCACATAAAGCTTTTTTATCCGTCCCGAAATTTTTGAAACCATTGTCACGGGAGGATTTTTTGTAGTTATTTCTATCTCTGAGGGGATTGTATCAGGATATTTTATGAGCCATGCCAGTAAAATGAGCAGTACAAACACTGCAAAAAGGATGGTTGTGCCCCACCGCACAATCTTGCCGGGTGGGCGTCCCATTATCTCATTTACTTCCCTTGAATATAGTATATCAGGTTTCTTCTGGTTCTTCATCCTGATTCAGTTTCCGAGCTCAAGCTGGTTTTTTACAAGGTTATAATAGACTCCATGTTTTGCAATAAGGTTTTCATGGTTGCCGGTTTCTATTATCTGGCCGGCCTCAAGCACAACTATCTTATCGGCATTTTTAACAGTGCTTAACCGGTGCGCGACAACTATTACTGTCTTCTGCCTGAAGAATCCTGCCAGGTTCTCCACAATCACCTTTTCAGTGTTGGCATCGAGTGAGTTAGTGGCTTCGTCAAATATAAGAAATGCAGGATCCTTATATACAGCCCTGGCTATCAGCAGCCGTTGCTTTTGTCCTTCGCTGAGGCCGTGACCATTTGCTCCTATCCTAGTATTATATCCCAGAGGAAGCGACTCAATGAAGCTTCTGATATTTGCAGTTTCAGCAGCGTTCATCAGCCTTGTTTCATCTATCTCAACAGGTCCGGGTGAAATATTGGCTGCGATAGTGTCCTGGAACAGGTAGCCGTCCTGCATGACAGCTCCTACATTTTCGCGCCAGACTTTCAGGCTGAGGTTTGAGAGCGGCGTTTCTCCCACGAGGATCTCACCGGTAACAGGCTCATAAAATCCAAGTATAAGTTTAAGCAGAGTAGTCTTGCCGCTGCCGCTCACCCCTACTATTGCCGTTACTTTGTTTTCTTCAATAAGAAGTTCAGCATTTTTCAGGGCATATGGCGAACGGGGGCCTTCATATTGGAATGAAATGTTCCTGATCTGAATGGTTCTTTTATCAGGCAGCTTACCCACCTTGTTGTCAGGGAACGGCTCCTCGTCATCCATATTATGCACCTCGGCAAGCCTGTTAAGACTCATTTTCGCATCCTGAGACATCCTGAAGAATTCTATTATCTGGCTGACAGGCACATTCAGCTGGCCTATAATATACTGAACAGCAAGCATCATACCAAGGGTCATATTTCCATGGAGGACGGCGGTTGCTGAAACGATGGTTATAAAGATATTCATGACCTCGCTGATAAATGTTCCGCCGGCCGATTGGTACTGGTTCAGTCCAAGGCCTTTCACTTTTGTGCCAAAAAGAGCAGCCTGGTGAGATTCCCATTCCCAACGCTTGCTCAGTTCACTTTGTGTGAGCTTAATCTCCTGCATTCCTTCAATTATGCCAATGAGTTTTGAATTCGACTCAGACATCTCCCTGAACCTCACATGATCGAGCCTTGCCCTCGGTTTCATGAACAATGAAACCCACAGCAGATAAAGCGCGGAGCCGGCAACAAAAATGGCCAGTATCTTCAGGCTGAAGATTGCCAGTACTATTCCGAATACAATTAAGTTAAAAAATGAAAACAGTATGCTCAGGCTTGTGGAAGTCAGGAATCCCTCAATCCTGTTATTGTCATCAATGCGCTGAAGGATGTCGCCTTTCAGCTTCGTATCAAAAAAAACAATGGGAAGCGACATCAGTTTCTGAAGGAACCCGGAAATAATTGCAACATTCACCCGCGAACCGATGTGCAGGAGTATCCATCCCCTTATGAATTCGACTGACATTCTTCCCAGGACAAGTGCAAGCTGCGCAAAAAGGATAAGGTAAATGAATCCAATATCATTATTATTTATTCCGATATCAATAATCGACTGGGTGAGGAAAGGAATAATAAGCTGGATGAAGCTTCCAAGGATAAGTCCCAAGATGAGCTGACCGAGATATTTCTTATATAGCCTGAAATACTTGAAAAGAAATCTGAACCCGTCAACCTTTTTTCTTTCTTCCTCGATTTCGTACAATCGTGGTATTGGCTCAACAATAAGTACTAATCCTGCCTGCTTCCCGTCAGTGATGGTATTAGCCCATTTGTTTTCAAACTCTTCCTTTGTATACTTGACGGTACCTATTGCCGGATCGGCCACCCATACCCTGTCGTTCGTTATTTTATAGACAACGACAAAATGATTCTGTTTCCAGTGTACAATGCATGGCAGGGTAACCTTCTCCCTGAGGATATCGAACGGGATTTTCACTCCAATTGTCCTGAAGCCTGCGGAATCGGCTGCTTCAGAGAGACCAAGGAATGAAACTCCGTCTTTTGTTATATAGCATCTTTTCCGGAGATAATCAAGTGAGTAGTTCCTTTTGTAATACGCAGCAATCATTTTAAGACATGCCGGACCACAATCCATAGCATCAAATTGCTTCACAAAAGGGAATGCCATATTAAATTACGGATAACACTATTTGGAAAGTAAAGATATTTATTCTTTGATAAACACCTGCATTTAAATGCTGTTAAATACCTGCATGTACTGACTGATTAAGGCTATTAATCTCAGAAACATTATATTTGTCACTTTATTCGAGGGAAAAAAATCAGCAGTTGTTCGGGAGACTGACAGATAAAGTTATCATTGAGGGAGTGCGGCAACAGGATGAAAAGATACTTTGCTGGCTTTATGATAATTATCTTCAGCAGGTAAGACATTATGTGCTAAAAAACTCAGGGTCGGATGATGATGTTTCTGATGTCTTTCAGGAATCAATCATCACATTATATAACCAGATTTCGGAAAACAAACTGACTCTTTCAACAGATTTGAAAGGCTATTTTTTCGGAATAGCTAAGAATATATGGAACAGCATGTTGAGAAAGAAACCGTCAAATGAGGAACTTGACAATGAAATTGCGGACACGGATGACAGCTCTGAAGAAATTGCAAATCAGCTTCTTGAGAAAATTATTTTCAGATGCTTAAGAAAACTGAAACCGGATGCACAGACTATCATGACTCTTTATTCTGAAGGATGTTCTTACGAGGAGATTGCCTTTAAGATGGATCTGAAAAATGAAGCGTATGCCAGAAGGAAAAAATATCTGAGCAAGGAAGCGCTTATTGAAATAATCAAAGCAGATCCTGAGTATAAGGATTATCTGGACCTGCGGTAATAATAGATTATGGCAAGGAGTATAAGCAACAGGATGGTTACATTTCTTATAAGAAATTGTCTTGAATAGTAAAGTGGTGCGTCATTTCCATAAATTGCCAGCGCCGACCAGAAGTACGGATGGGAATTAAGCATATCGGAATTCTTCAGATACCTTAACCTCGCTTTTCTGAGGGCTTCACTTTTTGTCTCTCCCTTTTTAAGTTCCCTGTAGAAGTTCCTGACAATCTCTGCTCCCGACCTGTCTTCAACTTCCCACAATGATAACAGCACTGACTGGCTCCCTGAATAAATGAAACCGCGGGCAAGGCTGAGTATGCCTTCGCCGGAATGCAGCTCGCCCAAACCAGTGTTGCATGAGCTTAAGACCACCATTTTTGCCTTCAATGGTATTCCGTAAACTTCATAAGTATTCAGATATCCGTCTTCAATTGAATCCTTATCCGGATAGAATATCATTTTTGAATGCATCGGGATCTTGTCGTTCAGGGCAGTATGCATTGCAAGGTGGATGATATCGTATTTCCCTGCTTCAGACTTAAATGCAGTTTCAGTAGCTTCATTATTTAAGTAAAGCTTTCCTCCGGTTATTTCCGTTACATATTCTGCCTCGGTACGGGCAAATGGCAGGTCGCTGAGTCCATGTGAATCTGCCTGACGCGTCAGGAACAATGAGTCGAGGTTTATCGGGGCAGGGTAAACGGGAGCAAATGCAATCACTTTGTTTGAAACGCTGTAATCATGTTTGATTGATTCAGCCATTAAAGTTGCAGAATATGTGTAAGAGATCCTGAATTCATTCATAAGGTACGGCAGGTTCTTATAAAAGATTCCGCCTGAAGGTATTATTGAAACTGGCAATGCTTCGAAAGGTATATACGAAAGAATATCGTCAGGTGCTATCAATATTCTGTCGGAAATGAGGTATTTTCTGACAGGCTCAAAAACGGTCATGTAAATATAATTTCCAAGTTTCTGATAGGCATCGAACCCGGTTCGGGCATCACCATCAGGAGCCGGCGATGAAAGCTGCTTCCGGAAGCTTTTTATATTCCTGTAAAAAACCGAATCAATATGTACTGTTGAAAGCCTTATGAATTTTCTGTTTACCAGAAAAACATAAAGCACCGTATCGGCAATCACGTAACTAATGTAATTTGTATTACGGCCTGCAAAAGCTTGAATATTTTCAGGTTTCAGAACCTGTGTATTATACTTGATCATATAATATTCAGGATATTTCTTCTCAAAAACGCTGACAAGAGAGTCTCGATTATGAGTTGCATCGAGCAACAGGCTTCTCCAATCAGCTAACATTAATGAATCAGGAGAATTTTTAAGGTTTTCTTCACCGATCCGTTCGCTGTAATAGCTTATGTCGCTTCTCAGTTTTCTTTCAAGACCAGCTATATCAGCAGGAATGTGGAACTGCGTTGCTTTAAGTTCTCTCGTTGACGCGAGCAGTCCGGCAACCTTGCTTTTTTCGGAATACTCGAAAGCTTTTAAAAGAAATGCCTGGTTGCCTGTTTTCCTGTAGCACAGCCCGAAATCACGTATTGCGGAAAGATAGAAATCCCTGTAATTGTCTCCAAGTATAATCCTGCTGTCCTCCTCGCTGATATTAATCCTCATCTTTTCAATAAGGGTAACTATCAATTCAGCAGTTGACGATGCAGCCTCGAGGTAATTGAAATCACCGGTTTTTTTGTAGAGATCCCAAAGGATATAATATTTTGCTTTAAAGACCCCGATTGACCAACTACCGGGTTGAACATATGAAATGTCAGGATTTCCGGTGACCGAATGCTGAATTCCTGTTCCGGGACCTGAATAAAGCAGCTTCTGTATGATTTCAAGTGCCTTACCTGGTTCTCCGTTCAATGAAAGAGCAAGTGCATACCCGAGGAGCACCGGATCCTTAAGCGCTATATCCGCCTGGTGGACATTTACATATTCGTTGCATTGCTCGTAAAGGTGAAGTGATTTTTTTAAATCTATCCTGAATACCCTTAGATACTCTGAATAGTTTTTCAGTACTTCAAAGTATTCCCTTGCATTATTGCCATAAAACTTCTTTGCCCTTTCAAGGGATCCGATAAGCACTTCCTCTCCTTTTCCTGTTTGCCCGCTGTTCCCGAGAATAACAGCATAGCTGTTTAGAAAATTCAGTGACAGGTTGGAAAAGGACGATTTTGTAAGCTCAAATCCCTTTTTAAAATATGCATCTGATTTTTCCCTTTGGCCAAGATAGAAATAAGCTGAAGCCAGGTTGTTGAGAAGATTGATATAATTGGCGTCATGGTTCATTGACGCCGGATTATGCATTGTAATAGCCTTTTCAAGGTAAAGTGCGGCTTTTGAGTAATCAGAAAGCCTGGAATAGCACACTCCTATATTTGTGTAAGTAATTTCAGTTTCAGGTATGTTTAATTCAGGCCTGCCTTTTATAAGGCTGAGCGCAGTATCACCGTAACTGATTGCCGTACTGTACTCGTGAAGTTCCGTATATAATGCTACCAGGCTTGAATATCCGCTGAAGAGTTCTATACCTGACTTTCCGTAAAGTCTCCTTTCAACAGAAAGGTGATTAAGGAGAACTTTCTCCATGTTTTTATAATCTCCAAGGTTGAAATATGCAACACCCAGATTATAAAGGCACTTTGCGCAGATATCGTCCCTGCGATTCAATTCATACCGGATCAGGTATGATGATTTAAGACACATTGCAGCCTCCGAATATGAACCCTTTATAAGATAATAGTAGCCTGCATAAAAATATGAATCGGAACGGTTCAGACTATCAATATCAGAGCCGTTGATCAGTTTCAGTATTGATGCCAGCAACAGGCGGCACTTTGCCGTATCTCTGGCTTTTAATGAGGAAAGAAAATCTTCATTAAGCCTGGAAATTGTATCAGAGGAGTTCTTATCAGTACTTAGGTATCTCTCCCCTTCTGAATTTCCTGCAAATGAAAGAGCAGTGACAGCACAGAAAGATGCCATTATAAAAAACAAACGCCAACGCCTATGTGCAAACATGATGTCCCTCCTGGCAAAATTTTCCCCCGGATAAAGATCATAAGTTAATTTGAAAACGCCAAAAATAAATCTGCACTAATCAAAATTAATATTTTCTAAGTAGTTGATTTTCTTTAAATAAGAAAATATTTTAAAAATAGTTCATTTTTTTTTGTCACAAAACAGTGTTTCCCGACATGTTACATTGAACTGCGTTGCAGTTATGAGTTACCCAAGAATTAGTATCAACGATTAAAATCTACAAAAATGAAAAATCTGACTCTTGCAAAAAACGAAGAAATCTTAAGTGCTTACGCTCTTTCAGCTGAAGAAATGATTTGTATTAAGGGTGGTGATAAGGGAGAACCAATTTTACTGCCAGTCCTTCCTGATCCAAAACTTTAATTACAATATATAGATCAGCTTTTTGAAAAAGCTGAACATGAAGTTAATAAAGGTTGCGTAAAGTTTTTTTAAGCTTACCAGGTCTGAAAGAAAAGTCTTGTGAAACCGGCAGTTACTGGCCGATATGACTTTACTGATAAAAGCTTTTGGCAGAATATTGCCTGAGTTTGAAGTTGTATATAATAGATAACGTGTAATCTGATTTGTCTAAGACAGTCAGATGCCCGGGGAATTAATACCCTTAGGAGGATAATGTCAGATGACAGATAAACCTGTAAATCTGAAACGGTCCGGTTAATTGTCCATGTTCAGGGCTCTGACTTTCTGAATAACCCTCATGGATGAAGAGGTCTGACAAATGATAAATGCAAAAAAGTATTCGTTATGGTAAATTCAAAAAAATTATAGAAAAGGAGATAAATAAATTTCTATTTAGGATAATAAAAATATATTACAAATGAAAACGATAGATTTTTCATATTTCATCGAGAGATATATTGCAGGTGAAATGGATGAGACTGAAAAGTTATGGTTCCAGAAAGAGGTGGATGGTAATGAAAATCTCAGGCAGGAGATTGAACTCAGACGTAAAACTGATGCCGCTTTGAAAAGCAGGGACCTGATGAATCTCAGGGAAAAGCTGAATACCATAGAGAATGCAAGAAAAGAACAGAAACAGGTAAGCCGTTCCGGAAAGAGAGTGTTGAAATACTCAATAATGATTGCCGGAATTATAATAGTTGCAGGGAGCCTGACCCTGTTCAACGGCAAAAAAATGAGTAATGATGAGATCATGGATCATTACTACAAGCCTTACGAACCACCTGCCACCTCCAGGTCAGCTTCGGCGGTACTGAACACGGATTATAATCTTGCTGTTGAGTATTATAAAATCCATGATTACAGGAATGCGGCCATTTACTTCAGCAAAGTAATCAGCAATGAACCTGGCAATATGCATTCAACGCTGCTTAACGGGATTTCAAACTTTGAAATTCAGAATTATCCTGAAGCCACAAATTCGTTCAGAAAGGTAATCAACAACAACAATAACCTATATATCGATCATGCCCAATGGTATCTTGCATTATGCTATATAAGGACCGGCGATCAGGTCAAGGCGAAAGAACAGTTGATTGAGGTTGAAAAATCGGGAAGCATTTATAGGAAAGATGCCCGGAAGATACTGAAGAGAATAAAATAAATTTCGTAAGAATCTGCGTGATGTTTGAAATGACGACAAATGGCAGGGTTGAAGCAGGAAAGCATGATTCGGGAAATCCAAACAGCGGGAAAATTATGGACCTGATCAGTCAGAAATTGAGTAATTATCCTGCTGTTTTGGCCGGACTGTCGCGTGAAATAAGGACTCAGATGAATGCCATAGTTGCATTTGCATTCCTTATGAACAAAAATGAATACAGTGAAGAGGAAAAGGAAGAATTCAGCAATCAGATATATGATGCATGCGAGTTGATCATCACCTTGTTTGACAATTTCCTTGATTCAACAATCATTGATACTGGTAACTCAAAGAGCGAATCAGGGAATTTCATTCCGGACAAAGTATTTAATAGTCTTTTTTCGGAATTCAGAGAGGTGCTCAGAAAGGATGCATACAAGGATCTTATGCTTGTAATTGAATGTCAATCATTTAATTCGGAAGAGTACCTGGTTGATACTAACAGGGTAACAAAAGTGATACGTAACCTTTTTCAGAATGCACTGAGCAATACGAAAACAGGTTACATTAAGATAGGATACTACTTTACGGATAACAGGCTGACGTTTTATATCCTCGATTCAGGTGAGGGGTTCAGCAAATGCAAGGAATTCCTGCAGAGTCAGGATCTGACGGTTTCACTTGAAATGTTCAATGACATTTATGCAGCCATTAACCTGGCACTTACCAGTAAACTGATCCAGATGATGAATGGTTCCTTCTGGATTGAAAAAAATGGTTTGACCGGAACAGGATTATATTTTTCAATTCCGGTTAAACCTGCAATAAAAAATGACAGCAATACCAACAGACTGACCAACACTATGATCACTTTCTGATAAAACAGGTGTGCAAGTTGCTATGTGTCTGATTAACCCAAAGCGTGAGCAAAAAGAGGCTGTCTTCAAAAGGTCAGAACAGCCTCTTTTTATTTATTAAAGTCAATTATTTGTACCTCAGTACGCCTGTTAAGTTTCCTTCCTTCTTCAGTAACATTGTCACCCACAGGTGATTTATTGCCATACCCTTTGTATTTAAGCCTGCTGGCTTCAACCCCGTTTCCGACAAGATAATTAACAACTGCTAGGGCTCTTTTTTCAGAAAGAGAAAGATTATGTTCATCACTTCCCGTAGCATCGGTGTAACCTCCTATTTCGACAACGATCCGCTTGTTTTCTTTCAAGAGGTTTGCCAGTTTGTCGAGTTCGGAAACGGATTCCTTTTTAAGTTGCCATGAATCAACTTCAAAGAAAATATTTGAAAGAAGCATCTTCTCACCAAGCTTTATTGGGCTAAGCTTTATGCGCATTATGTAAGGCTTTACCACGGGATGCTGTCCTTCGAGCATAAAATTATCAGAATAAAAGAGATAGCCTTCCTTCGAAATATTCAATCCATAGTTCACTCCTGAAGGCAGACATACAAGAAAATTGCCACCCTTGTCGGTTTTATTCTTAAGCACAGTTTTGCCTGATGAAAGGTTTATAAGCTCATAATCCGCTATCAGGGTCTGTCCGGTTTCCTTGTCAACTACTTTACCCTTAATGTAAGATACTGGTTCAGGTCGTACTGATTCATATAAATTAAATGAGTAAATGTTTTTGCCACCGGCGTCATCATGTTTTGAAGAAAAATAGGCTTTCCTGCCTCCGGATTCAATCACAAGTCCCATCTCATCATTGAATGTGTTTATAGGATAACCGAGGTTTTGAGGCTCCGACCATACAGTATCATTTATCATTTTTGAAAAATAAATATCAAATCCGCCCATTCCGGGCCTCCCGTCTGATGAAAAATAAAGGGTCTTCCCATCAAAATGAATGAACGGTGACATCTCGTCACCTTCAGTGTTTATGGTTTTTCCAAGGTTCTTAGGGGTCGACCATCTGTTGTCTTCCTGAAGGGTTGAGCGCCAAAGGTCCTTTCCGCCAAATCCGCCGGGCCGGTTGCTCGAGAAATAAAGCGTCTTCCCGTCGGAACTTATTGAAGGTGTCGATTCCCAGTAGGCTGTGTTTACCGGGCTTCCCAGATTTACCGGCATTGACCATTTCCCGTCAGAATATGCAGAAAAATAAATATCACAGCTGCCAAGCCCTCCCGGACGATCGCATGCGGTGAAGTACATGTAACTCCCGTCAGAGGAAAGGCTCTGAGCCCCTTCATTCTGAGGAGTATTAAGCGGGCTCCCTGCGTTGATTGCTTTCTGCCATTTGTTTCCTGAGAGCGTGCTGATATAAAAATCTTCCTGCCCGGGCCTGCCGTTCTCAGACGGCCTCGATTGCCTGGTAAACATCAGGGTCTGTCCATCGGCAGTTATGGAGGGCCAGTATTCATCATCTGAAGAATTTATCCCTTCCCCGACATCAACAGGGCTGAAAGGTACAGGATGTTTAATTGCCTCAACTGCAAACTGACAGTTTCTCAGATTTTTAACGGCATCTTTCTTGTTTTTGTCAGATATCTTGTCCTGAGCAAGGTAAACCGTGTAATGAACAAGCGCCTTAGCATAGTCGCCAGACATCATTTCAGAGGTGGCCAAACTGAAAAATACCGGCATGTAATAGCTGGAATCGATTCTTACGGCTTTCTGATAAAATCCTGCTGCCTCTGCAAACCTTCTTTCCTTCAGCAACAGTTCCCCCAGCATCATGTATGCTTCATAGAATTTCCCGTCATCTGCTATGGCCAGTTTGAATGAACGTTCAGCTTCAGGATAATCAATATAATCATAGGAAGTTATCCCCTGCCTGTAACTTTTCATCGCCTTATATGATGTTGTATGATATTCCTGTGACAGACCAGTTACTGATCCGAAGAATAAAAAAGCGAAGAAGGAAAAAATTATTGTAAGAATTCTGATTCTCATATCATGGGATGTGCATATATTTATGAATCTGCAGTGAGATTCTCCATTCAGGTTTTTGCCTGACATACCCGACAATCCCGGGAATAATGATTTCGAACCTGCTCCATTCCGGCTGAAGGAAAAGCCGGCAATTATCTTTAACCAGATTCCTGTATTTCTCGGCCCAGATAAAATCATTTTCGTCTTCAATAATTATCTTCAGCTCATCGGCCAATCCGCAGATTTCTTCACCTGGGGGCAGGTTTTTCTTAGGTGAAAGACAGATCCAGTCCCATTTTCCTGACAGCGGGTAAGAGCCAGAAGTCTCCAGATAGGTTTTAAGTCCCGCATCAATCAATCCTTTGCAGAGTTGGTCCAGATCCCACATCAGAGGTTCACCTCCTGTTACAACAACTGATCCTGCACCTGACGCAGCCGCATTGTTTACAATTTTTTTAACTTCCACAGGTGGAAATAGTGCAGGATCCCATGAGAAACGTGAATCGCACCAGTTGCAGCCAACATCACATCCTCCCAGCCGTATGAACCAGGCAGCCTCTCCTGCATTGAATCCTTCCCCCTGCACCGAAAAAAACTCTTCAACAAGAGGCAGCACAGTTCCTTCAGCTCCGTTTAACTTATCCATACTCAATAACGATCACAAAGTGGCAAAATTACTCAGCTTCTGTTTAATTTCCGAATAATAAGGGATATTCTATTGCCTTTGCATTTTTTACCCATTGCTCAGGAATTATTTTCCAGTTATTCAGGGGTTTTGCATTTATTGTCTTTTTCTCCTCAAGATACTTCATCATATAAAACCTCAGGTCCTTGTCAGTCGATGCAAGCAGTCGTTTTATGAGTTCATCCTTCCCTATTCCGGCTCCCGATAAAAGATGACCACCGCCACCATTCCCCCTGTAAGAATTTACAGCTACCTTGTAATACTTTTCAGGATCGAACGGCCTTCCGTCGGAGAAAGATTTGATTTGTACCCTATTCCCTTCAGGTTTGCTGACATCAACAGTATAGTCAATCCCTGCAGCCGAGTCGAAATTGTACGCATGGTTTTTAAGCCATGCTTTTCCGCCGGTGAGAACAGGCTTTCCCGAATCGTCAAGCCTAAGCTTAAGCAACAGATCCCCCGGACCCTTCATCGTGTTAAGCCAGCCAGAATAGGAAAATTCAAGATACTTCCTTATCTCATCACCGGTCAGTGACATGGTATAAAGCATATTTTCAAACCTGTACAACTTGAACATGTCGCCGACGGTAACCGGACCGGATGCTATTTTGACATCAAACGACAGCGGCGCTGCAAATGAAACATCGGCATGGGTCAGGTCGAGCTGGATCTGGTGAATCATATCGACAAAAGCTGAAGAACCAAAATATGAATCCCTTGATGAGATATCCGTTTCAGAATTTGCAATCACCTTGTCGACATATTTTCTTATCAGCTTATCACTTGCTTCAAATTTTGTCATAAAATCATGATCAGGCTTATAATTGTCGACATCAATTATTTCGCCCGTAAGTTTTAATTGTTTTTTCCCTGTTTTACCGCCTGATGCTATTATGATATCTGCCCTTGCTATTTTTTCCGACCTGCTTCCGCCGTCCAGAACCAGAACCGTATCCCCCGCTGAGTTAACTATTTTTTTATTCACAACACGGTGATCGTGTCCTGCCATAATAATATTAAATCCCGGTACATTCTTTGCCACGGCTGCTGATCCATTTTCATCAAACGAATGTCCTGTGGTATCTGAGCCTTCCCTGTCGTCCCATCCTGAATGGAACAACCCAATCACCACATCGGGCTTTTCCTTACGGATAACCGGCATCCATAACCTTGCCGTCTCAAGCATGTCCCTGAATTCCATTCCTGAGTAGAGTTCGGGAGGAAGCCATGAGGGGATCGCAGGAGTAATAAGCCCGAACACCGCCACCTTTATTCCTCCTTTTTCAACAATAGTATATGGCTTGAAATATGGCTCGCCAGTCATCTTATCAACCGCATTGGCTGCAAGCATGGGGAAATGGTATGCCTTCCTCAGCCTGTCGTAGGTCGAATGGCCAGCCTCTATATCGTGATTCCCGACTGTGCAGGCGTCATAATCAAGAAAATTCATTGCTTCGGCATTAATATGAGGAGAAACTGTATCAATGAAATTATAATAGTACACTTCAGGCTGTCCCTGAAGGTTATCGCCGTCGTCGAGAAGTATGACCTGCCGATGCGTATCCCTGAGGTTCCTGATATATGTTGCTGAAGAAGCAAGCGAAACATCAAGGTCTTTCTTTTCAATATAGTCATACGGCAGAATCACTCCGTGAACATCAGTGGTTTCCAGCACTGTCAGCACCTGTCGTTCCTTCCTTGCGCAGGAACATGCAATGAAGGCGATCAAAACGAAACAGAATCCCGGGAATCTTTTTTTTATTTTCATTTTCAATTGTTTATCCGTTATCATTTTAAATGTCATTTGTTTTTAATGATGATAAACTTCTCTCCCGAGTGTTCATTATAATGTTTATTAAAGAGCATAAACTTAGGAAAGAATATTTACTTTCAACTATTTTTAGGAACGGAATTGATATCCGTAAAAACAAACCTTAAAAAATCATTTAAGAGTATTTATGGTACAGACAGGATTACAGCAGTTAACTGCACATCTCCCGACGGAACTGAAAGGTAAGAAAATAGGGGTTCTTTGTCACGCCCCCAGTATTTCTTCAGATTTCAGGCATATTACAGAAATCCTGTATAAAAGTCAAGCCTGTGTACTTTCCGCAATATTCGGACCACAGCACGGTCTTTTCGGGCAGACCCAGGATAACATGATAACCTGGGAAAGCAGCAGGCATCCTGTTTTCAATGTCCCTCTTTACAGCCTCTATGGTGAGTACCGTAAACCGACTTCCGGAATGCTTGCCGGGATAGAGGCACTGGTGATTGATCTTCAGGATGCCGGGGCCAGGCTGTACACTTACGCCTGGACCATTAAACTCTGTATGGAAGCATGTTCTGAATCAGGCATTCCGGTATGGGTACTCGACAGGCCAAATCCAATCGGCCGTCTGCAGCTTGACGGGCCTGTACTGAAGAAAGAATTTTTTACTTTCGTTGGAGGAGCTTCAATCCCCATGTGTCACCGGATGACTATCGGAGAAATGGCTTTGTGGTTAAGGGAGTATTATTTTAAAAGCTGCGATCTCCACGTAATATGGATGAAAGACTGGCACAGGAACTCAATGTATCATGAGACTGGCCTTCCATGGGTTCTTCCTTCACCAAATATCCCAACGGAACAGACAGCAGCAGTTTATCCCGGAACAGTTCTTATTGAAGCGCTTAATATCTCAGAAGGCAGGGGCACGACAATCCCGTTTGAACTTTTCGGAGCCCCGTTTATTGATGCAGACCTTCTCAGGAATAACCTGAAATTGCGGATGATCCCGGGATGCGCTTTCAGGACCCACTGCTTTATACCTGTATTTAACAAGTACTCAGGGAAATTATGCAATGGGGTACAGATACATGTCACTGATCCGCAATCATTTCATCCTGTTGCTACGGCCTACGAAATATTTGATGCAATTATTGAAACAACTGCTGACGGATCTCTTAAATTCAACAATCCACCATATGAATACGAATACATGTTAATGCCATTCGATATTCTTTCGGGAGATTCATTTATGAGGGAATCCCTCTTAAACAGGGTTCCATTGAAGATTGAAAAGCAGCGGTGGGATAATGAGATTGAAGAATTCAGGAGAGAATTCGGCCAGCTTGCTGTATACCCGGAATAGTGAGAAGTGAGATGTGAGATGTGAGAAGTGAGAAAAGTAAAAGAGGGAAACAGATTATCCTGAATTGACAACTTAAGGTTATTCTTTCCTGAGCGCCCTGATCATTTTTTCAATAAGCTGCTGGGGGAAAATGGGCTTCACGATATAGTCATCAAAACCCGAAGAGATTATCTTCTCACGGTCACCGAGAAGGCTGTAGGCCGTCTGGGCAATGATTACGACATTTTTTCTCAGTTCCCTGATTTTTTTTGCGGCGCCGTAGCCGTCAATTACCGGAAGCTGGATATCCATGAGGATGATGTCGATGGCAGGATTATTTTCAACAATACTTATTGCTTCACTTCCATCGCACGCACTTAAAAGAGATGCTCCTGTTTTTTCAAGTATCTTGGTAAGGTATAACCTGCTGGAAATGTCATCTTCAACAATCAGGATTTTCTTTGCCCTTAAATATTCATTTTCCATGATCTCAGTATTTATTCAAAGAGTCCGTCATCTCTCAGAAGAAGCAGAATAGCAGACTGGGGCACAACAATAAATTTTCCTCCGTTAAATTCAACTTCAATTGCGCTGCTCTGAAGGTACACAGCCTGGTCGCCTTCTTTTGGCTGAAGGGGAACATATTTCGGTTCATCTGAGCGGTTTTTCCATGGTTCATCAGCATCATTCACTGAAGGGATCGGATAACCCGGGCCAACTTTCATAATATACCCAATCTGCACCTTTTCGTTTTCATTTACCCCCGGCGGAAGAAAAAGACCGCTTTTCGTCTGCGATTGCGGAACCTTTGGTTTAATCAAAACTCTGTCTCCTACAACAATAAGTCTATGGAGATCCTTATCATCTAATAATACGCTCATGGTTCATTTCTCTGCAAACAAAAGTATCTATTTTTACATTTATCACGAACCATTTCGGGGTAATTAATTAATATTGTATCTGTATTTAACAACGGCAGATTGCCCTCTTTATTTTGCTATGGAATCTGACACATATCTGACAATCAAAGGTTTTTCAGAGGGTCTTTACAGGGAAAAGGGAAGCAGGTTCCTTTCATTCGCTTTCCCTGTATTTTCTGTTGAAGAAATAAAGCCTTTGATTGAGAACATCCGGAAAGAACATCATGGTGCCACGCATCATTGTTATGCTTACATTCTCGGACAGCAGCAACAGGTGTGGCGCGTCTGCGACGACGGGGAGCCTTCCGGGACTGCAGGAAAACCCATATTTGGACAGATCCATTCACTCCGTCTGACAAACATACTGGTTGTTGTCACAAGATACTTCGGCGGGAAGCTTCTTGGAACCAGAGGACTCATTAACGCTTACAGGAGCGCTGCCGGCTCGGCTCTTGATAATGCTGAAATAACAGAGCTTACGGTACATGAATATTACGAGCTTTTATTTCCATATTCTTCGATGAATGAGGTAATGAAGATTATCAAGGAGGAAAAGGCGGGTCAGTCAGATCAGAAATTCGGTGATTTATGCCATATTAACATAGATTTCAGGGAATCGGACAAGGAAAAAGTACTCGCTGTTCTGGGAAGAATTGAAGGTCTCCGTTATAGCTATATTAAAACAATTTAAGCGGGCAGGCTTTGCCAAAACTTTTAATTAATTTTGAACATACATTATATTAAACCCTTAATCTTGAGTAAATTTATAGGACCCAGAACCATAAAAGGTGTTAAACGGCTATATAAATGAAAAACAGAAGCTTAGTATCTATAGATGATCTTGATACAGAAGAGATTCTCAGGATCCTTGACCTTGCTGAAGAATTCGAAAAAAATCCGGTGCAAAAACTGCTTAACGGGAAAGTGGTAGCCACTTTGTTCTTCGAACCCTCCACAAGAACAAGGCTTAGCTTTGAAAGCGCAATAAACCGTCTTGGAGGAAAAATAGTAGGCTTCTCTGATTCAAGTAGTTCGAGCGTCTCAAAAGGCGAAACACTTCACGATACCATAAAAATGGTGAGCAGCTACAGCGACCTCATTGTCATGAGGCATCCTGTCGAAGGAAGCGCCAGGTTTGCAAGCGAGGTGGCATCCGTTCCCGTAATAAATGCAGGAGACGGGGCGAACCAGCATCCCACTCAGACACTGCTGGACCTCTACTCGATCAGGAAAACCCAGGGAACCCTTGACAACCTTAATATTTTTATGGTTGGCGACCTGAAATATGGCCGCACCGTTCACTCGCTGATGATGGCAATGTCGAGATGGAACACCACTTTCAACTTCATTTCTCCCGAAGAGTTGAAAATGCCCGATGAATACAAACTTTACCTTGAGAACCTGGGTCTGAAGTACTATGAACATCTTGATTTCACGGATATTATCTCGAGGGCCGATATTATTTATATGACACGGGTTCAGAAGGAACGGTTTTCTGACCCCATCGAATATGAAAAAGTGAAAAATGTATATGTCCTGAGGAATTCGATGCTTGCAAATACAAAGCCAAATATGAGGATCCTTCATCCGCTGCCGAGGGTGAATGAGATCAATATGGACGTAGATGCAAACCCGAAGGCATATTACTTTGAGCAGGCTCTGAACGGAGTTTTTACACGCCAGGCAATACTCTGCTCTCTTCTTGGAATCAAATAACATTAAGACAAATCATGAAGGAACCTAAACAATTAAGCGTCAGCGCAATACAGAACGGAACAGTTATTGATCACATACCGGCAAAGAACCTATTTAAGGTTATTCAGATACTAAGGCTTGATCACATTGACAATCAGATCACGTTTGGTACAAACCTTGAAAGCAAGAAGCTTGGCAAAAAGGCGATCATAAAGATCTCTGACAAGTTTTTCGAAGATGAGGACATCAACAGGATTGCACTTGTTGCACCTGCTGCCAAACTCAACATAATAAGGGATTATGAGGTCGTCGAAAAAAAGGTGGTTGAAGTTCCGGACAATATAACAGGAATTGCAAAATGCATGAATCCAAAATGCATCACCAATTTTGAATCTGTAACAACACGTTTCAAGGTTATTTCCAAGAAGAATGTGACACTTAAGTGCCACTACTGTGAAAAGATTACAGATCAGGAAAACATGCAGATTATTTAACCGGTACAGGGTGCCTGCTTTCGGATGAAACCGGCAACATCATCCAAAATCCGTGATCAGGTATCAATCATCTCAGCCTGTCGTACGACTTTATAAGATTTTCATCTTTCCTGACACCTCTGTAAGCGAGAACCGTGAAGATGACTGTCAGAAGTGGTATCACGCTTCTGTAGCCCGGAATTATATTTCCTGCCGGATTTTTCAAAAGAACAAGAAAATAGTAAACTCCTGCAATAACAAGCAACACTTCGAAGCATAGCAGCAAAACTGTAAGTTTAATCTGCAGCTTTCTCTTTTTGTACAAAAAGAGAGTTGCAAGAGCGATAACAGGTATTGCACCGGAGATCACGGCAAAGGGGATCATCTCTCCGGTCCTTACCGGAGCGCTGTTTCCCGCGGTCCTGTAAATGCCGCCAATGCTCATTGATATTCCATTTCCGGAACTGTCGGCTGTCTGTAATATACTGCCTGTCAGGAACAAGCCTGAAAGAAGGACGGTGATCAGCAGGTAAAGGGTTTGAATACGTTGGATCATAATGTTTAAATACTGAATGTCAAAAATACAATCTTAAATATTTCCTGCGTCCGGGCGTTATCAATTTTTTATGAAATTTTAATAACCAATTTATGGCATATCAGGGCTCCGGAACAAAGTCTGCTGATATTTCCTTTTTCCTGTTTCAGGCAGGATAATAGGATTTACGGTTAGGCTTTAATAAGTTAATTCTTAAATTTGTCGTTCAATTCCGAGTTATGCAAAAGAAGACAGAACTTATAACCAATGAGGATGGGAGCATTTTTCATTTGCATCTCTGTCCGGATGATATTTCTCACAAAATAATCATAGTAGGAGACCCCGGAAGGGTTGATATGCTTGCGGGGATGCTTGATGAGATACGCGTAAGAAAGGAGAACAGGGAGTTCAAAACCGTTACAGGCAGCTTTGAGGGCAGTGAACTTACCGTCATTTCATCAGGTATCGGCACTGATAATATTGAAATTCTGGTAAATGAGCTTGACGCTCTTGCAAATATTGATCTTACAACGGGAGAGGTCAGGGAAGAGCCGGTTTCACTTACTTTTGTGAGGCTGGGTACTTCCGGCGGACTAAGGGCTGATGTGAAGGCTGGATCATGTGTCATTGCCGAAACTGCAATCGGATTTGACGGCCTTATTCATTTCTATGGAGCTTACGACTGGATACTCGATAACATGCTTGCAACAGTTCTTGCCGAATACCTTGAATGGCCCGATACACTCCCATTCCCTTATGCTGTAAATGCCGACAGGGGTCTTTTAGAGCTTTTTCAGAATGAAAATATGAAGTCAGGAATCACCATTTCTGCTCCGGGTTTTTATGCCCCTCAGGGAAGGAAGCTGAGGCTTGAAACTTTCGACAGTGACATAAATAATAAGCTTGCGGAGTTTTCATTTATGGGGCGCACGATCAGCAACTATGAAATGGAAAGTTCGGCCCTGTACGGCCTTTCTAAATTACTTGGTCATAAAGCACTGACAATATGCGTTGTAATAGGCAACCGTGTCACTGGTGAATTCATCAACGATTACAAGCCGATAATCAGCAATCTTGCAGGAAGAGTGATGCATCTGCTGTAAACAACGACCCGTATTTGAGATTGTAACAAATGTTACAAATTGTTGTGGTACCATTCAATGGCTTCCGCCATACCTTCCTTTACGCTATGGGTGGGCTTATATCCAAGAAGTTTTTTTGCTTTTTCAATTGATGCCAGCGAATGTGGTATGTCGCCGGCCCTCGCCGGTCCATAGATCGGCGTTATTGCAGAAGCTTCGCCGTCAAAATTCCCAATCAGTCTTCTGATCATGTCAAAAAGCTCGTTAAGGGTTGTCCTTTCCCCATAAGCAACATTATAGACCTGGTTGACAGCTTCCCTGTCCTGGACAAGAGCTGCAAGATGGTTTGCCTGCACAACATTGTCCACATATGTAAAATCCCTGGAATAAGTTCCGTCGCCGTTGATCACAGGAGATTCATGCAGCATCAGCTTTTTAACGAAGAGAGGAATCACTGCGGCATAGGCTCCCTGAGGATCCTGCCTCCGGCCGAAGACATTGAAGTAGCGTAATCCAATCGTTTCAATACCATATATTGAAGCAAAATTAGCAGCAAAAAGTTCGTCAACATATTTTGTGATCCCGTATGGAGAGAGGGGTTTCCCGATCCTCTCCTCTACCTTTGGCAGGTCAGGATGGTCGCCATATGTAGAAGAGCTGGCAGCATACATAAATCGCTTTACCTTTGCCTCCTTTGCTGCAAACAGCATTTTGACAAAACCGCCTATGTTAACATCAGCGGTAGAAACCGGATCCTTTATTGAACGTGGAACCGAGCCCAGAGCAGCCTGATGAAAAATGTAGTCGATTCCATTGACTGCCGTTTCACAAACGCCGTAATTCCTTATGTCACCCTCGATTAACATGAACCGGCTGTTATTCATGAAATTTTTCAGGTTCTCTCTTTTCCCTGTCGAGAAATTATCAAGACAAACGACATAATTGTTTGCCTTAAGCATCGATTCGACCAGATTGGAGCCGATAAAACCTGCTCCTCCGGTCACAAGCACCATGCTGTCTTTTAAAATATTATCCATGAAAATCTGAATTTAATGATAAGATTTTATTCTGCTCAGGGAAATATAAGCCCCTATTTGCTTTCAAAAAGGTAAAGAATCTCTTTTAAAATGAACTCAGCTGTCCTGCCATCTCCATAAAACGCAGGGTATTCAAGCGTTTTCCCGTTTTTCATGAAATTTGAAAATTCATCCCTGATAAGTTCCGGATTTGCATCAACAAGTTTTACCGTGCCATTATTGACAAGTTCAATCCATTCAGTTTCTTTTCGCAGCAATATGCAAGGTTTTTTAAAGAAATGCGACTCTTTCTGAACCCCTCCTGAATCGGTGATTATCATCTTGCAGGTCTTTTCAAGCAATGTCATTTCAAGGTAAGAAACAGGAGGAACTATTCTGATATACATATTGTTGTTCAATTCTTCAAAAAGATACTGAAGGCTGCCTTTCAACGAGTTTATTGTACGGGGATGCAGTGGCATCACCAAAGGTATGCTGTATTCTTCAGAAAGCTCTTTCAGGGTTGAGAGAATTTTTCCAAGGCGATTCTGGTCGTCAGTGTTGGCTTCCCTGTGAATCGTCACCAGTATGAAATTTTCCCGTTCAATGCGCATCTCATCATGCAGCATTGCTTTTTTGGTTTCAGCAAGCCCGGCGAAGAACAGAGAATTGTCGTACATTATATCACCGGTGAAATAGATCTTTGGATTGTCAATATTATAGGGAGGGCTGTTTTCAGGTCTGAAGCCCTCATTTATAAGGTTTTTGAATGCCGCATTTGTAGGCGCAAAAAGCAAGGTTGACGAATGATCGCTCATTATTCTGTTGAGCTCCTCAGGCATTGTTTTATTGAATGATCTCAGTCCCGCCTCAATATGAATGACAGGGTAATGAAGCTTTGCTGCAGCAATTGCCCCGGCCAGCGTAGAGTTTGTATCACCGTAAAGTACGACGCAATCAGGATTTTCGCTTAGCAGGACATCTTCAATCCCAGTTATCATCATGGATGTCTGGCGGCCATGATGGGCAGAACCAACTCCAAGATTGAAATCAGGCTTTGGTATCTCAAGTTCGTCAAAAAATACATCAGAAAGTTCTTTATCGTAATGCTGGCCGGTATGGAGTGTCAGTTCATCTATTTCCCCGGAGAAATTCAGAGAGATTGCTCTGCTGATTGCAGATGATTTTATAATCTGCGGCCGGGCTCCGACAATATTAAGCAGTTTTATTTTTGACATTTTTCCGGGATGTATTGAAAAACAACGGTTTAAGTTTGCTTATATTTTGTCTATACTAAAAAAACTAAATAAAATAACTAACCGCAAAGTTCGTAAAGTTTTGTGCAAATAACGATAAATATTTATACGCAAAGAAACTATTTCTGATATCCTTTCTTTGCGCTATTTGCTTTAACTTAGCGTACTTTGCGGTAAATAATAATCTAAAAAAAACCTTACACTGCCTTATTTCGCGTAATTCACTGCTCTTGTCTCACGGATAACAGTTATTTTGATCTGTCCCGGATATGTCATTTCATTCTGGATTTTTTTAGCGATCTCAAATGACAGGTTCTCGGCTTCCTTGTCGGTAACCTTCTCAGCTCCGACTATCACTCTCAGTTCCCGTCCTGCCTGGATGGCATATGTTTTCATTACGCCGGGATACTGAAGTGCAAGCGATTCGAGTTCCTTAAGTCTTTTGATATACGATTCGACAACCTCGCGTCTGGCACCAGGGCGTGCACCTGATATTGCGTCGCAAACCTGCACTATCGGAGCGATGAGTGTTGTCATTTCCGTTTCATCATGATGTGCGCCGATGGCATTGCATATCTCCGGTTTTTCCTTGTATTTCTCAGCCATTTTCATCCCCAGGATTGCATGCGGAAGTTCCGGTTCCTCATCAGGAACTTTGCCTATATCATGAAGAAGCCCGGCTCTTTTTGCAAGTTTCGGATTCAACCCGAGCTCAGCTGCCATTATTGAGCAAAGGTTAGCAACTTCCCGTGAGTGCATCAGCAGGTTCTGTCCGTATGATGACCTGTACTTCATTTTGCCGACAAGCCTGATCAGCTCAGGATGAAGTCCATGGATACCAAGATCGATTGTGGTGCGTTTGCCAACTTCAAGGATCTCGTCCTCAACCTGTTTTCTTGTCTTTTCAACCATTTCTTCTATCCTTGCCGGATGTATCCTGCCATCGCTGACAAGCTGATGCAGAGCAAGCCTTGCCACTTCCCTCCTTATCGGGTCGAAAGCTGAAAGGACAATTGCCTCAGGAGTGTCGTCGACTATTATTTCAACTCCGGTTGCGGCTTCAAGCGCACGGATATTACGGCCTTCACGGCCTATTATCCTGCCTTTCATTTCATCCGATTCGATATGAAATACAGTAACTGCATTTTCAATGGCATTCTCAGTGGCAACCCTCTGGATGGTCTGAAGGACGATCCTCTTTGCCTCCTTGTTGGCGGTCATTTTAGCTTCGTCGAGGATCTCATTGATATACGACATTGCTCCTGTTTTTGCTTCTTCCCTGAGCGACTCGATCAGATGGTTCTTTGCCTCCTCAGCTGAAAGGCCTGAAATGGCTTCAAGCTGATCGACCTGCTGGCGGTGAAGCTTTGAAAGCTCCTCATTCTTCTTTTCAACAAGCTCAAGCTGCGAGGTCAGGTTTTCGCGGATTGCATCAGCTTCATTCTTTTTACGCTGCGATTCCTCAAGCTTCTGTGAAAGAGTAAGCTCTTTTTGTTTTATCCTGTTTTCAGCTATAGTGATCCTGTTGGTTTTATCGTTTATTACCTTTTCATGTTCGGCTTTTAACTGCAGGAACTTCTCCTTTGCCTGAAGGATTTTTTCCTTCTTTATGACCTCAGCTTCGGTTTCTGCCTCGCTGACTATCTTCCGGCTCTTGTTTTTCAATGCCATCTGCCATATCAGATATGATATGACGAAGCCAGAAACCAGGGCTGCAATAACTATTATAATCGTCAGCCCGTTAATGTTATTACTCAATAAAGTCATCATTTTCAATAATTTAATATAAAAAAACCCGCAAAGTCTCTCCAACTTTTATAAAACCCCATATCTTAATGGTTGGAGCCTCTAATCCGGATCGAACTTCCAGTGTCCCGCCCTAAAGCGGAATCCCGACGAATCGGGATGAGGCCTGTTCTAACCGAACTAAGTATAGCTCCAAAGTTTTAAATGTTGAGTTCCAAAAACGAATGAAGAAACAATGCGGGCAATAACTTAAATATATTTTAAAGAACGCTGTCACTCTTTTCTTCAAGGGCTGAGTCTATTTTACGAATCAGCTCTTTCAGTGCTTCAGGGATTTGATCATCATTCAGCTTCTCCTCCTCCTCAGTCAACTTAATAACGTACTGCAATGAAGCCATAGCCAGAAAATCCTGCACATCCTTGTCGCTGTAGCGCTGCTTGTACTGCAGGACCTTTTCATTTATCATCCTGGCTGCTTTCCTGATCTTTTCTTCATTTTCCCTTTCTACCTTTAATGGATAATACCTGTCCGCCACATTGACCCTGATCGATAGCTTATCATCCATTTTTATATTTTATCTGTTTATAAGAGCAACACATCTGTCAATTTCCCGCACCAGTTCATTTATCTTCCTCTTAGCCTCAATGGCATCTTCCCCTCCTCCAAGCAATGCTCCCGATAATTTAACCCTATCGTATTTTGTTTCCAACTCTTTAATTCTTTTCACGTTTTCCTGAATGATAACGTTCAACTTTTCATTTTCGTTTCTGAGATCCCTGTTTTCCCTTCTCAGATCATGATGCCTGTTTAACAAATCATCCAGCTTTCTGTTCAGTATTGCAAGCTCCTCATAACCCTGCAAGGACATAATCAATTCTTTTTGCAAAGTTAGTATTGTTAATGATATTTTCAAAAATTTAACCTAAATAGTTTGGCGGAACACCATAGAACCATAGTTTTGCAGTTCGATAGAATAATAACAAATAGTTTTAATGCAACTGGCAAGATTATTTTTTATCTTCATTCTTTTTTTCAACTCTCTGGTTAAAGATTCTAAGGAAAAGTCCGGGTTCATTTCCCCCCTCAAAATACCGCTTTCCCTCTCTGCCAGTTTCGGAGAATTAAGGATTGATCACTTTCATTCAGGACTTGACCTGAAAACGCAGGGAGTAACAGGCAAGGAGGTTTTCGCAGCTGCCTCCGGATATGTGTACAGAATCAGCATTTCACCCGGCGGATTTGGCAAAGCCCTTTACATAAGGCACCCTTCAGGTTATTCGACCATATATGCCCACCTCGGCAAATTCATTCCTGAAATTGAAGATTATGCAGTTTCAAAGCAATACGAAGAGAAAAGCTATATGATAACCCTGTGGCCGTCAAAAGACAAATTCAGGGTAAAACAGGGTGACCTCATTGGATATTCGGGAAACACAGGAACCTCCATTGGTCCGCATCTTCATTTTGAAATAAGAAGATCGGAGGATGAAATGCCTGTCAATCCCCTTCAGTTTGCATTTGGCATAAAAGATGTCTTCAAGCCTGTTATTGAAAAGCTGGTAATTTATCCTTTAGGCAAAAACTCAACGGTAAACGACCAGAATAAACCTCTCAGGATGAATGTATCAGGCGGCAAAGGAAAGTACTACCTGACATCGAAGGCCCCGGTCAGTATAAGCGGACCGGCAGGATTCGGGCTTAAGTCGTACGATCTTGTCAATAACAGCAACAACAGGTTCTCAGTTTACTCAATTGAATTGAAAATTGATACAGTGACAGTTTTTGATTATATAATGGATTCCTTTTCCTTCGATGAAGCAAGATATATTAACAGCCATATAGACTATGAAACATTCCTGAAGGATAATATTTACATTGAACGTGCATTCGTCCTGCCAAATGATCATCTTAACTCTTACAGGAAAACAGTTGATAACGGCATCTATAATTTTTCAGACGGGAAGAGGCATCTTGTTGAATTTATTCTTAAGGACATTTTCAATAACAGGTCAACACTTTCATTTTATGTGAATTCAATTCCTCCGGTGAAAAATAATTATTCTAAAAAAGTTGACAACCATTATGTTATAATGCCTTTTAACAGGAATAACAAGTTCGTTGCGAACGACATTATAGTGAATATCCCTTCCGGAGCTCTGTACGACACCCTCTTTTTTGAGTATTCCAGAAGCAGGGGCAGTGAAAGCTCTTTTTCTGATGTACACCATATTCACAACAGGTTCACCCCTGTTCATAAGATGTACACTCTTTCCATAAAACCCGGCAGAATACCATCAGGCAAAGAATCAAAACTGCTGATAGTCGGTTACGACAATAATATGAAAAAGATGCCTCTGCCAAGCTCATGGGAAAACGGATATGTCACGGCAACACCTTTTAATTTAGGGGACTTCTATGTAGGGATCGATACTGTTGCTCCGCAAATAAAACCCGTGGATATGGTTTCGGGAGCAAACCTGACCGGAAAAACCGAGCTGAGGATCAGGGTGACCGATGATTTCTCAGGAATCAAAGAATATGAAGCCTTTGTTGACGATAAATGGGCATTATTTGAATACAGGCAGAAAGACAACCTTTTAATTTACAGATTTGATCCAAACAGAATCAGTAAAGGGGCTAAACATGAATTGTCCCTGAAATTAACCGACTACAGTGACAATGCAAGTGTTTACAGATGCAGGTTCAGATGGTAGTTATAATGTCAATAGATCCTGGCCGGGTAAACGCCGTTACGTATCATTTTCCTTATGCTATCGACAACAAATGGCTTATCCTCACGGTAGGTGACCCCGAACCATCTTTCATTGCTCATAAGTATCCTGATGGCAATCTCACCGTTTTTAACAAATTTGTCAACCGATGTTGGTATATCAAGCTCCGATTTCGGATCCATCCCGTACTTGTCAATGAAATTCCTGAACTCTTTCCCCAGAAATCCATAACATGAGGGCTTAAAGCCCCACAGGTTCATCGATACTATTTCATCTCCCGTGAAGTGGATTGTTGTTCCATCCGGACCCGGGGCAGTGGCGCCGTTCTTTGTTTTTTCAATCTGGCGGGTTTCTACAATATTCTTAAGAAAACCATCTGCTCCGGCCTTGCATACGCCCCGGTTAACGTGGCCGTGATCCGATAGCGTATTGCCAAGCTTGTAGCCTACAATGCAGTAATTATTCAGATTTTTGTCATTTACAAGGAAATCTTTCAGTATGGTAAAAGACTCAACGCCGTAGAAATCATCAGAATTGATAACTCCAAAAGGTTCGTGTATCTTTTTTTCTGTTACTAGTATTGCATGGCTGGTACCCCACGGCTTCTGGCGATCGGGCGTGACCTTAACTCCGGCGGGCAGGTCGGTTATCTCCTGAAAAACATAATCGACATCTATTTTCCCCTTAAGCCTTTCAACAAATCTTTCTTTTACCTGCTCTTCAATATCCTTTCTTATTACAAAAACTATCTTGCCAAAACCGGCACGGATCGCGTCATAAATTGAATAATCGATTATTGTCTCACCTGACGGTCCGACCTCATCAAGCTGCTTATTCCCGCCGTAGCGTGTACCCATTCCGGCTGCAAGGACTAAAAGAGTTGGTTTCATGAATAATGAGTTTTTATAACACAATTATAAGGAAAAAAATTAATTTTATAAGACATATAATGATTCAATTTTATTCTTAAGGAGCAAAGAGAAATCAGATATTATTCAAATGGCTTTTACGCTCGAAATTTGCGTTGACAGTGTGGAATCCGCAATCAATGCACAGATTGCGGGCGCCGACCGGGTGGAACTTTGTGGTAACCTTAATGAAGGAGGAACAACGCCGGGTTACGGAACAATCGTTTCAGCAAGAAATAATCTCGACATTGGGCTTCATGTTATTATAAGGCCCAGGGGCGGTGATTTCCTGTACTCCGACCTGGAGTACGATATCATGCGCAGGGATGTTGAAGCATGCGGTGAATGCGGAGTTGACGGTATTGTGACAGGAATATTGAATGCGGGCGGGACAATCGATGTTGAAAGAACCGCAAGGCTGGTTGAGTTTGCAGCACCGATGCCGGTTACTTTCCACAGGGCTTTCGATATGTGCGCTGATCCCATAAGGGGAATTGAGGACGTTATTGCCACGGGAGCTGCGCGCCTGCTATCATCAGGACAAAAAGACAAAGCCACCGATGGCGTTGAACTGCTGAGGCAGCTGGTCATCATCGCAGGCGACAGGCTGACCGTGATGCCCGGAGGGGGCATCAACGAAACAAACGTGGCACAGATAGCATCTTTAACCGGGGCAAAAGAAATACATCTTACAGGCAGAATGATCATTGAGAGCGGAATGATCTTCAGACGACCCGGAATAAGCATGGGAGGAGTGCCAGATGTTCCCGAGTTTTCAAGAAGAGTAGCCGATCCTGAAAGGATAAGAAATATTATCACAATTCTTAAAACCCTCCTTTAAATCCTTTGATTGTTTGATTTGGTTATTACCTTTGCAATTCTTGTTACTTTAAGCAATTAACAATTTAAAAACTATATTTTTTTATGAAAAAACTTTTTGCAATAACCCTGTTTCTGGTAATGGCAGGCGCCCTGCAGGAACAAAGTGTAAATGCCTGTACCAATTTTCTTGTTACAAAGGGTGCTTCTGTAAACGGTTCCTGTATGATATCCTATTCGGCTGATTCTCACCAGCTTTATGGCGAACTTTACTACTGGCCTGCCACCGATTATCCTGTCGGCAGCATGCTTGATGTATACGAATGGGATACGAACAAGTACATGGGAAAGATCAGTCAGGTCGCACATACATATTCAGTCGTTGGCAATATGAACGAGCACCAGCTGGCAATTGGTGAGACAACTTACGGGGGAATTCCTGATATGGTCGACACCACTGCCATTGTTGATTACGGAAGCCTTATTTATATTACCCTGCAACGGGCAAAGAATGCAAGGGAAGCCATCAAAGTCATGTCCGACCTTGTTTCGGAATACGGTTATGCAAGTGAAGGAGAATCATTCTCAATCGTCGATCCCAATGAGGTCTGGATATTCGAGATCATCGGCAAAGGCGTGGGAAATAAAGGAGCATTGTGGGTTGCGCGACGAATCCCCGACGGATATGTTTGCGGACATGCCAACCAGGCAAGGATCCGGACTTTCCCCATAGCGACCGGAAAGAAAAACAGCATTGCCATCACTTCAAAGGATTTCAGAAGGCTCTTAGATCCGACCGTGGAATGTATTTATGCTTATGATGTAATTGATTTTGCAAGGACAAAGAAACTGTTCACCGGGAAAGACCAGGATTTGAGCTTCTCAGACACTTATAACCCGATTACATTCTCCGGGGCAAGATTCTGCGAAATCCGGGTCTGGTCATTCTTCAAATCTGTGAACAACGATATGCAGCAATATTTCAACTATGCCTCAGGCCATGACCTGAGTAAAAGGATGCCACTATGGATCAAGCCCGACCGCAAGATCTCAAATTCCGACATGATGAATTTTATGAGGGATCACCTTGAAGGGACTCCGCTCGACATGAGAAAAGATGCTGGTGCCGGTCCGTTCGGTTCGCCTTACCGCTGGCGTCCGCTCGATTGGAAAGTCTCAGACGATCCGAACGCTCCGGAATACTGCAATGAAAGAGCAACATGCACGCAGCAGACTGGCTTTGTATTTGTAGCGGAATGCAGGAACTGGCTTCCTGATCCGATAGGCGGAATATTCTGGTTTGGTGTGGATGATGCTGCTACAACGGTATTTAACCCAATCTACTGCGGGATAACCCGGGTTCCGGAATGTTTCAGGGTAGGGAACGGCGATATGCTCACATATTCACCCACATCGGGCTTCTGGATCTTCAACCTTGTTGCAAATCTCTGCTATTCGCGCTACGACCTGATGAGCGCTGATGCCCGGAAAGTACAAAAACAACTGGAGTCAGGCTATATCGCACAAACAGATGCAACTGACGCGGCTGCACTTAAACTTTATAACCAGGACCAAAAACAGGCACGCGATTTTCTGACAAAATACTCGGTTGATGCCGCACAGAATACGTTCGTCAGATGGAAAACACTAAGTGAATATCTCCTTGTCAAGTATATCGACGGCAATATCAAGAAGGAAAAGGATGGCAAGTTTGAAAGAAACCCCTGGGGAAATCCTGTGATGCCTGACCAGCCCGGTTATTCGGATAAATGGAAGAAAGCAGTTATTCAGGATACGGGCGACAAACTGCTTGTTCCCGCGGCCGCTAAACATTAATGGTTTTATTACAGGAAGCGACATTGCCCGAAATGAACCACATTCTGTACCTGAATGTTAAAAATATTGGGATCGTGTATTGCTCATTTTAAAATATTATTGTACTTTTGCGACCTGTTTTAAATGAACATTTGGTAGAACAAAAATATTTGTACAATGAATTTAATGGATGTAGTTGAGAAGGATCTGGCAGTAAAGAATGAATTTCCGAATTTTATTGCAGGGGATACTGTTACTGTTCATTATAAGATAAAAGAAGGTAATAAGGAAAGAATACAGCAATTTCGTGGTGTTGTAATACAGCGGAGCGGAAGCAGTCACACCGAGACATTCACAGTAAGGAAGATGTCGGGAAATATTGGTGTTGAAAGGATCTTCCCGGTTGCTTCACCCTTCATCGAAAAGATTGAAGTCAACAAGCACGGCAAGGTACGCAGGGCAAAAATCTTTTACCTGAGGGATCTGACCGGCAAAAAGGCAAGGATCAGGGAAAAGAAATTTTAAGATAATCGAGTAGGAGGAAAATAAAGTAGTTTTCCTCCTACTTTATTTTCCGACCTCTCACACCACCGTACGTACGGATCACGTATACGGCGGTTCCTTAATAAACAACTCTTACCGATTCATAATAATCCAACAAGAAAACGTATCCGGCCTTGCGTAAACGATCGTTAGTGATAGTACGTGACAGGATAAAACTATTGGCTATGTGCCAGTAGCCTTTCCGTGTGTTCGCCCATTCATAAGCCTTGTATTTGTTAATGCCAAGCCTAATTAAATTTGCCATTCTGGTTTTAATCCGTTTCCATTGTTTCCAGATTACCATACGTAGTCTGCGGCGATACCACTCGTCCGTTCTCTCCAAAAGATTTCGCATATCGGCCAACATGAAGTATTGCACCCAGCCTTTGATGTATTGGCTTAGTTCTTCCTTCCGACGTTGGTTACCCCATCCATTGCTTCTTGATGTCAACTGCTTAATGCGGGTTTTCATCTTTGTCACACTTTTTGGGTGTATCCGTAGCCGACCTTCTCCTTTGAGTTGGTAGAAGGAGTAGCCAAGGAACTTTATGTCCTTCACGGTTGCAACCTGACTTTTGTCCCGATTGACTTTTAAGAAGAGCGTCCTCTCTATGTAAGATACGATGCTTTCCATCGTCCTTTCGGCACTACGGTGGCTCTTGCAGAGTATCACCATATCGTCCGCATAGCGAACAAACTTATGTCCCCTCTTTTCAAGCTCCCAGTCCAGCTCATTCAGCACGATATTCCCCAGCAGCGGACTTAATGGCCCGCCTTGCGGTACGCCTTCATTGGTTTCTTCGTAGTGGTCTTCCTGCATTACTCCTGCATTGAGGTATTTATGGATAAGTGACACCACTCGTCCGTCCTTGATGGTTCGGGAAAGTACCTCTATAAGCTTACTGTGATTAACGGTATCAAAGAACCGTTCCAGGTCTATATCGACTGCGTAGTCATAGCCGTGAGTAATGTAATCCTGACATTTACGAAGAGCCTGGTGGGCGCTGCGCCTGGGTCTGAACCCATAGCTGTAGGATGAGAACTGTGGCTCGTAAATCGAGGTCAGTTTTTGTGCAATGCTTTGTTGAATTACTCTGTCAACAACCGTGGGAATGCCCAACTGGCGTTGTTTTCCGTTTTCTTTGGGTATGCATACCCTTCTTACTGGATTGGGGCAATATTTCCCCATTTGGATGGACTTAATTAGAATATCCTTGTTGGCGACAAGATAGTCCTTTAAAGACTCTACCTCCATCTTGTCTATTCCACCCGCACCTTTATTGCGCTTTACTTGTTTGAATGCTGCATTCAGATTCGAGGGTGAAAGGATTTGCTCTAAAAGCCCATTCCCTAATCGATAATCATTGGTGGTGAGGTTGTTTTCAGTTATCCACATGAAAGTCTGCCCTTCCACGTAGCCTTCGGATGCCGTCCTATCTTTCCGTGGACAGGTCTCTGATTGCTCAAAGATTTTCTGCTTTCTTCCCTTCATGTTGGTAACATTCATTTACTACTCACTCGTTAAGGTTCAGCCCTTCCCACATTTGGTAGTTATGTGGTACTATGGCTTCGGCTGACTTCTCACGATAAACCTTCTTTCGACCATGATTCATACTCCGTTTCTTCATGTCCGTGAGACCTCCCCGGGTAAAAACGATAACTTTCATCCCATCTATCTGCTCCATTTACCTTGGTTACCCCGGACAGAATCGGACTTTGTTTTGTATTGCAAACTCATCCGGTAACCTTAGGCCTTTTATGAAGTTTCTGTTCGTCAGACCGGAATTTTGCCGCCGGCTTCCTTCAGATTCCACCTCGCGATGGACACCCTTGCCTTTGGCTAACGCTTCCTTCTGTCAAGGCGCGTTCGGGACTTTCACCCTATAGTTATCGCCCATGCCGGGCGCACAGTTAAAAAGGCTGTTCGTTCCGGGCAGCCTTTTTTATTATTGACAAACCTGAAATAGCATACCCGCACTTTCCCTTTACCTGGTTTTTGTTCCGGCCGCAGTGTCTGAAGGGGCATTTCCGAAGAACGGCGTTATAACGGGCTTGCTGAACGTACCTGTTATCTTGACGTTCACCTTTATCAGGTCGGCAGGCTTGATTGAAAGGCCAAAGGCTGCAGCATGAGCTGAAAAGCTGTTAATGAGTGAGTTTAATGAACCACCAAGATCGGAACGCGGAATTTCGGCTTTTACAATATAGTTGACTGTCTGGTCAATACCCTGATCTCCGCTGATATTCATTCTGACGTTGCCTGCTTTTGCCAGAAACGGGCTTACAAAGATCCTGCCGTTATTTATCCTGAAGCTGATATTGAGATCCCTGAAGGTGTTCGAATAGCTGTCGCCCAGCTTAAATGTTTCCTTCATTTTTTTATATGCCTCAGATTCAACAAGGGTCACTTCGCTTGTCTGCAGCCTGCCCTCTCCTGTTATGGATGTGATGACAGGCATAAAATCACGTCCCAGAAGGCTGCTGTATGACATCTTTACCCCTACCCTTCCATCTATGCCCTTCGCAGCCGGTACAAGCTTCCGGATTGTGTTGAATGTGTTGAATGCATCCTTTACTCCAAGGTTTTCTACGTTAAGAACAGCTTTCACCATGGGCTTTAGCGAATCTCTGGTATCATAATCGGCATTCATATTAATGTGGCCGCCAAGCAGTTCCATATTCGTTTCCTTAAGGCTCAAAATACCATCTTTAACGATAATATATCCTTTTACATTTGTGACGTTTATCTTTTCATATTTAAATTGGTCAATAAAAGCATCAAAATTAAGGTTGATATTTTCAGGAACTTTTACGACAGCAAGTGTTGCCGTATCTGACCTTGATGAAGATTCTTCCGGCATCTTTGACATGGCAGTGCCATGCGTCATTTTTGACATGATCCCGGTCAAATCGACTAGTTTGGAGCGCATCGTCAGGTTACCTTTAATGGTTTCCTTCCTGAAAATATACGGTATATAGTTTTCAAGCTGCCCACCCATCTCAAAATCGCTGTCGCCTCCAATCTTTAAATCAGCTTTTCTCAGTGTTGCATATTGAGAGGAAAACTCAAAACCTGCGCTATTTATCCTGATTTCAGGATAACCGGACTTTGACACAAGCATGTTGCTGATGTTCATGCTTCCTGAGGCTTTGAATCTTTCATACTGTTGCTTTTCGATCATCGACATGCGGCCTGCCATATTCGCCGAAATATTAATCAGTCCGTATAATGAGATTCTGTCGAGCGGCAATACTTTTGAAAGTGAAGAAAGGTCCACCCTGCCATTCATTGACCCGGCAAAGTCAGGATCGCTTAAAGGCGTCTTCAGTGTAAATGTAATGTCGAGCGGGTTGCCTGCCAGTTCCATATGAAAAGAATTGACATCAACAGTTGAATTATCGGTATTCCGGCCATTAAGGAATAATTTTGATCTGAGGTTTATATTCCTTATCTGTTCAGGTAGTGAAGCGTGACTGATCAATCCGTTGTTAATTGCAAGCTTCAGATCTATGTCGGGCAAGGTACTATCAGCCTTACTATACCGGCCTTTAGCTGACCCTTCAATTTTAATATCACCGCTTGTTTTCAGGTCCTTATAGTCTTTTAAATAAACAGACGGGATAAGTGAAAGCAGCGATTTCAGTGATGCAGTTTCTGTATTGAAAGTAAGATTTGTTATTATGTCGTTTCCTGGCATTGCGACCGTTCCTGCAAAGTCCAGTTTCATATCATTTATAGCAAGATAGTTTTCCTGCAGGTTGAATTTCATGCTGTCGAGGTTGGCAATGACATTAATTCTGGAGTCGGCTTTGACCTTATTCAGGTATTTCATTCCATCTTTTGAGAGGGTCACATCGTCTGCTTTAATTATTATCTGAAGGTTCGTGTTACTGAGTGTCATGTCGCCCTTTAAATCCAGGTTAAGGCTGCCAATAATTGCCTGTATATTTGAGCTTGAATCGATGTAAAGAGCCCTGCTGTCAAGAATGTTTAGTCTTTGAAGATGTATTTTCATCTTTGAACCTGAACCTGCACCTGAAGAAGATGCGGCTTTTCCTGGTTTACTGCCCGATTCCTTCAAAATATTCCAGTTTGCTGTGCCGTCACTGAGGACAATGGCTTTGAATGATGCATTATCGACCTTAACCGAGTTAATTTCATAGCCTGATTTTTTTAACAAGCTTGAAAGGTTAAAAACAAGTTCCAATGATCTGAAAGAGGCCAGTATGTCGTACCGGAATCTTCCTGTTCCGGCTATTGATGCGTTTTCAAGTAAAAATGTCAGTTTCGGGAAGTTCCTGAAAAAGCCAAGCTTATAGTCTCCGAATGTCACTTTTGCATTGACTGATTCGTTTATTGCATTTTCAACTTTCGTTTTGATTTTGCCTTTAAAAGCAACAGGAACTGTAAATATAAGGATGAGGATTAACAGGATCAGTCCCAGAAGTATTCTCAGAATTATGCCTGATGCCTTTTGCATACTATGACGATTTATGGTGATTGCAGCGAAATATAGTCAAAATATTCTGCTGTAATGTTTATAGGATGAAAGAATTACCTTAATGCAAAAAATGTTATATTTGCGTTCAAATTTATTTACTGGTCCCGTAGCTTAACTGAATAGAGCATCTGACTACGGATCAGAAGGTTAAGGGTTTGAGTCCCTTCGGGATCACATAATGACAGCCATAAACCCTTGTAAATTAATTAATTACAAGGGTTTTTATTTTCTTTTTACATTATATTTTTGCAATTTAAATATTCCCTTCATCAGAACAATCTTCTGTGGTTCAATGGTTTATCATCTACTAAAAAAAATTAATGCTGCCAGAGGATCAGATCAGTTTCAAGAGGAACTGATACTCCGGGAAGATTTGGTATCACGCGTGGAGTATAATCTGTTGCCGGACGACCTGAAGTTACCGATGCATCAAAATAAAATGCATTATCTGTTCCTTCAATTTTTATTCCTCTCGCCATCTTCTGTACTGCAGGACCTTCTCCGGCAATACCATTGGCAAACAGCTCAACCTGTAATGTGTCAGGATCGAGATCACCGAAATAGATCTGAGCTTCAATTTTATAATAGTTTTCAACAGACATGATCTTCACTTCACCAAAATGCATTGAACCCCATTTTTGATTAAGGTCATGAAGCAAGTCTGCAATTTTTTTCCCCTTTTCACCTTTATTGTCTGCGCGTTCGAGATAAGCTGAGGCAGCAGGCAGATAATGTTGTTCCGTGTATTCCCTCACTGTCCTGTCGGCCGAGAACCGCGGCGTCAGTTGTGCCATGCTTTCCCGCATCCTGGCTATCCATTTAACAGGAATACCTTTATTATTACGATCGTAAAATTCAGGCACTACTTTTTGTTCCAGTAAGTCATAAAGTTGTCCGGCTTCCATTGCGTCCCATGACTGATCGTCTCCATGTTCATTACCATCCCCAAGAGCCCAGCCAACTTCAGGTGAGTAAGCTTCGGCCCACCAGCCGTCCAGTTCAGAAAGGTTAATACCTCCATTTACAAGCACTTTCATACCACTTGTTCCGCTGGCCTCCCATGGCCGGCGCGGAGTATTGATCCAGACATCAACTCCCTGCACAAGATTTTCTGATATCTGCATATCATAATCACTGAGGAACATTACCGGAGAATGAATCCTGTTCTGCCGTATAAATTGAATCCATTCTTTAATTAAATTCTGTCCGTCCTGATCAGCGGGATGGGCCTTGCCTGAAATGATAAGTTGAACCGGATATTTAGGATTTGTCAGTAATCGCAGCAGGCGTTGCGGATCATGCAAGAGTAAGTTAGGCCTTTTGTAAGTTGCAAAACGTCGTGCAAACCCGATTGTCAAAATATTCGGATCGCACAAATGTCTTGCCCTTTCAATCGCTTCCGCCGAATGACCGGAGCCAACCAATTGTCTGGAAAAATGATCTCTTGCAAATTCAATGAGCGCTTTATTTGCACTTGTGCGCATTTCCCAGAGTCTTTCATCGGAAACCTTACGAATATCCTGCTCCAGAGTCAGGTTCATTCCAAGCCACCGGTCTTTACCACAATATTCTGTCCATACATCATCTGCCTCCCTGGAGTCCCATGATGGTACATGAACGCCATTGGTTATGGATCCGACTGGTACCTCATTTGCCGGCCATTTTGGGAATAGTGACTCAAATATATAACGACTGACTTCACCATGAAGACGGCTTACTCCGTTTACGGCTCCGCTACCCCTGATTGCCAGGTAAGCCATATTGAAATTCTCCGATTCATTTACCGGATCCTTACGGCCCATGGCTAATAACCTGTGACGTGTAATGCCAAGATTTTTTTCAGCGTATTCCCCAAGATATAGGTCTACAAGGGATGGTGGAAAGCAATCGAATCCAGCCGCTACAGCTGTATGTGTGGTAAAAAGGTTCCCGGCCCTTGTGGCAGCCAGCGCTGCATCAAATGGCTGCCCTGTTTCCTTCATAAAACCAAAGGCACGTTCAAGTATGGCAAATGCTGCATGTCCCTCATTAAGATGACATACCAGCGGTTTAATACCAAGAGCCTCAAGAAGACGCCAGCCTCCGATTCCAAGCACCATTTCCTGCTTAATTCTTAGCTCAGTACCACCACCGTATAATTCACCTGTTATTCCCCGATGAACAGGGAAATTTGCCGGATCATTACTATCCAAAAGATATAGCTTTATTCTCCCAACCTGAACCTGCCAGGTACGCAGCCATACAGAGTAGCCTGGAAATTGGATCTTAAGCCTTAACCATTCTCCATCGGGATGACGCAAAGGAACAACCGGCAACTGGCCCGGATCATTATAAGGAAAGAGAGCCTGCTGCTCACCATTTCTATCGATTTCCTGCCGAAAATAGCCCTGCTGATAAAGGAGCCCGATGCCGATAACCGGTACACCAAGATCACTTGCAGCTTTAAGCTGATCGCCGGCCACATTTCCCAATCCGCCTGAATAAATAGGCAGGGCCTCGCTTAGCATGAATTCCATGCTAAAATATGCAACACAGGAAAGAGGAGATTCCGGATATTTTTTTTGAAACCATGCCGGAACTGAAGTTGCTTTCTCTTTGGATTTTATAAGAGCATCCACTTTTTTTCGAAAGGCAGGGTCAGTTGTTACACTCTGAAGCTTATTTTTTGAGACCGTCTGAAGAACTACCCACGGATTATGGGTCATATCCCAGAGATCAGGATCAAGCTGCCGCCAGATTTCATCTGCTGTATGGTTCCATGACCAACGCATGTCGAGAGCCAGTGATGAAAGAGAATCAACGCCTTCAATATCAGATCGGAAAGCGTTGTAAACAGCATTTCTGTCATCTGTTTTTTCTTTCATTGTTTAGGGTTCAAATTTCTATAAATGAAAATTCTATTTCACAGTTTCGTTAACAATACTCTGTGCTTCTTCAAGTATTTTCTGCAGGTGATCTTTTCCCTTGAAACTCTCGGCATAGATCTTATAAATATTTTCCGTCCCTGAAGGACGGGCAGCGAACCATCCGTTTTGCGATATAACTTTTAATCCGCCAATTGAGGCTCCGTTTCCGGGAGCATTAGTGAGAACAGCCTTTACACTCTCTCCGGCCAGGCTATTAAGATGAATCTGCTGAGGTGTGAGTTTTCCTAACATTTCCCTTTGCTCAGGAGTTGCTGATGCATCAATACGGGTATAGACCGGATCGCCCATTGTTTTTGTAAGGTCACTGTAAATCAGGCCGGGATCTCTGCTCATTTTTGCTGTAATTTCCGCTGCAAGCAAAGCGAGAATGATTCCATCTTTGTCTGTTGTCCAGACAGTGCCATCAAAACGCAGGAAAGAGGCTCCTGCACTCTCTTCTCCTCCAAATCCCAGGGAACCATTAAAGAGCCCGTCGGCGAACCATTTGAACCCGACCGGTACTTCATAAAGCTTACGGCCAAGCTGCGAAGCAACACGATCAATCATCTGGCTGCTTACCAATGTTTTGCCAACAGATGCTCCCCTTCCCCACCTGTTCCTGTTCTGAAACAAATAATGAATTGCCACTGACAGATAATGATTAGGAGGCAATAAACCATTGCTTTTTGTTACAATGCCATGCCTGTCGTGATCCGGATCGCAGGCGAAGGTAACATCAAACTGATCTTTCAGTTTTATTAACCCTTTCATTGCATATAGAGAAGAGGGATCCATGCGGATTTTACCATCCCAATCCACTGTCATAAAACGGAAAGTCGGATCTACCGACTTATTTACCACTGTAAGATTCAGCCTGTACAGTTCAGCAATTGGTTCCCAGTAATGAACGCCTGCACCGCCAAGAGGATCCACTCCAAGTTTAATATTCGAATTATGTATAACGTTCATATCAATAACGCTGGAAAGATCAGAGATATAAGTATTTAAATAATCATGCGTGTGAGTTGTGGATGCTTTGAGAGCTTTATCATAGGAAATCCTTCGAATACCCCGGAGATTATTTTTCAGGAATTCATTAGCTTTTCCCTCAATCCATTTTGTTATTGAAGATTCAGCGGCTCCGCCATTGGGAGGATTATACTTAAATCCGCCGTCAGATGGCGGATTATGCGAAGGTGTTATTACTATACCATCAGCAAGTCCGGTTTTATAATCGCGGTTGTATGTGATAATTGCATGGGAAATAACCGGAGTCGGAGTATATTCCTCTTTCCCTGCGATCATAACTTCAACACCATTGGCCGCCAGCACTTCCAGTGCAGTGGTAAAAGCCGGCACAGAAAGGGCATGTGTATCCAAACCCATAAACAGCGGACCGTTTATCTTCTGTTGCCGGCGGTACAGGCAAATAGCCTGCGTTATGGCCAGGATATGATTTTCGTTAAATGAGTTTTTGAAAGATGAACCACGATGACCTGATGTGCCGAACGAGACTCTCTGATCGGGGATTGAATAATCAGGCACTCCGTTATAATATGCTGTTATGAGACGCGATATATTAACCAGCATCTCTTGTTCAGCAAGTTTTCCGGCAAATGAGCTTATTTCCATTATTTAATAATTTGAACATTTGTTATATATAGTAATTTCAAAATAATTGATTGTGAGATTCCTCCGCTCGAAATAACAGGATCTGTGGTTGGTAAGTGGGAAGAAGTGGCGATTCTCAACATCAATTAGTATATAAATGTCATTCTGCTCCGAATGGCCACTTCACTAAAACCATATATCCCTTTCAGAACTTTTTTAATATACTCTTTCTTCTGCCATTCTACGAGTTGTCTTCTGTCAAATCCAGGAAAGACCTTTTGAATGTCAGAACAGATAAATACTGGAAATTGTTCCAATGATAATTTAAAATCTTAATATTCCATTTATCTCATATTGTTGTTAAATTTAACAACAATATAAAATGTATGCAGGTTTTTTGCCGATTTTTCTTCAATAATTTGCACTGGTTCGATGGAGCTGCGCGTAAAAGATCATATTTTTATGTTTACTTTTAAGCTTATGAATTAATCAGTGAACCTGCAATAAAAACTTCGTATAAAAAGGTACTGACATGGCAAACAAATCATCAAGAAGAGATTTTGTCAAAAAATCAGCCGCAACTTTAGTTGGCGCATTTGTTCTTCCAAACATCATCCCCTCATCTGTTCTTGGTATGGGTGGCCAAAAGTCTCCGGGCAACCGGATTGTTATGGGACAAATAGGCACCGGATCCCAGGGTATAAGCAATATGAAAGATTTCATTAAACTGAAAGATCAGGTTCGGTTTGTTGCATTGTGTGATGTAGATGCTAAACGGCTCACTGACGCCAAAGCTCTGGTTGACAAGGCGAACAATAGCAATGACTGCCGGATTTATGCAGACTTCAGAGAGTTTCTTGGAAAAGAAAAGCTTGACGCAGTTTCAATTGCTCTCCCGGATCATTGGCATGGTATTATCTACACAGAAACAGTAAAAAAGAAGGTCGATGTATATGGTGAGAAACCAATCTGCCGTACCATAAATGACGGGAAAGCAATAGTAAGTGCGGTCAAAAAAAATAATATCATCTGGCAGACCGGAAGCTGGCAGCGTTCTGAAGAAAATTTCCGGCGCGGAGCAGAACTCGTGATTAATGGGAGAGTCGGTAAGATTAAGTTAATTGAGGTTGGATTACCCGACGGTGGCAGAGGAATAGGAACTCCTCCTGTTCAGGAAATTCCAAAAGAACTTGACTGGGAGATGTGGCTTGGCCCTGCCCTGAAGGTTCCATTCCGGGGTGTATATCACTGGAATTGGCGCTGGATACTTGATTATTCAGGTGGTCAACTCACCGACTGGGCAGGTCATCATATTGATATAGCCAACTGGGGAGCAGGGCTTGAGCATACCGGACCGGTTGAAATTGCCGGGTCAGGAGTATATCCGGTGGAAGGAATTTATAATACTCCCGTGGAGTATGACTTCCTGTGCAAATATGCTAACGGAATTGAAATGAGAGTTGCAAATGCCTCACGTTATCCTATGGGAATGGGTACTACATGGTATGGCGATCTTGGTTGGATTCATGTTGACAGGGGCGGAATAATTTCTGCATCAAATCCAAAAATACTTGATGAAAAAATTGGGAATAATGAAATCCACCTTTATCAAAGTGAAAATCACTGGCAGAACTTTATCGATAGTGTACGCTCACGGAAACCTGCAATTGCCCCGGTTGAAGTTGCTTATCGGGCAATCTCAGTAGCTCTTCTGGGTGAAATAGCGATGACAACCGGTCAAAAAATCCTATGGGACCCAAAAAAAGAAGAAATAATCGGGAACCTGGTTGCCAGCCGGTTACTTAGCCGCCCATATCGTAAACCATGGACATTACCAATCGTTTAAAAAAATATCCTGAAATGAAAAAGCAATTTATAATTCTTCTGACTGTTGCAGGAATATTATCAGTGACAACTGCCTGTAAAAATGAGGCGACTTACAGAACACTGATCATCACAGGACAGAATAATCACATTTGGAAAGAAAGCTCCCTAATATTGAAAACAATACTTGATGAAACCGGATTATTCTCAACTGATATTGCAATTACTCCTCCGAAAGGTGGCGATATGAAGAAGTTTAATCCTGATTTTTCAAAGTATAAACTTGTTGTTCTTGATTATAATGGAGATTCATGGTCTGAAAAAACCAAATCTGCATTCCTTAGTTATGTCAGTGGCGGAGGAGGCGTTGTAATATACCATGCAGCTGATAATTCATTCCCTGATTGGAAAGAATACAATGAAATATGCGGACTTGGCGGCTGGGGAAACCGTGATGAAAAATCCGGTCCATATGTATATTATAAAGGGAATGAACTGATAACTGACTCTTCAGTGGGCCCAGGCGGTTATCATAACAAAAGACACGAATATGAAGTCAGAATCAGGAACACTGCTCATCCTGTTACTAAAGGATTACCAGTGAGATGGATGCATGGAAACGATGAGCTTTACAGCAAACTTCGGGGACCTGCAAAAAATATGGAGATTCTGGCAACTGCATATTCTGATACTGCAGGAAAAGGAACAGGGAGAGATGAACCTTTACTGATGACAATAACCTATGGTAAAGGAAGGATCTTCCATACTGCAATGGGACATGCAGATTCACTTGGTGGACCGGCTATGCATTGTGCCGGTTTTATTGTCACCCTGCAGCGGGGCGCCGAGTGGGCAGTGACAGGGAATGTAACCCAGGCTGTTCCGTTTGATTTTCCCAGTGCAGCAGGTGTAGTTCTAAGGCCTGACTTCAAAGCTCCCACTCTTGATGAAGATATGGCAAATATCGTAAACTATGATCTGGGAAAAAGTACAAAATACTACACCGATCTTCAGGCAAATATCCGCGAAATATCAGGTGATCCCATAAAATTGCAGAGATTAGAAAAAATGATGGTCAATGTTCTTAACAATCCGAAAGCTACTATCGAGGCAAAAAAGCTGATGCTCCGGGAGTTAAGCTGGATGGGATCAGATTATTGCATTCCTTCCATAAAAAAGCTCGTTAAAAAGGAAGATCTGAAAGATGAAGCTGAATTCGCTTTGACAAGACTGCAACCAGCTAATTAATTATTTACTTACCAATACTTTAAATACATTATATTAATAGAAAATTCTCGAGTAAAAGTGTCTTTTTATAAAATGAAAATAATGCAAGAAAATAAAGTTGAAAATATATGAAAAACTCTCTCCGGAAGAAATAATAGCTACTGATATTACAGATGCACAATCTTTGAAATGATTAAATCAATACAAAAACAGATTGAAAAGAACATCTATAGAATTCTTTACCCGGATCGGGGCATTCATGTTCTATCGGGGCTTCACTTAACTACCCCGAAATTTCCAAAAGACAAATTGCAATAAGTTCTCCTGTCATAACTAAATTCCAGGTCATGATAAGACAACAAAAAAAGGCCGGAAAATTCCGGCCCCTCCCACTTCTATCAAAAACAGTTCTATTTGACTATCTCAACCACAGCATACTTTGATATCTTCCAGAATGCGTCAGGATCTTTGATTGCAATGTAAGAAACTTTTTTATCGCCTTCATGAACAAGCTCATAAGAACCTGATGGGTGATCAGTGATAAGCTTTGCATTTTTTGAGTTGACAGGAATCGATTTAGTAGTTGTGACATCGATCTTAGAGAACATATTGTCTGAAAAATTCTGTGCCAGTAATTCCTTCCTGCCCAGACCAAGGAAACCACCTTCTTTAGTGAGAATTCCTTTTTCTTTAAGGTCTTTAAATGTACCATAGATAACGTAAGCTTCATTCAGCTTGCTCACTTGGGTGCTTAACGTCGCATCCTTGTGGGTAATTGTATCCTGAAGAGCCAGAACGTTTGAATTCAGCTGTCCTATCTGACTATCCTTGCTTGCCAGACTTGTTTTGAGGTCTGCTATTTCAGACTCGTACTGCTTCATTGAAGCTTCAAGAGTAGCAATCCTGGTTTGCAGGCCTTTTATATTGTTTCCTGATTCATTCAGCTTTGCATTCAGAAATGCGATTTTCTTTCTGTTGTCCTCAAGGAGATTGTTTATTGATTTAATATCTGCCAGCACCTGGCTTTTCTTGTCTTTTGAAATTTCAGCGCCGGCTGAATTCACAGAAATCATTTTTTCCTTTTGTTTAATCTCATTCAGGTTTTGTTCGACCTGGTCAAAGGTGTTAAGCCAGTTACTTATAGCTGAATCGCGTGTGTTCAGCTGTTCTGTGAAGGATTTCTGCTGATTTTCCATCAGGGCGACCTGCTCATTGTAAATGCGGTTATGATGCATAATCAGCAAGGCACCTGCGATCAGCAGAACAACCAGGCTGATGATGGCGGTTGTAACGGTTCCTTTTTTCATCCCCTCTTTCCTGGCGTCTTCTACCCGGAAATTTATACCGGCATTCTGATTTGACAGATTTGTGTCAGTTCTTTCTTTGTTTTCCATTTTTGTTCCTCCTTGATTAAGTTTAATTAATATTTGATTTAATTCTTTTACAATGTGAACTTCGTTCCATCTGCCTTCAAGGCTTCCACTCAGTCATATTCATATTCATTGTTTTTGTACCATCAGATAAGCAAATGGCAGGCCGGAAACAAAAAAATACTTATCTATCTAATTATCAGGTTAGTATTAGTCAGGTAAAAAATGGTGAATTGTCAAATTGAAAAAACAATTCTCATTTTGAGAAAAATCAAAGGGATTGGTAAGGTTTCTTTGGTCGTCAAAAAAGCATCCTGTTTTTGATTCTTTTCTTTGTGCAACTTTGTGATGTCTTTGTGATCATTTGTGGTTCAAATTATTATGTTCAGCCATAAAATCACAACAGTGTCTCACCAGGATTTTACAAAGCGCTTTTTATAAAACCTCAGAACATTAAAAGCCAGCTTATCAATACACCGGGAAGTAGTGATCAGCCTTTTGATTTTTCCTCTTTCAGCATCCTGTAAATAGTTGAGACGCCTATATCAAGAGTTTTGGCTGTCAGGCCTATATCATTGTTGAATTTCTTCATTGTTGCTTTTATGATCTTCATCTCATATTCCCTGAGCGTCAGATTATTGCCAGGAAGCACAGAAAGGTCATCCTGTTCTTCCAGAACAAAATCAGAAGCTCCGATCTCTTCTCCGACCGACAGGGTAACTGCAAGTTCAATAAGGGATTTCAGCTCCCTTACATTTCCGGGAAATGAATAGTTAAGCAATTTCTTCTGCGCCTGGGGTGAAAGTTTTTTCAGAGAAATATTGTTTTCATTGCAAAAGCTCAGTATAAAATTACCTGCAAGCAGCAGGATATCATTTGCCCTGTCGCGTAATGGAGGAAGTTCTATGGGCAGGCCAAGGAGCCTGTAGTACAGGTCTTCCCTGAAATTGCCTCTTTTCACTTCCTCTCTTATGTTTTTGTTTGTCGCCGCGATGATCCTGCAGTCGGTCTTTACTGGTTTGTTGTTTCCTATTCTGACGATTTCCTTTTCCTGCAGGACGCGCAGAAGCTTGGTCTGAAGGTTCATCTCCATTTCTCCTATCTCATCGAGGAACAGGGTGCCACCGTCTGCCTCTTCAAAACGGCCGATGCGGCGGAAAGTGGCCCCTGTGAATGCTCCCTTCTCATGTCCGAATAACTCACTTTCGATAAGTTCTGACGGGATTGCCGGTACGTTTACGGCAACAAACGGTTTATCCTTGCGGGCAGAGCTGTAGTGGATCGCCTTTGCAACAAGTTCCTTTCCGGTTCCGGTCTCACCCGTTATAATTACTGTAATATTTGCCCCTATTGCCTTGTCGATAAGATCATAGACATTCTTCATGGGCTGGCTTTCACCAAGAATTGACTGCCGGAAACTGTACTTTTTCTGGACCTCCCTTCGAAGCGAGGAGATCTCGTTCTTAAGGCCAATTCCATTTCTCACGTTCTGAATGGTGTTCAGGAGCCTTTCCTTTATGTCGTTTGACTTTGTGATGTAGTCATATGCACCCATTTTAAGCAGCGTCACTACCATGTCGGTATCTTCCTGCTCCGAGATGAGGATGACCTGGATATCATTGTTTTCTGCCCTGATTCTCTTCAGAACTTCTAGGCCGCTGATATCGGGAAGCTTGTAATCGAGGGTGACCACTTCAGGTGATTCATAAAGGCACTTCAGAAAATCACCTGCATTAAAGAAGCTCCTGACCTCATAATCAGGATTTAGCGAAAGGGTGTGTACAAGGAGCTTGTTGTACCATTCATTATCTTCTACCACATAAATCCGGAAGGGTTTTTCAGCCATATATTAATGATTGCCGGGTTTACTGATCCCTTAACAAGTGCAAAATAGTAAATATTGCCTGATTTGTAAGAATTTTAACTCATTTTCGCAACATGCTCCTTCAGAAGTCCGCTTACAATCTCAAACTCCCTGAGGGATTTACCCGTCAGTTCTTCAATCAAACCTGTGTTTGCATTATTCCGGATGTTGCTTTCAATCTCATGAATGATGTTAAAGAGATCAATTGCTCCGATATGCCGGCAAGGGGGAAGCAATTTATGAGCAATGTCAGCAACTTGTTCCCATTCTTCAGCAATAACGGCGTCCTTCATCTCAGAAAGACCATTTGCCGTAGTTGTATCGAAAGACTCGATCATTTGTCTTACAAACTTTTCGTCTCCTCCGGCAATATGATAAAGACTATTAAGGTTTATCTTATCATTCGATTCTGGTTTCACGCCGGTGTTGCTTATGCCCACGCCAGCCTGTACCTGGGGTCTGTTCCTTATGACTTTCATAATTGTGCTCAGTAGCATTTCTTCGGTAAAAGGTTTCTGAAGGTATGCATCCATCCCTGCGGCCTTATATTTTTTTAAATCTTCCGCCATCGGAGCTGCAGATATGAAAATCAGGGGCATGTCTGCTTCATTTATCTTCATATCGTCCCTGATGAACCTTGCAGTCTTTATCCCGTCTATCCCCGGCATAAGTATATCTAGGAACATAAGATCGAATTTATTCTCTTTCAGCACTTCCAGAGCTTCCATTCCGTTTTCGGCTTGACGGCATTCAATTTTCCACCGACTCAGTATCTTCCTGAAAAGAAGACGGTTGTATTCTTCGTCATCGACAACCAGGATTTTCAGTTTTGAAATTTCTTCAGGGACAGAGACAGGCAGGCTGACTACTGTTCCTGGTTGTTTTTCATCGCCCTGCATATAAGGAAGATGGCAGACAATCCTTGTGCCATGATTCTTTTTGCTTTTCAGATCAATTGTACCGTGATGGAGCTCCACAAGCTGCCGTACGATTGATAATCCCAGTCCTGTTCCGCCGTATTTTCGGGTTGTATTCATCTCAGCCTGGGTGAAATCGTCAAAGATAATATCAAGTTTGGATTCGTCAATTCCTATTCCCGTATCAGTGAATTCGAGAACAAGATCAATCTCATCCGATTGTTTTTTAACACTGCTCACCGCATAATGAACGCTTCCGTTTTTTGTGAATTTGACTGAATTGCTTATGAGATTTATGAATATCTGCTTAAGCCTGTAAGGATCGCCAAGCAGCACACGTGGTGTATCGGGGCTTAGTGCAAATGTAAGCTGTGTATTGTTTTGCTGCGCTGTCTTTTCAAAAATAGAATATACATCCTCAAGGATTTGTACTATGCTGAAGTTCACTTTCTCAAGTACTACCTTATTGCTCTGCAGTTTTGAAAAATCAAGTATATCATCAATGATTTTAAGGAGGTGGTCCGAAGATGATTTGATAATCTTCAGCGAACCTGCAGTTCCTTCATCGAGAGGCTCATGAAGAAGCTGGTCGGTGAACCCCGAAATGGCCGTTACTGGTGTGCGTATCTCATGACTTATATTGGCCATGAACATTTCCTTCGTCCGTGCCAGTCGTTCAGCTTCTTTTTTTGAATTCTCAAGTGCGACCTGATAGGAATAAGCGTTCTTGGCATATCTTATAATTACAAACAACACAAGTACGGCAAGCAATCCGCCTGATATTGAAAACATGATAAGCCACAGGTAGGTTTTGTCAGCTATTTTTTGAGCTTCTGCCGATTTTGATCTTATGAGATCGGAGCCCTCATTTTCAATTTTTGCAATAAGGTCATAAAATTTTTCCCTGATCTTCCTGCTTGTTTTTGCAAGCTGCAATTCTCTGGTTATCAGTTCACTGCTTTCTACCTGGTTCTGCTGAACCATCTTGTTCAGATTGTCTATTATTTCCTGGTCATCTATCATGCTTTTCCGGTTCCGGCTGAACACCCTTTTCAGGATCCCTTTTTCCTTTTTCTGCTTGTTTTCAGATGCAGAATTCAGCTGGTCCGACAGACTTTTCATATAATCAACGACCTTTGCATCATGATTCAGCAGAAGCATTTCGTTCCAGATGTAAATATTTTCTTCTATAAGCCTGCTTATATCATTTGACTGGGACAGCAGTATTGTGTCCTTACCGCATTCCGATCTCAATCTGCCAACTTTATCGTCAATATTTGAAATGATTGTATAATATGGTCTTAGGTCCGATGAATCCCTGGTTATTGTATATATCCTGACGGCATTTTCAGCTTTTTCAAGATCAGATGTTATATCACGTATAGTGAGCAGCCTCGTTTCGGGTTTAATATCGAAATTGATTGAAGAGATTATACGTGAAAGGTTCCTGTACGATAAATAACTTGTGGCTGACAGCAGTACAACCGCCAGTATCATAAGCAATGCGATCTTAATCTGGATCGAATTCTTTTTCCGTGCCCTGTTTACATCGCCAGTCATTTATCAAAAGTAACGGAAAATTTATTCTCAATAAACTGTCTGAGATAAAGGCAGCAAAAAGCAGGAGCCAGATTATCCTTCACGACGAAATATTCGTATTCGGGATTTCGGCTCTCCTCCCTAACCGGTTTTGATTGTGACAGCAAAACAATTACGGCATTGGGGTCACGTTCTTTAATCATACTGATAACAGGTTCTGCATTTAATCCGTTGCCAAGATCATAGTCAATGAATGCAATGCAATTAATGCATTCTAGCTCGTCTGATCTGATTCTTTTCATATAAGCGCCGGCATCTGTAACCGATCGCAATGACAGGCGATACTTTCCCTTCAGAAGAATTGAGCTGATGCTTTGCTGAATTGCATTTGAAAGCATGTTATTATAATATTCATTGTCTTCTATTACCAGCACATTGATTGTCTGTTTCATCTTCCTGTCAGCTTTTATTCATTCAACAGAATGATATTATCCCAAAAATGTGCCAACTTCCGGATACATTTTAAATAAAGCCGTATCTTCTTTAATACAAATATTTTAACAATGAAATTGTTTTTAATCTAAGAAATTCAGATGAAGATTATCTCTCAATTTGAGAAATCATCCCTGTATTGACACCATTGTCCTCAATAATCCGGCGGCCCATGAATAGATATTATGTTCAACAATCTCCTGCCGCATCTGTTTCATGCGCTTCTGCTGTATTTTCTTTGGCATCTCAAGTGCTGTTTTTATGGCATCCGACATCTGTTCAATATCGTAGGGATTAATTATTATTGCGCCCTGGAGTTCCTGGCTTGCTCCTGCAAACCGGCTCAGTATAAGTACTCCGTCACTGTTGTTTCGTGAAGCAACAAACTCCTTTGCCACAAGGTTCATTCCATCATGAAGGGAAGTAACCATGCACAGATTTGCAGACTTATAAAATGGCATAATTTCTTCATGGCTATGATGCCGGATCAGCAGAAGAATAGGCTTCCAGTCCTTCTGCCTGTATTTCATGTTGATCCTGTCAGCTTCTGTTTCAACAAGGCTAACCATGTCAGAATAAGTTTTTAACTTAGTCCTGCTTGGAGCGCCTATCTGAACAAAAGTGAATTTCTCCCGATAAGAGGGATATTTTTCAAAAAATCTTTCAATTGCCAGGAACCTCTCAATTATTCCCTTTGTATAATCGATACGTTCAACGCCTATTCCTAAAAAATTAGTTTTAATTCCGTACCGGGAAAGTATCTCGGCAGGACTTTGCACAATGTCATCTTTTTTATCAAAGTCTCTAAGCGTAAAAGCTATGCTGATAGGAAATGATTTGACAAAGGTCGTCTGGTTACCTATTCTGACTGACAGGTTCTCGCGTATTACCCTTGAATCGATCGAATTATTGACTGTCTCAAGAAAATTATAGCAATGATACTGTGTATGGAAGCCTATCAGGTTTGCACCCAGCATTCCGCGCAGGATTTCGTTCTGCCACGGGCAGATGCTGAAAAACTCAGGATTAGGCCAGGGTATATGCCAGAAGATAGCTACGGTTGCGTCAGGCCTTTCTTTTTTGATCATTTCAGGCAAAAGCGCAAAATGATAATCCTGTACCAGAACAAATGGCTGTTCAATTTTACTGACTTCTTCAAGAACAGCTCCTGCAAATTTACTATTAACCGCCTTGTAATATTTCCAGTCCTTTTCCCTAAACACGGGCCTGGTATGTGCAAGATGGCAAAGAGGCCACAATCCTTCGTTTGAGAAGCCGTAATAAAAATGCTCTTCCTCCTCAGGGGTTATCCATATCCGCTTAAGAACATATTTCTCTTCATTGGGAGGTACAGCTATTTTATTGTTCCTGTCGACAGTCTCTTTATCAGCATCTCCGGTTCCGCTTGCGATCCACAACCCGCCGCAAGCTTTTAAAATCGGCTCCATGGCGGTTACCATTCCGCTTGCCGGAACGATGCATTTTATCTCCTTGCCGGAATGGACATGCATATAAGGTTCACGGTTCGAGACTACAATAAGGGTCTTTTCATGAAGGATCTTCTTCACTTCTTCCTTTAACCTGTCCGGGGTCCAGATAGCTTCACCTGTTGTTCTAAGCTTCGCTTCCTCCTCTGCCGTGGCCCGGGCTTCCTGCATTGCATATGCAATATTGGTTATCTCCCTGTGCAGTGGCTCAAGAAATTTCACAGGAGGCTTTTCGTTGAGATGTTCAATATTGCCATCCTTGATTGACTTGATCCAGTTCACAATCTTGTTAATTGGCTTGAATACCCCCCAACGTATCAGCAAAGTGGTCGCAATGACCATCAGCAGAACCTGAATAAACAATCTTATAAAGTTATCTGTAGATATCTTTTTTATCACGTCCTGTATATATCCGGCATCCGAATAGAGTATTACTGCATTTTTTTCCTTTTGTTCCAGTCCGGATGGTTTAATGTATTGAAATACATTCTTTCCGGCAAACCTGAAAAAATTACCGACTGAAGTATTTGTGCTGATCGACTGAATTACATAAGCTTCGGAATAAGCAAGATATGGTTTTACAGCCTGACTGACAGGTACAAGGCCTGATTTTCCATAATATACGGCAATACCCAGAAGCTTATAGCGTGTGCCCAGGCTGTCGGTGATCTTCTTCTGCCTGAGGCTGTCGTACGCTTTTGTGTTGGAAAAATAAATATTGTTGAAATCCTCTGCAATAAGTGAACTTCTGCTCTTCAGTTCTTCTTTCAGCATGGTCCGCTCTTTTGAGATCTCAAAAAAAGTGAATCCGAGCGCAACCAGGGCCACTGCAAAAATCACCGAAATTATCAGGGAAAGGTTTATTTTCATGACATTTATAAATAGTTTCTACCCTAAAATACCCCACAACCGGTCGCTGACTGAAATTGTTCCAGAAGTCTCAGAACCTGGTCTATATTGTCAAGCCTGAATTTAGCACAGGTTCTTTCCCGTCCTATCTTCAGGGTGAATGCATATTCAAGGCTTCGGAGAGCTTCAAACATGTCTTCATCAGTATCATCGTCGCCGGCACAAAGGATGAAGTCATAATTATAATTATCCGTAAGATACCTTGTTGCAAAACCCTTGCTTACGGATCTGCTGATTATTTCAACTACCTTTTTGCCGTTCAGTATTCTCAGATCATGCTGCAAAACAACCGGTTCCAGGGCTTTTTTTAGCTCCAGGGAATTTGTCCGGCCTAATGCATGATCTACATTTCTGAAATGCCATGCAAGTGAAAAAGATTTTTCTTCAATAAAGGCATTGTCGCTTATTTCAGTGAATCGCATGAGGAACGGGTAAACCTCGTTTTTCCAGTCAGCCCGGCCGTCAGTTAACATTCTCCATATCCCGTTCTCCCTCATTTTTGCCCCGTGCTCTGCTATAATATCGATTGGCAAATGGCCAATCAGACGGTCAATATCGTCCTGTCTTCTTCCGGTAATGATAATTAACCGGTTTGCAGAAATTCCTGCAATGTCCTGTAAAAGATCCTGAAGTTTTTCCGAAAGAATGGTTTCTTCCGGGTAAGAAGTAAAATCCACAAGAGTACCGTCAAAATCGAGCAATAACAGTTTGTTTTTGGCTCTGCCGGCTTTTTCAATTAATTCAGGTAATAATTTGCTTACAGAAATCCTCATTTGATCATGGTTTTATGAATTCCAACTTTTTCCCGGCGGCTTCCGGTTCAGGTCCGTTCAGGATCAGGGCTGACTGAATCAGTCCGATATGTGAGTATCCCTGGGGGAAATTTCCTGTAAGTTGCCTGGTAACAATATCAATATGTTCGCTGAAAAGGCCAAGATGATTGGAACAATTAAGCAGATTCGTAAAAAGTGAAACCGCCTCATCCTTATGACCGATCTTGTAAAGGCTGTTAATTAACCAGAAAGTACAAATAATAAGCGAATTATGAGGTATACCGAAATCATCCTTATTCAGATATCGGAATACCATGCCGTTTTTACACAGGCTTGACCTGATATTCAGGACAGTGCTGACATACATAGGGTCTGCGGCCTCAATAAAGCCATAATCCTCCATCAGAAGAAGTGAAGCATCAAGATCCCTGGTACCGTAAGATTGTGTAAAAGATTCTATTACAGGGTTCCATCCTTTCTCAAGGATGTCGTTCCTTATTTCTTCTTTCAGGGAGGACCACGCGTCAAGGTAGCTTGTCTTCCCCACAAGCCGGGCAATCTTGCATCCTCGGTCCAATGCTACCCATGACAGCATTTTTGAAAAAACAAAATGTCTGCTTTCACCTCTTATCTCCCAGACACCACGATCAGGATTCTGCCAGCTTTCGTTAACCATTTCAACCATGCCTCTTACGAATGTCCAGAGTTCTTCAGTGGTGTCAAGAGTGGAAGGAAATTTTGTAAGTGCAAGATAGATGGCATCAATGAGAATCCCATATATGTCATTCTGTTTCTGAATGTAAGCTGAATTGCCTATCCGGACAGGTCCGGAATTCCTGTAGCCCGAAAGATGCCCCAGTATTTTTTCCTCCAGCTTTCTTTCTCCGCGGATACCGTACATTATCTGGATATCCTCATGTTTGCCCTGGTTCACTGTGAGAAGAAAGTTCAAAAACCTTTTTGCAGAAATCAGATGACCTGTGTCAATCAGAACTTTAATTATCATAGATGAATCCCTTATCCAGCAGTACCTGTAATCCCAGTTACGCTTCTCGCCAATAGTTTCAGGGATTGAAGTTGTGGGCGCTGCAATGATCGCTCCTGTCTTCTGATAAGTAAGCAGTTTGAGCACCAGTGCACTGCGGATAATCTCCTTCTGATAGATTTTGAATTTCCTGTTCCGGTTAGCCCAGTTAAACCAGTAAACCAGAGACCTGTGGTACTCCAGCCAGGCACGCTGTACATTTATTTCAACCAGTTTCTGGTTATAGCACAACAGAAAATAATTATCAGAAGTGAGTTCCGTCCATGATTTTTTCAGAATCTGTTCAAGAGGAATGCCTGAATAAAGATAAACCGACTCGTACCGGCCTTCTGTCGTAACGCTTTTAATATAATTCTCCTGGATTTCGTGTTTTGTTTCAGACAGGGCATAGTTAAGCTTTGGATTATATTCCACCCGTATTACCGGCTTCCCTTTAATGACTTTCAATATCCTGTATATTTCAGGCGAGTGATAGTAACTACCATCCTCCGTCTTATACCTCGGCATAAAGTCGATAATTTCAAACGAGCTGTTTTCATTTGAAAAGGTTGTAACAAGAATATTCGTATTTCCCTGATACCTCTGCGCAATCCTGTATTCTGTATCAGTTTGTATTTCAAAAGATCCCCCTGTTTTTTCGTCAAGGATTTTCGCAAAGACTGACGGTGAATCCGGATCAGGAAGACAGCACCAATCGATGGAGCCTTGTTCGGAAACCAGCGCATTAGCCCTGCAGTTCCCTATTATACCATAATTCAGATCGTTTACCATAATAACTATGAAAGGTATTTTTTTAATGAACCGATCCAAAAGAGTATGCCTCTCTAATGAAATTGTGATGTAACTGAAATTATATCATCCTTTATCCTTGGATCCTGACTGTCTGCAACCAAAGTCCGGCTTGTTAAGTTAAGACATTCCCTATAATAATTAAACATCAAAGTTTAATAAATGTTGTGCAGAATGGCAACAAGGCCAGGCTACATTTCATTTAATCCTTAATTTGTTAATAAAAATATTGTACTCAATAGGTACAAAGATGAAAAGTTACGCCGGTTTAAATATCCTTATCAGGACTTCATGACGAAATGAAACTTTGCTTGTTTCTTTTGTCTTTTACTCAGATTAACATTTTCATTTTAGCATTGTTTATTAGAATACCTTTTTGAGGGGGAAAATTGGTAAATTTAAACCATGTCATATATGAAAACAGGCACACTTTTGCTGATCGTCGATATGCAGTATGACTTCTGCAGGCCCGAGGGATCTATGTTCGTAAAGGGTGCTGACAAGGACGCAGTAAGGCTGGGAAAGTTCATCAAAGTCAATGAAAGAAAGATTGATCATGTAATCCTGACCCAGGATAATCATAACGTAATTGATATTTCCCATCCTGTTTTCTGGCAGGACAGAAACGGGAACCATCCTACCCCTTTTACAGCAATCAGTCCAGAGAGTGTTGCTGAAGGAATCTGGAGGCCTCGTTTCTTTAAGAAAAAATCTGTTGAATATGTCAAAAGCCTTGAAAAGCAGGGTGAATTTCCGCATACCATCTGGCCTGAGCATTGCATAATGGGATCACAGGGAGCATCAATAGTCGGGGAAATAATGGAACCTGTCAAGGCATGGGCAAGAAATGGTAACTTTTTTGAAATAGTAATAAAGGGAACAAATCCGCTGACAGAGCATTTCGGAGCACTGATGGCTAATATTCCCATTGAGGGCAGCCCCGAAACCCAGCTTAATGCCGGACTTGTCAGCAAGTTGCAGCTTTTTGACAACATAATCGTTGCGGGTGAAGCAAAAAGTCATTGTGTGGCGACAACTGTAAAACAAATGCTAAACGTTTCAGGAATTTCCCGAAAACTAGTAATTTTAGAAGATTGCATGTCAGATGTTGCAGGTTTTGATGCTCTTGCGATCCCGATCTATGAAAAAGCAAAAGAAGATGGTGCAAGGTTTATTTCAAGCTCCGGCTGGGTCAGGTAAATTATTCTTGTTTAATTTATTTCCTCTTTATCATTATGATCATTAAAAACATTACTGACAACGACCTGTACAAGTTTACCACCATGAATGCCATTCAGAAACTCTATCCTGATGCAATGGTAAAATACAGTTTTATAAACAGGGGAAATACTCCTTTCCCGGAAGGTTTTGCAGAGGAATTGAGGAAAGAGGTCGATAATTTTGAAAAGCTTGCAATGACCAGAGAGGAGGTTCAGTTTATTACTTCGAGGTGTTATTATTTCGATCCGGCATTTATCGATCTGATGAAAGGCTACCGCTTTGACCCCGGTGAAGTTGAAATAAAACAGACAGACGGAAAACTTGAAGTTGAAGTTGAAGGATTGTGGTACCGGACAGTATTATGGGAGGTCCCGCTGCTATCGCTTATTTCTGAACTTTATTTTCTAAAAACCGGTCAGAAACCACGGGATGTTGAAGACCGGGCTGCAAGAAAGGCGCTGAGATTTAACGAGATGAAAGCCGAATATTCTGATTTCGGTACCAGACGCCGCTTCTCTTTTGACGTCCATGACCGTGTAATTAAAACGCTGAAAAACAATTCCCCGGGATTGTTCAAGGGTACAAGCAATCTATTCCTTGCCATGAAGTATGACCTGACTCCGATAGGCACACATCCGCACGAATGGTTCATGTTCCATTCTTCCCAGTTTGGCTACCGTTCAGCAAATGCCAGGGCTCTTGATGCCTGGGTAGATGTCTACAAGGGAAATCTTGGCATTGCCCTTACCGACACGTATACCGCTGAAAATTTTTTCAGGAACTTCTCGTTGTTTCATGCAAAACTTTTTGACGGTATCAGGCACGACAGCGGCGATCCTCTGACATTCACTGACAGGGCCATAGAGTTTTACAGAAATAACAGGATCGATCCTGCAACAAAAACAATTGTATTCAGCAATGCCCTTAGACTTGACTCAATACTTAAAATAAAAAAATATGTAAACAAAAGAATTCATGATGTTTACGGAATCGGAACTTATCTTACAAATGATGCAGGTGCTACTCCGCTGAACATTGTGATGAAAATGACAGCCGAAAGAATAAAAGGGACGGATTCTTACCGGCAGGTTGTAAAGTTGTCGGATGACGAGGAAAAGTACACCGGTGATCCTGCAGAAATAGAATTGTGCAGGAGAGTTCTAAATATTGCGTGATCCCGCTGAAGTCAGCATCATGTTTGTTATTGAATCTTCTGTATCATGGTGATACACATAGGAAAGCTTCTTAACTTTCATAATCTTAATCCCTGCCTCCCTTATCCTGTCAAACAAATCAGCATCAGAGCCAAAATCGATTTCCCTGAAGCCATTGAGCATTTTTGCTGTACTTCTCTCGATAAAGAAAGTTCCTCCGATCACGCACCTGTCAAGTCTGATCTTTTTCCTGATATTAAACCTGTCGGGGACATACTGATTGCCAAGCACCTTTGCTCCCCCGTAAAGGAATCCGACAGAAGGGTTCTGAACCAGGATTGATTTCCTTGATTCAAGATGCCCTGGTTCGTATTCATCGTCCGAATCAAGGAAAGTTATGTACTTACCGCATGCTGTCATTATTCCGGCGTTCTTGGAATATATGCCGCCTTTATGCTGTTGCCCGATATAACTTATTCCGGGAAACGTCTTCAGATAAGAAGAAATGCGGGTGTAAGTGTTATCGGTACTTCCGTCATCAACAATTATAGCTTCCCAGTCGGATTCAGTCTGATTTATAAGTGAATCAATTGCCCTTGGGATAAGGTTTGCCCTGTTATAGGTAGCAATTATTACAGAAAAGAAAGGTACCGATGAGCCTTTCCCATTTTCAACATTCATCAGATTAATTAATTATTGGTTAAAACGGAACCTATAGTCGGTTAACGTCAGAGTTCGATGGTTATTGAGTTTCCGGCAATACCAAGGTTTGCCAGCTGGCCCAGAACTGAAGTAATCATTGGCTTCGGCCCGCACACATAAAACAATCCGTTGAAATCGGGAATAACCGACTTCAGAAAATCTTCGGTAATCATTCCATGAAAGTAACCACCGGCGTTATCTTCAGAAAGTATATTTATAAAATCATTTCCAAGCAATCGCCTGAATTCCTTTTCAAGAATGATATCAGCCTTTGTCTTGTTGGCAAACACAAGTTTATTTCCCTTGATTTCATTCCTGTCATCAAGGTCTCTGAGTATGGCTATAAATGGAGTGATTCCGGCTCCTCCTGCAATAAAGACCCCTTTACCCTTAAAGGTTATTGCGCCCCAAACATCTCTGATAATCAATTCATTGCCTGGTTTAAGCTTCCCGAGTTCATTTGTCACACCGCTATGGGACCCGTAAATTTTAATTGTGAATTCAAGATATGGTTCCTTATTCAGACAGGTAAAGGTAAAGGGTCTTTTTTCATTTTTCCATTCAAAAGTATTAATTGAAACCTCAGTAGCCTGACCGGGAATAAATGAATATCCCTCAGGTTTTTCAACCCTAAATCTTCTTACATCATGTGTAACCTGTTCGATACTTAGTATTTTTACTATATGCTCTTCCATCAGATTTTATAATTAATAACAATTCAAATTTCCTAAAGTTTTCCGAAATTTAAAATAGTTATGTTGTTATCGTGTGTCAGAATCATATCATTTTTTAAGGTATGACCTCATTCTGAAAAAAACTGGTCGATTGCAAAAATAACAGATTCTTTAAGGTTGTTATCTTTTTCAAAAAGATTCATATTTAATCATGACTATTTTTTTTGGTTTTTTGGATTTATAATCTATCTTTAAAAGCTGAGTAAAATCTTTAAATACGCCTGATTTATTTTTGGTGATCATGTCGACCATCCATGCTATAGTATTCTGGCCTTTCCTTGTCTATGCCCTGGCTGTTCTTTTCGTGGCCGGCGTTATGATAGGACTTTCTTATATCCTTGGTGAGAGGCACAAAGAAAAGCTGACTGATGAGCCGTACGAATCCGGAATACCTCCTACGGGCAATGCACGTTTAAGGTTTTCTTCTCATTTTTATCTGATCGCAATCTTTTTTGTGATTTTTGATCTGGACGCCGTGTTTATAATGGCCTGGGCCATATCATTCCGGGAACTCGGATTAAAAGGATACCTTGGGATACTGGTCTTTATAGGAATCCTGGTTGCCGTACTCATATATGAAATAGGTATTAAAGCTCTTGATTTCGGACCCAGGGGCAAATTGATTCTGAAGAACAAAAACAAGGCATCAATATGAACTGGGAGTTAAATAAACAATCAGGCAATATTGGTATGCAAGATCAGGGAACAGTCGAAAAAGCAGTTCAGAAATCAGTTATTCTGACAAAACTTGAAGATCTTCTTGCCTGGGGAAGGAAAAATTCAATATGGCCTTTCAATTTTGGTCTGTCATGCTGTTTCGTTGAAATGGCAACTTCCATAACAAGCAGGTACGATATTTCAAGGTTCGGGGGTGAAGTTATCAGGGGTACTCCACGTGAGGCTGATATGATGGTGATTGCAGGAACAGTTTTCATCAAAATGGCTCCTGTGATTAAAAGGCTTTATGAGCAGATGATGGAACCGAGATGGGTCATATCTATGGGCTCGTGTGCAAATTCAGGAGGAATGTACGATATATACAGTGTGGTGCAGGGTGTCGATAAGTTCCTTCCTGTTGATGTTTATGTATCCGGATGTCCGCCACGCCCCGATGCTTTTCTTGAAGGTCTGCTTCTTCTCCGCGAGACGATAGGCAAAGAAAAAAGACCGCTTACCTGGACAATCGGACCTCAGGGTATCACCAGACCTGAAAAGATATCGGTCAGGGACCTGAAAAATGAGGAGAGGATAAAGATGGGAAGAATAAGAACTATGGATGAGATTTAAGAAGATACCGGTGCTAAATTAATTCAGAGATCCTATGCCTGACGACCCTTCAGTCTTGACTTCCATAAAGGAAAAATTTGGCGATAAATTAATTGCCATCCGGTACAGTGCCGAGAGCACTCTTGTGGTCTGGACATCAAATGATAACTGCAAAGATCTGTTAAGGTTCCTGAAGTACGGGATAGAGGACCCTTTCAGGCTTCTTTATGATATTACTGCAATTGATGAAAGAAGAAAGCTGAACAAAAATGGTGAACCTTCCGGGGAATTTACTATGGTTTATCATCTTACATCTCTCGGCAGGAATCAGGATATCAGGATAAAGGTACCGCTTGCAGGCGAATATCCTTCTATGACCACTGTCACTGATATCTGGCCTTCTGCAAACTGGTACGAAAGGGAGGTATTCGATATGTTCGGCATCAATTTCGCGGGACATCCCGACCTGCGTCGCATTCTTTTGCCAGAATCATGGAAAGGTCATCCATTGAGAAAGGAATATCCTGCAAGGGCGACCGAAATGGGTCCCTTCGTACTTGAAGAGCAGATGAGGGACATCGAAGACACGGAACTTAAATTCAGGCCTGAAAAATGGGGATTAAAAACCGGCACAGAAGATACTGATTTTATGTTCCTTAATATCGGACCCCAGCATCCCGGAACCCATGGCCTTTTAAGGCTTGTCCTTCAGCTTGACGGGGAGGATATTGTTAATATAGTTCCTGATATTGGCTTTCATCACAGGGGGGCCGAAAAAATGGGTGAAAGGCAAACGTGGCATTCATATATCCCTTATACCGACAGAATTGATTACCTGGGAGGAGTGATCAACAACCTGGCATACCTGCTTTCGGTCGAAAAAATTGCAGGGATCGAAATTCCTGAAAGGGCGAAGGTTATCAGGGTGATGATGTCGGAACTCTTCCGGATTGCCAGCCATCTTGTATGGCTGGGAACCTATGCCCAGGACCTCGGACAAATGTCGCCTGTGTTCTTTGCTTTCAACGACAGGGAAAGGATCTTTGATATTGTCCAGGCAATTACCGGCGCCAGGATGCATCCGGCATGGTTCAGGATCGGAGGCGTCGCGCACGATCTCCCGAATGGCTGGAATAAACTCATACAGGATTTTGTTGATTATTTTCCAAAGAGCCTGGACGAACTTAACAAAGCCGTAATTCAAAACAGGATATTTAAGGCCAGAACTATTGGAATAGGCGTATTTACAGAAGAAGAAGCGGTTGAGTGGGGAATGACAGGTCCGGGACTAAGATCGACAGGAATTGAATGGGACTATCGTAAAATGCGTCCTTATTCAGGATATGAAAATTTTGAATTCGACATACCGACCGGAAATAACGGGGATTGCTTTGACAGGTCTCTTGTGCGAATGGAAGAAATGAATCAAAGTCTGAGAATTGTTCAGCAGTGTGTAAATAACATGCCTGAAGGTCCTTACAAGTCAGACCATCCTCTTGCAATACCTCCGGTTAAGGAAAAAACTATGCAGGATATAGAGACACTTATTACGCATTTTGTTGGTGTGACCTGGGGACCGGTAATACCTCCCGGAGAAGCGATGGTACCTATTGAAGCCGCAAAAGGAAGCAATGGTTATTACCTGACAAGCGATGGAGGAATTTCACCATACCGGTCAAGAATAAGAACGCCTTCGTTCCCGCATATACAGATGATGCCGATTATTTCAAAAGGTTATACAATTCCTGACCTTTTATCGATTCTCGGCGCTCTTGACTTTGTACTGGCTGATCTCGACAGATAAATATTAAAATAGTTTAGTGCGATTATTTGATAAAAATGCTGACTGAGAAAGAAAAAGAAGAGATACGCGAAGAAATAAAGCTTTATCCCTACCCCGGAGCTGCCTGCATCGATGCACTGAAGATTGTTCAGCATCATCGCGGATGGATATCTGATGAAGCCCTGGAAGATATTGCATCAGAACTGGGTTTGCCTGTTGATGAGGTTGATGGCGTGGCTACGTTCTATTCAAGGATTTACCGCAAGCCGGTTGGCAGGAATATTATTCTGGTGTGTGACAGTGTGAGCTGCATGGTAATGGATTCTGAATCGGTTTACAGGCATTTGTCTCAGAAGCTGGGCATCAAATTCGGAGAAACTACCGATGACGGACGGTTCACCCTCCTCCCGGTCTCATGCCTTGGGGACTGTGATCATGCACCAGTGATGATGGTAAACAACGACCATTACTCTAATGTCGGCATTTATGAAGTTGACAAAATTCTTGATAAGTACCTTTAGGTAACCATGGAAACTCCGCTTACACAACATATTAAACAAAATATTACACCTCCCGGCATAAAAGAGTACATAAAAGCCGGAGGGTATAGCGGGGTTGACAAGGCACTTAAAGCGATGCAGCCGCCAGAAATTGTAGAGCTTGTGAAATCAACAGGTCTGACGGGAAGAGGCGGAGCAGGATTCCCCACAGGGCTGAAGTGGAGCCTTATGCCTAAGAGTGATGACGGAGGAATCAGGTATCTTGTTGCAAATGCCGATGAAATGGAACCTGGTACATTCAAAGACAGGTATCTTCTTGAAGGCAACCCCCATCAGCTTATAACAGGAATTATAATTGCCGCGTACGCTATCAGAGCTCAGAAAGCATACATTTTCATACGTTGGGCATATAAAAAAGCTGAAATAATTTTAAGGAAAGCTATTGGTGAAGCCTATGAAGCCGGTTACCTTGGGAAAAACATTCTTGGGACCGGTTTTGATCTTGACCTTTACCTTCACTCGAGCGCAGGCCGGTACATATGTGGAGAAGAAACAGCACTCCTCAATTCCCTTGAAGGGAAACGCGGCCTGCCGAGAACAAAACCTCCTTTTCCTGCGACAAGCGGCCTTTTCGGGAGACCTACCGTAGTAAATAATATTGAGACTCTATGCTGGATACCTCATATTGTTGAGAAGGGTGCAGAATGGTTCTCAAAACTTGGCAATAGCAGCGAAGGAGGAACAAAGCTCTACGGAGTAAGCGGAAGGGTTAAAAAGCCCGGATTATGGGAATTGCCGGTGGGTACAACAATGCGTGAAATAATATTTGAATACGCCGGAGGAATGCAGGATGGATATGCGCTGAAGGGAGTCATTCCCGGAGGCGCTTCTACAGATTTCCTGCTCCCGGAGCATCTTGACACAAAAATGGATTTTGCATCTGTAAGAGCGGCCGGCAGCAGGCTCGGAACAGGAACCATGATCATTCTTGACGACAGGACATGCCCTGTCGCTTTTATACATAACATGATAAAGTTCTTTGCCGATGAAAGCTGCGGGTGGTGCACACCCTGCCGCGAAGGGTTACCCTGGATCGAAAAGATTCTGAGATCATTCGAAGAAGGAAATGCGAGGAATACTGATATTGATCTTCTTAAATTTCATACGGGATACCTTGGACCGGGAAATACGTTCTGTGCCCATGCACCCGGAGCCGTGGAACCTTTACAAAGCGGACTGAAATATTTTCGGGATGATTTCATGAAACACATAAATGAAAAAAGATGCCCATGGAGGTAATTAAGGTCAAAATAGAGGTTGACGGTTCGATATATGAAGCTGACAGGAGCCTGAATCTCCTGCAGGTCTGTCTGAATCTTGGTTTTGACATACCTCATTTTTGTTTCCATCCTGCCATGGGTTCTGCAGGTGCCTGCAGGTTATGCGCAGTAAAGAAATATGCCAGTGCAGATGACAAAAAAGGGAAAATAATAATGTCGTGCATGGAACCTGTCACTGAAGGGCTGATCATTACAACAAATGATCCGGAGACAAAAGCATTCAGGTCAGCAGTTATTGAAAGCCTGATGACAAATCACCCGCACGACTGCCCTGTTTGTGATGAAGGAGGAGAATGCCATCTCCAGGATATGACCGTAATGACGGGTCATAACTACCGACGGTTCATTTTCAGGAAAAAAACGTACCTTAATCAGTACCTGGGACCATTTATTAATCATGAGATGAACAGGTGTATCCAATGCTACAGGTGCTTGAGATTTTACAGGGATTATGCCGGAGGGACGGACTTTGCAGTATCAGGATCTGCAAACCATGTTTATTTTGGCCGTCACAAGGATGGAGTGCTGGAGAATGAATTCAGCGGCAACCTCGTGGAGGTGTGCCCCACAGGTGTCTTTACTGATAAAACCTTTAAAAACCATTACGTCCGTAAATGGGATATGACGAATGCTCCCTCGGTATGTGTTCACTGCAGCCTGGGCTGCAATACGATAGCAGGAGAAAGATATGGTTCAGTGAGACGTATATTAAGCCGTTACAACAATGCAGTGAACGGATATTTCCTCTGCGACAGGGGAAGATTCGGGTATGAGTTCTTAAATGATTCCGCCAGGATAAAGAGAACCATGATAAAAACCTCTTCTGAAAGCCTTCATGATGGCCGGGATGAAGAGATATTGCAGTTTTTGAAGGCTGTTGTTGGTTGCAGGCTTACCGGGATAGGATCTCCAAGAGCATCATTAGAGTCTAATTACGCTCTTGAAACTCTTGTCGGGAAAGGAAATTTTTATCATGGAGTTTCAAAAAATGAATTCCTTCTGACTAAAACGGCACTCGGAATATTGAAGAGCGGGTATGCCCATTCAGCTTCACTTAATGAAGCTGAAAAATCTGATGCAATCATGATCCTCGGGGAAGATATAACGAACACGTCACCAATGCTTGCCCTTTCAGTGCGTCAGGCATCAAGGAACAGGTCACTGAAGCTTGCTGAAGAATCAGGAATCCCGTTATGGAATGATGCCCCTGTAAGGGAACTTGCCCAGGAAATAAAAACTCCGCTCTTTATTGCCACACCATTCAGTACAAAACTTGACAACCTTACGGAAGAGATTTATTATTCAACGCCTGAGCAGATTGCACAGCTGGGATTTGAGGTTGCTTCGGCAATTGACTTGTCTGCACCGTCACCTGAAAAAAGAGAAGGCAGGCACGGTAAAACAGCGCAAAAAATTGCCGGTGCATTGATGCAGTCGAAAAACCCTCTCATAATAACAGGATTACAAAACAAAAGTGAAGCTATTCTTAAGGCATCTGCAAATATTGTTTTAGCCCTTTATAAAATGGGCAAAAAGCCGTTGATTTTAATCGTCTTCCCGGAATCGAACAGCGTTGGCCTTGGCCTTCTTGATGGGAAATCAATGGAAGAAATTCCGGATGAAAAGGAAGGAAAACTTGCAGATACTTTGGTAATCCTTGAAAATGACCTTTATACAAGACTGGAAGACAAAAAAGCTGACCAGCTCCTTGCCAGGTTTGAAAACATTATTGTCATTGATCACCTGATGAACAATACTGCAACTAAGGCAGATGTCCTGCTGCCTGCCGGCACTTTTGCGGAATCGACTGGTACAATGGTCAGCAATGAGGGAAGGGCACAGCGCTATTTAAGGGTTCTTCCGCGAAAGGGGCATATAAATGACAGTTGGAATCTGATAAATGAAATGATAGGGATCCGTGACGGAAATGAAATGGGCCCCTGGAATAATTTCGACAATGTTGTAAATGCGCTGACTCTCTCCTATCCTGTATTTTCAAAAATAAAAAAATGCATTCCTGATTCAGGATTCAGGATCTTCAATGAAAAGATTGCCAGACAGACTTCAAGGATCAGCGGAAGAACTGCAATAAATGCCGCTGAAGCTGTCAGTGAACCAAAACCACCTGTGGATAATGATTCACCTTACGCTTTCAGCATGGAAGGATATCAGGGTTTTCCTCCGCCAGGAATGGTGCCTTTCTACTGGTCTCCAGGATGGAACTCAGTGCAGGCAATGTACAAATATGCTGAAAGGCCCGATGATTCAGGCGAATGCAATAGTAACGGAGTACTGTTATTTTCTGAATCTGGTGGCAGTTCAATTGATTATTTCACAAATATTCCTGAAATTAAAATCAGGGGAAAACGCAATTTAATTGTAGTTCCCGTTCCTCAAATATTCGGTTCTGAAGAGCTAAGTTCAAAAAGCGGACCGGTATCAGAACGTATTCAGGAAACATCAGTGCTTATGAACAGCAGGGAAATTGCCAGGCTGAATGCCTCAGAAAATGACAGAATAAGATTAAGTGTTAACAATACACTTATTAATGCTGTTTTAAAGGCCGATGATAATATGGCTGACGGAGTTGCCGGGTTATCCCTTATAATCAACAGAATGCCTTATATTGATCTGCCAGGTACCGGTAAGGCGGAGAAAGCAGAATAGAAGATTAATAGATGAATAATCAGACAGTCTAAGATGAAATACGTTTTCATTATTGCCGGGGTTTTATTAATTGCCCTTACTGCTGCTGCCGGACTTATATGGGTTGAAAGAAGGATTTTAGCCTTATTCCAGGACCGTCTGGGCCCTAACCGTGTGGGACCATTTGGCCTCTTACAGGTAGTGGCTGATGTTATCAAAATCTTTTTCAAGGAAGACTGGATCCCTCCATTTGCCGACAAGGCAGTATTTGTTATTGCCCCCGGGATCCTGATCGGAACTATACTACTGACATTTGCCGTAATTCCTTTCACAGGTAATTTTCTTGTACTTGACTCCAACATTGGAATTCTCTTTTTCCTGGGCAATTCCTCCCTTGGCGTCTACAGCATTGTACTTGGCGGATGGGCATCAAATAATAAGTATTCCCTTCTGGGATCAATCAGGGCATCGGCACAGATGCTTACATACGAAGTATTTATGGGGCTATCGCTGGTTGGAGTGGTAATGATGGCCAACAGTTTCAGTCTCCGTGAAATAGTTGAGGCCCAGAAAGGAGGATGGTTTATTATCCCTCAGTTTGTGGGATTTGTGATATTTTTTATTGCAGGCATTGCTGAAACCCACCGCACGCCTTTTGATATTCCTGAGGCAGAAGGCGAGCTTGTTGCCGGATATCACACCGAGTATTCCGGGATGAAATTCGGAATGTTCTTTGTAGGCGAGTACCTTGGAGTTACATTAATTTCCTCACTCATTGTCACTTTGTTTTTCGGTGGCTGGCTGGGGCCCGCTTTCCTGCCTCCTGCATTCTGGTTTTTCTTTAAGACAGTAATTTTCATCTGTCTTTTCATACTGATAAGGGCATCATTGCCAAGGCCCCGGTATGACCAGCTGATGGAAATCGGATGGAAGGTGTTATTGCCACTTGTTCTTCTTAATATTTTAGTAACAGGTGCAGTTCTCATTATTATGCATTCATGATTAATGGAGTGTACAGATCAGTGAAATATAAATCAAACCACAAAAAATGATCAGCATTTTAAGAAGTATATGGCTTACATTCATTCATGCCTTCCACAAGCGTGAGACACGTGGTTACCCGGAAAAAAAACCATACCTGTCTCCAAGATACAGGGGCAGGATAATTCTGTCGCGTGATCCCGACGGTAATGAAAGGTGTGTCGCATGCAATCTTTGCGCTGCAGCATGCCCTGTTGATTGCATAGCTCTGCAGGCTGCGAACGGTCCTGAAGGAAGAAGATATCCGGAGTTTTTCAGGATCAATTTTTCAAGATGCATCTTCTGCGGTTTTTGTGAGGAGGCCTGTCCTACTTATGCTATTCAGTTAATACCCGATTTTGAGCTTGGGGAATATGACAGGCAAAACATGGTGTACGAGAAGAAACATTTGCTGATAAGCGGAGAAGGAAAATATCACGGTTATAATTTTTACAGGGTTGCCGGTGTAAGTATGGGAGTCAAGAAAGCTGGAGAAGGTGAAAATGAGGAGCCACCTGTCGACCTTAAAAGTCTTATACATTAGATGTGAAGTACAAATGAACGCAATTTTCATTATAGCAGCAGCCGTGGCAATAGTGTCATCCGTAATGGCGATATCCAACCGGAATGCCATTCATGCCCTGCTTTTTTTAATAATCTCCCTTTTGTCAATATCGGTTATTTTTTACATTCTCGGTGCTCCTCTCATTGCAGCTCTTGAAGTGATAGTTTATGCAGGAGCCATTATGGTGCTTTTTATTTTTGTTGTAATGATGCTTAATATGGGTATGGAAGAAGAAACAGAGAAGAAATGGCTTACTCCTAAAATGTGGATTCTTCCCGTAATTCTTGCCGTTATCCTGCTCATTCTTTTCATTTATGTACTTAAGGAATTCCATAGTGCCGGAACCTCTGCTGAAATAATCGGACCTAAGCAGGTAGGTATTTCCTTGTTTACGACTTATATTATTGCGGTGGAGCTGTCAGCCATACTACTGCTTGCCGGAATTGTCGGTGCATATCACCTTGGAAAACAGAAAAAGAAGACCGTAAGCAGGTTCCTTATGAAAAACACCTCCGGAGAAGCCATGGATAAAGGAATTAACAACTAATGAATTAATAACTGACTGCAGGAAAAAGGAAAGATTATGGTCACATTGTCGATGGATATTCAGATATTATTTGCCGGGATACTTTTCCTTATTGGACTGGTCGGGTTTCTTGTGCGCCGGAATATAATATTCATGCTTCTGTCGATTGAAATAATGTTGAACAGCGCCGGACTTGTTTTTGTCATTGCCGGATCACACTGGCTTCAGGCAGACGGGCAGGCAATGTTCATTTTTATACTTTCTGTTTCTGCAGCTGAAGTGTCTGTCGGTCTTGCACTGATCCTTCAGATGTATCATCGTTTCAGAACACTGGATGCAGATGCTTTAAAAAATTTGAGGGACAGGAATGAAAATGAAAGCAATTAAGAAATGACGACTATCATCGGACTCATACCGGCTTTCCCCCTTCTGAGCTTTTTAATCATAGCTCTTTTTGGCAATGTGCTGCCTAAAAAAGTTGTTGCTGCCCTTGGCGTCGGTTCGGTTGCGGTTTCTTCCATAATTACAGTTATACTGGGTATCCGGTTCATTTCATCTGCACAACCGGGGGAATCGTGGATATCTGTTATTTATACCTGGATAAACACCGGAGGCTTCACTGCCAGGATATCTTTCCTTATTGACCCTCTTTCCCTTGTTTTTTGTTTCGTTATCACCTTTGTCGGCGCGCTGATACATTTGTATTCTGTTGAATTCATGGATGAAGATGAAGGGTTCTCCCGCTTCTTCGCATACATGAACCTGTTTGTCGGTTCAATGCTCGTACTTGTACTTGCAGATAACCTGTTGCTGTTATACCTGGGATGGGAAGGAGTCGGCCTCTGCAGTTATCTCCTGATAGGCTTCTGGTATAAGGAACCTGAGAACGACTATGCAGCAAGGAAAGCGTTCATTGTTACAAGAATAGGTGACACTGCAATGATGCTTGGACTGTTCCTTCTGTTCGTTAGTTTCAAGACTCTTGATATTCAGGAACTTATGCACGGCGTTTCTTCAAAATGGGTCACCGGGTCACCTCTGGCAACAATTTCTGCCCTGCTTCTTCTTGGCGGAGCGCTCGGGAAATCGGCACAGCTGCCCCTCCAGACCTGGCTCCCTGATGCCATGGCCGGCCCATCGCCTGTCAGCGCTCTTATACATGCAGCTACAATGGTCACAGCCGGAGTCTATTTAATAACAAGGACCCATGTACTGTTTGCTCTGTCGCCTTTTGTTATGATGACTGTTGCAGTGATCGGCGCCGTAACTCTTCTGGTTGCGGGATTAAGTGCACTTTGTCAGACTGATCTTAAACGGGTACTCGCCTATTCAACAATAAGTCAGATCGGGTACATGTTCCTGGCGATGGGTATCGGGGCATGGTCAGCTGCAGTTTTTCATTTCATGATACATGCATTCTTCAAGGCCCTTCTTTTCCTTTCGGCAGGTGCTGTCATACATCTTCTTCATCACGAGCATGACATGTTCAGGATGGGGGGATTAAGAAAAAAAATGCCGGTCATCTTTGTTACGTTCCTTATTGGTGCAGCTTCTCTTTCCGCCCTTCCACTGATAACAGCCGGATTTTACAGCAAGGACCAGATCCTCTGGTTCGGGTGGTCATCACCAATAAGCAGCCATTGGCTCTGGGCAGCCGGTATAACAGGAGCATTTCTGACCTCACTATATACATTCAGGATGGTCTTCATCACATTCTTCGGTGAGATGAAGACGGAGCCGCATAAAAAAGCCGGTTCGCTGATGACAGTGCCTTTGGTTGTTCTGGCAGTATTGTCTCTGATCGGGGGATTTATTGAACTGCCTGAGAACCTCGGTCCTGTACATCTTTTTAGCCGGCTTTTTGACCATGTGCTGCCAGCCATAAGCCTGGCCGGAGAAGGAGGAACAGAAGGAATATTCCAGCTCCTCTCGGCAGTAATATCCATTGGCGGCATCTATTCAGCCTACCTGCTGTTCTGTAAGCCTTCTGTCTTTGGATTGCGGTTCAATAAAAGCCGTACAGCCTCCTTCTTCCATTCAGGATTCGGCTTCGACAGGATTTATGATTTTCTTTTTGTCAGGCCGGTCGTATGGTTATCGGAAATTGACAAAAATGATTTCATTGACGTGATCTATTCATTTATCGCCAGATCAAACAGCTGGTTAAATGTCATTCTCAGTAAAATGCAGAACGGCAGGCTGAGATGGTACGTTCTGTCGATCACTGTCGGTGTTGTTATTATTTTAACAATAATGATCAGTCTATGATACTTCCGCTTTTAATACTCATACTAATGGCAGGCGGAGTTATGGCCTGGCTTGCAGGAAGATGGAACGTACTCCTGTCGCGCATCATTTCACTTGCAACTGTTCTGACAGATTTCATTATTGTTCTGGTGCTCTGGTTCAGGTTCGGAGGGACCTCCGGCAAGGAATGGATGATTGAATATACTTCAAGGTGGGTACCCGGATTTGGAATTGGCGTTCACCTGGCACTTGACGGCTTGAGCCTGCTGATGCTCCTGCTGACATTCTTTATCGGGACGCTTGCAGTTCTTATATCATGGAAAGAAATCACCAGGAATCCGGGATTCTTTCATTTCAACATATTGTGGATATTATCAGGAATTGCCGGAGTATTTCTTTCAATCGATCTTTTCCTTTTCTACTTCTTCTGGGAAGTAATGCTTATACCAATGTATTTCCTTATAGGAATATGGGGTCATGAAAACAGGATCTATGCTTCCTACAAATTCTTTATCTTCACCCAGGCAAGCGGTCTGCTTATGTTCCTTGCAATAATTTCCTTGTATATCATACATGGCAGAAGCACAGGGATATATACTTTTGATTATCAGAAGCTTCTTGGAACAACCTTATCATCTTCGGCTGAGCTGCTTCTGATGGCAGGCTTCCTTATAGCTTTCCTGGTAAAGCTGCCTGCATTTCCGTTCCACAACTGGCTGCCTGATGCTCATACAGAAGCTCCCACTGCCGGAAGTCTTATTCTTGCATCTCTTATGCTGAAAACAGGGGCATACGGACTTATACGCTTTATAGTTCCGCTATTCCCTCATGCGTCGGTTTCATTTGCGCCATTCGGAATGGCCCTGGGTGTTCTGGGAATTTTATATGGAGCAAAGCTTTCATTTGCACAGACCGATCTTAAAAGGCTTGTAGCATATACCAGCGTAAGCCATATGGGATTTATTCTGCTCGGCGTGTTTGCATTCAACGAAATTGCCTACCAAGGGGTTGTGATGCAGATGATTGCGCATGGAATAAGCACCGGTGCTTTATTTATTATTGTCGGACAACTTAATGAAAGGCTGCATACCCGCGATCTTGACAAAATGGGTGGCTTATGGGAGCAAATGCCGGCCCTGGGATCTATGGGCCTGATTTTCTCAATGGCATCGCTGGGATTACCTGGCCTGGGAAACTTTGTTGCGGAATTTCTTACCCTTCTGGGTACATTCAGGAGCAGTGTGCTTTTTGCATCGGTCGCAAGCCTTGGTCTGATTGCAGCAACAATTTATTCACTGAGAATAGTGCAAAAGGTTTTCCTTGGAAAAAAGAGCTCAGATAAGTCAGTCAGGGATATGAACATACGTGAATCAATAGTGCTTGGAACGCTTGTGGCAGCTATTGCTTTTACCGGAATATTTCCGCAGCCTGTAATAAATACGGTAAAACCGGCCATCAATAAGACTATAAATTGTAAGGAGAAATCATTATACTCAGGGATTGGAGGCAAAAAAAATAACATAAGCCAGGCAGATCATATGTTTGTAACAGAAAATGAGGATAAATAAAAACAACGCTTTATGACAGGACCCGATTTATTGTGCCTGATACCTTTCATTATAATAGCATCCGCCCCTATCGTATTAATGCTGATTATAACTGTTTCGAGGAATTTCAGGGTTGTTTATGGATCTTCGCTTTTCATGTTTCTGGCTGCAGCATTTTCCCTTTTCATAATTGCTCCTTACACAACCCACAAAATAAGTACCCTGGTTATTATTGACAATTATGGAATTATGTTTCTTGGAATCATATTATGTGCCGCCATTCTCATAACTGTCATTTCGTATGAGTACCTTAAAAAACAATTTGGAGAAAGGGAAGAGTACTTTATTATCCTCTTTCTTGCAGTTCTTGGTGCAATGTTTCTTATTGTGGCAAACAGCTTTGTCACCTTTTTCCTGGGGCTGGAGACCCTCAGCATCTCCCTTTATGTTCTGATAGCATACCTGAAAAACCGGAACGACTGTATTGAAGCCGGCGTGAAATTCCTGATCATTTCCTCCATGTCTTCTGCATTTTTATTGTTTGGTATAGGTCTTATTTATGCAAAGGCCGGAACAATGAATTTTCAGGAAATTACTTCGGCTGCAGGCAGTTCAAATTTACTGACGCCAGCATTTCTTGCTGGCACTGCACTTATCCTTACAGGAATCGGGTTCAAGCTTGCCCTGGTTCCTTTTCACATTTGGACCCCTGATATTTACCAGGGGGCACCTGCACCTGTAACAACATTTATAGCAACAATTTCCAAAAGTTCCGTACTGGCTCTTGCGTTAAGATTATTCATCGATATCAAAGGGTATGAAAACAACGCTCTTTTTGTTGTCATATCAGGGATCGCAGTTCTGTCAATGTTTACCGGGAATCTCCTTGCACTTCATCAGGCAAATATTAAAAGGCTGCTGGCTTACTCATCGATAGCCAATATGGGTTATCTGATGATACCCCTGCTGACAGGGACAGGCAACGGGATTGAAGCCGCAATGTTTTATCTGGCTGCATATCTGATAACTACTCTTGGGGCCTTTGGAATAATTTCAATATTATCCGTTTGTGAGCGGGATGCAGAAAATGTGGAGGACTTCAGGGGGCTTTTCTGGACCAATCCATGGCTTGCAACAGTCATGACAGTCGTGCTTCTGTCACTAGCCGGAATACCTCTTACTGCCGGGTTCATTTCGAAGTTCTATGTTGTCCTTGCAGGCGTAAATTCAGGCTTATGGCTGCTGGCTGTCTGTCTTATTGTAAATAGTGTCATAAGCCTTTTCTATTATCTGAGGGTGATCAAGACGATGTTTTCACAGGCAGAAGCAAAAACATCAGTTAATGTTCCGCTTGCTGCCAATATTGCATTAATTATCATTCTGGCAGGCATTCTTTTTCTTGGAATATTCCCGTCATTCATGGGTGAACTGATAAGTTCATTTTCAGGGATAAACTAAAATCATTTTCCCTCAACAAAAAAGGCACTGAAGAGTGCCTTTAAGGTTCAGATGATCAAGACTATTACGATTTCCCTTAATGTTCTGTGTTCAGTGCCGAAAGAGTGTTAAAATCATCAGAAATATAACCAGTATCCTTTAAACTGACCTTTTGAATTTAATTCAAGCGCCGGAAAAGGTATCTTTATAAAGACCATTCCGTTAAATATTTTCTTCAGAAATTTTGATCTGGTTTTTATTTTTGTCCAATCGATGTCAAAAGATAGGAGATACTGGCGATATCTGTCAGTTTTTGGCATTTGATAACCATTATACCTTTCCGGGTTGACCAGTTTTCCCAACATACCGTTCGCGCTGTATCCAAAAGCGATATTTATCCAGTCTGGAATTTTATTTTTAAGGACTAATCTGTCTGCATTCATGCTAAGCCAATATGTATGGCCGTTGTAATCTTTGAAGTAACTCTGAATCAGATTATTGCCAAGATATCCATGAGCCTGATCCTCGTAAACCGACCTGGAAAAACTAAACTTGTACCTGAAGATTTGCTCTTTAAACGCCAGTTCCTGAGCAGTAAATAATGCAGATCCGGAAAAATCTGCCAATATATCGCCCCAGGAGAATCCGTCGTCTTTCGTATGGCCGTCGATCAATTCTTTTGGAGATTGTATGATCAAACCCATAAATGCGGTCCATAATAATGTGTTTTTACGGCTGATTCCTGAATTTAAAAGTACTTTGTAAGTAACATAGCTTTCATAATATGCACCGAATGCATGCTGGAATTTATCGACCTGAAGATATCCGCTTAAATCATTGGTGAAGAAAAAGGGAACATGACTATCTTTTGAATACCAGTTATTATTAATGTATAGCCAGCCCCCTGCATAAACAGCAGAGGCAATGGCTGCTGTACAGATTAGATTTGATTTCCGGATATTGTTCTGAGTATGGCAGATCAAACTGTCCTGAGAAAATATTCTGTTTGAAAAACAGACCAGCAGTAGTACCAAAACCATAAAGATTTTGAATGATGTCGATTTGTTTTTCATTAAACCAATTGGAATTTAAAAAAGACGGGGTTAATCTGCTGGCCATAAGCCGGGATGGATTATTAACTTTTTACATGAGAAGCTATTTCCACTTTCCTGCCCGGAATATCATTAATCATTATTTTTATATGTCAGAATCAATCTGCAAAGATTTTGAAACAGATTTATTTACGATAGGCAGTAATGCCATTGCAATTGGTCCAAATATCAGAAATATTAAACTGGTAAAAGTGTGTGCTATCAGGGCAAAAATCATTCCTGATTCTTTATCAATACCAAAAAAAAAGAGACAGTTTATTACAAGGAAATGCCATGCGCCAATTCCTGCCTGTATTGGTAAAAGAAATGCTATGTTTCCAAATGAATAGGTTAATACCGCTACAACAAACGACAATTTGTTTGTAGGTGTATATGCAAAAAACATTGCATACAACATTAAAAACCACAGGATGAAAATAATAAATGTATAAATGACATATTTGGTTTTCTCTTTCAATTTCAGAATGACAACGGTGCCATCTGTAAATTCCTCCTTTAACCTCTTTATTTTAAAGTATATATTATTGAATATTTTAAATTTTGCCATAATAATCAGTAGTATTATGAAAAAACTTAATATCAGGATTACAGGCAATATTTTTAAATGCAGTACAGATAAATCAAGATTAATATTTAGATAATTAAAAACAGTTTTAAAAAAATTGAATTGCCATAAAACAAGAATAATAAGGATGAAAAGAAAAGTAAAAAGGTCACTCATTCTTTCGACAAAAACTGTACCGGCAAGCTTTACAATTGGGATTGATTCATATTTTGAAATGACGCCGCATCTTGATACCTCTCCTCCTCGTGGAATAATAAGGTTTGTAAAATAGAGGATTATGACTGAAAGAAATAAATTGGCATTGCCTGGTCTGTAACCCATAGTGTTTATCAGCATTTTCCATCGGATAGCCCTGACATAATGACTTAATAGTCCCAATACCACTGATAAAAAGATCCAACTGAATCTGACATTTTTCAGGGCTTTAATTAATTCCCCAAAATTAAACTTTCTGTAAACAAGCAGGAAAAGGACAATTCCTGCAGCAAAGAATGCGAGTGAAGACAGAATTCTTTTATGTTGCATTGGCTAATTTAAGGCCTGACTGCTATACCTTAATTCCAAAAGATTGGATAGACAGGCAAAATATCTTATCCTTGGGATTATCCTTTTCTGATACACTTTAATGAAATTAACAGTTGCCTGATAATTAAGGTGTTTTGCCGGATGCTATGATACTGAAAATGAATTATGCAGAATTGCTATGAACTGGATTGACTCGATTAATTTCTGATTATTTTGTATGCCTTCAATATATTTCCCACCCTTACCGAAAAGAAATAAAATCCCCTGGTAAGGAAGGAAAGATCCAAAATTAGCTCATCACTGGTTCCTGAGCCATCAAAATTACTGGCATAAATTTTTCTGCCCAATTCATCAGCAACGGAAAAAAAAATTCTTTGATATATTGTTGTTCCGAATCTGACAATCAGGAAATCCGTAAGCGGATTAGGATATATTGATACAACAAAGTCCTTTACCTCCTTCGAACTATCCGCTACTGAATCAGCTTCCTGAATCAAAGTGACAGTTTTGCTGAGTTCCCCTATCCCAGTAATCATTATACTGCCGGTTCTTGATGTCAGGCTTGTATTTTTATCATAGGCCACTCCGATTGTTGAAGTATCATTTTTGAAAGCTGTCAGCCATGACTCAATATCAGTCACATTCCATCCGACATTTGAAGTTACTGTAAAAGAAGTATATCCCGAGGCTGAACTGACAGTTCTGCTTCCCGGGAATACATCGAGACTTGCATTAACAGGCGCCTGTGTCACAGAAACGGTTTGAGCAGCACCATCAGATCCGGATACGACAATATACGCTGTTCGGGTTAATACAGATGTATTTTGATCATAGTTTACGGTAATCGTCGAATCATTTGTTTTTGTAGTCGCAAGCCATGCAGAGCTATCAGATACGCTCCAGTCCAGTTTTGAAGTTACAGTAAAAGTTGTCAAACCTGCCGCTGAGCCAACACTTTTGCTACTTGGTGAGACAGATAATGATTTTGAACTTTCAAAATTGATTTTAATATTGTACGTCTTAAATCCAAAGCTATTTACCTGCCCTGATATTCTATTATTCAGGACATCAGCTGTTGAAACCGGAGTTTCGATTAAAGTCAGATTCTGCGCTGACAGAATCTGATAATTAGATCCTATTGAAAAATTGTTTGAGCTTTCGGATAAATTCCAAAACCTTGCTGTCACTCCTGATTCTATTCCATCCTCGGATGGCTTAAGTGACCAGAGAAGAACATCAGGGTTATCAGTGGAAATCAACGACATTGATTTTTCCGGGTAAATTGTGCCTCCCGTTACCTTACCGGATATCAATGGATTCTGGTGCTCAAGAGAAAACCGCATTGCAGAGGCCGGTGAATATTCGTTGTGAGTCATCAGGGCGAACCTCTGGGTAAATGAGTTATCTCCTCCCTGGTCATGGAAGGCCTCTGTCATATATCCGGCCACCTGCCAGAACTGATATCTGAGGTGTGTCCTGATCGAGATTTGTAACTGAACTATTGCCTATTTTCATAAAATAACAATCAGCATTTGACAGCGTAACGCCGAAGTTATCATTACTGATATCGGCAAAATGATTCATGGTCAGCCATTCATAATTTGCATTCTGATCAGAATAATTACCTCCGTTTGAATTAGTCCTGGCCGTCAGCACGGATCCGACTTCCTCGTGCCTGATGGTATGATCGGGTATATTAAATCCAAACGACCATGTTTCGGTGTCTGTAAAATTTTGGTTTATTATATTATCAATATCGATTCTGTCGATATCCCTGAAAAGGGTGATGCGGGTGGTATGATCAAGAACGCTTGAAGAATTTACTAAAAAGCTTACCGAAACAGGCCCTGAATTTTCAATGCTGAGGGAACCTGAGACAGAACCTCCAAGATCGTTGACTGTTTTTCCATCGATTGATTGAATAAACTCCTGATTATTATGTTTTTTACTTAGAATTGAGTTAACAGAGCCTTTCTGGCTGACATCCAGTATATAAAAAGAATTTTCTATTTTATTTCCTGTGATTGTCGCTGCATTCTGAAAGTTTTCTCCCGTGCTTTTTATTACTTCGAAAACCTTATAACCAACAGGGGGAATATCCCTTGCCAATATTCTGAGGTAAGTTTTCCCGTTTATACTTACAAACTGAGACGGGACTTCCTGATTATTGGTAACATCGATTACTTTGGCCGGGCCTGACTGATTATATTCCAGATCGGCGACATCTGTCCTTGACCAGTTAAGTGAATTAAATACAAAGAACCTGGCATTTCCCGAAGTGTTAATAATTCCCTTTCCGAGCGCTTTAATTGCATCAATTTGAAGCGTATCTATATAAGTCTCTATTTCCCCGACCAGTTGCCTTTGCCATTCAATACGTCCGGATGCTGCATTGACCAGGTTTGGTCCTGGGAACGTTATGTTGTGTTCAAAGTACATACCCATATCCATCCAGGCCTGGTCTTTGGAATCGCTTCTTCCATTAAGAAAAGAAGGGTCAGGTAATGAAGCAAATACAGCAAGCGCTTCAGCGTTGCGAAGTTTCTCCGTGGCCCTTTTAAGGCGTGATGAAATCTCCTGTATAGCCGCTGAGCCTAAATCCCAGTCATTTCCGAACGAAAGCCTTTCCGTTGCAATATCATTTCCGTAATTCGCTTCAAAATCTTTAAAAAAATCAATTTCATTTGATACTATCAATGAATCATTTGCATTTGTGTCACTTTTTGCTACAGTTATAAATTCATCTGTTGTTGTCTCAAGGTTGTCCCAGCCTTTTCCGAATAAACCGATTACGGGATAAGGATACCTGGCTTTGAATTTCTGGTTGTTTTCAACATAATCGATTGATGCCTGCGGATATCTGGCTTCAGCATAGCCTCCAGGTCCCATATTAGGATTGGTTATGCTGTCAATATCCCCATAATCAGACAATGAATACCATTTCATCAGGATTCTGCTGTCGTCCAATCCCTGCATCCAGTAAATCTCATGTTCCCTGTTTGTTGCATCCACATTGGTGGCGCACTGGCAAACTCCTTTCCAGCTGTACCTTGCTCCGGCCTCCTTCCATAAGGTGGCAAGTCCTAATGGGAGAGTCTGATTTTCCATGGAATAAGCAAGAGGGAAACTGACGCCATACTCTCTTTCAATTTTCCCCGGATAATACATTCCCCTTATAACAGCTTCAGCAGGAGTTCCACCCAGGACTACAACCATAGGATTTAAAGGAACACTTATATGACCTGATTTTATGTATGAGATCAGCTTCTGGAACTGCTCCGTGCTGCGGTTTTTTTCATAATCCCACATCCAGTAGCTTCCGTCGCAGTTCCATCTGCTCTGATAATTCGACGGCTCATTTTGAGTATTGTCAGACAGGTTTATATAATAATCAAGCATCGTAAGAAAGGCTTGATTATAGGTAGCCAAATCTGCACTCCACCAAATATCAGAGTGATCATCAGGCGCAATGTAGATTCTCTGATTCTGGCAATAAAGATTCGGATGCAGGAATAAAGCCGAAAAAAAAGCCAGCAATAACAACGATTTAATTCTCTTCATTTTGCTGAAAATGAATTTAACGGTAAGTTTTAAAAATACCTTAATGAAAGTAAACGATTTTAGTCAGGTAATTTTGCAGACTAAAGCTCAGACAAAAATCATTTTAAATTTTCTTATGTATGTCCGGCGTACTGATCTTAATTTTGTCAAAAGAAATCGCAAGATAGTTTCAGGTAAAAATATTCCGGGGTTTCAGATTTCATTACAGAACTTAAGTACGGAAAACCTTCCAAAACGAATGTGATTTTCCATTTTGTAATTCTTTGATAAGTAATTAGTTAACATACTTTTAGATTCCTCAAAACCTTTGAGGGAACCATCCAGAATAACAACATAGAAGCATTTATATTTATTTAGTTTCAAACTTATGTCCCTGATCTCATTTTCACTGAGTGCCCATAGTTCAGGATTAAAGCCCCTGTTGTACGAAAAAGGCGCAGGAACAGGATATACATCATTAATGCCATTGTAGTACATATCGATAAGTTCGGCTGTAATATTCCTGTACACAAATATTGGTTCATCCGCTTTTTCATTCTTTTCAAGATATTTACCCAATTTCCTGTAATCATCAACCTTGTATAAATCATGATATTTATTAAAATCAATACATATATACATAACTGAAAGAAAAATAATCCATGGAATAAAGAAATTGGTTTTCAAACAGTTAAAAATAATTGCCAGCAGGCAAAATAATGGGAAAAATACGGCCAGCAAGTATTTGTATTCGACAAAGTATTTTCCAAACTTAAAATCAACCAGAATAAATGCCGCCATACCTATAATTGAGATAATTAAGAAAGGCATTAAATCATGCCACATTTTTTCCATTAATTTATATTTCAATGAGATAAATAAAATCAGTAAAATCAGTCCTCTGAATGACCATCTCAGAATTGGGGAAGAGATAAAATCAGATGGCAGGAAATTTCCAAATGTCATCAATGAAATTAAATCCCTGGTTTCAACCAGTAGATTCATTGCAGTCCTTGGGTATACAGGTTTAATTCCAACCTGCATTTTTGCATTAAGCAATATAGTTGGAATTATAAGTATAATCAAGGCAACCGGAATAATCATATCCACAATATAGGTCCGGAATGATTTTGTTCTTTTCCCGACCAATAAAACAATTGCATTGGCCAGCAGTAAAAATCCTATATAATATTGCGTAAACACGCCAGCAACGGCAAGTAAAATAAATATTATCCTTTTGCCAGGGATAATGACATTGCTTTGATATGTATTCAGGAACTGTGTCGTTATCAGTATACTAAGCAAAACAACCAAAGCGTACAACCTTATTTCTAAAATCGTAAAGAGAATTATCGGATTCAGAAGCAAAATGACAGCAGACCAGGATGCAAGCTTTTTATTTGTTATTGACTTAATGAATCGGAAAACAATGATCTGAGATAAAATTGTCAGTAGCATATTAAACATCCTTGCCCAGATAATTGAAGCAGAAACAGATCGCCAAGCTGTTAAAAGCAGGAAATAAAACGGCGGTTGTTGTTCAAAAGTGAAGGCCTGATGAAATGCATAGGAAAAAGTCCCGGAACTGGTATTCAATGAGTAAAGTTCATCCTCCCAGATGTTTAAATATCCTGCCAGTACAAAAACAATGACATAGTACAGGATTGAAAAAATAACCAGCAAAAGGTTGTCCTTTATTGTAATTTTCAGTAATCCTAGCTTTTCTTTAGTTTTTCCCACCAGAGAAGCAGAAATATCAGCTTTGTAATTATTTTCGTTTGGCATAAACTTACATCGATTGAAGATTTATTTTTTCTTCTTGTCATCAGAAATAATATATTTTCTGATCTGCCGGGATAATGAAGAATTAAGGTGAAATAACTCTTCAAAATATCTTTTTTTCTGCAAACTCAGAAATCCCAGGCTTAGTATTTGTATTGCCAGGATCAAAGTTATGCCGGCTATGTAAAAAGCATGGGGACGCATTTGAAAGGTCAGACCTATTGCCTGCGAAAATTTGTCATCAAAGTAAACCGGATCAATTTTAATCGTAGGCATAACTCTTATTGTATTAATAATGATCCAAATAATCATGTATCCTGAGAGCAGAAACAGAATAAATCCGAAAGTCATAAAAAAAGCATAAGGTCTGAATATAAACCCTGCCATCATTGAAGAAATAAATGATTTCTTCAATTTCATGCTTGAACACCTTTTTTCCCCTATTTTATTTTGAAAGCTCCAGTCAAGGTGGGCCGGTATTTCCACTACCCGTGCCCTCATTATCATTGCTTTATATAGTATTTCAGGATTTATCTCATAATCAACTGTTTTAAGGTTAAGGTTTTTTATAAACTCAGCTTTATATGCCCTGACCATACCGGTAAAAGTATGATACTTTTCATGGGTCACAATTCGCATAAATTTGTTGACAATCCTGCTCAGGATCATCCTATTAAATGGGACGCCAGTTACGCGTCCTTCCTTCATATAAGGGGACGCAATTACAATATCTGCGTTAGTTTCAATTTGTTTATCCACAAGTTTTCCGATATGTTCTGCGGAATAACTCAGGTCGATATCAAGAACCACAATAATTTCACCATTTGCATTTTCGAATCCGGTCTGCAGTGCTCTTCCAAGGTTAAGGTTTACCGGGTGGTCTATCACCCTCAAAAGATTATTTTTACACGCAATATTATCGGCCAATTCCTTGGTTCTGTCAGTACTTCCATCATTAACCAGTAAAATTTCCCATAAGTATTTGGCTCCGTTTGACTTAACATAATCCGTAATTATTCCAATGCTCTGTTCAATAATAGACTCCTCATTGTATGCAGGAAGTATTACAGAAATCAGTAGAGGCTTATTAGCTTTAATCATGTTCATAATATTAATTAATTTTGAATCCAGTGTAAACAATTGATGATTATCGATCCATTGTCATAATCTTTATCATGTCATATTATTTGTAAATAAAATGCCAAATCGTCTTGCTTTATTTGATTTTGATGGAACTGTAACTGAAAAAGATTCATTTATTGAATTTATTAAATATTACAAGGGTTTAAGATCTTTTTACTCAGGAATAATACTTATGTCACCTTTGCTGATACTTTTCAGAGCAGGGGTTGTTAAAAACTGGCGGGTAAAAGAACTGGTTTTTAATTTCTTTTTCAGGAATGAAAAGATTGATTTTTTTGCTGATAGATGCAGGAGATTCGGTATCACGCGAATTCCTGAACTTGTTAAGCCTGAAGCAATGGAATTAATTGACGGCCATATCAAAAGCGGGAACAGGGTGATTATTGTCACTGCCACATTTGAAAATATCTTGCTTGACTGGTGTAATGCACAACATCTGGAACTAATAGGAACAAAAATAGAGGTTAAAAACGGACTGATTACCGGCAAATTTGATGGAAAGAACTGTTATGGATCTGAGAAAGTAAAAAGGCTGAACCAATATCTTGACATAAGTCAGTTCTCTGAGATTTATGCTTACGGTGACAGCAAAAGTGATAACCCGCTGATGGAATTAGCTGATCATAAGTATTACAGATCTTTGTAATTTGAAAACAGCCAAGAAATCCTGAGGACAATCATTTGTAATATTTTATTGCTTTCAGATGACTTTTGCTGATTCCATTATTCAGAACTGTACAGGTATCTAAAATGAACTCTTGATTGTTCTTTCCGGGACGTGGTCAAATAAGGAACTCAAAGAACCCATATTATGGATGATCCTCACGGCTTCAGCAATCAGTGGTGCCATCGATATAATCTTGATTTTATTACAATTTATCAACGCCGGATTAAATACCGTATCGGTTACTATTAATCTTTCAATCGGACTTTTATTCAACAATGATATTCCGCTTTTGTCAAGAAGGGCGTGAGTGACCATGGCATAGATTTTATTTGCGCCATTTGATTTTAACGCAACTGCCGCTTCATTTAAAGTACTGCAGGTAACAGTAAAATCATCGACGATCAGAACATTTTTTCTCCTGACACTGCCAAAAACCTCAATTATTTCAGGCCGTCCAAAATGATCCTTACGGAATTTATCGCAAATTACTGTCGGCAGATTAAGATAGGATGCATATCTTCTCGCATTCTTTGCAAATCCGACATCGGGAGATACGATTACAAGGTCAGGAATTTTTAATGTTTTTACATATTCGCATAAAACAGGGCATGAATACAAATGATCAACAGGTATTTTAAAAAAGCCCTGAATCTGCGGACTATGTAAATCAACTGTCATAACCCTGTCTGCACCTGATATTTCAATGCAATCGGCACAAACACGCGCTCTTATTGATACCCGCGGTTCATCTTTTTTATCTGCTTTCGCGTAACTGAAATAAGGTATTATTACAGTCAGAGAATTCGCACTTGACCTTTTAAAGGCATCGATCCAGAATAACAATTCGACAAATGAATTATTTGAATTAAGTCCGATTGTCTGCACAAGGAATATGTCTTTTTCCCGTACATTTTCCTTTATTTTGACATAAGTATTTCCCTCCTGAAAATTAAAAGCTTCTGATTGCCCGGGAATAATGTTTAGATACTGACACATCTTTTCTACAAAACTGATACTGGAACTACCGGCAAAAACTTTAATATCAGAATTTTTTGTATTCACCAGTGATATTTTCATTTAATGTAAGTCAAAACTAAGCACAATTTTAATAAATGCTTTTATTCTTCACATCAGTCGATATGATTTTCTTGTGTCTGATTTTCGTCAAAATTGTATTGGTGAATTTTTCAGCAGATTTTTCAGTTATGCCATTTCATTGAACAGAACGGAAAAATAAGAATGGATTTTGAGAAATAATTTACACCTATGCAGGCCCGATTCGGCATTTAAGCTGAATTGTTTGACATGAAATGAATAAGGCGACCACTTTTTTCAGGAAGATTTAAAAACAAAAACATTGTTCGTTGAATCCGATAAAACAGGTAAATTAAAATTAAGGTATTTATTTAAAACAATGCGAAAAGAATTCACGGGACTGATTGAATGATACAACTTACTATAATCATGATCAGGGAAAAGATAAGCATTTAAAATTGTAGATGATTCTTTTTTTCGATTTTTCCCTCTTAAATATCTCCAGCCATGATCCGCCTGAATGATAATTACCGGCAGATTATCGGAATAGTTTTTAATAATTCCGCTGATTGAATTTTCAACTAAACTATTAAGATATTTTAACTGATTTAAATACCTGTCTTTCTGCAGAGGATCCAATACAGACTCGCTCGTGTCGATTTTGCCGTCTGAATCAAAGAAATAAGGATCATGGGGCATCATTACATGGGCATAAACAAAGCATGGTTTCCCCGGATTTTTTTTGCTTTTGTTTATTTTATCCAAAATATCCAGGTTAATGTCTTTTAAAGTATATATCCCGGAATGCTGGGCAGCTGCCCATTTTTTACTGAGTTTTTCCAATGCAAGCTCATATAGTGTACCTCCTGTCATTTTTTCCCTGAGGAGGAAAAAGAAATCATTGTAGTACTTTGGGCACTGCCTGATATCAAAAAAAGAATAATTAATTATCTGATAACCATATTCTGCAAGTATTTTGCAAATGCTATTGTCATAAACAAGATCAAACAAGTTCTTTTTTTGAGCATTTGTAGGCAATGTTTTAGGTAAACTTTTCAGATAAGACATATTTAAAGAGGAGGCTAAAGAATATGGGGTCATATTATAATTTGCAAGACTGCCTGATGCGACCCAAAATCCCTTTTTTGTCAGAAAGTCTGAAAACGCGTCATTATCAAAATCCCAATAATCCTTCAGGCTTTTATTGCTTGTATAACCATCAAGTATTATATAGTAAATATCAGGCAATCTGTCGATATTGTCAATAGTGGCTTTTGATTTAAGCTCTGGCACGGCTGACAGCTTTATTTTTTCGGTATTCTGAGCAATTATAGTATATGATTGATATACAATAAGAAAAATCATCAGGAGATTAAGATATTTGCTAATTTTGACCAGGGGTCTTTGAAACCTGATAATCAATACACTTATTCCAATAATAAGCAGGACCAAAACAATGCTTAGAATAATGCTCCTGGTCTTGTCATCAGCCGACAGAAGTTTTAAAAATGCATCAGGGATGGATAAATTCTGAAATGCCTCTTTAATTTTATGATAAAACAGGGTAAAAGCTAAAAACAAAAATATAATCAGACAGGATTTAAATCTGTTCCTGATGAAGTAATTCAGCAGGGCAAAAGTAATTACATAAATGGCAATATTAAACAACAAGAATAAAAATACATCGGATAGTTTTGGATTTACCTCCTGTATTTGAATTTTTGTAAGAATAAACAATATTATTAACAGGCCGGGATAATAATTTACCGGATGTTCGTACCTTAAATATTTAGTCAGTTTAGTAAACATTTTTGTTTTTCATTAGGTATAATGTCCTCATGCTATGTTCTATGGGGTCTTTCTGTTCAATACTATAATACTTGCAAAAAGCTGTTTCAAATGAATCGATTGAATATGATTTAAATATATCTTTTCGGTTTGTAAGCAATAGTTTGACTTTATCATCTTCCTTAGGAACAAATTCAATAATAATGTATTTGGATATACTGCTGAAATAATTTGCTAACATTTCAAAAGGAAGGTTATTTGAAATTGCCAGATGATGAATTAATGCCAATGCCATAATTAAATCACAAGAGGCTCTTTCATTGATTGATTTTCTTTCAGAGCACGCCCATCCCAGCGAAGGGCTGGGGTTTGTAAGATCAAGCAATAAAGGGAGAAGATTTTGTTCATGCTTTTCCTTAACCTCCAGATAAGATTTTTCGACACATACGGGGTCGACATCAAAGGCAATGACCATTCCCCCTTTTGCACCGGCTAAACGGCTAAAAGTTCCTCTGTTCGATCCAAGATCCCATGTTACGTCCGGACTGACCATGTTTACATATTTCAATATCAGTTCCCTTTTGGAATCCTGGTACTCCTGCGTATGGCCGCTGGTTTCATAGTAGCAGCCCCATTCCGTAGCTTTGGTTTTCCACTTTAAGGAATTAATGGTTTTTCTGAGGCTGCTTAATAAAAGAAAAAATGAATCTTTGAAAAATTTTCTGTTCAGCTCTGAAACCTTTAATGAGTTTGTGTTGTATTTTTTCTGGGCCAGAGCATGAAGATGAAGATGCATTAACAGACCAGGCCTGAACCAGGTTTTAAGAGGAAGCAGTTTTTGAGCCAGATCAAGCGGAATCCCGTCAATATAGTTTCTCATTAATTCATTTAATCTTATATCCCGGCAAGCCATTAATGCAATTGGTGCCAAAAAATGCTGACAAAACTGCCTGTAAGCAACCCATGGCTGATTTTCAGGATATAATTCAAATGACAACGTATCGATAAAAATCGGATTCCCCCTTTGAAATTGAATGTTGAAAGCACTTGCGTCCTTGAGACTCATGCCAAATTCGAGAGCGGTCTTTTGAATCTCAAGAGTTAATAGTGCAGCATCCTTAAGCTGACTGAATGACCATTCATACGGATAAGAAATGAAATCAACAATTTCCGGTTCCAGTATTTTATACATTCCCTGAACCTGAAGGTCGCCGGAATCAATCTCTTTATGTGATACTATGTACTTTCCCCTGACAAGTTTATCATATAAACCGGAACTTATAAAGTGATCATAGTTGTTCTTATAGGAAGAAGCAACAGCCCGGTACAACTGCTTCCCCTCATGAAAAACAAAACCATCGGGATCCCTGAATGAACTTTCCTCTTTCATCTATTCAGCATGGTTTTTATTTCGCAGGTTCCTGAAAAACTCTGAAAGTCTTTGGCGGACACTTTTCAGAAAGAAGAAAGCCGCTGTAACTGCAGCAATTGCTAACTGAATGATCATGCTGCCTGTTCCCGGATCCAAATAAAGAAGGATGTAACTAAGTGTATTCATCTTTTAAGTTATTAATAAAATCAGTTGAGTAAAATGTCCATTACAAAATAAAAGATTAAAAAACCTGGAATCTTGAAATATTAATTAATTCTGGTTCAAGGAGTTTGATTTGCAAACAGTATCTTGATAGCAGATATCTTAATTGACCGAATGGAGAAATAACCGGACATCAGAATAACATTGTCATTTTAATGGAAGAGATAAAAGTACATTTTTAAGGCAAAACCTTTTTCTAAAATACTTTATAGGATAAAGCATTTACAATGGAGATCCCAGATCAAGCAGTAGCAATCCAAGGCTATCATTCTGAAAAACTATACGATATTTCTTCTTGATAATATCAGAAAACTCCAAAAGCTCCTTTTCCCTTGAGATGTTCTCAGCCGCAAAAAGGACCGCCCCTTTTCCTCTAAGGGTTTCTATATTGCCCAAGGAAAATTGGCTTTTATTTAAAGTCCAGCCATGAGTGCTGGAATAATAATAAAGGACGGGACTAAGGTCATTACCTCCCTTGTGGATCGAATAAGTCCCGGCAGTTATAATTTTTGATCCGGGTCTGGAATGTTTCTTAATTTCCGTACTAAGAGCCCATTCTTTTGTATGAATAGGACTATATTTTGAACGATTAAAAAGAAAACTGCTATTTTTTACTACCATAAAAGAAAATGTTAGAATTACCCATATTGCTATAACTATATTAGATTTTAAGGAATATTTAGTTATATTCTTTAGAATATAAGTTACAATAGCAATTAAATAAGTCATGCCTATTCCGAAAATTGCTGATAGTGCAGGAATACCACAAAACTGGCGATAAGGGGCATCAATATTACCTTCAGCTACAATAATAACAAAAACTGCAAAAGAAATTCCATAATAAAGGAACAATCGACCCTTTTTTAGTACAAGTATCACAATTAAACCAACAAAAACTAAAAATAATCCAGGCATACCAGACGACAGGATCAATATACGTCTAAACATTTGACTATACCACATTCTTGATGTTAGCATTTTTACAGATTGATACTTATCATGGCCTTTAAAAACTCCAAAGACATCAATTGAGTGTTTTGTAAGGAAATAAACATAGCTATACCAAATAATCGGAAGAATTAGAGCAATAAGGAAAAACAATATTATTCTTTTCCACTTTCTTGTATCGAGCTTATGTTTTCTAAAAAACAGCCATAATAACGGTATTATAATTACTAATTCTGTTGGCATTAATAACCATGTAAGGGAAATAAGGCAACAGGAAATGATTTCGAAGTATTTTTTCTTATTATCAAGCCATTTTGAAAAGAAAAATATAGACGTCAAACCCGTAAGAATCGCAACAGGATAACTGTTAAGCATATTTCCGAACATGCTGGTTATGGGCATAAAACCACACATAGTTGCAGCGAACAAGGCTGGTACATTGCCAATCTCTCTTTTAACCAGCATAAACAAAACCCATATAATAAGAATAAATGCTAATTGAGTGGTAAAACGTATTGTGATGAAATTATATCCAAATATTTTGTATAAAATTGCCGCAATATATGGAACCAAAGGGAACTCCATAGCCGTCACATTTGGTGGTTCAGCAGGCCAGCTAATTGTTGGTTCAATAAAATTAAATCTGTTCAAGGTATAATTATGGGAAATTGTTATATAATCAATTTCCTTCCACGCAGTTCGATCAGGCAATGGTACATCAAAAGAATAGATTCTTATGCATAAAATCAGAATAATTATGAATGCAAGAACAACAAAAGAAGATTTGCTTCCTTGATAATCATTTTGAACTAATTTATAAAATATCAAGTTGATTTCGCCAAATATTCTTCTAATCATAACAATAGCCAATTTAATTGATTAGAATATTTTTGATAAGATAAGAAATACAGTAATTGCCCACAGAATGAAAGTCACAACTATTTGAAGATCATTTAATATAAGCTTAGTTGGATCACCTCCGTGATCTTTTTCAAGAACCAGAAAAAGGTACCTAAAGATTCCAAATAGTACCATTGGAGAAGTGTAAATTAGATTTGTTGAGTTCACTCTAATAATTGTTTCATTTGATAAAGTATATAATGAATAAGTTACTATAACCGTTGATGCAGAAATTACCATTAGTTTCTCAAGAAAGGAAATTGAATATTCTTTCAGGTTTTCCCGATGTTTTTCTGCATCAAGTGAAAGTGTTTTTAATTCATTATACCGTTTACCAAAACCAAGAAGTAAAGCCAGCATTAAAGTGCAGAGAAATAACCATGGCGAGGCTTCAACATTTATCACAACTGCTCCTGCAAGGGCCCGGAGAAGAAATCCGATTGATAATAATATTACATCAAGAATAACAATCTTTTTTAATCCGTATGAGTATCCAACATTCAATAAAACATATGACAACAGAACGATAAAGAAGCTTTTTGAAAGAACCAAACCAAAACTGAGTGAAATTATAAACAATGTTATCATTAATCCTGTTGCAATGCCTTTGCTGACTTGTCCGGAAGCAATTGGACGCAGTTTTTTTATTGGGTGCACTTTGTCTTCTTTAATGTCTTTCAAGTCATTCATTATGTAAACTGCACTGCTTACAAGGCAAAATATAAAAAATGCAAATATTACTCTTACAACATTAGTCCATTCATGGTACGATATTGAAAAAAATAATGCTGCAAATACCAACAGATTTTTAACCCATTGATAAGGTCTCATGCTTTTAATTAATTTCCCAAAAATCATATTATTCAAGTGAGAGTTTTTTTTGAACTTATAAGATTCGCAGTCTATTTAAAACAAAAAAATAAAGAAATTTTTTGAACTAAAAAATCTGCTAAAACATTATGCCCCTGATCATTCCAATGCCAGGATTTGGTAAAATATAGAGGTTGTGTTTTGTTGCCACGAAGGATTTCTTTAGGATCAAGAAATACAATATGATTTTCGGCACAAAGTTTTTTAAATGAATAATTGGGGAGATTCATATCAAACTTAATAGTGTCTTTTATGTTAATGTGATATGGATAATATGATATATCATCCGGTTTTGAGATTTCTATTTGACCTGGTGCATATAAGACATAATATTTACAGTTTCTCAATTCACAAATTGATTTCACATCATTCAGGTAATTTCTCATTTTAAATAATGTTTCTTCATTGTAAAGGTTTGAATTACGATCATAAAAACGTAGAAGAGATTTATCATATGTGTATTTAGAATAAATCCTGTCTTTAAGTGCTCTGTGAACCTCTGATGCCACCTGGACAGGAAACTGCCAGCCTGAAAACAATTTATTCCTTATTGAAAGCTTTCCTAATCCGATTGAATTCCACCGCTGTTCCGCAGATAGATTGATTTCTTCAAACTCATTTATGAAGAGCTGATTAATATATAAATCAGGTTTAATAATATCTATGTATTTTTTTAACTGTGCGTACATTTCTATAGGACCAAAGCCAGTCACTCCAGCATTATAAACTATGATTTTTCTTTGTGGATACTTCTCATTAAGCTTCATCTGTAGTAATTCAGGATATGCCTTTTCATATTCAAGGCCTTCAGGCATTGTGAATGCATCGCCAATAACAAGAATCCTTATTTCGTTTTTCTCTTTTTCAGTGGGTTTCACTTCAGGGCCGTTGAAGCCCAAGGAATTGGTATTTACAAAGTAGTCATAATTGTTATATTTCAGATGAGTTTTTTTATTTGGTATCAAAGAAAATAAAGTTGATGTATCCTTCTGTAATACAGGCAATTCTCCCCAAACATTGGTTTCAACAGGATGGTCTGCTCTTAACCATACCTCACATGAGACAAGCAAGATGATAACTGATAAAAAAGATGCAGGAATAATTATAAGTGGCCTTTTTGTAAGCGAATAAGCAATCGACAAAAAAATAAAAACAAAAAACATGATAATCCAGAAGATGCCAAACCAGCTTTCTGTAAGAATAAACATGAACAATATCGATGCAGATAAATAAGTAAACAGGGTTACTTTCAGCAACTGTGATATTTCTTTTTTGTCAACCAGGACCCAAAGGGGTATAAAGAAGATATTAATAATGAAAATTATAGCATCTGATTTATAAATAAGATCATTTCCTGTCAGAAAGAATCCTACATTTAAAATGATTTGGAAAAATAAAGAAAGTAATATGGTTAATGATTTGAAATTGCTTTTAACATATGGCAGAAAAGACAAGGTTCTGTTTACAGTGATTTCAATAATATAGCTTGTCGGCAAAACTAAAATCAGGACAAGTATTTCTATTGCTGCTCTGGCATTTCCATTGAAATTGTTGCCAATCCACAACATTAATGGTTGATGAATCAGGAAAACAGGGAAAGACACTGCCCCAATCCATGATATTATTTTTAGAAAGGAAGGAAAATAAATATTAATAATCTTACAAAAAGAAAGGAACAGCCCACACAAACCTAAAGTTATCAAAATATTTGAAATCAGCGTAGTTGGATAAAAAAGTGAACAAATGAAACCTATTGCATAAATGGTCAGACTTATTGTAAAAATTTTCTTAATGCTTATATTCCATGGATCAAATTTTTTTTCAAGAAACAATTGTGCAAAGATCATCCCTGCTGTGAATTCAAAAAGCCTTGTTCCGCAAAACAATCCGGTCATCCAGAATTCAAGATTATGTGCATAAGTCAAGTTAAGCAGCCCTGCCAATCGGAATAAAATGGTAGTTCCCAGAGTGACTAAAAAAAATATTTGGATTCCCTTTTTTTTCATAAAAGTGAAAAGAAATGGGAAAATTATGTACAGTTGTATTATTAACCATATAAACCACCACGATGGATTAATATAGAAAAACAAATCTTCTGTGAATCTAAGTCCCAGCATACTCAAAAACAATCTAGGCGAATTGAGATCTGCAGGATTTTCTTTAAGTAAAAAACCAATAATAATTATCAACAAATGAATGAATAGATAAAGAGGGAAAATACGAGACAGCCTTTTAATATAAAATTTTTTTAAATTGATAGTTTTTTCATTCCTGTTAAAGGCAGAGAGAGTAAGTGTAAAACCGCTTAAAAAAATAAAGACACCCGGTCCCATATCACCCAACCAACCAATGAATTGAGTTATTTTCCATAGTAAGGATCCATCAGCAGGAAGCAAAGTCGAGACCCTTGTAGCTAAATCTGGCCATTTGTATGATGGATTGGAGAACCATGGAAATGAACCAAAAGATTCCACAAAATGATTAATCAGTATGCCAATAATAGCAAATGCTTTCAGCCCATCGACCCAAAATAGTTGTTTCTTTTCTGAATTCATTTATTTATAAACAATTATTCAAAAATTGTAGGTTTGAAGTTCATTGGAAACTTAAATAGTTCTCTAAAAGCCTATCTTTTAATTTTCATAAATTTCCAGGCACCACTTTAAATAAGATATACTTCACTTATATTATCATTTTCTTGAGGTACGAAACAGGAAGGTCACCATCAAATTTAAAAATGGCATTTAAATTAATGAACTATAAATTCTTTACCAATAGACTATTACGAAATTCGCTCAGGAAAACAATTCGATATTCATTCCTCAATCTTGAGATGACCCATTTGAATAGTTCGGTTTTTCTTGCGCTGTCTGCATTCATCCCGGGAAAAAAGGCTAACTGTTTTAACTGATCTCCACCAATAATATCCAAAGGATGAAGTAAAAAGCTTACAGGAGTCCGTGTCTGTTTGCATAAGAACAGTGCAGTATTTAAATATAACTTCGCAAGTACAATTGAAATATTACTTAGGTAAATCAGGTAGCTCAAATGAAATGGGATCCTTAGGAAGGGCATAGTGGAAACAGGAATTTCAAAAATCCTCTTTTCACTGTCGAGATTAATAAAATCAGGCTTTAATTTTTTAAATCCATCGCTGAATTTCCCGAAAAGTTCCTTTCTTGCTTTTCTTTCCTTTTTTGACAGATCTGATTTAAAAAAATAGTACATCCTTGCAAGTGGACCAATCCAGGTTGGCAAGCATGAAGCATCATACAGATAACCATGGCTTTCCAGAACCTTTAGTAAATCCTTGCTCCAGCTGAATCCGGGACCCCTGAATCCCAATGGTTTCTGACCTGTGATCTTTTCAATTGCTTCTTCTGCCAACGTAATTTCCTTTTCAATATCTTCATAACTATACGTTTGAAGCCATGATTCATGATTATAGGAATGATTTCCAACCTCATGACCTCTTTCAGTAATCATTTTCAGATATTTTCTATTCTGTTCAGACTCAGTGTCTTTGCCAACAATGAAGAAAGTGATTTTCAGCCCGAGTTCATCCAGAAGGTCGAGTACATGAGGTATAAAAATGTTCAGGTACGAAGGATATTCATCCCATCCCCTGTCTCCATGTATTTTCATGTATGACCACTGATTATCAAGGTCAAGGGATATTGATGCCAAACCTGGTTTTTTATTCATCCTGAGATTTTAAGATTTCTTTGATTTTGGATTCAGCCATCCCGATAGTTTCATTTACATTCACGGTGCCATTTATGATCTGAGCAGAATTTATTATATAATATCCCTTCAATGAAGTACTGACATCAGGAAGCAAATCGGAATAATGCAAGACCGGCAATGCGAACACCCTTTTTGCAGTTGATACTTCCCAGGCAACAATATTTTTGTCTGACAGATCAGGATACATCTTAAAAAGTGCATTTAAAAATTGAGACTTAATATCCTGTTTTGACATGCTGAAAAGTTCATCATCCTGCCTGGCATATTTTGGAAGGTAAACAAGGGAGCAATTGCCTGTATATTCAGGATTAATAAGTGCTGTCATTTCAATTACACCTGTGAATGGGGGCCAGATATCGGTTATATTGGTAATATAATATTCTGATACAGTTTTATTAAGAAGCAATGTCAGACAGACAACTCCCATGTATTGTATTGAATTGCATTTTTCATTTTCTTCTTTAGTCAGTGAAGGTGTAATCTGTGCAGAGATATCAGACGGAAGTGTTGAAATAACCCTGTCAAATTTAAAAATATCACCTGAAGCAAGAGTTACAGTCAGTTTATCAAGGTGTTGCCTACTGATCTTTCTAACAGAAGAATTCATCATCAGATTTACGCCTGTATCCAGCAGTTTCTTCCTGAAAGCCTCGTTTATCTTTTTATACCCGCCTGATATATATCCGAACATCTCCTTTTTCAAACCGGTCCTTCGTGCTGCATACATTCTTTGAATAGTTGTCAGTATAAAAGAAGCGGAAGTATTCTTATAGGACTCGCCCAGTTTTGATTTTAACAGCGGCAGCCAGATCTTGTCAAATACCTTTTTCCCTGACCATTTTGTCAACCATGTCTCTACTGGAAATGACTCCATTCTTTTCAGGTTTTTCTGTTGTGAAGCAATCAGTATTGTGCATCCCAGTCTGAACTTGTCTGCCAGATTAATTAACGGGAATCTCAGAAAATCGAAAATATTTGACATTGAATACAATTGTCCTCCTGAGAAAAATCCTGTTTTTGTTTCATTCCATATCAATTCATTTTCAAGTCCGATCTCCTTTATTACTTTTCTGGTGTTCAAATCGGATAAAAGAATTACATGGTAGAATCTATCCACGGCAATTCCATTTAAACAAACCTCACCTGTCAATCCTCCCAATTTCTGTTCCGATTCAAAGACAGTAACTTTATAGCCTTCCTGTGCAAGCCGGAGCGCCAAAGTCATTCCTATTAATCCTCCGCCAATGATTCCCCATGTTTCTTTCTCTCCCATAAAATTCAGATTAATTATAAAGGACCAAATTCATTATTTGCTCTCACACGCAAAGAAGGCGCATCTGGCCAATCTGCTTGAAAAACCTTTATATTCGGGAATATTATCAATTCTACCTGTGGGACCAATTACGCACCCTGTTGAACAGGTCTTTGCCAGTTCACGGACTTCATCAAAATCAACCCTGTTAAAATGATCATGTGCAAAATTTATATTAAAGAAATCGATCAACTCCTGCAACTCATTTCCCATTCCTGTTTCCATTGCACGAAAACTTTCCAAAACAAAACTGACAAATCTTCTTTCAGGTAATTCAACGCCCCTGCCTATACCACAATATCTGATACCGGTCTTCTTAAACAAATCTGCTCTATATATATTGCAGGCATCCATTAACCCTTTTATTCTTCTATCTGACAATATTTTATCAATTAAGTCAATGTAACTTTTATGGGCAGTGCACATGAATATGTAATCGGAATCCTTTAATGCTTCGTCCAAATCCCGGGTAAAAACATGTTCCTGATTGAATCTGACCAGATTCTGGTCATCGTTTTTAACATAAGGATCATGCATTGAATAGGATATCCTTTTCTTTCTAAGAAAATTTGCAAGTACCAGTGTCGGTGAATTTCTCGTATCCTCAGAGTTAAACCTGTAAGCAACTCCCAGCAGTGCAATTTTCTTGTCTTTCAGGCTACCGAATTCAGATTCAGCAAGCGTAAATGTATTTATGGGGGACTCCTCGTTAATTATCCGTGAAGTCATTATCAGGCTTAGCGATGTGTCATCACCTCTTTCAATTTTTCTCCACCACAAAAGGATTCCATCTTTAGGCAGGCAATGTCCTCCGACACCTAACAGAGGCACTAGAATTCCGCCGTTGGGAACTGAATTGGGATCAGATGAAGCCTTATCAGGTTGCAACAAAATGGAATTGACTTTATCTCTTACTGCATAGAAGTCAATATTGTTATTATCGCAATAATGAGCTATTTCAGCCGAAAAAGCGATTCTGACATCCCGGTAGGCGTTTTCGAGAGTCTTTACGATTTCAGCAGTTAAACTATTGGTTTTTCTAAGGGTCCCTTTTGTGACAATAGAACTGTAAAGCTCCGAAATCAGCTCAGGTGTTTCAGGATTAAGTCCCCCGACAATTTTATCAGATGATTGGATCCGTTCAACCAGCCTTCCAGGCATCACCCTGTTAGGGCTGTTTCCCAACAGAACATCCCTGCCTTCTTCAAGGCCATATTTTTTAAAATGTTCCCTGATCAAAGTGTCCATGGTTGTCGGAGCAAGTGTCGATTCAAAAATTATTAGAGTTGTTTTATGAGGAGGTTTTTTTCTCAAAGCGTTGCACAAATTGTCAAGGGCTCCGAATAAGGGTCCGTAGTCAGGTTCAAATTCCTTTTTGTCAGTCTGGACAGATACAATTATTACGTCAGCGTCAGTGAGCACTGAATAATCATGACTGGCAGAAAGTATTCCATCGCTTACTGCTTCATAAGTTATTTTATCAAGATCAGGTTCAATACCGCCTATTACAGATTTTCCGTTGTTGATCGCGCCGACTTTCCAACCAGAATTAACCGAATCCCTTTGAACAATAACAACCTTTGGGGACTCATTATTGCCGATTTTTATTCCGGAATGGGCAAGCATTGCTGCCATTGGCATTCCTACTATTCCCGGACCTATAACACCTATTTTTTTTATCGTCCGGAAGTTCCTTTTTACAGGTTGAGTTTGATCTGACATCATTGTTTACTTATCAATAAATTGTTTAAACCATAATTCAAGGCACAGGATTCCCCACAGACCTCTTTCAAAAGGTCTTTCTGAATTAATCATGTCTTCTATATGTTTAGAGTTTAAGATACCCCTGTTCTTTGAATTACCTGATAACAAGGTATCCATAATAAAATCCTTGGCTTTATTTTGTGCCCACAGGTGCAATGGAACAGGGAATCCCATTTTCTCCTTGCGATTCAGAATTTTACGGGGGACAATGTCTTTAATAGTCCGCTTTAACAGATACTTCATCTCCCCGCCTTTGAATTTCATTCCTGCAGGCATCCGGGAAATTAAATCAACTATCCTCCTATCGAGAAGAGGAACTCTTGATTCGATTGAAGCAGCCATACTGACCCTATCCTCGACCTGCAGTAATCCCGGAAGACTGGCAGTCATATCGAAGTGGGTCATCTTGTTAAAGTAGCTTTTGGTGTCGGGATGGTTAAAAAGTTCCGAAAAACTCTCAAAGAGTCCTTCTTCATCATATTCTGACATGAAATCGCGTGTGAGAAATGACTCCGATGACCCGATCCGGTTGATCAGTCTGAAATAACGTCTGTCCATAGGCTCAAAAACTTCTTTTTCCCAGAAATTTTTCAGCATCGGAGTATATGTTCTCAAAACAGGTAGGTTGGGAAGTATTGAATTCAGTGAAACAATATGTTCTCTCTCTTCATTGTTCTCATAAATTGCTCCCTTCAGAGCCTGTTCAAGATATGCCACAAGATATCTGGCATACCCTCCGAATATTTCATCTCCTCCCTGACCTCCGAGAACAACCTTTACATGTTCTGAAGCAAGTTTGGAAACTATGTATTGCGGAAATACACCAGGTCCTGCAACTGGCTCATCCAGGTACCAAATCAGTTTCGGAAGAATATCAATAAACTGCTGTTCGGTTGGAATAATCTCATATAATGTTGAATGTGCAACATCAGCCACTTCCCTTGCATATTCAAGTTCATTATATTCGGGGCCTTCATCAAAAGCTCCTGTAAAAGATTTGAACTGCTTATTGTATTTTGAAGCCGACATTATAGTTACAAACGAAGAATCTATTCCACCGCTCAGGTAAGACCCAAGGGGGACATCACTGCGCATGTGCTGCGTAATAGTCTGATCAAGGATTTCACCCAAAGCCGATATAAAATATTCCTCAGTGTGGTATCTGTCAATCTTGAAATTAGGTTCCCAGTATTTGGTTCTTTCAAATTTCCAGGAGTTAATGTCAAGTGTCATATAATGGCCTGGAAGAACCTTATAAATATTGCTGAACATTGTTCCTTCACCCAAAACGAACTGATAAGTCAGATATTCACTCAGGTTTCGCCTGTCTGCTTCAGCCACAACATCCGGGTGACTTAGAATTGCTTTTATCTCACTTCCAAATATTAATATTTTCTCATCCTGGTACCAGTAAAGAGGTTTGATCCCAAAATGATCCCTCGCTATAAGCAATTTGTTTTTAAGTTTATCAAAAATAAGGAAAGCGAACATTCCGCTCAGGTCCTTAATGAAACTATCTCCATATTCAAAATACATGTGGAGTATCACCTCAGTATCTGACGTCGTTTCGAATTTATGCCCTTTGCATTTAAGGTCTTCACGCAACTCTATATAATTGTATATTTCACCATTATAAACAATTGTGCAATTATTAAAAGTCATCGGCTGTCTTCCCGAAGTAAGATCTATAATTGACAACCGTTTGTGATATAATCCCAATAATCCGTCAATAAAAAAACCTTCTTCATCAGGACCCCTGTGGTTGATTACTGATGACATTTTTTCCAAAAGAGCTCGTTGAACAATGGTTCCGTCAGCATTGATTATTCCAACAAATCCACACATTATGAAGTGATTAAGTACATTAAAAAATTATTTCAGGGATGCAGATGACAAGCTTTTTTTATTAAGCATGAACAAGATCGCCGATGCTCATTTGAGGAATTTATCCCGATTGTCCAGACTCTAGACAGGAAGCATGGCCTTCAGGAACAATAATTTGGAAATATATCCGGATAGCCGGTAAAATATTAGATTCCATGCCTCAGCTGCACCGGTTTATATTATTACTTTGATTCATTAATTCATTGATTCCAAATACCTATTTCAAAACTGATATTACCTCAAAACTGATATTACCCTTTCCTTAAACCGGTAAAAAACGATAGAATCATCGCCAACATTTTGATCAAGGACCATTCCTGCAGCTATTTTATTTCTGTTACCAACGAATAAGCCTGGCAATGATGCACTGTTTATTCCGAACAGATTTTCGTCACCCACTTTGCTAAATCCCGAAAAGCATACATTAGGACTAATAATATTAAAATTACCAATGACAGTATCATGTGCGATGCTACAGCGTGAATTAAGAAGGTTAAAATTCCCGATCTTTACTCCGGGGCCTATATTTACATTTGGGCCAATAATTGTCCCAGTCCCTATAATTGCTGATTCTGATACATAGGAGGTGCAATGTATTAAAGAAAGAAATCTGGCCCCCCGGGCTTTGAATCTTTCAACAAACAACTTTCTTACCCGAATATCGGCGATACCAATTATATAGCTCTGACCCCTTTTGACGCTATGCTCATCTATTTTGCCCAACAGCGGTGCTGAAAATTTATGTCTGCTATAATATCCCGGATTATCATCAAGAAAACCAATAACTTCCAATTTATTTTTACATGCCATTTTTTGTGAATATCTTATATATTCATCAATTTCCATGGAATGGCTGCCGGCTCCAATAATAATTACACTTTCCATAGTTTGTCAATAAAGAATCTGTTCTTTAAAATCATATCAGAAGAAGGGGTCCCCTTTGAGAATTATAGATCTTGTTAATCAATATTACATGGCTTTTCAGCTTTTCAGCTTGCCAGATAACCACCGTCAACTATTAAATTACTGCCTGTCACCCAACGGGAAGCATCGGATAATAAAAAGATGCAGGCGTTGGCAATATCCTCAGGCAATCCAATACCCAGGGGGTGCTGAATCTGAACCCTGGACATAGATTTTCCATCCATATTATAGACCGAATTATTTGACATTGGAGTTTTGACAACGCCAGGAGAAATTGAATTGACGCGGATTTTTTTTGGTGCCAGTTCCAGGGCCAAAGATTTAACCAGAGAGTTGATTGAACCTTTAGTCATTGAATATAATGTTTTACCCGTTGCACCTACAGACCCCATTACGGAACTGATGAATATAACGCTACCGCCGGATTCAGAAAAATGGGCAGCTTTTACTACATATTTTGTCATACTGACAGCGCTCATAACGTTTGTTCTGAAAAAGTGTTCGATTCGTTCCGGATTTAAGCTGTTAAATGGAAGTGTCGTAGAAATTCCTGCACAATTTATCAATCCGGAGATTCTTCCGTTTTGAATGACAATGTTTTCAATAATTCTACCAACATTTTCATATTCCGTCAGATCGATACAGTATATCAGGTGTGATTCATTGTTCAGCATCACCGAACGGGTTTCCTTCAGTCGATCTTTGTCCCTTCCAAACAAAACTACTAAAGCTCCCATTTTACTGCATGAAATTGCGCACTGCCGGCCAATACCAGAAGAAGCTCCTGTTATCAAAACAAGCTTATCACTTAATGAAAATGGATTAAAGAGATCTTCCATCTAATTTTGGAATTTCAGAAAAGTAAATTTGGATTTAAAGGACTTATAAGTCGATTTAAATTAGCTGAACTTTGATTTCCGGATGAAACTAAATACTGAATTAAGCATTTAATAACCAATTAGTATTCAACAATATCACAAATATGGCAAGCATCCATTTCGACAAGAGCTGTCCCCCAGGTCAGACCTACTCCAAACCCACTCAAGATTATTTTTTTATGATTTTTAAACTGATCCTTTAGTTCTGATACTATTGTCAGTGGTATAGAAACAGAAGAAGTGTTTCCAAACTTTTCTATGGTTGACGGTACTTTGCTTTCATTTAATTTAAGCTTTTTTTCGAGGTACCCGTTAATAAAGCTATTTGCCTGATGAAAAATGAAAAAATCAATTAAACTGCTGTTCATACCAGAATATTCCAGCAGTCTGTTAAAATCTTTAGGGACCTCACGTATAACAAAATTAAAAACATCTGCTCCGTTCATATATCCTTGTTCTTCTGAGCGAATATTGCCGTATTCATCAACGATCTTCTCTTTTAGTGTTTCACATGAGCTCATTTTACGGTATCCCCCTGCTTCTATTTTAATCAGGGACTCTCTTGAACCATCAGAATTAAGAGAAAAAAAACTTTTACCAAAACGCTGATCGATTTCAACAATTGCGGCAGATCCGGCATCACCGAACAAAAACCCGGTTTTTCGGTCTTTAAGGGAATATACTTTAGATCGTGTTTCTCCATTGAGTATTAATGCCTTTTTTATTTGCCCTGTTGCCATGAAAGAATAAGCGACAACCAGTCCATAAAGAAAACCGGTGCAACCGAGGGTTAAATCAAATGCAACAGTATTGCATGATAGTTTCAGCCTGTCCTGTAAAAGAAGAGACGTTGCAGGCATCCTGTAGTCAGGAGTTTGGGATATAAATATTAACAAACCTATTTCATCTCTGCAAATATTCATTTCCAATATCAATTTCTCAGCAGCAGCAAAACACAAATCTGAAGAACAGGTATTTTCATCTGCAAATCTTCTTTGCTTCACTCCTATTTTGTCGATAATTTCCTTAACATCTTCCTTTTTGAAATACAGATCAAAATCGCAGTTATTAATTACTTTGCGTGGAACAGCAGCGCTCAGTCCCGTTATTCCAATATTGATGAAACTTAAAAGTCCCATATAGCTATTTCATTTTACGGGTAGCTGTCAGTTGCAACAGATCATCGACCGTTTTATATTTTGCAAACTCTTTCATCTCAATTTCAATTCCGAAATCTGAATCAAGCATTGCCAGCACAGATAATTCAGTAAGAGAGCTATAGTTTTCATAATCCCGAAATTTGTCTTCCAGTTTTATCATTTTCGGGTCCATTTCAAGAGCTTCAGCCAACGAGTTGGTTAGTTTTTCTTTCATAAATTTTCTTATAAAGTTGTTTGTTTATAATGAGTTATTAATTCATTTCTAATCTTCTATTATCCTGATTGCCATAAATGCCTCAGCGCATGGAACACCAACGGTACTACCTCTGAGATTTGCCAGCGATTCGATGGATTTCAATGATCTTGGATTGGGAAATTCCCTAAGCTGGCTTTTATAACATTTCATTGCTCCCAGTTTGTAATTTATTTCATCGGATATATTCACAAAAATGTTAGGAATAAATATCTGATCCTGTGACGGAGCTGCCCATTCGGTCTCAGAGAGTGTTTCATAGGAATAAATCTTCTTTGGAAAATTATTGATTGGTCGTGAGGCAACTAATCCTGCATTAAAAACTGCTTTGTGGTCATGATGAATATCTCCGCGGTGAGGAAGAAAAACTATTTCAACTTCAAATTCCTTGATTACATTGAAAATAGACGATGAAATTTCTGCATTTGCAATAGTATCAAGGTCAGGAGCAGGGAAATCCAAAAAGATAGTTTTATAAACTTTAAGAATCTGATGGGCATTCCTGGCTTCCTGTCTCACATTAATAATTTTTTCCTCTGGATACATGCCGGTTTTACCCCGTGAAACAATAAGCACAATTACTTTATAATTTCTTAATGCATATTTTATAATTGTGCCTCCACACCCCAAAATTTCATCATCTGGATGGGGGGCAACTACAAGAATGGAATTGTTCTTTGACATGTTTTAAATCTTAATCCAATGGAGAGCTTTCATTAAAATTTATTTATCAATACCTGATATTTTTTTAAAAACCTGAAAGCAATAGTCAAGCTCCTTTTTACCATAACGCTGATCAATAGGAATCGGAACCATATAATTTGAAAGGAATGCCTCAAAACTTTCATGATCAACCTCTTGCAGCACATTTGCCCACCTGCGGCCCGTATAAATTTTGTATTTCTGAAATTTGCTTACGAGATCACAATCCATGATCAGAAGCGGATAAAAAAGCGGGACAATGTCATCATCGTTTATGTCATTTATATTTAACAGGTTAAAAGGCCTGTAAAGCTCGCATGCGTACCGGTAGTTATCAATTCTTATTTTTTTTATATCCTTATAATCCAATGATCCAAGCAATGACTGAGTAAGCAATGACATTCTCAGGATATCTGAATTGTCAATTCTCTTTTCATTTCTCATCCTTTCCACATAAACGGCAGAACTCCCTTTTTCAATTCTCTTTAACAGGAAAGAAGATGTTTCAGAAGATACATCCTGAGGATAGTTCAGGACATTTAGTGCAGCACCCGGTCCAACAACGTAGGATCCATCCGGAACTCCAAAAAATTTACGGCATGAATATATGTTGTAACAATTTTTAATGCTACGGGCAAAAAAAGCGCTGCAATTATCAATAATGACATTTGAATATTTGTTTGTCAAAAGTTCAATTCTTTCCTCTGAGAGCAGTCCGAAATAATTTACAATCAGAATTGCAGTGTCAGATCCATTTTTTTCAATTACAGGTAAAAATTCATTTGAAATATTATATGGCCTTATCTTTATCGCTCTTGCTGAAAGGAATTTCTTTACATCGGGACACAAATAATACGGCAAATAAACAGTGGAACAATTCAGCAATTTAAGAGAGTGGAGAATTCCGGCGCGTCCTGAGTTGAGTCTAGCAATATCAATCCCGGAATTATAAAACTCACCAGTCCTTCTTAAATCGAGATCAATAAAGCTTCCGATTTCCAATTTGCTATAGATTTTGATGCTTTAAAACAGTACTCCAGTCGTATCCGCAATTCATAAAATAATCGATGGCAGTGACATTCGCATTAAAATTATCCCATAGCTGATTGTAGGGAAATGGATGAAATTCAGAATACTTAAGCTGAATACCTCTTGCTTTGAAATCTTCTTCCTTCTGGTAAAACTTTGCACCAGTACCTGAAAAATAAATATCAGCTTTCAGTGCCGAACATATATCCAGTATTTTTCCCTCCTTTGATGATGATATTTTTAGATCTGAAGAATTGACAAAGCAGCAATTGATATTCAGTTTATTGCAAATGAATCTGATTATTGATTTATTCAACTCAGATAATGATCTGCTGTCTGTTTCCAACAGACCTTTGAAATCGGAAATAACCTCTTCAAAATAAGGTGCATTTGCGTAGTTAGACTTAAGTATCGTAAGATGTTTTTGCTTCCATCCTAATTCGTCTTTTGTACTTACTTCAGAAATTTTGTCGCCAAGTGTCTGATATACCGGTATCTTAATTCTAAAAAGTCCATTTCCTGTTTTAATATAATTGTAATTGTGCATTCCTTTATTTGAGTACTGAACATCCTCAAGAAAGACGAAAATGTCGGACTGGTAGATTTTATAGAAATATCCCAGCCATGGAATGTAATTCGGCTGATGAATAGAAACGATAATCATCAATATTCTGTTAATAGAATATTACAGTAAAGAAGTTTTGACCTCACCAATTTTTCTTTCTGTTTCTTTCTTCTGATAAACGTTATTGGTCATAAAGAATACTGGCAAGGAGTGCAAAAAGAGCTTGACATCATTTCTAAACGAAAGATTTTGCACATATTCAACATCAATGGGAATATTAATGTTCCAGTCATGAATCTCTCTGCATCTTATCTGCGCCAGTCCGCTTATGCCCGGTTTGACTGAAAATCTCTTTAATTCAAAGGCATTATATTGATTAAAAGCCTTTGGGTAATTCACCGTTGGAGGGCGGGGACCGATAAAACTCATTTCACCTTTTAAAATATTAAATATCTGAGGCAATTCATCCAGGCTTGTCCTTCTAATGAATTTACCGACTTTGGTTATTCTCGGGTCATTTTCATATAAATATCCTGATGATTTCGCGGGATCAGTCGTTGACTTCATTGATCGGAATTTAAATAAATTAAATACCCTGCCATTTTTTCCAAGGCGTTTCTGAAGAAAAAATACGGGTCCACGGTCACCTATCTTTATTGAAGCACTGATAACAACAAACAGAGGCAGCAGAAACACCAGGGTTAACAGAGCAAGACACCAATCGCAAAATGGCTTGATTTTATTCCTATACATATATTTCAGGGCTAATTTTAGTAACTATTTCTTCAATCAGGTTTTGGTCAGAGTCTTAACTGAGACTATTCCAGAAAAGAACAATTTTCCTGGCATTTTCCCTTGTATACTCGCAGGCTGCTTTCAATGAATTGGCATGCAATTCGTTATATTTATCCTTATTATCAGCAAGAAAGTAGATAAATTGGATTATATTTTCTAAGTCAGAAGGATCAAAACATTGACCGACATTAAGTCTGGTTATCAGCTGACTTAGTTCAGAATCCAAATTAGCCAGACCGAGTATCGGAGAACCGACTGATAAAAAGTCATAAAATTTGCTGGGTATTGACACGGAAGATGAGATTTTGCCAAGGCTTATTATCGCAAGATTTGAAGCCGCAAAGGAATACGGCATTTCATGTGTGTTTTGCCAGGGTAAAAGAATGCAGTTCTGAAGTCTCATCTTATTTATCTGATCAGTAATTTGTTTACGCATTATTCCATCGCCTGCCATTAAAAAGACTACATCTCTCCTTTTATATGTCCGGTCAGCTATTTCAAGAATTATTCGTAAGTTTTCATATATGCCAAAATTACCTGAATACATAACGACAAATTTGCCCTTAAGTCCGTGCCTGTTAATAAAAGGATTGACATATTCAGGGCAGGGCTTTAGGAAATTATTCCCACTCCAAAGCGGAATCACCTTTATCTCTTGTATGTCAGCATATTTCTTTATTGTGTTTTTCATGCCTTCTGAAATCGTAAAGATATTGTCAGCTCTCTGATAAACGGAAATATTAAGCTTTTTCCAGGTTTTTATCAGGAATGATTCAGAATTTAATATACCAAGTTCAGAAATCGCATCCGGGAAAACATCAAAAATCAATAATGAATACCTGTTGGCAACAAATAGAGGCAGAAACACTGTAAAAGGAGGATTTGAGACAATCAGCAGGTCATATTTTCTGTATTTGAATTCGAGAAGAAATAAGATTTGAAAAAAAGCTATAGTCCATGTACAAATCCTGCTAAAATTATTTTTACGATTGTACCTTATAACTTTCTGAACTCTGATTGAATCCTTTAATTCATTGTCACGAATCACAATGCGGCCGGCTAAAAGAGTGACATTAAATCCACTTTCGGCAAAGACGTTTGCAATATCAATCATTAAATAACCCGAATCCTGGTTTATTATAAGCAGATCTCTGTTCCCTGTCATTTGAATAAACGAGCAATTGAAGAGTCCTGATTTATTCAGTGAGCTCCTTATATAAATCTAAATATTCACCAATACGGTCATTCTTATTAAAATTAAGTTCTGCATGTCTGCGGCAAGCAGATGCATAGGTAGTTTTGCCATTTACAATAATGGTATTTACTGCCTCGTGAAGTCCCCTGATATTTCCTCTCTCAACGACAATTCCGGTCTCTGAATTAATTGCATCAGCGCTTCCTCCTGAATTATAAGTTATAACTGGCGTTCCGCACGCAAGTGCTTCAATGTTGGTAAACGGAAAATTATCGGCATATGTCGGATTTACAAATACAACTGATGCTGAATAAAGTTCAACAAGTTCTTCAAGATTCCCGGTATGCGGAATTCCTTTTATTCCCAAAGGCAATTTACTAATCTGCGAATTTGAAAGGCCCAATAATACAATTTCTATTTCTGATTTGAGAAGTCCCCGAAGTCTTATGAAATCATCAAACCCTTTCCTTTTGTCCCAAATGTTTGCAACTCCCAGAATAAATTTTTCAGGCAGATTATATTTTTTTCTGATTGTTTCAGCGAGAGATGGCTTGAATTTGTCAATATCGAGCCCATATTTAATAATTTTTATTCTATAATCCGACAAGAAAGAATTTTCAAGATGATTTGCCAGCCAAACCGACGGTGTTACTAAAACCATTTTCTCGACGCCGTTAAATATGGCATTTTTCCTCCTGAAGTTTTTCCGTGAATTGTCAAGAAAGAGACTTTTAGGGTAACCAACCCGGTTGGAACAATCATAGCACTCTGACTGCCATTTATAACAATTAACAGAATCAAAATAACTGCAGTGACCTGTAAAAGGCCAGCAGTCATGAAATGTCCAGACTACTGGCTTTTTATGATCTTTAAGATACTTAAACAACAATTCAATATTCAAATAATATCCGTGAGCATTATGAATATGCACTAAGTCTGGGTCAATTCCTTTGATGTATTTAATAAATGATTCCGTAGCTCTTTTTGATCCAAAACCGTGTCTGTCGTACAAGCGTGTTTTCAATACGTGGTTCAGTACATCGGCTTTTTTCCCGATCCTGATCAATGTAGATGCACTTCCTTTATTGATTCTTCCGTAACCTATGTAACTATCATGCCCATTTTCAATAAGAAAATCCCCAATTATATCAGCCAGCCTTCCAACTGAGCCATAAGAAACAGATGTGTTTATCTGCAGTATTTTCATTCGGGAATAATAAAATCAAAATATTCCAACCCTATATTTTCAATTGAAAGCCTTTTAATTTCATTGACAGCCCTGGATCCCATTTTGTCAATTAACGAATTATCATCCATTAATTGTTTAAGGCGTGATTGGAATGTTTCATAATCATTTACCGGAATTAAGAAGCCGTTCTCTCCATCAATAATCATATCTGAAGGGCCGGCAATACAATCAAAGGCAATTACGGGCAATCCAAAAGACATGGCCTCTCCAATTACGTTTGGAAATCCTTCTGATAAAGAAGCGAAAACGAATATTTTGCCGGAACGATAAATCATTTCTATATCATGCCTGTAACCTGTTAAAATGACTCTTGATTCAGCATTTAACGAAGAAATGAGATTCTTTAGCCTGACCATATTCTTCTGTTTCAAAGCATCTCCTCCGACAATTATCAATTTCCATTCCGGGTTGCTGATATTGCAGAACAGCTCAATTAATTTATCGTGATTTTTTGTATTGATCAATCTGCCGACTGTCAGTACGATGTTTTCTTTTAGCAATGGAGTTGCGGAACTTTCAATAAAATGAACAGGATTATTAATAACTCTGATATTACTGTTCTTAAAATGCAGCGGATATAATTCTTTTGCTTTTTCTGTTTGTGCGATTATCCCCCTGGCTTTAGGATAAAGCCATTTTCTGAGAAAAGAGTGAAAAGAACCAAATTTCTTATTAGGGCTGCACCGGTCTGAAATATAAACAGGGAAACTGAGTCCAATTAGCGCTAGAAGTACAAAACTATTCCAGTATTCACCGAAGCTGAGAATGGAATCAGGTTTGATTTTTTTTATTGTTTGTCTTAAAAAAATGCCTCTTCCGATAGCATAGATATACCGCAAGCCGTTTACAAATGCAGATTCTGGTTTGTGGATAATAATATTATCCGGCAGCTTATAAAAAATATCCGGCCTTTTCCCATATATGATCAAATGCACTTCAAGTTCATTCCTCCTGCAAAAGAAAACTGCAAGTTCAGACATTACCCTCTCAGCACCTCCAGCCTGAAGTGATTCAATAGCCAAACATAACTTCTTTGTCGACACCCTAATAAAATTTGGTCTGTAAAATCAGAAAACCATCCACCAAAAGCAATGACCGGTCATTGAGCCGTACTGATATTACTGATTAAGTCTTCTATCATCCAACCGTATGGATTAAATTTTCCTTCATGCCAGTTCATTTCTCTGTCCCAGAATCCGGGACATTGCTCATACTTTTCAGGTAAAAAACCGTAACTTACTTCTACGACCAGCGGTCTGCCGCAATAGCATACGTAATCAAAAGCTGAGCATTGACTTTTTAGCTTTCTTGCAAGATCAAATGATAACCTTATTATTCCTTCGTCAAAAAGGCATCGATCATAAAGGATCTGTCCGCTTCCCGAAGCTCTGAAATCATTGGCCCTGACCATTCTTTTTATGGCAAAAGCTTTATTCCCGATGACGATCACTCTGACATCATGATCGTTGTCCGGAACAAACTCCTGAAAATAAATATATCCTTTCTCTGGTCCTTTAATTCTGGCGTATTGTGGTGGTAATACAAATCTGATCAGCCCCTTAACAGGATCCAGAAGATTCGTTTTTCGCATCCGGTATAGCCTCCAGCGATCTTTAAGATTATCCAAAGGATCATAAACATGGAATCCTCGCCCAAATGCCTTCCGGACCATTTTTTTTGCAGTTCGTTTTGATCTCACCAGTCTGACATTCTGAGAACTGGCCCCACACCTGAGTTTAAAGACTTTGGGAAAATCAGTCAATTTTATCCAGTTCAGAGCTTCTTTTTTATTATAAAAAATATGTGTATCCGGCATTGGAGCATTAATGGCCTCAAATAAATATTTTTGTCCGACCTTGTCATCAAAATGCCAGCAGGTGTTTACATCAGGAAACACTTTTTTACCTGAAGCTTCAACAGAACAAATCAATTGTTTTGCTATCAGGCTGGCTCTTGGGTTGTTCTGTGAAAAATGCCACATTAATGCACTGCAATCTGAAAGTTGCCTGATAATATCATCTTCCAGACAATTGACGTATTTCCACTTAATGTCATTCGCTTTACAGTAATCAATCCAGCGTTCACTGAATGAACCCTTTACAGGATGGATTCCTATTTTTATATTGTCCTGTCCTGGTAGCATCTCCAGCCTTTAGGCAGTATCGTATTTACTGAATAGTTCTTCAACTCTTCCGGTAGAATCTTTATCCCGTTAAGTGTCATATCATAATCTGATATACTGTTTATTACCGGGTTATTCAGTAATGGGATCTTATCAACTGCAAGATTCATGAGCAATGCCAAAGCATAATCATTTAAATAGGAATTATTTGCAAATGATATTACGCCGAGTGGCAGTGGAATTGGATTTAAAGGACCATCACCCTGCCCGGCAATTATACCATCACATAAGCTGAAAATCTGACGTTGCGGTTTGTCAGAAATTTTACCGTCTTCATTGCCAAATAAGGCTATCCTGTTTAAATCCATAACCATTCTCCAGGTCGTATCATTACCGTACCAACCAGCTGAAATCTGGTGCTCTGGCCCGGGGAATGAAATAATCCATAATAAGGAGGAGAGTTTCTGCCAAAACCAGAATATTTTTTCTCCCTGTCTGCGATTAGCTTCGTCCAGCGTCAATTCTGACCAATATCTAAGTAACGAACCGCCAGGGTAGCAATCTCCACCCTTTCCGGTGCCCCCGATCCTATGATGAGGCAGGTAACCTTTTTCACCGTTTATTCCTACAATGTTTTTTAAAGCCCCTGTAATACAGGTTTTTTGATGTGTTTTTATCTTAGGCAATGATAATATTATATCCGACTCGAAAAATTCCTTAACAATGCAATATTTATGGACACCTTGCGAATGAACAGCTGAAATTTGATCCGGATTATAGTCAGTTACCCTGAAAGTCGTTTTACCCGGTATTGTAATTGGCTCAAGAAAGCTCTCTTTTCCAAGATCAAAAATCAGATTATCTGAGATTGTTCTGTTTGTTGCAGACGGTTTATGATCCTTTGTGTTGTATATTCTTCGCCTGAAATCCATTATTTGAACGGGTATCCTGAATTCTTCCGATAGCTTGCTGACTTCCTCCAAAAATGTTTTTGAAATTATTTTTGTCCAGTCTGCGCCCTGGATTGGAGCATCCCCGATCAATACCTCTGAAGGACCCATTTCCAGAATATTTCTCAAGGCAGCTTTAAGGAAATTGTCGTGTGTCCGAAGGCAAAAATCATCATCCTTGTAAACACTATGTATTACCCAGTTAGGCTTAATCAAAACCTTTTTCCCCTTGACTTTTTCATTATCAAGACCAGAGGATAATAAACTCTTAACGGTCGTGGACAAGTAATGTGAATCGAAATAAATATTTTTAAATTTTCCACAGCGATTTTCACTATTTGACTCAGGAATGATTATTAAATTGATAAAAGGTTTCATAGAAACTTGAAACGATAAGAATGAATAACCATAATAGGATTAAAAAAATCCGGAATTGATAAATCAGTTATTATTTATCTTATCACTAAGTTGATCAGTTGTAATATATAAAGCTTCCGGCCAGCAAGACTTAATAGATTTCAGAAGCAATCGTAGTTGTTTAAGGCTCTCACTGCGATTTAACGGATTTAAGGATCCAATGTAATTAACTCTATGTGTGCTGATTATTGCAGGTTTATGCCAGCGGAAAGCTGTAGAAATTTCATACAGGCATTCGTTCACCCAGTCTTTACCGGATTGACTTGGCTCAAAAAAGCAGTTCCGGGAGACATACAATAATCCACTTTTGTCCTTTTGCCCCAGCCAGTGAAATGATTTCTTTATCTTTCCTCCGCCCAACGATTCCCGTTGCAATTTGGCTGTTGATCTTAATTTAATGCCACTTTCAGCAAGTATATTGTTAAGCTGGTTATTAATAAATCCATTTGGAGGAACAAAATACTCAGCTTTGTAGCCAAAGAGCTTTTCGAAAAGTTCAAGGCCTTCAATTATAACTTCTTTCTGATAATCTATATCAGCCGGATCAGATAATAAAAATGCAGATTGATAATCAATTCCCGGATTCAGCTTGCTGTCAGGAACAAATCCCCATAAACCTTCATTAAAAGCAAGATGTGTTTGTCTGTCACCATTTTGCAAAGCCCTCATCCATGCAAGGACATTGAGGTGCTCACGTCCATGGAACTGCGGAACAAAAAATCTTTCCTCGATGCCTTTTTTCCATAGTTCAAATGAATTCTCACATCCATGATACTTTTTAAGAGTCTCAGTAAAAGGTTCCCAAAAATACCTTGAAAAATCAGTCTCCTTTATCTTTTCAAAATCAGGATTGGCTACAACACTGACAGCAGTAAAAACAGGATGGTTTCCGTTACAGTCTTTAAAATTGCTCATGAGATCAAATAAATATTCAAGATCAGCGCTTGTCGCCAATGTATCATTAAGATTATACCGTTCAGCATCAGACCCGCTGAGATCAAGTCCTGAGTTTTTCAGCTTTTCAAAAGACGATAAAGAAGGCATTCTGATGCTGCCCCAATCGTCTGATTCAAAGACCACAAATTTTTTATCACTTCGCCAACCCGGAAGGTTTCTCAGGTTTCCCAGCAGGTGATTCATTAATTTAGTTTCGTTTTTTAACAAACTGAATAAGTGCTAAAAAAGCTGCTTGATAACGGTGACCAAAGGTATATTGTCATTGACAAAGTACGAATATACGGGATTCCCAAGGATAGTGGATAATCCCATAAAGTCGAGGCCCATCCGAATAGTCACTATAATAAAAAGGAGCAAAATGGGAATAGAAATAAACTCGAGTTCTTTATAGAATTTCAGATCTTTGTGTTCTGAAAAAAACAGGATAAAAAAGGCAAACATAAACAGGTTCGCAATAATACCGAACCTTCCTGCTGACGGCAGATTCCCCAACAACTTGGCCCACCCGCATATTAAAAGTGCAAAACAAAAAAGATTTAACAAATCCGGACGGCTTTTAAGTTCGTTTTTACCCCAGACAAAAACCAGGACAGATAGGGCAATCAATATCCAGCTCTTTAATTTAATATAGTACAACATATACCAACTTAAATCAGCCTGGGATTGTGAAAGGGAGCTTATATAGTCTGCATCAAAGTATAATTCCAATCGCGAACTGAAGACACCAGGCAGATAAGCAAGCGATTCCCGGGCAGTTTGAATATTTATTTCAGAAAAAAAACATGCAACTATAAAAAACCAAAAATATATACCTAACCTGTTCCCAAATAAAATGTAACAAATAAGGATAAATACAGGCAGAAAAAATGAGAAATGGACAAATACTGAAAAAAAGGCCCAGAACAATTTCTTTTTATTGCCTTCCAGAAGAAAAGGAAGCGTGCCATAAAGAAATATATGGGCAGCTGCATACATCCTGAAGCCATTAATATTGAATATGGGATTTAGCAGTGCATAGACAATTATAAATATTAATATTATAAATGTTATTTTGTTGTTTAATCTGTCAAGGATATACCAGATATTGCGTGAATAGAAGAAACCAAAAATCAATGCAAAGACTGTGAAAAGCACTTTTGGATTATCCGTAAATTTTGAAACGATGAAAGTTATCAATGGCTGAACTATGTCAACATAATTCGTATCGGCTCCATAAATGGAGCTTTTCAAATCATTCAGCGTCAAACCCGATTGAGAAAATTGCAATAATTCCTGACCGTATCGCGACGAATCACTTTCCCCGGTGCTGTCAATGACAAAGGTCAAGCCAAAATAAATACAAAAAAGCCAGAAGATATTCTTAGCCCATGAAGTTCTCCAATACTTAAATACAAGGAATAAGGACCCGCAGGGCCAAATGGTGAATATGGCAGCAATACATGCATATAATTTCTTACGCCTGTCAGAACTTATCAGAGCATTATTTATCAGGGAAGTCATTTCAGGGACAAAAACATTTTAGCAACAGATTCAATATTATAATAATCAGGGCTATTCAATTTCATTTTGTGGGTGTAATCTCCGGCAAGGAACTCATTTAATATATTAAAATCACCCGGACCTTTTATATTCAATACAGGCCTCCCTGTGATTGAGTAATCAATCAGTTTACTTGGAACCTGAGTTTCAGTATTGTTATCAAAATTTATAAGAAAATCCATCGCCGATAATATTTTCAGCAATTTCTCACGTGGCACCAGATTACATATACTTAATTTATCACCCAGCATTTTTATATAAGGTTCTATTAAATCCCGGTGACTGGTAAAAATTACAAATTTGAATTCATTATTCAATGATGACATATATTCCAGGGTCTGTCTGGGATCCCTTTTCCCCGGAATAAAGTTACCTGCATAGGCAAAAACAGGAGGAGATCCATTCCTATGGTAGGCCGGCAGATCAAGGTCCTGATAGCGCAATCCTTGTGGTATTACCCTGATCTTGCTGTGAAATTCGGGATAATAGGCTTGCCTGGCTTCTTCAACTGGTATTGTTATAAAATCCGTTTTCCTGCAGAACCATTTTTCAATGTACCTGAAGTAAAACAACTTCCTGAAACTGTCCATCCTGTCGCCCATATATGGATCTCCGCAATCAGCAATCCAGGTTCCGGCAATATTCTTCTTTTTATCCCAGGCCATTGCAACACCCCAATGGATTGGATACGGGACAGCAATAGAGATAAGAACGTCATAACCCTTTTCAAATCTGAGCAGCTTTGACACCCTGAACATCAGTTCCAGATCAGGATATTCAAACAGAACCTGCAAAATTCTTTTCAATATACGCCTGAAAAGCAGTCTAATTCTTCCTCCCTTAAGCTCTACATTTTTCCATTTGAGCTTTCCAAGGTCATGAATTCTTATGTTATATTTCTTTTCAATCAAGGTATAATCAAATCCATCTACGGGAAGGCTTACAACAACCTCATGACCCTGGCGGGCAAGTTCCCGCGCCAGTTCAGTAGCTCTGAAAGAACGCGGTGTAATATCAGGATAAAATGCCTTTGTAATTATTAATACCTTTTCCACAGACATAGAAAACCGGTTTTGATCTTAATAAAACAGTAATGTTATAATGATTATAATTTGAGATCTGCCAAATTCATTCATTGATTAAGATTATCTACTTAAATTACTGAGAATTAATCAATCAGATTTTATGGTTATTTAAAGCCTTGTTACCCATGATCATTAAAAGCTGAAACAGGAATATTCCAGAAATTAATCAAACCTGAAAAAATATTGTCATTCAGGCCCTGCCCTATATTAAAATCCATTAGTTGAATATGAGAATTATGAATGACAGGAATAAAAAAACGAGAATATTCACCGGCCATGCTGACCACACCGGTTCCGTTTTTAATGCTCATTATCTTGATCCACAGATCATCTGTACGTAACGCCAGTTTTTTCAAAAATTCCAAATTGAAAACATCCGGATGAAGAGATTTTATGGGATAAAAAGCACTCCCGACTCCCATAGTCAGGTTTTGAAATGAAGGCTCCGAACTGACTCTTAAATAGTCCCATGAGCTGTAGGGCTGAAGTACAGTTCCGATTTTTTTTATCTTACGGGTAACCGGACATATGATTGAACTGGGATATGTTTTATGACATTGAATTAGTTTTTCAATCAAATCAGGGGGGTAAAGGATATCATCATCAATTGTAATTATATTTGCATCAGGATATTCCAGCATTGTATAAAAGTACTTTAAATGCGGCATAAGGTTCTCTGAACCAAACCTTATTTGTAATCCCCGCTTTTCCAATTTAAGCAGGGACCTCGGTAGACTGCGCTTTCCGTCAAATTCATCTTTGTAAAGCCACAGAATTATTGAATCAGGCTTTTTTTTCTGATGCAACATAGTTTCAAGGACAAGCCAGACTTTGTCAATCCTTAAAGGGAATGTGGTCATCGACACAATATACCTTATTTCTCTTCCGGGATCTGACTCAGGAATTTTGTTCCGATGGAATCCGAATGTTAAATGAAAATAAAGGGGAAGTAAAATGTTTGCAATTCGAATAATAATTCTTGAATATAATTGATCTGCGGTTTGGCTCCTGAAGGCCATAAAGTACATGTAATATATAAATCTAAACATATAGATTTCTTATCAGGTATTAGCCGGTACTTTTTTTAAGTATGATTTGATCTGGTCGTTTAAGACCTCCTTGAGAAAGATGTATTCCCTGATCTTAAACAATTCTCCCATTAATAGGACTATCAAAATACCCGATGTTATCTGTATGATCAGGGTAACTAATGGTCTGAAGTATGTTAAGTAATCGATAAGGTAAACTATGCCTCCCATAAAAGCTCCTGCAAGGAAAAGCACAGAAATATCCTTTATCTGCTGGCTAAATTTATAACCGCTGAATTTTGAGGATATTTTGCAGAAAATAAGGTAAGAGACCAAATAATTCAGACACATCCCGAGAATCATTATTTTAATGCCGTAAATGACACCAATAATCATTACCGGTATTGAAAAGGACTGCATAATCAATTGAAGTTTCATGTACAGATCAGAACGTCCAAGAACATTTAACAGGTTGATATTTATTGAAGTTAACGGATGCATAAGGCCAACGAAACAAAGCATCTGCAGATAAACTATCGATTGCCTCCATTGCTCACCTACCAATGTAATAACCAATGAATTTGACACGGATGCCATACCGAACATAACCATTGACATGATAAAAAATGTAGTCGTAATAATTCTTCTTGATCCCTCTTTGAATTTATTTTGGTCATTCTGGACCTTTGCCAAAACAGGATAACTGACATTTGTTATAACCGAAGTAAAATTTTGGCTTGGCAGGTTCTTAAATAACTCGGCCCGGGAATAGTATCCTAAGTCTGTAGCTGAGAAGTATTTTGCAATTACGAAATAATAAATATTGCTTAGTAAAGTACCAATAAATCCGCTTACCAGCAATTTTGACCCAAATCCGAAAAGCTCTTTAAAGGATTCAATACTGAAAATAAAATCAGGCTTCCATGGATTTAACAACCAGAGCATTACTGCCGTACATCCCTGATTTGTCAATGCTTTGGCAATAAGTGACCAAACACCAAATCCTTTGTAAGCCAAAATGATAGCAATGGCTCCGGAGACTAGAGATGCTATAAAAGATATTTTAGCCAGTAACTTGAAATTAATCTGTTTTGTAAGCTTTGCCTGTTGTATTAATGTCAGGGCACCAACGATCAGAACAAGTCCAAGAACCTGAATCAATTGCTTAAGTTCCGGATTATTAAAAAAAACACTTATCGTGCCGGCAGAAATTAGCAGGATAGAATAAAGCAATATCCCTATGGCAAGATTAAAAAAAAATACAGTTGAATAGTCCTTTTGTGTGCATACAGGCTTTCGGACTATTGCCTGACTAAAGCCACTGTTAATGAATATCTGGGAAATGGCAATGACAATCATTATTGTGGCGACCAGTCCAAACTCCTTTGGTGTGAGGAGCCTTGCAAGAATAATCCCGACGACAAATTCGGCGCCCAGAGAAGATAAGTTCCCCAAGGAATTCCAGATGACTCCATTTATAGCCTGGTTTTTGAGACTCATTGGTCTTAAGCGGTCCTTTGTTGATCCGGTTTATTCCAAATTGCTTTTCCAGGGAGATCCCTGAGGTACATCCTGTTTATTTTGTTTTGACTTCTTGTTCATAAAACCAGGTTTTATCCCTTTTGATTTTCCATTCTCAGTCTTCAATTCCCTGGAAGGAGTATAATAAGTATAGCCGTAACCTTTGTTTTTATGATCAACATCATTAATGACAAGGCTTATGCTCTTTATATCATTGATCTTCAGGTCCTTTAAAACCTGCTCAAACATACTCTTCAAAGTTTTCTTGTTTCTGACTACCAAAAGGATGGAGTCAGCCATTGAGGCAAGATGATATGTGTCGGATACCAGTCCTATTGGAGATGAATCGACTATTATATAATCAAACTGATTTTTGAGCGAACTGAATAAAAGCGATGTCTTTTCAAGGGCTGTCAGTTCTGAAGGATTAGGAGGAACTGGTCCGGATGGAATGATTGCAAGGTTTTTAAACCCGGTATTGATAATGACTTCGTTCAGGTTATCTTTCCCTATCAGAAATGTAGTAACCCCTTTTTCATTTGTAATGTGAAAATCATTGAAAATTTTCGGCCTGCGTAAATCGAAGCCAATCAGAACAGTCTTCTTTCCCATAAGGGAATAAGCCAAAGCCAGATTCATTGCTGTAAAGGTTTTTCCTTCAGCAGCATTTGAAGATGTCACCAAAATTAATGGAGATTTGTTTTCTTTAGTGAAAAATTGCATTCTGGACCTGAGTAATCTGAAAGATTCGGATACAGGAGATTCAGGGTTTTCTGTAACAACAAGACTGTTCTTAAAGGGATTGTGAGGTATTTTTCCTGCAACAGGCAAATCAGTAAGAGAAGAGATTTCTTCAGCTGTGACTGATCTGCTTAAAGCATCTGCCAGTAATATCAAAAGGAATGGTATAGCCATGCCGGCAAACCAGGCTAATAAATAGATTTTTGAACTTTTTGGAGAAACAATAATAGCATCAGATTCGGTGGCATAGTCAATTACCTCATTGTCTGCAACGTTTGAAGCTTTTTGCATTTGCTGTTCAGATCTTCTCTCCATTAAAAATGTATAAAGTTCATCATTTAGCTTGAATTTCCTTTCCATACCAAGAAGCTGTCTTTCCGTACTTGGCAGTGTTGCAGCCTGATTGTTTATTTGTTTTATCTGGGAGTTATTCTCTTGAACTGCAAGTGCATTTGCCTGCCTCAGTCCTTTCAAAGTCTCAAGAAGCGCTCCTTTGGTATTCTTGATTCTTTGCAGAAGCTGATTTTGAAGCGGGTTTTTATCTCCAAGGCTTTTACTTGACAGCTGGCCCTGAAGCTCGACAAGTTCACCAACCAGCCTGGTAAGACCAGGATCAGTTATACCCATTGTTGCAGGTGCAACAGGGACTTCACTTGTAACATTTTTTTCGAGGCACTCATTTAAATAGTTGTAATAGTTCGTTTCAACTGCAATGCGCGCTCTCTGGTTTTCAAGTTCCATCGACTGATTGATTATTGCTTGTCCCTGTGTTGAAACGTCCATGACCTTGTTTCTGGAACGGAACTGCTGAAGCCTGTTTTCTGTCAGGCTAAGAGAATCTGATATGCCAACAAGCTGATCATCAATAAATTGTATTCTCCTTGATGCTTCAAGATTTTTCTTGTCAAGCGAAAGAGTAACAAATATATCAGTAAGCTTGTTTATAAAGTCAACATCCTTGGCACGGTTGGTCCCTTCAAGACTTAGTTTTATCGTAGTCCCGTCTTTTGTGGTTGAAATAACCTTCAACCTCCTGTTATAATTTTTTGTGAGATTTGCTTTATTATGCACAATAAAATAGAATTTTTTCCCGATATTTTTGGCTATCCAGATACTGTCCACAGAACTGATAACAAAACCTCCATTCTGGAATTTTACAGTGTCTTCTGAAGATATCTGGCAATGTATTTTTAAAGTAGATTTTGAATTAGTATTCAGGCTGAACCTGTTATTGCCCAGATATTTTACTTCAAACTCTGTATTCCTTGGCAGACCGGCATTATTAATTGAGGTAATTTCAAAGGGGACTTCAGGATAAACAGGAAGCTGGTTTCTGAGCGTTTTGAAATAAAAATCAGTCTCAAAAGGTAATTCCTTAAGAGCCCTTTCAGTGACTGTTCTTGAAGAAAGAAGCATTATTTGATTCTGTATATTCTGGTTCCCCTGTGAAAGCCCCATTCCCTTCATGAACTGATCATTAAGCGAGTAATTTCCCTGGTCCTTGTTTATAAGAATTGTTGCTGAAACACCGTATACAGGAAGCGTATGGGATAAATACATATGTGCTAAAAAAAATACGGCAACAAGAGAGATTGCAAAAAGATACCATTTATTAAGCATAATCATGAAGACTCTGGTGATATTAAAATCACCATCACTGACATGCGGTTTATCCGGACCAGTTTTTTGAAAATATGTACTCATTCCTTTATGATTTTATTTCTTTATTTTAACTGAAAACCTAAATCAGGCCACTTTCATGTTCATAGCGGCTAGTTTTGCTTTTCCAGTATATTATTTGTGCAGAGTGTTTACAAAATTATATACAAGAACAAAAGAGGTTATAGCACTCAGAACAATCGAATACGGGAAAACGCTCATATCAAAGAATCTGCCTTTTCTGGGTTGAGCATAGATCACATCATTGGGTAAAACATAAAAGAAATCGGATGACATAATGCTCCTGTCAAGGAGGCAGAATTTCTTAATGATGTTGCCGTTGGAGGAGCGCCTTATAATCTGAACATTTCTTTTATCGCTGTACTCATCCATATCTCCGGCTAATGCCAGTACCTCAAAAACATTCATCCTGTCTTTGTAAATCGGATATCTCCCGGGCTGGCGCACTTCACCTATAATACTTACAAAATTATTTACCAGCCTTACCGTGACTGCTGCATCAGAAACAAAATTCTTTAATGCTGCCTCCAGATCGATCTTTATTTCTGAAAGCGTTTTCCCGGCAACCTCAAATTTACCAATATAAGGAAGTTCAATTGTGCCATCGACCTCAACCGGATAACTAAGTAGCTGAGAACTTTCAGGAGAGATATTTATTCCTGCCCCCGTTGGTAAGGTGTTAAACATGTTTGACCATTGAGGGTCTGGTGTCACAACTCTTACATAGATATTATCATTTGGCAGTACTTTATATTTAGCTGGTGTGACCGAAACTATCGTATCACTTCTTTTAATTATACTATCAGCTGCAATTCTTTTTTCTTGCAAGTAAATAATTTTTCTGTTTGTTACACAAGAGCCAACAACAGATAAGACAATAACTGAAATGACAAGTATGCTTAGTTTATTTTTCATGGCTTTTGGGTATAATGGGATCTGGATAATGAATTCTTTAAGACAAATAACTATAGAAAAGTCGGTTTATGATAAAAACCGGAAGCAGCAAAATCGAATATCGTTACAATGGGATATGCTTTCGCCCCGTCAGTCACAATAATTCAGCAAAAAACAGGAAAAGAAAAAATCCTTTAAAATTTCCCAGGTTAAGTAAGTGTAATTTTCCTGTTTATGGGAGCTGTCTTGGCTAACTTTTAGGTTAAATAACATTCTAAATTTATTAATTAGATCCATAATAATCAAAACCGGACAAGTCTGGATTAGAAGAAATTGACCTGTTTTTGGTGGTTTGTCAAAAAATTTAGCTGGTTGGTCAAATGTCAAAATTGATTAGTCTTTTCATTTTTGATTTTAGTCACTAAAAAAATGCCATTGCTCAAAAACCTTAAAAAAACGGTTTTTTTAAAGATATTTCACAAACGCAATACTTTAATGTACAAATTTTTCTTCCGGTTATATCCTTTTCGGTTTCTGTAATCTGGCTTCATTTAAAAAATGAATCCTTTTCGTCTCAATTTTTAAATAACTTTGAGGACTAATTTTTATATCCAGGTATGGAGAATCAAGTCAGGAGAATTTTTGAAGCTGAAGCAGAAGCTATATGTAAAATTCCGGTGAGCAATACATATGCAAAAGTTATTGAATTAATTTACAGGCATGTTCACTTAATGAATGGCAAGCTGATAACCAGCGGCATGGGCAAAGCCGGGCAGATAGCCCTTAATATTGCGACAACCTTTAGTTCAACCGGCACTCCCGCAGTTTTCCTCCATCCAAGCGAAGCCCAGCACGGCGATCTCGGAGTACTTCAGAAAAATGATGTTCTTCTGGCTATTTCAAATTCAGGAAAAACAAGAGAAATAACCGAATTGATTGACCTTAAGAACAACCTTTATCCTTCAATGCCGGTAATAGTGATCACGGGAAATGAAAACAGTCCGCTCGCCAATAAGGCTGAATATGTTATTTTTACAGGCTCTCCTGCAGAAGTTTGTCCGCTCGGACTTACTCCTACCACCTCTACAACCGTGTTCACGGTCATTGGTGATGCCCTGGTTGTTATGATGATGGAAAAAATAGGATTTACCGCTGAGGATTATTCAAAAAGGCACCATGGAGGATACCTCGGAGCCAAATCAAGGGAACAGTCGGTAAAAAAACCGGAATATCAATGAGTTTTTCTTTGCCCCAATTTTAAAAAAGATTAGTTTTGAAAACTTAATCGTTAATAATAACAACAGATTCAACCTATGACAACCAATCACTCTTCATCTGACAGCATCAGCAGAAAAGATTATGTTTTTGCAATTACCATTATTGGTCTTTTCTTCTTTATTTTCGGTTTTGTTACCTGGCTTAATGGCGTTCTTATTCCGTTTCTCAGGACATCCTGCGAGCTTAACGATTTTCAGGCATATTTTGTAACGGCAGCTTTTTATATTTCATACTTTGTGATGGCACTTCCATCCTCTTTAATACTGAAAAAAACCGGCTTCAAGGTTGGAATGTCACTGGGATTATGGATAATGGCAATAGGTGCACTAGTATTTATTCCTGCAGCTCTGACAAGAACCTTCGGGCTTTTTCTTGCCGGATTATTTATTGAAGGAACCGGCCTTGCCCTTCTTCAAACGGCAGTTAATCCTTATGTGACAATTATTGGTCCCCGTGAAAGTGCTGCAAAACGTATCAGCATAATGGGTATTGCAAATAAATTTGCGGGAGTCATTGCTCCTATCATTCTTGCAAGTATAATACTCAAAGATTCAAGTGTCATTCAGGATAAACTTACGAAGGCTCTGGATGCTGCCTCGCGAGCTGTCCTCCTTGATGAAATGGCACGAGATGTAATAATGCCATATATCGTTATGGCTGCTGTCCTTGTTCTGCTGGGCCTGTTAATAAAATTTGTGCACCTTCCTGAAGTTGATACTGAAGCAGAGGACGAATCCGTGGGAGAAGCTAATTTTAAAAAAACGAGTGTCTGGCAGTTTCCTCACCTGATCCTTGGAGTTATTGCCCTGTTTTTTTACGTTGGAGTGGAAGTAATAGCAGGCGATTCGATAATAAGGTACGGGCAATCTCTTAAAATCCCAATGGAATCAGCAAAGTACTTTACTTCACTTACAATGCTCTCAATGATATTAGGTTATCTGCTTGGGATTGCTTTAATTCCAAAATATTTAAAACAAGGGAACTGCTTTGAAAATGTGCACTGTTCTGGGAGTTATTTTTGCCCTTTGCGCCATTCTTATTCCGGCAACAAGGGTTTTCACTTTGCCATTCGTTGACCTTGTAACCTTCAAACCGCTTCATCTTGTCCTGCCTGTGACTGTTTTGTTTGTTGCCCTGATGGGCTTTGCCAATTCATTGGTATGGCCGGCTATGTGGCCTCTGGCACTTAATGGCCTGGGCAAATTCACAAAAACCGCTTCTGCAATGCTAATCATGGCTATTGCAGGAGGTGCACTGATTCCTTTGCTCTATGGAAAGCTTGCAGTGACCTTCTCAACTCAGTCAGCCTACTGGCTTTGTGTCCCATGCTATCTCATAATTATGTTTTATGCATTTATCGGACATAAAATAGGGATTAAAAATGGGGATTGACCTACAGAAGATATATGGTTCATTTCTTGCAGATGGCACATTCTTGAACGCCGGACCTTACGGAAGCGGACATATTCATGACACTTTTCGTGTTGAAACGGTTGAAAAGGATAAAGATGACTATATCCTTCAACGGCTTAACACAAGGGTTTTTAAGAACATCCCGGAGCTTCAGCATAATATCGAAAGGGTAACAAATCATCTTCATAAAAAACTTCTTTCCATTCCCGGCTCCGACATTAAAAGAGAATGTCTTACCCTTATTCCGGCCAGCGACGGGAAAAGCTGGATAACGGACAGTGACGGGAACTATTGGAGAATGTATATCTTCATATCAAACCACAGATCATACGACGTCGTCGATTCTGCTGATAAAGCTTATGAAGGAGGTAAAGCCATCGGCCGTTTTCAGGCTATGCTTTCTGATCTTCCAGGAAAGCCTCTTTTCGAGACCATCCCATATTTTCATGATATTGAAAAAAGGCTGGAGGCCTTTAACAATACCGTAAAGGAAGATCCGGTAAAAAGAGCAGGAGAAGTACAGGACGAAATCAGATCCGTGCTAAAAAGGGCTGAGGAAATGAAAACAATACTCCGACTCGGTCGTGAAGGTAAGATACCTTCAAGAATCACACATAACGATACAAAATTCAATAACATACTCCTCGATGAAAATGACAAGGCTCTTTGTGTAATAGACCTCGATACTGTTATGCCCGGGTATGTGCATTATGATTTCGGTGATGCTATCAGGACCGGCGCCAGTAAAGCCCCGGAGGATGAAACTGACCTGTCAAGGGTAAGGATGGATCTGGGATTGTTTGACGCTTATTCAGAAGGCTATCTTTCTGAAACAAGAGAGACCCTGAACGATGTGGAAAAAGAATACCTGGCTTTCGCTCCAAAGCTGATAACATACATTATTGCCTTAAGATTCCTGACCGACTATATTGATGGCGATAACTATTTCAAGATTCATAATGAGCATCATAATCTCCAGAGGGCAAGGGCTCAGCTGCAGCTTGTCAGAAGCATGGAAGAGCAGTATGTTGAAATGAAAAGAATAATAAATAAACTTATATAATGCCCGGACTGGCGGTTGTGCGGTTGTGCGGTTATGCGGTTGTGCGATTATGCGATTTTCCCGCAAACATACATGTAAAGTGATTAACCCCGCGAAAATTTCACCAAAGTGATGGTATAATTGCGAAACTGACAAGTCTTAAAAAAAAGGAAAATGCCGAAGTCGAAATCAGAAGCGAACTGGACAAAAGAAGAAAAGCTCTTCCTGAATTCATTCAAAGATCCCTGGTCAGTCCAGGTATTCCTCGATTCCATAGCATATAATCCGGCTTACGAATGCAGATCGCCAAGATGGGTGATCAGGAAACGCTCGGCCCACTGTTTTGAAGGCGCACTGTTTGCCGCTGCTGTTCTCGAATATTTAGGTTACAGGCCTGCCATTGTTGACATGCAATCCTTTAATGATGATGATCATGTTATTGCCATTTTCAGGGAAAACGATTACTGGGGAGCAGTCGCAAAATCAAATTTCACTTCATTGCGCTACAGGGAGCCTGTTTACAGGTCACTCAGAGAGCTCATCATGTCTTATTTTGACTTCTATTTCAATATAAACGGGGAAAAATCGTTAAGGTCTTATTCCCTGCCGTTTGACCTCACACATTTCAGCAACCTGAACTGGCAGACAACTGATGAAGATCTTGAATATATAGGCGACAAGATTGAATCATTGCATCATTTTCCAGTCGTAAATGATAAAATGATCGGTAAGCTGAAGATTGCCAGCGACTCAATGCTCAAAGCCGGACTACTAGGATCTGACGATAAAGGATTGTTCAAACCTTCGAAACTGTAAAATACATTCGAAAAATAATCCAATACATGTGATTGATATTTAATAAAATAAAAGAATATCTCATTTGCTGGTCGAGCAATTTAATTGGATTTGCATTTATAAATTGTTATGTTTGAGAAGTAAATTTGCCCGAATTACCTGGACTCTTTTATTGAAATAATGTATTTTTCCGGCAATTAATCTTATATATCAGATATGGATGTGTCAGGAAAGTATTATAAAACGTACCTCGAGCGTCAGGATGCAATTAAAAAGCAATACAGTCCGCAACAGGCTGAAAAACAACACTCAAAAGGGAAGCTTACTGCAATGGAAAGAATTGGTCTTCTTTTCGATGCAGGAACCTTTGAGGAAATAGATGCATTTGTTACACCTGCAGGACAGCCTGTTGAATTCGGAAAAGTGGAAAAATCATACGGCGACGGAGTAATTGTCGGCCATGGTAAGGTGAACGGGAGACTTGTCTTTGCTTATGCCCAGGATTTCACTATCATGGGAGGATCCCTGGGGATTGTGCATGCAAAAAAGATAGCAAAAATCCAGGAGATGGCTCTCAAGATGGGTTCTCCGATAATAGGGCTGATTGATTCAGGAGGCGCAAGGATTCAGGAAGGCATAGCAAGTCTGAGCGGTTATGCATCAATTTTCCAGAATATCATCCATTCTTCCGGAATAATTCCGCAGATTTCGGTTATTATGGGGCCCGCCGCAGGAGGAGCCGTATATTCCCCTGCCCTGACCGATTTCGTTTTTATGACAAACCATACAAGTTATATGTTTGTTACCGGTCCGAATGTCGTCAGGGAAGTTCTGAACGAAGAGGTCACATTTGAACAGCTTGGAGGAGCAGAGATACATGCCAGTAAAAGCGGAGTCGCCCATATGATATATGACGATGAGGAAAACACGATACTGGCTTTAAAAAAATTCCTATCCTACCTCCCGTCGAACAATGTTGAGAATCCGCCTGCGGTTGCCGATGAAGGGTCCATTCCTGATATCAATGTGAAACTCCGCGATATTATTCCGGATGATCCGAATAAAGCATATGATGTGAAGGATATAATAAACCAAATAGTCGACAGGAACAGTTTTTTTGAAATTGCCGAGCTGTTTGCTCCTAATCTGATTACAGGGTTTGCCAGACTGAAGGGAAAGACAATCGGAATGGTAGCCAACCAGCCAAAAGTACTTGCAGGTGTGCTCGATATCAACTCATCAACCAAGGGTGCCAGGTTCATCAGATTCTGTGATGCCTTCAATATCCCGCTTCTTACACTTGAAGATGTCCCGGGCTTTATGCCGGGGGTTGACCAGGAACATGCGGGAATAATACGTCATGGTGCAAAGCTGTTGTTTGCCTACAGCGAGGCCACTGTGCCCAAGATAACTGTTATTCTCAGAAAAGCGTACGGCGGAGCCTTCATTGTCATGAACAGCAAAAACCTCGGAGGCGATTTCAGCTTTGCCTGGCCGACTGCTGAAATAGCTGTAATGGGACCTGACGGTGCAGTTGCAATCCTGTACAGAAAAGAACTTGCTGAATCAAAAGATCCTGCCGGGCTTAAAAAAGAACTCGTCAGGAAGTACCGTGACAAGGTTGCTAATCCATTTATTGCCGACGAGAGCGGTTACATTGATGAGGTAATTGATCCCGCAGTGACAAGGAAGAAAATTATTTCTGCGTTTACTGCCCTTAATAACAAATGGGTCAAAGTGCCGGCAAGGAAACACGGGAATATGCCGTTGTAAGGAGAAAGGAGAAGAGATAAGATGAAAATAAAAAGAATATTGATTGCAAACCGTGGCGAGATTGCAGTAAGGATAATAAAGACGGCAAGGAAAATGAAGATCGAAACGGTTGCCATTAAAACAGCATTGGACCCGAATGCAATGTTTCTTGCCCTTGCCGATATCATTTATGATGACACTGAAGACCCAACTGAGATACCGGTATTTTTGAACATTGACCGGCTTATAGAAATTGCTCAAAAAACAGACTCAGATGCGATCCATCCCGGTTACGGATTCCTTTCCGAAAACGCATATTTTGCACAGAAATGTATTGGCAATAATATCAACTTCATCGGGCCTTCTCCGGATTCCATATATAAGATGGGAAATAAAACCATCGCCCGCAGGATTGCCCAGACTCTGAATATACCAATGGCTATTGGAAGCGAAGGCAATATCAGCGACGTGGAAGAGGCAACAGCATTTGCTGAAAAAATATGTTATCCGGTCATAATAAAGGCAGCTTCCGGAGGTGGCGGACGAGGCATGAGGATCGTCAGAAAGTCTGAGGAGATGGAGAAGATGTTTCCCGTTGCCAGAAAAGAAGCTGAAAAAGCATTTAATGATCCTTCATTATTCATCGAAAAATATATTGAAAATCCGAAACATATTGAATTCCAAATACTGGGTGACAAAAAAGGTAATATTATCCATTTGGGAGAAAGGGAATGTTCAATTCAGAGAAAGCACCAGAAGCTGCTTGAAGAAGCGCCTTCAGTTGCCCTTGACAGCAGGCTCAGATCAAAAATGGGAAAAATGGCCGTGAAGTTAGCCAGGGCTGTAAACTACTATTCAGCCGGGACTGTCGAATTTCTGCTCGACTCTGATAAAAATTTCTATTTTATGGAGATGAATACAAGAATCCAGGTTGAGCATCCGGTTACCGAGGCTATTACCGGAACTGATCTCGTTGAGCAACAAATCCGAGTTGCTGAAGGGGAAACACTGGGTTACCGGCAGAAAGATATTCGGCTTAAAGGGTGGGCAATAGAGTGCAGAATTAATGCAGAGGATGTTCAAAATGGTTTCGCCCCTGATCCTGGTAAAATTGAGAAGTTTTCCCTTCCAACTGAGCCATATATCAGGATCGACAGTGGCGTTCAGGCAGGATCGCTGATCATTGCGAACTTCGATTCACTGATAGCAAAACTTATCATCAGCGGTGATGACAGGAAGGATGCTGTCAGAAAATGCAAAATGGCACTTGACAAGGTTTGGATCAAAGGGACCAAGACAACCCTCCCTTTCTTCAGGATGCTTGTGAGGAACCAGAAATTTCTGGACGGTGATTTCACGACAGCTTTCATTGAAAAGGATATCGACAGGTTCTATCTTAACAGTGAGTATGAAGAAATGCTTGCGGCCTGGCTTACGACAAAGCTATTTATTGAGGAGAACCTGAATGATGACAGCATAAATATTGATTTTGAAAACGGGAAGGAAATGAGCCCATGGCTGCTTAATAAAAGAATGAACCAGTTTTGAAACTTTTTTGCGAAAAATGGCAAAAAACAAATTAAAAATTGACAGACTATATGCTCTTTCTTCCGGAAATAAAACTTTTTGCTTTCCCCTTCCGCTAAAACACCGAATTAGAATAGGCAAGCAGGAATATGAGGTGAAGCTGAAAGCCGATGAAAAGCTCGGAACCTATATCCTTTGGAAAAACCGGAAATATCCGGTTGAAATAATAAGGTCAAGGCAGAATAAATACGAAATTCTCTTTAATGATATAAGTTACACTTTCACTGTAGAGACACCTTTCTCCATGAAGAGGATGAAGGTGCTGAACACCGTAAAGGACAAGGCTGAGAATGAAACAATAAAGGCGCCGATGCCGGGTAAGATTATCGATGTTCTTGTAAGGGAGGGGTCTCTTGTCCTGCGAGGTGAACCGGTAGCCATTCTGGAAGCGATGAAGATGCAGAATGAAATTCAGTCCCCGGTCAATGGTCAGGTTACAAAAGTCTTTGCCAAAGCTGATTCAAACGTCATGAAAGATGACGTTCTTATGGAAATAAAATCAGACTAAACGGCTCGCGACACAAGACTCATGGCCAATGTTATGTTTTTTATGATCCCTCTTCCGTTTGTCTTTTGTCGAAGGCCGTGTGCCGTTATCTGAATACTCAACTCTGGTTTACTGGTATTTCTTTAAGCGTCGCACATAGAAAATCGAAGAACTTCTTTACCGAGACTATATTGACTTTTTCGTCGGGGCTGTGCGGAAATTTTATTGTCGGTCCGAAGGAAATCATATCAAGTTTCGGATAGACTCCGCTAAGAAGTCCGCATTCAAGTCCTGCATGAATGGCTTTTATTTCAGGAACTTTCCCGAACATCTTTTTATAAACGCCGCTCATGGTTTTTAAAATCGGGGATTCCATATTCGGTTTCCATCCCGGATAGCTTCCTGTCAGTGTCACTTTAGCGTCAATAAGCTGAAATACCGCTGCAATTCTCCAGGCAGTCGACTCTTTTGCAGTATCGACTGAACTCCGGGTAAGATTATGAGCTTCGAATTTCCCATTAAGGATGCGAACAATTGCCAGATTGTTTGAGGTCTCAACAAGTCCTTTCATCGCCTGGCTCATTCTCTGGACACCGTTAGGAGATGCAAATACGGCACGTATAATTTTATACTGGTCCGTTTTGTTCATTACTTTTTCAGGAAGATCTGTCTTTTTGCAGGTAAATGAAATGGTAGGCTCTGTTTCGGAAAATTCAGCCTTATAGATTTTGTCGTATCCCTTGACAAATTTCTCAAAGTCTTTAGCCTTTGCGCCTTTAACAACAAGGATGCAATATGATTCACGTGGAATTGCATTCCGGAGATCACCGCCGGCTGCTTCGGAAATTCTGACATTAAAATCAGATTCAGCCTGCATAAGGAACCTGAACATGATTTTATTTGAATTTGCCCTTGCCAAAGCAATGTCAACACCTGAGTGCCCGCCTCTCAGCCCTTTAGCGTCGATACGATAGGCAACCACTCCCCGCGGCGTTTTTTTCTCGGCATATTTTCTTGTGGCGCTGACATCAATTCCTCCGGCACAGCCGACATAAAGTTCACCTTCATCTTCCGAGTCGAGATTCATTAGTATCTCACCTTTAAGAAGTCCCTTTTTGACACCGAATGCGCCTGTCATACCCGTTTCTTCATCAACTGTAAGCAGAACTTCGAGAGGTCCGTGCGGGATATCTTTCGAGGCCAGAACTGCCAGAGCGGATGCCACACCTATTCCGTCGTCCGATCCAAGGGTTGTTCCATTTGCCCTTACCCATTCACCATCAACTACTGTTTCAATCGGATCCTTATCAAAATCATGTTTTTTATCGCTGTTCTTCTGTGGAACCATATCGAGGTGAGCCTGAAGAATTACCGGGCTCCGGTTTTCCATCCCTTTTGTTGCAGGTTTCCTTATCACTACGTTTCCAACTTTATCAACAACGGTTTCCAGGTGATTTTTTTTTGCAAATCCAACCACGAATTCAGCAAGTTTTTTTTCCTTTTTAGAAGGATGAGGTATCCGCGTTATTTCATGGAACAAGTTCCAAACCGGTTTTGGCTCAAGATTTATTATTTCGCTCATATTGACAGTATTTAATTTTAAAATGAATATTTTTTAAAATTACTAAATTACACCAATTAAAAAAATGATATAATTCCAAACAGGATTGAAAATTTCATAATTACTTGAAAATGTATGAATAACATTTTTTAATGAAACTAACTAGGCAATCCCTTTGTAAATTATGCCAATCTTTATAATTTAGCGCAACCTTAATCAGAATTTTCAGAATTCAGCATTTCAATATACCAGATAATAATTGCTATAATGTCAGCCATTCCCTTAAAGCAAAACCAGAAGCTGATTATTAATCCATTGACAAAATGACTTTTCTTTATGTCATAGTTGGACTGGCTATTATATTTGATTTCATCAATGGATTCCACGATTCAGCCAATGCAATTGCCACTGTTGTTTCCACCAAGGTTCTTTCACCGCTTGCAGCAGTTGCCATGGCTGCATTTTTCAATTTCATTGCGTTCACGGTTTTTCCAATGAAGGTTGCACATACAATCGGGAAGGGTGTAGTGGAGCCTGATGCAATAAACCTTAACGTTATTGGTGCTGCTCTTGTTGCTGCAATAATATGGAACTTATTAACCTGGTGGTGGGGTTTACCTTCCAGCTCATCACATACCCTTGTGGGAGGACTTATTGGTTCCGCGGTTGCAAATTCAGGTTTCGGCGTTATAAACACTTCAGGAGTCCTTAAAATTGTTGCATTTATATTTATTGCGCCGATCCTTGGAATGTTGTTTTCATATATACTCTCTGCCATAATAATGTGGGTTTTCCGAAAGATCAACCCATATACTATTGATAAATGGTTCAGACGATTACAATTGGTTTCCGCATCTGCTTTCAGTCTCGGCCATGGAGGAAATGATGCCCAGAAATCAATGGGAATTATCTGGGGTGCATTAATTGTGATGGGGATTACTACCAAAGATTCCGACATACCTTTGTGGGTTATTTTATCCTGCCAGTCGGCTATTGCATTCGGAACATTGTTCGGCGGATGGAGAATTGTCAAAACCATGGGACAAAAAATCACAAAGCTCAAACCTTTTGAAGGATTTTGTGCTGAAACTGCCGGATCACTTACACTATTTGCAGCCACGCACTGGGGTATACCTGTCAGCACAACACATACAATAACAGGTGCAATAATTGGTGTCGGAGCACGAAAAGGTGCTTCTGCAGTAAAGTGGGGAGTGACAACAAAGATTTTCTGGGCCTGGTTAGTCACCATTCCGGTTTCAGGCATAATTGGTGCATGCGTATATTTTATTTTTAAATGGTTTAACTAATTTGACATTCTAAATTGAAAATCATATAAATATGAATATCGATAAGATTCTCAAGTTCTTCGTGCCAAAGGATCATTCTTTTCACCCTCTTTTTGAAGAGGACTCCAGGAACCTTGTCAAAGCTGCCGATTTGCTAAGGACGCAAATGTCAGGCACTGATCCGGAAGTACATGAAAGAATACATAAGGAGATCAAGGAAGTGGAGCATGCCGGGGATGTGATAACCGATAAAACCTTTCAGCTTTTGAACAAATCGTTTATTACCCCTTTCGACAGGGAAGATATCCAGAAACTTACATCAAATATTGATGATGTTGTAGACTCTATTGATGGTATTAGCAGGAGGATCTGCCTTTACAAGCCAAAAAACCTGATGCCGGTATACAAGGAAATGTCAGAATTGATCTTTGCCGCTGCAAATGAAATCAATACCTGTATCCATATGCTTGTTGATGCTGCTTCCAATAAGAAAGAAATTGCCCAGGCCTGCAATAAGGTAAAGGAAATTGAGCACAAATCAGATGAGTTATATTATTTCGCTGTAGCCGAGATTTTTGAAGAAAAGGAAAAGGATACAACCGAGCTGCTTAAAAACAACAAGATCATTGAGCTGCTTGAAAGAACTGTCGATGAAGAAGAGGATGTAACCGATATCATCAGGTCAATCCTGATAAAAATGGCATGAAAAAGAGCACAGGCGAATAACTGATGTGGCTCAGGGTTAAAGGATTTAGCCTTTAAAACAGAGAGATAATATTCCGCTTTCTTTACTTCTTGATATTCGGTAATTCCAGTCCATATCCCTTCTTTTTATCTTCGGCTTTCAGGAGCAATGCGAATACCAGCGCAATCAATCCGAAGCATGTGAATATTATCATCGGCAAGGTGTAATTATAGCTCGGAACTGAAGCCCCTTCAATAAGATGTGTTCCGGTAATGCAATATTTATCAAGTACCCAGCCAATTAAAGCAGGAACACCCATAAGGCCGATATTCTGAACCCAAAAGATCAGTGCATAAGCTGTACCAAGTTGTTTCTCAGGAATAATTTTCGGTACAGAAGGCCACATAGCTGACGGCACAAGTGAAAATCCAATCCCAAGAATAATAATAAGTACTATTGCAATTGGAGTAGCCTTCAGGAATGGAATGGAGAACATAGTATGGACAAAAATCAAAAGTACTGCGCCAAGTATCATTATTGAAGCTCCCTTTCCTTTCCTGTCATACAGGTTGCCAAAAAGAGGGGTTAGTATTATTGTCCCGAAGGGAAGCATCCCGGGTATTATCCCGGCAATCTTCGGATCGACCTGAAATTTATTGACCATCAGGTCGGTTGCATATTTCAGGAATGGGAAAACTGCTGAATAGAACAATACGCAAAGGATTGCGATATACCACCATCCCCTGTTCTTAACTATGAACAGAATATCCCTTAAATTGAATGATTCTTCCTCTTCGCCCGAGGTGTCTGCAGCTGCAGCAACAGCAAGAGATTTATCGAGCTTTTTATCCATGAATGTATAAACGATGAATGAGATCATTCCTATGCAAAGCATGATCAGGCACACAAGTATCGGTTTAGAAACACCATGAAGTGCCGTCGCAATCGGAATGGAAGTCACCATTGCAATTGTCGTTCCCACACGCGCAGTTGCCATTTCAAGCCCCATGGCGAGAGCCATCTCCTTCCCCTTGAACCATTTGACGATAATTTTTGAAACGGTGATTCCCGCAGTTTCAACACCTACTCCAAAAGTTGCATATCCAAGCCCGGCTATAACCACCTGAGACTTCATCCCGAGGAGCATATGTCCATCAAGTGAATGAGTTGAAATAGCCCAGTATTTGATTGCGGTACCGACCACCATTATTGACGTTGCCATGAGCCCGGTAAACCTTACACCCATTTTATCAAGGATAATGCCGCCGAAAATAAGCATAAGCAGGAAGACATTGAACCATCCGTATGCACTTGTAAAGAATCCGTATTCAGAACTGTTCCAAAGCAGTTCACGTTCCAGCATTGGTTTGAGCGGCGCCATCACATCAGTAAGCCAATATCCGCATAACATGGTAAATGCAACGACAGCAAGTGCGGTCCAGCGGGCTGCTTTGGAGTCACGCAGCGTTTTCAGAGTAGTTTCCATAAAATTGTTTTTGTGAAATTTAAAGTGCGGTAAATGTAAAAAAATATTTTGTTGAAAACTTTAAATCACCAAAGTTATATTGAACTTATTGCCATGATTAAGCGTTATTCATCAAATATTTCCCGCCTGTCAACCGGGCCTGCAGGAAAATTCCTTTAATTTGCATAAAATTTGCATTATTCAATACGAAAGCTGGTATATGAAAACCACATGTTATCCAAACACAAACAAGAATTTAAATACCTCTTCAGACATGTGGGTTCCATGTGACCATTAAAATCAAAATTATTTATACATGAAAAAACTATTGATATTCACATTATTTTTTACTCTTTCAACAGGGCTTCATTCCCAGAGTAAACCGGTTAAATGGTATACCATCGAGGAAGCCGAAAAGCTAAGCAAAAAGTCCTTCAGACCCATTTTTATAGACACTTATACTGAATGGTGCGGCTGGTGCAAGAAAATGGACCGGGAAACCTTTACTAATTCGGTGATTGCAGATATTCTGAATACAAAATTTTATCCTGTCAAGTTCGATGCTGAAGGAAAAGAAAGTGTGACATTTTTTGGTCAGACTTTCGTAAATGACGGCAAAAGCGGAAGAGCACACCAGCTTGCGGTAGCGCTGCTCAAGGGCCAGCTCTCATATCCGACTGTTGTATTCCTTACAAGGAATGGCGATCAACTTCAGGTTTCACCAGTACCCGGGTTCAGGGAACCAAAGGAAATGGAAATGCTTCTGAATTACTTTTCTGAAAATGCTTTTAAAACACAGCCATGGGAAGATTATCAGAAAAGTTTTAAAGGTAAAATCCAATAAAACCCGGAAAACATCCTGAAGGTTTCTCTGACTTATTTTCCTATTATATAGTTTGCTGGAAGTTGAATGATTTCTCCAAGCTGGTAAATTAACTGCCTTGAGGTATTTATCACTTCATTGCCATAAGTAATCTTTACATTTGCAATTTCAGGGACCCTATAAAAAAGTTTGTCATATTTTGTCTTTGATGATGCTTGCTGTTTTCGGCTGATCAATGAGATTTCTTTTGTTTTAAACTCCGGCAAAAATTCGACGATAATCTGTGCTTCGCCTTTCCCCGCTGAAATGACAGGACCAACGGATGATGAGAATCCGCAAAGAACAACCTTTTTGCCGATCATTTCTTTCTGCGGTATAACCTGATAATTGAAATACCTTCTCTCCTTCCATGTCTTGCCTGTAAACAACTCGGTATACTCTTTCTCCATGCGGTTTATTTCGTTGATTGCGGCCTCATTCTGTGGAAACACATTTGCTTCTCCTGTCAGAATAGACTGTTTGCCGTCGCGAAGGTCCATAATTCTGGAGGCAGCTTTTTCAGCCAGCTGATCCGCTGAAAGTTTCTGCTTTTTTTCAACAAGATAAGGGATCTTGATAAAGGCTGTATCAACATTAAGCAACTTATAGACCGTGTCATTTTTAGTCCGGAAATATTCATCTGCGCCGAGATCAAAGGAAGAACTTTTGTTAATCTCCATGCTATCAATCTGGTCAATTGTCTTTTTTGAATTATATAATTCAGGATTAAGATCAAGTATCAGTCCCTCCTTTTTCATGGCAAGAACATTTGTCGTGAATAGCGAGCTTGCTTCAATAACGTAAAAACCTGAAGGGTCAAGCTCCTCGTGCGTTGAAATGGTTATACCTTTTATCTGCCAGTGTTCTGCATCGGATCTTATAACATCTTTCAGTCCAAGCATGTCGTCAGCAAAGCGTGCATAAGGACCTGGTTTTTCGACAGTTCTTTCCGTTTCAATACGAATATCGACTACCGTCATAGGAAGAGCATATACCAGGCTACCTTCATCAAATTCTTTTCCGCCCGATACAGGGTATATATTTCCGGACGATGAGGGATATTTTCTGTCTGCAGCGCAGGATCCCAAAAAGGAGGCTGTCAAAACAACTATTGCAACTTTTTCAGATAGTTTCATGGGTTTTTTAATTTATCCTTCAATAAATAATAACGCTTTAAATCCCGGATTCGTTTAATCCTTCAGATCTGCACTTTAAAAATGCTTCTCCCAGACAGTCAATTATATCAGAAGCAATGAGGGATTCATATCCGTTTTTCCCCGCAGCGATGTCACCGGCAAGGCCGTGAAGATAAACACCAAGGATCGATGCATGTTCAGGAGAATATCCCTGGGAAAGAAACGCTAAGATTATGCCGGTCAGTGTATCGCCACTTCCTGCTGTTGCCATACCCGGATTGCCTGTACTGTTAAAATAAACTTTCCCGCCTGGGGTGGCAATTGATGTATTTGCACCCTTCAGGACAACTATACAATTAAATTCAGATGCAAATTCTATCTGCTTTTCAAGCCTTGAATAATCATTGTCAATTCTCCCGGTTAATCTCTCAAACTCTTTGACATGAGGTGTTATAACTGTCTCGCCGGGCAGAGCTGAAAGCCATTTTTTATTAAGTCCCAGAATATTAATCCCGTCTGCATCAACGACAAGTGGTCTGTCACGGTTAAGAAGGATTGAATGAAATGCCTTCTGTGTTTCAGGATCTGTTCCGATACCCGGTCCAATTGCAGCTGCATCGAATGATCCCTTCACTGACGGGTCAGAGATCATTTTTTCAGCCTGATCTGAACTTGCCATTGCTTCCGGGATATGTGCCTGAAGGATATTTATCCCGCACGAAGGGACATGGCAGGTAATAAGACCTATCCCCGACCTGAGGGCAGCCTTTGCGCCAAGCAGGGCAGCCCCCATTTTGCAATATGATCCTGCGACAAGAAGTCCATGACCGAAATTTCCTTTATGATCAAATCTTTTCCTGTTTCTGAGCAATGAACGAACATAATCATTTTCAAGAAGACTGAAAGGCGTTTCAGTTTTCCTGATAGCTCCTGTGTCAAGACCTATAGGTAAAACAATCCAGTCACCCACATATGCTTCATTCTCAGCAAACATAAAACAGAGCTTGGGGAACTGAAAACTCAGAGTGTAATCAGCCATTATAACCGAATCAGGATAATTCCTGCTGTTATCCTCACAGAACAAGCCTGAAGGAATGTCAACCGAAACAACATTGCAGTCGGTCCGGTTCAGTTGCTTTATGACAGTTGCTGCAAATCCTTCGACCGGTCGGGTCAGTCCGGAACCGAAAATTGCATCAACAACCACATCGTCGGTCCTGATAAAAGGGAACTGTTCAATCGTTTCAATTTCCCTGAAAGGCACTTTGGTTTCTTTTTCAAGCCTTTCCCGGTTAATATTCCAGTCATCTGAGGTGTCTCCTGTTGTCCTTATGTGGTAGACTTCAGCGTTGAACCTGTTTGCAGACAATTGCCTTGCGAACGACAGTCCATCACCACCATTATTACCCGGGCCAGTGAAAACAATGACCCGATGCGAACGATCGAAAGTCCTCATATACCATCTTACTGCCTGTCCCGCAGCTCTTTCCATAAGATCTGCTGATGAAATTGGCTCATTTTTAATGGTTAACCTGTCAATTTCCCTTATCTGATCACGCCTGAAAATTTTCATTGCCGTTCAGTGAGTAATATAATCCGGATGTAGCGTTTAAAGTTACGAAATCAACCATAATTTTCATGATTTTCTTCGTCATTATGGCTAATAGTGTGATTGCAAACTTTTTAGATATCATTAAAAGCAGCATATAAAACGTTTTTCGCTAAATTGAAAGAAAAGAATAATATATTTGTTATTGACTGGTCGGACTCAGACTATCTATAGGATATTGGAAAAGCTTTGCAAAGTTTGTCAGGTATCTGATAATATTGCAGGTATTAAAACAAAACTGAAACACTATGCTTAAAAATCATCCCAAAGGGCTTCTTGTTGCATTTTTCTCCAATATGGGCGAAAGGTTCGGTTTTTATACAATGATGGCTATTCTGGTTCTTTTCCTTCAGGCCAGGTATGACCTTTCAGCCGAAAAGGCAGGAGACATCTACAGCTGGTTTTATTTCAGCATTTACGCACTTGCACTCTTTGGAGGTATAATAGCTGATTCAACAAAGAAATACAAACTCGTAATATTTACGGGCATCCTGATAATGTTCGCCGGATATGTAATAATGGCCATTCCCGGGATGACCCTTACAGTAACAATTATTGGCCTTATGATAATCGCTCTGGGCAATGGTCTGTTTAAAGGTAACCTTCAGGCTGTCGTTGGTCAGATGTACGATGACCCAAAGTATCTGAAGCTCAGGGATACGGCCTTCATGATTTTTTACATGGGCATAAATGTCGGAGCTTTTTTTGCACCATTCGCTGCCAACGGCATAAGAACATGGTGGCTGAAAACAAATGGATTTGCTCACGATGCAAACCTTCCGTCGCTTTGCCACCAGTATCTGAATGGTACCATCAAAGACATTTCTGTGTTCCGGCAACTGGCTGATAAGGTAAACATGAGCGGGCACGTTGCCGACCTTTCCTCTTTTGCTCATACCTATCTTGATGTGTTTTCAAAGGGATACAATTACGCTTTTGGTATCGCTGCCTTTGCTATGGTAATATCGCTTCTGGTTTATGTGATTTTCAATAAGCTTCTTCCTGACAAGGAAGTGAAAACTTCTTCCACTCCCGCTGAAAGAATTGATTTCAAACCGGCTCCGATCATTGCAGCAGCTGTTGCAATCACGTTGACAGCGTTTGCACTTCATTTCATCAAGCAGGTCGGATGGGCATCAGGATTCGCCTTCGGATTATTTGCAGGTTTCATGACATGGATTATCATGAGCTCACGCAAGGAAGAAAGAGCAAGAATAACAGCGCTTGTACTTGTCTTCTTTGTCGTTGTATTCTTCTGGATGTCATTTCATCAGAACGGGCTGACTCTTACCCTGTTTGCAAAAGACTATACTATGAAGCAGGTAGGCCCGTTCACCAACATATTCTTCACATTGCCATCCATGCTTGCATTCATAGGAGCCGTGGCGGGCGTTGTTATACTTTTATATAAGAAGATAAAGATTAAGACAAAAGTCGCAGGAGGAATATTATTCATCATAGCTGCTCTGTTTTCGGCTTTTTTCATTTGCGGATTTGATCCCGCCGGCTTGCTTATAAGGTTCCTAAACCCTTTCGGCATTTATAACTCAATTGCGCCGGAGGTGTTCCAGTCGTTTAATCCATTGTTCATAGTTTCTCTGGCATTTCCTGTAATGGCTCTTTTCGCCTGGATGAACAGAAAGGGAATTGAGCCATCCACTCCGAAGAAGATTGGCATAGGAATGGTAATTGCAGCAGTCGGATTCATAATTGTCCTTATAGCATCAATAGGAAAAGCCTCACCTGCTTCATTGCAGGGAACACCGGTTGCTGAAGCCGACCGTGTATCTCCCTACTGGTTAATAAGCAGTTATCTTGTCCTTACGGTTGCAGAGCTTTCCCTGAGTCCTATGGGTTTGTCTTTTGTCTCGAGAGTAGCACCGTCACGGTTCCAGGGACTGATGCAGGGAGGCTGGCTCCTTGCCACAGCAGTAGGCAACAAACTGCTCTTCGTCGGAACCTTGCTTTGGGATAAAGTTGCTCTCAGTACACTGTGGCTTGTGTTCATAATATGCTGCTCATTGTCGGCCATTTTTATCTTTTCAATGCTGAAACGCCTTGAAAAAGCATCAGCTGGCTGATCACCAATAATAAAAACACCTCACAGCATTTATATCATTTTGTAAAGGTTTCTCCATTTATTGTTACTTTTTTTAAAATAATTCTTTTATTTTATTAATATTTACAAGACAAAGATTTGTTTTATACGTTTTTTATTATTTTTGCCGTTTCTTAATATGCATCCTGAGGATGCATATTTTTTAATTTATGGCAGGATATGAAAGTCCTTAAGTTCGGAGGATCATCGGTAGGAACATCTGAAAGGATCAGAGGTGTCAAAAGAATAATTGCAGCTGAATCAGGACAATGTGTGGTAGTCGTATCTGCATTTCAGGGGATAACCGATACGTTGAAAAAAATAAGCGAGCTTGCCGCATCTCATAATCTTCAGTACAAAACGCTTCTTGATGATCTTGTTCTAAAGCACAAGACAATAAGCACGGACCTTTTGGATGGAGACAGCCTTACATTTGCTCTTTCTGCAATTGACAGTCTGATAGATGAAATCAATGAAACTCTTAACGGCATTTTTCTCATAAGGGAGCTGAGCAGGTTTTCGCTGGATAAGGTCCAGGCGATGGGTGAAAGATTGTCTTCAAGAATCATATCGATTTATTTTGGTGATTGCAAGCTTATTGACGCGCGGGAAATAATTAAAACTGACGATAATTACGGAAATGCAGGAGTAAACTATAATACGACGATTCCTCTGGTAAAGAAAAAGCTGGCAGGAAAAAAGAAACTGATAATCGTACCGGGATTTATTGCCAGCAGTGAAAAAAATGAAACAACAACACTTGGAAGGGGTGGTTCCGATTTCACTGCCGCAATAATCGCTGCAGCTATTAATGCGGAAGCGCTTGAGATATGGACCGATACCGATGGTTTTATGACAGCGGATCCTAAAAAAGTGGAAAAGGCCTATGCCATAGAATCCCTCACATATTCTGAAGCAATAGAGCTTTCACATTTTGGGGCAAAAGTGATATATACTCCCACTTTAAGGCCGGTTTACAAAAAACATATACCTGTTTTTGTCAAAAATTCATTTAATCCTTCAGCACGCGGAACTATTATAAGTGACAGATCAGGTAATGAATCCAAAAGCCCCATCAAGGGGATCTCATCGATTGACCATATTGACCTGATTACGCTTCAGGGGACGGCAATGATTGGAGTATCAGGTACATCCATGAGACTTTTCGGGGCTCTTGCCAAACGTAATATCAGCGTAGTCCTTATAACCCAGGCTTCGTCTGAATATTCCATAACCTTTGCAATTAACCCGACGGACACCAGGCAGTCAAATGAAGCCATAAGCCATGAATTCACAAGTGAGATAATTCTCAGTAAAGAGCTAAAAATACTGATTGAAAGGGATCTGTCGATTATTGCAATTGTCGGGGAAAGAATGAAGAACACTCCCGGCATTTCTGCGACACTCTTCAGGTCGCTGGCACGAAACGGGATTAATGTTATTGCTACCGCCCAGGGGTCATCAGAGCTAAATATTTCGGTCGTCATCAAAAATGAAAGCCTTAAAAAAGCACTTAACGTGATCCACGACGGATTCTTCCTGTCGAAGATCAAGGAACTTAACCTTTTTATCGCCGGTACAGGTTTTGTTGGTTCAAGCCTTATCAGACAACTTCAAAAGCAGCACGATCTTCTCCTGAAGGAACATAATCTTAAAATAAATCTATTCGGGATAATCAATTCAAGGAAGATGCTTATTGAAAACAAGCCTGTTGATCTTGGAGAATGCAGGGGTATCCTTTCCGAAACCCAAACTAAAAGCGATATCGACTTGTTTATCAAACAGATGACAAAACTGAATCTCAGGAACTCAGTTTTTATCGATTGCACTGCTAATGCAAGGGTGGGCGAATCGTACGGCCAGATAATGGAGAAATACATATCTGTGGTAACCGCAAGCAAGCTGGCCTGCTCCTCTGAATACTCTTACTATCACCGCCTTAAATCGATAGCAAATGAAAACGGAGTAAGGTTCATTTATGAAACCACTGTAGGTGCCGGGCTTCCGGTTATCAAGACAATAAATGATCTTATTGTAAGCGGCGACAAAATACTGAAGATTGTAGCGGTTCTTTCAGGAACGCTTAATTTCATTTTTAACACCATTGGTCCGGATGTACCGTTAAGCACTGCAATCAGAATTGCAAAGGAAAAAGGCATTTCGGAGCCCGATCCGCGGATTGACCTCAGTGGCACTGATGTTGTGAGGAAAATCCTTATCCTTTCGCGGGAAGCAGGTTATAAAATTGAAGCTAAAGATGTCTGCATTAATAAATTCCTTCCGGATGACTGTTTTGAAGGTGATCTCTCCCATTTTTATGAAAAAGTTAGGGAACATGATGCTGCGTTTGAGGAAAAAAGGAAGGGTCTTGTGAGAGAGAACAAGAAATGGCGGTTTATTGCTTCCCTCGACATGGGCAAAGCAAGTGTCGGACTTGTCACTGTCGATCCATCCGATCCGACATTCGATCTGGAAGGAAGCAATAACATAATTCTTCTTACAACTGAAAGGTACCGTGAGCTTCCAATGGTAATCAAAGGTTACGGAGCAGGCGCCGATGTTACTGCAGCAGGTGTATTTGCAGATATTATGAGGGTAGTTAATGTTTAAAAGGAAAATTGGAGGCAGAATTAAAATATTATTCCACAAATCTCAGGGCTCATCATGTTACCTTCAGAGAGGCGCTTCTCAACGGTCTTGCTCCTGACGGAGGATTATACATGCCTTGTTTTATACCTGAAGCCCGACCGGAAACTCTTGAATCCATGCGCTCTGAAACATATCCGGAGATGGCGGCAGAGGTTATGAATTTATTTATTGGCGGTGAGATAAGTAAAAATGACCTTCTGGCCATTTGCAAGGATTCTTATGATTTCCCGATCGTAATTGAAAATGTTCATGAAAATAAATACATAATGCGGCTTGACCGTGGTCCGACAGCCTCATTCAAGGATTTTGCAGCTTTGCTCATGGGAAGAATGATGCAGCACTTCCTCAATACAGAAAACAGATTTCTGACAATATTGACAGCTACATCCGGAGATACAGGTGGGGCTGTCGCCAATGCATTTTATGGACTAAAAAACATAAATGTAATAATACTTTATCCCGAAGGTGAGATTTCTCCGCTTCAGAGGAAGCAGATGACAACTCTGCGCGGTAATATAAAAGCTATTGCAATAGACGGGAAATTCGATGACTGTCAGAACCTTGCAAAAAAAGCTTTTATGGACGAGTCTCTTAGAGGGCTTAATCTTTCTTCAGCAAATTCCATAAACATCGGCAGGCTTCTTCCACAGTCAGTTTACTATTTCTGGGCCTGGGCCAGGGTAACTGCTAATAATGACCAGAAGGTGGTATTCAGTGTTCCCAGCGGAAATTTCGGGAACATTACCGGGGGTATAATAGCAAGGGAAATGGGGCTTCCGGTTAAATGTTTTGTAATTTCCACAAATGAGAATAATGAAGTGCCGGAATACCTGAAATCCGGAGTTTACCGGCCTGTTTATCCGTCCAAAAACTGTATTTCAAACGCCATGAATGTCGGGCATCCGAGCAATTTGTCAAGGATCATTGCATTATATGGCGGTTTAATGGATGAGAAAGGTAATATTTCCAGGAAACCTGACATTGAAAGAATGCGCAAAGAACTTTTTGCCGTAAGCATTACAGATCAGGAAACAGAAGAGACAATTGCAAAATGCTACAGGGATTTCGGGATAGTAGTGGAGCCGCACGGAGCAGTGGCATGGAAGGGATTAGACCAATACCTCAGACAGGAACAAAAGAAGGGAAACGAATCCGTTTCCTGTATTTCACTGGAGACTGCTCATCCCGGAAAATTCAGGGAGGAAATAAAAGGAATATTAAACATATCTCCTTCTCTTCCTGATTCTCTTGCTGTGGTTGAGTCAGCCGGAGAAGAATACATATCTTTAGAAAACGATTTTGAAGCATTTAAAAACTTCATTAAACAGAATTATTAATAATTAAACTTAACAGAGTCTGAAAATGTACATAGTTTGCAGCGACCTGGAAGGAGTGCTTGTTCCTGAAGTTTGGATAAACGTCGCAAGATGGACGGGTATTGATGAACTGAAACTGACTACGCGCGATATAAGTGACTACAATACCCTGATGAAAAGAAGGCTTGAAATTCTGCAGCAGCACGGAATTACGATAAACGATATCCAGAAAGTAATTTCGCTTATTGAATTAATGCCGGGCGCAATGGAATTTATCAGATGGCTTCATGGTATAGCACAGTTAATTGTGGTTTCAGACACCTTCAGGGAATTTGCCGATCCGCTGCTTGAGAAAATGAACTGGCCTGTCCTGTTTTGCCACCATCTTACAATTGACAGGAATGGCAACATAACTGACTTTAATTTACGTCAGCCTGACGCCAAGAGAAAAGTGGTGGAAGCAATGCAAAGTCTGAATTATAAAGTTATTGCCGTGGGTGATTCATATAATGACATTTCAATGCTTCGTCAGGCTGAGTTCGGCATTCTTTATAAACCACCTCAGAACGTTATTGAGGATAACAAAGACATAAGGGTTGTTAATTCCTATTCTCAGCTTGAGCATCTGATTATGGAAATCATGAACCTTGATGCCGTATGACGTGGTATCGGGGGAAAATATTGATTACTTTTTTCAGATCAGCAGGTAAATCAATCTTATTTCAGAATTTCCGAGGAGTATTTATTTGCTATGTCAGCCTGATCCTTCGCCAGCCCTGAGATGATAACAATGATATTGTTTTTCCACGCAAGGAATATTTTCCCGTTATATCCGTCGGACAATACATATTTTCCATCACCTGCATCAACAACATCAATCCCTGTGGCTGCGCAATAATCCTCTACTGTTTTCCGGCTTGCTTCAGGAGCAGTGTCCTCGAGGATATACACAGAAAAATTATCATTACCTGCCTGATAGTTGGCCTTAAAGGCATTTGACAGGAAACTGTGACCAAGAACGCTTTCACTTATGTAAGTCTCTTCATTTGCTTTTTTACCTTCCTGTGGAAATAAGGCAAGCATGGATGGCATTTCAGTATTTCCGACAAGTGTAGATGCTATTTCACCGGCCAGTGTTTCGGTTGCATGCAGAACTGATGCCTTATCGGAGTATGTTCTGATCTTGACATAGTAATTCCCCTTAAAGAAGTTAACAACACCATCTTCAATATATCCCTGTGTGCCTATGTTCACAAAATGAAATGAAGGCGACCTTTCCGAAGAATAAATGCCAAAAGCCATTGTGTTGTCAGTATGACGGTATATCTCAGCTTTTATAACCTGTTTGCCTTTTTTGTATTCCGCGACATGAACATCTATAAATCCGTAAGAAAGATAAGTATCTGCAGCCCCGTCAATAAAGTCCCAAAGATTATCCCTCACATATACCGGATAATTTGATTTGATCTTAAACCCGTGCAAAGCCGGGAATTTTATATCCTGGGAATTTGAGATCAATGACGCGAAGCAAAAAATCAGAAAGAAGAGTGTTTTGTTTTTCATTGCCGGGTATTTTGTAAAAATGAAATCCTGACCAAAAAATTTCCTGAATAAAAACCGGTCAAATGCCAGTACAAAGGAATTCTCTTTTTTATCTTTCAAAGGACCATTTACCTTAATTTTCTGATCCTGACGTCTATCCCTGATCCTTTAAGAAGGTTTACAAGCTCATCAGGGTTTGTATCGCCATAATGATACGGGTATAATATTTTTGGCCTAAATGCCTTTGCTCCGTCAGCAACCATAGCCGGAGTCATTGTATAGGGAAGATTCATCGGCAGAAATGCAACATCAATACCCTTGAGCGCTTTCATTTCCGGCGTATTTTCAGTATCTCCGGCTATGTAAAACTTTTTATCACCTATTGTGAGGACATATCCATTGCCCACTCCTTTAGGGTGGAATGGCTGACCTTTTGACCGTTCATTTATAATGTTGTAGGCAGGGACTGCTTCAATTTTAATTCCGTTCACGGTTTTGGTATCACCCTGTTTCATAACCTGGGCCCAAGATACTTTGGAAGCTGAGGCAGAATTGCAGAACATAATGGTGGAAGGCTTCCTGAGATTAGCAATAAGAGCAGGATCGAGGTGGTCGTAATGCTCATGAGTCACGAGTATCAGGTCAGCTTTTGGAAGGTTTTCATAATTACCATAGCTTTTAACAGGATCAATATGAATGACGAAATCGTTCACTTTAAACATAAGGGACGCATGACCTATAAAGTACATTTCGACTTCACCTGCTGAAGTAATGATTTTATCATATTCCGGCAGAGTCTGGGAAAAAACAGGAGCAGTCATTGTAATAATTATTAAGGTTAAATAAATCTTTTTCATCTTATTAATATTAAAACCTGACAAGTAAGTTGAAACAATTCAATAATACAAAATTATGCTTTTACTTAAATTCCGCTGCATCTGATCTGAAGTTTGTCAATATTGAAAGAGGTTTGTTTAAATTTTAGTCATGGCCTCTGTTAAGATTTGGAAGATTTTGAATATCTTTCACGCAGAATTTAGGGTCCAGTGTCAATTAATTAATATTGATGTATTTAGGGAAAGGGAGCAGGGCGTACATAATTATTTTTTTCCTGATTATTTCAATTTCTGCCTTCAGTCAGACAGGAAAAAGTCACAAATACCGATTTGATGGTGATTTGCAGAAAATCAGTGTACAATCTGATAAACAGTCCGTAGTCATAAATTATTTATTTTCTGAGATCAATATTGACAATTTTGCAAGCCTCAACGGTTCATTTTACAGGATTTCCATTCCCGGACACTCTCGTTCCTCTGACCCGGGGAAGCCTGAACTTCCTGTTTACAGCCGGCTAATAATGATCCCCGAAGGCTGTTCATTGAAAACCAGTATTTCAGAAGTCAAATCGTCTACATTAAATCCCTCGCAAGAGAACTTTAAAGGGATACTTTATCCAGCCCAGGAAAGTGAAACAAAGCAACAGGAAAGTACCAAAGCTGATTTTAAAATAGACAGGAAGCTTTACAGGACCCATGGATTTATTAAGTCTGATACCGTCACTGTCGAAAAATTAGGTAAAGTCAGGGGTAAGCAGATTGCAAACCTGTCAATTTCACCCGTAAGATATAATCCCGATTCGAACATTCTGGAAGTGATAACCTCGATGAAAATTACGATAACCTTCGCCGGAAACTCATTACCTTCGTCAAAATCTGCAAGATCTGAATCAGCCCTTTTCAATGAAACTTTGGATAAAGAGGTTATCAATTATTATCCGTCCGACCTGATTACAGGGTTTTCTGATCAGCCTGTTGAAATGATAATAGTGACTGACACTTCATATACAAAATTTCTCAAGCCTTTTTTCACCTGGAAAAAGCAAAAAGGCTTCAAGCTCGATATTCTTTATGCCGGACAAGGGCTTGCCGGCAAGACCTATACAGAAATAAAGGAATCGATTTCAAAAATTTACAATGCTTCACTTGCAACAGGGCATCCGCCCGAATATCTTTTAATAATTGGTGATGCTAATAAAATTCCTTATTATGGGAATGATAATGTGACCGACATGTATTACGGGGAATTTGACGGGGGTGATGACTATATTCCTGATATGTTTATAGGCAGGATACCAGTTTCAGATACCAGCGCTGTAAAATCTATGGTCAGAAAGCTGATTCAGTATGAAAAATTCCAGTTTGCCGACTCTGACAGTTTTTACAGGAGAGCACTCGCAATCGCAGGAAAGGATGCAACTTATGCTGATTACATGAACGGGCAAATCAAATATGCGGTTACAAACTATCTGAACGCATCAAATAATATTAATGGTTATTATTTTTACTATCCTGATGGATATACACAGAAGGATTCGGTATTAGAGCTCATTTCCAATGGATTGTCATTCATAAATTATACCGGTCACGGGTCTGCATCTGCATGGCTTCATCTCGACATCAAATCGACTGATGTGAATTCCTTTAACAACAAGAACATGTATCCTTTTGTGATAAGCAATGCATGCCGGACAGCACAATTCAATGACACCACATCGCTTGGAGTCAAGATGGTGACAGCAAGTGATAAAGGGGCTATAGGGTTTATCGGATGCACAAACGATTCGTACTGGGATGAGGATTTTTACTGGGCAGTAGGTGCGGGGATTCCTGGAAATGATCCGAAGTACAGCGATACGGGACTCGGAGCCTACGACAGACTTTTCCATACTCACGGGGAATCGCCAGACGAATGGTACATAACAATGGGACAAGTCAATTATGCAGGTAATCTTGCAGTAAGCTCTTCAACTTCAGCAAGAAAGAAATATTACTGGGAGACATACTCGCTGCTTGGCGATCCGAGCGTTATTCCAATCATGGGAAATCCCACTGTTTTTAATGTGTCAATTCCTGATACACTTCCAAATGGAATTAATTCGTTAACTTTTACGGTTGATCCTTATGCCTATGTAGCTGTTTCCCATTTCGACACTCTTTGGGATGCTTCATTTGCAGGACCATCAGGTTCGGTTACATTAAATATGCCAGGACTATCAAATGATTCATGTCTTGTTGTCATCACCGGGCAAAACAAGAAGCCACTGATTAAAACTGTTTACATTTCAAATGTCGCAGGGGAATACATAAACCTTGCAGATCAGGGCTTAAGTGATGCTTCAGGTAACAACAACGGCAAAGTCGACTACGGTGAGACGATAGATTTGAACCTCAGGATCAGTAATCTCGGACTCTCAAACGCTTCAAATCTTACAGCTTCAATAGCCTCAAGCTCATCATGGGTTACAATAACCAGGGACTCAACTACTATAGGGAACCTGCCGGCAAAGTCAGAAACTGTCCTCAACAATGTTCTCGAAATGAAGATAGGAGATAATGTGCCTGACCTAGGAATAATTCCGATCGATCTTACTCTTAAAGACAGTAAGGTCGAAAAAAAATATAAGCTGGATATTACAATCCACGCTCCCACCCTGGAAATAATAAATTGCCGTGTAGATGATTCCGAATATGGCAATGATGACAATGTTGCCGAGCCCGGGGAAACTTTTAACCTTGTCTTCCAGGTCAAAAACCTTGGCAGCAGCAATACTTCCGGGCAGTTTTCAATCGAAAGCGGGGAAAGCGACCTGGCGGTTCTTGACCAGAGCATCAAATCAGGGACACTGCAGTTTGGTGAAACTACCAGTATTCCTGTGACGGTAAAGCTTTCAGACGGGGCTTCATTTGGTGAATATATATCAATATCATCCGTGCTCGACTGCGACCCGTTTATTGTGAACAATAACTTCACTTTCAGGGTCGGAAAGGTAAGAGAAAGCTTTGAATCATCTAACTTTAAAGTTTTCCCATGGATCAATATCAGTTCAAAACCGTGGATAATAAGCAGCAGTAACTCAATTGACGGTATCCTGTCAGCCCAATCCGGTGCAATAGGCAATAACGAAAGTTCTTCTCTCATAATAAGGGCATTTTATCCTGGACCTGATTCACTGAAATTCTTCTGTAAAGTATCGTCTGAACCAACCTACGACTATCTGGCTTTCAATCTTAACGATAATGAAGTTGCAAGGAAATCCGGAGAAACATCGTGGGAAAAGGTAACGGTAGCCGTACCTGAAGGCCTGAACAAAATGGAATGGGTATATAATAAGGACAATTCGATATCACAAGGCGCTGATGCAGCTTGGATTGATCTTATCGATTTTTCCAGCTCTACGCCGATGAATTTTATAAGCCGCGACCTGGATCTGGCAAGTATTGTTTCGCCGGTTCAGAAAGATGACTATGGCATGGAACCTGTAGAAGTTAAAGTGATGAACCTCGGCAGTGACACATTAAATGGCTTTAACCTGAGATACTCAGTCAACAACCATGACCAGGTTACACAATTCTTCACGGACACTCTTTTGCCCTTCCATGATTCTCTCACTGTGACATTTGATAAAAAAGCTGATCTTGGTCTGAATGGGAATTATAATCTGTTAGTTTATGGATTAAATAACAACGATGATTATCATCAGAATGACACTCTCAGAATCAGTCTGGTAAATTCTGAAACTACAGAATTGATCAAAGCTTATCCCAATCCTTTTACCGAAGAGGTTAATATTGACATAATCTCAAAAATACAGAACACAGTAAGGATTGAAATATTAAATACTTCAGGCCAGAGAGTCATGATCTTAAATAAGGATATTATTATTGGCGACAACCCGATGATAATTGATACAAGGAATCTGTCGCCTTCTCTGTATATACTAACGGTAAACGGAAAGACTTTCACAAAAGCTGTACCGCTGATAAAAATCAGGCAATAATTAAAATCGTCCATTGCAAATATTAAAACATACGGTAATTTATGACGGTAAAAATTCCTACTCGCGAACAAGCTCTTGCGCTGTTCAAGGAATATAACAAAACAGAAAGCCTTTTAAAGCATGCATACGCAGTGGAGGGTGTTATGCGTTACATGGCAAAAAAGGCAGGCGGGGATATTGAAAAATGGGGTATTATCGGGCTTGTCCATGATCTTGATTATGAGATGTATCCTGATCAGCATTGTAAAATGACAGAAAGAATTCTAAGGGACAACAACTGGCCTGATGAATACATAAGGGCAGTAGTAAGTCACGGATGGGGAATTGTTTCAGACGTGGAACCTGTATCGCAGCTTGAAAAGACCCTTTTTGCGATTGATGAGCTTACAGGACTTGTTACAACGAGTGCCCTGGTCAGGCCTTCAAAGAGCGTTCTTGATATGGAGGTCCGGTCGGTTAAGAAAAAGTGGAACGATAAAAGATTTGCAGCAGGGGTTGACAGGGCGGTAATTGAAAAAGGCGCAGCAATGCTTGGAATCCCGCTTGATGAGCTGATCACGGATTGTATTATGGGGATGAGGGAGGTAGCGGTTGAGATTGGGTTGGGGTAAAATGAGTAGAGACGTTGCATGCAACGTCTCTACAACAACAATTTAAGGATATTTTTACAATTCCCTGATTTTGAGATTTCTGAACCATACATCGCTTCCATGATCCTGGAGGCCTATATAACCTTCTTTAGCAGGGTTAATAAACCAATCCCAGTCTTTAAACTTGGAATTCGCAACCATTTTCTTCCAGTCATCTGTCCACAGGTGGAATTCGACAACATTTGCGCCATTCTGTTTGAAGACGACCGTTCCCTGGTAGCACAAAATCCCTGACTGGTTCCATTCACCTGCGGGCTTCGTGTTTTGCGGATTGGCAGGAATAAGATCATACAAAGAAGCGGCTTTACGGTTCCCGTTTACTCCAAGCTGAGCATCAGGATGCCGGTCATTATCCAGTAACTGATACTCAAGGCCGGATTTCCAGATTGGTTCATTTGGTATTTCCTGGGCAAGAATGAATACACCGCTGTTTCCTCCCTGACCGATTTTCCATTCCCACGACAGTTCAAAATTACTGAACTTCTTGTCGTAGATGAGATCGCCGCCGGGTCCTCCGGCTTCTCCATTGCCGGATGCTATGCAATGGAGAGTTCCGTCTACAACCTCCCATCCTTTTTCTGGGAAAGCTGGTTTTTCATAAGCACGCCAGCCGGCAGTTGATGTTCCGTCAAAGAGGACTTTCCAGTTTTCAGCCGGTGCCGCAGCCTGTCCGGTCTTCGGTGCCTCTTTGTTTACATTTTTCCCTTTTGAGCCGCATGATGTTGCAAGTCCGATGACAAGAACACATGACAGAAGAATGTTTATAAATTTCATAGTGATACGTTGTTATTGTTTTTTTTATAATGCAGAGACGGAATATTTTCCGTCTCTGCGATGATAACAAAATTATTTAATTACACAATTAAGCAGGCATTTCAGGTAATGTCCAACCGCCCTGTCTGTAAGTGTGCTTAATCATTTCAGAAGCGAAGTCCCTTGCATTCAATGAGATATCCGGTCTGTTGAATTTAGGATCGCCATCGATGATTGTGAAATTATCTGAGATTGTAAGTCTCACTTTATCGTCGGCGTTGATATTTGTGAATTCCATTTTTTCTCCGTTCCATTCAAGTTCTTTGTTCAGGCCCTGGAGTCTGACTGCAAGAACACCCATAACAACCATTTCGTTAAACGGTCCTGCTTCGGAGAAATCCGATTTTGACATCACTCTGCTTTCAGGGCTTTCCTTGCAGGCACGCACCCAATCCATCTCGTGGCTGACCTGATCCGGAACTCTTCGTTCCGTCTTGGGAACAACAGGTACACGGCCTGAAAGCAGCCATGGGCTTTTCCCATAACAACCGCAAATCAGTTTATCTTTTGTTCCGTGGAAAACAACTCCTCCTCCGGCATCATTCATGTTTTTCCCAGCCGGCCATCCCGTTGGTTTAGGAGGCTGTAATCCACCATCGTACCAGATCACTTCAACTTCCGGTAATTTCATTTTTGCATTTTTAGCAGTAACTCTTTCAGGATAAACCAGCCTTACCATCTGGGCATTCGGGGCACAGTCGGTAAGCAAAAGGGTTGAACTTCCCTGTGCTCTGACCGGATATTTAAGCTTCAGTCCCTTAAATACAGGATGCAGAATATGGCAGGCCATGTCACCAAGTGCGCCTGTGCCAAAGTCCCACCAGCCTCTCCAGTTCCATGGAGTATAAAGGCTGTTGTAAGGACGCATCTTTGCCGGGCCAATAAAGAGATCCCAGTTAAGAGTATCGGGAACCCATTCACCTTTGGGAACATTCAATCCCTGCGGCCAGATTGGACGATCAGTAAATGCTTCAACTTTCTTTACATCGCCGATTTCTCCGTTCTGCAGCCATTCAACAGTAAGATTAACTCCTTCGCCTGATGATCCCTGGTTACCCATCTGGGTTGCTACCTTGTATTTTGCAGCAAGTTTGGTCAGCAGCCTCGATTCATAAACTGAGTGAGTCAGAGGTTTCTGAACATAGACATGCTTTCCCATTGTAATTGCATTTGAAGCAACAATACAGTGGCTGTGGTCAGCAGTGGCAACAATGACGGCATCAATTGATTTGCCCATTTCATCAAACATCTTGCGCCAGTCCCAGTAACGTTTTGCATTTGGGTTTGCATCAAATACCTTTTTTGCATAAGCCCAGTCCACATCGCATAAAGCAATTATGTTTTCAGTAGGAGCTACTGCTTTAAGGTTTGAATTTCCCATTCCGCCGATTCCTACGACTGCTATATTAAGCTTGTCGCTTGGAGCCCTGTGGCCAAAACCGCTGATAACTGTCCCGGGAAGAATTGTAAGGCCAGCTGCAACAGCGCCGGTTTTTCCAATAAAGTCCCGGCGGGTAATGTTGTTAGAATTTTCTTTCATTGTCAGGTATTTTAAATTTGATTTCGATTTGATTGATATGTAAAATTATAAAATGCAAAATGATTTTCATAATATTCCATTGCCACTGATTCCAGACTCACGAAACTAAAGTTCTCTGATCCAGATATTCCTGAATGCCACCGGATTACCATGATACTGCAATAATATCGGGCCGGCACCGTGCTTTTTGACTGAGTATTCCGGTATTCCGATATAAAGTGTCGGACCCCTGAGGCTGACATTATTCTGTATTAAAACCCCGTTTTGAAGAACAATGACCCTTGGCGGTGTAAAATAAACCAAACTGTCGGCAGCAAAACGTGGTGCCGTATAAATAATATCATAACTCTGCCATTCGCCTGGTTTTCTGCATACATTCACAAGAGGGGCATACTGCTTGTAAAGACTGCCTGCCTGCCCCTGTCTGTAGGTTCTGTTGTTGTAGCTGTCAAGAACCTGAACTTCATAAAGTCCCTGAAGATATACTCCGCTATTCCCTCTGCCCTGCCCTTCTCCTGTCACTTCCGAAGGAGAACGCCATTCAACATGAAGCTGGAAATCGTTGAATTTTCTCCTGGTCTGTATATCTCCTGAACCTTTTGTACTAATCATAGCACCATCCTGAACAATCCATTTGGTAGGATTACCCTTTAAGTCTGTCCATTCTTTATTGATATCAGTGCCATCGAACAATATAATGGCATCCGAAGGTGGCATCCCGGCCTGTGCCGGCGGCTCTATTACTTTTACTTCAGGGTCCATAATCTCGGTCATTTGAGGCGTCATCGGAGCTGGTTCCTGTTTTGGCTGCTGGGCAAAAGCAAAGCTGCTCATGCACAACAGCACGCTGGAAATCAAAGAGTATTTCATATATTGTTATTTTGTTTTACAAGTTATAAAATTATAACTTTTATGTTTAAAGTCAAATTAAAAGCAATTTGGCTGTTGTGAAAAAATGTTAAATATTTGGAATGGAATTCCATACATTTTTTGTAAGAAGAAATAAGCCATATTTAAAACAGTGATGGAAAAAAATCATTTCCCCCTCGAGGCAACAAACGATAATAAGGCAGTGAAAGTGATTCAGCTCGCATTCGGCTTTGTCTGCCTTATAGTAGCAATTACATGGATCATCCTCAATATAACAACATATAAATCAACAGGTTCAGTATGGCTGACAATAGCTTTTCTGATTGGTTTCAGTTATTTTGAGATCCTGTCCGGCATGGGTAAGGCGAAAAGATATATTGAATTCGGACAAACCACATTGATTTTAAAGAGGGTATCAATGCTTCCGCCTCAGAATTTTGAGATCTCAGAAATTGATAAAATTGAAGTGTACCCGCTTTCAATCTTGTTTTTTCTTAAATCGGGAAGGAAAATCACCATTCGCCTGGGCACAACATATACTGATCTTAATGAATCATTAAAAAAAGGAACTGAAGCGTTTGCAGACAAAAACAGTATATCGTTGTCATACAAAAAGGAAAAGATATAACTGTCCTTTAATAAAGTCAGTGTTTAAGAAATACATAAACGCTGGCTGTCTACTTCCCTGCCCTGAAAATCTGCAGATCGCCATTGTTCACTGCAGCAGCAAGGCAATGTTTCCCATGAATTGTGATGCTGACGATCTTACGGGCATCTCCATTTATTGCAAGTCCGCTTTCTGCAGGCATAATCGCCTTAAATGTACCATCAGGCTTACCCTCCAGAAACCACCCGTAGCTTGCGTCATATCTCCCCAGCGAAGGTCTGACCTGATAATCATTCCCTGCAATTACAATATCCTTTATACCGTCATCATTAAAGTCGTTTACTATTATGCCGCGTACCGGAGAAAACTGGGCTTCAACAGGAAGTTTGTAAATTTTGAAAGTTCCATTTCCATTATTATGGAATACACAGCTTTCAAAAAGCACTGCTTTTTTAATGTCTGATTTCTCAACTGAACTTGTACCAAAAATATCTTTAACAGTTTTCCCTCCGAAATCGGAATAATGAGGAAATTTTTTCCCCAGCCCCGATATCTGCTCCATAAGTTCATCAAGTGAGGCAACAGGATAGCTGATGCCATCCATATAGGAGCATATCACCTGGTCAACAGAGCCGTTGTTATCGAAGTCATTCAGGTACATTTCCACAGGTTCGCTGACGGAGGCCCTGAGCATCGAATTCAATCCAAGATTCCCTCCTATCAGATCCATGTTTCCGTCGCCGTCGATATCAGCGGCCTTAACGCAGTTCCACCATCCTGAAGTCTGATCAAGGCCAGCCTGTTGTGTCACATCTTTAAAATTCCCCTTCTCATTTTTGAAAATGCACACTTTCATCCATTCTCCAGTAACTACCAGATCCTTATATCCATCCTTATCGTAATCGACCCAGCATGCATCCGTTACCATCCCGATTTTCTTAAGTCCGGCACTTCTGGCTTCAGTAACATCTTTGAAATGTCCGTGGCCGTCATTTTCAAGAAGGTATTGATCCGGAGACAGGCCATAGGCTCCCGGTATGGATCGGGATCCCACAAACAGGTCGAGGTCGCCATCATTGTCAAAATCACATGCCCGTACGCACGAACCGTTATGAGACATTAACGGCAATGCTCCATTATCACATTTCCTGAACCCTCCCTTGCCATCGTTTATGAGGAGAAGATCGCTGAGGAATGGATTTCCCGCAGGAAGTTCGTTACCTCCTCTGACAATATAAAGGTCTGGTTTCCCGTCACCATCAGCATCAAAAAACAAAGCATCCGTGTCATCCGAATAATGGGGTTCTTTCAAAGCCGGCACATCCAGCTTTTTGAAACTGCCGTCGCTTTGCTGAATAAAAATTTCAGATGCCTGGCCTTTAGCCCCTCCGATGAATATATCGTCCATTCCGTCTCCGTTTACATCAGCCGTAGCAATTGCGGGACCTTCGGCAGACAAACTGTGAGGAATAAGATGCTCTCTGCTGAAATCCGAATATGCATCTTCAACATGCCTGAAAGCAAGTCCGGGAACAGTTAAAGGAGTAAAGATCAACTCTTTTGGACTTTCCGCTTTCCGTATTCCAGTGCGCTTCCCGGCATTCGACATATCAAATGTGACAATCCTGTCGGCCTTTACATCTTTAAGAGTCTGTTCAGATAAATCGGGCCATTGCACAGACAAAGAATCGATCACATCTGCATTTCCCAGACCGAAATGCAGCGGGCCAATTGTAGAAGAAAGGAAACCTCTGGTCGGGAACTGTTCGGCAATCTGCCTGGTCCCATTGGAGAAAACTGTCACGCGAGCTCCTATTCCATTAGTATTAAGCCCTTTGCCTTTCAGGACAACGGATATATAATGATTTTTAAGCTTGTGTTCGGCATTGTTCCTGTAAATAAAGGCATTTGCATTTATATTGTTTACAATAAGGTCAAGGTCACCGTCATTATCAAGATCCGCATATGTTGATCCATTGGAATATGATTTGACATTAAATCCCCATTCCTTTGCCATATTTGTAAAGGTCAGGTCCCTGTTGTTCCTGTAGATGTAATTCACATTCGGATAAAGCGGCATCTTTTCATATAGTTCACGATCAGATAATGAGCTGTTATCCTTTGTCGGAAAGTAGCGGTTGCCTCCGGTCAGAAACTTTACATAATCAAGATCATTCGATCTTCTGTAAATGCCATTCGTAATAAACAGGTCCTTCCATCCGTCATTATCAACATCACAGAACAAGGGCGACCAGCTCCAGTCAGTTGAGTAAACTCCTGCCAGCAGTCCTATTTCACTGAACATATCTCCACCCAGATTAAGCTGAAGAGTATTGCGTACGTACTGGTAATTATACCCGTAATCTCTTTTCATTTTAAAGAGCTCATAATCATCTTCGCCGCCAGATTGTTTCCTTATTTTTTCCTTATCAGGCATCATATCAAGGACCATTATATCAGGCAATCCGTCATTGTTGAAATCAGCAATATCATTACCCATTGAAGATCTGCTCGTATGTCTGATCATATCTGTCAGCCGCTCACTGAAAGTTCCGTTTCCGTTATTTATGTACAAATAGTCATTTTCATGAAAATCGTTTGATATATAGATATCAGGAAAACCATCATTGTTAACATCACTGATACTTATTCCAAGGCCATAGCCAATCTGGCTGCTGTAAATTCCCGCCTCACGTGTAATATCATGGAATACATTCTTCCCGTTCAGGACATCATTCCTGAAAAGCCTGTCTCCCGCCCTCGGATCAAATTGGTAGCGCAGTTGTGCTCCACCATAGCTTCTTGATGTATGCACTGAATGATTCAGAAGGTACATATCAAGGTCGCCATCCATATCATAGTCAAAAAAAGCCGCCTGAGTTGAAAAACCCGAAAAATCAAGTCCATAATCATGAGCTTCATCTTTGAACCTGAGGTTGCCCTGATTTATAAAGAGCTGGTTCTTTCCATGAAAACTTTTATAATTTCCTACTTCGCAGACATAAATATCAAGTAACCCGTCTCCGTTTACATCAGCCATGGTCACGCCGGTTTTCCAGCTGCCTTTTCCTGCTACTCCGGCTTCATCTGTAATATCTTCAAATTTCATATTACCCTTGTTGAGGAACAGCTTATTCGGCCCCTGATTGGAAGTAAAAAATAAATCAATAAGTCCGTCATTGTTAATATCACCGGCCGCCACACCTGCCCCATTGTTGAAATAGAGATATTCAATAATATTCGCCTGCTCTGTTTCAGTGAGTTTATTTGTGAAATTCACATGAGTATAAGAAGGAGATAACAGCGTAAACAGATGTTCATCATGATCAGTCCTTTGTTTACAGGCAGAAAGAAAAATAAGTGCAATCAGAATCAATGTCAGGTTTTTCATAATAAAAATTCATCTTCCTGATTCTTTGAAAACCTGCATCGGAGCATTGCTTTTGGCAACAACCAGAATATTGCCTTTTGCGGTTTTTACTTCCATCATATCCCTGACTTCACCTTTCACGCGGAATCCTGATTCCTTTGCCGGTACATTCCTGAAATTTCCTTTCCCGTCGCCCAGAAGGAATGTCCCGTAACTTGCATCGTACCGTCCTGTTTCAGGTTTTGCATTGTACAGGTTACCGCCAAGCAGTATGTCGAGATTACCGTCGCCGTTAAAATCACCTACATATATTGAATAAACCGGAGAAAGCTGCACTTCGATTGGCAGGGGTTTTCTGGTGAAATGGCCGTTCCCGTCATTCAGGAACAATGAAGTTTCCAGCAGATATGCATGAAGATGAATAGCTTTGCTTAATTGCTCGGGTGTGAATATATCAGTTATCTGCTGATTTTTGTACATCTCATATTTCGGGTATTTTTTTTCAAGTGCAGGAATTTGTTTTGTAAGGTCATGCTTCAGGGCCAAAGGATATGATTTATCTCCATCATAGGTACAAATAACCTGCTCGACCGTCCCATTAAGGTCGAAATCGTTCACGTACATATCGACAGGTTTTTCAGCCGAAGCCCTGAACCTGGAGTTCAGGCCGTGGTTGCCGGCAATAAAATCGATTTTACCGTCATTATTAAAATCTCCAATGGCCAGGCAATTCCACCATCCGTCTGTTTTTTCAGAGAAAGCATCTTTCTTTTCCCTGAATTTTCCGTTCTCATTTATAAACACTTTCAAAGGCATCCAGTCTCCTGCCAGTATAATATCTTTATTTCCGTCGCCGTTCACGTCAGCCCATACCATATCATGTATCATTCCTACGTTCTGAAGTTCAGGTGCGATCATGGGTGTAACATTTGTAAATATACCCTTGCCGTCATTTTTAAGGATGTACCCGTTTACCGGAACCCCGTATAAAAAAGGCTTAAGGCGCACCCCGACAAACAAATCAATATTACCGTCATGATCATAGTCTTCCGGCCTTACACAGGAGGTGCTCTCATATTTTCCTGCAGGCAGGATCTGCGGCGATTTGGTAAAATGTCCTTTACCATCGTTTATATACAGGCGATCAGCCAGAGCTGACGAAGTTTCAGGAAATTCATTGCTACCGCTTGCAACATAAAGATCCGGATAGCCGTCACCATTTGCATCGAACATGGCGCATCCCATGTCTTCAGATAATTTATCAGCTTCGAACAGAGGCTTGTCAATCGATTCAAAGGTCCCATCCTTCCGTTGTATCATCAGGGCGCCAGGCTGGCCTTTGGCACCGCCTATAAAAATATCCTCCAGTCCGTCCCCATTGACATCTCCCTTACACATATGAGGTCCCTCGGTAGAAATCATGTTAAAGATCAGAGGCATCTGGTCAAAATCGTTGAAGTCATCCTCAATATGCCTGAAATTAATTCTGTGTTCATTGCTTATATCAATAAAAAATCTGTTCCTGTTGCTGACAGTATCTACCAGGTTCAGGGACATTTGTACCGCATCTTTCTGGTACAAAGTCAGGATCTGGTCAGTCTTTACATTGGTAAGGAGAGTAACCCGGTTATCAGGCCATTCAACAATCAGAGAATCAACCATTTTAAGAGGGCCAAGTCCAATATTGGGCCTATTGTCGGAAGTTGACAGGAATCCTCGTGTCGGGGACTGTTCGACATAATAGAATGTTCCGGCATTTTTTACAGTGACCTTTGCCCCTATCGCCTCAGTATTCCGAGGCTCACCTTTAAGAATCACCTTCAGGTAGTGATTATCAGGGATTTTATGATTTGTCTCATTACGGTATATAAACAGGGGCATGTTTACATTATTGATCACAAGATCAAGGTCACCGTCATTGTCAAGGTCGCCATAGGCTGCTCCGTTTGAAAAGCTTGGCATATCAAGTCCCCAGGGAGCGGCCATATTCTGAAATTTATAATTACCCAGGTTCTTAAATGCATAATTAGGGATTTTTACTGAAGGGATGGCGTCAATAAGTGCCTTATAATCAACCTTTTTACCTGACATAACAGACATCATCATATCGCGGTTTGAAAAATATTGGAGGTAATCCTGATCTGTCAGATCTTTATAGATGCCATTTGCCACAAAAAGATCCTTCAATCCGTCATTATCAAGGTCCATTATCAGGGCTCCCCATGACCAGTCGGTCGCATTGACTCCGGCCATACGTCCGATGTCGCTGAATGTACCGTCTCCATTGTTAAGCTGAAGCATATTGCGGGTGAACTGGTAATAATAACCATTATTTACATTGGATTTATAACTATCCCAGCTGTCAAAAGTAGTTTTTGTCTTAAGCCTGTCATTATGCTCGGGGACCATATCGGTGGCAAAAATCTCCGGAAACCTGTCATTGTTAATGTCAGCCACATCAGCTCCCATTGAAGCAGCGGAAATCGAAGGGATCATGTCTGTCAGCTTCTCGGAAAATGTTCCGTCCCCATTGTTGATGTACAGATAATCCCTTTCAAAAAAATCATTTGATATATAGAGATCGGGCCAGCCATCCTCGTTGAAATCAGTAACCGAAACGCCAAGCCCAAATCCTATTACGCTTCCGTAAATTCCGGCTTCTTCGCTTACGTCAGTAAATTTATTGCCGTCATTTCTGAAAAGCCTGTCCCCTCCAAGCGAATCGCGGATAAAACGTTGATTGTTTTTCAAATTAAAACTACCAATTGCCCTTGAAGAATTGTTAAGAAGGTACATGTCCAGGTCACCGTCCCTGTCATAGTCAAAAAAAATAGCCTGGGTTGAATATCCATTATCATCAAGACCATATTTCTTCGCACATTCCGTAAATGTCAGATCTCCATTATTGATAAACAACTCATTATGCCTGTCATCGGTAACTGCATTTCCTGATTTACACACATATATGTCGAGAAAACCATCTCCGTTGACGTCAGCCATGCAGACACCGGTTGACCAGTTTCCCTTACCTCTGATTCCGGCTTTTTCTGATATGTCTTCAAATTTAAAATTCCCCTTGTTTAAATAAAGGACATTATATCCCATATTTGCCGTCAGAAAAATATCAATAAGACCATCATTATTTACATCACCAAGCGCAACCCCTCCACCGTTATAAAAATTCCTGTAAGTATATATGTTAAAATTGGAGCTGACCTGCTTATTTACATCAAGCTTGTTTTCAAAACCAGCATGTGTGTAAGAGGAAGGCATAAGTGTAAACAGTCGCTTCTCCACATGCTGACCCGATTGTCTCCCGCAGGCTAAAATAAATACTGGTATCAGTAATAATGCTGATTTTATGGGGATATTGTCCGATTTAGTTTTATTGAACATCCTGTTTTTTTTCAGGAGCCTGGTATGAATTCTATTTGCTATTTCCAACAGGAGATGAACTGATAGAATCTTTTTTTGCCAGCAAGTCAGTAAAAACAACCTGGACGTATGGCTCAACATCTTTAAAAATTGAAATCTGCCTGTTTCCGTCAATTTTAACGTAAGCCATACCTCTTTCATGATGTTTTACCGGTATAAACACTCCTCCATAAGTCCTTTTACAATATCTTAATACATCTGCTTCCAGATTATCGGTTGACAATTTTTTATTCCAAGGTGACCACCCGCTATAGACAAACCTTACCGGCATTGCGGATATTCTGCCATTTGAAAATTTTGGATAAAAATTCATGGTTCCCGGATACTTTAGCTCTCCATTCAAAGTATATTCAACAGATGCGTTATTTGTACCCTGTCTGATCAATCCTTTTTTGTTAAGTTTCCAGCACCGCATATAAAAATCTTTCTGCGGCATTCCCAGATAAAGGCCCATAAACAATGAATCACATCGCACCCCTCTAGCAAGTTCATGTTTCAGCCTGTGTTCATATCTTGCCCTGGGTGAACATCCGGAAATAATAGATCCTGAAATCAAAAGTGCTATTAGCCATGTGGTTTTTATCTTCATAATCCAAGTCAGTATTTATAAAATTGTAAATTATCATTATTTCTTGCGACCGTAAGTACTTTTTCACTGTTTACTTTCAGTATTTTAAAATTACGTATTTCGCCCTTTGTGAAAAACCCTGATTCCAGGGCTGGAACTGAATGCCAGGTTCCATCCGGGCTTCCTTTCAGGAGAAGTCCATAGCTTGCGTCGTAAATACCCGTCTGGGGCTTAGCCCTGTATTGATTTCCTCCGATAAGAATATCACAATTGCCATCATGATCAAAATCATCAGCAATTATTGCATATACAGGTGAGAACTGAGCTTCGACCGGAAGCGGAACAATTTTAAAACTTCCCTCCCCCGTGTTGATCAATACACAGCTCTCCATCATCTTTGCATTGAGTTTTATCGAACGGTCCAGCACTTCCTTCGGGAAAATGTCCTCGATAGTCTGATTCTTATAATCGCTGTATTTCATATATTTTAATGCCAGGGAGGGAATTTGTTTTACCAGCTCATCCTTCATTACAACAGGATAGGATTTATCTCCGTTGTAGGTGCAGATTATCTGATCAATAGTTCCGTTCAGGTCAAAGTCATTCACGTACATCGTTACGGGTTTTTCTATGGAAGCCCTGAAAAATGAATTTAAGCCCTGGTTACCAAGAACAAAGTCTATTTTCCCGTCTCCGTTCAGGTCTTTTGCGACTATGGTATGCCACCATCCTTCCGTATTTTTCAATCCGTACTTTTCAGATTCGTCAGTAAAATATCCGTGATTATTTATAAAGATCTTTACCGGCATCCAATCGCCCACTATAACCATATCCGGATACCCGTCATTATTAACATCCGCCCATTGCATATCCGTTATCATCCCGATATTTATTAATCCCGGAGCTTTTTGGGCTGTCACATTTTTAAAATTACCATGCCCGTCATTTTCAAGGAGATAACCATTTACAGGTACGCCATAGGCAAACGGCTGCAAACGGATTCCCACAAAAAGATCCATATCGCCGTCCTTGTCAAAATCGGCAGGCCTGACGCACGATGTACTCTCATATTTCCCTGCCGGCAGAACCTGTTTGCTTTTTACAAAGTTCCCCTTGCCATCGTTTATGTACAGCCGGTCCGCCAGAGCGGATGAGGTAGATGGCAATTCATTTCCTCCGCTGGCAACGTACAGGTCAATATCACCATCGCCATCAGCATCAAAAAAACAGCAGTCTGTATCTTCTGATATTCTGTTTTTATCAAACAGCGCTTCATTTGTCCTTCTGAAGTGACCTGACCTGTCCTGTACAAAAAGGGCACCAGGACTGTTTTTGGCCCCGCATATGAATATATCATCAAGTCCGTCGCCATTTACATCACCGACCGCCATATGGGGCCCTTCATTGGATAAACCCTCAAACAAAAGTTTGTCTCTTTCAAAATCAATAAAATCGCTTTCTTTATGTGTATAATCAAGACCCTTTATTTGTTCCGTTCTTTGAAAAATCACCGGCTGAGATTTTGCCGGATAGTTCAAGCAATTTCCGCCTACATCCTTTTCATCAAGAGTTAAAAAACGGTTTACAGCCAAATTGTGCAAAACAGTGCACTTGCCATCAGGCCAGTTTACTATCAGTGAATCAACTGAAGTTGCTTTCCCCAGGCCAAAGTGAAGTCTCGGATCAACACAGGATTGAAATCCCCGTGAAGGTACAAGTTCCAGATAACTTGTTTTTCCGTCATAGTAAATTGTTACTGAAGCACCGATTGCCTCAATATTTTTTCCGGTACCTTTAAGGTTCAATGTCAGAAAATTTGCTTCTTTTCTTTCGCTGGTCATGTTCCTGTAAACAAAGGGAGGCATGTTCACGTTGTTTACAACAAGATCAAGGGCACCGTCATTATCGAGATCCCCATAAGCTGCTCCGTTTGAAAATGAAGGCTGGTCAAGCCCCCATACGCCGGCATAGTTTGTAAAGGTAAGATCGCCGTTATTATGAAAAGCGTAATTTGGGACCTTAACCGAGGGGATCATGTCGATAAGCTTCAATATTGCCTTCTGCTCGGTTCTGATTATTGAACGCATCATGGAAGGATTTGAATATATATCGAGATAATCGCGGTCGAGCAGGTCTTTGTAAATACCATTAGCTACAAAAATATCTTTCCATCCGTCATTATCAAGATCCATTATCAGTGCTCCCCAGCTCCAGTCAGTCCTGCTGACCCCGCTTAACCTTCCTATTTCGCTAAAAGAACCATTGCGGTTATTCAGTTGAAGAACATTTCTTCCAAACTGATGATAATAGCCATTTTTTAACTTCATCTGGTACGTATCCCAGCTGTCGAACAAAGCTTTTGTTTTCAGGCGTTCATTTCCTTCCGGAGTCATATCGGTTGTAAATATGTCGGGATAAGTATCGTTGTTTATGTCAGCTATATCGGCGCCCATTGTGCTGAGGCTTATTTCACGAATCTGATCCTCAAGCGCTTCTGTAAAAGTTCCGTTTTTGTTATTGATATAGAGGTAGTCGCGTTCAAAAAAATCATTTGAAACATAGATATCTAACCACCCGTCCCGGTTCACGTCAGCAATACTTACGCCGAGCCCAAAACCAATCTTACTTGCGTATATACCTGCTTCCCTTGTCACATTGACAAAATGTCCGGAATCATTCCTGAAAAGTTTGTTTCCTCCGAGAGAATCGGGAATCTGACGTTGCCCGGGCTTCATATCAAATTCGGTTACTGACTGAAGGGAGTTATCGAGAAGATAACAATCGAGATCTCCGTCGCGATCATAATCAAAAAATGCAGAATGGTTTGACAATCCTACATTTGCGAGTCCATATTCAGCTGCTTTTTCAGTAAATGTAAGGTCTCCGTTATTAATGAACAATTCGTTCGCCCTATGCGGACCGCCAAGCTTACCTGATTTGCAAACATAGATATCCGGCCAGCCATCGCCATTCACATCGGCTATGCTGACTCCTGTTGACCATGAGCCTTCACAACCGACACCTGCCTTTTCAGTTACATCTTCAAAAACAAAATTTCCCTTGTTTATATAGAGCTTGTTTCCTGTCTGGTTGCTGCAAAAATATATATCCGGCAAACCATCGTTATTAAAGTCACCAATTCCGACGCCGGCCCCGTTGTAAAAGTTCCGGTATGTGTATGTATTATATTCTTCGTTATAGTCGACTTTATTTATAAAACCTATATGCGTATGGCTTTTATTAAGAAGTGAAAAAAGTTGTTTTACCTTATTCCCTGGTTCCTTCGGATTACAGGAGCCTAACGACAAGATAATCAGGATCAAAAGTACAGCTTCAAAGCATCTGTACTTTAAAGAAACAACTGTATCCTGAAAATATCTGATCATATGATTAGTAAATGCCTTAAACTTTCTGTAAAAAAAAGAGCAAGCAAATATAGCAATTGCCTGCTCTCCTGAAAAACTAATTTAAAAATTGTACGCTAATAACCTGGGTTTTGTACCAGATTAGGATTAGCAGAAAGTACAGCCCTGCCAAGCGGGAAAATTGTGAGATAAGAAAAACTACTGCCTGAGTTAAGCACATCTCCCGGGTTATAAAATGGAAGCACCCATTTATCATTATCGGTAAAGTATCCCCAACGGATCAGATCCTGTCTCCTGTTGTGCTCAGCGAACATTTCACGTCCCATTTCATTGAATAATTCTCCACCGGCAACAGTACCACCGGCAAGGTCAAAACTCAGAGCACTATCAATAGTAGTAAGATCCGTTAAACCGGCACGTTCCCGGATCTGGTTAACAAGAGCCAGTACCTGAGGATCCTGCGAATTATTGCTTATGCGCCAGAGTGCTTCTGCTTTCATCAACAGTACATCTGCGTAACGGAATACGCACCAATCATTACTCATTTCTGATGTACCTCCTATTTCATATTCCCATTTACCGATTCTTACACCTGACTGGCGATATGCCTGTGGACCCAATTCATTTATCTGTGGTTGCGTTGAAAACATATTTCCAAAATTAAGCGGAGCGCCATCAGGGTCTCCAAGCAAAGGTGCAGGTTGACGTGTAGGGTTAGGAGCTTCAAATCCATCATCAGTAACTAAAGTAGCCCCATCAGCCCTGTATTGATATCCTGCAAGAAAATTACCACGTCTTTTTTGAGGACCTTGCAGTGTGCCAACATCACCCTTTCTAAGGTCGTTATCACTATAGGAATTGTAGAATTCCTGAAGAGTACAAAAGCCATTCCAGGGTTGATATTGAAGGTTATAGGTGTACTGGTTTCCATAGTGCAATGACTGAGCCCCGCATTCGAAACCTGTGAAAAATACTTTGTCATAAGGTATAGCAAAGATAAATTCCTTAGAACCGGAGTTATTTACATTGAAATTCGTAAAGTAATTGCTTTCCAGAGAATACTTGCCGGAGTTGATTATCGTATCACAGGCAGCAACCACATTAGCCCATGCAGGGGCATTTACATAAACTCCTGCATTCAGGTATAACTTTGCTAACAGGCACTTTCCTGCATAATAATTAATACGGCCATAAGCTGTTCCGCCCACTGTTCTTGTCAACAGGGGAACAGCAGCTTCCAGATCACTGATAAGCATGTTGTAAATAGTACTTCTTGATGCAGTAGGAGGTGCTGCAGAAACGTTGACAAAACTTGTATCCATAGGCACATTGCCATACATATCAACCAGCTGCCAGTAAAAGAAACCTCGCAGCGTCCGAAGTTCTGCAATATATGATGCAGCCGTGCTTGCATTAACCTGTCCGCTGGCCGACAAGCTTTGAAACTGATAAATCAAACGGTTACATGTATTAATGCCGGCAAAATCAAAGCTCCAGGCATTAGTTACTGCGTTATCTTCAGTTTTCCATGAATGCAGATGAAGTCTTCTCCAGTTACCGCCGTCATCCCAATCCTGTCCCCTTGTAGGACAAGTCATCTCATCGGTGGTAAGTTCCTGCAGGGCATAAGTCTCCTGTGAAGCATAATTCCCCAGCTGAGTATATGCAGCTCCCAGGGCCGATACAAATTCCTGGTCCGATTTGAAGAAATTGGCTGGGGTAACATTACTGTAAAGTGTTTCATCCAGCTTCGTACAGGATTGTCCAACAGCAGCTACAATAAAGATACCTAATATTAATCTTAGGTAAAATGTCGTTCCTATTTTATTTCTTTCTTTTGTTTTCATGTCTCATTCATTTTTAGATTTAAAAAACGACGTTTGCACCAAAAGTAAATGATCTGGTTCTGAACCATTCATCCCTTCTGTCGATACCTGGTACAAGCGGACTAAGATATGTTCCCATATCGGTAGCACTATCCACATATCTTGGGTTAGGATCTACACCTTTATATTTGGTAATATAAAATAAGTTATTTCCGGCAATATAAACTCTAAGCTTGCTGAATGCTGAACTCTTAGGTAAAATGAAATTATAACCCAGGCTGACATTATCAAGAGAAACAAAAGAAGCATTTTCAACATCCTTGCTTGATAAAAGACCCGAAGAGCTGTTAAGAAGAACGTGTGTAGTGGGATTTCTCTGGTCTGCAGCAGTTTTTGGCAGGTTGTATGATCCGATCATCCTTGGCACTTCATAAAAGCCGCGGAATGAATTCACAAGATCATGTCCGAATATACCACGGAAGAATATATTCAGGTCAAAGTTCTTGTAGCCGAATGTATTTGCAAATCCCATCAGGAATTTCGGCAGGCCATTGCCAACTATTACACGGTCAGCCTGGTCAATTGTTCCATCTTTGTTCTGATCAACAAAGATTTCGTTCCCCTGTGGATCAATTTCCTTGAATTGGAGTGCAAGAAGCTGACCGATCGGTTTACCTTCCTGTAACCTTACCAATGGAACCTGATTTTGCCCTGGTGAGCCCATATCACTCAGATCCTGAATTCCATAAGTCAGTTTAGAACCATTAAAGGTCCCGGAAAGGGAAACCAGAGTGTTCTCGATACTGTAAGAGGGTGTTATAGTCATACTATAAGTAAAATCAGGTCTCTTAACGGCATTCCATGTAAGTGTCAATTCCAGGCCGGCGCTCCTTAATTTCCCAATGTTCATCCATGCCTGTTGATAAAGGTTTGGCGGAACAGGTACAACATACTGCCATAACAAGTCAGTTGTAGTTCTTGTATAATAGTCGAATGAACCTGATAATGTAGATTTAAATAATGAAAAATCAAACCCTGCATCAATTTCACCTTTCTTTTCCCATTTAAGATCCGGATTAGCATTGCTAATCGGTGAATAACCAGGGACATAGCTGCCATTATAGTAGAAATTGCCCTGAGGACCCAGTTGAAGCACTGACAAATAACTGGAGCTTGGCTGGTTTCCGGTTATACCATAACTGGCCCTTACTTTCAGATTATCAATGGCATCAACCTGAAGCAGCTTGGCCAGATCCAATCCACCGCCAATAGATGGGAATAAGCCCCATTTATGGTTTACACCAAACCTGGATGATCCTTCATACCTGGCGCTTGCATTTACAAACCAAAGATTGCTGACATTCAAATTGACACGTCCGATAAATGCGATCAGTTTATTTGAGTTTTTATAACTTGTTATTGTGCCCAATCCATTCTTAAAATCAAGGGCAGCACCGAGATTATTGAAAGAAAAATCATCAGTGATAAAATTTCCTCCCTGAGCATAAAAGCCTTCGTTGACAAAATCCTGATAAGAATAGCCTCCCAATACCGTGAGGTCAACATCAGAACCTATTCTACCCATCCAGTGTGCAGTTGATTCAAAAAGCCGGCTGGCGGTATTATCTTCCTGTCTTGAAGCTAAGCCATTCCTGTTCATTCCTCCCCAGTAATCATGTGAATTATAGTACTGACCCGCTAATGTGCTATTGTTCTGCATTGAATAAGAAGCATCAATGTTCAGTCCTTTAAGGATTTCATAGGTACCCTTTAATGTAAGGTTCATTATTCTGCTTTTCTGTTCATTTACATCTTCATTCACAATCTGTACCGGGTTATAGTAATCGAACAGAACCTGCTGAAAATAGCCGTCATACATTGTATAAGCCGGATCAGTGCTTCTTACAGGAGCGGTCGGATTATAAATTGTTGCATATCTGAATGCATTGGGATAACACAATTGTGCTGTTTTTTCTGTACCTCCCAGGTTCACATCAAAGGTAAATTTATCCTTTATTGCTTTTTGAGAAAGACTGATCCTTCCATTAACTATATTGTTTCCAGTATTCCGCTCAATGCCTTGAGCATCATGGTAATTGATTGAAGCCCTGTAGGTGGTTTTATCACTTCCGCCTGAAAGCGAAAGGCCATGAACCATTGTATAACCTGTTTGCTCTATTTCCTTAAACCAGTCAGTGCTTTTTCCAAAATCAGTTCCAAGACCAAGCTCATTATGCAAGGCCCTCCATTCAGTAGCATTCATAACAGGAGTATTCTTTGCAACTGTCTCCATTGTTCCATAAACATCGTATTCAACGGTGGCTGTGCCTTTTTTGCCCTGTTTGGTTGTTACAAGAATAACACCGCTTGATCCCCGTGTTCCATATATAGCTGCGGCAGAGCCATCTTTCAGTACATTTATTGTTTCAATATCATTTGGATCTACGTTATCGAGGCTTGCCCCGACCACCCCGTCGATAACAACCAGAGGTTGTGTATTTGCACCAATCGTACTTAGGCCCCTTAAGCGAATGTTATATGATCCGTTAGGGTCGCCTCCGGGCTTTGTAATGGACAGTCCTGCAACCTTTCCTTCGATCAGTTGTTCAGGCCTTTCAATGCTGCCTTTGTTGAACTCATCCGATTTTACAGTGGAAATGGAACTTGTAATTTCCCCTTTCTTCTGTGTGCCATATCCCGTAACCACAATTTCGCTTAGAGCGCTGATTGAGGCAGCCATTTCCACGTCAATCTGATTACGGTCTCCGACAGTAATGGTCTGAGAGTTGTAACCGATAAAAGTAAAGACCAGAATTGCAGCAGGACCCGGAACAGAAATGGTAAAATTACCATTCACATCAGTGGAGGTTCCCTGCACTGTTCCCTGAAGTACTACATTTACTCCGGGTAAAGGCCCCTCCTCTTTTGAAGTAACTTTACCTTTGACCGTTCTTTGCTGAGCATTGGCTGAGCCGATTGCAAAGCCAAAAAAGAGAAGACAAATCAAACATCCTCTCAACATGAATAATAAATTCCGAAAAGTCCGCATAGTGAGTTGATTTGGTTAAGTTATGGTAGTTAAATAACAATTAAAATAAGTTCGTTAAAATTGTATTCAAGGTTTTAAGGTTGTCAGAACCTCAGATTTAATCAAGTTAAATCATGAATTCTCAATAAACAAATTTAACATTTTTTTAAATTAAATGTTAAAAATTAAAAATATTGCAAAAAAAAAATTATTTATCTAAGAAACAGATAATTATAAACGATTTTATGTCATTTAAACCTTAAAAAAACTGATTTTCTGATGACTCTTTTAAGACTTCCAACCGTATTTTCCTCAAAATAATTGATCACACTGAAAAACGATCAGAACATTCATATCTGATTTTCCCTTACTGACGACATTTCATGACGTGGGTGCTCAATCAAGGCAATAAAGTAATCGCTGGTAATTTATTCGTTAAATAATTTTAAGAAATCTACCAACCTGCCTGTATCAGGGCTTTTCCCGTTTCTTACATAGTAGCCCGAGACAGCATTGCCAATCAGCAATGACTGGAAGAGATCGCATCCGATAAGCGCCGCAAAACAGTACCCGGCGTTAAAATTGTCGCCTCCGCCTGTAAGTATCACAGGATCTTCACATAAGAAGGTGCCGCATTCTTCAAACCTTTCTCCGTTAAAAGCCAAAGCATCTTTTGTACGGTGAATAACAAGCTCGCTTACATTGCTGGCATTAAACAATTTCCTTATAAATCCTTCATCCTGTCCGGCATCAGGAACGTTCATCGCTTTTGCTAAAACAGAGGCTTCGTTCTGGTTAAGACTTAAAATAACCTTTGAATACTTTGTGAACTGTGCCAGGCGGGAAACAACTGATTGGATCTCACTTGCCGGTCTTCTGGAACAGTCAGCCAGATCTGCAAAAAGAACAGGCAATTTAGCTCCTGATTTCAAAGCCGGGAAAATTTCTTCATATATGCCCTTCCAGATAAGAGATGATTTTTCAAGCTCACTCCAGTTAAGAAGTGCTATCAATTGCTTCCCTGAAAACAACCGCGTAATCTGTTCGGTCCCAAGCTTGTTTTTAATCTCTTCCCAGTCAATATTAACGTATGGACCCGGATCGAACATTATAATTTTTGAATCACTGAATTCAAGGGCAGAAGCTGTAATCGTTTCCCCAACTGTATGAAGCGTGCAGTTCGGTGACATCGATCTGAAAAACGGCAATATTTCAGGAAAGCCGAATGTCCCGATACAGTCAGACTTTACGCCAAGATTGCCAAGGGCATTTCCCATAATTACCATGTTCCCGCCAATCTTTGAAACAATAGTTTTAAGCTCGATGCCACAGCTAATGTTTTCGTGTTTTATAAGATACTCGCCAAACTCGCGGCTGTTACTGAAAAACTCAATATTATTGTTTTCCCCTTTTCCTTTAATCACACGGATAATATTATCAATGCATGCATCAAATCCCAGCACGGCGTTAAACCGGGAATTTCCTGTTTCCTGCAGTCTTCTGACTGTCTCCCTGACAGCTTCTGCTTTTCTGTCGGTTATCTTCACCTTATTATTATTATAGATACTCAGAAGCCTTTCTGTCGGCCAGAAGGTAAGAATTAGAATGTAATTTTAAAGAAGAAGCCGGAAAATCCGGCGAAATCTCACAGTCAATAAGATGTTTTAAAAGTCCTGCCTTTTTTGCCCCGCTGATCTGGAGGATTGCAGTACGGGCTTCCATTATATGTTTAATCCCCAGGGTAATTCCGGCAGAGAGCACTGCCCTGCCAGTGAAATACTTCTGGCCGACTTTTTTTGTAACATTATCCAGATCAACCACATGAGAATAAAGATCAAAAGGTGTCCCTGGTTCATTCAGTCCCAGATGTCCGTTCATACCAATGCCAAGCAGTATCATGTCGACCGGCCCGTGTTTCTTAATAAAATCGTCAGTCTTTTTACATTCCGTTGCCGGATCATTCGATTCTCCGTTAAAGAAACAGAGGTTTTCTTCAGCATAGTCGATATGATCAAAAAGATGTTTTTTTAGGAATGAAAAGCAGTTTTCAACTCTTGCTGGCCCCAGGTTCATCCATTCATCCAACCCTACAATACTGCACTTCCTGAAACTTATCCTACCTGATCTGTTAAGTTCAATGAGCTGTTCAAAAGTACCGACTGAGGTTTCACCGGCCGCAAAACAGATCATGGCATCAGGCTTTCCGGAAATAATGGCAGCTATCCGGCTTGCTGTGTTTGCTGACATATCCTGATAGTTGTCGAAGATTATTTCTTTCATATTTTCATTTCTCCCCAGCCTTTCCTGTATTCTCTCCTGACGAACTGGTTTGCCTGTTCAAAATTTGTTATCCGCATATTAGCCCCATCCCATTTGTAATTTATATATCGTCCGGAGAAAACATTGCCTTCCATTTCTCCGTAAACAGGATCTTTTCTGGTTATTTTCTCCCTAATGTTAAAGCTTCTGAGAAGTAAATTTCCCATCAGTACCGTTTCAGACAGCGGACCGGCATATCCAACGAATGGCGAGTCAACTTCTGCATTTCCATATCCTGCAATGCATGCATCAATCCATTGCCACCAATGGCCGTCCATATCGCCGTCGACCCGGGGATATTTTTTCGGTATATTGATTTCCTTATTTTTCGTCAGCGGCAGAAGAACAGGATTTCTTCCTCCCCAACCGCAGGCTGCCTTTCCTTTTGTTCCTACAAACAGGGTTGCTCCTTCATAGTCGTTCAAACCGGGCCAGTCGCCCATTACGTCATTCATATTCTTGTCGGAATCGAGTTCGACCGGTCGCTCAGGCGTAATACCTCCATCCATCCAGTAGAGGCTGAGGTCCTTTCCGTTCTTCAGTTCATATCTGAACCTGATGGAGCTCGAAACAGGTCCGCTTTCAGGGAAAAATCCTTCCCTGAAGATACCTTCATAAACGGTGCTTGCACTGCCGGATACTTCCGTCGGATAGCCCAGCCCGAGCAATTTAAAAGGCGGCCCCATTATATGGCAGCCCATATCTCCCAGCGCCCCTGTGCCGAACCTCCACCATCCGCGCCAGTTGAACGGTACCAGGTTGTCGATATACTCCGTTTCAGCAGCTGTTCCCAGCCAGAGATCCCATTTCAGTTCAGTGGGTACCGGAGGATGATTATTTGGCCATGGTATACCCTGAGGCCAAACCGGCCTGTCGGTCCAGCAATAAACCTCGTCGATATCTCCAAGCACACCGGCCTCTATCCATTCACGCAGAGTCCTCATGCCATCGCATGAAGCACCTTGATCGCCCATCTGGGTTACGACCTTGTATTTTTCAGCTGCCTCAGTCAGGATTCTGGCTTCAAAAATATCATGCGTCAAAGGCTTCTGAAGGTACAGGTGCTTTTTAAGTTGCATAGCGCTCAGACCCACAATAGCATGATTATGATCTGGTATCGCGACTGAAACGGCGTCAAAATTCTTACTTTCCTTATCAAACATTTCGCGCCAGTCGTAGTAAAACTTTGCCTTTGGGAACTCTTTTCTTTTTGGAGCCCCATTTCTGTCGTCGACATCACACAAAAATGCTATCTCTGCATTTTTCTTCGGCGCAATGGCATAATGACGGATATCGTCTCTTCCTTCACCTCCGCAACCGATGGCAGCTATCAAAAGCTTATCGCTCGGAGGAACATGCCCCAGTCCGCTTACGGTAAAGCTGGGCAGGATCGTTAAAGCAGCAGCTCCTGAGGCGGCTGTCTTTACAAAATTCCGGCGAGTTATTTCTACCGGCTTTGTTGATTTCTGATCAGTATTTTTCATTTTCTGAAGTTAAAAGTTATTGCCAGTTGATTTTAACGTATCGCATTTCAGGTTTTGCGGTCTCCCTTTTTCAGGGCTCCCTTTACTGCTTTTTCTTCCTTGTTACAGTTGCATTCCTGATAATTGGGTTAGCCCAGAAGCTAATAAAGAGTACGTATCCAAGTGTCAGATATAGCACTGTCATTCCGGCCTGCAGTCCGATAAGGTCCTTCAGTTTTCCGATTATCAGGGGAACAATGGCCCCGCCCGCAATGCCAGTGCACAGTATGCCGGCAAATGAGCCGTGATATTTTGAGACGCTGTTCAATGCAAGAGAATAAACGACTGCATACATTACCGACAGGCAAAAGCCCAGGGCAGGGAAACCAAATAAGGCAAAACCCTTGCTTCCGAAAAGTGTCGAGGTAAGAATTATTAGCGCGGCAACTGTAAATATTCTCAACACAATCTTGCTGTCCATTATTTTAAGCATGAACAAGCCCAGAACGCATCCCACGGTCATCAGGCCCCAAAATAATCCTACTGCCCTTGCGCCTTCAACTTCGGGCCTCAGTCCATGATATGTTCTCAGGAATTCAGAGATCCAGTTTGCAATTCCCTGTTCGGTACCCACATAGCAAAAGATCCCGAGAAAGAACAGGATCACTGTCTTCTGTCTGAACAGTTCAACATGAGTAGCCCAGGCCCCTACAATTTCATCCTCCTTGCGCTCAACTTTCGGGAAGCGTGAAAGCAGGATAATCAGCATCATAAACAAACTTACAAATGCAAAGATCCAGTAAATTGAAACCCAGGGAAGCTTATTGGGTGTCAGTGCAGCCATCATGGACAGGAAGGAATTGCTTAAAGCCTTAGTACCATTAAGATGGGTGACCAGGTATGAATACACAAAAGGACTCAGAAACGAAGCAGCTCCAAAGACAAGCTGGGCAACCACCGAATTAAAAGCAAAATTTTCTTCTCCTCCTGTCACCCGAAGCAACGGATAAATTGCCACCTGTAGAATTGCCATCCCGCATCCTATAAGAAACAAGGAGCACAAAAACACCGGGAAAACAGGGAAAAGCGAGAAGATAAGAGCCCCGCACAATGCAAGTATCCATGCAAGAATAAGACATTTCTTTTCACCGAATTTCTGAATTATCATTCCCGATGGAATTGACATCAGGGCATATGCGATAAAAAATGAAAATGGCAGAAATCCCGTCATTGTACCGCTCAGGGTATAGCTGTCGCTTGCATTCGGATTTATTGCGCCAAGAATATTCGTCAGGAAGGAAATTGCGAAAAAGATAAGGAAAATTAGGTTGACGAGATAGTAGTTGCGTTTCATGGTATTAATTGCATTTTTTCTGATTTCCGGCCGGATTTAAAGTTCATAAAAATAACAATATTTTGTTAACTGATAAATGAAATTACCGGTAAGCATGAACTTTATCCTGAAAGATGTTTTTTCCAAAAAATTATTAATCGTAATTTTATATGAAATGCAAATAGTAATGAAACCACTGTTTATCAGATATGACAGGTACATTGAATGTCAGCTTTGCCCTCATTTCTGCAAGATTTCCAGAGACATAAAAGGTATATGCGGAGTCAGGAAAAACACCGGTGAGCAGATTGAACTACTGACTTATGGCGTCATATCCGGTTATTCCCTGGACCCGGTTGAAAAAAAGCCACTCTATCACTTTTTCCCGGGAATGAACATCCTTTCAATCGGTTCATACGGATGCAACATGAGATGCGATTTCTGCCAGAACTGGCAGATTTCACAGGAAAAACAGGATACCTATTCCCCGAATATCGGGCCTGAAAAGATCCTCAGTGATTCTGATTCAGCAGGAAATAATATTGGTCTGGCATTTACTTATAATGAACCGATAATATGGTTTGAATTCATGAGGGATATGGCAGTAAGGATGAAGGAGAAAGGGTTTTATACGGTTATGGTAAGCAATGGCTATGTCAATCCTGATCCACTTGATGAAATAATTGGCTTTATCGATGCTTTCAATATTGACCTTAAAGCATTTGACAAGGATTTCTACAAAAAAATGACAGGAGCGGATCTCGAACCCGTAAAGGCATCAATAAGGCAGATATCAAAATCAGGAAGGCATCTTGAACTCACAACTCTTGTTATCCCGGGGAGGAATGACAACCAGAATGAGATGGAAGAAGAGGCAAAATGGATAGCCGGTGAGACAGGTGATGAAACACCACTGCATCTCAGCAGGTATTTTCCCATGTACAAGAGAAATGATCCTGCAACTCCCGGGAAAACTCTGGAAAAATTGTTTGATATTGCTTCAAAGCATTTGAAATATGTGTACATCGGAAATACAGATTCAGTTTCAGGACAGGACACTCTTTGCAGCAAATGCGGCACTACTGTCACCAGAAGGTCGGGCTATAATATCAGATTAACCGGTCTTGATAAAAACGGCAAATGCCTTAAGTGCGGAAACCAGATTTACCGGAATTTTATTTTTTCGCTTCGGGTAGGGAACTGAGCCTTAAGCAAAGTTTATCGACGCCGGTATGAAGGTCTTTTACGACATTCTGAAAATGAGCCCTCAATGCTTTGGCGTCACTGTTATTTTCCGGATTATTGACCCGTCTGACAAGGTCATTTCTCAGTTCTACGGCATCGGCTAATATCGCTGTGACCTCCTCGTTTTTTTCATCAGGATGAAGGCTCCCGAAAGAAAAGCAGTCGGAGATAACTTCAAAAATAATGCAATCTATATCCTTTTTAAGTCTTCTGACACTTGCCATTTTTAACGGTTTTATTTTATGAAATGCAAAGATAGCAAAATTAACGGTTTATGAATAAAATACCGGTCAGTCGTTCTTCATGAACCTCTGAATGCTCTCCTCGGCCTTTTTAATATAAAGTTCCCTGAGCCTGTCAATAACGGGGAACTGCACCCTGAAAGCAATATCATTAATGAGGTTAAAAGGCAGTACCATAGGTGAAGTCCCTGTCATGAATACGGCATCATATTCTGAAATAGAATCAGCCCTGATGCATTTTAATGTCACATCTATTTTTTCTTCATTGCATATATCAAGAATATGCTTCCTGGTTATGCCGTTCAGGATCATGTAGTCGGGAGCTGTTGTAAGTTTATTCCCTCTGAGGAAAAAGATATTTGACCGGCTACCCTCGGTTATTTCGTTCTTTTCGTTCACAAGAAGGGCTTCATAAGCTCTTTCCAGGATAAGCTTCTGGTAAATTAACGAACGGAGCTTATGGTTTATCACTTTCGATTCCGGATCTTTTCTTTCAGCGTAGAACAATATCCCCTTTACGCCTTCCCTGTATTGCTCTTCAGACGGATAAATGGGCTCAATGAAATAAATGAGGTAATTTGCAGTAATCCATGTTGTAATTGAAAACTATTTTAAGGTTAATCTCCCTCTTCCTGTCTGTTTTTGTCAGCTTAATGATGTCTCTCCTTATTGCTGACCTGTCGGCAAGAGGAGTTTTATGCTGCAGCCTGATGCTTGATTCAAGCCTTTCCATATGATCGTGGAAGAAAACAGGATTGCCTTTCACCATTCGTATTACTTCATAAACAGAATCACCTTCGTAGACAATCGAATTGTCAAAAAGATCTGAAGGTTCAAGCTTCCCGTTCAAAACAAATTTTTTTCCGTAGCATTCATTCATGACCATCATTTTTAGTTGATATAAAAATACTAACAATAAGCTGATCTGCATTTAAAACTATTTATCTTAGCATCTACAATCAGGCAGAAATCTCATTTCATGTATGCCATCGTTGATATAGAGACCACCGGCGGAAGTGCAAGGATGGAGAAGATTACTGAAATAGCCATCTATCAGTATGACGGTGAAAAGATCACCGGGGAATTTGTATCCCTTATTAACCCTGAAAGGAACATACCATATTTTATTACGGCACTGACCGGTATAACCAATGAAATGGTTGAAAATGCACCTAAGTTTTATGAGGTTGCGCGGGAAATAGTGGAGTTCACTGAAGGTCGTACCTTTGTCGCCCACAACGCGAGATTCGATTATTCCTTTATAAGACAGGAATTCAAGACATTAGGATACAACTTCAAAAGAAACATACTTGACACGGTCACCCTTTCACGGAAGCTTATCCCGGGGCACAGTTCATATAGCCTCGGCAATCTCTGCAAAAATCTTAACATAATTATAAACGGCCGGCACAGGGCATCAGGTGACGCTCTTGCAACTGTAAAACTATTTGAAAAACTTATTTACCGCGACAGGGAAATAAACGGGGAATTTTCAGGCCTTCTCAGGAACACCAAAATTTCCAAGCTGAATCCGCATCTTGATTTGTCAAAAATTGACTCCATACCTGAAGAGCCGGGAGTTTATTACTTCTTCAACGAAGCAGGAGATCTTATTTATATTGGCAAAAGCAGGAACCTTCAGGAAAGAATAAGAACGCATCTGTCTAACAATACTTCTGCACGGGCGATGGAAATGAGGGATATAATTGCCGACATTGACTGGGAAGTTACAGGAAGTGAGCTGATAGCTTTGCTGAAGGAATCATCGGAAATAAAAAAGAACAAACCTGTATATAACAGGGCACAGCGCAGTTCATACTTCCAGTGGGGCATTTTCAGTTCTAGCGACCGGGCAGGGTATATAAACTTCCGGTACAGTCAGGTGAAAACAGACGATACGCCGCTCTCCGTCTTTACTTCCAGGGAAAAGGCAAAATCAAAGCTCCTGGCACTTGTTGAGAAGTATGAACTCTGCCAAAAGCTGACCGGATTGTACGATACTGACGGACCATGCTTCCATTTCCATGTAGGCATCTGTCATGGTGCATGCTGCGGGAAGGAGCCCGCAGCAAAGTACAATGAAAGAGCAAAGAAAGCAGCCGATGAGTTTATCTTCGCAAGACGAAATTTTTTCATTATTGATAAAGGAAGGGAAAAAGAAGAACGGTGCGCCGTAAAAATCGTGAACGGTAAGTGCGAAGGCTATGGCTATTTTAATATCAATGCAATGGGATTTGGGTTATCAGCTCTGCACGATTGCATTGAACCAACCAAAGACAACCGCGACATACAGGTAATTCTGAAACAGTACCTGAGAGGTTTCAAAGTGGAAAAAATAATAGAATTCTGATTGGTTGCAAGGGGCTGTTAAAAAATGGTTCTTTGTGAATCCCCGCGAGCGCATTGGCTTCGCCGGGCTCGTAAACTCCAAAGTCGCACAAAGGCCTCACAGAGTTTCATCAATGCTATTTTAAAAGCATCTCTAATACTTTAATTGCAGCAACTAATCATCTTTAATTTCTATATTTGTTAACAGAATCAAAAAATCAGGAAAATGGCCATTTTTACAAGAGCTACTAAAGATATTATTATAAAGATTGATGAGTTTTTTGACGACATTGATCTGGGGCTGCTGGTTTTCAGGGAAGGAGTCAAGTCATATCTTGACAGGGACATGGAATCGTTTGAAAGGCATATTCAGAAGGTTGAATCGCTTGAAAGCAATGCTGATAAACTCCAGCGGTCGATTGAAAATGAAATGATAACTCATTCAATTCTTCCTCAGCACAGGGGTGAGGTCAGTTCTCTCATTGATGTCCTTGATGAAATCATTGATACGATCAAATCATCCCTGAATGAATTCAGTATTGAAATGCCTGACATACCACACTCCCTTTACGAAGGCATTATCAGCATCACTGAGGCTTCGGTTAGCGCAGGCGAAGAACTTATACCTGCAGCACGGGCATATTTCAAGACTCCATATACTGTCAGGGAGAAATTATTGAAAGTTTATTACTTTGAAAGTGAAACAGATAAGATATCAAAGAATGTTAAAAAGATCATTTTTCAGGAAATGAATGAACTTGATCTTGCACACAAACAACACCTGCGATATATTATTCATCATATAGAAAAAATTTCTGACACTGCCCAAAAGGCGGCTGATATGCTGTCGGCCATGGCAATTCAGATAGTAATGTAAACGGCTGACGACTGACGAAAGAAATAAAACGATGTCGGGTTGTACTATAATGTTCTTCCGTTGGTCGTGCGTCGTGCATCCTGTACCGTGCGTTGTGAGTCGAGTTTTAAAAGTTAATTGATTATCAATATAGATTATGTCCCTCCTGTTTCTGATTAGCGGACTTTTCCTCGGGTGGTCACTTGGTTCAAATGATGCGGCGAATGTTTTTGGTTCTGCAGTCGGATCAAAAATGATAACGTTCAGGAAAGCAGCAATTATAGCTTCGGTCTTTGTGATCATCGGCGCTGTTGTCCAGGGAGGAGGTGCATCGGATACTCTCGGCAAGTTGGGTGCAGTGAATGCAGTGGGAGGTTCCTTCACGGTTGCACTTTGCGCCGGGATGACGGTGTACCTGATGACTAAATTCGGAATCCCGGTATCGACAACCCAGACAATTGTAGGGGCAATAATCGGATGGAACTTTTTCACAGGAAACCCGACGGACAGCAGGACTCTGACTGAAATTGTCTCTACATGGATAACCGGACCTACATTAGGAGCAGTATTTGCAATCATTTTATACATGATCCTGAGAACAATCAGGAAAAACTCCGACATCCACCTTGTCAGATTTGAATCCTATATAAGAACAGGTCTGGTAATTGTCGGAGCTTTCGGGGCTTATAGCCTTGGCGCAAATAACATAGCTAACGTTGTGGGAGTGTTTATACCTGCATTCAACTTCCACGATCTCAATCTTGGGATCATCACCCTGACATCCTCACAGCAGCTTTTCCTTCTCGGGGGCCTGGCTATCGCCGCCGGGATAATCACCAATTCTGACAAGATGATGGAAGTCGTTGGGACCAACATAGTTGAATTGTCATCGGATGCTGCACTGGTAGTCGTCCTTGCACAGTCGCTGGTTTTGTTCATTTTTTCATCGACCTCTCTCTCTTCATTTTTAGTCAGAGCAGGACTTCCTCCTATACCAATGGTACCGGTTTCAAGCACCCAGGTGATAATCGGCAGCGTGATCGGGATCGGATTGTACAAAGGAGCAAGCAATATAAACTTCAGGATCCTTGGCGAAATTGTAACCGGATGGGTGGTCACTCCTCTTCTTTCGGGAGTGTTGACATTTATTTCTCTTTTTTTCGTAAAGAACATATTCAGCATTGAAGTCGGCTCAAAATATTCAGCAGCTGCAGCAGGTAATGCACCACTGGTCATTACCGATCCAAATACCTCAAATATCATGAAGTATTTTCTCATGAGCCTTCTTGTGGCGGGAACAATTGGTTCAATATTTTATTATTTCCTGGAGAGAAAGAAAAAAATTGAACTAAATAAATCAGAAGAAAAATTCTGGAAGAATTTGAAATAGAAGATCAATTCGCCTGTTAATTTTTCCCTGCAAATTTAAGCTGGCAGAGGATTTTCAGCTGATGGTGGAAGGGAACAGGGTAAAGGGAACGCAGAAACATAAGTCATAGATCAGTAAATAAATTATTTAATTTCATGGCATTATGGAGAGAACGACAATTGATATTATCAGTGAAATCAGAAAGGAACTGATTGAAAATTCAGATGAAAAAACCAGGGTATCCGGAGAACGGTTTTTCAGGGAAGATGTTAAGCTGTACGGCATCAAATCGAATGTTGTTTCCAGAATAAGCAGCAAGCATTTCAAGGCACTTCCTGACAGAAGCAAATCATTTGTCTTCGGGCTTTGTGAAGAGCTTTGGAGATCGGGCATACTGGAAGAAACATCGGTTGCGTGCGCCTGGTCATACAGTGTAAGAAAGGAGTTCGTTCAAAGTGATTTTGACATATTTGAAAGATGGATAAACAATTATGTTACCAACTGGGCATCATGCGACACATTTTGCAATCATACTGTAGGATCGGCTGTCGAAATGTATCCATCTGAAATTGAACGTCTTAAGAAGTGGGCATTAAGTCCGGGAAGGTGGATGAAACGTGCGGCCGCAATATCGCTCATTATACCGGTAAGAAAGGGGATGTTTCTTACTGAGATATTTCAGATTGCAGATTCGCTGCTTTCGGATAAAGATGATATGGTGCAGAAAGGATACGGATGGATGCTTAAGGCAGCCAGTCAGGCAGCTCAGAAAGATGTTTTTGAATATGTCTTGTTAAAAAAAGATATAATGCCCAGAACATCACTAAGGTATGCCATTGAAAAAATGCCGGAAGAGTTAAAGGCTGCCGCAATGGCTAAATAGTGCTTTCTCTTTTGTATTTTTGCAGTTGTTACAAATAATTGGTTTATGCTAAAAAGAGTCTTTGCTTCCTGTGGTTTGATCTATCTTTTGAGTGTCAGTTCAGATGTCTGTTCACAGGACAGGATTACCGGAAGGGAGTTTGCCACAAGGTCGGAAGTGATTGCGCAGAATGGCATGGCGGCAACCAGTCAGCCGCTAGCTACGCAGGTTGCACTTGATATTCTGAAGAAGGGCGGAAATGCGATTGATGCGGCTATTGCAGCAAACGCAGTTCTGGGTGTTGTTGAACCAACAGGATGCGGCGTGGGTGGAGATCTTTTTGCATTGATCTGGAGTGCTGACAAGGGTAAACTTTACGGATTGAATGCCAGCGGCAAGTCTCCCAGATCCCTCAAACTGGATTATTTCAGAAATAATGGCTACCAGATGATACCTTCATATGGTCCGCTTTCAGTATCTGTTCCCGGTTGTGTTGACGGATGGTTTGAGATGCACGACATGTTTGGGCGCCTGCCCATGCGCGATATTCTTCAGCCTGCCATAAACTATGCCAGGGAAGGATTTCCTGTAACTGAAGTGATCGCTTATTACCTCGACAAGAATGCCCAGCTTTTAAAGGAGTATCCAAACATAAAGGAGACCTACATGCCGCGTGGAAATGCCCCATCAAAGGGTGAAATATTCAGGAATCCGGCACTGGCCAACACGCTTGAAAAAATTGCAATGGGAGGCAGGAATGAATTTTATCAGGGATCGATTGCCAAGGCTATTGATCTGTTCATGAAATCGCAGGGTGGTTTTCTCTCATACGAGGATCTGGCACGGCATCATTCTGAGTGGGTTGAACCTGTAAGTTCTTCATACCGCGGTTATGATGTCTGGGAACTTCCTCCCAACGGGCAGGGCATTGCCACCCTTCAGATACTTAATATTCTTGAAGGTTTTGACATTGCCACAATGGGTTACGGCTCAGCTGATTACATTCACGTTTTCACAGAAGCCAAAAAACTCGCCTATGAGGACAGGGCAAAATACTATGCCGATCCGCGATTCTCTGCAGTGCCTGTTAACCAGCTGATCTCAAAAGAATATGCTGCTAAACGCAGGAGGCTCATTAACCGTGAAAAAGCGGCGAAGATATATGATCCGGGAAGGCTGGAAGCCGGGAACACCATTTATCTTACAGTGGCAGATAAATACGGCAATATGGTATCGCTGATCCAGAGTAATTACAGGGGTATGGGTTCGGGAATGTGTCCGACCGGTCTGGGATTTGTTCTTCAGGACAGAGGCGAGATGTTCAGCCTTGAAGAAGGGCATGCAAATGTTTATGCTCCCGGGAAAAGGCCTTTTCAAACTATAATTCCCGGGTTTGTGTCGAGGAACGGGAAACCATGGTTAAGCTTCGGAGTAATGGGCGGCGATATGCAGCCACAGGGGCAGGTCCAGATACTAGTCAATCTGATAGATTTCAAAATGAATCTTCAGGAAGCAGGGGATGCTCCGAGAATGCACCACATAGGATCGTCTGAGCCTACTGGTGAACAAATGACTGATGGCGGAATCCTCCTCCTTGAAAACGGCTTCAGGTGGGAAGTTATCCAGAAGCTTATAATTATGGGACATAAGGTGCAATGGGACCTTGGCGGATACGGAGGCTACCAGGCTATCATGTGGGATGATAAAAACAAAGTATGGTACGGAGCTTCCGAATCCCGAAAGGACGGACAGGCTGCCGGATATTAGATCCCGAACTCCCTGAATGGGGGTTAAGGTTTCGATATAACTTTCGATACTTCTTTACCTTATTCTGTAATTACCTGTTAACCGCTTCCAGATCAAGAACCCTGGTCGTTCCTCCTTTTTCAAGGTTTATATCATGAGGCTTGTTGGTTTTCCATGATCCGCAAGTGAAGTCCGGCACGTCGATTGACTGAGACCTGTTGGCCACCGACCATTCACTCAACGGAGCAATGGAGCTCCACAGCGCCCCGTCATAAACGTTTTGGTCGAGAGGCAGCCCGTTCCTCAGACAATCGATAAGCCTCCAGTCCATTATGAAATCCATGCCACCATGACCTCCGACCTTTTTTGCCATATCTCCCACTCTTTTCACAATCTCCGGAGTGTATTGATCCCACATCTTTTTTGCTTCATCATCTGTCATCCACTCTTCTCCAAAAGCCATGAGCTCCTTGGGGTATTTGACGGCCATCCCCTTTGTTCCTTTTACAAGATGGATCCGTGAGTAAGGCTGTGTTGAAGAGACATCATGCTGGATCAAAATCGTCCTGCCAAGGTTTGTACGCACAAATGTCGTGTTCAGGTTTCCGCGGTATTTCCTGTTTGCGAATTCCTTGTAAAATGGATCGGCAGAAGCCAGCTCATTTGCTTTGATTCCCATTGAAAAGTCATTTGTCGACATCGACGTCATGTATTCCATCCTGTCTCCCCTGTTAATATTCATTATCTGGCAGATCGGGCCCAGTCCGTGCGTGGGATACAGATTTCCGTTCCTTGATGCATTTTCCTTAAGTCGCCACATATCAGTATAGGCACCGTCGTACTGTTGATTGTCGATCGGCTTTTTGAAATTGTATCCCATCAGGTTATGAATATATGCGCCTTCTCCATGAATTAAATCGCCAAACAATCCCTGCCGGGCCATATTCAGGATAAGAAGTTCAAAGAAATCGTAACAGCAATTCTCGAGCATCATGCAATGTTTCCTTGTTCTCTCGGATGTTTCAACCAGTTGCCAGGCTTCATCGACTGTTCTTGCAATTGGTACTTCGCAGGCAACATGCTTGCCGTGTTCCATTGCATATACAGAGATGGGTGTGTGAAGAATCCATGGTGTGCATGTGTAAATAAGATCGAGGTCAGAAAGCTCGACAAGCTTTTTCCATGCATTTTCATCACCAAAGAATTCCTTTGCTTCAGGTCTGCCGATCTTTTTAAGATAATTCTGTGAGGCCTTCACTGCAAACTCTCTTTTATCACCCAGGGCTTTTATCTCAAGTCCATCGATATAAGAAAGACGCTCAACTGCTTCGCTTCCCCTGTCACCAAGACCGATTATTCCAATCCTCACTACCGGAACAGGAGGTGCCGCATATCCTGACATATTGAACCTCTGTGTATGTTTCTTTTTCGCTGATTCATAAATATTGGGAAGATTAGACTTATCTTGTGCCATGTTATTTTGCGGCCAAAGAATTCCTGAGAATGTTCCGGCTCCGGCAATTGTTGCTGTTTTCAGAAAATTACGGCGACTCGTTTTCATATTGAAATAAAATTATGACTGGTTAATGAAAATTATTTTGCAAAATACGATATTTATTGAAAAATCGCGAGTCGTTTTTTCATTGATTTATTTACCTCTCTTCATCAGATTAGTTCAGTTTTTATAATTTTATGCCAGTTATCAGGCAAAGGAATGATTTACGAGAACATATCACTTAAAAAGTATAATACCTTTGGATTAAATGTAAGGGCTGACCGGCTCATCACCTTTATGCTGGAAGAGAACGCCATACATTTTTTCAAAGCACACAATGAAGAATATTTCAGGAGGTATCTGGTGCTGGGAGGAGGAAGCAATGTGCTTTTTACGGGTGATTTTCATGGTACAATAATTCATCCGGCAATGGAAGGCATCACGGTTGAAGAAAACAGGAGCGATCATGTCATTGTATCTGCAGGTGCAGGTGTAATCTGGGATGACTTTGTAGAACTCACTGTAAATCATGGATTTGGCGGACTTGAGAACCTTTCTTTCATTCCGGGCCTTGTTGGAGCAGTTCCTGTACAGAATATCGGAGCATATGGAACAGAGGTTAGTAATACAATAGTAAAGGTAAGGGCCATCAATATCAATGACGGAAAGGTAAGAGAATTCACAAATGAAGAATGCCGCTTCAACTACAGGGGCAGCATCTTTAAGGAAGAGCTAAAGGATAGGTTTCTTATCACCAAAGTTTATTTCAGGTTATCTACAAAGCCCATGTTAAGCCTGGAGTATGGTTCTCTGAAAGATGAGATAAGCAAAATGGACTCAAGTTCGCTCAGCAATGTTAGAAAGGTTGTTATTGCCACGCGTAAAGGTAAACTCCCTGATCCGGCAGTTACAGGAAATGCAGGAAGTTTTTTCAAGAATCCATATGTAGATGAATCGATTGCAGAAGAATTAAAATCGAAATATCCTAAAATGCCTCTGTTCAGGGAATCATCAGGAGCGCTTAAACTGGCAGCTGGCTGGCTTATTGAACAATGCGGATGGAAAGGCAAAAGGATAGGTGATGCCGGCGTTCATGAAAGGCAGGCTTTGATCCTGGTAAATCATGGAAACGCAACCGGACCGGAAATATATGATTTATCTGAAAAGATCAGAAAATCGGTACTTGAAAAATTCGGTATAAATCTGGTCAGGGAAGTGGAAGTTATAAGCGCTACCTGAAAATCCTCCTCTTGTTAAGCTCCTTCTGGTATTGGGCAGCAAATCGGTTATGCTCCGAAAGAGTACGGCTGAAGTTATGATAGCCTGAAAAATCAGCTCTGGCAGCAAAATAAAGATAGTCGTTACTCTCCGGGTTAAGAACTGCATCAATGCTTTCGTTGCCGGGACAGGAGATCGGGCCAGGCGGTAAACCCGCATACTTATATGTATTGTAGGGGGAATCAACAAGCAGATGTTTATTCAGTATTCTTGTTATTGTGAAATCATTAACAGCAAACTTAATGGTAGGATCAGCCTGCAATGGTATGCCTCTCCTGAGTCTGTTCAGATAGACACCTGCAATTCTTGGTTTTTCATCGTTCTTAAGTGCCTCCTCTTCAACTATTGAAGCAAGCGTGGAAACTTCAACCGGGGTCAGAGCTAAAGCATCAGCCTTCTGACGCCGTTCAGGCGACCAGAAATTCTTGTATTCTCTGAGCATCCTTTTATAGAATCCTTCTGCATCGGTACTCCAATATAACTCATAAGAATCGGGTATAAAAACAGATATGATATTTTCGCGGGTGAAACCATCTTTAAAATATCTTTCCGGCTCGGACAAAAATTTGATGATATGGAGTGAGTCAGCCTCTATTTGACCCCCTACCCTGCCAGCAAGATCATTAAGCGTTCTGATGTTGTTAAAAGTTATCCTGATCGGTGTTTGTCTCCCACCTTTTAACATGTTTATCAACGCATTATAGCTCATTCTCCTGTTTATTATATATCTTCCCGGCTTGATGCCTGAATGAAATTTTTTGGCGGCTGAAACCCATTCAAGAGCCTTTAGATTCCTGATTTTCAAATGCATTCTGACTGAATCCATCAGCTGTGAATAATCTGCACCATCGGGTATCAGCAATACAGATTTTTTTCCTTCCGGAAAGACACTTATACCGAAAATTAAATTGTAGAAATAAAAAGCACAGGCACATGCAACTATACCGGCACCGGCAAGTATATATTTAAATTTTTTCTGAATCATGACCTTCGCGTCAGATTTCAAAATTAGATAATATTTATAATTTTACGGAATGAAGCAAAAAGTGTATTTAACATTTTAAAGCACATGAAAATGTCAGTTTCTTTATTAATCATCCTCGTTCTGATTGGAATTGTAACAGGAGTTATGGCCGGAATGCTTGGCATCGGTGGAGCTGTAGTCATGATTCCGGCGCTTGTATATATAATAGGCATGGGCCAGCAGGATGCCCAGGGAACAAGTCTTGCCGTGATGCTTCCTCCCATAGGAATAATTGCAGCCTATAACTATTATAAGGCAGGACATGTTGACATAAAATATGCAATAATACTTGCTGTTACTTTTATTATAGGTACTTATTTCGGATCAAAGATTGCCCTTAATCTGCCACAACCTGTACTTAAAAAAATATTCGGTATCCTGCTGCTTCTTGTAGCAGCCAAAATGCTTTTTACAAAATAAAATCGAGCATATATATCTGTTTTTCAGGAATTAATCAGAAAAAGACCCCGACGGTTAACAAAAAAGCATTCGGCCTGTCATCCAAATTAATCTTATCACCGGTAAGATTCTCAATCTGAGTCTGGTATTTCTGAAGGCTTCCTTCATACCTCAGGTCAAGGGTAATGCGTTTTAAAAGATCGACACCCAGGCCAGCCTGATAGCCAAATGTCAGATTGTGGTACATTGCTTTGTAATCGGCATTTGAAATAAGATCTTTTGGTGAGTTTATTAGAAGCCGTGCAGAAGGACCTGCATCCAGTCTGATTGGACCAAGGCGCAAACCTACCATTACCGGAAGGTCAAGCCGGTCAAACTTCTGTTTCGAAATGGTTTCAACCGGAGACGAAGGATTTGTTATATCTGTAACTTTGTATTCATCAGTTCTGGAAGAAAAAAGGAGTTCAGGTTCCACATATACTCCCATCATACTGATCCTCACAAATGCCCCGGCATGGAACCCGTAATTTGCTCCTTTAAGAGCATCAACGGTATATTGAGTTGATCCCGAAATCAGGGTTTTAAAATCATCCATTTTAAGATTGGTAGTGCTTACACCGGCTTTGATCCCGAAGCTAATCTGAGAAAAAGCTGGAAAGGTTATAAAAACTGACAGTACAACTACAATAAGTTTTTTCATCATTTTCAGTTTTAAATTTCAAAAATCAGACACGAATCAAGAAATTATAAGAAAATATTTTTTTTTATAACGGATACATTTGGTGAATTGTTTCATTCAGGGTGCAGATTTAAATACCGGACAGGAAGAAAAATAACTTTAATGCATTAAAATAATATCAGTTTTCGCCCTTTTGATTAAATTGGAACATTTTAAAAATGTAATCATATGAAATTAAAGATTTTTATCCTTCCGGCATGCCTGTTGCTTGCTGCATTATTTAACATAAATGCATCAGGTCAGACTGCCAGCCAGAAAGAAAAGCTTCATGTTATAATCATCGGTGCCCATCCTGATGATCCCGATGAAGTGGGCGGAACTGCCTATAAATGGGCCCAGCTTGGATGGGATGTCATGATGGTTTCCTTGACCAACGGCGATGCCGGTCATCAGTCGCTCGATCCCGTCACACTGGCAAAAGTGAGAAGGGAAGAAGCTCGAAAGGCCGGCGAAGTAATAGGAGTTAAATATATAACTCTCGACAACCATGACGGCACTCTGATGCCCACTTATGAAAACAGGCTCCAGGTTATCAGGCTGATCCGTGAGCAGAAGGCAGATATTGTAATTTTCCCCCGTCCCTACGATTACCATCCCGATCACAGGTATACTGGTACTCTGGTTCTCGACGCTGCCTACATGGTTACCGTTCCGAAGATACTGCCTGAAGTCCCGTTCCTTGCAAAGAATCCTGTTTTCCTTTATATGAGCGACAGATTTATTCATCCCGAACCTTTTAAGCCTGACGTTGTCATTCCGATCGACGATGTCATTGAAAAGAAGCTTGACATGTTCCATCAACATAAAAGCCAGATGTATGAATGGCTTCCTTTCAACCAGGGAATACTTGACCAGGTCCCTGCTTCTGATGCTGACCGCAGAGCATGGCTTGGCAAGACAAGAAAACATGAATGGGATGCCACCCCGTTCAGGGCCAAGCTGATCCAACAGTACGGAAAGGAAAAAGGTTCGGCTGTCAAGTATTGTGAGGCCTTTCAGGATTCAGGATACGGTACACCTCTGACAAAGGAGAATATCAAGAAATACTTTCCTTTTTATTGATATCCAATATACCGGCTATTCTGCTTCAGTTCAATGAAATCGTTTCCTGTTTCCCTGTACCCGTACTCGAAGCAATAATGGTCTTTATGGCCATCTGAAGTTTCGATCACATGGGTAAAGAAGCTGAAGTTGTATCCCATGGCGAAGAGGGCATCCCTGTGTATTCTCAGTTTACCCTCGCCATAAAGGTCAGCCAGTATGCGCCTGTTTTTCCTCAGCAATCCGTGAACGTTCCTTACGAAATTGTTTGTTTCACGGTTAAGCCTGTTGTTGTAGTTGTTTCTGCACTGGTCAGAACAGAATTTCTTATCGGTACGGCCACGGATAGTGTCGCCGCAATCGAGACATTTTTTTTCCACAGCACTAATGTTTTGATAAAGTTAGTAAAAATCGTTTTTAACCGTTTACAAACGACATTAAATATTTTACAACCGCATATAAATATTTAATGTCCGGATCAGCCGGAAAAGTCAATGTAAGTTTGATCATGAATTTAATTTCAAGTCAAACCAAACATTTAAGAAAATGAACTCATTAAGAAACAGGGTAAATCTGATCGGAAATCTCGGTCAGGATCCGGAAATCAAGAATCTGGAAAGCGGAAAAAAAGTGACCCATTTTACTCTTGCCACAAGCGAGGAGTTTAAAAATGCTGAAGGTCAGAAAGTAAAGGAAACAACGTGGCACAATATTGTTGCATGGAACGGCATAGCAGACGTTGCCAGCAGATACCTTAAGAAAGGGGGACAGGTTGCGGTTGAAGGAAGGATCGTGTACAGGAGCTATGAAGACAAGAACGGTGTCACAAAGAACATCACCGAAATTGTGATAAATGATTTGCTAATGCTCAAGAGTCAGAAAGAGCAGGTGAAGAGTGAATAGTCATTCCGTGCAGGAATCTTGCCTTACGCATCTGTTAAGAAGAGGCAGGTTTTTACCCGCCTCTTCTTTTAATTCAGATCTATGATGATTAAGATCGCGGGAATGAAAAATTCAATTACTTCAGGCATTCCTGCCGGCTCTTAATGCCCTGAGGTTTATTTCGACCATCTCTTCACCCTTCCTGGCAAACATGTCACGTACGGCTTTTTCAAGACTTTCAAATGTCATGTCGATATGGAATGAAGCAGCACCAAGAATAACCATATTGCCTGCCCGTGAGGAACCAGCTTCTTTTGCAATCGCCTCAGCGTCAATGATCTTATGATGCTCTACTTTCCTGATCTCATAAAGGATATCTTCCACAGGGGGATAATCAGGTATGTTGATAAACGCTGTCGAGCTTGTAACCAGCCAACCATCCTTTGAAAGCCATGGAAGATAACGAAGTGATTCCATCGGCTCCACTGAAATAATAAGGTCAGCTTTCCCATAAGGTATCAGGTCAGAAGCAATCGGTTTGTCGGATAAGCGCAGGTGCGATTGTACGTCGCCTCCCCGCTGGCTCATGCCATGGACTTCCGCCTGTTTCAGAAAAAGGTTGTTAGCAACTGCGGCTAAACCTATCGTTGCGGCAATTGAAAGGATGCCCTGCCCTCCTACTCCTGATAAAACTATGTCGTTTTTCATGATCCTGCTAATTCATTTGTTTTCCGATGTTTCTGCTTTTTTCTTTCGGGAGGCCGTCTGTATGCATTCCCTTGAAGAAACGATTACTGAAACGCCTCGGAAGCTGAATTCCTCCTTCATAATACGTACATTTTCATCGTGATTCTTACGTAATGGCACTATTGTCCGGATATGCCCGGGCGCGACCCCGAGACCCTCACAAATCTTTTCAATCCTTCCGGTGGCCTGCGATTTTTGACCACCTGTCATCCCTGTAGTAAGATTATCGGAAATAATTATTGTAACAGGTGAGTTCTTCAGTACGGCATCCAGCAGACCAGTCATCCCGGAATGGGTAAAAGTCGAATCACCTATCACAGCAACAGACGGGAATAATCCCGCATCTGCAGCCCCTATGGCCATTGTGACTGATGCACCCATGTCAACGCATGAGTTTATAATGCTGTAAGGAGGCAATGCGCCAAGAGTATAGCATCCAATATCGGAAAAAACTCCTTCACTATTAAATGGCTTAAGCGCGTCAATGACTGCATTAAAAGTATCAGAGTGGCCGCAACCCTTGCAGAAAGAAGGCGGGCGCATCCTTACTATTTCAGGAACCGGCCTTAAGGGTTCACTGATTATTCCGAGGGCCTTTGCCACAATTGAGGGATTCAGTTCACCATCCCTGGGAACAGAGCCGTCGAGGCGACCCAGGATTTTAAGATTGTCATCAAGGATTCCCCTAAGGGATTCTTCAAGGAATGGATAACCTTCCTCAAGGACTAGCACTTCTTTGCACCTTCCGGTAAGGTCCTTAATAAGATCTTTTGGAAAAGGATAGGCTGCTATTTTTAAAACGGGAAAGGGAGGCTTCCTGTCAGGAAAATTCTCCATCAGGTAATTAAATGCTATACCGCATGTTATTACTCCGAGCCTTCTGCCTTTTCCGTCAGTGAAAACATTGTACTTTGAAATCCTGTTTTCGTATTTAAGCTTTTCATAGGTCTGAAGGAGCGCTTTATATTTTCTTCTTGCTATTTCAGGAAGAAGAACAAACTGCCTGAGGTCCTTAGGAAGGACCAGTGGCTTTTGAGGTTCGGCAGGCCGCCTTTTGACAGCCGACCTTGAATGTGCAAGGCGCGTTGTAATCCGTAAAAGGACAGGAATTTTGAATTTTTCGGAAAGCTCAAAAGCGTCGAAGACCATGTCGTATGCTTCCTGCTGGTTTGTTGGTTCAAATACCGGCACAAATGCAAACTTCCCATAAAACCTTGAATCCTGTTCATTCTGTGATGAATGCATTGAAGGATCGTCAGCAGAAACGACGATCAGCCCTCCATTTACTCCTGTGACGGCTGAATTAATAAAGCTGTCTGCAGCAACATTCAATCCGACATGCTTCATTGCGACCATAGCACGTTTGCCTGCATACGACATCCCAAGAGCAGCTTCGGTAGCTGTTTTTTCATTTGAGGACCATTCTCTGGTTATATTAAGGGAGGCAGCATCGTCCGAAACCTGGATGTATTCCATTATTTCAGTCGATGGAGTGCCAGGGTAACCATACATTCCGCTCAATCCTGCATCTATCGCCCCCAATGCTATTGCTTCGTCCCCAAGTAAGAGTAACTTTTGCATTTTTTTATTAAAATTACACTGACAAAATGAAGGATATTGAAAAACCCTTTCAACTTTGCATCTGAAATTTATCAAAAATATATTAAAAATTTTACCGTTCCGCTCAATAATGCTTATTTTGCAACTTTTTTAATGGGAGTCCGGTTTTAACATTACACATCATACTAAGTTGGCAAGAATCCTCTATACAATCTGTGTTTTCTTTATGATAACTGTTGCCTCGGCAGGACAACAAATTCAGGAAAAAGACAGGTTTTTCCAGGTTAGCGGCATTATCACTGACGAAGACAACAGGGCATTATCAAATGTTGGCGTTATCTCGTTGAAGCTGAAAAGGGGGACGTTAAGTGAAAAGACAGGAATATATTCAATAGTCAGCATTCCGGGTGACACAATATTATTTAAAGCTTTGGGTTTTAAGAGAAAGTTTATAATACTTCCCATGGATTTTAACGGAAGGCGCTTTAATGCAGACATTATTCTGCATACTGACACGATACCGATTGAGAATGTAGTTGTAATGCCATGGAAAACCTACAGTGAGTTCATTAAGGATATGACGTCGCCGGTTCCTGTGGAACCTGAGATTGAAAATATGAACAAGAACATTGCATCAATTCATGAAGCTATCTCAAACACTACAGGGGTTCAGATAACTCCTGAAGCTGGTTACCGCTATGCAATGGACCAGAATTTCAATATGCTGGCCACAAGAAACCAGTATCCTGCAAATAACCTTCTCAATCCATTTGCCTGGGCTAAATTCATAAACGGGGTTAAAAACGGTTTATTCAAGAACCAGCATTTTGATAAGCCCGCTAAAGAAAAGACAAAACATGCCAAAGCAAGAGAAAAAAAGAAGAAAAAACGGGAAAATTTATAATGGCAAAATTGTTGGTATTCTCGGAACTGTGATTATTCATCTGATTGCAGCTATAATTTTCATGTCCTATAAACTTTACACTCTTACAGCTAAGGAGAAGAACCCCAAAAAATTCGTAATTGAATTTGCAGCCGTTGAAGAGGTGAAAAAGCAGCAGCAGGCTCCGGCACCAATCCCTTCTTCGGGTGAAAATGTACTGAACAACGAAAGGGAATTACTTGATATTGCCAGGAATATTGCCAATAAGAATGAAGAAAAAATCGATCCGAAAGATTATATAAACAAGGTAAAGGAAGAGCTTATCCAGAGCGGCAGGCTTGGAGTCAATAATTACCTTGACCAACCTGCAAATGAAAAACAGACAACAGAGGATGAGGAGGTTGCGCTGAAGCGGCAAGCCGACAGTGCGAGAATTAAAGAAGAAGAAAAGGAAAATGAATCAAGGAAAATGGCTGCCAATTACAAAGGTCCTACCAGGATCTACTATGATCTGGAAGGTCGTAACCATACTTACCTGCCTATTCCGATATATAAGTGCGAAAAATCAGGCAAAATAGTTTTACTCATTGAAGTCAACCGGCAGGGAAATGTTGAAAAAGCAAGTATTATTGATGGTGAAAGTACAACAAATGATGACTGTCTTGTGGAAACAGCAGTTAAAACGGCGCTTGTTTCAAGGTTCGATCCAAGTGATAAAGCACCGGAAATTCAGAAGGGAACACTTACTTACGTTTTTGTTGCCCAATAGCGGCCAATTCTAAAATAGACTATTATTCCCGTTTTCCGGATGCCTTTCAAAAGGGCGGATTACTTCAGGTGTATTCCTGTCAGCCGTCCTGATGTTTACGAGATTGCTGATAGTATGAGCTTTAAGGAGATCATCAGGGCATGGTTTCAGCAATGACAAAGCGTCATGTTCGCTTGTTTTTATGCTTAGCCACATTCCTTCGTCACCTTTGTCAAGAATGACAGGCATTCTTTTTTTTGAATTGTGAATTTCAGCAAGCAGGCCGTTAGCCTCTGTAGTGATAAGCGAGAAAGTGTTCAGAATTTCCCTTGTGCTTGATTCAACCCAGGAATCATAAAGTCCTGCGATTGAAAATATTTCATTATCAGCATGATAGATATACCAAGGTATTTTTCCGTCAACCGTATGCTGCCATTCAAAAAATCCCCTGACAGGTATCAGGCACCGTCTTGCTTTAAATGATTTGGAAAAAGATGGTTTTGAATTCACGCTTTCAGCCCTGGCATTGAACGTCTTAAACCTTATGGCCTCTGCATCTTCCCTGCTCCTTGTCCAGGATGGTATCAGGCCCCAGGTCAGAAGCCGGATATTACCCTGGTATTCCGAGCACAAAGCAGGAATCTCAGGAAGGCTGAAAGCATGATAATAGTAGCTTGGCTGATATCTGTCATGTTCAGGAAATGAAGCACCATAACGGTTTTCAAGTTCATCCTTGACAAGATTCACATTAACGGAAAAACACATGTCATTTCAATTGATGCCAGTCAGTTCAACTTTTAATGGCAGAGGTAAAGAATTATCAAACAGGTCATAGTCAGGCCATTCATTCAGTTTTGAAATAAACTTCGTCATCATCCTGTCGATATATGAATAGATTTCCGGTCCGTTCCAGGAACTTGTATTAAGAAGAACAACCCAGTCTATTCCGTCAGAATGTCTCTTCATCATTCCCGCCGTACCTGAAAATGACCCGGTTCTGATCCAGGTTCCGTCAAGCGATGTCGCTTTCCATCCCACCGGGGCAAATTTATTATTTGCGTCAGTCATGAAGCTGATGCTTTCGTCGTTTAAAATATCCGGTTTTGAGTCAAACCCGTCAACAGCCAGAAGCAGACGCATCAGGTCGGGTGCTGTCGCAAGCCACGAACCAGCTCCTCCGAGTGCTTCAATATCATTCCCGCCATATTGTGGAGGGACCATCCCGCCGGTACCGTATATTGAAGGTTTTAAAGGCATTCCTTTAGGTTCATAATAAGTAACCTCGAAGGGAGCTTTATTTGTTTCAAGATTCTTTGCCTGCATTATGTCATAGATACCTAGCGGTTCAAAAATTTCCTTCCTGCAGTATTCAGAATATGGCATGCCTGAAATTTTTTCCACTACAAGTCCCAGAATACTGTATCCAAGATTTGAATAAGCTTTCCCAGTGCCCGGGGTGAAATGAAGTTTTTTGCTCAAAGCAAACCTGATAATTGTTCGGGTATCAACAGGAGGATTTACTTTCATCTGATCGGCAATCACGAGAGGCATAAACATCTGATCGCCCCATCGCTGAGTCCATCCTCCCTCATGACTCAGGAGGTGAGCCACCGTAATATTGAAGACCCTTTTGTCCTTCGGATGACAAAAAGCAGTATCATTGAGGATTCCTTCAGGACCAAATACTTTACTGTCAAGGGAAAGCTTCCCTTCTTCCCTGAGTTTCATTATGGCAACAGCAGTGATAAGTTTGGAAATGCTGGCAATCCTGAATTTATTAAAAGGCTGTGCAACTTCACCTGAAGCCGTATCGGCATATCCGAAACCCTTTGCATAAATAAGCCGTCCGTCCTTTGCGATAGCAATTGATGCGCCTTCAATCGTCCATCTGTGCATAAATGAATTAACTGCCTGTTCAGAATTGTTAAATTCTGTCCCTGAAGATAAGGCATTTGTCAACCTAACATTTGCAGGAAACAATTTGTCGGAAACGTTGCCGGGCTTTTCTATAGCACCAGGATCATAGCTTATAGCAACAGCCAGAATGAATGTGAGCAATATTTTTTTAATTCCGGACAAATATCTTTCGTTTTTCATTGGCAAAAATAAAAAGTTTTTTTGATTGCCTCCGTCAGGTCAGATAATCTTTATTAGGCATTAAAAACTTTTATGACAAATATCTTTTTTTTATCTGTTAAGCAAAAAATCTATAAGCTAACATTTCTAACATGTTTTCAACAGAAGTATTGTGCATAATATCATAATATTTCGAATTGTGTTTTCCCCATTATTGAAAGTTTCCGGGCAGGTTGAAGAGGTTAATGCTCCATATTATTTATATTCAGCTTTGACGAATACAATTTGAGATTACATTTTATTTCAGGCAGGGCGACATTTGAATCCCGGAAAAAGTATATTCCTGATGCTATTTGCTGCCAAACGTTCCAATGCTTATCATCGGATGAGTCTCATAGTTAATACGGTCACCGGGGTAATATACCCTTTCAAGGAACAAGCCGCTGGGAGGTGCTGTAAACTTTGCCGGGACATCCGACCTCTTCCTCAGAAAGGAATCGATATCATCTGCCCGGATATTGCCTCTGCCAACTTCTACAAGTACACCGGTCATGCGCCGGACCTGTTTCCATATAAAGTGAGATCCTATGACATGAAATACAATCATATCATCAAAGACACTTATCCCCGTATGCTTTATTTCAATTTTTGTAGAGCTCTGTTCCAGTGTTTCATCCGTAAATGACCTGAAATCTTTAAACCCCACAAAATGCTTTGAAGCCAGGTCCATTTTTCCCGGATCAAGCTCATCCTTTATCCACCAGACATATTTTTTGCCAAAAGCAGTCCGCCTCGTACTTATCTGATAAATATAACTCCTTGCCACAGCATTATGCCTGGCATGGAAATCAGGGTCTTTCTTTTCGACATTCAGAATACAAATATCGGGAGGAAGCCTGTCATTTATACCATAGCGTATCCTGATCTCAGGCATATCAGTTTCCGCGTCAATATGAGCAACCTGGCCAAGGGCGTGAACGCCGGCATCGGTCCGTCCGGCGCCATAAACATCTGATTTTGCGCTTCCGAACAGGTCGTTGCAAGCATCCATTATTTCACCCTGAACTGATTTGCCGCCTTTCTGCATCTGCCAGCCCGAGTAACGAGTTCCGTTATATTCAATTGTAAGCTTGTATCTTGACATCTCTTCAATTAACTTTTTGATTAAAGTTCTAAAATACATAAAAATGCAAGAAAAATTTTACTCCCATCCCCTGATTTTTTGAGTTCATTATCCGGATAACAGCCATTAAAAAGATAATGGAGAAGAGTAAAATGAGACAGTCTCAGGTCAGATACGGCATTATCACAGTTCTCTCCGGTGTAACATAAAATAAATACCGGAACCAGTTTCTCTTAATTTTATACCTATTTTTGGAGAATCTTTAATTCTTTTTCGATATGAATCAGTTCAGCGGTCATCCCTTATACAAAAAACACAATATCGACAGTGCTATGAGTTCAATGTGGAATTTCTACAAAAAGAAATTCATCCCTTTATTTATCATTTCACTGGGAATGTCGTTAGCTATCCAGCTTGCATCATCATTAATTGATATCAGGGAGATGTACTCGATTACGGACCCACTGGTAATGCTTGACAAAATGAAGGAATTTATCTGGCCAATGATTCTTATATCGGTGTTAAGCCTTCTTTTCCTTACAGTCATGCAATATTATGTCATATACAATCCGATTGACAAGGAAAACACTTTCCTGAAGTGCATTGTAAAATCACTGAGATTTTTTGTACCGTTTATTATCATTATGATACTGTATATTTTCGTCAGCTCATTTATTCTTTTTCTCGGAATCCTGGTATTTGTTGTTGGTGTTTTGTTCGCAGCACTTTATGTGGCTACAGTTTACCTCTTTTTTCTTCCTGTAATGATGGCTGAAGGGCCAAGCATAGCAAATACAATAACCAGGACAATCGCCCTTGCCCACAGGGGTTTTTGGGCAAATCTGGGCTGGACGGCCGTTTTCATTCTTATCATGCTTGTCGCATCAATAATTTTGTCAGGACTTGTGCTCCTGCCATTTACAAGCAGTTTCATGAAGGCACTCAATCCGCAGACTGACAGCACTGCCCTGCTGAATGTAGCATCAAATAAGGTTTACATAATTCTTTCCACAGTTGTAAATGCCCTGCTATATCCTTTCCTTTCAATTTTTGCGTGCGTACTTTATTTTAACGGAAGAGCAGGTGAAGAAAAGCCTGTACCCTATGAACCTGAAAAAAATTGATTTGCCTCTTCTTTTTTGCATATCTTAAACCGTAATTTTACTAATTTTATTTTCGCATTTGGCCAGTTTTCAAAGCACTTTTAAATCTGGTCAATCTTAAATAAACGATAATGAAGCCATTTATCAATGAGGATTTTCTTCTCGGGAACAAGACTGCTAAAAGATTATATTATGAGTTCTCGGCAAACAAGCCTTTGATTGATTTTCATTGTCATCTTTACCCCCGGCTGATAGCAGAAGATTACCAGTTTGATAATCTCGGTGAAGCATGGCTTGATGGCGATCACTATAAATGGCGCGCTATGAGGGCCAACGGGATTGAAGAAAAATATTGCACAGGGAATGCTTCATTCAGGGAAAAATTCTCCAGATGGGCAGAGACAGTACCGTCAACCATAGGTAATCCTCTCTATCACTGGACTCATCTTGAGCTTGCAAGGTATTTTGGAATTTATGACCTGTTATCTCCGGTTACCTGCAAAAGAATATATAATGAAGCCTCTTCAATGCTGAAAACAAAAGAGTTCAGTACGAGATCACTGATGACAAAAATGAATGTTGAGGTTGTTTGTACTACTGACGACCCTGTTGATTCATTGGAGTACCACCGGATGCTCAAAGGTTCATTCAGTATTCCGGTACTGCCTACCTTCAGGCCTGATAATCTTATAAAAACACAAGATCCTGATAAATTCATATCGTATATAAAGAAGCTTGGAAATGCAGCAGAAGTGGATATTATAGGTCTTCCCACTCTTTTTGAAGCTGTTGACAAACGTCACGGCTATTTTCATGACAATGGGTGCCGTTTATCAGACCATGGACTCGACCAGTTTTATTTCAGTACGTCCGCTGACCGCGAATGTGAAAAAATATTCGGCAGGCTTATGAAAAGGGAAAAGATTGATCAGGAAGAGGATGAGAAGTATAAAACAGCTGTCCTGCTTGAACTCTGCCGGATGAATCATAAAAGGGGCTGGACTCAGCAATTCCATGCCGGTGCGCTGAGGAACACCAATTCAAGAATGCTCAGTTTAATGGGTCCCGACACCGGATGGGACTCTATAGGCGCTCCGCTGGATGCCATGAAAATTTCACGGTTCCTGAATGAACTTGATGAGTCCGATCAGCTGGCTGAAACTATATTGTATAACAACAATCCTGCCGACAATGCAATGATGATAACAATGTCAGGCAATTTCAACGACGGGACCAGGATAGCTAAGGTAAAATACGGACCTGCATGGTGGTTCCTTGATCAGAAATATGGTCTGGAACAACACTTCAAAGAGGTTTCATCTCTGAGCCTTTTAAGAAGGTTTGTGGGAATGGTGACTGATTCAAGAAGTTTCCTTTCCTATCCGAGACACGAATATTTCAGAAGGCTCCTCTGCAATTTCATTGGCGGAGAAATCGAGAAAGGACTTATTCCCGGAGATGATGAGCTGATAAGACCTTTTATTGAAGGCGTTTCTTATGGAAATGCAAAGGAGTTTCTCAGACTGGCGGGTTAGTATCTCATGAAAAAAGCAAACAAAATGAATCAGCTAAATCTGAAGGACAAAGTTGCTGTGATTACAGGCGGAGCCGGAATCATATGCTCTGAGATGGCCAGGGCTCTTGCGACAAATGGAGTCAAAACAGCAGTGATCGACCTGAATAAGGAGACCGCTTTAAAAACTGCAATTGAGATAGAAAGGACATTCAGTATTTCTTCATTGGGAATTTCAGCAAATGTCCTTGACAAATCGTCACTGGAATCGGCCAAGAAAATAATCAATGAGAGATTCGGGAACATAGACATCCTTGTTAATGGCGCTGGTGGCAACTCGCCTTCAGCCACCACAAGGCTTGAGGTAATGGAGGGGAAGGAGGACGAAGATCCTGCCGATACATTCTTCGGGCTTCAGGAGGATGGATTCGACACTGTATTTGACCTTAATTTTAAGGGTACACTTCTTCCAACGATGGTCTTCTCGACCGATATGATAAAACAGAAGTCAGGGGCCATAATCAACATCTCATCAATGAATTCTTACAGGCCCCTTACCAGGATACCTGCCTATTCAGCAGCAAAGGCAGCTGTTAACAATTTCACCCAGTGGCTTGCAGTTCACTTTGCAAGAACAGGTGTAAGGGTGAATGCCATCGCGCCCGGATTTCTTCTGACGAGTCAAAACAGGTTCCTGCTTATTGATGAAAAAACAGGAGAACCTACCCTGAGAACAAGAAAAATCCTGAGCAGCACGCCGATGGAACGGTTTGGAACTCCTGAAGAGCTTACGGGAACGTTGCTTTACCTCTGTTCCGACCTTTCCAGGTTCGTTACAGGGGTTGTAATTCCTGTAGACGGTGGTTTCAGCGCTTACAGCGGGGTGTAGGAGAAGGAGAAGGAGAAGGAGAAAGGAGAAAGGAGAAAGGAGATTAATGACGGCCTGAAAAAATATATAAGAATTTAATATGATATATTTCCAGAGGGGTTCCGAAGACAGCGTTTTAAGCTCAGAAGATCTTGAATACGGGATCCGGAATGCACTTGACAAGCTTGGTCCCAGGAAAAAGGTTCTGATAATTCCTCCTGATTATACCAGGTTCCATTCAAGGACAGGGGAAATAACCTCCCTGATCTGCAAATATTACGGAGATAAGGTGACTGATGTACTTCCCGCCATAGGAACACACTCTCCCATGACCGCTGATCAGATTGCCTCAATGTACAGGGGCGTTCCAAAGGATCTTTTCCGCATTCATGACTGGAGGAATGATGCAGTTACAGCCGGAACAGTACCAGGTGAATTCATTTCAGAGATAACTGAAGGGAAACTGAATTATTCCTGGCCTGCTCAGCTTAATAAACTGGTATATAACGGAGGGCATGATCTTATTTTGTCGGCAGGACAGGTTGTTCCGCATGAAGTTGCGGGAATGGCAAATTACGACAAGAATATTTTCGTGGGCACCGGCGGAGCTGAGAGCATAAACAAGAGCCATTTCATTGGTGCAGTATATGGAATGGAGAGGGTGATGGGAAAAGCAGATAACCCTGTCAGGAAGCTGTTCAATTATGCTTCCCGTCAATTCCTCAGGGAACTTCCCATTATTTATATATTTACAGTCACCGGTAATGACAGGCTTGGAAAACTGGTAATAAGAGGGCTTTTCATCGGGGACGATGAGGAAGGATTCCTTCGTGCAGCTGATCTCTCGAAGAAAGTGAATTTCACCCTCACTGAATCACCTCTTAGAAAAGTAATTGTTTTTCTTGATCCTGCTGAATTCAAAAGTACCTGGCTGGGGAACAAGAGCATTTACAGGACAAGAATGGCGATGGCAGATGACGGAGAACTCATTATTATTGCACCGGGATTGAGGGAATTCGGGGAAGATCCTGAAATTGACAGGCTCATCAGGAAGTACGGATACCGGGGGACCATGTCAACATTGGAATTACTTGAAAAGAACCAGGACCTGAGAAACAATCTCTGCGCCGCAGCACATCTTATCCATGGAAGTTCAGAAGGGCGGTTCTCAATTACTTATTGTCCAGGGAAACTTACCAGAGATGAAATTGAGTCGGTGAATTTCAAATTTGCCGATATGGGCTCAATCATCAAAAGATATAACACTGAAAAGCTAAAAGGCGGTTTTAACACTTTGCCCGGAGGAGAAGAGATCTATTATATTTCAAATCCGGCTGTCGGGCTCTGGGCTTCAAAAAACAGGCTGACATGATAAACTGGGGAATTATAGGATGTGGAAAAGTGACCGAGCTTAAAAGCGGACCGGCATTTAACAAAGTCAGTAATTCCAGGCTGGCTGCTGTTATGAGAAGAAATTCCATCCTTGTAGCGGATTATGCCAGAAGGCATAATATTCCGAAGTTCTATTCAAATGCAGATGATCTTATAAATGACGATGAAATCAATGCGGTTTATATTGCAACTCCTCCGGGAAGCCATAAAGAATATGCAATCAAGGCGCTGAAGGCTGGCAAGCCGGTTTATATTGAGAAGCCAATGGCTTTGAACTACAATGAGTGTAAAGAAATTAACAGGGCATCTGATAGATACGGACAGCCTGTATTTGTTGCCTATTACAGGAGGACTCTGCCCGGGTTTCTCAGGATAAAGGATCTGATAGAGACCGGTTCAATAGGTAAGGTAAAACTGATACAGTTTCAGCTTTTCAAGTATCTTTCGGAAGATGAAATCAATGGAAATCTTCCGTGGAGGGTTATCCCGGAGATTTCAGGAGCAGGTCACTTTTTTGATCTTGCCTCACATCAGCTTGATTATCTGGATTTTGTATTTGGTCCTGTAAGAAAGCTGGTCTCTATGGCAATAAACCAGTCGGGGTATTATACTGCTGAGGACCTTGTCACTGCAAGCTTTCTTTTTGATAATGATATAGTTGCCACTGGCAGCTGGTGTTTCAGCGTTCCTGCTATGGCTTCTCGTGACGAATTTGAAATCATTGGTGAAAAAGGGTTTATAAAAACATCAACATTTAGCTATAAACCGATAATTCTTATTAATGAAGAGGGGCGCAAAGAGTTTGATAATGTTCATCCTGAAAACTTACAGTTTTATCTTATTGAGCAGATTGTCAAATCATTGTCAGGAAACGGAAGCGTTGCAAGCACTGGCATGACTGCTGCAAGGACAAGCAGGGTTTTGGATGAGGTCGTAAAGGAATATTATAAATACAAAAGAGTAAAGTCTGAGCGAAGCTGAGAACCCGACAAAATGCCAGGGTAAAAAGTTGAGGCATGAAACAGAAAGACTTCACAATTAATGGTGACAGGAGAAAAGTGGAAAGTCAATTATTCTCCATCTGAAGGTTAGCCGGGGAACGTAAAGAACATTAGATAAACCTGAAATATTATAATTTTATCTGTTATGAAAGCATTATCTGATATTGGATTGATTGGGCTGGCGGTGATGGGTGAAAACCTGGTCCTTAACATGGAAAGCAAAGGTTACCAGGTGACTGTTTTCAACCGCACGGTTCAGAAGGTCACAGATTTCCTTGCCGGCAGGGCAAAGGGTAAAAACATTGCCGGAGCTCATTCAGTAGAGGAGCTGGTGAAATCACTGTCAAGGCCGAGGAAAGTGATGATGATGGTTAAGGCCGGAAGTGCGGTTGATGAGATGATCAATACTATCATACCATTTCTTGAACCAGGCGACATTATCATTGACGGAGGCAACACTCATTTCCCTGATACAACCCGGAGGACAGCCTATGTCGAAAGCAAGGGATTGCTTTACATAGGTACCGGTGTTTCTGGTGGTGAAGAAGGTGCTCTTCTGGGGCCGTCAATAATGCCCGGAGGGTCTGTAGCAGCCTGGCCTGAGATCAGGCCTGTCTTTCAGGCAATAGCCGCAAAAGTGGAGGACGGAACCCCATGCTGTGATTGGGTCGGTGAAAACGGTGCCGGCCATTTTGTCAAAATGGTGCATAACGGAATCGAGTATGGGGATATGCAGCTCATTTGTGAAGCATATCATCTTATGAGGGACATGCTTCAGCTCGATTCAAAGCAGATGCATAATATCTTCAGGGAATGGAACGAGGAAGAGCTCAACAGTTATCTTATTGAAATAACTAGGGATATACTCGACTTCAGGGACACTGACGGCAAGCCGTTGGTAGACAAGATCCTTGATACAGCAGGTCAGAAAGGGACGGGAAAATGGACCGGAATAACAGCTCTCGATCTTGGTGTTCCTCTTACCCTTATAGGAGAGGCAGTCTTTTCAAGGTGCCTTTCTGCGATGAAGGAGGAGCGTGTCACGGCATCCGGAATACTTTCAGGGCCTGATACGCAGTTTAACGGAGACAAGGCTGAGCTTGTCGATGACCTGGAAGACGCACTTTATGCTTCAAAAATAGTTTCATACGCACAGGGATATTCCCTGATGAAAGCGGCTGCTGAGGAATACAGCTGGAAACTTAATTATGGGGGAATTGCCCTCATGTGGCGTGGTGGTTGCATTATCAGATCAGCTTTCCTTGGTAAAATCAAGGAAGCATATGACAAAAACCCTGCAATAAGCAATCTGCTTCTTGATCCGTTTTTTATGGATAAAGTTGAAAAGGCACAAAAAGGATGGAGAAGGGTTGTTGCCACGGCAGCAATGTGCGGCATTCCCGTACCGGCAATCTCTTCAGCACTTGCCTATTACGACGGATACAGATGTAAAAGACTGCCCGCAAATCTCCTGCAGGCACAGCGCGACTATTTTGGAGCCCATACTTACGAGAGGACCGACAAACCGCGAGGACAATTTTTTCACACCAACTGGACTGGACATGGAGGCAAGACATCTTCTTCAACTTATAATGTTTAAGAAACGAATTCAAAAAACTAAATAATGTCCCAGATCAAAGTGTCAGGAAACTACAGGTGGACTGTATGTGCATTGATTTTTTTCGCAACAACAATCAACTACATCGACAGGCAGGTAATAGGAATCCTGAAACCACTTCTTGAAACTGATCTGGGCATTGGTGAAAAACAGTATGCCCACATAATAATGGTCTTCCAGCTGGCTTATGCATTTGCCATGGTTATTGCCGGAAGACTGATCGACAAATACGGGTCGAAGATTGGTTATGGAATCTCGGTAATAGTATGGAGCATTGCTGCAGCTGGTCACGCTCTTGCAAAAGGGATTTACGGTTTCAGTTTCTGGAGGGCCCTTCTTGGGTTAAGTGAATCAGGAAACTTTCCTGCAGCCATAAAAACTGTTGCTGAATGGTTTCCAAAAAAAGAAAGGGCTCTTGCAACAGGGATCTTTAATTCGGGAACAAATGTAGGCGCAATTATTGCGCCGCTTGCAATACCCGCAATAATTACGGCATGGGGATGGCAGTTTGCGTTCATTATCACTGGTTCTCTCGGCTTTATATGGATAATTCTATGGTTTATTTTTTATGAAGTCCCGTCACGTCAAAAAAGGATCTCCGCGAGTGAGTTTGAATATATCAACAGCGACGTTGATGAGATAAGAGATTCGGGTGAAAAGATCCCATGGTTCAGGCTTTTTAAATACCGCCAGACCTGGCTATTCTTCATTGGGAAAGGGCTTACCGACCCTGTCTGGTGGTTTTACCTGTTCTGGATCCCGGGCTGGCTGGCGCAGGTCAGAGGGACCGGTCTGGATATTAAATCGTTCGGAGTGCCTCTTGCATTTATTTATACTGCAACGACAGTCGGAAGTATATTCGGAGGCTGGCTCTCATCCTATATGATCAATAAGGGAATTTCCCCATTCCGGGCAAGGAAGCGGACAATGCTGGTATTCGCATTACTTGTTGTACCGATTGTTTTTGCCCAGTCGCCTTCAGTCAGCACCTGGGAAGCAGTTTGTCTGATTGCACTTGCAGCCTCATCTCATCAGGCCTGGTCAGCTAATCTTTATACGACTGTATCTGATGCATTTCCAAAAAAGGCCATCAGCTCTGTTACCGGAATAGGAGGCACGGCAGGAGCCCTTGGCGGAGCGTTTATTTCATTCCTGGCAGGAGCAGTGCTTGACTTTTACAAAAAAACCGGACATATTGAAACAGGTTATGTTGTAATGTTTGCCATAGCAGGAAGCTCTTATCTGCTTGCATGGATCATTATGCAGGCATTTGCCCCTAAGAACAGGAAAGTGGTTATAGAATAATGATACCGGGTTAAGGATGGCTGAGATAAATACAGGCGGGCTTAAAAAATTTAATACATAAATGAAAAAACTTGGCAAATATTCAATGGGAATTGGTGACCGCTTCGGGTACCAGGGTAATGCCCAGATAAATGCAATAATAGAAGCATCAAAGCATGGCGCGGAAATCACTCCTGTCTGGAACAAATCTGAAAGGGAACACCGTGTTATCGGAACTCATCCGTCGGATGTCAGAAATGAAGCTGACTCCGCAACAAGAAATGCATGTTTTCAAAAGCCTTATTTTGTAGATGCGGATCATATTAATCTTGATTCTGTTGACAGGTTTATTGCAAGCTCGGATTATTTTACGATCGATGTCGCTTCATACATCGGCAAAAGAGCTGATGACGATGAAATAGATAAATTCCTTTCAGATTCGGTAAGATATTTTAAAGGAGTCACCATCGCAGGTATCCGGAAACGCCTGAAATGCTCAGAACGTGATATCAGGGATATTGTTGAAAAATATCTTTTTGCAGCTCTTAAGGCAGGGCAGATATACAATAAAATAAAAGAAAAGAAAGCTGCAGGCAGCTTTATCACGGAAGTTTCGATGGATGAAGTTCAGCATCCGCAGACGCCTGTTGAACTTTTCTTCATATTGAAAATGCTGAATGATGAAAAAATCCCATTGCAGACAATTGCCCCTAAATTTGTTGGCAAATTTAACAAAGGCGTTAACTATGAAGGAGATCCTGATAAATTTGCGTTGAATTTTGAAGAGGATCTATTGGTAACAAACCATGCTATAGATGAGTTCGGTCTGCCTGACGATCTTAAGATAAGTGTACATTCAGGGTCGGACAAGTTTGCAGTTTATCCTGTTATAAAAGCTGTTCTTGAGAAACATGGCAAGGGAGTTCATATAAAAACAGCAGGCACAACCTGGATTGAAGAGGCTGCAGGTCTTGCCGAGGCTGAAGGTAAAGGACTTGCTTTTATAAAAAATATTTACATAAAATCACTCTCGGGCCTTTCAGAACTCATTGCTCCATATGCCGGGGTAACAGATATAAGGTTGTCAGACCTGCCATCGGCAAACGAGATCCTGGGATGGAACGGCAAAAAATTTGCTGCTTCAATCAGTCACGATGAGGAAAATCCAGATTACAATCCGTCCATGAGGCAGCTGATCCATATTGCTTACAGATTTGCAGCTCTGAATATTGATGAATATTCCAGTCTGCTTAAAGATCATGAGGATGTTATATCACAGCGCGTCTTCAATAACATTTACTCAAAACATATCCGCAGATTATTTCTATGAAGATGTGAATAACCAGATTTTAAAGGCAAATAATAATTAAATTCCTTATCGCCTGTCTTGTTACAAAAGTTTTATATTAATTTTAATCTCAGATTCCTCGGTGAGGGAAACAAACCAGTTAATAACTTTAACTAATTCTGATAATCTTAACTATGAAAAAGTCACAATCAAGGAGGGATTTCCTGAGAGTGTCCGCAATAGGCGCTCTTGGAGCAGTTGTTCTGTCGCAGAATTCCTGCAGGAATGCAGGTAAGCCAGGATCAGGCGCTGCTGCCGCTCCGTCTGTCAATCCAACTGCTGCTGATCTTAAGAAGTTCGGTATAGCTCTTCAGCTCTATACTATACGCGATGCTATGACCAAGGATGTTCCAGGGTCGCTGAAGCAGGTTTCAGATACAGGGTATAAGTATGTTGAACTCGCCGGATATTCTGACGGCAAATTCTATGGTTATGCGCCTGCAGAATTCAAAAAGCTTGTGAACGATCTCGGCATGGAAATACTCAGCAGCCATACACAGGTTGAAGCAAAAGGTGTGACGCTTGATAATGCCAGGAAAATGGCTGAAGATCATGCTTTGATCGGCGTCAAATACTGCATTCAGCCATGGGTTGTTGAAGAAGCAAGAACCACTATCGACAGCTGGAAGAAGATGGTAGCCGATTGGAACAAGGTTGGTGATATAATGAAACAGCAGGGCATCCAGTTCGGATACCACAACCACAACTTTGAGTTTGCCAATGTGGAGGGCAAGATCCCTTATTATGACATTCTGCTACCCGACCTTGACAAAAATCTGGTTATCATGGAGCTTGATCTTTTCTGGGCTACAAAGGCAGGCCAGAATCCTGTTCAGATCTTCAATAATTACCCGGGAAGGTTCCAGTTGTTCCATATGAAGGATATGTTCACAAAACAGGATCCATTCTTCACCACTGAAGGGGTAACCGATTTTGCACCTGTCGGAGAAGGCCTCATCAACTTCAGGGAGATTCTTGCAGCAAAGGATATCGCAGGATTGAAATATATGATTGTTGAGCAGGACCTCACACCTGACGGTAAACCATTTGATGCAATCAAAAAGAGTATTATCAATCTTACAACAAAGATTCTTGTATAATTCGGATCTTATAAGGAAAATATAGGAGGACCAGGGCAGCCACTTAAATGACTGCCTTTTTTATTCCAGGGTCGTAAAGCCGAAAACGGGCTTCGGCTCAGTCTGCAAAAGGTCAAAGATCATCATTTCATTTTGTCCCGATCTGAGCCATACGCCAGGGCAGAACAAACGTTTCTGGGGACCGATATCCCAGTATCTTCCAAGGTTATGGCCATTTAACCACACAATTCCTTTCCTGTAGTTTGACATGTCAAGATAAGTATCGCCAATATTCACAAGAAAGAAGCCGCTTCGGAAAAAGACACCTCTTTTCCCGGGATTTCTGGCTGATGACCTGAGATTGTAAATGAATTTATCATCCATTGGCAGGCTGTAAATTTTCCAGTCTTTCAGGGTGGTTCCGTTCAATGTGACCCTGTCGGTAATACCTTTCCTGTCAACCAGGTTTTCACCAAAATTTATTCTTCCCATTGCTTCTACCAGAATTTCGAGGACCGGATGATCAGCTTTTACATCAGGCAGGTCGATGGAATTTATGCCTTCCCGCCGGTCGAGAGTACCTATAAAATTGCCGTTAAGAAAAACTGTTGCATAATCATGAAGTTCGCTGACCGTAAGCTTTCCGCTTTTTTGACCGACAAGCTCAGTGGAGTACAACATATAGCCATAATCCTGGTTAAAAGCTTCAAACGGTTTAGGCTGATCAGAATTTACAGGTTGCGGAAGATTATCCCAAACTGATGTAAAGACTGAAAAATTAATTGCAGGAATGTTGGTTGATATCACTTTTGATGGCACCGGAGGAATTATTTTCCCCTTGGGAAAATATGAAGTTAAAAGCCGCCTGATTGCAGTATATTTTGGTGTAGGACTGCCCTGCTCGTTTATCGGGGCATCATAGTCGTAACTTGTCACATCAGGTTGGTAACCTTTTCCACCGGAATTGGCACCGGCAGTGTAACCGAAATTGGTACCTCCGCTGGCTACGTAAAGGTTGAACGATTTCCTGTTCTCCATCAAAAAACGGATATTCCCAAGAATTGATGAAGTGTCGGTCTTTGCCCAATTCTCACCCCAGTGAGTGAGCCATCCGGGATAAGTTTCACTGCTGAATACGGGCACCCCGGGATTAATTTTGGCCGCAAGCTCAAAATCCTTAATGCCTGTGCCCGGATCGAGACCTACGGCACAACCGGGGATTGTTCCCGCTTCAAGCATTTTACTGGTAGCTCCGTCAGATGTATAAAATGGAACATTAATTCCATTGGCCACCCATATTTCCTTAAGCTTTGCAATGTAATTCCTGTCATTACTGAAACTGCCGTATTCATTTTCAATCTGAAGCATCAGGATAGGTCCCCCGTTGGTTATCAGGAAAGGCTTAAGCTCTGCCGAAAGTTTTGCCATGTATCTTTCCGCTGCCGCCATATATCTTTGATCAAGGCTTCTGAGTTTAATATCGGGTATTCTCAGGAGGTATGGTGGAATACCGCCGAGTTCCCATTCAGCACAAACATACGGACCGGGACGGATGATGAGCCACATCCCTTCCTTTTGGACAAGTTTAATGAATCCGGCAATATCATGATTGCCTGTCGAAAAATCAAAAACTCCCTCCTGTGTTTCATGGTAATTCCAAAAAATATAAGCGCTTATCGTATTGCACCCCATGGCTTTCACCATCTGTATTCTTTGCTGCCAGTATTGTTCCGGGATTCTTGCAGGATGCAACTCACCGCTGATTATCTGAAAAGGTTTGCCGTCAAGGATAAATTCGGATGTTCCAAGGGAGAAGGTATGTTCCGGTTTCTGTCGCTGTGCCTTCAGCGATAACGTTGTCAATAGAATTACAGATAAAAAGCCTATTACAAATCTCCGATCCATAATCATAAAATATTTAATGCTCAGATTGCCTGGAAGCTGTACAGTTTCCTGTAATAGCCATCTGGTTTCTCAACAAGCTCTGCATGTGTGCCTGCTTCCACTATTTTCCCGTCATCAATAACAATAATCATATCAGCGTGCTGGATTGTGGAAAGCCTGTGCGCAATCACAATCGACGTCCTGTTCTTCATTAGTTTCAGAATTGCGTCCTGCACAAGCCGTTCCGATTCAGAGTCGAGCGAGGATGTTGCTTCATCGAGGATAAGAATCGGTGGATTTGCCATTATTGCCCGGGCAATGCTTATCCTTTGCCTCTGTCCCCCGCTCAGTTTGTTGCCTGACTCTCCCACAACATTTTCATATCCAAGTTCTGTCTCTATAATAAAATCATGAGCATTCGCAATTTTTGCAGCGCTTTCCGCTTCTTCGACATCAGCTGAATCCACTCCAAATGCAATGTTTTCCCTGAAGGTAGTATTAAAAAGAATCGGCTGCTGGCTGACAATTCCCATCAGGTTCCTCAACTCTTTTATTTTAAGATCACGAACATCGTGACCATCAATAATGATTTCACCCTGGTCAGGGTCCATGAAACGAGGAAGGAGGTCGACCAATGTTGATTTGCCGGCGCCTGACTTTCCGACAATTGCAACTGTCTGACCTTTTGATATTTTAAGATTTATATCCTTCAGTATAGGTTCGCTGTTGTAACCATACCATACCCCCTTAAATTCGATGGATTCGGTGAAATTCTTAATATCAATCGCATCTGGCTTTTCAGTGATTACTTCATCCGCTTCAAGAACCTGGTCTATCCTCTCAATTGATGCCATTCCCTTCTGGATGCTGAACCACGCAGTCGTGATGTTTTTAGAAGGTTGAAGGATCTGTGAAAAAACGACAAGGAAAGCTATCAGTCTATCCGGGGTCATGGCACCAGTACCCCTCAAAGCTAGCATACCTCCGTAAAACATGAGGATCATCAGAACAATCGTTGACAGGAATTCACTAAGAGGCGATGCAAGATATGCCTTTCTGTTCACTCTTTTAAAAACCTTTGCATAACGCTCATTTATTTCAGCGAACTGCTTTTTCATTTTCTCTTCGGCGTTGAATCCTTTAACAATTCTCAGGCCGGTAAGAGTCTCCTCCACAACAGAAAGGAGCCGGCCCAGATGCTGCTGACCTGTTAAGGAAGAGGACTTTAGCGTCCTCCCGGTCTTGCCGATGAGCCATCCGCTTACCGGCAATAGCAGAAGTGCAGCTATGGTAAGGTTAAAGCTCGTGACGAAAAGATAAATCACAAAAATGATAATATAAAGGGGATCACGGAACAACATTGTAAGTGACGACATTACTGAAACTTCAATCTCCTGGACGTCATTTGATATTCTGGTCATCACATCCCCTTTTCGCGCATCCGTGAAGAATGCAAGAGGAAGCCCCAGGATTTTATGGTACATTTTTTTCCTTAAATCCCTTACAGTGCATGCGCGGATATAAGCCATGCTGTTGTTTGCAAGAAAAATAAATCCGTTTTTAAGCAGGCTTGAAATAATTACAACAATACTGACCAGGAGAAGAGCTCCTATTTCGTGATATTTTCCAATAAAGGCCGACAGATAGTATTTGCCAAAGGCACTAATATAATCGATGCTGAGATGAAATCTTCCGGGATTTGAGAAACTCTCAACCCTGTTAAAAAGAATCTTGAGAAATGGGATTACAAGAGTGTAGGATACCAGAGCAAAAACTGCACTCAGAAAATTATAGAAAATGTTTTTGAAGGCCGACCATTTGTACGGTTCTATATATTTGAGCAAAAGCCTGGCTTTATTCATATTTATTTTGCAGGAAGTATTAAAAACCTGTATAGTTAAAGGGAGTTATTGATTTAAGCTCTGTTTTCAGGGCTTCGCTGATATCGAGGGTTTCAATGAAATTTTGCATTGCCTCCCTGGTGATTTTCTGATTTGTTCTGGTAAGATCAGCAAGAGCCTCATATGGTTTATGGAACCCTTCACGGCGAAGAACAGTCTGGATGGCTTCAGCAATCACAGCCCAGTTATTGTCGAGGTCACCGTTTATCTTTTCAGTATTCACGACAAGTTTATTAAGACCTTTCAGCATTGAATTATAAGCAATCATTGTATGGCCGATCGGAACGCCGATGTTTCTGAGAACTGTCGAATCTGTAAGGTCGCGCTGAAGCCTTGATATTGGCAACTTCATTGACAAATGCTCGAAAATCGCGTTTGCAAATCCCAGGTTTCCTTCGCTATTCTCGAAATCAATTGGATTTACTTTATGAGGCATAGTTGAGGAGCCTATTTCACCCTTTTTAATCTTCTGCCTGAAATAGTCCATTGAAATATAGGTCCACATATCTCGTGCCAGATCGACAAGGATTACGTTGATTCTGCGTAGGTTGTCAAACAGTGCAGCAAAATTGTCATAATGTTCTATCTGGGTTGTTGGAAATGAACGTTGAAGTCCAAGAGTCTCATTTACAAAATTGTCTGCAAAAGTAATCCAGTCTATTTCCGGGTAAGCAACTTTATGGGCGTTAAGATTACCGGTGGCGCCTCCGAATTTAGCAGAATAAGGGATCTGTCCGAAATATTTTGACTGTTCATCAATTCTTGCTATGAATACTGAAATTTCTTTGCCGAGACGTGTCGGTGAGGCCGGCTGCCCATGTGTCCGGGCAAGCATTGGAATATCTTTCAATTGCTCGGCAAACGAAGCGAGAGCTTCTCTCAGCTCAAACAGAACCGGAAAATAAACATCCGTCATCGCATCCTTGAGCGACAATGGGATAGCTGTATTGTTGATATCCTGAGAAGTAAGGCCAAAGTGAACGAATTCGGCCCAGTTCCCCCATCCTGACTGAAAGAATTTTTCCTTAATGTAATATTCAACTGCCTTTACATCGTGGTTGGTGGTTTTTTCTATTTCCTTCACCTTATCTGCATCATTTATACCGAATTCCTCGTACCATAATCGCAATGATGTAAAGTTTTCCTTTTTAAAATCAGACAGCTGAGGAAGAGGTATACTACAAAGGGCAATGAAGTACTCTATCTCAATCATTATGCGGTACCTGATAAGGGCGTACTCTGAAAAATAAGCATCCAGTTCATTAACTTTCTGTCTGTACCTGCCGTCAAGAGGTGAAATTGCAGTGAGATTACTTAAATCCATTTTTTAACCTTTTAAGTGGTTCAGTTGTTTATATGGTAAGGACAAAAATAGTATTTTAGATGCAGATATAAAACGGTACAGAGAAAATCAGGATGTCAACCCTGAGATATGCAAATATACATCCATTTATATGAAGTCGATTTTATTTTTATGCTTATCAAAACAAATCTGATGGATGAGGATTATAAAGACAAGTTTTCAATAAGAGAGTATCACGAAAGTGACTATGATGAACTGGTTCGTTTCTGGGATCTGACCAGCCTTGGTAACCTGGAAAGAGGTGATGACAAAAAAACGATAGAAGAATCAATTTCCATTGGTGGGTGCCTTCTTGTCATGGAAGAAAAAAACACAGGCAGAATCTCCGGCACTTCCTGGATGACCTATGACGGAAGAAGGGTTCTTCTTCATCATTTTGGTATTTTGCCTGCGCATCAGGGGAAAGGATTATCAAAAGCACTTCTGAGGGAATCGCTTCAGTATGTTAAAAAGAAAGGTCGTCAGGTAAAGCTTGAAGTTCATTCTTCAAATTTCAAAGCAATAAATCTTTACAAGAAATTCGGATTCAAGCACCTTGGCGATTACAATGTTTACATAATAAGGGATATCTCAAATTTGTAATTTTGGAATACAGTATTTATAATTATTGATTAACTTTGTAAATGATACTGAAGTTAACGGAGGTATTAACGAAAAGAATGATATGATGGCAAAGACAATTACTTTTAATGAACTCCGGAAGATTAAAGATCAATTGCCCTCCGGAAGTATAAAGAGAATAGCTGAAAAGCTTGATCTGAATGAAGAAACAGTAAGAAACTACTTCGGAGGGAGAAATTTTGACAAGGGACAAAGTGTTGGGATTCATTTTGAACAGGGACCGGGCGGAGGTATCGTTACATTTGATGATACCACCATCCTTGATATGGCAGAAAAGATGCTAAAGGACTGATAGCCGTCTCCAGGCCTGTTCAAAAGCAAAAGGCTTGGACTTTTGCTTTTTTTGTTTATGAAAAAGGAAATTGCAGGAACTATTGAATCTGCGGAGGAAAAGTATAAGCGGGTTCTGGAGGTTTTCTTTACAGAGATCTGGGGCAAAAATACTCTTTATTCACACGGTATCAGCCATCACCGCCGGGTCTGGAAATATGCCAGAGAGCTGATTATCAATAATCATGAAAATGAAGAAGAGGGAAGCAATATCTCTCCCGTAAAGCTTCTAATTGCTTGTTACCTTCACGATTCCGGCATGTCGGTAAATACTGGGAGGCAGCATGGTATCCACAGCAGTCTCATCTGCAGGGAATTTCTCAGGCGCAACGGGATGCCGGAAGAAGAGTATGGAGAAGTCCTTTCAACGGTTGAAAATCATGACAATAAGGAATACGGTATCAAAAAGGGCAAAATGGACCTTTCTACGGTTCTTTCAGTTGCCGATGATCTGGATGCTTTCGGTTATATTGGAATATACCGGTATCTGGAAATATATATTTCAAGAGGAATTGCACCTGAAAAAGCAGGTTATCTGATAAGGGAAAATGCTCTTAAAAGATATTCAAATTTTGAATTGCTGTTCAGCACAAATTCAGAGCTTGTAATAAAGCACAGGAAAAGATTCCTCAGTCTCGATAACTTTTTTGAAAATTACAACCTCCAGGTTGAAGAAAAAGGTATTGATATGGACTATCCTTCAGGTTATTATGCTATTGCATGCCTCATTTCTGAGATCTTAAAAAATAATGTAACTCCCGAATCATATTTTGCTGAAGGGAGGTTTTTCACGGGCGATATCGTTGTAGGTGATTTTTGCAGGAATTTCATGTCGGAGCTCCACGGATCGTGAATGAGTCGGCCTTGTGGCCAGGTAATTCTGGGGGCTGAACTTGATGTATGGTTTGGCTCCCGGGCGGTCTGTTTTTCTGGGGATGATGTTTTTTGTCAATTTGATTCTCATTTAGTAGTTATTCTCATTTGATAATCATTCTTATTTGATAATCATTCCTATTTGATAATCATTCTTATTTGATAATCATTCCTATTTGATAATCATTCTCATTTGATAATCATTCTCATTTGATAATCATTCTTATTTGATAATCATTCTCATTTGATAATCATTCTTATTTGATAATCATTCCTATTTGATAATCATTCCTGTCACTCACAGGCAAAAAACCCCTCCGGTCAGCCGACTCATTCATCAAAAAACATATATCCGGCTTTATTAATGATCTGCCTCTTCTTTAAAAAAAACCTGAAAAAGAATGATTTACACTTCAATTTATAAATCAAACAACCTGAAACCCGATATATCCAGCACCTTGAACTGGCGACCTAAATGAAACACAAAGGATACATTATTTGTTGTAAATTTGTTTTTCTTTTATATCCAGGAATGAAACAAAATTAAATATGACAAAAATACCCGAGAAGAAAACTGTTGAAAGGACAATCAAAAACCTCTTTCAGGCATTGTTCCAGATCGATGGTGATCTGAATTCCCTTAATGTGCAAGACCCTGACAACTTTATTTCTGAGCAGGTTGCGACTATCCTGAAAGGATTGACTGATAATAATTATGATGTCGCGCTTAAGTTTATGGACGAGCTCCCTTCCCTCAAGAAAACTTTACTTAAAGATGCAGAATTCATTCTTGAATCGGACCCGGCTGCAACTCAGCTTAATGAAGTCATCTTTGTATATCCTGGCTTCTTTGCAATTTTCTGCTACAGGCTGGCACATGTCTTTTTTCAGCTTTCGATCCCAATGCTGCCAAGGATAATTACGGAATATGCACACAAAAATACAGGAATAGATATCCATCCCGGTGCTCAAATAGGCTGCCCGTTTTCAATCGACCACGGTACCGGCATAGTCATCGGTGAAACAACAAATATCGGCAACTTCGTAAAGTTGTACCAGGGAGTTACACTGGGGGCACTTAGCGTCGACAAATCAAAAGCCTCAAAAAAGCGCCATCCCACAATTGAAGATAATGTCATACTTTATGCCGGCTCAACTATACTTGGTGGCCAGACTGTCGTCGGAAGAAACAGCATAATCGGTGGCAATGTCTGGCTTACCGAAAGCATTGCCCCATATTCTATAGTTTATCATAAAAGTGAAATCATTGTCAAGGACAAGAACAATGACAATGAACCTGTCAACTTTGTAATCTGATTTTATAATCCTATTATTATGAAAGCAAACTCAATACTTGAACTGATAGGCAAAACACCACATCTGAGAATAAACAGACTTTTCCCTCCAGGGATTTCAGTGTGGATCAAGCTTGAAAAATCAAACCCGGGAGGAAGTATTAAGGACAGGATAGCATTGTCGATGATAAATGAAGCAGAAGAAAAGGGCTTGTTAACTCCCGGAAACATCATTATTGAACCAACGTCCGGAAACACCGGTATTGGACTTTCAATGGTTGCCGCAGTGAAGGGTTACAGGGTTATACTTGTAATGCCTGAATCAATGTCGGCCGAGAGAAGGAAGATAATGAACGCTTATGGAGCCGAATTCGAGCTGACACCAAAGGAAAAAGGAATGAAAGGCGCAATAGAACGTGCCAGAGAACTTAAATCTGAAATCCCCGGCTCCTGGATCCCAATGCAATTCGAAAATCCGGCAAATTCTGAAATTCATAGAAAAACAACAGCATTGGAAATACTTGAGGATTTCCCCGACGGACTTGATTTCCTTATAGCCGGAGTAGGAACAGGCGGACATATAACCGGATGTGCAGAGATCTTAAAAAGTAAATTCCACAGCCTGAAAGTATATGCCGTGGAACCGGAACTGTCACCGGTACTAAGCGGCGGTGCTCCGGGCCCACACCCTTTGCAGGGAATTGGAGCCGGATTTGTACCTTCAATACTTAATACCGGTATAATCGATGGCATAATAAAAATAAGCAGGGATGAAGCATATATCTTCACAAAGAGAGCTGCCCGGGAAGAAGGTTTGTTCATTGGCATATCTTCAGGGGCAGTTTTGGCAGCTGTAAATCAGAAAATAGATGAGTTCAGAGATGGGGCCAGAATTCTGACATTTTGCTATGACACAGGAGAAAGGTATCTGTCTGTTGATGATTTGTTCTGATATTTTTCCTTTTTTAAAACCAGTTGTTAAATTCTTTGTAATGGCTTCTGCTTATTTACGGATTTACTGAGAAATATAAAACTTGTACCTTATTATTCTGTTTTCAGTTATTAAACTTAATCTTTTTTTTATGAAACCGGTTAAATTAATTCTTGGCGCCATAATGATAATGACCATAGGAATAACGATTTCTGCCCGGGCGCAGGATAAAACCCAGGCTTTAAAGTCAAAAACCGAATCTTTTAAGGTATGGGGTAAGTGCGAAATGTGCAAAAACCGAATTGAGAAGGCAGTTATAGAAGAAGGAGCTTCAACTGCTTCATGGGATCAAAAGACAAAAATCCTGACGGTAACTTATGATCCACGAAAAACAAGTATTGATACTCTGTGTAAAAAGCTTGCTTCAGTCGGCCATGACACTGAAAAATACAAATCACCCGATGATGTTTATGCAAAGCTTCCCTCCTGCTGCCATTATGATCGAAGTAAATAAAAACATTCAGGATCAGAATGTTAAACAGAATTATAAAATACTTCCTTGAAAATCGTCCGGTGACATTTTTATTGCTTGCGGTTGTTGTAGCCGGCGGGATTGCTACGGCACCCTTTAACTGGAGGACAGGCATTCTTCCCCGAAGTCCGGTTCCGGTAGACGCAATACCCGATATAGGGGATAACCAGCAGATTGTATCCACAGAATGGACAGGCCGTTCACCAACTGATATCCAGGATCAGGTTACCTATCCTCTTACAACAGTCCTGCTGGGAATTCCAGGTGTAAAAACCATACGGAGCACCTCGATGTTCGGAATGTCTTTCGTTTACATTATTTTCAAGGATGGTATTGATTTTTACTGGAGCCGGTCGAGGATCCTGGAAAAGCTTAACTCTCTGCCTCAAGGTACCCTGCCTCCAGGAGTGCAACCGGTACTCGGACCTGATGCCACTGCCCTGGGACAAATTTTCTGGTACACACTCGAGGGCCGCAATCCAGTGACAGGACAACCTGCCGGAGGCTGGGATCCTGAGGAACTCAGAACCATCCAGGATTTCTACGTTAAATTCGGTTTATCCACTGCAGATGGAGTCTCCGAGGTGGCTTCCGTCGGCGGCTTTGTGAAAGAATACCAGGTAGACCTGAATCCGGGAGCACTCAAAGCTTTCAATATTACTGTAATGGATGTGATGAATGCTGTTCAAAAAAGCAATCTCGACATCGGTGCTGAGACCATGGAACTGAACAAAGTGGAATATATAATCCGCGGCCTTGGTTATGTAAAAAACCTGAATGACATTGATAATTCAGTAGTTGCAGTCAGAAATAATGTTCCTGTCAGGATTAAGGATATAGCTCATGTCAGCTATGGGCCGGCTACGCGCCGGGGCGGACTCGATAAATCAGGATCAGAAGCTGTAGGTGCTGTAGTGGTTGCGCGATACGGATCAAATCCGATGGAGGTCATTAACAATGTAAAAGACAAGATCAAAGAGATCGATGCAGGCCTTCCTCAAAAGACACTGACCGATGGCACAGTATCAAAAGTGACAATAGTGCCGTTCTATGACAGGACGGGGCTTATAAAAGAGACTATCGGAACCCTTGAATCGGCACTTTCACATGAGATCCTCATCAGCATAATTGTAATCATCGTGCTTCTTATAAACCTTTCTGCATCGGTAATCATTTCCGGATTACTCCCGGTGGCTGTGCTGATGACTTTTATCCTGATGAGGCTTTTCAAGGTTGATGCTAATATCGTGGCTCTCTCAGGGATCGCAATTGCCATCGGCGTAATGGTGGACATAGGTATTATCTATGTGGAGAACATTACAAGGCATCTTGAGATGCCTCAAAACCATAATCTTCGGAGTAACCCTTTGCTCCTGCTGATCCGGGAAGCCACAACTGAAGTATCTCCTGCCGTAACAACAGCACTGGCCACGACTATTGTCAGCTTTATTCCGGTTTTTGCAATGCAGGCAGCCGAGGGAAAACTGTTCCGTCCCCTGGCATTTACAAAGACATTTGCTTTGTTATCATCACTTTTGCTGGGAATTATGGTACTTCCTTCTCTGGCTCATGCCATCTTTGCTATCCGTTTTGATACAAAAAAAATAAAGGGGATCTGGAATGGTATTTTAGTAGCAGCAGGCTTATTAATTACTGTCATTTGGGGTACATGGCCGGCGATGGCTCTTTCTGCTATAGGTATCAATAATCTCCTCGATAACCTATGGTCTGAGAAACACAGCAGGTATCCCTATTATTTTAATATTGTAATTTCTGTGCTGGTTGCTTTGTATTACCTCTCGGCTGGATGGCTTCCGCTGGAAGCACACAACAGCACTCTCGTAAATTTCCTGTTTGTAACAATCGTTGTCTCCGCCATTTTGGTCATACTGATGCTTATGGTGCATAATTATGAGCGAATAATAAGATGGTGTCTTGCAAACAAATGGAAATTCCTGATAATACCTGCGTTCACACAGTTATTTGGATTGCTGGCATGGCTTGGAACAGACAGAATATTCGGTTTTGCAGCGTCAGGCATTGAAAAAACCGTATGGAAAAACTTTCGGGAGACTTCTTTCTGGCAAGGTGCAGTAAGTATCTTTCCGGGCACCGGAAAAGAATTTATGCCAACTCTTGACGAAGGTTCGTTTTTATTGATGCCGACCAGCATGCCACATACAGGTGTTGAAGAAAATATTAATTATGTTAAGCTCCTTGACAAAAAGCTGGCTGCAATACCTGAAGTCGAAGTGGCAGCGGGAAAGTGGGGTCGCGTAAATTCCGCCCTCGATCCTGCCCCAGTGCAGATGTTTGAAAACACAATCAACTACCGCCCTGAATATATACTTGATGAGGACGGTCACAGGATGCGCTTTAAAACTGACAGACACGAGAGGTTTATGTTACGGAACGGTCATGTTTATAATCCTGAAACTGATCAATTCAGGATCATTCCCGCGGACAGCCTGATACCGGACAGACACGGTGAATATTTCCGTCAGTGGAGGCCACAGATAAAAAAGCCACAGGATATCTGGAATGAAATAGTTAAAGTAACAGATATTCCCGGACTCACTTCCGCTCCACGGCTGCAACCTATTGAAACACGGCTCGTTATGCTTTCAACCGGGATGCGCGCACCTATGGGACTGAAGGTTTACGGACCTGATCTGGCATCGATTGAGAAGGCTGGCCTCAGATTTGAACAGGAGCTGAAAGAGGTCCCTTCAATTAAAGCCGCATCTGTATTTTATGACCGCGCTGTTGGTGCTCCTTATATTGAAATAAAGCTTAACCGGGAAGCAATGGCCCGTTATGGAATGACAGTAAGCGATGTGCAGGAAATTTTACAGGTTGCTGTCGGTGGTATGTCATTGACCACTTCGGTCGAGGGACCTGAACGATTCCCGATCAGGGTTCGTTATGCCCGCGAACTCAGGGATAATCCTGGTGATCTGAAAAGAATCCTTATACCATCAATGAACGGTGTCCAGGTCCCTTTGGGTGAAATTGCTGATATAAATTACATCCGTGGCGCCCAAATGATTAAAAGTGAAGACACATTTCTTGTTGGCTATGTAATTTTTGACAAGCAGGAAAACAAGGCTGAAGTCGATGTGGTTGAGGATGCTGCCAGAATATTAAAACAGGATATTGCTTCCGGCAAAATAGTTCTTCCGCCGGGAGTATCATATAAATTTGCCGGCAATTATGAACAGCAGATCAGGGCCACAAAAAGGCTTGCAGTTGTAATTCCCGTGAGCCTGATTCTGATCTTTCTTCTTCTTTATTTCCGGTTCAGGACTGTAACAGCTTCATTTATACACTTTTCAGGAGTGTTTGTTGCGTTTGCCGGAGGGTTTATCATGCTCTGGCTTTACGGACAGGGGTGGTTCATGAATTTTTCCGTTGCGGGAATCAATTTGCGCGATATGTTTCAGATTCACACTATAAACCTCAGCGTTGCCGTGTGGGTGGGATTCATTGCTCTGTTCGGCATTGCAACAAATGACGGAGTTATTATGGGTACATATATCCACCAGGTGTTCGAAGAAAGACATCCTGCTAACGTTCATGATGTAAGGGAGGCGGTCGTTGCAGCAGGAATGAAGCGTGTGCGTCCCGCAATGATGACCACAGCCGTTGCCGTTATCGCTCTTCTGCCCGTTCTTACTTCAACAGGCAAGGGTTCGGATATAATGGTTCCTATGGCAATCCCGACCTTTGGAGGAATGCTAATTCAGGTGATGACTGTTTTTGTCGTGCCGCTGTTGCAGGCTATCTGGAGGGAACGAGAAGTCAAACGCCGTAAAGAAGGACATGCTGTTGAATCATAATTTGTATTCAGATATGATAAAGTCACTGAAATATATTTTGTTGTTTGCAATTGTCATTGCAAAATCAGGTGCAGTTTTTGGCCAGGGTCAGAATGAAATAAAGGATTCACTGAATTATTATCTTGAACTGGCTGCGAAAAACAATCCAACGGTCCTTCAGCGGTTTTATGAATATCAGGCAGCACTTCAAAAAGTAACCCAGACAGGGAGTCTACCTGATCCCGAACTGACATTGGGTGTGTTCCTTAAGCCAATGGAGCTCGTTATGGGAAAGCAGGCCGCTGACATAAAGCTGATGCAGATGTTTCCCTGGTTTGGTACATTGAAAGCCGCCAAAGATGAAATGAGCTTTATGGCAAATGCTAAATATGAGTCGTTCCGGGATGCAAAGCTGCAGGTGTTTTATGATGTCCAGACCACATGGTATGACCTTTTTAAAATAAACCAGAACATCCGGATTTCAGATAAAAACCTTAGGATCCTGGAGACAATTGAGCGATTGGCCCAGGTACGTTTAAGATCTTCAGGTTCTTCAGGTTTGTCCGATATATACCGCATACAAATGGAAATCGGTGATCTCGATAACAATATTGCTCTGCTTAAGGACCGGAAACGGACAATCAGCGCAAAATTCAACAGTTATATTAACAGGCCATTGCAATCAGCGCTTACTGTCGCTGATACATTAACAGCCGATACCGTGATTATTTCATTGACAGGAGTATCGGACAGTATACAGAGTAATAATCCGACGCTTGGTATGATCCAATATGAACAACAATCCCTCGACGCAAGAAAAAAGATGGTTACCAGGATGGGTTACCCGATGCTGGGTGTCGGCGTGGATTATTCACTGATAGACAAAAGCGAAATGTCAGTTTCGCCCATGAACGGGAACGATATGATCATGCCAATGATATCGGCAACAATACCTGTTTACAGAAAGAAATACAAAGCCATGCAGACAGAAGCTGAACTATTGAAAGCATCTGTGGCTCAGAATTATATCGCCACGGCTAACAGCCTGCAGACAGAATATTACCAGGCTGTTCAGCTTTATCAGGATGCAAACCGGAGAATGAAACTTTATTCAAACCAGTATCAGCTGGCAGAGAAATCCCTGGATATTATTCTAAAAAGCTTTTCCGCTTCGGGAAGCAGTCTGACGGATGTTTTGCGAATGCAGCAGCAGGCACTCGATTATGAACTAAAAGAAGTGGAATCTGTTGCTGACTACAATAGTTCAATTGCCTGGTTAAAACGACTTATGGCAAGAACTTAATTTTAATAAAAGATGAACAATAGGAACACAAAGAAATTATATTCAAATAAATATGTACGCTACATTCTTTTTGTCATCATGGGAATGTTTGTGGGATGGCTTTTCTTTCATTCTCCCCGTAAAACTGCGGAAAAACAGCCAGTTACGGAACAAGCTGTAAAAGCGACTGTCTGGACATGCTCCATGCATCCCCAGATACGAATGGATAAGCCCGGCAAATGCCCTATCTGCGGTATGGACCTGATCCCTCTGAGCCAGGCAGGTTCTCCTGATATCGACCAGGATGCTGTTCGTCTCACTAAAGAAGCTGCACTGCTGGCAAGTGTACAAACTTCAGTCGTTTCCCGTCAGAAACCAGTAAAAGAAGTCCGGCTTTATGGCAAGGTGCAGGTAGATGAACGTTCTGTTCAAAGCCAGGTTTCTCAAATGCCAGGAAGAATTGAAAAACTTATGGTGAATTTTACAGGAGAAACCATAAAAAAAGGACAACCCCTTGCAGTTATTTATTCGACCGAACTGATCACCGCCCAGCAGGAACTGCTCGAAGCATCAAAAACCAGGCAGTCTCAACCTGATATTTACGAGGCAGTTAAAAGCAAACTTCGCCAATGGAAGCTTACAGATTCTCAGATCGCAGATATAGAAAATTCTGGTAAAGTGAAGGATAATTTTGAGATCCTGTCAAATACAAACGGTGTAATTATTGACCGCCGGGTGAACAATGGTGATCAGGTGGACAAGGGGACAGTGCTTTTCGATGTTGCCGACCTGTCTCATGTATGGGTCATGTTCGACGCTTACGAAAGTGATCTGCCCTTAATAAAGACCAATGACATGATTTCTTTTACAATCGAGGCACTGCCCGGGGTTAACTTTACTGATAAAATAGTTTTCATAGATCCTGTAATTGACCCGGTCACCCGGGTGGCAAAGGTCCGTGTCGAAATAAATAATGAGTCGGGACGACTTAAACCGGAGATGTTTGCAACTGGCATTGTCAAATCCAATCTTGACCAATATCGTGACAAGCTTGTCATTCCGCAGTCGGCAGTTCTTTGGACCGGCACCCGTTCCATAGTTTATGTAAGACTGCCTGATATTGAAGAACCTGTTTTTAAAATGAGGGAAATAGAACTGGGACCGTGGCTGGGGAACAGCTATGTAGTTGTAAACGGGCTGAATGAAGGGGAAGAAATAGTCACTAACGGAACATTCAGTGTCGATGCTTCAGCTCAGCTTGCAGGCAAGCCAAGCATGATGAACCCTCATCCGCCTTCATCCGCATCGAACAAATAGAGCTGCTTATCGCCGGTGTCGTCTGTCTCCAGATTTGACACACTTACTCCAAGCAGCCGGACCCTGGTACCCTCAAGAGACAACGACTTTCTGATTCCTGTCACTTCCTTATGCAGTGTTTCAAAGTTACGGATATAGAAAGGCATGGTTCTGCTCCTTGTGATCTGCCTGAAATCAGAGAATTTTATTTTGAGAGTGACAGTCCTTCCTGTTGTTCCCGAGTTCCCTATTCTTTCCATAAGTTCTTTTTCAACCTTGTAAAGCTCCGCAATTATCTCAAATTGTGTGGTGAGGTCTTTTTCATATGTCAGTTCAGTTCCGATGGACTTTCGTTCTGAATCTGGTTCAACGGGCCGGTCATCAATTCCCCTGACAATATCAAAATAGAACTTTCCTGCCTTGCCAAAATTTCTAATAAGAAACAACAGGTCCGGCTTCTTCAGGTCAGAACCATTGTGGATTCCCAGTTTATGCATTTTTTCGGCTGTCACTTTTCCGATTCCGTAAAATTTCTCGACGGTTAATTCGTCGATAAACCGCCCTGCGTCATCAGGTGTTATCAGGAAAAGCCCATCCGGCTTTTTAATATCTGAAGCTATTTTCGCAAGGAATTTATTAAATGAAATTCCGGCTGAAGCTGTCAGTCCTCCTGTCCTTTTTTTGATCTCTTCTTTGATCTCCTTTGCAATCAAAGTAGCTGAACAAATATTTCTTTTGTCATGTGTTGCATCAAGGAATGCTTCATCAATTGACAAAGGTTCAACGAGGTCAGTGTATTCCCTGAATATCTCAAAAACCGCATCAGATATTTCAGTGTACCTCTCAAACCTGTGCTTTACAAAAATAAGGTCAGGACAGAGTCGCTTTGCGGTAATGGAAGGCATGGCAGAATGCACACCGAATTTCCGGGCTTCATAACTGGCCGCAGCTACCACATGTCTTTCCCCGCTCCCTCCGACGGCGACAGGTTTGCCTCTTAATTCCGGATTGTCCATCTGTTCAACTGAAGCAAAAAAGGCATCCATGTCTACATGGATTATTTTCCTGATTTCAGTCATTCAAAACTCCAGTTTCAGGTGAATGCAGTTTATTCAACTGATGTTGCTTAGATATGCAGATTATATTCTTTATTGTTCAGTCTCACTGACGATTTTCCTTTCCATATATTGTAAAGGATACTCCCCAGGAATGCCTCCATTTGAACATCAATAATCTGGGTTTCATGCCTAAAAAATCCTTTTGTTACAAACATGATCTCCCTTGAATTAAGCCTGCCTGTTGACTTACCTGACCATACTTGCTTTGTCATGCTCCCGACCGACATCTCATTCCTGAATATCTCAAATGTTCTGCTGAAAAGCCTTGTCGTCCAGGTGTATTGTGTTTCCATTCTTCTTACTTCTTACTTCATACTTCTTACTTCCTACTTCCTACTTCTTACTTCTTACTTTTGTCTTTTGTCTTTAAAATGTCCACCCATGCCACTTTCTGTTCCGGTATATGGGGCATCCCGATAATTTCCCTGTAAAGGTCAGGTCTGCGGGCATTGATATATCTGTATCCTCCTGCATCTGTAAGCTTAACAGGCGTCACTACGGCCGAGACAACTTCATCACCAAGCTGGCGGCATTCTGCAATTATGTCGCCAAAAGGATCCAGAATCATTGAGCAGCCGTTCTTAAGCTGATCATCATCCATCCCTATCGCGTTTGAGAATATAACGTAAACTCCGTTATCGAATGCCCGTGCAGGAAGCCATTTCATCAGCCATTCCCTGCCCTTCGGCCCGTCAAACTCGGTTCTCAGATCATCAGGGTTCTTTTCCCTGTTTTTCCAGAGTGCAGGATCGACAAATCCCGCTCCAGGTCTTGGAGAAGGGGTGCACATGGTGACATGCGGCATAAAAATTATATTTGCACCAAGAAGTGCTGTGGCTCTCACGTTTTCAATAATATTGTTATCATAGCAGATCAGGATGCCACATTTCCAGCCGTTTATATCAAAAATTGTATAGCTGTCGCCTTCTGTGATGTTCGGATTTATGAAAGGGTGAAGTTTCCTGTGCCTGGCAATGAGCCCATTCCGGCCGACACAAACGTAAGTCTTGTAGATTCTGCCATTCAGGTCTTTCTCAAAAAGACCTGCAAGAATAATAATGCTGCATTTTTCAGCTATCTGCTTTAGCCGTTTAACGCTCCCGCCTTCGGGTATAAGTTCTGAAATGCTTAGCAGATCTTCTCTTGAAAGGTTTCTTGCAAATGTATAGCCCGTCACTGAACACTCATGAAAAGCAACAACTTCTGAATTATCTTCAGCAGCCTGCCCTGCCAGCTTTTCGATGACTGAAAGATTATATTCCTTGTCACCATTTTTGTTTTCAAACTGGGCAGTTGAAATTTTCAGTTCTTTCATAGCACAAAAAAAGCCGGTTATTTTAAATAACGGCCTTTAAGTTAAACAATTTATTTTTAAAAGTTATCACGTTCCACATAATGTGTGTGAAGCAGTTCATGCGATTTATGGCTGTTGGGCTTATCGAGGAACTCCTTATAAATTGCGATAACGTCAGGATTTTCATGCGATTTTCTCAGTACCATATGTTCATCTTCGGCGTATATTGCTTTCATACGGTTCTTCCTTATTTCCATGCTCGTAGGTATTGGCTGGCCGCCTCCTCCTATGCAACCGCCAGGGCAAGCCATTATTTCAACAAAATGATATGGAGACTTACCTTCCTTTACCTCTTTCATTATCCTGTTGGCATTGACCAACCCATGTGCTACTGCAACTTTCAGCTCAACACCTTCAAGAAATTTCCAATCGTCGACACAACCTTCTATTTTTATAGTGGCTTCCTTTACACCATCCATTCCACGTACCGGGGTGATGTCAAGTCCCTTAAAAGGAACTTCACGTCCTGTGACTATTTCATAGGCGGTTCGCAGAGCAGCTTCCATTACACCGCCAGTTGCTCCGAAAATCACTGCTGCACCCGTTGATTCACCCATTATTGAATCGAAGTGGGCAGGCTCAAGGTTCCTGAAATCGATACCTGCCTGTTTTATCATCACAGCGAGTTCGCGGGTTGTAAGGACATAATCAATGTCCTTAAATCCGCTTGCCCTCATTTCAGGCCTGTCTGCCTCGAATTTCTTGGCAACACACGGCATTATCGAGACTGAAACAATTTTTGCCGGATCAATGCCTCTCTTCTTAGCATAGAATGTCTTTGCAAGAGCTCCGAACATCTGCTGCGGCGATTTGCACGTTGAAAGGTTATGCAGAAATTCGGGATATTTGTGCTCAATGAATTTAATCCAGCCGGGAGAGCATGAAGTGAACATCGGCAGTGATATTTTTTTGTCACCGTCGGCAAGCGCTTTCTTAAGCCTTACAAGAAGTTCCGTTCCTTCTTCCATAATTGTGAGGTCGGCGCTGAAATCGGTATCCAGTACGGAATCAAATCCGAGCTGTTTCAGTGCGTTTACCATTTTCCCGGTAACTCTTTCCCCGGGATCATATCCAAGATCTTCACCGAGAGCAACCCTGACTGCAGGCGCAGTCTGAACTACGACATGCTTATCCGGATCATAGATGGCATCCCAGACGTAATCGATATAGGTTTTCTCCACAAGGGCACCTGTGGGGCAACGGTTTACACACTGTCCGCAGTTTGTGCAGACAACATTGCTCATCGGTTTATTGTGAAATGACGAAATCTTCTGTTCTGCACCCTTATTGGCAACCGCAATGGCAGAAATATACTGCAGCTCCGAACATGTCCTTACGCAGCGCTGGCAGTGGATGCATTTACTGTCATCCTTCATGAATGAAGGAGATGATCTGTCAATAGTATAATGATGATCTTCAACAAGATCCAGGAAAATCGTATCACCAAATGCAAATTCATTGGCAAGGGCCTGAAGTTCACATTTCTGATTCTTGTAACACTTGGTACAATCGGACCTGTGCTCCGAAAGAAGGAGCTCGACCACATGCTTGCGGGCATTCCTTACTTTCAGGGTGTTGGTATGTATCTCCATGTTTTCGGAAACAGGTGTTGCACACGATGCAACGAGTGTTCTGGCCCCTTTCTGTTCTACAAGACAAACCCTGCAATTACCTGCAACGTGAAGGTCAGGATGATTGCACAGTGTTGGAATTTTGAAATTAAGCTTTTTCGCAGCATCAAGAATTGTTGTTCCTGCCGGTACTGAAACTTTTTGATCATTAATAGTCAGATTTATCATAGTTCGCAGATTTTCATTAGTTTTTAGTAGATGATCTCCTCTCTAAAGTTCTCAACAATAGTTCTGAATGCGTTGCCGACTGACTGTCCCAGACCGCATTTTGATGCGATCTTCATTGTATCAGCCAGTTTGATCAGTTCATTCAGGTATATTGATTTGGCTTCGCCTTTCTTTACTTTTTCAACCCCTTTAAGAAGCTGCTGGCAGCCGACCCTGCAAGGAGTGCACTGGCCGCACGATTCTTCGGTAAAGAAGTCAAGATAATTATGCAGAACGTTATACATAGATCTTGAGCTGTTGAACAGCTTCATTGAACCTCCTGTGGGAACACCCTCAAAGCCGATAATAGTGTTTTCGAATTTCTTCCTCGGAACGCAGAAGCCAGAAGCGCCTCCTACCTGAACTGCTTTAGTGTCACCGTCACCGAATTCATCTACAAATTCCTTGACAGTCATTCCGAGCTCAAGTTCATAAATCCCCGGGACAGGAGTGTCACCGGAAACCGAAAAAACCTTTGAACCCCGTGAATCCTTTGTGCCAAGCTGGCTGTATTTTACAGGGCCATGAGTGATAATCATCATCACTGTGACAAGGGTCTCGACGTTGTTTATTGACGTAGGTTTCCCGAATAGTCCATATGTTGTCGGGTATGGAGGTTTGTTCCTTGGTTCACCGCGTTTACCTTCAGCTGACTCAAAAAGAGCGCTTTCCTCACCGCAGATGTATGCCCCGCTGCCCAGGCAGTAATTTATTTTAAAATCATATCCGATTTCTTTAATCAGCTTGTGAAATGAGTCCAATTCTTTCATAAGCTGAGGGAATAGGAAACTGTATTCACCTCTCAGGTATATGATTCCTTTCTTCGCACCTATAGCCTTACCGGCAATTGCCATTCCACCATACATTTTGTATGCTGCTTTGTCAAGTATTTCACGATCCTTGAATGTACCTGGTTCTCCTTCGTCAGCATTACAAACTATGTATTTTTCAGGATCTTTTTCAGCAGCTGTGTATTTCCATTTCAATCCTGTCGGAAAACCTGCTCCTCCCCTCCCTTTCAGACCTGATTCCAGAACCTGCTGAATGATCTCATCATTGCTCATCCTGAAAGCTTTTGTCAATACTTCCTTATGGTCTATTTTTTCGAAGATAAGATCTACTTTATTTAATCCTTTGTTTTCCATGGTTTTCCGGGAAATTTATTTTTGCATATAATCTTTAATAATTTCAACCATCTTTTCAGGTGTAAGTTCTGTATAAGGAACTTCATTTATAAGAATTGCAGGTGCTTTATGGCACCACCCTATACAGTTTGTTTCAACCAGACTGAATAATTTGTCAGGAGTGGTCTCACCGACTTTTATCTTGAGCATATCTTCAATCGTCTGTACTATTTCTGCCTTTCCTTTCATCGAACACGTAATCGTTTTACATATTCTGATTACATACTTCCCTCTTTCCCTGGTGTCGAGGAAAGTGTAGAAAGAAGCCGTGCCGTAAACTTCAGCTGAAGAAATGTCGAGTTCCTTGGCAACTTCTACCATTGCTTCGTCAGTCAGGTAGTTGTGCTTTTCGACAATACCCTGGAGTATCGGCATAAGGCTCTTCCGTTCCCGACCATGTTTTTCGGTCAACTCCTTTACAAGATTTCCTACGTGATACATTTCAAATTAAGTTTTTAAAAGTTAAATGAATGATTACTGTCAAAACATTGTAATTACAGAGGGCGTTAAAATAATAACAATATTCTTTGAAAAAAATTTTATAAGTCATAATTGGTTATTTAGAATCAGTATAAATAAAAAGAAGGGCCCAAAGGCTCAATGACTCGGTGGGAGAATGGCCTAAAGGCGCAGCGGAAAATGGAATGAATCACCCCTGGGAGTGGAATCGTCCCAGGCAAAAAGAAAATGGAAACAGTCGCCGGAAATACGACAATTGGAACTATTTTTGTTTTCATGAAGGGCAGTTTCAGGATTAATTTTACAATATAAACCGGGTGCTTAAAGCTATATGCAGGCAAATAAAGAGATCTCGTACAACAATGTAACTTGTACATGCAAGAATGGCTTTAACAGGTTAGGGGTTAAAGCCGGTTTAAAATTCTGACTATATGGATTATCAGCAGGAATTAAGATCCCTTAAGCCGGATCATGAGATTTTTATAGGCATCGACTCGGATGGCTGTGTTTTTGACTCCATGGAGATAAAACAGAAGGAGTTTTTCATTCCGAATGCCCTGAAGTATTTTGGTCTCTATCCCATTGCCAAACAGCTTCGCGAAACATGGGAATTCGTTAATCTTTATTCTGTTCACCGCGGTGTCAACAGGTTCCCTGCATTGATAATGGTGTTTGATCTCCTGCGGGACAGGGTAGAAGTCAAGGATTCCGGCTGTAGACTGCCAAAGCTCGAATCGCTAAGGGAATGGGTTAGCAAAGAAACAAAACTAAGCAATTCATCATTGCTCTCATACTTTAAATCTACTGGAGACAGTGAAATTGAAAAAGTACTTGTCTGGTCCGAAACCGTAAATGCGGAAATAGGAAAATGGCTTCACGGCATACCTCCATTCCTGAATGCCCGTAAAACAATTGAAAAAATATCCTGCCTTGCTGATTCAATTGTTGTTTCCCAGACTCCGCTCGAAGCTCTTGAGAGAGAATGGAAAGAGCATGAAATGGAAAAGTCGGTGCGTTTTATTGCTGCCCAGGAACATGGTACAAAAGCAGAACATATCGCCCTTGCAGCCAAAGGGAAATACCCCGATGATAAAATCATGCTAATTGGTGATGCTTTCGGTGATCTTAAAGCTGCACAGCTGAACGGTGTGCTGTTTTACCCGGTGATTCCCGGGAAAGAAGCAGTATCGTGGGAAAAACTTTTCGAAGAAGGTCTCGACAGGTTTATTAAGGGAACATATTCAGGCTGGTATCAGGAATCGCTTCTCAGGGAATTTAAAAAATCACTGCCTGATACACCTCCATGGAAAGCATAAACTGAGATTTTAAGAGATATTAATCTTCAGCTTACACCGGGATGGTTTATTATAAATTCTGTTTCCCTTCCTCATCAGTGTAAAATAATCCTTCCACCTGAGCAAGTATCTGCTGATCAGTAAAATGTCGTCCTTTTATTGCTGACGACGGGCAGGCTGCGACACACACTCCGCAACCTTTGCATAAGGCGCTGATTATGTGACTGTGCTTTTCCTCCTCATTAAATTCAATAGCACTGTAAGGGCAAAGCTGATTACAAAAGCGGCATCCGGAACACATTTCTTCATTAACTTCCGAGAACACTGCATCAACTTCGATTTTTCCCTTTGCTATCCTTGCCAGGATCCTGGCTGCTGAAGCTCTTGCCTGCGCTACGGTATCCGGAATATCTTTTGGAGCGACACAGGTCCCTGCGATGAAAATTCCTTCAGTTGTGGTGGCAACCGGTTCAAGTTTCGGATGGCTTTCAATAAACCATCCATCCTTATCCTGGCTGATATTGACAATACGGGCTATTTCGTGTGAATCATCCTGGGCTTCCATACCTACCATAAGGACAACAAGATCAGCTGGGATCTCAATCTGTTCACCCGAGAGTTTTTCATTCACCTCCAGCAACATTTCACAATCATCTTTCGGGGAAGCCTTACGAATAACAGGCTTGTCATTCTTTTCATACATCAGGAACAGTGTTTTGGCTTCAGACGATCTGCGGTAGAACTCTTCATTCCCCTTACCGAATGCATTCATGTCAATATAAATATCAGAAACATAGCATAGCGGATTGGCAGATTTTATCTCATGAGCATATTTCAAACCAGTCATGCAGCAAACCCTTGAACAATAGGTGTGGAATTCCTTGCTCCTGCTGCCGACACAATGAATAATTGCCACATATTTCGGAGCTTTGCCTTCCTTTGTTTCAATACGACCTGAGCGGATCATCTTTTCAAGTTCAAAAGAAGTAATGACATTCGGTAACTTCCCATAACCATAATGAACAATACGGGATGCATCAAATTCCTTATACCCGGTGCAAACCACCACGTTTCCAATTTCAACCTTAGCAGGTTTGTCATTCACGGCCGTTTTCCCGTCAAAATGCTTTATTGTTGCGGAAAAATTTCCAATATATCCGTTAAGATCGGTTACTTTCGATTCGAGGTACACGTGAATCTGTTTATTGTCTCTTATACGTGTCAGACGTTCAGTCAGCAGGTCCCTTGCAGAATATAAATATGGTGCAGTAAGATCGATGCGTAATAAATTTCCTCCCAGTTGATTTTTCTTTTCAACCAGGTGAACAGGGTACCCAGCATCTGCAATTTCAAGAGCGGCAGTCAGACCTGCAATGCCACCTCCGATTACAAGCACATCCGGTGTCATGTTAACCGACATGCTTTCAAGCGCTTCATGAAGTTCAACCCTGCATATGGCTGCATGAACAAGGGCTTTAGCTTTTTCAGTTGCTTCGACAGAATCAGTATGCACCCAGCTGCATTGTTCCCTGATATTGGCCATCTCCAGAAGATACTGGTTTAAACCTGCGGTCCGGAGTGCATTCCGAAAAGTCCTCTCATGCATTATGGGACTGCATGCAGCTACAACCACGCGGTCAAGTTTATGTTCCCTGATATCCTGGACGATCATTTCCTGACCCGGATTGGAACACATATATTTATAAGTTTTGGCGAGGGTAACGTTTGGCAGACCCGATGCGAATCTGGCAACAGCCTCCACATCAACAACTTTGGCTATATTTGTTCCACACCAGCAGATATATACTCCTATTTTGAGAGTCTTTTTATTGTTAGCCATTTCAGTTATGTTTTTTACTTAAGTTGTCCTTCTTTTCCCTTCAAAAGAGCGGATTTTCTTATTTCAGAAAAATACACAGCAAAAGGTCTGTATGCCAGGTGTGACCATTTAGAGAATGGCACCTCCACAGCAAGCATTGGCACCAGAACTGCCATATGAAATATATACAAATAATATGTTGCCACCGGCATCCCTTCAATCCTGAAAACATGTAAAAGAATTCCGGTAAGGGTCGTCAGTAATAATAGGACGATAAAAATCCAGTCACTGAAGTGTGACAATTTAAATTTCTGCCCGGCTTTTTTAATTCTGCCCCAGAAGAAAAAAACCAGACCGGTTAATAATCCGAATGTTGCATAATATCCCAGTAATCGCTGAGGATGAAACCATGAATAAATTCTGTCAGTCTGGAACCACTTGAGGTTTCCTACTATCAGAATAAACATCAGGACATAACCTGACATCAGAAGCCAGTGAAATATCCAATAATTTTTGTCTTTGCATTTGTTGAAACGGATCTGGGTGGCGAAATGAACGATCAGCTTCCATATCTGAGTCACATATGACATAAAAGGTATCTTTAAGGACTTATCCTTCAAAATGGTAAAATACCACATCCGGAAAATATTGGAAATAAGGAAGCCGGCAATGGAAATCAGCATGATATGTGCCCCAATATTAACCGTCTCGACCGGGAACATCTCATTTACCTTTACGCCTCCTTCAGGTGTCAGCGATGTCACAATCCCATGCGGATTAATCACAGAAAATAGCAAAGCAATCAGGACTCCTATTATGAGTACGGCAGCCAATTCCCACAAGTGCGATGTATAAAATTTCCTGGATAACCCTGTCCAGTCATAAACCGACGTAAGATATCTTCTCAATATCATCATCGTGTCTCCCGGATCAGCATCCCTCGGGCATAAATCCGAACAGTCGCCACAATAATAACAGAGCCATGGCTCAAGCGTGGTTTGTATTTTCTTTTCAAGTCCCATTTGAAGTTGCCTTATGGGTTTACGCGGAAATCTGTAGAATTCGTCAGCATGAGGACAAACGGCAGAACAATCCCCGCACTGATAGCATAATTGGATGTTTTCCTTGCCAAAGCGATCCAGATCATCAATAAAACCAGGATTGACTCTTATTGCCATAGTATATTTATATTGTGTGAATAGTTTTAGCTCTGTTTTCTATTTCGCTTAGAGGAATGCTGCTCAAATGGCCTATTCCCTTCTTGCTGGTAATACTTCCAAGAACACCTGCTGCAACAGCAGATCCCTGGGCCACCGTGTCGGGTATATCCTTTGGGCCCTGACACATTCCTGCCACATAAATACCACCTTTTTCAGTGTCTGTCGGGCTTCCGTTGTAATTCAGTTCTGAAAACCAACCGTCGGCATCTGTTGAAATATCCAGCATCCTGCTTAATTCATTCGTGCTTGGTGAAGGTATCAGACCAACGGCCAGGATAACCATATCTACATTAAATTCAGCTAATCTGTCATTAATAATATCTTCTCCCCTTACATACATCTGATCATTATGCATAGCCACCTTGGCTGAATGCCCGCGGATTACAAATGTTCCTTCATCCCTGATGCGGTCCGCAAATTCCTCGTATCCTTTCCCGAAAGCACGCATATCTATATAAAACTCATAAACACTGACATCAGGAATTTTCTCTTTGATCAGATGAGCAAATTTCAACGAATACATGCAACAGACCCTGGAGCAGTATGAATTATACTTTTTGTTCCTCGATCCGACACAATGTATTAAGGCAACACTTTTCGGAGAAACGCCTTCGGGTGAAAAGATCCATTCTTCCTCCCCTGTTTTTTTATTCAGGTGTCTGGTTTTAGTGACAATTCTGCCGCCAGTTGTGCCAGATGCATTTGTGAGCCGCTCAAATTCAAGGGATGTCAATACATTTGGATATTTTCCGTAGCCATATTGTTCTATTTTGCTTACGTCGAGAAGTTCATACCCAGTTGCCAGAATAATATTTCCGACTTCAATCTCAACTAAATGATCTTTTTCGTTCAGATCTATACATTCCTTCGGGCACTTTTTCATACAAACTCCACATTTTTCTCCCTTGGTAAGTATATAAGTACATTTTGTCTCATCCACCAGGTAAGCATTTGGAACCGCCTGTGGAAAAGGGATATAAATCGCCTTCCGTAAAGATATTCCTGCATCAAATTCACTCCTGACCTTTACCGGGCAGACTTCAGCACACTGATTACAGGCGACGCACGATTTGACGTCAACAAACCGTGCCTTTTGCCTGATCTTCACCCGGTAAGATCCGGGTATACCAGTCACAGCTTCCACTTTCGAATTTGTTAAAAGCCGGATCATCTCATGCTGTCCCATGGAAACCATTTTTGGGGTAAGAATGCAGGCAGCACAATCCAGAGTAGGAAAAGTCTTGTCAAACATAGCCATATGCCCGCCTATAGTCCCTGTCTGTTCGACCAGAAATACCTGTTTCCCGGCATTGGCTATCTCAAGTGCAGATTGTATTCCGGCTATACCACCACCAATAATAAGAGTTGAATGATTGACCGGATTTCCTCCTGAAATAGTTACAAGTGGGAAAGGGACGCCCATTGAGGCACAGGCTACGATAGCTTTGGCACGATTCATCGCATTTTCTCCTTTTGCACCATGCTCCTGGAATGAGGCAAGACGCACTTCATCCGTATTACCATCAGCCATTGCCATTGCCTTTGTAAAAACAGGCTTAAAATAACCTGGCATATCTCCCGCAATGACAATTCTTCCAAGATTGTTTGACCTGATCTGTTCACAAATAAAATTTACCTCAGGCCTGGGTTTTGACTTCAGGATCTGAACCGTCTCAACCTCAGGAAGGTTCGCCGAATACTTTGCAATGGCCTCAATATTGAGATTTTTGTTTTCTTCGAGTTGGCAGAAAAAGATCCCTGTACGCATATTTTTCTGTATGTATTATTAATATATCATTCTTAGTTGTGTTAATCTTTTATCACTCTTTGAAGTAATTCTCCATCGGGGTTACGTATTTCCAGTATCATTGGCATTTGACCCGGGAGGCAATGTGTTGCGCATGAAAAACACGGGTCGTATGCCCTGAAGGCCATTTCGATCATATTCAGGATACCATCGGTGACAATAACGCCTTTTTTGATCAGACTCTCAGCAGCTTTCTTTATTGACATACATATAGCTGCATGGTTGTTAGTTGTTCCGACAATCATGTTGGCTTTAGTTACAACTCCCTTGTTATCGGTCCAGTAATGATGAGTCAGGGTTCCTCTCTGGGCTTCAACAATTCCAACTCCTTCTCCGGTGATATGACCGAGCTTTGCACGCAATTCCTTGCCGGTTATATCAGGATCAGTTGCCAGTTCAAGGCATCGTTCAGATGAATACAGCAGTTCTATAAGTCTTGCCCAATGCATGGCAAGTGTTGCATGAACAGGTTTCCCGCCAAGCGTACTATACATACGGTCGTATTCCTTCTGTGCAAGCGGAGTTGCCATCCCGTCAGCAGCATTCAGCCTTGACAAAGGGGTTGCCTGGTATATACTAGAATTCTGTCCTTCCTTAAATCCCTTCCATCCGATTTTTTTAAGAAACGGGAATTTAAGATAGCTCCATGGCTCAACATGTTCAGCTACATAGTTCAGATACTCGGGAGCTGAATATTTATATAACTCATGTCCTTCGGTGTCAACAACTCTGACCTTCCCATCATAAAAGTTAACTTTGTTACTGGCATCAACAAGGCCCATTGAATGAAGCTTCAATGTATATGGCCCATGGAGAATTAGGTCTACATATTCGTTATTTTTCAGTACAAAATCTTCAAAAATATTTATTGTGAATTTCGCAAAATCCACGAAGCCTTTTGCTTTATCAATAATCATATCACGTTCCTGCTCCGAAAGCCCCCTTCTTACGCCACCGGGGACATTCATCACGACAAAAGTCTGATGCCCTCCAAGCAGTGCCTGTATTTCCTGTGCGAGCCTGCGTTGTTTTATTACTTCCATACCTATTTCCCTGCCGACTTTTTCAATTACTCCCAGTATATTTCTGCTGCCGGGTGGCACAAATGAGCCCAGAACGAAATCTGGTGCAGCAAGAACATAAAAATGAGCTATATGACTGTGAATAAAATGAGCCATATAAAAAAGCTCTCTGAGCTTCCTGGCTGTTGGAGGAGGTTCCACTCCAAATACTGCATCGACAGCCTTGCCTGATGCCATATGATGACAGCCGGGACAGACTCCGCATATTTTCGCGACAATCGAAGGCAGTTCTTCCACAGGCCTCCCTTCGCAGAATTTTTCAAAACCCCTCAGCTCAGGGACCTGAAAATATACATTATCGACTTCCCCCTCATCGGTGAGGAAGATTTCTATCTTGCCATGTCCTTCAAGGCGGGTAATTGGATCAATAGTGATCTTTTTCATGACAGGCTCCTTCTTATTAATGAGACAGGCAGGCTAAAACGATAAAAAAATCCGGCAGGATCTATTATATCTTCGATTACTCTTTTAATCTCTTCAGGTTCCTTTTCATCAATGATACTGGCAATTGCAGACATCATTTTGGTTCCCGGATCAATTATACCGGGAGGAGGTCCGTAACAACCCCTGCAGGGTGCATTGCCTTTAATGCAGCGGTACCCGCATCCTGCACGCGTCGCAGGCCCCATACACAATACCCCCTGTTCCATAAAGCAAGTGACACCATCATCAATAACTTCCCAGGGCCTGTAAAACTTTTTGATTTTTTTGTTTTCTGTTTTTTTCCGTGTACATTCATCACACTGGGCTTTCGTGTCTGCTCCGATAACGGAACCCTTCGGTGGCAGTTCAGCCCCTGTTACTATTGCGGTAAAAACCTCGATAAGCCTTTCAGTCTGCGGAGGGCAGCCCGGAATTTTATAATCTACTTCAACGACCTGTGAAAGAGAACGGACATCATTATAAAAAGAAGGCAGATCAAGTACCCCTTCCTGTACTTCAAATTCAGTCTGGGGTCTTACATTTCCCGGATTAATGACTGATTCACACTCCTCATACACCCTGTGAAAGATATCCTCTTTTGTGGAAAAATTGGCCAGGCCGGGAATGCCGCCCATATGTGCACAACTTCCGTACGCAACAAGAATCTTGCTTTTTTTTCTCAGAAGCTTTGCCATATGCTCGTTTTCGCTGTTTCGTATTGCCCCGTTAAAAAGTGTAAGATCAATAAAATGATCGGGCATTTTTTCCACATCAGAGTATTTAATATCCAGTGCAATAGGCCAAAATACAATATCAGCAGCAGCTGTAACATCGAAAAGCTTTTCGTGAACATCAAGTACTGACACGCAACAACCTCCGCAGGAGGCCGCCCAATAAATGGCAAGTTTAAGTTTCGGCTTTGATTCCTCCATTTTGCTGTTTTTGTTATCTAGATTAAAAGGTTCATAGTCTTTTTAACTTTAGAAGGTCCCAGTTCGGTAATTGTTTCCGTGAAACTGTTCACAAGGTCGGCAAATTGTTTTCCCTCGCTTGCACTTATCCACTCAAGTTTAAGCCTTTCAGACTCAATTCCCATCTGCTTAATGTATTTCTGCAGTAATAAAAACCGGCGCAGACAACGATAATTACCTTCCTGATAATGGCAGTCACCGGGATGGCATCCACATAAAAGCACCCCGTCAGCTCCTTTTACAAACGCATCAAGCACAAATGTAGGTTCAATCCGGCCCGAACACATCAGCCTGATGGCTCTTATATTTGGTTTATACACCATCCTTGATGTGCCAGCCAGATCCGCACCGGTGTAAGAACACCAGTTACATAAAAAAGCAACGATTTGAGGTTTGAATTCCATATTACTTATTAATTAATCAAAGAACGTACCTATCCAGCAAAAACTTAACAAAAGTATGTTATTTGTAAAGTAATAATAATAAACCAAAAATAAACATGAAATATCTCATACTAAGCAATATATTTGGTTCCGTTTTAAATTCATATCCATTTGGCCCGATTGCAAAAAGTGGATTATAATGCCTATCAATTATTTATAATCTGATTTATTAAAACAAATACTTTTTCAAGTGTTTCAGGATACTTATTATTCATGACCGGAGTAAGCTCTTCACTGAATTCCAGGTCTTCAATTATTTCGACTGCAATAATGTGGAGGTCTGTTGGCATGTCCATTTTCAGAATCTCACCAAGCCTGAGAGCAGTCAGAAAATTTACATCGTGAAGGTTTGACAAATTCGAAGTCTCCCTGAAATCTGAAGGATTAAAATAATAAACACTGCCAGGCATTCCACCGCTGGTATGAATTGCATCAATTAAGACAGCTTTCTCAAAACTGCACAAATATTCCATAATTTCCAAGCCTCCGCAGCAAGCAGTTTTAAATTGTAAATTGGGGTCATCAAACATTTGAGCAAGGTTTTTTATGAGTCGAGGTCCAATCCCGTCATCCGAAAGGATCTCATTTCCGAGTCCCAGTATCAATATTTTTTTATTGGCCATAATAAAATGACTGAATAATTTATTGAAGTTTCGCAAGTAAGAAAAAGTTAAGAATATGTTATAAAAAAAAGCAATGGGCTTTTCAGATATTGCTGAAAATCAGTATATTTATTGTGCTTAACCATTAAATAACTGAACCCAATGCTTAGTAATAAATGTACAAATATTTTCTCAGAGATTAATAGTTTTTTCCCAGAGAATGATAACAGAAAAGCAATTAATAGCATCATGGATATTGCACAGCATGTGAAAATAGCCGGGAAAACCCTGTCACTTGAGAGTAGTGAGAACTGCAAGTTCTCACGGCTACAAGTGTTCCAGCTATTATTGCTGTTTCCTTTATTCATGGTTAAGAACGCTTTCCATTATACAGATTCCGTTTTGTCCAAGGTTCTTCCCTGCAAGAAGGATGTTTTTTACCGCTTTTTGGAAAACGGTTCCATAGACTGGCGTAAAATATTGTACCGGATCAATATGCAACTTATCGGCAAAATTATCGTTCGAAGCGATTCCCAAAGCAGCAAGGCCCCGGTCTGTTTGATTATTGATGACTCTGACCTTCCCAAGACCGGTATGAGAATGGAGTTTATAGGCCGTATATTTTCTCATGTCACTCATGCTTCAATACTTGGTTTCAAGGCTCTCTTTCTTTGCCGCACAGACGGCAAGACCCAAACTGTTCTGGACTTCTCGCTTCATGGAGAAGAAGGGAGCCGGCCGGACAAGCCATTTGGAATGACAAGGGAGCAACGTAAAAGGCAATACTCCAGGGAGCGCAAAGGAACAGAAGCAGTAATTGGACGCATTAATGAGTACACTCAGAACAAAATCCAGAAGGCCATAGATATGGTAAAGTGTGCCATCAAAGAAGGCATCCGCTTTGATTATCTGCTGGCTGACAGCTGGTTTACATGCACTGATATCGTCAGATTCATCAAATCCAGACATATCAGATGCCATTACCTTGGAATGATAAAAATGTCCAGGACCAGGTACAGATTTGAAGGAAAGCTCATAAGCGCAAAGGAACTGGTAAAACTGCTTAAAACAAGAAAAGTTATCCGTTACAGTCGTCGTCTGCACTGCTATTATGGGCAAGCGGAAGTGGAATTGGCCGGTATAATGGTCAAACTCTTCTTTTGCCGGCGAACAAAAAATGCTGACTGGAATGGATTGTTGACCACAAACATTAAGCTTGATTTCTTCGAGGCCTACCATATTTATTCTATGAGATGGTCAATTGAAGTTTTTTTCAAAGAAGCCAAAAACTTGCTCGGACTGGGGAAATCCCAGTCCAGAAACTTTGCTGTCCAGATTGCAGGTATATCTGTTGCAATACTCCAATACAACATACTCGGAACGGTTAAACGTTTCACATCCTATGAAACTATTGGAGGACTGTTCCATCAAGCTACGGATGGAGTAATCCAGCTCTCTGTAACCGACCGGATCTGGGGAGTCCTTCAGGAACTGGTCAACATCATTGCTGAAGCATTCGGAATCGATGATGAAAGAGTAATGGATGCGCTTATTAACAGAAGTGAAACATTCGAACATTTTATAAATATTGATAATCTTGAACTCAGGCAAGTGGCCTAAAATCACTTGCGAAACTTAAATAATTTATTTTCTCATTAGCAATAACCATCCATTTATTTCCATTGCATTTTATTCTGATTGTCACGTCCTGAATTTGCCGGAACATCAGAGGAAACCACTGCATTTTGGGAAATCCAGTCGAACCAGGCCCCGAGCCCCTTTCCTGTTGTACATGAAACTTCAAATAATGGCACTGATCCGTTTATCCTTCTCAGGTCAGACCTGAATGAATCAAGATTGAAATTTGTGTAAGGAATCAGGTCAATTTTGTTAAGAAGAACAATCTTTGCCTCCCTGAATGCTACAGGATACTTTGCAGGTTTGTCATCTCCTTCGGTTGTGCTTACGATTGTCACTTTAAACGTTTCTCCGAGATCAAACTGCGACGGACAGATAAGATTTCCGATATTCTCTACAATCAGAAGGTTGAGATTATCAAGGTCGAACGAGTCAAGAACCTTGGAAATGCTGTGAGAATCAAGATGGCAGCCGCCTTCCGTGTTTATGACGACTATTGGCACATCGTACTTCTGAAGTCGCCTTGCATCACGGTCAGTTGTAAAATCGCCTTCAATAATTCCGACCTTAATGCTATGGTTAAGCTTCTCCAGGGTTCGCTCAAGAAGTGTTGTTTTCCCGGCACCCGGGGAGCTTATTATGTTTATCATCTTTATGCCCTTTGATTTCAAAAAGCTTCTTACCTCCTCAGCCTTATTCTGATTACGGTCGAGGATATTCTTCATTACTTTTATTTCCATAGTTATTCTCCTTCTATACTTTTTACAAACAGTTCATTCCCATGGACAAAATCCAGCTCATCCGAATTGCAAACACTGCATCTGAAATTATTTTCATCCACATTAAATCTCCTGCCACAAACCCTACATATCATCTCAACTCTTGCGACCTTTATCTCAAGCTCTGAATCTTCAGCGATTGTGTCCCTCACAGTCTCCCTGTAAGCAAATTCAAAGATTTCGGGGACGATCTGAACCAGTTCACCAAAACATATGCTGACCCTGGTGACTTTTGAAAGACATGCTTTTCGCGCCTCTTCAAGCACAATTCCTGTAAGTTCGCATGCTATGCTGACTTCGTGCATTGTCAATTAATTAACAGATCCTCGGAAGCGGAAGTCCCGAAGGCATATGAAGGATACGCCTTCCACCTATTATAGTTTTCAGCACAACTTTCCCTTTTATTTCGGACGTTATTTCGCCAATTACCGAAGAGTTTCTCCCCAAAGGATCCTTCCTGAGAATATCAAGAGCTTTCTCATACTCATCCCCGCTTACGACCAGCAAAATTTTCCCTTCATTGGCAAGGTACAATGGATCAAACCCAAGAATCTCACACACTCCTTTGACAGGATCATCAACAGGTATGGACTCTTCATCAATAATCATTCCGTAGCCCGTGATTCCGGCTAATTCGTTCAGTACTACTGCCAGCCCGCCTCTTGTAAGGTCTCTCATAAAATGGACCCCTTTGTTTTTTACAAGAACGCTTCCGATCAGATTATTGAGAGATGCACAATCGGAAGCCACCGGGGTCATGAAACCCAGCATTTTTCTTGCACCAAGGACCGCAATCGCATGATTTCCAACAGGACCGTTTATAATAAGCTTGTCTCCCGGGCCAACCTTTTTCCCAAAGCTTATGTGCTCACGTTCCTCTGTTAATAAACCAACACCCGAAGTTGTTATAAACAGCTTGTCGCACTTTCCTCTTTCAACGACCTTTGTATCACCAGTAACTATCTTTACATCAGCCTTCTCGGCTTCAGAGGACATGGACTGAACAATCTGTTCAAGATCTTTAAACGGGAATCCCTCTTCAATAATAAATGAAACAGCGATATATTTCGGGACAGCGCCCGAAACTGAAAGATCATTTACCGTACCGCATATTGAAAGCTTACCTATGTCACCGCCAGGGAAAAATACAGGATCTATCACGTAGGAATCGGTAGTGAATGCAAGTCTTGAGCTATCCGACTGAAGAACAGCAGAATCGGTAAGCGGTTCGCTCATTCCGAAATTCGCTGTAAAAACCTTACTTATCAGCTCATGAGTAAGATTGTATCCGCTTCCGTGATTTATTGTGATTCTGTTTGCCATCAGTGATATTTATAAAAAATATTACAGGCTCCTTCATCCGAAACCATGCATGCACCAACAGGATTATCAGGAACGCAGGCTTTAGCGAAAAGTGGACAGTCATCCGGAGTATTAAAGCCTCTGAGAATATTACCGCAAATGCAGGAAGAGTTTTCCTTTGAATTAACAACTTTTACGGGGAATACCTTTTCAGCATCAAATCGTTCAAACTCCTTTCTCAATCTAAGCCCGCTTAGCGGAATCACACCGAACCCTCTCCAGTTTGAATCACAATATTCAAACACTTCTGAAAGCATCCTCTGCGCGATGGAATTGCCACTTGATGTAACCGCACGTGTGTACTCATTTTCAACCCTGGGCGAATTTTTGTTTACCTGTATTACAAGCATCAGAATAGCCTGAAGAATATCGACCGGTTCAAATCCAGCAATCACGCATCCAAGTTGGTGATCCTCCGGTAAAAACTTAAATGCACCGGAACCTGTTATGGTTGCAACATGACCCGGACATATAAAACCATCAAGTTTCACTCCATCTTTAACTATAGCTTTCATTGCAGGTGGCATTACCTTATGTACGCTTAGCAGGAAGAAATTCTTAATATTTTCTTCTAACGCCTTTTCGACTGTAACGGCAGTACCCGGAGCTGTTGTTTCAAATCCTATTCCAAGAAAAATAACTTTTTTCCCAAAGTTCGACTCTGCAATCTCAAGAGCTTCAAGTCCTGAATAGACAATTCTGATATCGGCTCCTGATGCTTTTTCTTTTTCAAGAGATGAGACAGATCCGGGTACTCTGATAAGATCCCCGAAGGTTGTAATAATAACCTTTGGATCTTTTGAATACTCAATAGCTTTATCGATAAAATCTGTTCCAGTTACACAGACCGGACAACCAGGCCCTGATATAAGCCTTATATTCCCGGGAAGAAGAGATGGAATGCCAAAACGATGAATTGCAGAAGTGTGTCCGCCGCAAACCTCCATGAAGACATAATCGCGGACAGCAGATCTTTTAATACTATCGGTCAGTTTCAGTACAAGTTCTTTATCCCTGTATTCTTCTATATATCTGACACCTGTTTCACTCATTTCGTGACTCATTCAATTCCCTTATAAGCTCAAGGGTTTCAAGGGCTTCCTTTTCACTTAATTTCTGTATCGCAAATCCTGCATGAAGAAGAATATAATCTCCTGCTTTGACATTTTCGACCATCTGAAGGCCCGCCCTGAAAACAGAACCGCCAACTGACACGTCCGCCATTTGGCCGTCAATACTCATCACAAGTGCTGGAACGCTTAAACACATAATCCAAAAGTTTTTGAAGCAACAAAAAGCTGACCAAGAGATACGCCTCCATCGTTTGAAGGAACAAAATGATTCGTGAATACCTCAAACCCGGCATGAAGGAGTTTAGCAGTTGATTTCTCCAGAAGATATTTATTCTGGAACACACCTCCGGAAAGGACTACTTTCCTGAGAGAACAATTTTTCCTCATTATTTCCGAGATAAAAAGAATTATCTCTGCAACAGTGTTGTGGAATTTAGTCGAAATGACAGAAACACCGAGTACCGGCAGGTCATTAAATATTCCTTTGAAAGTATCAGCAAAGCTGATAATATTATTATCAAAAATGAATGGATAATAATCCTCAGTTCTGCAATTAATTACAGATTCAAGCCGAATCGGGGCCTCAGAATCAAATGTGCTCTTTGAACACAGGCCAAGGATAGCCGAAACTGCGTCGAACAGCCGCCCGGCACTTGACGTTACAGGGACATTCACTCCTTTGTCAATCATTTCCCTTATGAGTCCGATTTTTCCGGTATCAATGGTTCTGAAGCATGGCAAAGAATAGAAGTCCGTATCATCGCCTAAGTATTTATAAAGATATGAAAAAGCCATTCTCCAGGGTTCTTCCACAGCCTTATCTCCGCCCGGCGTGGGAACGTATTCGAAATGGGCAAACCTTGAGAACTGTTCAGCATCCGAAATAAGAAATTCCCCGCCCCATATATTTCCGTCTGTTCCATAACCGGTACCGTCCATGCTGATACCTATCACTTTTTCATCCAGGCCGTATTCGGCCATGCACGATGCTATGTGAGCGTGATGATGCTGAACTCCGGCAACCGGAATATTATATTTTTTTGAAAGGAACGATGCAAATGAAGTGGAATAATAATCAGGATGAAGGTCACAGGCAAGGTATAAGGGTTTGAATCGGAAAAGTGAAAAAAACCTTTCGATTGCTTCTTCATAAAAACCGATTGCAGCTGCATTTTTCAGGTCGCCTATATGCTGGCTCATAATTGCCTGCGATCCCTTGCCAATGCAGAAAGTATTCTTTTGTTCAGGGCCGAGAGCAAGTATGCCTTCAGCATTAAAGATAAGATCGACGGGTCGCGGTACAAATCCCCTTGACCGCCTTATGATGCTTGGAGAATTATCAATGATACGGATTACTGAATCATCTGCACGGTTGTGTATTTTTCTGTTATAGCTGACAACAGCAGAAGTTGTAATCATAAACCTGCATTCAGCTTCGGAATCATCTTTTACTATTGGTTCCCCTTCGATGTTACCGCTGGTAAGGACAACAACCGGGGTTTTCAGTTTTTTAAATAGCAGGTAATGAAAAGGCATATAGGGAAGCATAGCTCCGATGGTGTTCAGTCCGTTGCTTACTGACGCTGCCAGAGGTTTTTTTTCCTCAAGGATCAGGATCGGCCTTCTCCATGAACTAAGTTCATTTTCTTCTGTCCTGCTCAGGTGACAATATTTTTTAACCTCCTTAATATTCCGGAACATAACAGCAAATGGTTTGGAATCCCGCTGCTTCCGGATCCGTAATCCTGTAACGGCTTCATTATCAAGTGCATTGCAAAGCAGAAAGTAGCCGCCTATTCCTTTTATTGCCACACTCCGGCCTGAATCGACGTCGGAGCAGATCTCAGTGAGGATGTTTTCAATGCCGCTGACCGTTTTCCCTGCAGACCTGTAGAGATACTCCGGTCCGCATGAATTGCATGCTATTGGCTGAGCATGAAACCGGCGGTCGAAGATATCGGTGTACTCTGAATCACATCTCTCACACATCGTGAAATTCTTCATTGTTGTATTCGACCGGTCATATGGCAGTCCTTCAATTATCGTGAACCTCGGTCCACAGTTTGTGCAGTTGATGAAAGGGTAATTGATCCTGCCCGGATCGGTCGATAGCTCATCAAGACAATCAGGGCAGACCGCTATATCAGGACTTATTTCAGTAATCTGGTTATCAACAGCTTTGCTTGGCACTATACTGAACTGGCTGTAATTTTCAACAGGTTTTGACAATACCTCGATTGATTTTATATGTGAAGCCGGAGGCGCTTTCTCAAGAATGTCGTTGCTGAACCTGTCAACTGCATTTATATCTCCTTGCACAACAACAGAAACACCGTAAGTCCTGTTATCCACCTCGCCATACAGACCATGCAAGGCTGCAAGCCTGCAGATGAAGGGACGGAACCCTACACCCTGGACAAGCCCCTTTATCAATATTTCATACCCTTGTATAATAGCTCTATGTTTTTGAATCCGTCGACTTTTGTCAGTTTATGAACATAGTAGATTACGCTTTCAAGTTCATCGCAAAGATTGACACTGTTAACAATCACATCGGCAGGCACCTTAAGCAGCACAGGAGCGAAATTCACTATTCCCCTTATTCCTGTCCTTAAAAGCTCGTCAGTCACTTCCTGGGCCGAAATTTCAGGCACAGCCAGTATCGCAACCTTTACTCTGAACCTGTCGACTATTTCCTTAAGCCTGTTCATGGAATAGACTGGAATATCCGACCTCATTTTCTGCTTGAAAGGATCGATATCAAAAGTGGCAACAATATTCATGTTGCGCTGCACGAACTTGCTGTACTTTGATAAAGCAAGTCCGAGGTTGCCCATACCGATCAGAACTATATTGTGATCCTTGTCGCGATGGAAAATGGTTTCCATGTTTTCGAGGAGATCATCAATTTCATAACCTCCTCGTTTGCTCCCCTTTATTTTAAATTCGGAAAAATCCTTTCTTACCTGTTCCGGGGTTACACCTGTTTCATTTGCAAGCGTATATGAAAAAACTTTATCAACCCCCATCATTTTCAGTCGTACAAGGCATGCGCGATAAAGAAAAATTCTTTTCAGACTGTTTTTTATAACATATTTTGTGAATTGTTTCACAACATATCTATTTTAAATGTTATTTTTCACAATAAAACATATATTTTGTTCAATCAAATACATAATTTATTATATTGGTTTATTGTTGTTTAAATATTTTTAACTCTTTTTCTATGCAAATTTAAGCAATATTTTATTGACTTTTTGTTAAGTTGATTATATTTTTATATGTGAATTTTATCACATAAATGCGATACTTAAGCATAAAAAAGGAAGAATGGGACAAAGCATTGGAAAGATTGCTGGCGTCCTATGCCATTTTCGCTACTGTTACCAACGAATTTGGACTCGATTATGAAATAGTGACACCGGAAAGTATCAGCAGAATATCTTACAACACACCAAAGCCCGCTACGCCACTTAAGAGTTTTTTTCTTCCTGTAAGGGAAAATGTCTCATCAGAAAGGCCCGCTGAAAAGCAAAGGATCGTAATTGGGGCACCCTCATGCGACATAAAAGGACTGAAGATTCTTGATGAGATTTACCTTGATAAGAATTTCAATGATATGTTTTACAGGGACCGTCGTGAAAACACTCTGCTGATATCCTCAGATTGTTTTGGAATCCAGAAACACTGTCATTGCACCTCATATGACATACGACCTTATGTGACAGATGACGGTGATCTTACGGCGACCCTTATGGAAAACATCATGATCGTTGGAGTGATTTCTGCCAGAGGTGAAAATTTCATCAGTCAGCTTACACTGATGGAACCTGTCGTAAACGGGCATTATGCAGATGAAATTGAAAAAGCCAGGTCAGCCACTGAATCATTATTGAGTAAATCGAACAGCGGATTACCCGATTACCGGAAGACAGGGATGCTTGTTAAAAATTCCGGTGAAGCCGTCTGGAAGAAATATTCATCCACCTGTGTCTCTTGCGGCGCATGTACAACTATCTGTCCTACCTGCTCATGTTTTCTCCTTATAGATAAACCAACCTTCGCAAAAGTTAAGCAGCTTGATGCCTGCCAGTATCCGGGATTTGAAAAAGTTGCTGCAGGTGAAGATCCGCTTTTCGAACTACACCACAGGTTCAGGAACAGGTACATGTGCAAATATGTCTGGAAGCCTGAAAAATTTAAATCGATCGCCTGCACAGGATGCGGCAGATGCATTGAGGCATGCATCGGTAAAATAAACAAGAATGAACTATTTATGGAATTATCAAGTGTCTGACATAATATGCCTGGTGTACGGAACATATATAAACCAATTAAGGCCCGGCTGACGGAAGTGATTGAGGAGTCGCCGCTTATAAAGACATTTGTACTGATCCCGGAGGAAGATTTCACCTTTCTGACAGGTCAGTTCATTGAATTGTCTGTTGACGGTATCGGGGAGGCTCCGTTTACGCCTTCTTCTTCACCCCTGATAACCGACAAACTCGAAGTTACGGTTATGAAAACAGGGTATGTGACTGAGCGTATGCATAATCTGAAGCCGGGAGAATTTATGGGAATCAGGGGTCCTTTTGGCCGGGGCTACCCTGTGGATAGATTTTTTGGCAAGGAGGTTCTCATTCTGGGCGGAGGTTGCGGACTTGCTCCCATCAGATCCCTGCTTTATACCCTTGAGGCTGTCAAAGACAAGCTTGAAAGGGTCATACTTTGTTATGGATCAAAGACTCCAACTGATTGCATCTATAAACCTCTTTTCAACAGACTCAACAAAATTGAAAAGTTTGAATCTTATCGGACAGTTGATAAAGCTGAGGAAGGATGGAATGAATCTGTCGGCGTTGTAACAACTTTACTCAACAAAATCAAAATAAACCTGAAAAACTCTGTTGCTATAGTTTGCGGGCCTCCCGTTATGATGAAATTCGGAACGATCAGGCTTCTTGAAATGGGATATAATGATGATAATATATTCCTCTCGATGGAAAAAAACATGTCATGCGGTCTGGGAAAATGCGGACACTGCATGCTGGGTGATTTTTTTGTATGTAAAGACGGACCCGTATTTACCTACGGGGAACTTAAGAGTACTCCGGATATATGGAAATAAAGGATTAATAAGTGTAACTATTACACTTAATATCAATTAAAAACAATTATTAATATCAAATCATGAAACTGATAGCCGATGATCTGAAGGGAATAAGGTTTTTTGATAATTACACTGATGAGCAACTCCGGACGCTTTCATCAATAAGCTCAATCAAGGAATTTAAAGTAAAGGATATCCTGTTCGAGCAGTATGATGAGCTCCATGAAGTGTACGTCCTGGTTGAAGGATCGTTATCACTGGGAATAAGTCTGGTGAAAGAAAAAAGGATTCATCTCGGAACAATAGAAGAAGGTCAGCTGTTCTCATGGTCTGCTGTTTTTCCTCCTTATATTTCGACAGCATGGGTAATGGCAATAACGCCGGCAAAGGTTATCGCAATTGATGCCAGGAAGCTTGACAAAGAGATTGAAAAGGATTGCGATTTCGGATACAAGACCATGTCAAAAATAGCGCAGACGATTTCACACAGGCTAAGTGATACAAGATTCCAGCTGATGAATCAAATGATGCTTTAATTAAACGGGATGGCACGAAAGATACTTATAGATATGATAAGGCTTCGATCGGCACTTGCAGATGACTCGGACCTGCAAATACCCGAAGGATATTTCAGTCATCCGGTTAATTCATCAGGGCTTAAGACTATCAGGGAGCTTGCCGTATTCAGGTTTACCTGCAGGAGATGCGAGGATGCCCCGTGTATCAGTGTATGCCCAGCAGATGCGCTTGAAAAGGATAGTGAAGGCATGATCGACAGGCACACAAATCTCTGTATAGCCTGCAAATCGTGTGTCACAATCTGTCCTTTCGGTACGATGATGACCGACTTTTTTAAACATCATCGCAACAAGGATCTGTTTTACGACCTTAACGATGGCGAAGAACTTGAAATGTTCGTTGCTGCATGTCCGCCTGGTACAGTTACATACAGTGATTCGGATGAATCGCCTGAAAATAATATCTACAGTCTGAACGACAGAGTGCTTGTAAGGGATTATTTATATAAAACCGAGAAACAATAAATAACGATGGCTGCAGATCTGTTTTATTTTCTTGTCTTTCCGGGGCTGCTTTTTGCCGGCATCGCCGGGGCATTCCTTTCATGGTTCGACAGGAAGGTCTCGGCACGGATTCAGTTCAGAAAAGGGCCACCCTTGCTTCAGCCGTTTTATGATTTTTTCAAACTTTTGCTTGTAAAGGAAACCATCCTTCCAAAAAAAGGATCACCATTACTTTTTATGTTCGCGCCGGTTCTTTCAGTATTCGGGGCCACCATGGCAGGAGTTTTTATACTTCTTCCGTTGTTTAACATCACAACAGGGTTCAGGGGAGATTTGCTCGTGATTTTTTACCTGCTGACGATCCCATCGTTTTCTTACATTTTAGGATCGCTGGCTTCAGCCAACCCGCTGGCTGCTGTAGGGGGTTCACGGGAGATGAAGCTTATTCTAAGCTATGAACTCACTTTCCTCCTGTTCATAGCAGGGGTCATTATGAAAAGCGGACAGCAATTCGATCTGTACAGCATAATCCAGACCCAGAAGGTGGGTGTTCCGTTCATAGGGAGCATTTCAGGGGTTCTGCTTTTCATTATCGGTATATTTTGCATCCAGGCAAAGCTCGCTCTTGTGCCGTTCGACATGCCAGAAGCCGAAGCTGAAATCACAGAAGGAATATTCATCGAATATTCAGGAACTGCCTATGCAATGATCAAACTGGCAAAATATATCATGTTTTTTATCCTGCCTTGCCTGATTGTTGCGGTACTGATGAGCGGAATGAATTTTACCGGAATAAATATTCTCTGGTCGGTACTGAAAATTCTGGGAACGGTTCTTCTCCTTATTCTAATGAAGAATACAAATCCCAGGATAAAGATCAGGCAGGCTATGAATTTTTTCCTGTTATGGATGAACCTGATTGCTGTTATTGCAATTGTTCTGATAGCGTTTGGATATTAAATATTTCTGATCGTGGGATTTAAAAGTTACTGTTTCAAAAAATCGCTCTGGGTATTTCACTTTGCGGGTGCTTCATGCAACAATTGTGATATTGAGATACTCGATTGCCTGACGCCACGCCATGACCTGGAACGGTTTGGAATTCTGCTGGTTGGCAGCATCAGGCATGCCGATGTCCTGCTGGTGAACGGTATAATTAACAGACACGACAGGGACAGACTCATTGAAGTCTACAGGCAGGCTCCGAAACCGGTGCTTGTCGTTGCAATAGGCGCCTGCGGGTGCACGGGCGGGATTTTTACTGAGAGCATCACCTTTGCCGGACCTGTCGATAAGGTAATTCCGGTGGATGCTTATATCCCGGGATGCCCTCCGAAACCGGAGGCAATTATTGCAGGAATAGTTAAACTGGTAAATAAGAAGTAGAAAGGGAGAAAGTAAAAGAATTTAAAAAATCCTCTCCCGGGAGGAGTAAGGGGTGGGTTTTGAAAAGACAAAAGACAAAAGATAAAAGCAAACTCAAAGATCCCCTCCCGGGAGGGGCAAGGGGTGGGTTTTGAAAAGACAAAAGTAAAAAGTCAGGGCCGATTGACGAAAAGTCCTTATCATTAATGGAAACAAAAAGTATCATAGAAAACTTCAAATCAGAATTCAGGTCGGATATTCTGGAAATCGCTGAAAAGAACCGGAAGCGCTGTATCATTACAATAAATTCTGGTTCAATTCTGAAAACAGCAGAATACTTGTATAAGAGAGCCGGGTTCAGATTCATCATTGCTTCCGGGCTTCATACAAAGAAAGGATTTGAAATACACTACCATTTCAGCAAAGATTCCGACGGACTGATCCTGAACCTGCATGTTATTCTTGACAGGGAGAAGCCTGAAATAGAATCGCTTTCCAATATGTTCAATGCTTCAAACTGGATTGAAAGAGAAATGCATGAACTTTTCGGCATAGTTTTTCTTAATCATCCGGAACCTTTAAAATTGGTTTCGGAAGGAAACTGGGCTGAAGGGGTTTATCCGTACAGGAAAGAGTTTAAATCGGGGGAGGAGGAAAAGGAATGAGCAGAAAGACACTTATACCTATCGGCCCGTATCATCCTCTTCAGGAAGAGCCGGAACTGTTCAAGCTTTATTGCGACGGGGAGACAGTGAAGGATATTCAGTGGGTCACAGGCTATAATCATCGCAGTATCGAAAAGCTGAGCGAATCAAAGACATATGAACAGGTTTTTTTCCTGGTGGAGCGCATCTGCGGCATCTGCTCGACTTCACATCCTTTTGCTTTTGCCAATGCAGTGGAAGAAATCGTAGGAATTGAGACCACAACAAGGGCAAAATATATACGCTCCATTATTGGAGAACTTGAACGCATTCACAGCCACCTGTTATGGGTCGGTCTTGCCGGACATTTTCTTGGCTATAACACCGTTTTTATGTGGGCCTGGAAATACAGGGAACCAGTCCTCGACCTCTTTGAAATGATAACCGGCAACAGGAACAGCTACTCCATGTTCAAAGTCGGAGGAGTGAGGCGCGATATCGAGAAAAGTAAAATCGCCGAAATCAGAAAGGTCCTTGATGATTTGAAAAAGAAGGTTGATTTGCTTACCGGTGCAATAATGGATGATCCTGTGATACGTGCAAGGACAAAGGGCGTAGGAATCCTTACAAAGCAGGATGTAATTGATTACGGAGCCGTCGGTCCCACTGCAAGGGCTTCAGGAGTTGCGATTGATGTCCGGAAAGATGATCCGTATGCGGCTTATCCCCTTGTTAACTGGAAAGTGATAACTTCAGCGGCAGGCGACGTTTTTGCAAAAGCTGAAGTGAGATTGCTTGAAATGTATGAGTCGATTTCAATCATCGAACAGTGCCTTGCAGGACTTGAAAAGGAAAAGGAGGGTGACATTACAGTCAAGGTAAACGAAATACCTGAAGGTATCGGACATGGACGGGCAGAAGCGCCAAGAGGAGAAGTTTTTCATTTCGTAGTCTCCGATGGTTCAAACTCACCTGCAAGACACAAGATCAGGGCTCCCAGCTATGTCAACATTGCAACTTTCAAAAAATCATGTATTGGGCAGACTATAGCTGATGCCACAATAACGCTTGCGGGAGTGGATCCGTGCTACTGCTGCACCGAACGGATGGCAGTTGCATATGATTATAAATCAGGGGAAAGAATTATGAATGCAAGGGAATTGATCGACAGATCAATATCAAGGTCAGAAGAACTTAAGGAAGAACTCAGGTATAAAAAATGAAAGAGATCCTAACAATAATAGCATTGCCGTTATTTGCCGGACTTGTGCTTTTTTCAGTCCCTGAAAAATTAAGGACATTAAAGGGGATTATTGCCTTGTTAGTCAGTCTCGTGACAGGTTATTTTACAATATTGCTTTACAACAGCAATATTAATCCTGCTGTTCCTGAAAAACTGTCTGCCGGATCAGGTTATAATATTTTGGGCATTGACATTTCAAATGACCTGGTAAGGTACACAATTTTTAATCCGGACAATCTCTGCAGGCTTATAATCCTGTTTATAAGCCTTTTTGCTATTCTTATTAATACATATTCAATTGCTTATATAAAAGCAGGCAGGGCAAAAAACTATTATTCTTATTTCCTGATAACAACGGCATGTTCATATGGAGCTGTGATGGCCGATAATCTTCTGCTGTTCCTCACATTCTGGGGAATACTGGGAATAACACTTTACAAGCTTATTCCCGGGAAAGATGAGGAAAGCTCCGCGGCTGCAAAGAAGACCCTTATCATTATCGGGGCTTCCGACACAATTATGATAATTGGAATTGCCATTATATGGAGGATCACAGGGTCGCTGAATATGAGTTCCATATCTCTTGAAACAAACAGTGCAATCACAATAACCGCCTTCATTGCCTTGCTTGTAGGAAGCTTTACAAAAGCAGGCGCTTTCCCTTTCCACACCTGGGTCCCGGATTACACTAAAGAGGCTCCTGCAACATCGTCCGCCCTTCTTCCCGCATCACTTGACAAACTGCTGGGAATTTATTTCCTGGCAAGGATCACTTCAGGCATGTTCATTCTTAATCAATGGCTGACATTCACTCTTATGCTGATTGGAGTTATCACAATTATATCTGCTGTTATGATGGCTCTTGTTCAACACAATTACAAGAGGCTCCTTGGATTCCATGCCGTTTCCCAGGTTGGTTACATGATTCTTGGATTTGGTCTGGGTTCACCGATAGGCGTTGCAGCAGGACTTTTTCACATGATTAATCACGCATCATACAAGAGCGGCCTGTTGCTTTCGGCTGGCTGTATTGAATATCGGACCGGCGAAGAAAACATCGATGAATTAGGAGGGCTTTCCAAAGCAATGCCCGTTACTTTCTTCGCTGCCCTGATTTTTGCAATGTCCATTTCAGGAGTACCACCTTTAAATGGTTTTGCTTCAAAATGGATGGTTTATCAGGGTATTATCGATTTTGGTATCGGATCAGGAGTTGCAAATAAACTCTGGGTGTTATGGTTGGGATTGGCTGTTGTGGGTTCTGCACTTACTTTGGCAAGTTTCATTAAGTTTATAGGAGGGATTTTCCTGGGACGCCGAAAAAATAAATTTGAGAATGTTAAAGAAGTACCCATATTGATGTGGCTGCCGCTTGTTGTCATTTCTTTGTTATGCATCGGCTTTGGTGTATTTGCAACCAATGTTGTTGTTCCAAAGCTTTTTATGCCTGTGTCTGGCGTATTCACCTTAACCGGGTTCTGGAATTCCTCCATTGTTTCGCTGCTTGTTGTGATTTCGATAGTCCTGGGGGTTATCATCTATCTGGCCACAGGCTATAAAAAGTACAGGACCGAAGATAGTTTTATCGGAGGTGAAACTATTCAGGATGAGACAAATTTTCCGACTCCTGAGTTTTACAAGACCATTGGTGAGATGAAATTTTTCTCATGGATGTACAGGAAGGCTGAAGCAAAATGGTTTGATATCTATGATATTTCAAAAAAAGGGGTACTGTGGCTGAGTCACCAGTTCAGTGAGGTGCACACAGGCATTTTGCCTGCCTATATTATCTGGGTTTTTGCAGGTTTGATTATTATGTTGCTCATAATGATATAATTAAGATAATATCAATGGAAGTCGCAATTTGCATAGTTGTTGGTTTTATGATCCTGGGGGCAATTTATGCCATACATGCCAAAGACCTGCTTTCGGCTGTAATCGCCTGCGGAATTGTCGGATACAGTCTCGTGATCTGCTTCCTGATGCTTAAGGCACCAGACCTTGCAATTGTGCAAATAGTTGTGGATACCATCACTCTGATAATCATGGTTGCCGTTGTCCTTGACAGTTCCCGTGAAGAACTGTTCTCAAAATTTGATATGACAGCAAAGTTTTCAGCGGTAACTGCAGTGCTTCTGATGGCTCTTCTGCTTTACTTTTTTGTCGCTGCCACCGGAAGTCTTGATATTCTGGGTAAGAGTTCCCTCAGGATGGCTGATTCGTATATTAACGGGGCAGCGCAAAAAACCGGAAGCGCAAACCTCGTGACAGGAGTGGTTTTTGATTTCAGGGGTTATGATACCATGGGTGAAGCGGTTGTGCTTGTGACAGCAGTGCTTGGAGTGCTTTCTATCTTAAGAATTAAAGGAAAAAAATAATCTCCGGGATCCCCTTCCGGGAGGTGAAAGGGGGTGGGTTTTAAAAAGCTTTACGGATGAAAGGAATGACAATCATAGTAAAAAAGACCACACAGCTTATCGCCGGCATGATATTCATGTACGGTATATATGTGATAGTACATGGTCATCTTACTCCGGGAGGAGGATTTGCAGGAGGAGTAATAATGGCGGGGTCATTTATTCTTATTACTCTGGCATACGGAATCGATTTCTTCAGGCTTGTTAAAGAAGAAATGGGTACAACAATTGTTGAAAGCATCGCCACTATCGCTGTAATTCTGATCGCGGTCGGCGGGTTTCTGTTTGGCACAAAGATCTTCTTCAACAACTTCCTTCCGAAAGGAATTGTCGGAGAACTTGTAAGCGCCGGAGTATTACCTCTCTACAACATTTTTGTAGGTACTGAAGTAGCAGCTTCGATCTTTATAATATTTCTTTCTTTAATAATTTTTAAGGAGGAATCGCCAAAATGATTGCTTATTATATGTGCTTCGGCCTATTCCTCGTGGGGTTATACGGGGTCATTACCAGAAGGAACCTGGTTAAAATTGCTATTTCATTATCCATAATGGAAATCAGCACTTTCCTTTTCTTCGCGCTTATTGGTTACATTCAGGGAGGGGTCGCCCCAATTGTTAATCCGAAAGATCCTGATAAAATTTATGTTGACCCTCTGCCACAGGCTCTGGTGCTGACTGCGATCGTTATAGGACTTGCGACAACCGCTTTGCTAATGGCTGTTATAATAAGGCTTTACAGAAAGTATAAAACTTTCGACATCAGAGAAATAAGAAACTTAAGAGGATAAGCGATGAATCCATTGTTACCACTTTTTGTTGTCGTACCGCTTAGTGCAACTTTCATGATCATGATAATCGGAAGATTTATCAGGGATTTTAATAAATACTTTGCATCATTTGTCCTTCTCGCTCTTGTTGTTATGAGTTACTATTCACTGATAAATCTGAATGGGAGTTTAAATGTTTATAAGGTAGGCGGCTGGCAGCCTGTAAATAGAATTCCGATAGGAATTTACATGGCAATGGACGGATTCAGCGCAATAATGGTTTGTATCATTAACTCAATAGGTTTCCTTACAGCATTTTATTCAATATCATATATAAAAAGATATACAGGCGAAAACTATTTCTACGCACTTTTTTGTCTTATGATCGGCGGTATGAACGGAGTGGTTCTCAGCGGCGATCTCTTTAATATTTTTGTCTTCCTCGAGATTTCAGTTATTTCATCCTATGCACTCGTTGCCTTCGGAGTTGAAAAAAATGAGCTTGAAGCATCATTTAAATACCAGGTTCTGGGAGGGATGGCTTCATTTCTGATCTTATTCGGAATTGGTTTCATCTACTGGAAAGCAAAAACCCTCAACATCGCAGATATTAAGGAAGCTTTCAGATCGGGCTATGACAAATCGTATTACCTGTTTGTTCAGCTTCTGATCCTCAGCGGATTTGGTCTGAAGGCTGCAATTATTCCTTTTCACGCCTGGCTTCCCGATGCACATTCATCGGCTCCTTCCCCGATTTCAGCAATGCTGTCCGGCGTTTTCATTAAAGCTGTTGGCATATATGTGATTATCAGATTGTTCTTCAATATGTTCGTAATAACAGAAAGTATGGCTGTCCTTATTACGACACTTGGCACATTATCAATGGTTATCGGAGTCTTTCTTGCCATCGGACAATGGGATATAAAAAGGCTCCTGGCCTATCACAGCATAAGCCAGATGGGATATGTGATTCTTTCAGTGGGAATCGGAATGATACTGATATCAAGGGGCGTTAAGCATGATATAGCCATTCTGGCAATTTCCGGCGGTATTTTTCATCTTGTAAACCATGCCGCCTTCAAGGGACTTCTTTTCCTGAATGCCGGGGCGATAGAATATGCCACAGGAACCCGTAATCTGAAGGAGATGGGCGGACTGGCAAAATCAATGCCGGCAACTTCCGCTACCTCCTTTGTGGCCTCGATGTCCATCTCGGGAGTTCCGCCGTTCAATGGATTTTTCAGCAAGCTCATAATTATAATTGCCGCAGTGATGGCAAAGTTTTATTTGCTGGCTGTTCTTGCTGTAATCGTCAGTATAATAACCCTGGCCTCCTTCATGAAATTTCAGCGTTATGCTTTCTATGACAAGCCTGAATACGGCAACGGTGAAAAGAAGGTGAAGGAAGTTCCTTTTCCAATGATATTCAGCATGATAGCTTTGAGCATCGTATGTCTGCTTCTCAGTCTTCTCGTCATTCCTTCTATAAGGGAAGCTATTCTGAATCCGGCAGTAAATATCCTTACTGATCCGTTAAAATATTCAACATCAATATTGGGCCAATGAGATGAGATACTTAACATTGTTCATATTGTCGATGATATTCTGGCTGCTCCTGACATTTGAATTTACAGTTCCAAACATTATTGTCGGGGCAGTGGCATCTCTTATCTGCTCCCTCTTTTTTGGCAGCTTCTTCGTCAGGAGTGTCTATAAGCTTTTACAGCCTCACCGCTATTTCTGGTTTATTGTATATCTGTTTGTTTTCATTTGGGAGTGCATAAAGGCAAACCTGGACGTTGCATACAGGGTGCTTCATCCTGCAATGCCGATAAGACCGGGAATTGTCAAAGTCAAAACAACTCTTAAATCTGATATGGCCAAGATGTTGCTTGCAAATTCCATAACAATGACACCAGGGACAATTTCCGTCGATATCATCGGAGAATATCTTTATATTCATTGGATCTATGTCAGGTCTGAAGACCCTGAAATATATACAGGCATCATAACAGGCGCTTTTGAAAAATACATAAAAAGAATAATAGAATGAGTGAATATCTTAACTTATTGCTTTACATACAGATCGGATTAAGCTCGATATGCCTCTACCGGATCATTCGCGGGCCTTCTATTCCTGACCGCATGGTAGGGGTCGATATTTTCGGGATACTTGTGGTAGGTGTTTGTGCAATAATATCAATCCAGACTGAAAGGTCATTCATTCTTGACATAGGTATTGCATGGATAATTCTCAGCTTCATCGGAACGCTGACTCTTGCAAAATACCTTACAGGAAAAAAACTTAATGAATAATATGGTTACTATTATTTTTATAACAATCGGAGTTTTGTTCAACCTTTTGGGTTGTATTGGAATTGTAAGATTACCTGATACTTATAACAGGCTCCAGGCTGCTACGAAAGCTGTGACTCTTGGCTGCTGCAGCATTCTGATCGGCGTCATTTTCCATTTTGGCGTCAGCGACGCGGGAACCAAAGCCCTGATAGCTATACCAATCCTTTTCTTTGGATCAACGGTGGCAGCACATGCTCTTATAAGGGGTACATATCATTTCGGAATAAAGCTTGGGGATAAATGCGTCAAAGATGATTATAAAGAGACATTGAAATGAAATATCCCAAGTTAAGAGAACTAAAGGAAGCGGTCATTTCATTGGTTACTCCCGCTTATACCTCGAAATTTCCGGCTGAACCTCACGTGCCTTTTGAAAATTTCAGGGGTAAGCCCGTAGTCGACAATGATAACTGCGTCGGCTGTGAAACCTGTGCCAATGTTTGCCCTCCAAATGCGATTACATTTACCGATGATAAGGAAAAAAGAATAAGGATCATAAGAAGGGATTACGGGAAATGCATCTTCTGCGGTCAGTGCCAGGATCACTGCATCACCGGAAAGGGCGTCAGACTTTCAGACAAAATATTTGACCTGGCTGTTTTCGAAAAAGATAAAAATGTTGAATATCAGGAAAAAGAGCTACTTATCTGCGAAAACTGTGGGGCTATTATTACAACGAAGGAACATCTTCATTTCATGCACCTTAAACTTGGTCCGAAGGCATTTTCGTCCATCCTTGATCTGAGTCTTCTGAATGAGAAACTGAAACTTGCCGACAAGCAGGATGTGCATGTCGAAATAAAGGACGGACTTAAAAGAAAGGATATGTTCAATATAATATGTCCAAACTGCCTGAGGCAGGTTCTGGTAAAATATCTTGTCAAGGGTGCCTGAAAATCTTCAAACCATACTTTCACAAAAAGATAAAAAGATTCTTTTTGTCGGGATCGGAAACCAGCTAAAAACTGATGATGGCGCCGGCGTTTATATAAGTAAAAGAATCAATAATTCCGGTCCGGTTTCTTCACTTACTGTCGAAGTAAGCATTGAAAACTATATCGGCAAAATAAATTCACTTAACCCCGATATCCTTATACTTATTGACAGCGTAGATATGAAGCTCGTTCCCGGGGCATCCATGCTTTTGGATATCAGTCAGATAGAAGATCTTACCTTCAATACCCATAATATCTCTCTTAATAGGTTATCGGATTTTTTTAAAATGCCTCTATTTATTCTGGGAATACAACCCGAGAAAATTGACTTTGGTGAAAAAATCACGTACCTTGTAAAGCAGGAAGCTGACAGAATAATTGACTTGATTAACTTTCAATAATAAAAGGAATAATTTATGGCAACCCAGTATCTTTGTAAAGCATGCAGAGGAGTTCTTAATGTAAAAACTTCTATTGTTCTTTCTGCGACGAAAATGAACAGTTCCAAAAAAGGATTATTTTACCTGAATCCGGAGCTCGGCAACTATACTGTTACCACTCACCCAACCTTCAGGATTGAAGAAGGAGAAGAGTACCTGATTAACTGCCCTATTTGCCATTCGCACCTGAACAGTCTGAAATACAATCATCTGGTCAGAATCATAATGATCGATGACGACGGTAAGGAGTTCGACATCTATTTCTCGGATATTGTTGGGGAGAAATGCACTTACAAGATAAGCGGGGGCGAAATTGAAAAAATAGGTCCGGATTCAATAAAGTATGACAAGTACTTTGATGTTCCTGAAGAGGACCGGAAATACCTTTAGAGCTTTCATAAAACAGCGGTAACCACAGACTTTTTTCTGTTGACAATAAATTATATTTTTGCTACTATTACTTATAGCAATGGTTTAATATTTTTTTTCAATGAATGAAGGAGTATCCGGCAGAGCTGCCGACAATATCCGCATCCTTGCAATGTCGATGGTTGAAAAGGCAAAGTCGGGCCATCCGGGTGGTGCAATGGGCGGAGCTGATTTTATACATATTCTTTTTTCGGAGTTCCTTCATTTTGATCCTGCTGATCCGGGATGGATAAACCGCGACAGGTTTTTTCTTGATCCCGGACACCTGTCTGCAATGCTTTATTCAGAGCTTACCCTGACAGGGCTTTTCACTATTGATGACCTGAAGCATTTCAGGCAGTGGGGCAGTAACACTCCGGGTCATCCCGAGCTGAACGTTTCGCGAGGGATTGAAAACACCTCGGGCCCGCTTGGCCAGGGCCATACAATGGCTGTTGGCGCTGCCATTGCCGAAAGATTCCTGGCAGCACGCTTCGGGGAACTCTTCTCACACAAGATTTATACTTACATTTCTGACGGCGGTATCCAGGAAGAAATTTCGCAGGGTGCAGGGCGACTGGCAGGATTCCTTGGCCTGAGCAATCTCATAATGTTCTATGATTCAAACGATATTCAGCTTTCGACCGAAACCAGGGCTGTCACGTGCGAAGACACAGGGATGAAATACCAGGCCTGGGGGTGGAATGTTATTAAGACAGTCGGAAACAACCAGGATGAAATCAGGAAAGCGCTAAGCTCTGCCATGAATGAGAAGGAGCGGCCGACTCTCATAATCGGCAAAACAATAATGGGTAAAGGATTGGTTGACAACGAAGGGAAAAGTTTTGAGAGAAAAACGTCAACTCATGGAATGCCTGTCAGCGAGGCCGGGGGGTCTTATGAAAAATCACTTGTAAATCTCGGCGGAGATATAAATAATCCCTTCCATGTATTTGATGACGTAAAGGAACTTTATTCATCGGTGCTTGCTGCCAAATCAAAATATGCAGCAGAATGGAAGAAAAGAAAAGCTGAATGGGCTTCGAAGAATCCGGAATCAGAAATAAAACTTAATCTGTTCTATTCAGGAAATATTCCTGAAATTAATTTCAGGGCCATTAAACAGAAGGAAGGTTCGGCAACAAGAGCCGCTTCAGCTGCAATTCTTGCGGTTCTCGAAAAGGAAATTGAAAACATGATCGTTGCATCAGCCGACCTGTCAAATTCCGACAAGACTGATGGTTTCCTGAAAAACACAAAAGCATTTTCAAAGGGGGATTTTTCAGGCGCATTTCTTCAGGCCGGGGTTTCAGAGCTGACAATGGCAGCCATTATGAATGGAATGGCTCTTCACGGCGGAGTAATACCGGCTTGCGGTACCTTTTTCGTCTTTTCCGATTATATGAAGCCGGCGGTCAGGCTTTCCTGTCTTATGGGACTGCCTGTGAAATACATCTGGACTCATGATGCCTTCCGTGTAGGTGAGGATGGTCCTACACATCAGCCTGTTGAGCAGGAGGCGCAGATAAGGCTGATGGAGCAGTTGAAAAACCATCACGGGAAAAACAGCATGCTTGTTCTCAGACCTGCCGATTCGGCTGAAACAGCAGTTGCATGGAAAATGGCTCTTGAAAATACCCTGACACCCACTGCACTTATCCTTTCCAGACAGAACATAAAAGATATACCATCAGAAAACAACGACAGGTATTCCGATTCCCTGCGATCGGAGAAAGGAGCCTATGTCGTCTGCAATTGCAATGGCATTCCCGATGTTATCCTGCTTGCGAACGGATCAGAAGTGGCAACGCTTATCGACGGGGCCGAACTGCTGAAAAAAGAAGGCCTGAAAATCAGGATCGTTTCCGCTCCTTCTGAAGGCCTTTTCAGGGAGCAGTCTGAAGAGTACAGGAAATCAATATTGCCGGACAGAGTACCCGTTTTCGGTCTTACCGCAGGCTTGCCGTCAACTCTTTCCGGACTCGCAGGTCCGATGGGGAAAGTCTGGGGAATGACCAGTTTCGGATACTCTGCACCTTATAGGGTGCTTGATGAAAAGTTAGGTTTCACTGCTGAGAATGTTTATCGGCAGGTTTTGGATTACCTGCCTCAATATAAAAGATAAACATTTTGATCATTCGTCTGAGGCTGTCATTAAAAGGCAGCCTCTTTTTGTAATCAGATTTGCCATATTCAACTATATGATTTGGAACACTGGCCGGGCCGTTCCAAATCACCATAATGCCCTGGTCATTTCACAGCCCTGGTCTGATCGTCCTGGACCCGGACTGCCGGTTCCCACTGTAAAATCAAATTATTTTGAGTACTTTTGTCACTCTTTTTGACTATATATGAAATACGATATTCTTCCCGGAGTAAAAGGACTGATTTTTGATCTTGACGGAACGCTTGCTGATACCATGCCATATCATTTCGAAAGCTGGAAAAAGGCAAGTATCAAATATGGGGCCGATATTGACAATAAATTTCTCCGCAAGCACACAGGAAGTCCGGGATGGATGATAGCAGAGAAAATAATAAAGGACAACGGGCTTGAAGGGAAAATTACCACTGATCAGATAATTAACGAAAAGCTTGTGGAGTTCTGCAATCTTCAGCATCTGATAAAACCAATTGAACCTGTTGCAAATATTGTCAGGAAATATTACGGGCGGCTCCCGATGTCGGTTGGTACAGGAGGGCACAGGGAAGCAGTGGAAAGGACTCTTGAAATTACTGGATTAAGAAAATATTTTGAGATAATTGTCACGGCAAATGATGTGAACTCATTTAAGCCTCATCCTGAAACATTTCTAAGATGCGCAGAACTTATGGGCGTTGATCCGGAGTTCATTGAGGTTTTTGAAGATGGAGATCTTGGTCTTGAGGCAGCCAGAACGGCCGGCATGAAATATGCGGATGTAAGGCAGTGGTACGACTCAAACTGGTGAAATTAACCTGACAGGCGTGATTTTCTTTATTTTCAAATTGTCTAATTCTTCATAAAATGGCACATTCCCATACAAATTACCATTCGCCGGGATTGAATCCGGTTTCAGACAGTTCCTTCAGGGCAGGCATCATTCTCAACATTGCTTTTGTCATAGCAGAGGTGATTTTCGGACTTCTTTCAAGCTCTATGGCCCTGCTGTCCGATTCAGGCCATAATCTCAGCGACGTTATAACATTGATTTTTGCCTGGGGAGCTATAAAAATATCGCAGCGAAAGCCCACCAGTAAATTTACATACGGATTCCGGCGTTCAACAATCCTGGCAGCGCTGCTGAACACACTTTTACTACTCGTAGCAGTAGGAGTTATTTTATGGGAAACGATCATCAGGATAACAAAGCCTGTGGAGATAAATTCGAAAGATGTCATAATTGTTGCATCAATCGGAATAGTGATCAACGGAATTACCGCATTTTTATTCAGGAAAGGGCAAAAACAGGATCTGAACGTACGCAGTGCCTTCTTTCATTTCATCACTGATACTGTTGTATCGCTTGGTGTGGTTGTAACAGGTGTAATTATTGCATTTACACGGCTTTATTGGATTGATTCGGCTGTTTCCATTGTTATCCTTCTTATAATAATTTACAGTTCATACAATCTTCTGACTGAATCCGTGAATCTTGCACTTGATGCTGTCCCTGAGAACATAAATATAAATGACGTGAGAAGTTTTCTGACGGGTCTGCCGGAGGTTTCAGCCCTGCACGACCTTCATATATGGGCGTTAAGCACTACGGATGCAGCTCTTACAGTCCATCTTTCAACGAAAGTACCTACAAGCGTGGATTTTATTATAAGGATACAGGAAAATCTGAAGCAGAAATACAGCATCGGGCATACCACTATTCAGGTTGAATATGGAGATACGTCAGGTTCCTGCAATGACTGTGACTGATCCTGATTGCATTATCCACCCGGTTTTTATCGACGTACGGGAAAGCTTCAAATAATCAGCACGATAAAAAAAATTAAAAATAATTATTCCCTTAGCCCGGTTTAGACACCCCAAAATATTATCTTTGCGAAAATTTAATTTAAAAATTATATCAAATGAAAATCAGGAGTTTAATTGTTCTTACTGTTGTAATGACTATAGCGCTTGGATCATGCATCAAAAATAAGATCTCGGATGCAAAAATGAAAACCGGCATAGATTCTCTGTCTTATGCTTTCGGAATTGTAAATTACAATGCACTTAAGGGTGATAGCCTTAATCTTGACCCCAAGGTAGTGGCAAAAGCCATGCTCGATGGAGGTATTGGCAAGCCTGCAATGACAGATGAAATTGCAAGAGGTTACATTATGACATTCGTGAAAAAGCGCGAGGCTGAAAAGAAATCAAGGGAAGCCGAATCGAACAAAATAAAATACAAAGATTATTCTGCTGAAAACGAAGCATTCCTTGCGAAAAACAAGGAAAAGGCAGGGGTGACAGTTACACCAAGCGGTTTGCAGTATGAAGTTATCAAAATGGGGACAGGACCTAAACCGACTGCCGAAAGCACAGTAAAAGTTCAATATGTAGGAACGCTTATTGACGGAACCGAGTTTGATTCCTCAATAAAGAGAAATGCACCTGCTGAATTCCCGGTTTCAAGGGTTATTCCGGGCTGGACCGAAGCATTGCAACTTATGCCCGTAGGATCAAAATTCAGGTTTTACATTCCTCAACAGCTTGCGTATGGACCAAATGCAGCAAGCGATGTAATCAAACCATTTTCAACTCTTATCTTTGAGATTGAGCTTCTTGAAATTGTTAAGTAATTATGAGAACGTGCGAGATACACACTCCAAAAGGTGTTATGAAGATCAGCTTTTATGAAGATGATGCTCCCGGCACGGTTGAGAATTTTTTAAAGCTTGCCAGACAGGGGTTCTATGACGAGCTTGCTTTTCACAGGGTCATTCCTGATTTCGTCATTCAGGGAGGCTGCCCCTTTTCAAAGGATATGAGCGACCCGAGAGTCGGGACCGGAGGGCCTGGTTACCAGATTAAATGTGAACTCACCGGAAGCAACCAATATCACGACAGGGGCGTTCTTTCGATGGCTCATGCAGGAAGGGATACCGGCGGGTCGCAGTTTTTTATATGCCATAGCAGAATAAACACCAGTCATCTCGACAGAAAACATACCTGCTTTGGTAAAGTATATGAAGGACTTGATGTTATTGATAAAATTCGTCAGGGTGACAAGATTGAGAAAATAATCATAAACGAAGAGTGACATGGCATTTGAAATTACAGGCAAAGTCATAGACATCTCCCCGGTTAACCAGGTCAGTGACAAATTCAAAAAGCGCGAATTTGTAATTGAAAAAAAAGAGACAGGTGGTCCTGCAGTATTTATTGACTATATCAAATTTCAGCTGATACAGGAAAAATGCGACCTTATTAATGAATCTTTTCTTAATGAGGAAGTAAAAATCTGGTTCAATCTCAAAGGCAATAAGTGGGAACGCGACGGCAAAGTCAGTTATTTCACAAATCTTGATGCCTGGAGGATAGAAAAAATCCCGGCTCAGGAAAGTGGTCAGTCTGTTCCGCCACATAGTACTATGGAGGACACACTACCGGAAAACGAAGAATTAAGCGATCTTCCATTCTGAGTCTGATTGAGAGCTGTTTAAAAAGTTAAAAACCTGTCAACCGCAGATTTTTCCGGATTATTGGCATCAGTTTAAAGACTTTTCAGATTGCTCTTTTTTTATTAGCTATGTTTTTAATATCTTGGGAACTGTATGCACACTTTAATTGTGCGTATTATTAATGATATGTTTCATCAGGGTTTTCAAATCAGCCATCCAATGAAAAAAATAGTCGCCGGATTATTATTGATTGCATGTGCAGAGCTTAATTCCCAGGTGCTGACGGAAAAGGGCACAACCGCTGAAACCGGCAGAATACAGCTTCCCTGGGACAGGCTTATTCAGCCTGCCGGCACTCAGATACTCTTCGGAGATGCCTCGCTCGAAAACCACGCCATGGATGCAGCACTTTCACCAGATGGTAAATGGCTGGCTGTTGAAGAAAGGTACAGCATAGTTTTTATCAGCACATCAGATAACAGTAAAAGGATCATTCTAAGGAACAACGAGAGCCCTGAGCTTCGTGGTGGAATGAATACATATTCTGGCATAATCTGGCATAAAAGTACTGAAGGCCCTGAAGTTTACTGGGGTAACGTGTCTGAACTTGACAGGTCGTACGTAGTCTCAGCAAAGTTTAACGGAACAAAAGCCGAATTCGGACGTTACCTGGAGTACAGGGCGATACCCCCATCTCAGGTCGCACTGCCTAATGAAATACTTATAACAAACGAGTCAGGCCATGAATATCTTTATGTTGTACTCAACGGTAACAACAGGATAATAAAACAGGATCTGCTGACCGGTAATATATTGTGGGCTGTTGATCCCGGAGTGGCGCCTTATGGCATTGTTATGGCCGCAGGTAAACTTTATGTCACAAACTGGGCCGGGCGGCATCCTGATGATAATGACAGGGATGTTGCCGGAGCTCCCTGGGAAGATGCAAGAGTCGACAATCTTAAAGCAGGAGGAGCCACAAGGGAAGGAAGCGTAACAGTGATTGATCCCTCAAACGGAAGGATCCTGAAGGAAATTATTACAGGCCTTCACCCTAATGATATAGTAGCAAACAGGAAAGGTGAATTCGTGTATTTAACCAATTCAAACAGCGATAATATTTCGGTCATAAATACGAAAACGGATGAGATTTCAGAGACAATTAGCGTAAGGCTGCAGCCTGAAATAAATCCCTATTTTGGAGATTCACCCAATGGGTTATGCCTGTCATTCGATGAGCAATCACTCTTTGTTGCAAACGGGATGGATAATGCCGTTGCTGTAATCAGGCTGAAAGATACGGGCCTCCCGGGCAAAAGTACCATTAAAAAAAGCTATGTTTCCGGATTCATTCCCACAGGAGCCTATCCGTCAGCTGTCACAGTTTCAGGCAGGGGCATAATGTATGTCTGCAACCTTGAAGCCGAAGGTGCACGGTCAGGGCTTCCCTTTTCAAGGACCAAAAATCTTATTTACAATTCACATGATATGCAGGCCTCGGTGTCTGTAATTCCCCTGCCGGGGGAGAAAATGCTGAAAGCTTATACTGATACGGTTGTTGCGCTTAATAATATTTCAAGGGCGCTTAAAGCCAGGCAACAACCAAGGGAATCAGTCAGTCCCAAACCTGTACCTGAAAGGATCGGAGAACCATCGCCTATCAAGCATATAGTTTACATTATCAAGGAGAACCGCACATACGACCAGGTGCTTGGCGACATGAAACAGGGGGATGGTGATCCGGTAATATGTACATACGGTGAATTAATAACTCCCAACACTCATAAGCTGGCAGATGAATTTCTTCTGCTTGATAATTTTTATGTATCAGGAAAATGCTCCGCAGAAGGACACCAGTGGACCGATGCCTCGATAGTTACTGATTATATAGAAAAGAATGTCAGGGCATGGTTCAGAAGTTATCCTCATGTACAGGCCGATGCACTTGTCTATGCCCCGTCTGGTTTTCTCTGGGACAATGCAATGAAAGGGGGAAAGAAGGTCAGGATATACGGAGAAGCTTCTTCTCCAGTAATAGAGAACAATCTCAAATGGGCAGATATCTATAAGAAATACAAGAATGGTGAAAAGGTTGATTTCACAAACAAAACCACCATTGAATCGGTAAAGGGGATCCTGAGCCAGACCTACCCTTCTTTCGGAAATCATGAGTTCACAGATGTTATGAGGGCTGATGCCCTTATTAAGGATCTTCATGACTACGAAGCCAGGGAAGGGGACCAGCTTCCCGATCTCATGATCGCAGCCCTGCCAAACGATCATACTGCCGGCATCAGGCCCGGCAGCCCGACTCCAAGGGCAATGGTTGCCGACAACGATTATGCTCTTGGCCGTATTGTTGAAGCTTTCACCAAAAGCCGGTTCTGGGAAAACACTGCAATATTCGTTGTGGAGGACGACTCGCAGTCAGGGTGGGATCATGTATCGGCATACAGGACAGTCGCCCTTGTGATAAGTCCGTATTCGAGGCTGAACAGGACGATTCATACATATTATACCCAGCCTTCAATGGTCAGGACCATCGAACAGATACTTGGCCTTCCTCCGATGAATATCCAGGATGCAATCGCAAGTCCGATGTCAGACTGCTTCAGTAATGAACCGGATAAGACACCCTATAATGCAATTCCAAACAAAATCCCGATCGATGAAATGAATCCCCAGCTCTCATCCCTCAGTGGAAAAGCTTTGCATTATGCAAAGAAAAGCCTTCTTCCCGAATTCGATGGAATTGACACGGGTGATGATGACCTGTTGAACAGGATCCTGTGGTTCGCCGCTAAGGGAAATGTCCCTTACCCTGCAAAATACTGCGGTGCCGACAACGACTAAAACGTGGAGAATTAGGACTATGAGGTTTAATTTGTTTTTATAAATTATTAAAAATCAATATAGTTACTAACTATCATGATTCTATTTTTTGAAACATCTTCGGGCAGTGTCATCGCAGCGGGAACCATAACAGAGCTTCCGAAGTCAGAAACTGAAAAACTGATCTGGCTTTTCGGCAATGCATCGCTGAGAGGAAGCGACAAAATAACAGGAACCTTTATCGGCCCGAGGAAAGAAATGATAACTCCATGGAGCACAAACGCCGTTGAGATCACCCAGAATATGGGGATCAAAGGAATCACAAGGGTTGAAGAGTTCTTTTTTTCAGGTTCGCCAAAGCCTGAATACGATCCTATGCTTCAGTCTGTTTATAATGATCTCGATCAACGGCTGTTTACGATTGAGCGAAAGCCTGAGAGAATTATTTATATTGACAATATAAAGAACTATAGCGAAAAAGAGGGCCTTGCATTAAGCGATGATGAAATAGCATATCTTGAAAAACTCTCATTATCACTTTGTCGGCAGCTGACTGACAGTGAAGTTTTTGGTTTTTCACAGGTAAATTCCGAGCATTGCAGGCATAAGATTTTCAACGGGATATTTATTATTGACGGGGAAGAAAAGGATTCAACTCTTTTCCAGCTCATTAAAAACACAACTCATTACAACCGTAATAAAGTTGTTTCTGCGTATAAGGATAACTGTGCCTTTATCCAGGGACCGGTTGTTGAACAATTTGCGCCTTCCTCACAGGATAAGCCGGATTTCTTCAGCATAAAAACCTATGAATCGGTGTTGTCTTTGAAGGCTGAAACACATAATTTCCCGACCACTGTTGAGCCTTTCAACGGAGCATCGACAGGAACTGGAGGAGAAATACGCGACAGGATTGCCGGAGGCAAAGGATCATATCCTGTTGCGGGGACAGCCGTTTATATGACCTCATATCCCAGATCTGACGGACCACGGCCGTGGGAAAAGGCAACCGGGGCACGGCCATGGCTTTACCAGACACCCCAGGATATCCTTATCAAAGCTTCGAACGGAGCCAGCGATTTCGGGAATAAGTTCGGACAGCCTCTGATCTGCGGTTCTGTCCTGACATTCGAACACTTTGAGAATCTCAGACGGTACGGGTTCGACAAGGTGATAATGCTTGCCGGCGGGATCGGAATCGCCAGGAAAAAAGACAGCGAAAAAGGTATTCCGGAAAAGGGTGACAAGATAATCCTTCTCGGAGGCGATAACTACAGGATAGGCATGGGTGGAGGGGCGGTTTCTTCTGTTGATACCGGTAACTATGCCAGTTCGATCGAACTTAATGCGGTCCAGAGGGCAAACCCTGAAATGCAGAAAAGGATTTACAATGCAATAAGGGCTCTTGCTGAATCAGATAATAATCTCATTGTTTCCGTTCATGATCATGGAGCAGGCGGCCACCTGAACTGTCTTTCAGAACTTGTTGCAGACAAGGGAGGTACCATTGATATCAGCAAGTTGCCTGTGGGTGATCCTACTCTCTCAGCAAAGGAAATAATAGGAAATGAATCACAGGAACGCATGGGCTTGGTTATGAGGCCGGAAGATACTGATGCATTAAGGGAGATTACTGAAAGGGAGCGTGCTCCTTTTTATATAATCGGTGAAATCACGGGAGATCACCAGCTCATATTTGAAAACAGTATAACAGGCGAAAAGCCTATTGATATTGCTCTTGAATCGCTGTTCGGCGATCCGCCTCGTACTACAATGAATGACACCTCAGTCGAGGCGAAATATAAAAAAGTCGGATACACCGGTAAGAAAATAATAGAATATGTCGAGCAGGTACTGCAGCTTGAGGAGGTAGCGTGCAAAGACTGGCTCACAAACAAGGTTGACAGGTCAGTAACAGGCCGGATTGCAAAACAGCAGTGTGCAGGTACCCTTCAACTGCCGTTGAATGATCTCGGAGTGATTACGCTTGATTACAGGGGGAAACACGGAATGGCAACATCAATAGGCCATGCTCCCGCTGCCGGGCTGATTGACCCGGCTGCAGGATCAGTGCTTTCAATTGCAGAAGCGCTTACAAATATCATTTGGGCACCGATGGCCGACAGTCTTAAAAGCATATCGCTTTCCGCAAACTGGATGTGGCCCTGCAGAAATAAGGGTGAAGATGCCAGACTATACTCGGCAGTAGACGCAGCCAGCAAGTTTGCAATCGCCCTTGGAATAAATATTCCCACGGGCAAGGATAGTCTCTCAATGACGCAGAAATACAGCGACCAGGTTGTCCTTTCTCCCGGAACTGTAATCATCTCTGCTGCCGGTGAAGTAAGCGATGTCAGGAAGATTGTGGAGCCTGTCATGGTAAATGACCCTTACACGAGCCTGCTTCATATCGACATGAGCAGGGATGAGCTTAAAACGGGGGGAAGTTCCTTCGGGCAGATAATCAACAGTTTGGGCGATGAAGCTCCGAACGTCAGGAATGCAAATTATTTCGCCGAAGTCTTCAAAGCAATTCAGGAACTTATCATCAGGGGAAAGATACTGGCGGGACATGATATTTCAGCCGGAGGAATGGTAACCACATTGCTCGAAATGTGCTTTTCAAATGAAACCGGCGGAGCTGAAATAGATTTAACCTCTTTTCGGGACAATGACACCGTCAAAATACTTTTCAGCCAGAATCCTGGAATTATCATCCAGGTGAGGGATGAAAATGAAATTGCAGAGATACTGCTTGAACGCGGAATATCATATCTGTCAATTGGTCACCCTGTCAATGACAGAACCCTGACGGTCAGAAATGACATGGAAAGATATCTTTTCGATATAAATAACCTTAGAGATAAATGGTATTATTCCTCCTACCTGCTCGATCGTATTCAAAGCGGAGCAAAGCTTGCATATGAAAGATTTCTCAATTACAGGAATCATGCATTGAAATTTAACTTTATGAGTTTCCAGGGAACTTTCAAATCGCATGGTATCAGGCCGGAACGAAAGAAAAAATCAGGTATAAGGGCGGCAATTATAAGGGAAAAAGGGGTCAATGGCGACAGGGAAATGGCATATGCCCTCTGGCTTGCAGGATTTGATGTAAAGGATGTCCACATGACCGATCTGATAAGTGGAAGGGAAACACTTGAAAGTATAAACATGATCGTTTTTGTAGGAGGTTTCTCCAATTCAGATGTTCTTGGTTCAGCAAAAGGATGGGCAGGCGCATTCAGATATAATAAACAGGCAGCCATGGCACTTGATGATTTTTACAGAAGGCCGGATACCCTTTCTCTTGGCGTCTGCAACGGTTGCCAGCTTATGGCTGAACTCGGTCTGATATATCCCGATCACGAAGAAATGCCAAAACTCTTCCGTAACAGGTCGAATAAATTCGAATCAGGGTTCCTGAACGTGACAATTCCGGAAAACAATTCAGTGATGCTCGGCGATATGGCAGGCATGGAGCTTGGTATATGGGTAGCGCATAGTGAAGGCAGATTCAGTCTCCCCTATCCTGAAGACAGATATAATATTGTTCTTCGATACAGTAAAAGCACATATCCTGCAAATCCAAACGGTTCTGATTTCAACGTTGCCGGAATGGCTTCTGATGACGGCAGACACCTTGTAATGATGCCGCATCTTGAAAGAGCCTACTTCCCGTGGCAATGCGGATTTTATCCTCCTGAAAAAAGGAACGACGAAGTTACACCCTGGATAAAAGCGCTTGTAAACGCTAAGAAATGGATCGAGAAAAAGCTTAGCGCGTCATTGGCGTAAGTATGACTGACATCAGCCTTGTATCGTAAGATACGCTTGAAATCCTGTTGCTTGCTTCCTGCGGAAGAACTTTATCACTTATTACCTGAATATTATACTGCCCGGGTTCTGAAAAATAAAATGAACCCATATAGGAGTCGGCCCTGAAATAAGGGAATGTTACATCTGTCGAATTCCTGACAACTTTATCACATTCCGGTGAGGCTTCCAGTAAATTATCCATCAGGCTTATCTTAACCGGACTGCCGTATTTAAGATGGGTCGTATCTCTGGTTGCACTTGAAATCCAGACTTTGTATCGTCCCGGCTTTGAAATAAAAACATTCCATTCAGCAGTGTTACTTGAAGGATTAACAGCATCGCTGTAGCATGCCGCTTTTTCAATATTCAAAGAAAACGTCCCGTCATCCTGTTGTAAGACTAAGTCCTTCCCTTTTGCGGTATCCTGAATACCTGCCTGATGCCCGCAAGACCAACCTACAATACTCATAAAACATACTAAAGCAATAAGTTTGCCCTTCATTTTATTTCCTCCCTGTTTCTGTGAATTTTTAAATAAAAAGAAAACAAAAAAACAACAATTCCAACCAACAAATTTTTTTAATAGTACAAATAAAATGCCAAATTGTTTTTTTAAGACAGGTTATTTTTGACGAAACTGCCGTTTTTTTTTATGAATGAAAAAATTACCTGAGATGTATTACTTCCAGATTTTTACTGGTTCCAATTGAGAATAAATCATCTCATGAGGTAATATCTTAACTCTTTCAGTAACAATTGATTCAGCAACTATTTCAGATATATCTACCACTTTTGTCCTCGTTTCAGCAGACAATGTCTTTTTGCACAACGGACAGGCAGTTGCAAGGTAATCGGGATTGCTCCTGGTCATTACAGAAGCGGTATGGGAGGCTATTTTGTGCTTCCCGGCCTGACTGAGCTTAAGGTTTCCCAGGCTGCCTCCGCAACACAATGAATTTTCATCCTCAAATCCTGTTTTTTCAAGTATAGCAACATACCTGAGGACATTTTTAGGTTCTTCATAAACACCCGAACCTCTTCCCAGTTCGCAGGGAGTGTGATAAACAACCCGCCTGTTAAGGAAATTCATTTTAACACTACCTTCATCAATCAGGTTTTTAATGAATTGCGAATGATGAAGCACTTCAACATCCAGGTAATAACTTTGCCTGAATACTTTATAACATATCGGGCATGAAGTCACAAGAGTCTTTGCTCCCGACTTCCAGATAAGCTGTGAATTATAGTTTATGAGTTCCCTTGCTTCCTTATCCTGCCCTGCCAGCATCAAAGGCCGTCCGCAACAGACACCTCCGTTTTCGTCCATGAATGACCATTTAAGTCCTGAGGCGTCCATTATCTTAACCATCGATTTCTTTACAGAAGGAGTAAGATGTGTCATGCACCCGGCAAAATAGAGCACATCAGTTTTCCCAGGATCCCTTACCTGCAAAAAGTCATAAGAAGGTACGATGCTTTCCTTCCTGGCAATATTATTCACCGGTCTTGTTCTGAAATATCCTTTCCAGATGTTCCTGCTTCCATTCCCTGATTCTCCTGCTCTTCTTTGTATCATTCTGATCGGTAAAAGTTCAATCCCTACAGGGCATTTAATATCACACCTTCCGCACATCAGGCAGTTGTGGGCTATTTCAAAGGTCTCTTCATCCTTTCGTATTGCTTTCATGAGGTAGACCGACTGCATTATGTTTATTCCGGCAGAAAAATTCATCTGGCACTGATCGATGCAAATTCCACATGATGAACATGAATGAACCTGGACTTCAGAAAATGTCCCTGCCTTATCGCCAGTACTGATCCCTGAATTCCTCATGAATATCAGGAAAAGTTCTATTGGAATATGCATATATCTTGTAAGGGGGAGGAGGACAAAGAATGTTCCAAGCGACAGTGAATAAAGCCACCAGAAAGGATAAGAGAACTGGTGAGCAGGTAAAAAGGATGCCAGCCATCTTCCAAGAGTCCCTGTCAGAAAGCTTCCGGTTCCGTATGCTCCGCTGGTAAAGCTCTCGGCAAGAAGCCTGCTTGGAAAAATAAGCCAGAGTGCGGTCAGAGCAACCTTGTCAAGTGGCTTTAGCCTGGTAGCCCTTTTCATTCCGACAACCTTTGAGGTGAATCTCTTAAGAATTGCAAGCAGAAGCCCCGAAAGAATAAAAGCAAGCAGCAGATCCATCAGAAATGCATAAGCTGACTCAAAAGCGGTTTTACCATAATCGGGATTGAAAAATCTGAAGAAAATTGCCTTGTATGGTTCATTTAAATGAGTCGTTCCAAAAATATCAGCTTCAATTGTGCCAAAGAGTATTAGAAGGAACCAGCCGAATGCGAGACTCATGTGCATATAGCCGAGGCGCGGATTGATCCTGAAAATTTTCCTGTGGAGCAGGCTCTCCAGAAATATCTCTTTTATGCTCTCTCCGAACGGCTTTCCGAAAAATCCCCTTTGTAATCTCAGTTTGTCAGGCCGTGAAAGATCGCGATACCAGACCACACACCTTACAACTGAATAGAGCAGTATGAAGTAGAGGCCGATATTGAACGGTATTATAAATGGTTCAAAGTGCATTTTCATAATACTTTTTAAAAGCCTGACGGGCCAGAAAGATGACATTTCTCGTATTAACACCCCTGGGACATACCAATACACATTTTCCGCAGAGCATGCATTTTTTTATATCTTCTGCGGGTTTGGAATTCTCACCCCGGTGAATCAGGACATTAACTTCCCTGAGACTGAAATTTGTCAGGTTGCCTGAGGTGCAGGTGGCAGAACAACCGCCGCATGCAATGCAAAGCCTGAAACTCGGTTCTTTTCCGGCAATATATTCTGCAATACTATGATCATTGGCGTCATAATCAATAACACGCGGCCTGGAAATGGTATAACCGAATTTATTCATCTGCCTTTATGTTGTTTCTTCAAATAATCAATTATATCATCAACGGCTCCCCTGGCATGAGCAATAGTTTCGGTAATATTCATAGGTGCTGTGCATGTTCCTGCATAAAACAATCCTTTGACATTGCTGATATTACTTCCTAAATGAGGGTCCGACGCTGCAAAAAACCTGTTTTCACCTGTATTCAGTTTTCCGGCCGCTGCTAATTCCTCTCCTTCTTTCGACATTTCCATCCCGGCCATGAGAACGATCATGTCCAGCTCCATTTTTAACGGCCTCCCTGCAAGAGTATCTTCGACTTTTGCAACAAGCTTACTGTCAATATTCTGGCCTATCTCAGAGACTTTACCCCTTATGAAATTTATCCTGTATTTTTCCTGGGCTTCCCTGTACATTTCCTCATACATTGCTCCGCCCATTCTCATATCCATGTAAAAGCAGAAAACTTGTACATTGTCAAGTGAATCCTTTATTTCTATGGCCTGCTTTACAGCTGTGACACAGCATAGCTTGGAACAATAAAAGTTACCAACTTTCTCATCCCTTGAACCGACACAATGTATTATTCCGACCTTGTCAGGCTTTTCTCCGTTTTTTAGCCTGATACCTTTATTGTTAAACATCATTTCCAGATCGGAAGAAGTGATGACATTATCATAAATGCCATAACCATACTCCTCTTTTCTTTCACTTTTGAAAAGATCAAACCCAGTGGTCAGGAGGACAGCATCGGCATTCAGCTCCCTTCCTGAAGCGGAATGTAACTGGAATGATCCTCCTTTCTTTACAAACCCATTGATCTTTTCTCCTGTCAGAAGGGTAATATTATCATGATTTAACTGATCCCTAAGGTAATTAATAACTTCCTTGCCATCCCTTCTGTTAGGGAACAGGTGATGCCAGTTTTTTATGTGTCCACCGATTGCATTTTCCTTCTCAACTAGGGTAACAGCAAGACCCAATTTTGCCAGTTGTCCAGCTGCCTCAACTCCGGCAGTGCCTCCGCCAACCACAACGACGCGCCCTGTCATATCAGGCATTTATAAGGTTTTGGGGAACAGGCATTTGCCGTCCGTCTTTTGTTTTATATTTATCTTCCCTGTCGAACTCAATTCCCATTTTTCTTAGCAGGGGTTCCGATTGTACCATGTGAAACTGAAGCCCCAGATCCCATGGATTGTACCCAAGCACCAGTCCGGCAAGCTCTTCATAAGTCAGGACAGGAATTGATTCGCCGTTTTTTCCATATGTTGTTCCTTCGATCTCCCTGATCGTGTATTGCCATTTATCCATGAACATATTGCAGCCAGGGCAGTTGGTAAGAACCAGATCAGGTTTGTAAGGCTGCATGGATGAAAACTTTTTTGCAGTATTTGAAACCGAATAGCTTCGGTTTGCCTTTACCAGGTATTGTCTGAAGCCGAATCCGCAACAGTGCCGTCGTTCCGGGTAATCAATGACTTCTCCTCCCCATGCTTCAGCCATGCCGCTCAATACCCGGGGAAACTCTGCCCCTCCTATTCCGTATTTGGGGAACATTTTTGAATAGTGGCAACCAATATGTTCAACGACCTTAAGTGGTTCACCTGTTTTTTTATTTATAAGAGGATATTTTGCTTTCGAAGCAATTTCATTTCTGAACTTATAAATGATATCGCTTGTATGTGCCATATTTTCAGGTATATCAAATTCCCTGCCGGTAGCTTTAAAAAGATATTCCCTGGTTTTTTCAAGCTCTTCCGGAAAACGTTTCCAGGTCTCAATAAGTTCAGTATATATGCCAAAAGAAGTTACACACGAAATTGCTATGTTCCTGTAGCCCGATTCCTTCATAAGTGCAAAATGCCGTGCCACAACTGTCATTATCGTAGGTAGTGGAACAATATCCGCGTGATAACCTATTCCGGTACAGGTTGTATGCGAGGGGTTTTCAAAAACATCTTTCCCCAGAACATTTCTCATGAAATGCAGGAAAAATTGCTCGGATCCCGGAAAAAAGCTTTGCCTGATACAAGATCTGACATAAAAAAAATGGTCATCAGCTATTTCTTTCTGGTATTCAGACCAGATTTTCTTCTTACCTTCAATTTCCATGTTAGTCCCTTCAAGCTGTATGATTCTTGTTATTTGCAGTAAAAACTTCAATAAAATACTCATTATCAATACCATCATCGCTAAACTGAAGGCCCATCTCTGCTGCTTTGCTTTTTGAGTGTTCTTCAATTGTATTAAAGAAGTCGGTTCCCCCGGTCACTTCAAATATTTTCCTAAGCTCCTCCTTTGCATCTTCAGGAATTTTCCTGAGAGGTCCCTCTCCAAGCTCATTAATCTGACCTCCGAGCCGTTCATATACATCGTGAGAATTCTCAAGAATATATTTCCATATCGGTCCCTGCTCAAGATGCAGTTCAGGGCTTAAGGCATACGCAGCAACGCAATAGCCGAACTTAAATATATTTTCTCCCACAGTTCTTTTTATGGCGAACTGCTGCCTTCCTTTTTCAGATTCCGTAAAAAATCCCAGTTTCTGCGACAAAGAACGCAGCGCCATAACAACAAGGCCAGGCGTATTTCCTCTCGGGCAGCGCGTTTTGCACGACATACATTCTCCGCAGTACCATATTGTGTCTGATTTTAGCAGATCTTCGATTGCTTCATTATCTTCCGTTTGAACAGCGTCGACAATTTTTCTGGGATCATAATTGTAAAATTCCGCTGCCGGACAGATTGCCGTACAGACTCCGCAGTTCATGCAGGAATTAAGTCCCTCTTCAAACCTGATATCCTTCTTCAGCAAATCAAAATAGTTTTCCATTATAAACCCCCGGAATTTTCTCCAGCTGTTAATTATTTCACAACAAAACTACCTTTTTGACGTAAGGAAGATAAGAGGGTTTAAACCTATTTTAAAGGGGTATAAATACTTATGGGCACAAGGGCGTAAGGGCTTAAGGGCACAAGGGCGTAAAGGTATAATTTTACAATGTTGCAAGGGATGAGAAAGCTCCCGAATATAACTAAACCCCGATGACCAAATATTTTATGGCAGCCATAAACCTTAACCATCTTTTCGTAAATTTGATCTATGAAACTTATAGCGGAAAGCGGAGGAACAAAGACCCAATGGTGTGGAATAACCGCTTCGGGAGAAACAGAAATTGTATCAACAATAGGACTGAATCCGAATTTTGTTACTGATAAGGCAATCGAGGAGGTGATTTCCGCTGAGATACTTCCAAAATTTAATAATGATGGAATTGACATCGTCTGGTTTTATGGTGCAGGATGTTCGGGACAGGAAATGGTAAAAAAAGTAAGGGACGCCATTGCCCATGTTCTTCCTGAATCGGATATTCAGGTGTTTTCAGATCTTACAGGCGCTGCCCGGGGATTGCTTGGTCATTCAAAAGGCTATATATGCATACTGGGAACAGGTTCCAATTCAGGTTATTATGACGGTGAAATGATTACTGCCAATATTCCCCCTCTGGGTTTTATTCTTGGTGACGAGGGAAGCGGTGCATCACTTGGCAAAAAACTGCTGGCCGATTACCTGAGAGGAATAATGCCTCCCTCACTTTCAGCAGAATTCCGGGGAATATATGGCGCTGAGAAAGATGATATAGTTGACCACGTTTATCGCGGAGTTTTTCCGGGCAGATTTATCGGAGGATTTGTTCAGTTTCTGAAAGATCATATATCTGAGGAATACTGCAGGGTTGTTGTGACAGGGTCATTCGAGGAATTTGTAAAACGCAACCTGATTCTTTACAATATAAAGGAAACTGCAGAAATAGCTGTTACAGGTTCTGTTGCATGGCACTTCAGGGAAATTCTTGAGGAAGTTTTTATCAGGAACGGCTTCAGGGTTTCAATAATTGCAAGGGAGCCAATAACCGGACTTATCAGGTTTCATCAGGCCGATAACTAAAATACCAGCTAAAAAATGCCAAGTGTAACCGAATCTGAATCATTGTACCACGATCTTGAAAAAATGCCTTTGCGCCAGCTGCTTGAATGTATCAATGCTGAAGATCAGAAAGTGCCAGGCATTGTAAGGAGTTGCATCCCTGAAATAGAAAAGCTTGTGGAAGCTGTTGTTGCAAGGATGAAAAAAGGAGGCCGGCTGTTTTACATAGGCGCCGGCACAAGCGGCAGGCTGGGGATCGTCGATGCCTCTGAGATACCTCCCACTTTTGGCCTTGAGCACGGATATGTCATCGGACTTATTGCCGGTGGCGATGGTGCAATAAGGAAAGCCGTAGAGATGGCCGAGGATAATGATGAACTGGGATGGAACGATCTGAAGCAGTTCAACCCTTCGCCCGGGGATGTCATTATAGGAATAGCTGCCTCAGGCACAACGCCTTATGTTGTCGGAACACTGAAAAGAGCAAAGGAAAACGGAATCTTTACCGGAGCTATAATCTGTAATCACGGAATGCCGGTGGCACAATTCGCTGATATTGCAATAGAAGCAGTAACGGGGCCTGAATTTGTTACAGGCAGTACAAGAATGAAAGCCGGCACGGCCCAGAAGCTTATCCTTAACATGATCACAACCGCGGCAATGATCAGGCTCGGCCGGGTCAAAGGCAACAAGATGGTGAATATGCAGCTTACCAATAAAAAGCTTATCCGGAGAGGAATCAAAATGATCTCCGATGAACTGGGTTTTGATTCCGAAACATCGCGTAAGCTTCTTCTCCTTCATGGTTCAGTGAAAAAAGTACTTGACACTTTTAAAAATGAGAATAACAGGGATCTGTGACCTTAGGCAGCAGGGACCTGGTGCGGGTAATTGTTTCCGGCCAGGCAAACATAAACTTATACTAAATCATCATTGATCTGTCAAGGTCCTCTTCCATAAATGCCGTCACACTTGCATAGCGCCAGGTTTTAAAAAGAATACGGACTATTACTGAAAGTTGTGAAATAAGAAAGAAAAGGAAAACTGTTCCCGGTTTTGCCGGGTTCCAGCTCAGGAATAATTTCAAGGCTGCAAATCCCAGAAGGAGCTGGATTAAAATCATTAAAAGCATCAAAAGGTATGATGGCCAGAACTTTCTGAACGTCTGGCTGAATCCAAAACCAAGAGCCCTGAAGCCTGAAATATCGTCATTTCCTGCTTTCCATGCCCTTGAATAATCGGCAATAAGCAGTAATACGGGCATGATGAGCAAAATAATCGCGGCCCCGGAAGCACCAATAATAAAAGATGTTTCTTCGGCTGACTCTTTAACTGATTCAATAATGCTGAAAGTTGCCACTGAAAAAGCAGTTATGACACAGCCTGCAACTAAAACAACTGCCAGTGAAATGACAAGGAATGGGAAGAAATTTTTTGCAGCGGCACTGAAGAACTCAGGAGCAGAAAAGTGTATCTTATCTTTTTTAATACTGCAGAATAATCCTCCGGTGAGAAAAGCGCCGGCAACAAATCCAAGAAGCAGGATAAACATAAATCCGGAGGCAGTAAAGGAAACAATGCTTTTGAATAGTGAACCAAGGTCGGAAAAAACTTCAGGATTAAATCCATCTGACAGATTCCCGGTTATCATACTTCCGCCAAATGCGGTTTTCAAAGCTCCCTTCAGGGGTACTGTGAATATCGAAACCAGAATAAGCAGGAACAACCAGACAATCATGATACTTTTCCATGATTTCAATGATTTGTAAAATCCTGATTCTATTGCACTCAATATTTTCATGAAATATCCTGTTACAGCATTACAAAAGTTAAGATGACCTGCACGAAGGATGTAAACTTGTTTATCAGACGACGTATCGGAACATGGTCAGGTTCAAGAGTCAGTGAATTATTTATGAAATTAATGTCCATCCTGTTTTTAAATCCGGGATCTATTTTTACCCATTGGATTTTCCCGGGTCCTGTAAATGTAAAATCCCTGAAGCGGCTTTTGCCATCCCACTTCTCATGAACCTCGTCGCCATTTGAAAAGTGAACAAGTACCTCAACCGGGATCATCACATCGCCCGTTCTTTCAAGCTGGGCTACTGAAGTATAAAGAGAATCTGCAGCTCTCCCTTTATTCTCATCGAAATTGGTCAAATCAGTTTTTCCCTCAGGTTTATGATATTTAATGTTCTTAATTCCTGAAACCTTATAATCGCAGGTTCCTGTGCCATATAAAGTCTGGTCAAAAAACCAATTCATATCAGGGCCGAATTCCTCACCATGCTCATTCCTGACAACCTCATTCACTACATTTACAAAATCTTTTCCGGAAGGATGCCTGAAGGCCCATTTCCTGTAATATTCCCTGAATACATCGTTCATTGTTTCCTCGCCGATGATCCCCATCAGGGTATAAAGCCATGTGGCTGTTTTTTCGTACGACATAACGTCATAAGTTCCGTGTGGATAGTTCCAGGAATATTCTGCATTTGTGACATCCTGCTTTCCTGAGGATCCGACATATGACATTCTTGCTGATGATTTATCAGATAGCTTGAGGATAGACGTATTTATCATTCCTGAATTATTTCCGTAATAATGATCCATTATCCTTTCTTCCCAGAAAGAATTAACTCCTTCATCAAGCCATGGCTCCTCAAACTCATTGCTTGCAAGAATTCCCATGAAGTAGGCATGCCCGAATTCATGAACCGTCACCATTTCGGGTATGTGAATAAATGACGGCATCATGTACGTGGAAATCGAGGTAAACATTGTCGTGTACTCCATTCCTCCTGCTCCTTCTCCTATTGCCGTAGGATCTACAATAGTTACATACGGCCAGGGATACGGGCCTACATTGTCATTCAGATATTCGAGCGCATCTTTTATGGCGGCGAAATGCCTGCCTGCCTGATTGGCACGGTCCCTGGTCGTCAGCAATGTAATATTCACATTCTTCCATTTATCATTGAAAACAACATAACCCGGCCATGCAGTCCATGCAAAATCAACAATATCCTCAGCCCTGTAAATCAATGTTTTCTTTGATTCATTTATAACTGTCTCTGAAATCAGCATTCCGCCTGATCCGACAACATAATTCGCAGGCAGCGTTATCTTTACGTCATAAACACTGTGGTCGGCATAGAATTCAGAATTTGCGTGGAACTGGTGACAGTTCCATCCTCCTTTCACTGCATATCTCATCCCTGCAGGTTCATAAACTCCGAACTTCGGGAACCACTGGGCAACAAAGAAAAAATCATTGTTAAAGCCTGTCCTTCTTATTGTTGAGGGCAGTTTTGTTTCAAAATCAATGTGTACAAATACAGAATCCCCTGGCATAACAGGTTTCGGAAGCAACACTTTTATAACTGTTTTATCCTCCCTGTTACCGTCGTCGGGACTGATAAACTGCATTAAATGGAGAAGATCATTCCCGTTCCTGTCGGTAAATGACTTTATCTCAATCCATCCAGGATTTGAATCTTTGCTTCCGGGAGATCCGCCAGATTCATTGTAATAAGTAGTACGGTTGCTTCTGAATGCATTCATATAAAGGTGCATCCTGATATCAGGAACCGTATCCTGCGACTTGTTTACCCAGAAGCCGTCGAGGGTGCCTGAAACAGTTTTGGCGTCAGGATCAAGCCTCACATCCATCCGGTATCCTGTAATTCTTTCGCTTAACGGAGTCTTATTCACTATCTGGGCAGGTATCAGCTCAGTCAGAAAAAGTAATTCAATTAAAACGATAATAATTTTCTTCATTACAACTCTTCCGATCAAGAGGTTATCTTGTTGATATTAAAAGTCAGATATCAGTGGTGGTCCCTGTGAAAAGCCAACTATTAGTCTAAACTTTGCTTTTTTGCCCCCGTTCCCCTGCTGAGTTCCAGCGGGATCTCCCCTCCTGAATAGAGTGCTTTCCCATCCATTTTATTTTCTTCTTCCATCTTAAGACTGACAGATACATTATTCCCTTCTATATTGACGTTGAAAAAGACAGAGTCCTTTTCAACAGTAGTCTTGTCAGCCGGGATCTTATAATCACTCCCTCCGAATGCGATAACTGTTGAATAGGCATTCCCTGCAACTGTAAGCTCAATTGTACCGGAGGTATAGCCTTCGGGTGCATAGGGAGCTTCAAATTTCCATATGCCCGCAGGGTTTTTCTTTCCAATCATATTCTGTGCTGAAACCATTGAGGAACTTAATAGTAAAAGGATAAAGAAAGAAAGAGCTTTTTTCATAATCCGAGTTTTTAAGATATTTATAACCGAAATAACCTGTCAATAAATGACAACATTGTTGTAAATATAAAACATAAAAACATTAAATTTTAATAATTGCATAAACATTGTATTTATCATAAGTGTTTATATATTATTATAATTGCGTATTATTATTTTTGTACTGTTAATAAATTAACAGAAAAATAAACATGAAGAATCTTCTGATCCTTGGCGCTGGTACAGGCGGGACAATGATGGCCAATAAAATGAGGAAAGAACTGCCACAGAATGAGTGGTCAGTAACAATTGTGGATAAGGATAAAACGCACTATTATCAACCTGGATTTCTCTTCATTCCTTTCGGATATTATAAAAAAGAAGACATAATAAAGCCAAAGCAAACTTTTATTCCTGCCGGGGTGAAATCAATATACCAGCAGGCAGAAAAAATAGATTATAATAACAACCGGGTAACCCTGTCAGATGGTGAAATTATTGATTATGATATTCTTCTGATTGCAACCGGAACCAGGATTGCACCAGAAGAAACTCCGGGATTGAAAGGAGATTTATGGTACAAAAACATATTTGACTTTTATACTTTTGAGGGTTCTGAAGCTCTTTCAGTTTTTTTTAAGACATGGGAGGGCGGAAAACTAATAATTAATATAGCAGATAATCCGATAAAATGTCCGGTTGCTCCCCTGGAGTTCGCTTTTTGCTCTGATGATTTTTTTACAAAAAAAAGGATCCGCGACAAGGTTGAAATTACATATGTGACTCCCATGTCAGGGGCATTTACCAAGCCAAAGGCTTCAAAAATGCTTGGTAAACTTCTTGAAAACAAACGTGTAAATCTGGTAACAGACTTTTTCCTTGGTGAAGTTGATAATGCCGGCAAAAAAATCCTTGATTTTGGAGGAAGGGAAGTACCGTTTGATTGTCTCATTACAATCCCTCTTCATTTTGGGGATAAAGTAATGACCGACAGTGGACTGGGTGATGAATTCGGTTTTGCAAAGATCGACAAAAACACTCTTCAATCTTCTGTAAGCAAAAATGTTTTCGTGATTGGCGATGCAGGGAACACTCCTGCTTCAAAGGCGGGGGCAGTTGCTCATTTCCAGTCAGAGGTCCTTGTTGAAAACATTAAAAGCTTTATAGCGAACCAACCATTGAATGCATCTTTTGACGGGCATTCAAACTGCTATATTGAAACAGGGTTTGGAAAAGGAATTCTTATAGATTTCAATTACGACACTGAACCATTACCAGGAATGTTCCCCGTTCCTGTCATTGGCCCGTTCGCACTTCTCAAAGAAAGCAGGATCAATCATCTTGGTAAGCTCATTTTTAAATGGATCTACTGGAATATTCTGCTTAAAGGGAGAAAGTTACCCGTAAGCGACCAGATGTCGATGAAAGGCAAAATAAAAGACTCCTGAAAATTCATTAATATCATTGGCAAAACAATTAATTCACAGATTATGGCAAAGAAGACATACACAGGCAAAACAGTTGATGTGAATGAGGAAGGTTATTTTACCGATCCTTCACAATGGACCAAAGAAATTGCAATGGAAATTGCTAAAGAAGAAGGCATTGCCCTTACCGACCAGCACTTTGCAATTATAGATTATCTCCGCAAAAAATTCCTGAACGGAGAAACTTTGTCAATAAGGAGTATAAATCACTCGGGAATAATTGATGTTAAAACGTTTTATCAGCTGTTCCCGGGAGCACCACTCAAGAAAGCCACCAAAATTGGCGGATTGCCAAAACCGGCAAGTTGTATTTAATCAATTAAATATTAATAACATGGAACAGGATCATCCTATCAGGAAAGTAAACATTATATGTGCCAAAGGAGCAATTGAAGATGTTTATGCAACCCTTGTACTTGGAAACGGTGCAGTTATGGAAGGAATTGAAACAAACCTATTCTTTACATTCTTCGGACTCGATGCTATTATAAAAAGCAGAATGGACAAGCTGCATACAGCAGTTGTAGGTAATCCGGCGCTCCGGCTTCCCGGAGGTCTCAGAATGCCTACGCTTCTCGGAATAATTCCGGGCATGGAAGCATTTACATCAGGAATGATGAAAAGCAGTATGGATAAGCTCGACATTCCTCCTGTCAGCGAATTTCTGGAACTGATTACCGCTGGAGGAGGAAAAGTTTATGCCTGCAAACTTGCCATGGATATGTTCAAGTTTAAGAAAGAAGATCTTTGGGACCAGGTCAGCGGCATACTTACGGTTGGAGAATTCTATGCCCGTGCAGGCGGCGAGGGGTCACAAATAATATTCACTTAGTACTGTTATTCACAAGAGGAGGATTTTATATAACCAGAAGTTTAAATCCAAGAACATTAGTAAGCTTCCGCCCGGGACAAAATATTCTGTAAGCATCGGGCCAGACACTTGAGAGGTATTTGTCCTGTTCCATTCTTATAAGAAGGATGAGCTCATCAAGATTGTCATTGTCCGGAACTCCTGTATAATGGTAATCCAGTTCCCTGATCAGGACTGAGAGATCATTGTATTTGCCAAGATCCTGTGTCATAGAATCAAGTTTTTTTTCAAGAGCTTTAATGACTCCTGGCCTGAGCGCCCTGAAAAAATAAAGCTGATAAAGGAAGTCCTTTGACCTTTTTCTGAACTCATGCAGGTTTGAGGGTTTAGGATTATTCCGTGCGGTCAGATAACATTTAGCGACATTAATATAGGTCATTTCCAGCTCCTTAAGAAGAAGATTGGCATTTAGATTGTTTAAGCTGTAAAATCTTATTCTGTAAACTGATTTATTAAGAATCTCTTTAATCAGTTCCAGTTTTGTGCTGATTTCTGTTTTAAAATCGGTCTCATTTTCATTTTTTCTCATCAGGTTGGATATCTTTTCATTTTCTGTCAGGCGGCTGAAAAGCACCGGATGTTTTTTGGCCAGTCCTTTAAGGGTTTTTCTCTGGACGGATGTTTCACGCCATCCCATCATTATTCTTCCGGTTTCCCTGAAGGTTCCATATTCTTTATTATAAGCTTCCATATCCATCTGCGGTTTCAGAAGCCGCATTGTGGCTCTTGATTTTTTCATCAAAACTCTTACATCATGCACTGTTTTTTCAGCAGGTGTTTCATCAGATGAAAGCAACAACAGAGCTTCCCTGACATAACCTGACAGTGCAGTTTTAATATCTTTAAGTCTTACGTAATCAGGTTCCATGATTTATCACCGGCAATTCAGCCTTTATAAAGTTACGCATAAAAACAAATCATTCAACCCCGGGAGGCGTTGTCTGAATTGTGAACTTTTATTGATTAACACGGGCCAAACAGGACTTTATTATGTTTCTTAATTGTATTTTCCACTTTAAAGTCTGCAGGTATCACCAGGAAATAAAATATTTTCCTGATCACCTTTAAAAAGCTAAATTTGCTGTAAATATCCTAAACTGATTTTTATGGTTAAAAATGTAAGCGGACAAAGGATCGGGATTCTGACGGCAGGCGGTGATTGTCCGGGAATAAATGCTGCGATAAGGGGTGTGGGGAAGACAGCAATCGTTAAATACGGAATGAAGGTCGTTGGTATCAGTGATGGCTTTACGGGACTTTTAAACAAGGAATACCGGGAACTTACCGAAAATGACCTTTCCGGAATAATGACCCTCGGAGGTACCATTCTCGGAACATCGAGGGAAAAACCATTCAAGAGCAACGGAAAAGGGAAAAATGAGATAAGCAAACCTGATCTTATCAGGGAACATTATGAGCAGATGGGGCTTGACTGCCTTGTATGCATTGGAGGGAACGGAACTCTTAAAACAGCTTATTTGCTTTCAGAAGAAGGACTTAATGTTGTCGGTGTGCCTAAAACAATCGATAATGATGTCTGGGGGACAGATTTCACTTTCGGATTCGATTCTGCAGTAAATATTGCAACTGAGGCCATTGACAGGCTTCATTCGACAGCCAATTCGCACAAGCGGATAATGATAATTGAGCTTATGGGTCACAATGCCGGGTGGCTTGCCTTGTATTCCGGTGTTGCCGGCGGTGGGGATGTTATTCTTATTCCTGAGATCCAATATGATGAAAATAAAGTTGCAGATTATCTTCTCAAAAGGTTTCACGAGAACAAGCTTTATTCCATAATGGTAGTGGCCGAGGGGATAAAAACTCCTGCAAAAGAGGGCTCTCCGGCACATTACCTGAGTCGCCTGATCAGTGATCTGACCGGCATTGAAACGAGGGAAACAGTACTTGGCTACATCCAGCGCGGAGGCACGCCCTCCCCCATGGACAGGGTTCTGGCAACTCGTTACGGATCATCCGCTGCTGACCTTATAGCAAAAGGTGATTACGGAAAAATGGTTGCTCTCCGCGACAATCAGATCATTTCTGTTCCCCTTGCAGAAGTTGCCGGAAAAACTAAGCTAGTAGAACCTGATAATCAGATTGTTATCAAAGTGAAAAACATGGGTGCCATTTTTGGAGACTGATGTAACCCAATACCTGAAATATTCTCTAATCCGCATTGCAAATGAAAAAGATAATTTTTGTCAGGCACGGAAGGGCTGAGGATCCGGTGGACACGATCCCTGATTTTGAAAGGTCCCTTACCACAAGAGGGAAAAATGTTTCTGAGCAAATGGCATTAATGCTCCGGCATAAAGAGATTGACCCATGCATTTTCGTAAGCAGCCCGGCTTTCAGAGCTTACGAAACAGCTCTGATTTTCATGAGGATATTTGAAGCAGATAAGGACAAAGTTGTTCTTAAAAGCAGCCTTTATAACAAGACAAGCCTGAAAACATTCTCAGAAATCCTGAAGGAGTTGCCGGAAGGTATTGATACGGTCATTTTCTTCGGACACAATCCTGAGTTCACAGAGATCCCCGACAGGATGTCAAAGGAAGGATGTGATTTTCTTCCGAAAAGCGGAATAGCCTGCCTTTCCTTTAAAAAAGATAAGTGGGCCGATACCATTCACGAAAAGGGTAAAATAGAATATTTCCTGAAACCGGAAAAGACCTTATGAGCAAGACCTATATTCCAAAGGAGATAAGCTGGCTGTCATTTAATGAACGTGTTCTGCAGGAGGCAGAAAACAAGGATGTGCCCCTGATTGAAAGGTTCAAATTCCTTGGAATCTATTCAAATAATCTTGATGAGTATTTCAGGGTCAGGGTTGCCACATTGCGAAGACTTTCGCAATACGGGGCTAATGCATCAACAGATATACTTGGTTACAATCCCAGGACTACCCTGAAGAAAGTTCAGGAAATAGTACTTGAACAAAGTGAACGGTTTGAAAGAATTTATTCCGGCATTCTTCAGGATCTTGAAAAACATAAGATCCACATAATAAATGAGAAGGAATTAAATAATGAGCAGGCGGAATTTGTAAGGGATTTTTTTATAAAGGAAGTGCACTCAAGGCTGATGCCGTTCCTTATAGAAGAAGACTCTGCCATACCGGACCTTACTGATGACGCCATCTACCTTGCAATTTATCTTTTGAATAAATCAGGCAAGAAAAAAAGATTCGCACTTCTTGAAATACCGACTGATGTTCTTCCGAGGTTTATTGTTCTGCCACCGAAAGATGAAGATAAATACGTTATTTTCCTTGATGACATCATCAGATACGGGTTAAGAGACATCTTCTTTATCTTTGATTTTGATGAATTCTACGCCTATACAATTAAAGTCACCAAGGATGCCGAGTTTGAAATAATCGAGGACATTTCGGAAAGCTATATCGATAAGATCTCACGCAGTCTTCAGCAGAGGAAGCACGGAACTCCCGTACGGTTCATCTATGACAGGGAGATGCCGCATGAGATGCTGAAAGTACTTACAAAGCTTCTTAATTTCGGGCCTGATGATGCTCTTACCCCCGGTAACAGGTATCATAATTTCAAGGATTTCATGAATTTTCCCTACCTCGGGAAGAAGAAATTCTATTATGAGCCCATTATTCCTGTCCGGCACAAGGATATCCAGCCCGGCAAAAGCATTCTGCAGGTCATAAAGAGAAAGGATTTAATGCTCTTTTTCCCTTATCATCCCTTTGATCATTTTATCGATCTTCTGAGGGAAGCCTCTATTGACCCGTATGTGACTTCTATTCAGATAACCCTTTACAGGCTCGCAAGGAACTCCAGTGTTATCAATGCCCTTTTGAATGCGGTAAGAAACAGGAAAAAGGTTACTACTGTTGTGGAACTTCAGGCAAGGTTCGATGAGGAAGCAAACATCCTCTGGGGCAACAAGCTGACGGAAGCAGGAGTTAAGGTTATATATGGTGTGCCCGGGTTAAAGGTTCATTCCAAACTTTGCCTCATTACTAGGGTCAAAAACAATGTAACACAACGCTTTGCAGCTGTAGGTACAGGTAATTTCAACGAGGATACTGCACGAATTTACACTGACCATCTTCTTCTGACAAGCAATAAGAAAATTACAAACGATGTTTTTAAGGTTTTCAGCTTTTTCAATGCAAATTACAAAAAGGATAATTATTATCATCTGATCCTTTCTCCCTTCTCACTCAGGAACAAGATTAACCTGCTTATAGACAACGAGATAAAAAATGCAAAAGCAGGCAGGAAAGCTTACATTTATATGAAGCTTAATAATATAACAGATTCTGAAATAATAAGTCATTTATATGAGGCAAGTTCAGCCGGTGTCACCATAAGGCTTATCGTACGAGGTATGTTTTCCATGGTGACCGGGATCAAGGAAGTCAGTGAAAATATAAAGGCAATCGGAATTGTTGACAGGCTTCTTGAGCATACCAGGTTCATGATCTTCTTCAACGGAGGGAATGAGCAGTGCTATATTTCATCTGCCGACCTGATGACCAGGAACCTTGAGCACCGGATCGAGGTCACCTGTCCTGTCTTTGATAAAAGCCTGAGAAATGAACTGAGGCAGGTTTTCGAAATTCAATGGAGTGATAACGTAAAGGCCAGGAAACTTGATGCATCCCTTTCAAATAAATTTGTCAAAGCAAAAAGTTTGCAGGTTCGCTCCCAGTCTGAAGTGTACAACATGATAAGGAAAATCAGCCTGAAAGGTTAAAATAACTCATGTAATTTATGAATTATCCCGTACTTATAACAGGGACCATAATAATCCTTCTTTTTTCATGGTTCTTCTCAATAAAGCATGAAAGGCATCATGGAATCCCCAGATTTTTTGCCTTTGAAAGTATTTTTATCCTGATCCTTCTGAATATCAGGGTTTGGTTCAGGTATTCATGGTCGCCCGGACACTTTATTTCATGGTTACTACTCTTTCTATCTCTCTATCCGGCCATTTCCGGATTTCTGACCCTGAAGAACAAAGGCAAGCCTTCCGGGGATTTTGAGAACACAACTGTTCTCGTCAAATCAGGCGTTTACAAGTATATAAGGCATCCCCTTTATCTTTCGCTTTTTTTGCTAGGCACCGGAGTAATGATGAAGAATCCCGGTGTCGTACAGCTTATTCTTGGGGCAGTTAACCTGGTTGCCCTGTTCTTCACGGCAAAGATTGAAGAAAGGGAAATGATCAGCAAGTTTGGCAGGGATTACCTCGATTATATGAAGGAGACAAAGATGTTCATCCCGTTTGTTTTGTAAATGTTATGGGGTTGTGTGGATTTATTTTGATGATAACCATTCTATAGTCCTGTCAGACCCTGGTTTGTCTTTAGAATATAGTACGTCCACAAGTTTGCCGTTTTCATCAATAAGGTACTTCTGAAAGTTCCATTTCACTTCCGAATCCATGACGCCATTCTCGTTCTTTGAAGTCAGCCACTTATAAAGCGGATGCATGTCATTCCCCTTAACTGATATTTTTTCCATAATCGGGAATGTTATGTGATAGTTATTTGTACAGAATTCCCTTATTTGCCTGGCGTTACCAGGTTCCTGATTTGCAAAGTTGTTTGCCGGGAAACCTATTATGACCAGTTTGTCCTGGTACTTCTCATAAAGTTCTTCAAGGTCTTTGTACTGCGGTGTAAAGCCGCACTTCGACGCAGTGTTTACAATCATTACCTTTTTGCCTTTCAGAGAAGCAAAATCAAAATCCTTTCCTTCAAGTGTTTTGACCTTGAAGCTGTAAAATCCCGATGTTTGTGCAAATCCGCTCATGAATGACGTAATTAATAATACAATAATTGCTTCTGTTCTTTTCATTGATATTCATTTTATGAATTATTACCTTACGAACAATATTTCAGATACTATGTTCAGAAGTGCATCCTTTCCGCTGTGTCATGAACAATAAAATCTGAAGTTTGAACGCAGAATATCATTTTTTCACTTCATCTACGGAATTCATGTTCATCACTGCCGGAAATGAGAGACGCATAGCAGCGCCGGCCGGCAATTTTTATTTAAATCATTTCAAAAGATCATTTTCTGTAGAATTTAGTAACTTTGATAAAAATAATCTATGAACCAATTTAACTATAAAAAATGAAAGCAAAAGTTTTATTCTTTATAATATTTTCGTCCGTATTATTAAACGCCGCAACTGCTCAGAAAAACAACAGGAAGGTCGTAATAACAGGGACCGTTCTGGATGTTTCAAAAAAACCAGTTGTAAATGCCATTGTGATGGTTGACGGGAAAAACACATCCTCAGTTACAGACGCGGAAGGAAAATACAAAGTAAAGGTATCTCCAACTGCTGTCAAGATAGGTATTCTTACATTCAGCAGCGGCATGATTGAAGAGTCAATAGCCGGAAGAACCGAAGTCAACTTCAATTTCAGCAAGTCCGGAATAAACCAGCAATCTGAACAGGAGGCTGCTCCCGGAGAAGAAGGAATAAACACAGGTTATTCACATGTAAAGAAGAAAGATCTTACGACAGATATTAATAAAATTGACGGATCCGGGAAAAAATACCAGAAGTACAGTTCAATTTATGACATGATACAAAGAGAGGTTTCGGGTGTACAGGTTGATGGGGATAATATAATTATACAGGGTTCTAAAAATCTTTGGGGACCGGTCTATGCCCTGATAATTGTGGATGGTGTCCCTGTAGATAAAATTGGTAATTTATCACCCTCAACAGTAGAATCAATTGAAGTCTTAAAGGGCACAGCAGCGGCAATATATGGTTCACGGGGCTATGGCGGGGCTATCATTATTAAAACCAAATCCAAAGTGGACTAAAAAAATCAACAAAACTGAAGTTGATCCTGAACAGTATAAAAGAAAAAGCCCGGCACTTTCTTGCAGGGCTTTTTCTTTTTCCGGGGGGCCTTGGAGCAGATTCTCTGAGTTGTCACAAAATACCTGATGTTGCTAATAATCAGCAGTTTAATAGAGCTTTGAAAGATATTGCCCGGATTGAGGTAAATTTAGAAAGCAACTCAAGCGGCAAAAGTCAGCTTTCATTTGATGAAGTTGAGAGAGAAGACGATAAATATGGACAGATAGATTATTCTAAATTAAGTGATGCTACCCTCAGGGGAATTGTTGTTTCATTAATATTATGTTTGTCATTAACTTTGTATTTATAAAGATAACGGTGATGGAACAAATAAAACTCTGGAAGATAGAATCTGATAATGTTATTAAAATTGACAGCAAGACCCTGGACTACGAACACCGGCTTGAAAGATGGATAACTGAAGATATCACAATACTGTCTGAAAATTTGGCCATAATTGGAGTTCAGGTAGTTCCGCCATATGGTAAAAAGATTGATATTCTGGCTATCAATTCAAGTGGTGAATTAGTAATAATTGAATTTAAAAATAATAAACCCAATAGTGAAGTTATTGCCCAAATACTTGATTCGGCTACATGGATAAAAGATTTGTGTTACGATGAATTGACCAATATTTTAATTACATATGGGAAATCAGGATACAGGAATATTGAAGATTTTTTTGCTGCAACCTTTAAAAAAAATGTACAGGATATAGACCTGAATTCTGACCACCAGATGATTATTGTCGGCTCGGAAATTGATGAATCAACAGTCAGAATAATTAGTTATTTATCAAAAGAGCCATATTACCTGAAGATTAATGCTATAAATTTCAATTATTACAGAGATTTTGATGGGCATGAGTTTTTAACACAATCATTTGTTTTGCCTGATAATAACGTTATAGGAGGGGGTGCAGGCAGGAGAAAACGCATAAAATCAATAATAGCGCTTTTATTCGAATCAGGAAAGCTTAAAGTCGGTCAGAAAGTGTACTTAAAACCAGCGATAGACAAAGGACATTCAAAGGATAAGGTCGGTGCAGTCATAGTAAATACAAACCAAAAATGTCTTCAAAGAGAGGGTGATAATAATTTGTACACATTTAACGGACTTAGATTTATTTTGACTGAAGAATTAGGATTAAAAAATGTACAAAAGTACTGGGAATTTGGAGTCAGGTATGATTGGGCAGATGAAAATGGTAAAACCTTATCAGAATTGCTTAATGATTAGCTAAAGTTGCAAAAGCAGGGGTGGCGCGATTACCTGCGGTGATCCTGATCTGGTTTGGCTTAAAAGAAAAAGCCTTTCATTCACTTCGCTCATTTGAAGGCTTTATTTTTGCTTTCGCTTATTATTGCAGGCAATCAACGCTACGCAAAAATAAAGCCCTCCCGCTTTCGCGGGAAGGCTTTTTCTTTTGTCGTACTACTCCTCTCCTATTCATCAGATTCAACGTTGCTTAGACACATTAATTTCAAGGAATACAGCCTTCGATATATTTACCATTTTGTTAAGATTTATTTGACTTAGCCTTTTGGCTGGTGTAACTTGCTTCATATTTCTGACTTACAGTTATTTATTTTATCTATTAACCAAATCAAATCTAATGAAAAAATCCTTTTTAATTCTGGTGATTGCTGGATTTCTGGTAATTGGTTTATCTGAAATTCAGGCACAAACTATTCAACCAAAACTCAATCAGGTTGAACTTATGAAACAATTTATTGGTAACTGGAAGGTTGACATGGCAAAAGATACTGTTCTTTATTGGGATGCAAAAGCATTTGGGACAGGATTTGAATGTTATTTTAAGACAGTAGCAAAAGACAAAATAATTTCAGAAGGGAAACAACTCTTCGGGTATGATAGTAAACTTGATAAATGTGTTGCGGCTACTTTATTTAAAGGGATGGATATTGAGATATGGGCATTGTGGTTTACATCAAATAATAAATATGTTATCACCTATTTAAGTGATATTTCAAATCCTGACAAGTCATCCTTTAAAATGGATGGAGAATTTACCTCACCAAATGCTTATTCAGAAACCTATTTTATGAATGGGAAGGTTGTAATGAAATATAATTATGTAAGGGTTAAATAAGCGGTTTAATTAAATCAATGTGCCCCGAAAGATATTATTTTGAGGCATTTTGATTTTTTATAAAGTATTAATATACTGATAATTGACTACATTTTAACTGCATCAGTATTTGTTGGATGACGCACACATATATTGTGTAGTGAATTAATGAATTAATTGACTTTTGTTTCTTGCTTGTTTAACTTGCATCATAATTCTGATTTACAGTTAATTAATAAATACTTAATCAAATCAAATGAAAAGAACTTTTTATTTATCACTTTTCGCAGTGATTATATTTACAGGATGCCAATTCAAAGTGAACTCTAACTCATCTGATGTTGAAGCTATTCGCAAAATCGATAATCAGTGGGCAGATGCTGTAAGAACTAAAGATTTAAATAAAGTACTGGACATTTATGCACCTGACGCAATAGAAATGCCACCAAATGAACCCATTGCCATTGGCAGAGAAGCCATTAAAAAAGGATGGGAAGAATGGTTCTCCGATACAACTTATCTGCATAACGAAATTACCAGCAAGATAGATACAATCGTGGTTTCAGCCTCTGGTGACCTTGGGTATGTAAGAGAAACAAATCATTACAAGGTTAAAACACCAAAAGGAATAATTAAATTTGATGACAAGTGCATATATATTTATAATAAAAGGGAAGCCGGTTGGAAATGCACTTTAGGTATTTGGAATTTGGATAAACAGCCAAGTAAAACAAACTGAGGCGGGGGTTAAATTTTGTTAAAGCAGCATATAAAAATTAGTCTTGTTGAATTTCATTATATTACGCCACATTACAATTTATCTGATGTTGCTCTAACTAAATATGTGGTGAATTGAATATCTTTTATTTGAATTAAGAATCCATGCTGCCTGTGGCATAACATGGCAAGGTAAGTACTTATAATCAGCACCAAATATTCCAATTTGGTACAATTTATTTGTTTGGCATACTTTTTTGTCCGAACTTTTCTCATATAAATTATCTACAGGTATTTGGAATCATTTTTTTAATCAAAACCTAATCCTATGAAGACATTTTGTTTAACCACAATGATTGCTCTCCTGCTATCATGTTCATTTGGAGCACTAAATGCTCAGAATGTCAAGGAGAAAGCCTGTCTTGACAATACCGAACAATTCATAATAACTTCAAAATTTGTGAAAGGTGAAAACTACAGAATTCAAGTAGGCTTGCCAATCGGGTATTCTGCTTCTACCAAATCCTATCCTGTTTATTATTTTACAGATGGTGATGTAGCCTTTGGAATGATAAAAGGAATTGCTGATTTATTGATGATGGGTAAAGATATTAAGGATATTATCGTGGTTGGGGTTGGTTATGGACAAGGCTTAAACAATTGGTTTACGAAAAGGACAAGAGATTTAACACCAACCTGCGATACAATAATTGCTAAGGGTATGATTTCTGGTGAGGCAGACAATTTTCTAATGTTTCTTCAGAATGAACTATTCCCTGTAATTAATAAAAATTATAGAACGATTCCAGATTCAAGTGCCATTGGTGGTCATTCTTTTGGTGGATTGTTGGATGCATACATCCTATTTAAACAGCCTGAATTGTTTAAAAAATATGTCATTGGCTCTCCTTCTTTGATTTGGGATAATAAATTTATCTCAAAATTAGAAACTGAGTATTTCAGTAAGCATAAGGAACTTAATTGTAATGTCTACATTTATTATGCCTCTATGGATGGGAAGGATGAGATAATTAATCCGACAAATGAATTTATTAAAAATATTAAAGCACATAATTATAAGGGCATAAATCTTGTCACTCGAATATATGAAGAGGAGACACACACGTCAGTCCCTGCTGTTGCTATTACATATGGTTTAAGGACTTTCTTTCACCAATAGATTATATAAATCTTTGACCATAATCCAATTTTATGAAAAAATCATTTTTAATTCTTGTGATTGCTAGATTTCTGATAATTGGCTTATCAGAAGTTCAGTCACAAACCACGCAGACAAAACTCAATCAGGTTGAGTTGATGAAGCAGTTCTTAGGCTCATGGAAGTGTGATGCTGCTAAAGACACTACTTCACTATACAGAATTGAACCTTATGGAACAGGAGTTATAACTAATTCTAAGATTATTACCAAAGGGAATACAATCGGAGAATGGACACACATTTATGAGTATATCAATGGAATAGATAAATATATGATAGACAGCAAAAATCAAGATAGAAACGCTCTCGTATCTTGGTTCATATCCAACAATAAAATGTTAATTATTCCATATGGCGATATTTCCAATCCTGAAAAGGCATCTTGGAAAACAACTGATGAATATGTATCCCCAGATACTCTTGTTGAAACGACATTTGTGAATAACAAACCCGTTAAAATGTTGACTTTTACACGGGTAAAATAGTCGTTCTTAATATCAACTTAATGCCCCATGAATTAATATTTTGGGGCATTTTAATTTTTATAATGTATTAATATACTGATAATTGATTGCATTTTAACCGCATCAGTATTTGTTGGATGTTGCTGTTATTTATTATGCGTGAAGGTTTTTATAACTTCTAACAGTTGTTGCAGGTACAAAAAATTATCTTTACAAAAATCATTATAATTTATAAATGAGAAATATACTTATATCAATCATAGTGCTGTTTTTGTTAAGTTGCACAGAGACAAATAATAAAAAATCAGAATTCTACGAAGCAAGTTTCAAAACAATTCATGTTATTGACAAGTCAAGAATTTACAAACCCAATACGAATGCCAAAGATTACCTGCACTTTAGACCTCTTGATATAGATGTCTGGTATCCTGCAAGTCCTTGTACAACTGACACCATACTTTTAGTTCGTGATTTGTTAAGACTGTTAGAAAAGAGGGCAAATTATTATACAAGTTCAAATGCAGGAAATGGGATGTCGCAGCAAATAGCGCAATTGTTTTGTAATGGGTTTAAATGTTCTGACTCAACTAAATTACTTGATTTCAAAACAAATACCTTTAAAAATTCTGTTGCTATTAAAGGCAAATTTCCTCTAATAATATATCTCACTGCTTTTAATGGAATGAGTTATGAAAACTATACCTTATTTGAAGAACTGGCAAAGAAAGGTTTTGTTGTAGTTTCAATAAGTTCTATCGGAAGATATCCGGGTGATATGACAATGAAAAAGCAAGACTTGATGGAACAGGTAAACGATGCTGTTGCATCTTTAAATGCATTGAAACAATATTCATATATTGACTTAAATAAAATTGGGATTGTAGGTTACAGTTGGGGCGGATTAGCAGGTGTAATATTAGCAAGTACAATTCCTAATGTCGCTTGTTTAATATCTCTTGATGGTTCAGAATTTCATCATTATGGAAATGCAAAAGATGAAAATGCTGATTTTGATACTATAAGAAACAGTATGGAATTTAAAAACATACATCTGAAACAGCCATATCTTCGTTTAGAAAGTTCGCCATTAACTCAAACAGATAAGGTGGATTCTATTTATAACTTTTCCGAAAAACTTTTCAAAGTTCCGCAGATATATACAATTGATTCAGCGCAACATGAGGACTTTGGTTGTTTCTCACTCGTAGTAAATGAATCAGGTAATTGTAAAATCAATGAACGCTACAAAACAATTTCAAAATTAACTATAAGTTTTTTGGAAGACCATCTTAAAAATAAAAATACTTTTTCAAGGACTCTTGAAGAAAATATAAATAAGACAATTGAAAAGAAGTAAAGCATCACATGAAATATGTCGGCTTCTATTTATTCAGTCCAATCAGAATTAGATTATAATTCGACATCAAATTCTGTATGATGTTGCCATTGTTGGGGGTGGTATATTTCAAGCTGGTGATTGTTGAATGAATTTTATTTATCAATATTTTGGCTTTTTGTGGGTGGACGCAAAAATGTTACTATCTAAGTTAACACTGAATATGAGCGTTTTTTGGGTAGAAAATAAAAACACCTTCAAAACCCGCTAAATGCTGCTTCGTAGACGAAGATAACCTTACGGGTTAATTGATGGTTACATTAAGTCTTATCGGCTTCCAGACATCTCCTGAACGCTTTATTTATACCATCATCTGCTTATCTGGTAACTATGCCAAAGTTATCCTCCGGATTCCGGAACAGCTATCTAATTGCCAATACTACACCCTATAAGGCTATTTTTCCATAATCGTTTAAAATTTTATAATTTTTTAAAACACTCCGGATTTTTTATAATTTTTTTTCAAAAGCCATTTCTGGCAAATTCAAAATTTTTCTCCAGAATTTTTGAGCCAAATCGCTTTTTTCGATGCCGATTTCTATCCAGAATTCGTTTTCCATTGTATTTATATTAAATCGATGTTAAAAAAATTTTGCCCCACCAGTGGCTATTTTGATGCGTACATTCTAAGGTGGCGGAGTAATGGGCAGTTATGGCGGTAGGGGTATTGGACAATATTAATATGCTTGCAAATATGGAAAAAGAAATAAAAAATAGTACATCTGAATATCCTGCAACACTTGATGAACTTCTTGCTGAAATGAAACACCCTTCAGGCAAGTACAGGCATCTTCAGATAATTTTAAATCGCAATGATAACCGAAATCTTGGGTTGGGACAGAAATATTTGGTGGTGTCCATTGCTGGCTTTGCTGTTTATCGTTTGTTGCATATTCATTATGCTGACGGTATAATCAGAATGGAATTAAAAAGCATGAGCAATGGGAAAATATCAATTTCAGCATTCGATATAAATAACAGACATCCAGAATTTTTCCTTTGTTGCTGGGAAGATGTTAAGCAACTGGTATTTGAAGATAATGCTCGCAGAATTATAAATGATGAATTGTTGGAGCTTGACTATTGAAATGAAATATTAAAATTATAATACAACTAATGAAACAATCCCAACAAATATCACTCTCAGTTCATACACATGAACCGGTTCTGATTTACTTGTCCCTGGAAAAAGTATTTTTAAACCTGCCGTTTATTTTAACAAAAGGGAAAATTTTACAAGTCGGACTGCCTTATATGAAATCAGAGAAATTCCTCGCAGACACAAAATTTGAGGCTGTCCGGTTGCTTGATGTTTGGGATTTTTATGGAATGGTGTATGTAAAATTGCAAAGTTTGACTACATTAAAAATTGATATACTTATTTGGAATTTGCAATGTACAAGTGGTTCTTACCTATGGAGTTTGGCAGATTTGTTCACCATTACGCAATTATCAAATAAAAAGAGGCAGTCATAATGAAGTCTCGCTTTGTAACCCTCGTGCTGTGGGTTTGAAGGACTGCCTCATGGTCTTGTTTGACCGTTATATTTTAAAAAAGGCGACACTTGAAAAGTGTAAGTCAAAGCCTGCAATACATGTCCTGAGTCGGGCAAGTGTGAAAGGTAGAGAGGTTTCCGTTTACTATTCCGTATCGCTATGAACTTCGCAGTTACATTCTCTCTTTAACTTTTTCAAAGGCTTCTAAACCTTCTGATAGGGAAAAATAAATAAGACCAGCAGCACCAATAACATCAGCATAAGCAAAACCAGTGAGTTCGTAGACAAAACTTGATACGAGCAAAACCAACGACATGTATAAACAAATCTTGGTACAATTAGCATCTGCAATAATGGGTTCAGAATGTAACTTTTTGCCAATCCGTTTTTTTGCATTCATAAGCCACATCATTACTGCTATTGAAACCAAGGATATTATCACCCCCCAAAAAGTGGTTTTTGGCTTGTTATGGTTAATGATATTCAAAACAACACCTGCAAACAAACCTATTGCTAAAAGATAAAATGCCGTACCTGTTATTTTCAAAGCTGTTATTTCAAATCTGCTTTTAGGACTTTTTGAATTTTGTTTGATACGCATTATCATTATTGCAACACCAATGCCAGACATTACTTCAATAAAACTATCTACACCAAAACCAAATAATGTAAGTGTTTCATCTTCATAACCTAAATACATTGATACTATTCCTTCGATAATGTTGTAAAAGATGGTAAACTGGCTTAATAAGTAAGCCAGTTTATAAAATCTATTTTCTTTCATTTCCATAATTCAGAATGATTGTTATAATGTGCCCCGTTCTTAGGTCGTGATATAATCAAAGTTAAGTTGTTTTCAATAATGGAGCATTAATATACAGGTATGAGTGCTTCTCAGGCTGCATTTTAACCCTCTTAATGGAATAGGAAACGGGATATCAATGACCTATACAATCTGCCCATAAATGGCTTAAAAACCTATTTAAAACAGTTATTCTGTTCTCAGAGTACAAAAGCCGAACATATTATCCACCTCTCTCCGGTTATTCCACATCTAACATATATTGGCTTGATTATAAAATATTACTTCAGCTTCCGGTGGTCAATTAGGTATGGCTTACTATGGTCAAAGCCATTGGCTTTTTCAGCATGTGTTTTTTTAATTAAGACTATCGATGGATTGAACAAGTGATTTGAAGAGTTTCCCCATATTAAATCAATATAATTCTATCAGTTATTTACATATTTGCAAATCTAATTGCCACATATAAAACTGCAATTCCTAATACAGTCATAAGGCTTGTCCATATTTTAGGATAGCGATGCTGGCTTTCAGGTAAAAGGTCACTTGCACCTATATATAAGAAAAATCCTGCAAATAATGATAGAACCAATCCAAATGAAGCCTCAGGTAGTTTGAACAAAAATGTTGCCATTACTCCTATTAACGGTGCTGTGGCATCCACAAGTAACCATCTGAAAGCATTCCTGCTTTTTCCTTCATTCTTGAGTACCATGTTAACTGTATTCAAACCATCGGAGAAATCGTGCACCATCACTGCTACAGCAATTATTAAACCAATGGAAGTGGATATTTGAAAAGCTAACCCTATTCCAATTCCATCAAGAAAACTATGTGTCGACAAACTTCCTGCACCCAAATTGGCTCTTCTTTCTGAATGATTTACATGGCTATGTTTATGCAGAATAGAAAGACGGTCAAGAATCATATAAATAATAAATCCCAGCGCAACTATTGAAGTGAGCAGACCAAAACTATATTTTTTGCTACCTAATTCCATGGCTTCAGGCAACAAATCAAAAAACACAACACCAATTACAGCTCCTGCGCTAAAACCCAGAATAAGTCGAAGTTTATCCTGAAAGCGCAAAGCAAATAAACCACCAAGCATGGTTGAACAAAATGTTATGAAGCAAATTAAAAATATCATCGATTCCCAAATGAATTTTTATTTTTAAAGGTACAGGTATTCTAAGGAATAATAATCAAATGTATCTTGAAGGAAAGTGTCGTGGATTATAAAAGCCGAATATATTGACCACATATCGCTGGTCATATTACATTTAAAATATATGACTTGGTTAAAAACTGTCAACTTCATGTTTTGGCGGTCAATCAGGTCTGGCATACTTTGGTCAAAGCCAACGGCAGTACCAACCATCACAAAAAAATAACACTGTTATGTTTCTGATTAAAAATAATGTCGTATTTTTACGACATAAAGTATAATAATATGTTAAAGAAAGAAGTATTTACCTTGGAACTTCAGGAACTGGCAAAGTTTTCAAGAGTCTTATCTCATCCTGCAAGGTTAGCAATCCTACAATATCTTGCCGAAACCAAAACTTGCATTTCTGGTGATATATCCGATTATCTGCCTCTTAGCCGCAGTACTGTATCTCAACATCTTAAAGAACTCAAAGAATTAGGCTTGATCCGTGGCGAAATTGACGGACTAAAAATCAATTATTGCCTGTGCAGTTCCATAATTTTAAAATACAAAGAGATGTTTGACGCATTTTTCAATGATATGACAACATTAGACATTAGCTGTGATACAATACAGTAAATAACATTTTGAAACAAACATTACGAGTATTATGAAAGTGTTGATTCTATGCATAAGCAACAGTTGCCGAAGCCAGATGGCTCAGGGATTTTTACAATCTTTTTATAAGAATCTTACTGTTTGCTCAGCAGGTACTTATCCTTCTCAAAAACTTAATGAGAAAGCCGTTACGGTAATGAAAGAAGTTGGAATAGATATCAGCCACCATAAACCAAAGTCAGTCGAAATGTATCTTAATGATGTCTGGGACTATGTAATAACAGTATGTGATGATGCTAAAAAAACATGTCCAATATTCTTGGGCAAAGTGACTCACCGACTTCACATCGGGTTTGAAGACCCTTCAAAGGTAACTGGTTCAGAAGAATTTATAATAAGCGAGTTCAGAAAAGTAAGAAACCTGATTAAAAATGAATTTACTAAACTATTTGAGGATAATATTAAACCATTGTTAAAATGAAAAAAGCAGATAAAGCGATAAATTATTTCAGGAATAATTTCAACTGTTCCCAATCGGTGTTAACTGTATTTGGAACTGAAAATGGATTATCAGAAGATATCTGTCTGAAATTAGGATGTGCTTTCGGAGCAGGAATGGGTCGTCAACAATATACCTGCGGTGCTGTGACAGGAGCAATGATGGCTCTTGGTCTTAAATATGGCAAAGCACTTAATGATACAGAAGGGAAGAAACAACTGACTTATTCAAAAACAAGAGAATTATTTACGGAGTTTATTAAACTGCATGGTTCAATAAATTGCCGGGAACTGCTTAATGGACTTGACCTTAATAATCCTGAAGACCATGAAAAGATAATCGAGCAAAGACTCTTTGATATTAAGTGTGAAAGATATGTTAAGGACTCAGTAATAATTGTTGAAAAATTAATGAAATAATAAAATACAATTGAATCATGAAAGCAGAAGATTTAAAACAAATTGTAAAAGAAAAATACAGCGAAATCGCCAAGCAGTCGAAAGAACAAAACGAATCGTCCTGTTGTGGTGCTACTGGAAGTTGTTCATCTGTTGATTATACCGTATTCAGTGAAAGCTATGATAAACAAAAAGGGTACAACCCTGATGCTGATTTAGGCTTAGGCTGTGGCATACCCACTCAATTTGCTTTGATTAAAGAGGGCGATTCCGTTCTCGACCTCGGAAGCGGTGCTGGTAATGATTGTTTCGTTGCACGTGCTATTGTTGGAGAGGCTGGCAAAGTAACCGGAATTGATTTTACAGATGAGATGCTTAAAAAAGCAGATGAAAACGTCAGGAAACTTGGTCACACCAATGTTGAGTTCATTAAAGGTGACATTGAAGAAATGCCAATGCCGAACAATCAATATGATGTGGTTCTTTCCAATTGTGTTCTAAACCTCGTACCTGATAAGAATAAAGCATTTTCAGAAATATTTAGAGTATTAAAGCCTGACGGACATTTTTGTGTATCTGATGTTGTCCTAAAAGGCAATTTGCCAGAAAAATTGCGTAAAGATGCGGAGATGTATGCAGGATGCGTTTCTGGTGCTATTGAAATGGACGAATATCTTGGAATAATCAAACAAAATGGGTTCAAGAACATTCAGATACATAAGCAAAAGGAAATTTCAATACCAGAAGATACCTTGTGCAAATACTTAACATCTGAAGAAAGAACAGGCTTTAATAATGGGAGCATTGGAATTTTCAGCATTACTGTATCTGGTTTTAAACAATAACAATTCTTCTTATGCCATCACCAAAACGTTTGAAATTTCTTGACCGTTATCTCACCCTGTGGATATTTCTTGCAATGTTTATTGGTGTTTTGGCAGGCTGGATAAGTCCGAATATTGCGAAATTCTGGAATAGTCTGTCATCAGGAACGACAAACATTCCAATAGCCATAGGATTAATCGTAATGATGTATCCGCCACTTGCCAAAGTAAAATATGAAGAATTAGGAGACGTTTTCCGTAATAAGAAAGTTCTTGGATTGTCGTTAGTACAAAACTGGATAATCGGTCCTGTCCTGATGTTCATACTGGCGATTATTTTCCTGCGGTTCAACATTGACTACATGTATGGACTTATCCTGATAGGTCTTGCACGGTGCATTGCAATGGTTATTGTGTGGAATGAACTCGCAAAGGGTGATACAGAATATGCAGCTGGACTTGTGGCATTCAATTCAATATTTCAGGTTTTATTCTTCTCTGTTTATGCGTACCTCTTTATTGCAATCCTGCCTGCATGGTTTGGATTGCCCGTAAATGACACTGTTGCCAAAATAACCATAGGACAGATAGCTAAAAGTGTATTTATTTATTTGGGCATACCATTTATTGCTGGATTTCTGACAAGATTCACCTTGATTCGTGTAAAAAGCAAAGACTGGTATAATACTAAGTTTATTCCCAAAATCAGTCCGTTGACATTAATGGCATTACTGTTTACAATCATAGTAATGTTCTCGTTAAAAGGAGAGTACATAATTAAAATTCCACTAGATGTAATACGTATTGCTATCCCATTAGTGATATATTTTGTTGTCATGTTTGTTGCTTCGTTTTTCATTAGTAAGAAAATTGGAGCAAACTACAAGCAATCTGCTACCCTGTCATTTACTGCTGCCAGTAATAACTTTGAATTGGCTATTGCTGTTGCTATTTCAGTCTTTGGGATAAATTCTGGTGAAGCATTTGCAGCCGTAATAGGTCCTCTGGTTGAAGTGCCAGTTATGATTGCTCTTGTCAACGTAGCATTTTATTTTCAAAAGAAACTATTTTCTCAAATCCATTAAAATATATTTTACTAATATGGTTAGAGAAATGAAACCATCCGATAGTCAACGAGTTCTGGAGATTTACAAATTTGGTATTGAAACTCGCAATGCTATATTTGAAACGTTTGTTCCTCATTGGAATGAGTGGAATTCAAAGCATTTAAAACATTCAAGGTTTGTTTATGAAAATAATGACATGATACTTGGCTGGATTGCTTTATCACCCGTTTCAGACCGAAAAGTTTATGAAGGTGTCGCAGAAGTAAGCATTTATGTGGATATAAATTTTGTCTGTAAAGGAATTGGTTCTGCACTAATGGAACGGGCAATTATATCCTCTGAATTAAATGGTATTTGGACATTATTTTCAAGTGTTTTCCCTGAAAACAAAGTAACTTTAAGACTTCATGAAAAATTCGGGTTTAGAATCATTGGAACAAGAGAAAAGATTGCACGCCTTGATGGTGTTTGGAGAGATATAGTTTTGCTTGAAAGACGCAGTAAATGCGTAATTTAGTTAAAACAACCTTTTGACGATTATGAAAAGGATAAAAATTAAACCATTTAATGTTATCGATAGTACAGAACTCCCTTTAATGATGGTTGACAGGATTCCAGTCGATGGAGACCCTCTTGAAATTGAAAAGGAAATGTACTATGCCTGTGAAACAAAATATCTGGAGAAAAATGGTATTCAGGAAGTTGGAGTAATACCCTTGGTGGTGAGGAATCCAAATAATGTTGTGAACATTAAGAACTATATTAAGTGTTTATCAATAGCACAAAGAAGAATCCAATTTAGGAAGGATAATAACATCTGTGACTTCAATGATTGCAATGAAATGATAATTTCGTAGTTAGTGGAAAAGCCATTGACGCTGACCACTTTTGGCGTAATTGTTCAGACCACCTCAAGTCGGAGTTAAATTATTATAATATAGTTTTTTATGGCAAAGACTATCAGACCGGCTTAATGTGGTCATGCTCTCCGGCTTTTGCATTCTGACCCTTTCAATTATTTAATATTTATTTATTTGTCTTGCATTACTTCTTGTCGTAATTTTAACCAAACAATTTTTTTCTATCATTTTATGCATAATTTATCACAAAAATCTGATAATATGAAAACATGTGGTTTGACCATAATTATTACTGTATTCCCTTTGCTCTTTTCAAACTGTGTACAGGCACAATCAGAAGCACAAGCTGAAAAACTATTTAATGCGCTGAATGCTAAAGACCTTAATAATGCCTTGATATTAGTGCAAAATGTCAATTCAGTCAATTATAACGGTAATGGGCAACTGAATTTATTAATGTTAGCTTCAGAAAATGGCTATTCAGAAGTGTGTAAAATATTAATTAATAAAGGAGCAAAATTGGATTTACAGGATAAATTCGGTGAGACTTCGTTGTTTATAGCCTCGCAAAGAGGGCGAACTGAAGTTGTAAAGCTATTATTAGACAAAGGAGCAAAATTAGATTTACAGGATAATGAAGGTGAAACTGCTTTAATGATGGCTTCAGAAAAAGGTCATAAAGAAGTGTGTAAAATATTAATTGATAAAGGGGCAAAATTGGATTTACAGACAAACGGTGGAGTAACTGCTTTAATGATGGCTTCAATGAATGGGAATACTGAAATTGTTAAGCTATTATTAGAAAAAGGAGCAAATACAGAATTAAAGTCCAAAGAAGGCAAAACAGCATATGATTGGACACATAATGATACCATCAAAACCTTTTTTACCACATATAAGAAAAAGAAATAGTACTCGTTTACGCATAGTTTCTTGCAATTTCAAAAGAATTTGTTTTGTATAATAATTGGAAAAGCCATTTCCCCTGACCAATTTTGGCTGAATTATATTGACCACCTCAAGTCGGAGTTAAATCATTGTAATATAGTTTTGTATGGTAAAGACAATCTGACTGGCTGAATGTGGTCAAGCACTCCGGCTTTTGCATAATGGTGTATAAAAGCCGGACATATTGACCACATCTTGCCGGTTATATTGCATTTACCATATATGACTTAATTATAAACTTTTAACATCAACATTTGGTGGTCAATTAGGTCTGGCTTACTATGGGCAAAACCAATGGCTTTTCCAGATTAAATCACTGAAGAAATAAATAATCTTCCAATAATAACAAGAACCCCCAATAGAAGTAGTACAATATTACTGAAAATTGATTCCTTGCGTTTCAAGTGTGTTCGAGCAGCAACTATCATTGTAATTACAAGACCAAAAGCTGCAATTGGGGTTAAAACTGGAATAATATGTAATAACATAGGAAGTATTAAACCGATAGCTCCAAGCACTTCGGCTAAGCCAATTAGTTTTATTTGCGATACTCTAAAATCATTAACCCATTCTCCAACTTTATCTTTCACTTTGTTTTTTGATATAACAAGTTTCATCATGCCAGCCATAAGGAAAGCAGCACTTAATAAACCTTGAATAATCCAAATAGTTATATTCATTTTTTCTTTTGAAGTTAGTATTCATAAACAAAATAAATAACTTTTACGACAACAAACAGCGCGGAATTATTCTATGTTTGCGCCTTATAGTCAAATTGTCAAAATATTTTCTCCAGATTTAATATAACCAGTTAATGCTTCTCCCATGTACCTTACATTAACACCAAGTTCAGTTAATTTATCTGTCACACCCAAATTATCACAGCAAGCCTTGCATGCTTCAATTGAAATTCCATGATTTAGCATTTCTAAAACTTCTGTTTGTATCTGAATGTCTGTTCCAACCAATTTAGCTGATGCTCCCCAAATAATCAAATTAACTTTCTGCCACCATCCATTGATTCTTGAGTTAGTGGAGAACATTACCAGCATATTAAGGACAGTATCTTTATTGTCCGTTGTCCAAAGAATATTGAGCTTATCCATATTAAAATCTCGTTAAGTTTTACCAATAATCCAAAATACATTCATTTAACTTAAAATTGATATTATTATTCCGGCTATTATAACAAGCATAGCATAAATAGACCCCTATAATACTACCCTGATTTAAGACCACTGGTTAAGTTTATATTTAATAACTTTAAACCAGTGAATTATGAGAGCAAAAAGACAAAAACATTCAGGAGCTTTTAAGGCCAAAGTAGCCATTGAAGCATTACAGGAACGAGAGACATTAAGTGAACTTTCCAAGAAATTCGGGATACATCCTAACCAGATAACACGGTGGAAGAAGGAATTTCTTGAAAGAGCTCCACAGTTATTTGAGAAGACCCAACCAGCTGAAAACCAGGAAAAGGATACCGAGAAGATGTTTGCCAAAATCGGACAGTTGGAGATGGAGCGTGATTATCTAAAAAAAAACTTAAAGAAACTAGGCCTGTGACCGATAGGCTTCAAATGGTTAGCAGAGAAGAGAGTCTGAGCATCCGATGTCAGTGCAATTTGGTAAGTGTAAACCGTGGCAGTTTTTACTATCAGCCGGTTGCTGAGGCAGAAGAAAATCTCAAGGTTATGCGCTTGATGGATGAACATTATCTGAAGCGTCCTAGCGAAGGAGTAAAGCGTGTGCGCGATTTTCTTTTGACGCTTGGTATTATTGCTAATAATAAAAGAGTCCGGAGATTACTGAGGCTAATGGGTATAATGGCGATCTATCCAAAGAAGAACCTGAGCAAACTCGGACAGGCAAGGTATATTAAGCCATATTTGCTCAAAGGACTTACGATAGATCATCCTAATCATGTCTGGGCCATCGACATTACCTACATTCCTATGCCAAAGGGATTTCTTTATCTGACAGCCATTATAGACGTTTACAGCCGTTATGTTGTCGGCTGGGGAATATCCAACACCCTTGATGCATCTTTTAGTTTGGGTGTCACAAAAGATGCTATCCAAAGGCATGGTAAGCCGGAAATAATAAATTCGGACCAGGGAAGTCAATTTACCTGTAATGATTGGATCGAGTTTCTTGAAAATGAAAAAATTAAAATCAGTATGGACGGAAAGGGCAGAGCTATTGATAACATATTCATCGAGAGATTTTGGAGATCAGTTAAGTACGACTATGTTTATATTAAAGTACCAGCCGATGGACTTGAACTTTACCAGGGACTTAAGGAGTACATGGATTACTACAACAATGAGCTTTGTCATCAGGGAATTGAGCATCAGATCCCGGCTAACAAATATTATCAGGCAGCATAATGATTTTTCTTTCTAAATACCAAGTTAACCAGACTACAGAACCTGTCAAGATTAAGACAAGTCCTTTCAGGAATCTTGACAGAACCTGTAATCTGATTGAAGAAGTATTTAGAAGAAAAAATCATCAAAAAGGAAAACTTATATTTGAGAACCCGTGGTCTAAGAATGGGGAGTAGTTAACCCTTCCAAGGAGTAACTGCTATTGTCTTCTTGTACAATACATAATTAATAACAAAAAGTCCTGTGCAAAATAATAATGCCACAATAGGAATTGAATATTTGTAAAAATTATTTGGTATGAAATAATTGATTATCGGGAAAACCAATAATAAAACGGCTATAATCAGAAATCCAAGACCAGCAAGCCTTAGAAGGGTCAAGATTACCAGTTTAAGCGAATTGTCAATTTCATCCCATGGTTTCCCGCTTGCTTTTTCATGAAAAGGTAAAAACTCTGTAGAAAATAAATTCTTGACTGCCATAACCATACTGATTACGCCTATGATAAAATAAAGCAGAATAGGTATTATTTTAACTATTTCTTCCATTTAAAATCTTTTTAAACATTTAAAATGATCACAGAAAGCCTTACAATTGGCATTCTTTTTATTGGTTCATTATTTTTATGATTATATCATGAAATAGACGGTTGAATTCCACTGGTTTTTCAATCATCGGATAATGACAACTACCTTGAATCTGTGAAATCTCATAGCCAGAATGAGCATATTTCGAAAGTAAATCTTTATTTGTCGGAATGTAATCAACATTAATCAGGTATAATTTGAATTTCAATTGTTGTAATAATTCTCTTTCCCGGTTATAATATGAAAAACTGGAAGCAATCATTGGAACTCCAACCTGAGGGTCAAACTCTCTGCAATCTTTTATTATACGCTGGCTTATCTTGATATCCGTTAAAGGTGTAAGAAGTGTTTGTCGTGCAAATACTTCAACAGTATTCGGAAAATCCTGCTTTAAAAAATCAATTGCTTGGTTCATCTGGATTTGAATTTCATCAGGCATGGCAGTCCCTGCATTTTTAAAATTATCAATACCTACAAACCCTATTATTAGGTCTGGAACTTTGTTTGCCACTTCAAGTATTACATCTCCGCCAAGAGAGTGACCTATTAATATTATATTTGAAAGGTTTAATTCTTTTATAACCCTCACAATATCTTCTCCAAAGGCTTGTATTGACCAATCATTGCGGTTTTTATCTGATTTCCCGTGACCGGCTAAATCAATTGTGACAACTTTATAATTTGGACTAAAAAAATCAACTTGTGCATTCCAGTAATCCTTATTTATAAATGCTCCATGTACAAATAAAAGTGTTGTATCAGCTTCGCCTGTTGTTGTGTAATCAATTCTTACGTTATCCCGTTTAATTATTTTCATGATTTTCTATGTTTAAAATTGATTGAAGTTATTTTTAATGAATCCTGTCAAAGTCCATCGGCTATGTTTCATATGGAATTTCTTGGTTGAGTCTATTACTCTATAACGAAATTTAACTATCGAAAACCTCTGAAATATACATTATGTTTGAAATGTTGCTTGATGTTTTTGCATTTTATTCACATTTCCAAGTAATTATATATTGTAAATAATCAATTGAAATTGCATCCTCTTCTGGATGTTTAAGCCACCTGCCTGATAATCCATTTTGCAATGATGTCAATTCGAAATGAGACAATGCAATGCCCATATCGATATCATGTAATCCTCTTGATTCGTACCTTTTGCTAATTGTCTTTTTGAAGAAATGAAATTCATTAGCAGTTTCATCAAAAAACACTCTCCAAGGTTGAGTATTCCCGGATGATGGTGCTAATCTTACCATCTCCAATGAATCAGAATATGTCTTTACATATTCAGGGGTAAGCGGTGTTTTCAATTTGTAGTTGAAAAACAACTTGTCCCAATTATTTCTTTTCGAAGCATTGACAGTGAATCTTATATATTTATCTTGATATGTTTGTCTATCATCAGAATATCCGATTATAACTATACTTGGTATTTCAAAACCATCTTCAATGGGTACTTCATTAAAATAAGTGCTGTCAAAGTATCCAATCCAGCATGATGATAGGCTCATTTCCGTGGCTTTTAAGACTACCTTTTCCATTAGGTATCCATAGTTCACTCTTGATGCTACGTTAGATTTTGACTTCCCCAGCACATAAGTATGGTGTCCTTTAATCATTCCATAGTCAAGTTTCATCTGCCTGTCAGCATCATTCATTTCAATGATTTTAAAATTTACAACCTCATTCCCCAAGCCTTTACTATTTTCAATGATGAAATTTTCGAGGTCTCTCTTATCAGCAGGTTTTAATGAAACTTTATTAAATGTTCTGCTTGATTTCCGTTTTTTAATTATTTGAATAATATTCATATTCTGCCTTTTATATTGTGCCCAATTACTTAATAAACACAACCCACTTTCCTCGTTTGCAACAGGTTGTTAAATTATAACTAATTCATCTCTAATACTTTTCTAATTACAGGTACAGGAAGACCGGATTTTTCAACTAAATCTTTAAGCTCTCCGGCAAGAAATTTCATTTCATCAGGAGCTTGGGAAACATGATAAACTCCGCCAACTTCTATAATTCTTGTTTTCAGTAAAATGCGTAATAATGCAACTTGAACAAAGCGGGGAATAATATAAATTATATTTGTCGATTTAGGAATTATTTTATAACCAAGCTCCTTGATAACAGAATATGATTCTCTTGTTGCATCTACAATAAGGAATAAGTCTTTTGTTGATTTTGTTAATTCTCTTAAATTCAAATTATATTTCATAACTATTAAAGCCAATACCGGAACTCCTGCTGCATGGGTAATAAATGCATCAACGATATTAGTCGAAGTTTTTGATTTAAATCCTCCCTTTCGTAATATATTCTTTAATCTTATAAGTCTCGGAGTGATAGTCCCATCGACTTCGCCAACAGCTCCTGCTATTGATTTAACAATAAATGCCTTTATAATATTATCTTCACGTTTACCGCCAGCAAATACAGAATCCATCAATACCCGATTTTTACCAATAGCTTTTATATATTCATCAGGGCTTGAAAGCGTATTGCCCATAAAAACTACATTAGGTGATTTATTATTAGCCAAAACAGGTAACAAAGCTGATATCTGATTTTTACGAATAATCACAAGAATATAGTCAAAAATATCTTCTGATTGAAGTTCATTAATCACTGGAACTTTTGTTATACTGCGTTTGTTATTGAATGGGTTTTCTATGATTATTCCTTCAGTTTTAATATCTTCATAACGTTTCCCTCTGGCAAGTATGGTCACATTTATTCCAGCCTTGTATAATTCTGTAGCACAGGCACAACCATTAACACCAGCTCCGATGACAAGTATTCTTTCATTATCAGTTCTCATTATTTACCTCCCTATTCCTTCTATTATTATAAAAACAAGGTTCTATATAATATTACTACTTAAACATATGCATATCTATTAATATGATAGACAAATCATTATACATATATAAATATTTACTCTTCCACAAATTGGCGGGCATAATGATTGATACTGTATGAAAGGCATGTGTCACCTTTAATTCCTTGTAAGAAAAACTTTTAGATGCATTAAACATTCCGAATAAATGCTCCGCTTTCCTTTCTTAATTCAGTTTTTCCCTTGTTGGTTGTTACCAGTATGTCTTTCTCATTGAATTTTGCTGATATGGCATCCCCTTTGCCAATGCTTCTGATTAACGAACCGCTTTCTCTTCGAAGTTCAACCCGTCCTCTTATCGTGGTTATTAAAATCAGTGAGCCATCACGATTTATGTCAGCATATACTGCATCACCATTACCAATAATTCTGATAAGAGAACCATTGTCTTTCCGTAATTCGACCTTGCCATTGTTGATTTTTAAAATGTTCATTTTCTTAAAAATGACCTTTATTAACATATTTGAAAGCACTGTCGAAAAGTAAATCAAAATTTACTTTTCCCTTGGTTATTTCTGCTTTCTACATTGGTTTACCATCCGAATAAGTTATTTGTGCTGCCTCAGTAATTGTGTAACCCGGATAATTCTTTACCTCATACTCATGGATTTCTTTTGACAGTTCAGAAACCTTCATATCCATTTCGGTTTCTTTCAGATTACCAAGAGAATCAATTGATACACCAAACTCTGATTTGTTCTGTGTAAATTCTGCTTCATAGCCACTTTTTTTGTGCTTTAACCAATTAACATCCTTTATGTCAGGATGCAAAGATTGGAATTTTGCTTTTACTGGAGCAGGTACTTCTGATTCGTTTATTTTTTGCGAATAGGCACAGTTCACTGATAGAACTGCTACAACATTAAAAGTAATTTTTTCATTTTTCCTTATAGAATATAACCAAGATATTTCTTTTTCAATTTTTCAATAAGTTCGTGGAATTGTTCATGCAAGCCATGTCCAACCATATCTTCTTCAATTTTTTCAAATTGTTCAAAAATTTCATTTTGTTTCTCAATACTTAGGACTTTTTCAGCCATTGGAAACAGAATATTTTCTTCCTTTTGAATGTGATTCTGTAAAAGAATCACATATTTTGCCAAAGATTCAGCAATTAATTGACCGGAATTGGTAACGCCTATTTTAAAACTCTCAATGCCATTACTTATTTCCTTAATATAACCCCTGCCAACAGTATGTTCGTAGAGCATGACACCCACCACTCCATTTTCTTTTGGTACACCTGCTCCAACAAGTGCCGGGAAAAGAGCATTTTCTTCTTTCCCATGATGGCATTTATCTGCAAAGGTTTTTAAGAAATCGACAATCTTCTCCACATCTTTAATATCAAACTCTTTATCATTTCTGATATTTTCGGCAATCTTCTGCATTATATTGAGCATTACTTTAATTGCATTATGCTCGTGAATTAAATCCTCAGTTGGCTTCATAATCATTGATTTATTTCTTTTAGAATGTCTTCAATATCCGGAATACAACCACCACAAGTTGTTCCTGCTGTCGTTTCTTCCTGTACTTCTTCAACTGTTTTTAAACCTTTCTCTTTAATAGCTTTTACAATTTCACTTTTCATGATATTGTTACAGTGACAAATTTCGATATCGTTATCCATACTTAAATAATAATTAATTCATTTAATCATTTTATCCTATCAATACAGACCTGATTCTGAACATTGATAACACCATTTTCAAAATCTGTCAGGTTTTTAATTGTTAAATGTGATAATTGAGTTAAAATATTTATACTACTAACAAAATCCAAGACCAATGGTTAAGTTCATATAGAACTTAAATGCCTTCTATTTTACTCAGTTTGAAAAGTCTAATTGTGAACATAATCATCCACGCCATAACCAAGAGTCCTGCACGCATAGCAAATGCTAATGCCAGTTTCTCAACTGATGGGATGAATGTTACCAATATAATATAAATTACCATCAGCGAAGTTCCCAATATTCCGATATATGATGTAGCACGACTAAAAACCTTTCCGTTAAGCATAACATATGACATCAACACATTTGCAAATGTTGGTAAGACAAACCCGATAAAAACGCCAAGACTTCCATGCGCTCCTTTAGTTAACATGGCTTCTCCTGCTGCTGCAAAAAGCAATCTTTGTTGGTCTTATGTTGCATCAAAATACTTATGACTTAAATCAAGCATTGTCAAAGCAGTATTCCCGGTTACAAAAACTGCTGTTCCGACAAGAAATAATATCAACGCCAGAAGTGCGGAAAGTTTGTTTACATTTCGATGTGCCGCATAAAGTGCAAAGATTGAAGGAATTAATATTATTTGGTTAATAATATTCAGCAAATCAAGGTTATAAAGTCCGAGCAACCAATTGTTTTTAAATTGGCTAAATCTCTCAATTGCAGTCTGAGGAAGTGTAGCTACATTACAACCGGTCACAGAACCAATAACCATATCAAGGATAATACCGCATAGTACAATTATTGTCCTCATTGCACCCACTTTGTAAATAGCATTCCATTGTTTTTCTGAAGTTTACATGATTTTAAATGATTCAAAAAAAGTAATTGATATAAATATCAACAGTTGCAGTCACACCTGCCAGTAGCTTGCATCGGTGGGCACTTTACAGTGCCGTATGAACAATAAACACAGCAATCGCCCTTCTTAGGTTTTAGTATCTTCCCACAATTTGTACATTCATAAAAGAATTGACACGAATCTGTTGGCATAGTTTCCTCTTTGCTGAAGCCACATTCAGGACATGTTATTATTGATTTTATTTGATTCTTTTTAGTCATATTGCACAAACTCCAATTGTTTTGTCAATGTTTGTTTTATGGCGCAAAAGTCGATGATATTCATCAGAAACTCCCTATCTTTATCTTTAAGGTTGCCAACAAGTAAAATTTTGTAATTGAAAATTGATTTATCGCTTTGTGCCCTGTCAACTTCAACCTGAGTCTCGACTCCATCGATATTTATATTTCTCTCTCTTGCAATCATTCGGATAGTAATGTTGATACATGAAGCCAAGGCTGCTTCCAATAACTCATGCGGTCTGAATCCGTTTCCAAGTCCCCCTTTGAAAATGGGTGCATCTGAATCCATTGTTAACTTATCATTAGTTAATATGCAGTAAAAATCCGTCCCTATGCTTCTGGTTTTAATCATGTTATTTTGTATGAATGTTGTCGATGGATCACAAATTTAATGCACGGATTATGGTAAACTCAAAATGTGATTATTTTATCACTATCAATGACCCAGTTTGTCAGTTCAACCATTGTACTTAATTCTGTACCTTCTATAAGCTGAGCTTTTTTTAACCCTCTGGCTTCAGCACAACTACCACATATCTTGACTTTTCCACCTTTTGCAAGAACAGCTTTTAACATCCTTTCGATATTATAATAGCCATTTGGAATGTTTTGATTTGCCAATGCACAATTTGTAGCATCTGCCATTAAAAATACTCTTACTTCCACGTCTTCATGGTCTTTGCCAAGCTGCAAAGCCATACGTAATGCATTATATGCTTTTCTGTCCCATAGGGGGCATCGTTTATCAGGATAAGAATTTTTTGTGCCATATGTAAAAATATTAAATTACTGTCTATATCCTTTCAAGAATAGCCAATTGATGTATCACTGCAATTGACTCTTTAAATAACTTATTCTTTCTCCGTTACCCAAACCATGTAATTTGTCGTTAAGGTTATTTATATATGGTTTTATTGGCTTTATATATTCCTGTCCAGCAAGAACAATAAACTGGTCGTTTTGAAGGTCGAATTGTTGTGAAAGCATCTCTTTAATTTTCTTTCCCCATTCTTCTTTTTCCTTTGAGCACAAAATTATAAGTCCGTGTTTTCTTCTTTGCTTTGGGACATGGCTCAATGTAACTTTATATGGTTCTATCTCCGTATCAAGGTCAAGCAAATGATGTAAAGCAGAAAGTAGATAAATTTTGTCAGGTTTTAGTGAATAAGCATATGCGAGGCTATTTGTAAAAAGCGGACTTATATAAAGGTCTTTGGCTTTTGCCTTTTTAACTCCCTGCTTAGTAGCACAGGCTATTAATATGATTTTTTTCATTGTTTCTTACTGGGTACTATCTCAGCCATTGATGTTAGTCCCAATATTGTTACGTTAAATACTTTATACAGGTTAATACGTCCCAAAGGAGTTGTTATAAAATCAAGTCGAGACAGATAGTCAATTAATTCTGTAAACAGCGAACAGAAAAGCCAAATCTCTTATCACTGAGGCTACTGTAGATATCGCTGAGAGTGTGGTACAAGCGTCTGTAGTAAGCATTATAAAAATAAAGTTCAGTAGAACTCCACCAATATCCGTTGGAGCGAAACATCTCCACATTTGAGCCAGAGTAGTCAAATTCTCCAGACATGTTACGGACACCACTTGAAAGTGCCGTAAAACCACTTTCGTTCGTTGCCCCGATATTGGGACTATCCCAATGTGCTGTACCTTTTTCTTTCATTTTTCCACCAGCAACACCTTCACCACCCAAATAGGTTGTCAGTGTTCTCCATTCTGCATCAGTAGGTACATGCCAATCTTTTGGACATAACTTATTTGTATTTACTGTGTACCAATTGTACAAAGCACCATACTTGTTTTTATATGTTATCTCGTCATTATTATACCAACAGTATGCAGAGGTATTTAATGCTTTCCAAGCCTTATTATCTATAACCAATGGTATGGATAATCCATCATTATATTTGGTGGTTTTCAGATTCTCCACTATCCAAACCTGTGTTCCAACAGTTATACTTTTGTAAACATTGCCGTCAATATCTTTAACTGTCTGCGCCTGAATTCCGGTTAACTCCAAGCAAAACAAGGTTACTGTGAAAAGTATTTCATTTTTAAATTGCATTTTTCTCTACCTTTTCAATTTAATTCATTGGTTTAAATTTATGAAAATTAAACTAACTCAGTTGTCTATGATTCTGGTACGATTATATAGTATTTGAAGAACCGAATATATAGACGATAACAACAATCAACTTAGTACTTTAGTATTTTTTTATTCGTACCTTTAATGAGTAAACTTTTATAAGACTATCTAGAAATCACCATAAAGTTGGTAGGACACGGTTGGCGAAATCATAAAACTGAATAAAATGAGTTAATAATTCAAAAATCCACAAATGAAAAATTTGATAATTATATTGACATTATTTTTCTTGATTAGCGGATGTCATAAAGACGAGCAAAACAAATTAAATTGGATAACACTAACAAGCGGAACGACAAATACTTTAAATTCAGTTTTTTTCACTGATGTTAATACAGGATATGCTGTCGGTTATTCTGGTACAATACTAAAAACCATCAATGGCGGTACAGCTTGGACGGCACAAACAAGTGGTACAACTAATGTTTTGACGTCAGTTTTTTTTACCGATTCAAATACAGGTTATGCAGTTGGCTGGTTTGGAACAATATTAAAAACAGTAAATGGTGGGGTAAACTGGGTAGCAGAGATAAGTGGTGTAACCTATGCTTTATACTCAGTTTATTTTACTGATGCTAATACGGGTTATGTTGTTATTGGTGACGTGACAGGAGGAATTTTAAAAACAAACGATGGTGGAACAACATGGACAATTCAAAATAGCGGAGCAACTGTGCCTTTATATTCAGTCTTCTTTGCTGATAATACAGGATGCGCTGTCGGTTTTGAAATAATTACAAAATCAAGCAAGGAAAATTGGACTGTACAAAACGACTATATATATACAACAAATAATTTAAATTCTGTTTATTTCACCGATGCCTATACGGGTTATGCTGTAGGTAGTGGAGGAACAATTCTTAAAACAATAAATGGCGGTCAAATATGGACGGCACAAAAAAGTGGAACTACTGATGCTTTATATTCAGTTTATTTCACGGATGAAAGTACAGGTTACGCTGTCGGTGGTTCATTCACTTGGTCTGATTCTGGTATTGACTTTGTGGGGAAACCTTATATGGGAACAATACTGCAAACAACGAATGGTGGAACAACATGGGCATCACACAAAAGCGGCACAATTTATCCATTATATTCTGTTTATTTCACCGATTTAAATACAGGTTATGCTGTTGGTGATGGTGGGATAATTTTAAAAACCACTACTGGTGAAAAATAATCAGTTTTTTATATTTAATTGAGCATCTTTAACATGCATAAAAATGTTAGATATAATAAATGACTGTCCTTCTAACATAAACATTAATATTTTAAAATATGAATAGTTTAAAAGGAGTTTGGCTACCAATTGTTACACCATTTTTTGATAATAAAATTGATTATAAATCATATAAGAAATTAATAGATTATTATACTCCCAAAGGAATAACTGGCTTAATTCCAAATGGAACGACAGGAGAATCTCCAACTTTAGAAGATTATGAATTTGAAGAACTACTGGAAAAAACTGTCGAGCTCAATAATAAAAGATTGCCTATTTATTTTGGATTAGGAGGGAACAATACTAATAAGATATTGAAATTGCTGAAAGTTGTTGAAAAATATAAAGTTGATGGAATCCTATCAGTTTCTCCATATTATAGCAGACCAGACCAAAAGGGAATATTTGAGCACTTTAAAGCAATTTCAGATTCGACCGATTTGAAAATAATTATATACAATATTCCGCACCGCACAGGAAGAAATATTGAGAATGATACTCTTTTTAAACTCGCAGAATTTGAAAACATTGCAGGAGTCAAAGATTCTTGTGGGAATATTAATCAAACAATGGATTTAATATTTAATCGTCCTAATAGTTTTTCTGTACTTACAGGGGAAGATATTCTTTTTTATTTAAACTTGGCACTTGGAGGCGATGGAGGAATATTAGCAGCTTCTCATTTAGAAACTGAGAAATTTGTTTCAATTGTAGATTCCATCGATAAAAATGACCAAAGAACTGCTTTATTAACATGGAAGACTATTGAGAAATTTATTCCATTGCTATTTAAAGAACCGAATCCTGCTCCAATTAAGTATTATTTAGCAAAAAAGGGACTAATTAAAAGTCCTGAACTTCGGCTTCCTTTGACCGGAATATCGGATAATTTGAAACAGGAATTGGATAAATATTTGTAAAAAATGTACTTTGTTTTACATCAGGTCATACGGTAAATGGATTTCAGAGCAATTTGCATGTCCATTTCTTGCTGTCAAAAGTTGCAAAAGTAGACAGCATGGTAAAGCCATTGCCCCTGACCACTTTTGGCTGGATTATATTGACAATCTAAAGTTGGAGTTAAATCATTGAAATAAAGTTTTGTATGGTCAAGACAATCTGACTGGCTAAAAGTGGTCATGCCTTCCGGCTTTTGCACATAGTTTTTATTTGTTCCTATTGATAATATCAAGAACTATAATATTGTCGGCATAGACCTGCCATACCATTATTTGATTATCTTTTACTGTTGCTGTCCATGCTGCAGGAATTCTCCAGTAATTACTATTATTCTCATTTTTCAAATTCATATAAGTCCCACTGGCATATCCGAAAGCATAGATTCGTGAATCTTTTTCAAGGATTTCGTTTATTTCAATTCTATAATCAGGAAATAATTCAAAATAGCCAACCCATGCCTGTTTCATTTTTTCTTTACCTATAACTCTATTATCTTGGGAATCAATAAACAGGTGATTATCGGTCATTAAATCATATATTTTATCGACATTCCCATTATTAATCGCCTCTACAAAATCCAAAACAACTTTAGTATTCATTGTTAAAATTATTTTTCAAATTATAAACAGTTATCGAAAAAATCAGCATAAAAGGAATCATGATACTCAATTATTGCATTCTATAATTTATATGACATAAAAGTTGATATGCAGGTTTCATTCGTTTATACTATTGGTAATAAATCGCAAAACCAAAATCCTTTTGTCGACACGTTTGCAGAAAGTGTGCGGACATCTTCTGATTTTATTTCAAGTGGTTTGTAAACTTTTTCGCCAACTGTAAAATTGATTTTCTTTTTGAATAAAGGAGCATCATAACAAAATGTGTGATACTCTCCGTTTTCACCGCACGGGTCAACGTTAACAGGTAATTGTTCAATAAATGACCTGTCTATTCTCCTTCCTACCCATTCTTCTCCAAGGTATCCGTCATTAGTGCAACAAATAACGGCTTTAAATTTTCCTGTGATAAATTCATTTAAAAGATTTGCAGTATTCATCCCCCATAATGGGAAAATCCCTTTCATTCCAATCTTTACCAGATTATTTTCACGATATTCTCTTAAATCTTCCAAGAAAATGTCGCCAAAAATTACATTATTAATACCTTCTGATTTGGCTTTTAACAAAACTGTTTCCATTTGTTTTTCATACTCCTCCTTCGTGCCTTCTGTAACTCTTACCTTCACGAGTGGAATACCGATTGATTCGGCTTGTTTGTCCAATAATTCTTCTCTAACTCCATGCATTGAAATCCTTTTAAACTTATCGTTCACGGTGGTGAGTAGATATTTTACATCAAACAATTTTTCTGTTAGAACTTTGTGCAAGCAATAAGAAGAATCTTTTCCGCCACTCCAACAAAATATGGCTGTGGATTTGTTCATATTAATATAATTTACACCGTTCTTAGGTCGGCAGTTAATCAAAGTTAAGTTTTTCCAATGATGGAGTATAAATATTTATGTCAGAGTGCTTTTTAAACTGCATTTAACCATAGCCATGTTATATGGAATTCAACCATCAATAGCCATACAATCTGCCCGCAAATGGCTTAAAAACTCATTCAAAACAGTAATTCTGTACAATAGTGTATAAAAACCGGACATACTTACTACATCTTGGCGTGTGTATTACATGTAAAATATGAGAATCGATTACAAACGGTCACTTCAGGTTTTGTTGGTCAATAAGATTTGGCTGGCTATGGTCATACCTATTGGCTATTCCAATGAAGTAAATCACACATCTATAATATCGATTATTATTTATCAGGTATGTCTGAAAAATTAGGTGCTTCCCAAACTAAGGTTTTGCAACACTTTTATTTGTAATAATCTGTAGTGAAATCATTTGCATAAATATGAAATGTATCCCCTTTTGTTGAAATTGCTCTTGGAGACGAGGAACTTAAAGCATTGTGATATTCAAAATAGTATTCGTTTTGCCAATCATAACGCAACCAACCGCCACAAGCAAACATCGATTGTGGTGATTCTTTGATTATTTATTCCTCATGCTTAATTTCTGCCTGCAACCAGTCAGGTACTTCTTTATCGGGAATCAGATATTCTTTCTGACAAGAAAAAAACATAATTGAGATAAAAAACAACAATGCTAATTTTTTCACGATGGTAGTTTGAGTGTTATTTTAATTAATTCTTGTTGAAATCCAGATTATACGAACCATGTGAATATATTACCAGATTGTTCCCGTTTATCTTATAGCTGAAAGCACTGTCAAGGTTTTGAGTTGTATAACTTTCCCATTCACTACAATATTCACAATTAATACAATAATTAATAGTAGTCACTAAATCTGTTATTTTAATTGCTCCAGAAGAAGAAGTAGAAGAAGGATAGTAAGAATACGTACCCCAACCGCCATTGCAAATACCGTTAAATGAAATGATATTTAACGAATCCGTAAATACAATCGATATTTTACTTGTTTCGTTACTCGGATAATTCGTTATCCCATTTGTTTTAGTATCCTGAATATATGACAATATCCATGTTGTTTTTAATAAATCAGCATCCTGCACGGTTGCTTTTTTACATCCAAAACCAACCAAGACCATTATAAAACTGAAAATCAGTATCTTTTTCATCTATTTAATTCTTTTAAAATCACTTTGTGATATCCCATTTACAGGTAATGATAGTATGTCATGAGTTATTGAGAATGTTTCACTGTTTAAGCCATTATCGATGACATTTGTAGTATTACCATAAGGAGTAATTAATTTGTAAACATAAAATCTGTATGATGTTCTTAAAGTATCATTCATATAGTAATTATAGATTGAATCGACTGTAAAAACCAGATTAATTGTAATATGTTCATTTTCTTCGGCGTTTTCACACCCTGCAATCCCCCCACACAGTGCTTATCCCAAGACCATTCTCCAATTAAACTTGATGAATAGGTTACTGGATTTTCCTTTTTACATCCCGTAACAGCATGTTATTATTGCCAAAACAATTATTAGATTCTTCACTTCGCAAAGTGTCCATTATTTTGATATTCTTTTTAGTCTGCAGGAAATTTGATTACCTAAGTTATTTTGATTCAGAATAATTAAACCATCGGTTATTTGTAAATTGAACGTGCCGGACAATATCCAATCCCATGTGTATAATGCAATCCTGAATTCTTCGTCCTTAAATTCAACTGAATTATTTTTAATAAGATAATTTCCTCTGCCAAAATCAAGTGCATTAGAACTTGAATATGAGTATGTAGTGCTGTCAAACTGAATTGTTATCGTGTCAGCAGATTCATAATGTGTACTTGGATAATAAATGGTTTTTTCCCCTTGGAAAGTCCCAATATTAAATTTTGAAGTTTCATTATCATTCTTCTTACATCCGTACCAAGCGATAATAAGAACAAGAAAAAATGCTATCCTTTTCATGATGCACTTTATAATTTCTTATTTTTTTCTTATATAAGATATTACTGGTCCATCGACATAAGCATCGTTGAAAATTAAACTGTCATTAACCATATAAAACGGTGAAAAAATTATCCCATTCTGGCTTAATACGTAATTATTGGGATTTGAAGTGTTTATTTGTATAGTGTAAACTGAGGTTTGAATAAGGGTATCATTTTTGTATTCGTTCATTTTGCCATTGCTCAAAAACTCAAGAGATTTTGAAAATCCCGATATCTGAGGGTTTGATTCCAGTAATAGTTTTGGATATATGGTATTTACCCATTCCCATTTACCGATAATTAATTCATAAACCGTTTTGTCCTCCTTTTGGCAACTCATTAGAATTGCTAAAAGAACCAGTGACAATAACTTTAAAAGATTAGTTTTCATATCGATAGAGGTTTGATTAAAGATTAATACGACAAAAATCGTGCTACAAATCTTTCACAAAGAACTGGGGAACAATTTTGGTTATTGATTAAATGTTTATTTTATTCAAAAAAAAGAGGCAGTCCTTTTGATTGTTTCGCTGCATTTGACCCTCGTGCTGTGGGTTGTGAAGGACTGCCTCAAGATAATCGCCTTGCCCTTTATCTTAAAAAAAGGCGACACATGAAGTGTGAGAGTAAATGTTTGCAATACAATTAGACCAAGGAAGGTCAAGTATGAGATAGTGTCGCCTTGTTGGATATTTCAACGAACATTTTAAAAACTGCTCGCAGTACTACATTTCAAGCAGGTTGTGATTTACTTAAAACAATAGAGACTGCGAAGCATATGGCTAATTTATTAATATCTTAATATTAGTTTAAAGGGAATCCAACCCTAAAAGGTCTTATTTTAAAATAGATAATAAAAATGAGTATTGAAAGCACTAAAGGAAGCATAGCACTTATCAACAAAGAAACTGGCGCACTTGCCCAAGAACCCATACCGATGTTTAAATAAGCGTTTTCAAGACCATGAAGTAAGATGCATAAAAATATACTTCGTGTACCAACGTATAAAACAGTAAGTAAGAATGACAGAGAAAAAACTCCTAACAGGAAAATTATAAAATTTGTACCATACTGTGGGACTCCTTTTACAAACCAAAGAGGTAAATGCCATATTCCCCAAATTACAGATATTATTATTGTTGATTTTAATGGAGAGAACTTCTCTATTAGTTTTACAAGCAATAATCCTCTCCAGCCAATCTCTTCCAATCCCCCACCTATAATCATTATGGGGAGTATTGGAATTATGTAATAAATTGGCTTTTGCAAAAAATCATTGTTTTTGCCTCCAATAGTTAGATTTAAAAGCCATGATATAACGCTTAGGATAAGAGGAATAACAATTATTCCGAGATACCATAAAATGCTTGTTTTAAACCTAAAAACCTCTTTTCTTAATCTTTTCTTTGAATCACTGTCACCTCTAATTGCGATTAAAGCAGTGATTGATGGGGAAATTCCACCAAATATGTATAAAATGTTATAAATAATGCTATTCGGAAGTACTAATTTACTGTTTATTAATAGCATCAGACCAAACCATGAAAGCCATGCTACTAAAAAAGTCAGTAAAATGTAATTAAGTATGACGTTTTTTCTCATTGTAAAGAAGCAATTAAATGAAACCTATCCGTGCCGGATGGTATTAAATTTCTACTTTAAACCTAAATAAATGAATATTAACATATTGATTAATTAACTATTTTCTGGCTGAACCTCGTCAGAACATCTGTTTATTGCACCGTGAATTGTATAATATCCAAAATCATTGGTTTTTACAATCTAAGCAGTTATCTATTTTAAGTACTTACTTAAGTAACCACTTTTTTGTAAGAACTCTTTATAATCTTTTATATCAAGTATCTCCCTTATAGCTTGCTTCTTATCTGCGGATTTCTTGAAATACTGTTCTGTGATTTTATAACCCATCCAATAGCCAAGGTCATTTGGTCTGTCGTCCTTGCCAGAAACACCATACATCCAATCAATATAGTTAGAACTGTCCATTCTCATTACAAATTCCTTGCATAGTCTTTCTTCATTCCGATTGCCATAGTCATTGGCATCTTTATTGAGGTTCTCACCCGAGATTAATTCACCAATAAAATCAGCACTACCTTCAATAATGCTTTGTTGAAGTAAAGTGGGATTTTTCATCCAATTCTTCTGCTGAAAATGTATGAGTTCGTGCGCAACGGTGAAAGGTATATTATTGATGTCTGTCTGCTTTTCAGCACCAATAAATAAGCCGCCTTCATTAAATGTGCCTCCTGAATTATAAGCACCGATAACAAAATATACAGGGGGATACTTGGCTTCGGGATACCAATATTTTAATGCATAGAATGCACTTCTGCATTGCTTCTCTTTCTCTTTGATTCTTAGTGTATTTCCTCTTATTTTTTCATAGTCTGCTGATTTCTGCTTAACGACAGCATAAAGATGTTCCGCACTTTCTATTCTATTTGGTATAAATCCTTTTACTCCGGTACTACCGATGTCAATATATTCTTTGCCAAATGGGTTCTTTGTGGTGTCCTTCTTGAAATCAGCAAAAGCCTTCCAGAAATTGTCGATGTCACTTGTAAGAAATACTGAACTATCTGGATTATCGGTAAACCTTATTTGTCCGAATGAAAAAGCAGAAATGTTAAGCAATAATATGCCAGTGATAATAAGTTTCTTCATAACCAATCTTGTTAAATATTTCATTGAAATGATGCTCGTTACTATAATATATATCCATTATATATCCATGAAAGACCAATATAATAAATGTTCTTATTTCTCCAATTTTCTGGTTGCAAGAAAAGCAATTAATGAATAAACTGCTCCAATAAGAAGAAGATTAAAAACAAAATTGATTAGAGTGTCACTTACAGAATGAGACCTACTGTCAATGTAAAAGTTTATAAACTGCAAAACAGATTCCTACCAAGAAAATTATCCAACCAATTTTAGTTTTAGGGATAAAAAATATGCCAATTTGTTTAAACCAAGGTAAATTCATTTTTTTTCTTTTTAAAGTAGCAATACTTCGGATTTTCGTCCGGAAAGTTATCGTCCAACCTCTATGGATAATCCACCGAAGATAATAGGACATATCGAGACAGATAACAACTGGCAGCTAAGAAAAGAAATCGTTTTGAAGAATGTTTATAACGATTTCAATACTTTAATTAATGATGCAAAGGACAAAAATAAATATACATCATTAGCTGTATTCAAGCCATCAGCAGTTCATGATTTTATTTATGAACCTGTCGAACGTGAATGGGATAAGAATAAGCTGACGAAGCTAAAATCAAGAGCGCAACAAGGAAATTTATTTGCAAAATCGGAAAATCCTTTTGAAGTGGTTCGAAAATTACCATACAAGTTTTCATTTATATTTTCCGATATTACCGGAAAAGAACGTACCCTCATGATAGAAGATTGGGAGACAGGGCAGTTATTCTTGAATTGTATGAAAAAATATGAAGGAGATGAAACAAAAGCTTGTAAGGACGTGAAGAAAAAGTATTTTGATGATTTTTCGAAAACAAAGGATTTGTATTTTTATCTTGGTACTTTGAGAGATTTCCATTTGGTAGCACTCAATCCTTTTGTCATTATTGGAACTTTTCATCCAACAAAAAAAGTACAATTAGACTTGGACTTGTTCTAATACTAAGATTTTGTTAATAGCAAACCCCGCCAATTACGACAGGGTTTTCATCTCATAGATCAAAAACAATTCAAAACCTTATGTATTAAACTGATTTTCAAGTCTAATTGTTGACCCATCTGTAAAGCTATTAAAAAAATAAACAAAAAAATAACTCACAAAATGTTCAAACAGTGTTCAAAATTATGTAAGTTATTGATAATCATTACTACATGTAGCCCCACCAGAAATCGAATCAAATTTCAGTTCTTCCATAGGTAATAAATCGAGTAGGAGGAAAATAAAGTAGTTTTCCTCCTACTTTATTTTCCGACCTCTCACACCACCGTACGTACGGATCACGTATACGGCGGTTCCTTAATAAACAACTCTTACCGATTCATAATAATCCAACAAGAAAACGTATCCGGCCTTGCGTAAACGATCGTTAGTGATAGTACGTGACAGGATAAAACTATTGGCTATGTGCCAGTAGCCTTTCCGTGTGTTCGCCCATTCATAAGCCTTGTATTTGTTAATGCCAAGCCTAATTAAATTTGCCATTCTGGTTTTAATCCGTTTCCATTGTTTCCAGATTACCATACGTAGTCTGCGGCGATACCACTCGTCCGTTCTCTCCAAAAGATTTCGCATATCGGCCAACATGAAGTATTGCACCCAGCCTTTGATGTATTGGCTTAGTTCTTCCTTCCGACGTTGGTTACCCCATCCATTGCTTCTTGATGTCAACTGCTTAATGCGGGTTTTCATCTTTGTCACACTTTTTGGGTGTATCCGTAGCCGACCTTCTCCTTTGAGTTGGTAGAAGGAGTAGCCAAGGAACTTTATGTCCTTCACGGTTGCAACCTGACTTTTGTCCCGATTGACTTTTAAGAAGAGCGTCCTCTCTATGTAAGATACGATGCTTTCCATCGTCCTTTCGGCACTACGGTGGCTCTTGCAGAGTATCACCATATCGTCCGCATAGCGAACAAACTTATGTCCCCTCTTTTCAAGCTCCCAGTCCAGCTCATTCAGCACGATATTCCCCAGCAGCGGACTTAATGGCCCGCCTTGCGGTACGCCTTCATTGGTTTCTTCGTAGTGGTCTTCCTGCATTACTCCTGCATTGAGGTATTTATGGATAAGTGACACCACTCGTCCGTCCTTGATGGTTCGGGAAAGTACCTCTATAAGCTTACTGTGATTAACGGTATCAAAGAACCGTTCCAGGTCTATATCGACTGCGTAGTCATAGCCGTGAGTAATGTAATCCTGACATTTACGAAGAGCCTGGTGGGCGCTGCGCCTGGGTCTGAACCCATAGCTGTAGGATGAGAACTGTGGCTCGTAAATCGAGGTCAGTTTTTGTGCAATGCTTTGTTGAATTACTCTGTCAACAACCGTGGGAATGCCCAACTGGCGTTGTTTTCCGTTTTCTTTGGGTATGCATACCCTTCTTACTGGATTGGGGCAATATTTCCCCATTTGGATGGACTTAATTAGAATATCCTTGTTGGCGACAAGATAGTCCTTTAAAGACTCTACCTCCATCTTGTCTATTCCACCCGCACCTTTATTGCGCTTTACTTGTTTGAATGCTGCATTCAGATTCGAGGGTGAAAGGATTTGCTCTAAAAGCCCATTCCCTAATCGATAATCATTGGTGGTGAGGTTGTTTTCAGTTATCCACATGAAAGTCTGCCCTTCCACGTAGCCTTCGGATGCCGTCCTATCTTTCCGTGGACAGGTCTCTGATTGCTCAAAGATTTTCTGCTTTCTTCCCTTCATGTTGGTAACATTCATTTACTACTCACTCGTTAAGGTTCAGCCCTTCCCACATTTGGTAGTTATGTGGTACTATGGCTTCGGCTGACTTCTCACGATAAACCTTCTTTCGACCATGATTCATACTCCGTTTCTTCATGTCCGTGAGACCTCCCCGGGTAAAAACGATAACTTTCATCCCATCTATCTGCTCCATTTACCTTGGTTACCCCGGACAGAATCGGACTTTGTTTTGTATTGCAAACTCATCCGGTAACCTTAGGCCTTTTATGAAGTTTCTGTTCGTCAGACCGGAATTTTGCCGCCGGCTTCCTTCAGATTCCACCTCGCGATGGACACCCTTGCCTTTGGCTAACGCTTCCTTCTGTCAAGGCGCGTTCGGGACTTTCACCCTATAGTTATCGCCCATGCCGGGCGCACAATTAAAAAACCTGCCAAAAATGACAGGTTTTTCTTTTTTCAGTTCAAAACAGGGTTCAAAATAGTGTAAATATCTGTTTATCAACACTTATTGGTCGGGGTGGCAGGAGTATTTTTATTATATAATAGGCTGATAATCAGTCATAGATTTTTTACCACTTTTTCAATAATTCACCATATATTTAATTAAAAGTTGACACAAATAATTAAATAACATACATTTGTAGTGATTATTATATAATCTTAAATTTTTTACCACCATGATTGATTATACAGACCCCAATAATGCTTATGGATTTAAAAGTGATGAGCAAAGGTTTAACGAAAGAAAAATGATTAGAAACCGGATAAATAAGAATGGACTTACCAAAGTGTTGATTGAAGTATGCCAATATACATATAGTGGAACTGGTCAGTATAATACGATATTTAAGCGTATATCCACCGATGTTTGGATAAATCCAAAAAACTGGAATCAAAAAAAAGAAATGGTTATGCCGCCAGAATCAGATGTATATCTTAAAAATAAAGATATTGATAAAGTTTTTGTAGCAGTCAAAGCCTATATCAACAGTAAAGGAATGCAGACCATTGACCAAGTATATTCAGAAGCTATGAATCTTGCTTCGCTTAAAGAGTTTTTCCCAAACAGGAAAGAAAATAGAAAATCCTTGGTAGATTATTTTGATGATTATATAAACTATAGAAAAGCTTCAGGTACAGTTCGTAATACCTTAAAAGAATTTATAACTGTCAAAAATCGAATTAAGAGTTTTGATGCGTCAACAGGGAAAAGAACCTTTTTTGAAAATATTGATATGGTATGGTCTGACAAGTTTGAATTATGGTTAAAAAATGAAGCGAAGAATGGTAAGAAGATTGGGTATAATTCCGGTACGGTCGAAAAGACTTATACGATCTTGATAACTGTTCTAAACCACTTTTATAAACGGAAAAAACAACTTCAAATAAACTTAACAGACGATTTCAGAATAAAAAATCCAGATGGTTTTAAACGTGGTACAAAAAGTATTAACGATGCTAATCCATTAAATGATACCCAACGTGAAACATTATATGCTCATCAATTCGCAGAAAAGCATTTAATGCTGACAAAAGATAGATTTTTGTGGCAGTGTTATACTGGCTTACGTTATAGTGATGCTTTTAAAATAAATGAAGAAAACATACAGAATGGGATACTTAACTTTACTCCATCCAAGACTAAAAGGTATAAAATAAAAATAGAACAACCTTTGCACGATGTAGCAAAAGAACTACTTAAAAAACATGACTATGACATTCGTAAATTAGCGATTACCAATCAAGCATATAATCGAGAATTAAAGGAGATGTTTCTTAAAATGCAGGAGAAATATCCAGATTTAAAATATAAATCAGATTATGGAACACACTGTGGAAGAGATACTTTTATCAGTATGTGCGTAGCAAAAGGGGTAGACTGGAAAACCATATTAAAATGGGTTGGGCAATCATCATATAGAATAATGGATAGATATATTAAACTGACTGATGAATACGAAAAACAGCAGATGAAAAAAGTAAATAAGAAACACCCAAAATCTAAATAGATTATATACAATTTTTGATATTCAAATTACTACACCTTTTATGTCTACAACCAATATGTTGTAATATATGTCCGTGTAAAATATTTTTAATATCAACTAAACGCTCCAAGATTTAAAGCTTTGAAGTATTTCAAATTTTGTTATACATTAATATACAAATATTTAATTACTTTTTTACTTCATTATTATTCGTAAGATGTTAATATGGTCGGGGGTGGTAAATTTTAAGGAGATGGTTGTGGAATGAATTATAATTACCGATATTCTGGTTTTTGTGGATGGATGCAAAAATGTTACCATCTAAAATAGCATTGAAGATGAACGTTCTTGAGGTGAAAAATAAAAATGCCTCCAATACCCATTTAGGGTGCTTCTTAACGAAGGTAACCTTACGGATTCGTAATTGATTAAGTTAAGCATCTTAGGCTTCATGACATCTTCTGAATGCTTAGTTCGTACCATCTACATATCCGGCAACACAGCCAAAGTTATCCTGCTCCTTCCATTATTGTAATATCTTTACCTGTACAAACCAGTAAGAGTAATTTTTCCATAATGGTTTGAAATTTTGGAATTTTTTTAACGATCAAGATTTTTTATAAAATTTTTGCACTCTTGGATTTCGGAATCCTTCCGTATATGTCTAGATTTTCAATTAAAAAGTATCTATCAAAAAAGTGATGAACATGTAGCACCCTCAGTCCCTATGGGGGGCGGGGTATACGGGGGTAGGTATTGGGGGATACATTCAAGGGGGTAATGTACGATACTATGATATTGGCAACCATGACAACTGAAACAAACAACAATACCATTAAGACCTATACCAATAGTTCTGGAAGGAATGTACTGGAATATGTTACACCAAATACTATTGTCCTCGCTTTGCCATTTATAATGACCTGTGGTAAAAGGTTAATGTTAAATATGCCATAACATGAAATTGTAAAAGAAAGTGGCTGGTAATGATATTAAAGCAATCAGGCTATTGAATTTTGATGATGCAGAGTATTGTATCTCTTAATGTACAGAAACTGTCAAATGGTAAAACTTATAACATATTGCAAAAGCCAGTGTAAATGACCACTTTTGGCAGAATTATTTTGACCACCTCAAGTCGGAGTTAAATCATTATTAAATAGTTTTGTATGGTTAAGACAATCTGACTGGCTGAATGTGGTCATGCACTCCTGCTTTTGCAAATTAATGGTATGATTATCATATAATTAATAGAATATTTCAGTGCCATGTATTACAAGTTATCCTGATTTTTAAACTATGTACTTTCTTTGATTAAAATTGTCATTTTTGATTAAAAAGTAGTTATATTATTAATTACCAGTAGTTTAAAAATGTTGAAAGAATTAGTAACATTTTCCTTTATAAATTCGTATAATAGTATTGAATTTGGCAGTTAAACTGCTCCTATTTAAAAGGAGAACGAGCCACCAATTAAACTAAAACTAAAAGGACAAGCAAGAGTGCTAAAGTATTCTTTAGCAGGGTTTCTGTTATGTTGAAGTTATTATTGGTGGCTTTTTATTTGGAATTTTTTAACAATTAAATTTTAAAAATATGAGAAAAAGAATTTTAAAATCAGAAGTTGATGCAATCTTGACCAATGAAAAGATTATGTCAAGGCTGCAACTCGAAAAGAATCTTCTTAAAAGGTCGATTCAGGAAAACAGGTTACTTGAAGACCGAATTTCAACAATTGACCATGAATATTGTGCTCGCACAGGGAGTGAAATTCATGAAGCTACTTATTCAAAAGGAATAATTACCCATCAGTACCTTAAAGGGGAAAGAATGTTCCGAGTTAAAGTTGGTGCTCCTCGTCCAAGGGGTGGCTTTTCAAAAGCATACGTAGTAGACATCCCAATTAAATTATTAATCAATAATTAAAATTCAAATATTATGGAAAATCCTTTAAAAAATTTTATCTGGAGTAGTAAGATGAAAAGTCTAATAGTGCGTGAAATTAACTCACATAAAGAAAGTGGCTACCTAAATGTTGTCATTGATAAAAACGATGATGGCATTTATTATTTTAAACATACAACTTATACAAAACTTGATAGGCGAAAAGTGAAGTGGATGGGAGAAATTGTAGACCAGCGTATAGTCTACTTATTTAAAGTTCACGACCTTTCAACCGATATGGTACATAAAGGATATTTTAAAACAAAAGAGATTATGTCGTTTAATTACGGCAATAATTAATTTTTATTTAAAAGCAGTATTTCCTCATGTTAAAAGGAGAGAACTTCCTCATGAAGGTCATTCGACTATTATTTGAGAAGGCGATACAATCATGCTATGATGTGAAAGTCAATGCCTCCAATACATGTGGTAATGCCATTGCCCCTGAACATTATCGGCTGAATTTTAATGACCACCTCAAGTCGGAGTTAAATCATTATTACATAGTTTTGTATGGTAAAGACAATCTGACTGGCTGAATGTGGTTATGCACTCCGGCTTTTGCAATTACCTTATGAACGAGTATCAGTAATTTATATATACTATATTAGATAATAATGAGAAGTGCGAACGAAATTCAAAAACTGATAATTGATACTGCAAAACTTGACGACAGAATTAGAGCTGTTTTATTAAATGGTTCAAGAGCTGACAGTACAATTTTACCTGACAAATACCAAGATTTTGACATCCAATATATTGTAAAAGACCTTGATAGTTTTACTTGTAACCACAAATGGACAAATATTTTTGGAGAGAGGATTATTTGGCAATTGCCTGATGTTATGACCTCTGAAGAGGAAGATGTCGATAAAAGCAGTGCTTTCCATTATTTAATGTTATTGAAAGACGGAAATAGAATTGATTTAACATTGTTTCCAATAGATAAGCTTGAAACAGATTTTCATCTTGACAGTTTGACAATTGTATGGATTGACAAAGACAATTTATTTACAAACATTAGCGAACCTAATAATTCTGATTATTTAATTAAAAAACCGACAGAAAAGGAATTTTTAAGTACATGTAACGAATTCTGGTGGGTAAGCACGTATGTTTCAAAGGGTCTTTTAAGAAAGGAAATAACTTATTCAAAAGAAATGCTTGAAAAAGTCGTAAGACCAATGTTTATGAGAATTATAGAATGGTACATTGGGACTAAAACTAACTTTTCCGTCTCTTTTGGAAAAGCAGGCAGGTTTATGAATCAATATTTATCAACCAATCAGTATGATAAAATACTTGCAACATACTCTGACCAACAAATTGAGAACAATTGGGCATCGCTATTATTAATGGCAGAATTATTTGGACAGTATACAAAGGTTGTAGCTGATAGCTTAAATTTTCATTACAACTTTAACGAAGAACAAAATGTGAAAATATATTTAAAAAAATCTTTTGAAGAACAAAAATAAAAAGACTCTAACGCTGACAATAAAGTAAATAAGATTGGATACAGATTTGGAAGCATTCTGATTCTGCATCCCCACAATTCTATTTCAATGATGCACCTATACACTTATTTACCATAAGCCTATTCTTTGCGGAGTAATTAAAATACTACTACTCAAATAAATTCAATAAAAATGAGTAAACAAAGTCATAGCGGTTACAAGATTTGGATATGGATAATACTAATTTTAGCTGTTATTGGTGGAGCAGCGTACTTTGGTGTACTTAAATCTGGAATAATCTTTGTCGGAATCATCGTATTTTCACTGATTGTTTTCGCTGCAGATAGTTATATGTCAGGAAAGTAATGCATTCAGGGAATGCCGTTTCTTTTATGCCACAACATTGAAATACTGATGTTGCTATAACTTAAAATGTGCTTAATTGGATTTAATTCACTCTAATCAATATTCCATGTTATTTACAACATCCGATAGTGCTGTAAATATTTATTTTTCAATGCTATCCATTCAATTTTTATAGATTTATTTGATTCAGGTTTATTAATATCGTAACTTGTATCAGCAAACTGAATTCGGATATTTTAGTTTCATCAATTAACCGAAATCCAATTATATGAAAACATTTTGTTTAACCATACTGATTGGAGTATTACAGTTAATCTGGGCAAAAGGGATACAGGCACAAACAAATCAAACCAATCTAAACCAAACGGAGTTAATGAAGTATTTTATTGGCTCTTGGAAATATGATTGGGGCAAGGACTCAACTGGCATACAGGAAATGAAACCTTTTGGAACAGGTTTAGAGGGTTATTGGAATGTCGTTATAAATGGAAAAATTGTATCTGAAACTAAGGAACTTTATGGTTATGATAAAAAAACTGATAAATACCTTTGTGTTGAGTTAACAAAAGGACAGGATATCGCAATTTATGCGATGTGGTTTATATCAAATAATAAATGTATAGGAATTCCTTATAGTGATATTGCGAATCCTGACAAGCCATCATTCAAATATGAATATGAAATTAAATCACCAAATGCGTTTACTTATAGATGGTTTAATAATGGGAAAACTATTAGTGGCAGCGTTACATTTACTCGAACAAAATAGAGAAATGAAAATAATTACAGATATTTTATTTTCAATTATTTACCAAAAACTAATTTCATGAAAACATTTTTTCTGACTACACTTATTTTGATTTCTATTGTTTCCAAACCAGTCATCGCTCAGGAAAAGTTTACAGTTCCAAACCTGACTGATTTCCAAAAATTTCAGATAGCATCAGGGTTTTGGAAATATGCATATTGTATGATGCTCAGTGTTGCTAAGGCTTCAGGTAAATCAATTGAAGAAGCGTCAAACTATGTTGGTGAGCAGAATATAGTTAATAAAGAAATTGGTTTCGAAGGTATGGTTAAAATCTTTTTGATTCATTGTGTCATTTTTGTTCCAGATGGGAATGTTACAATTATAGAGCAAACAGACAAAATGATAAAAGTTAAATTAACAAATTTTTTCCCCGAATTAAAAAATGGGTCTATTTCAAACGTTACGTATGACGAATGGGTTAAATCTTATGATATAGCATTGTCAAAGGCAGTTAGTAGCATTGGAGCAACATCCTCATTTAAAGATACACCTGAAGGAATTATCGCAATTATACAAAAACAATAGAACAAAAAATCTTAACCTAAATTGCTGTTATCATTTTTACGCTTCTTTTCTGTATTGTTGGGTGCACTTTGAAGTAAAATGACCAATTGACACAACATCAGCAAAACCAAATAAATGTTTATCTGATGATGTTATAATTTATTATGTGATGAAATAAAGAATTAATTGACTTGTGTTTAATAATTGTGTAATTTGGTCAATGTCTTTGATTTACAGTTCATTATTAAAAACCAAATCCAATATTATGAAAAAATCATTTTCAATTCTGGTGATTGCTGGATTTCTGGTAATTGGCTTATCTGAAATTCAGGCACAAACAACGCAACCAAAACTCAATCAGGTTGAACTTATGAAGCAATTCATTGGCAATTGGGAAGGTTTACAGGGGAAAGACACTATGATTTATTGGAATGCAAAAGCCTTCGGGACAGGATTTGAATGCTATGTTAAGTTTGCAACAAAAGACAAAATAATCTTTGAACAAAAACAAATTTGGGGATATGATAGCAAACTTGACAAATTCATTGGTGCTATTTTACAAAAAGGGCAAGATATTTTTATTAATGCATGGTGGTTCACTTCCAATAATGAATATGCTTCTACTTGGTTCAAAGATATTTCCAACTTGGAGAATGCATCATGGAAAGAATTAGGAGATTGTAAGTTATTACCAGATACTCTTTTGCAAACCACCTTTGTAAATGGTAAAGCTGGAATAAAATATGTCTTCTGGAGGGTAAAATAGCCAGTTTTTACGTTCAAAGTGCCCCAACACATAATATTTTGGGGCATTATATTTTTATAAAGTATAGATATACAGACAATTGATTACATTTCTGCCGTATCAGTTATTAATGGATAACGCAGTAATTTATTTAGTGACGAACTAAAGATTTATTTGACTTTGCCTTTTAGCTGGTGTAACTTGCTTCATATTTCTGACTTACAGTTATTTATTTAATCCATTTAATACCCAATCAAATGAAAACATTTTGTTTAACTACAACGATTGCTGCATTACTTTTAATCTGTTCAAATGGAATACAGGCACAAACCACGCAAACTAAACTTGACCAAGTCGAGTTGTTAAAGCAGCTTTTAGGCACTTGGAAAGCTGAAGTCGCTAAAGACACATCTTATGTTCATGAATATACATCTTTTGGAAATGCTATTGAAGGTAATATTAAGAGTGTCACCAAAGGCAAAGTGCTTTTTTCAGTAAAGCAACTATGGGGTTATGATAAAAAAAATGATAAAATTCTTGGTGTAGAACTTTCGAACTCTTCTCCAGAAATTAGTCTTTATTCAATGTGGTTCACATCGAAAAATATATGCGAAGGAGTTGTAATTCAGGATATCACCCATCCAGAAAATACCACCACAAAAATGAAAATGGAATTCAAATCACCTGATTTGGCAATACTAACTTTCATGGAAAATGACAAGGTAGTCGTTACACGTACATATACACGTGTAAAAAAATAATTTGCGTTAATATAGGGAATTCTGATATTTTAATTTTATCAATTAACTAATATCCAATCAAATGAAAAAAATTTGTTTAACAATCTCAATTGCTGTATTCCTATTATTTTTATTAAACGGATTACAGGCACAAACAAATCAAACCAATCTAAACCAAACTGAGTTAATGAAGCAGTTTATTGGCTCTTGGAAATGTGATTTTATGAATGACACGACTTTCTTTATGGAAGGGAAACCTTTTGGAACGGGTTCAGAGTATTATTATAAATATGTTACCAAAGGAAAATTATTTACGGAAGGGAAGCAACTTGGTGGGTATGATAAAAAAAACGATAAATTCGTTTATGTTAATCTGGAAAAAGGAAAGGATATCGAAATGTTGGCGTTGTGGTTTACATCAACCAATAAATATATAATTACTTCTTATAGTGATATTGCAAATCCTGAAAAGGCATCATTCAAATTTGAAGGTGAATTTAAATCGCCTGATTTGTTTGTAGAAAAATTGATTATCAATGGAAAACTTCTTAAAACCTATACAATGACACGAGTAAAATAGTGAAATGAGAAGGCTTACAGTTATTTTATTTTCAATTATTTACCAAAATATAATTTTATGAAAAAATCCCTTTTAATTCTGGTGATTGCTGGATTTCTGGTGATTAGCTTATCAGAAGTTCAGGCACAAACTACTCAACCAAAACTTAATCAGGTTGAACTAATGAAACAAGTAATCGGTAATTGGAAAGCAGAGTTGACCAAAGATACTTCTTATTATTGGAGCGCTAAAGCATTTGGGACGGGATTTGAATGCTATTTTAAAATTGTAGCAAAGGATAAAATAATTTCGGAAGCAAAGCAAATTTGGGGATATGACAGTAAACTTGATAAATATGTTGGGGCATCATTAGAAAAGGGCAAGGATATTGATATTTATGCAATGTGGTTCACAGCAGAGAATAAGTCAGTAGATACCAATCTTGCTGATATCTCCAACCTTGATAAAGCATCAAGTAAAGGAGAAGGAGAATTTAAATCACAGGATGCTTGGTCAGAAACAGATTTTGTGAATGGAAAGCCTGTTATGACATATAATTTTAAAAGGATTAAATAAAGAATTTAATTAAATCAATGTGCCCCGATAGATATAATTTTGGGGCATTTTGTTTTTTGTAAAGTATTAATGTACAGATAAATAACTACATTCTTACCACATCAGTGTTTGTTGGATGATTCTATTGTACGAGGTAATCTATTTCAAGGGGATGATAGTTGAGCGAATTTTGTTCACCGTTTTTTTGGCTTTTCGGCTGGCGGTCAAATAATTATTACCTCCTAAGTAAGCATTGAAGATGAGTGCTTTGAGTATGGAAAATACAAATACCTTCAAAACCAGCCATATGATGCTTCGTAACCGAAGATGACCTTACGATTGCATAAATGATTACGTTAGGTTCTATCGGCTTCCTGACGTCTCCTGAATGCTTAATTCGTACCATCTGATTATCTGGCAACACAGCCAAAGTTATTATACTACTCCCAGAATTGTTATTGTATTGCCTTTACCACTCTATGAGGATATTTTTTTCTATAATGATTTTAAATTTTGGAATTTTTTAAATCGATCAAGATTTTTTATAAAAAATTTTCATTTTAGGATTTCAGAAACTTTCATTACGTGTCAGGATTTCCGATAAAAAAGTCTTTAATAAAAAAAGATGCTGATGCAGCACACCTAGACCGGATAAGGGGGGGGTGGGTATACGGGGGGAGTACGGGGAGATACCCAAAATGCAATGTACATTATGAATAACTATTAGATTGTCCAAATGATATAACTTAAAGAGCATATCAATTCGATAAATTTATTAAAGAACTAAATTGATTATGTCACGTAGTCGGTTATGCTTCGTTTTTCGTCAACAGTCCATGCATCTTAGGAAGAGCTTGTATTAAAATAAAATTGATATAACCATGGGTATGATTTAACTTTGACAATAAATAGACCTCAGATGTCAAGCATAATTGAAGGATATAATTATGACATCTTCATCAGCTACCGCCAGAAAGACAATAAGCATGATGGCTGGGTGACTGAGTTTGTCAATAATCTGAAAGGTGAACTTGAATCAACCTTTAAAGAGGAAATCAGTGTTTATTTCGACATCAATCCACATGACGGACTGTTGGAAACTCATGTCGTAGATGCTTCACTTAAAGATAAGCTGAAGTGTTTGATATTTATCCCAATCATATCTCAAACCTATTGTGACTTAAAAAGTTTTGCTTGGCAACACGAGTTTGTTGCCTTTAACAAACTGGCAAAAGAAGATCAATTCGGCAGAGATATAAGACTTGCAGGTGGGAATGTAGCAAGCAGGATTTTGCCAATTAAGATTAATGACCTCGATACAGAAGATAAAACTCTTCTTGAAACTGAAATAGGTGGAGTGCTCAGGTGCATTGAGTTTATTTATAAGTCAACAGGGGTTAACAGACCTTTAAGAGCCAATGAAGATCACCCACAGGATAACCTGAACAAAACTTATTATCGTGACCAGATTAATAAGGTGGCTAATGCAGTTAAAGAAATAATTACCGCACTAAAGAAACATGATCAACAGGTTGGAGAGGTCTTAAAAGATGTTGTTAACACAATATCTGAAAAGTCAGTAAACCTTAGAACAAAAATTGTTATTGCGTTTTTGTTTATTATGGCTCTGATTGTGCTGGGATATTTCTTAATACCAACACATTCTAAGCCAAAAGAACAGCTTGAAAAATCAATTGCTGTTTTACCTTTTAAATCTCTAAGTAGTGACCCTGAGAAACAATACCTTGCTGATGGAACAATGGATGCAATACTGCTTCACCTGCAAAAGTTTAGCGATTTAAGGGTATTGTCAAGAACCTCAGTAGAACAATACCGTGGGACAAAGAAAACGACTCATACTATTGGTCAGGAACTTGGTGTAGCATATTTGCTTGAAGGTAGTTTTCAAAAGTCTGGAGATAATGTAAGATTAATTGTGCAGTTAATTAAAGCAAGTAAAGAGGAAGGTCATGCATGGGCAAATGAATATGATAAAAACTGGAAAGATATTTTTTCTGTTCAGAGTGAAGTTGCACAAACAATTGCAAAAGAATTGCATGCAATAATTACACCTGAAGTAAAGCAACTAATTGAGAAAATACCAACTACAAACTTGACAGCATATGATTTCTACCAGCAGGGCAGAGAAGAACATACAAAATATTGGATTGATATTAGGAATTTAGTGGCACTGCAAAAAGCCGAAGATTTATATCATAAAGCATTGAAATATGATTCTACTTTCGCTCAGGCATATGCTGATTTGGCAATGTCATATTGGGACAAATACCATGACAAAGAGTATTTCTCAAAAAAATTCATGGATTCTGTTCTGATCCTTACAAGAATTGCTCTTTCCTATGATGATAAACTATCAGATGCATATACTTTAAGAGGAAGGTATTATAGTGAAACTGGGAAATCAGAACAGGCTATTGAAGAATTTGATAAAGCAATAAAACTAAATCCAAATGATTATATGGCTTACCTTGAAAAGGCAAGATTATATTATAGTACCGACCTTGTTAATAATATTAAGTATCTTCAAAAAGCCGTATCCATTAATCATGGGTCAGAATTACCCAATTTGTTATACGAAGTTGGTGATGCTTATGAATGTGCTGGATTTCCTGACAAAGCAAAGCAATGTTATCTGGACAGATTTAAATTGACTGGCGATTCATTGGATTATTATGGTTATTTAGGTACAGGTTTAGAAGATTTAAATAAAATTCTTGAGTTACAAAAAAAATGTTATGCGATAGATTCAACCAATTACGTCATACTGGGAAATTTAGCAAATACTTACGAATTTCTTGGTCAGTATAAAGAATCATTAAAATACTATAAAAAGTGGCTTGAAGGATTTAAACCTACAGGACTAAATCCTGTAGGCGCTTTCCAGCGTTTAGAATATGTTTACTGGAAAAACGGCTATAAAAAAGAGGCTGATTACTATTGCAATGAACAACTAAAATACTGTATCAAGTCGATTGAATTGAAGCGATCATGGGGGGAAAAATTATATTCATATTATGATCTTGCAGGTGTATATGCTTTCAAAGGAGAAAGGGATAAAGCATATGAGAATTTAAGAATTTTTAATCAAATCCAACGTGTACCATCATGGATGGCGTCATATATTAAAAGAGACCCTCTATTCAACAGCATCAGAAATGAGCCAGAATTTCAGCAGATCACCAAGGACATTGAAGCAAAATATCAGGCAGAGCATGAGAGGGTAAGGAAATGGCTTGAAGAACAAGGTACACTATAGTTTTTGTAACATTATTACAATGAAAAACTAAAATGGCAAGTTTAATTTCAGGTTTTGAATACGACATCTTTATCAGCTACCGTCAAAAAGACAATAAACATGACGGTTGGGTGACTGAGTTTGTCGATAATCTGAAGGGAGAACTTGAGTCTACATTCAAAGAAGAGATCAGTATGTATTTTGACATCAATCCTCATGATGGACTCTTGGAAACACATGATGTAGATGCCTCATTAAAAGATAAACTTAAATGCCTAATCTTCATCCCAATTATATCACGTACTTACTGTGACCCAAAATCATTTGCTTGGGAGTCTGAGTTTAAAGAATTTGTCGAACAGGCTTCACATGATCAGTTTGGATTGAAGGTAAAACTGCCCAACAGTAATGTAGCAAGCAGGGTATTGCCTATTCGGATATATGATTTGGACACTAATGATATAAAATTGTGTGAATCCGTACTGGGCGGAGTGATTCGTAGTGTTGACTTTATTTATAAATATGCAGGAGTTAACAGACCCTTAAGAGCCAATGAAGATCATCCACAGGACAATCTTAATAAGACATACTACCGTGATCAGATCAATAAAGTTGCTAATTCAATAAAAGAGATTATAAATGCAATAGGACAACATATACCACAAAAAGAAGAAGTACTACAGGAAGTTTTTAAACCAATATCAGTACCTAAGAAAAATAACAGAATAAAAATTATCATTGCAACTGTCGTTGTTCTTGCACTTATTATGTTAGGGTATTTCTTAATCCCGAAATTTTCTAAACCAAAAGAACAACTTGAAAAATCAATTGCAGTACTGCCTTTTATAAATGACAGTCCAGATCAAGAAAACACTTATTTCATTAATGGCATAATGGAAGAAGTCCTTAATAATCTGCAAAAAATAAAAGATTTCAGGGTTCTTTCACGGACATCTACTGATCAGTACAAAGGTTCAAATAAACCAACGATTCCAGAAATTGCAAAAAAACTGGGTGTTAACTATATAGTTGAAGGGAGTGGACAAAAATATGGAAACTCTTATCGCCTGAGAGTACAATTAATTACTGGTAAGAATGAAAGACATCTTTGGGCAGAATCCTACGAAAAGGAAATAAAGGAGACTAAAGATATTTATGGTACACAAAGCGAAATTGCCCAATCTATTGCATCAGCCTTAAAAGCAACAATAACCCCTGAGGAAAAACAACTCATTAATAAAATACCAACTACAAACCTGACAGCATATGATTTTTACCAACAGGGAAGAGAAGCGTTTGCAAAAGGGTCGCTGAAAAAAGCAGAAGATTTATATCATAAAGCGTTGAAATACGATTCTGCTTTCGCTCAGGCATATTCAGGTCTGGCATTTATATATTGGGATAAACATTTTTGGAACAAAAAAGAATTTCTTTCTGAAAATTTTGGGGATTCTCTTCTTCTTCTTGCAAATATTGCTCTTTCCTTTGATGATCATTTGTCTGAACCATATCTTTTAAAGGGAAGATATTATAATGATAATGGGAAGCCAGAACAGGCAATTGAAGAAATTGACAAAGCCATAAAACTCAATCCTAATAATTGGATGGCATACAGCGAAAAAGGAGGATTCTATGGAAATAATTCAGACTTTGTTAATTGGATTAATTATCATCAAAAGGCTATTTCCATTAATCGTGGAGCAGAATTACCTTCTCTATTGTGGGGTCTGGGCTGGGCGTATTCTTGTATTGGATTTACTGAGAAAGCAAAGCAATGTTATCAGGACAAATTGAAATTGGATGGTGATTCAATATCATATTATGATGGTTTAGTTAATAATGAATTCTGGCTTGCAAATTTTAATAAATCCATTGAATATGGGATGAAAGGTTATTCAATAGATTCAACCAATGAGGACATAGTGTATATGTTGGGAATGAGTTACGAATGGCTTGGACAGTATGAAGAATCATTAAAATATTATAAAAAGTGGTTTGAAATATTGAAATCTAAGGGAGAAATATCTATACAACAGATATCTGGTTTAGGATATGCTTATTTAAAAAATGGCGATAAAGAAATGGCTGAATACTGTTTTAATGAAACTATAAATAATTGTAAAAGATTAATCGAATTGAAGCGATCATATAAACCATTTGCTTATTATGATCTTGCAGGTGCATACGCTTCCATAGGAGACAAGGATAAAGCATTTGAGAATCTAAGAATTCTTAATCAGATGCAACGGATACCTTTCTGGCAGGAAGTGTTAATAAAAACCGACCCTTTGTTAAACAGCATAAGGAATGAACCAGAGTTTCAGCATATTGCTAAGGATATTGAAGCAAAATACCAAGCAGAGCATGAAAGAGTAAGGAAATGGCTTGAAGAAAACTAAATGTTATAATATCATTATAATCCTATCTGTCATTTACATATTTGCAATTCTAATTGCCACATATAAAACTGCAATTCCTAAAACAGTAGTAATCCTTGTCCATATTTTTGGATAGCGATGCTGGCTTTCAGGTTAAAAGTCGCTTGCACCTATATATAAGAAAAATCCTGTAAATAATGAAAGTACCAATCAGCCTTCGATAGTCATGCTGACCTTTATCTTAAAAAAAGGCGACACATGAAGTGTGAGATTAAATGTCTGTAATAAATGTCCTGAGTCGGGCAGTATGAAAGGGATGTGTCGCCTTTATTTCCTTGTAAGAAGAACTCTTAGATGCATTTAACAATCCGTATAAATGCCCCGCTTTCCTTTCTTAATTCAGTTTTTCCTTCGTTGGTTGTTACCAGTATGTCTTTCTCATTGAATTTTGCTGATATGGCATCTCCTTTGCCAATGCTTCTGATTAACGAACCGCTTTCTCTTCGAAGTTCAACCCGTCCTCTTATTGTGGTTATTAAAATCAGAGAACCGTCTTGATTTATATCGGCATTTATTGCATCACCATTACCAATAATTCTGATAAGAGAACCATCGTCTTTCCGTAATTCAACCTTGCCTTTATTGATTCTTAAAATGTTCATTTCGATATCGTTTATTCCATTAATAACGTCCTGTCATTCCAAAGCGGCTTACCGATATTACTAATCCTAGAAGCCTAACGGAAAAAATCCTAGACAATAATGATTGCACTTTGGACAGAGATATCCTTGGTCATATAATTTAAAATCATCCCATTCAATATAATTTTCTCCAGTCTGAGAGTCTTTCTCCATTAATGCCTCATTGTCATAAAAGACAATATTTGGATTTTGTTTAATTATTTTATCCTTGTCCATGATGTTTTTAATTTTAACCACCTTTTCAACTTTATCTAAGACTGGATAATCAAAATATGTGGAGAAATTACTAAAACCACCACCGAAATAAAGGTTTTTGATTTCATATCCACAATTTTTGCAAGTTCCTTTAATCATGCTTCCCATATTTGTAAAGATTTGCCAACTATTTTAAAGAATATTAATAGGACTGAATGGTTTATCAAATATACAAAAATGCAGGCTTATTGCATATTAAAGAGGCAGTCCTATTGAAATCTCGCTGTATTTCACCCTTGTGCTGTGGGTCTGAAAGGACTGCCTCTATGGTCTTGTCTGACCGTTATGTTTAAAAGAAAGGCGACACTTGATGTGAATGTCATCGTCTGTAATATAATCCTGTTGGGCAGGAGTCTGAATGCAGTGTCGCCTTATGAAAATATTTTGAAAATTTCTTTCTTTTAAAAAGCAGTTCCCTGATTCATCATTTAAACCCGTAAACTTAAAAAAAGGGAACTGCAGGAAATTTAAACCCACAACCATATAAAGGTTATGGCTATTTACAAAATATTTGAGAATCAGAAAAATAATTTTTTGAGAAATGTATTATTGTTTTGCCATAGAATTAAGGTTATATTTTGCCATTGAACTATCGTTGATAATAAGACCAAAAAAATTCTGATTCATCCTCGTCAGAAAACTGTTTGCATTTGTATTACCTAAGTAAAGGGAGTTTTTTGTATAATTTATACCCAGACCAGCACTACCATCTTCAAGAACGGCAAGAGTTGCACCTTCTGTGCCATTGTCCCTGACCACTTTTGGCTGGATTATATTTACCACCTCAAGTCAGAGTTAAATCATTATAATAAAGTTTGATATGGTAAAGACAATCAGACTGGCTGAATGTAGTCATGCACTCCGACTTTTGCAGTGATGCAAAAGTAAGTAAGCATTGAGAATGTAAGTTTTTGAGGTGAAAAATAAAAATACCTTTAAAACCCATTTACGCTGCTTCTTAACGAACGTAAACTTATGGGTTCATATCTGATTAAGCCAAGCATCTTAGGCTTCCAGACATCTCCTGAATCTTTAATTCATACCATCTACATATCTGGCAACCCAGCCAAAGTTATCCTACTACTTCCATTACTGTGTTTTCTTTGCCAGTACCAACCTTTAAGAGTATTTTTTCCATATTGGTTTGAAATTTTGGAATTTTTTTAACGATCAAGATTTTTTATAAAATTTTTGCACTCTTGGATTTCAGAAACATTTCTTCCTGTTTCGGATTTTGGAAAAACAAGTATTTATACACAAAGATGTCTATGCTTCACCCACAAGACCGTAAGAGGGGGTGGGGGAGACTGGGGGGAGTAGTGGATACGGTAAGGGTAGGTATTGGACATTAATAATTATGGCATTTACTGGAAAATGAAACAAATAATAGTACCATTAAGACCCATACCAATAGTTCTGGAAGGAATGTACTGGAATATGTTACACCAAATACTATTGTCCTCGATTTGCCATTTATAATGACCTGTGATAAAAGATTAACGTTAAATATGCCATCCATGAAAATGGAAAATAAAGTGGCTGGTAATGATATTAAAGCAATCAGGCTATTGAATTTTGATGATGCTGATGATATTGTATCTCATAATGTACAGGAACTGTCAAATGGTAAAACTTATAACATATTGCAAAAGCCAGTGTAAATGACCACTTTTGGTTGGATTATTCTGACCACCTCAAGTCAGAGTTAAATCATTATTACATAGTTTTGTATAATAGAGACAATCTGACTGGCTGAATATGGGCATGTACTACGGCTTTTGCAGATTTTACTAAAAGCCGAGCCAATATTTAGCTTCTATTTAATCCTTTTATAACGACTTGAATTACTTATGAGGATATTGGGGTCATCATTAAATAAAGATAGTGTGTCATGAGTTATTAAATACTGTTCCACACCTGCTGATTCAAAATTAATAAAATACAGAGTATCCTTTGAGTACTCAGAAATAGATTGGAATGTCCGGAATCTGTGGGAAAGTCTAAAAGTATCATTCAGATAATAATTATAAACAGAATCAACCGTAAAAACAACATTGATTGAATTATGAGTCGTGCTTGGTGTCAGACAGTCAGTATTCCCCGCACATGTGCTTAACCATGACCATTCTCCAATTAAGCTTGATGAATAGGTCACTGGATTTTCCTTTTTACACCCGTAACAGGATGTTATTATTGCCAAAACAATTATTAGATTCTTCACATCTCAAAGTGTCATTATTTTGCTATTCTTTTTAACCTGCAGGAAATTTGTACATCAGAACTACTTTGACTCAAGATAATTGAATCATCAATTGTTCGAAAATTGTACATGCCAGCTATTATCCAATCCCAAGTATATAATGCAATCCTGAATTCTTCGTCATTAAATTCAACTGAATTATTTTTAATAAGATAATTTCCTCTGCCAATATCAAGTGCATTAGAACTTGAATATGAGTATGTAGTGCTGTCAAACTGAATTGTTATCGTATCAACAGATTCACAATGTGTACTCGGATAATAAATGGTTTTTTCACCTTGGAAAGTCCCAACATTAAATTTTGAAGCTTCATTATCATTCTTTTTACATCCGTAGCAAGCAATAATAAGAACAAGAAAAAATGCTATCTTTTTCATGATATCAATTTAACTTTTATAAGCATCATGGCTTAATCTGTCCAGTAAAATTTAAATGGTCATCAATACCTACATGGTACTTATAAGAAAAAGTACTCCCTGAAAATTTAAAATTATAAGTATAATAGCATATACAGTTACATGAGCCAATTTGTACGGAAAGAATTTTAATAAGTATAGAATCTCCTTTGATTGAAGATGAAGTGTTGTATTCTGAACAACAAGTGGCATTAAATCCAACGAATATATTCAGACTGTCGTCAGTTACTGAATATGTTACTGTATCTGGCTGCGTAATTTGGCTATTTTTTAAGTATGTAACCTTATCTAAGGCACACCCGCCCGGTATAGTCTTGACATATTTAAGATTACCAAATTCATTTTTTTCACAACTAATAAAAATCGTGAATAACAAAATTGGAATCATTATTTTTCTCATGCACCAAAGCATTACATTCTTGGAATTACCAATCTACTTTAATAAGTTTCTTATCCTTTTGCAGGATTATGATTATTCGTTTATCATTTCTTAAGTCTAACAATTGGTTATCGTTATTGCAAAATGAAGAATCAAAACTCACATATAATTTATTTCCGTCTGCATATGGGTCAATTATGATTCCGCATGGCAACGAATTGGAATATGCAGGAAAGAATTTGCCAGTATAAATGGTTTCTCCATTAACATTGACTGAGAATGGTAATCCACCTGAGGGGAAGAAGTATTTCTTAATCTTCTTTATAGAATTGCTATCTATCAGGAAAATATAATTGAGAGTATCATAACCAATTATTTCATTGTAACTTATTCTATCATCAATAATAGTATTACCATTGATACTGGTTTTTGCTTGGTAATTAATAGCCAGTGGTTCATAAGATTTATCTTTTGAACAATTAAAAAGAACCGATAAAGCAACAATTGAAAGAAAAACTCCATATTTTTTCATAGTATGTTATTTTGCCCTAATAGTTTCTATTATTTCTTTTGCAGTTTCTAATTCTGATGCCGGAAATTTTATTTGCATTGCTTGCTTAAATAATCCATTATCCTTCCAGTATAATCTACTGTTCCAGTATAATTTACTGTTTGATATGCTATCATTTGAATAATAAAGTACACCAATTGTTTCTGCATTCTGACAAAATCTTTGAATTTTATCCAACGCAATGAGATTCTCCGAATTATCCTTAACCTTTATGCTTGCAGGCATCGTTGTCTGTAATGTGTCTCCAAAATCGTTACAAAATAAGTCATTGCAATATCCATACTCCAGTATTATTGTTGTGTCATTTGAGAATTTAAAGAAGGTGTTTCCTTCAAATCCAGCCATTCCTAATCCCTTAAATCCATTCGGCACTTGAATTGTGTAATTTGTTTTAAAACTAATTGTTGCCCAACTATCTACTGTTGTCAGTTTATTACATACAGTATTATCAATGCTATTATCTTTCTTACAGCACATAATTGAAATAATTGAAATAAGAATTGCTATTATTTTTCCCCATTTCATTGTTTCAGTTTTTTTATCTTAATAATAGTTTTGTTAACCTCTTTTCCCCGAATGTGAATAATAACTGATTATTGTCCATCCAATCAATTTTTGTCCAGTTTCCATCGAAATATTCACTATCGTCATATCCTGTTAATTGCTTAAACTCTTTAGTTTGCAGGTTGTATGCCCAGAGTTGTTCACTGCCAGACCTGTCACTTATAAAAGCAATCTGGTTAGCATCTGGCGAAACTGAAGCATTATAATCATTCCATTTCGATTCTATCAATGGCTCTATTTCTTTTGTTAGTATTGAGGACTTATAAATACTCGTCTTACTATTTGAATTTGTTCCTTGGAAAATAAAATTATTTTCATCCATCCAATCCGGTCTCGAAACGTTCACAAAATTTGTCTTTGATAAATCAATGATAAGTTCAGTTTTGTAAGTACTTAAATCCATCATCCAGATATTGGTTGAATTTATGTCCGGTCTGTTTTTATTTGATTGGTAAAGTATTTTATCATCTGAAGGTGAAAACGATGGGTTATAATAGTAAGTAGTGTCATTTGTAAGTTTGGTGATTGCTTTTGAGTTCAAATCATATATTGCAATCTGGGAATAATATCCATGAAACTGAGTTTCTTCTGCAAATACAATGGTATCACCATTTGATGACCAGTTTGGGTCATAAGAATCAATTGCTAATAATCCAGAGTCTTGATTATTAATTGAAGATAAAATAATCGACTCCGCCATGTAGCCTATTGTCTCCAACATTCCATGCATAATATTTATCAACATATGCAATTTTATTGGCAACAGGCGAATAGGAAACAGAGGATATTGAATGATTATTATTTATTGTAACGAGTGTATCAAAAGTCAACTTTTGATTCGGTATAACCATTATGGTATCAGAGTATAGAGACGTATACCCTTCCTTCTCCCCAACAATATAGAAGGAATAAGTTGTGCCATTATTTAAGCCATCAAGAGTGTATGTGTAAATATTATCATTTTTAAGTTTGACGATTTCTTTAAAGTTACTTATTTGTCCTTCGGATTCATAAATATCAAAATAATCCGGGTCAACTAACTTGTATGTTGAATATATATCCGTAACATAAGGAGAGAAGTATGTTAAGGTAACTTCTTTATCACCGATAAAACTGATAAGAAATGGTCCTCTTAATCTTGAATTAGCAGGAATCTTTTCTTCCTTCTTGCAACTGAAGGAAGCAAGAATCAAAATAAATATGATAAAATTTCTCATGGATTATTTATCTATTAGATAAAAACTCGTCTGAAATTTGCAAGCAAATGTTTTTGAAAAGAGTAGGTATTGGTTTATAGTACAATTAACAAAATCCATGCCATTGTTAATCTTTTAACAAAATGAAAATGGGCATTAATTGGTTATTGCCTATCTGGTGGAGACAAAAATTATTTTGTCACCTAAATTCTTGTTTTTCCAATCGCAATCAAATTCAGCCAACAAAGTTGTAAAAGTCTGGATTTTATTGCTCTCAGTAAATTCACGAAATTCTTTGTCGATTAAATTTCTTATAAAATGTGATTGAGAAAAATGAGGCGATACTCATTGTAATTGTCTCGCTACATTCCTCGTGCTAAAATGAAAAGAAGTATCGCCTCAGGGTCAGCTGCCTTTAGAATTATGTTTTAATTTCACGCTTTAAAACTTCTCGACCAATATGTAATACATTTAAAAGCTAAAATTTAAAATTTAAGTATTTTTATTTCAGACGATTGGCTTGATTTTTGCTGTAATTATTTTAACCCTAACCGTTTAACATCATGAAAAAAATAGCATTGATGGTTTTCATTTCAACAATATTTTTTTCATGCCAGAAAGATGAATTCCCATTCCCAGACCCAAGTACACTTCCGAAAGGACTTACCGGTTCATGGGTTGAAACAAATACAAGGACTGATACAATTGTATTTAATTCAAACAATGAGTCAGGTTATTTCTATTTATCCAGAGGTTTTGCGATAACAAATGGATATTGGCTGCCAAAGATAGGAAGCACTGTATATTCGTACATAATATCAGGAGATAGTATTTCCTTGATAGACGGATTATCAAATTCAATGGAAGGCGGAACTTATTATTTTAAGTTCAATGAACCAAATTTGACAATCAATATTAGTAAGTTTTGCAAATATATTAGTACCAAGAAATCAATCTTGACCTTTAGGAAAATCAAATGATATCTTTCATGATGGAAAAAATATTTTTCATTGTACTTATCATGTTCTGCATCGGCTGTAAAAAGGATGAACCATTCAATTATTCATCAAGTTTAATTGGCGAATGGTCTTGGATAAAGACTTGTGGGGGATTTGCGTATCATTGTCTTACTCCAGAATCAACATACAAAAAAATCAATCTTGCTTTTACAACAGATTCAATGTTTAATACATATATGAATGATACTTTAAAAGCATCCACCAGATTTCATACTTATATATCACCTACTTCAGACTTTCCGGGCACTGCTGATGTTATTAAATATAACTCATCGAATCAGGTGATGTTTTCAATAATTCGTGACACATTATACTTAAATGATTTCTGTTGTGATGGGTTCAATAGCAGTTATAAAAGAATTAAATAAAAGCATGAAGAAGATACTGATTTTCAGTTTACTCATAATTTTGGTTGGTTTTAGCTGCAAAAAAGACCAAACTGAATCAATGTATAAACAACTAAAAGGACAGTGGGTCAGAATTGATATTAGGTCTGATACATTATTATTTGGGTATTGGAGCAATAATTGGGTTGAATTAAGACGAGGTTATAAAATGATTGATGGGAACAATACGCCAATAGTACCGTGTGGATTATTTGAATACAGGATTACAAATGATAGTATAAACCTTAACTGGATTGCCTCTTCAACTTTCTCGACAAAAAAATACTTATTCAAATTATATAATTCAAAAATGAATATTGGGAACTTTATTGAAAGCAGCAATGCAATTTTAACATTTGAAAAATTAAAATAGATGAAAAAGATATTGATTTTCAGTTTTATGATTTTGGTCGGGTTTGGATGTAAAAAAGAAGAAATAACAAATAAGTCGGAAAAGTTAATCCTTTTACAAAATAAATGGACTCCTATTTCATCAAGGATTTTTTTCCCTAATGGAAGCAATTACAAATTAATAACACCTGTATCGGAAAGTTTCACTTCAGACGGGAAAGTAATTATATCAAATTATGATAATTATATAGAATACTTAACAGAAGGATATCAGTTACTTCCAGACGATTCTACGCTAATATTTTCTCAATTAATCAATGGCATCTATCAGGTCACAGCTGGTGATACTGCAACTATAAGTACCCTGACTAATCATTTGTTAGTCTTTTATTCCAAAACAAATAACATAATTTCATTTATTGATTCTTTGAAGAGGTAATCTACCTAAATTGGAAAATCCGGTCAAGCTGCGCATCTAATACCGGTATACATTGAGAAAATGATTCCGAGTACGCATGAGCATCTGAATCCGGATATCATTTATAACCAGTCTATTCGCTTTAAATCGGATAAAGGTGCATTTACATCTATGTAATTTCCACATTTAAAAGGTAACAACCTTATCACTCTCTAAGACCCAGTTTGTCAGCTCCGCCATAGTGCTTATTTCTGTTCCTTCAATAAGTGGAATGTTTTTTAAGCCTCTTGCATCTGCACAACTTCCGCAGATTTTAACATTTGCACCTTTGGCAATAATAACTTCCAGCATCCTCTCGATGTTATAATGACCATTCGGTGTATTTTGATTTGCAATAGCACAATTAACAGCATCTGCCATGAGAAAAACTCGTACTTCCACGTCTTTATGGTTCTTACAGAGTTGTGTAGCCAAACGCAAGGCATTATATGCTTTTTCTGTTCCATAGGGAGCATCATTAATTAGGATAAGGATTTTTTGTGCCATATTTTTGTCTTTTAGATATAAATGATAATCAGAATATTCAAATCAAAATTAGCGTACTTATCTCAAAATTAAAGTTCATAAATATCAAAATATTTCTGCTTATCCTATTCAATCAAATCAAAATTTAATAATTTTGTTTCGGGAAATTACAAAATGAATTTATTAATGGCTGAAAAAGAAAACCCAATCACCGATAATCAGGAAAAGATAGCACGTTATGGGAAAGCACTCTCCAATCCTATTCGTATTTTTATTCTTGAATATCTTTCAGACAATATCAATAAAGCATGTTATAGTGGCGACATGGCTGAAATTTTACCGATTGCCCGTTCTACCCTGTCAGAGCATCTTAAAGAACTCAAGGAAGCAGGATTGATTCAGGGTGAAATAAATCCGCCATATATCAGGTACTGTATTAATCCTGAACATTGGGAAGAAGCAAAATTGCTGTTTGCCAAATTTTTCAAGAAATAAAAAAATTTAACCATACGTTTCGGGTATTTACGAAATAATAAAAAGAAATATTATGGAAATAAAGATTTTAGGCACTGGTTGTGCAAAATGCAAATCACTGGAGAAACTAACCCGTGAAGTGGTTGAAAAGAATGGAATTCAAGCCACTATAACGAAGGTGGAAGACATATCTGAAATAATGAAATATCACATCATGACTACTCCTGCTTTGGTGGTTAACGAAAAAGTTGAAATAAAGGGAAGAGTGCCATCTGCAGCAGAAATTCTACAGGTCTTATCAAAATACAAATGAATATTCACAAATGAGTTTATCAGTTAATTTGAATAAGAAGATTACCCTACCATTAGTTTTGTTGCCTGTGTGGTTTGTGGTTTACCATTTTCTGAAACCTGTCACGGATTGGTTTATTGATATTTTTTTGGGCATGACTGCGGGTTCTCATCTGACAGAAGCGTTGAGATTTTTTGTATTCGAAGTTCCAAAGGTTTTGTTACTCCTCATTCTGATTATTTTCTTAGTTGGCATTATCCGTTCATATTTTTCACCAGAGAAAACACGTAAAGTACTTGAAGGGAAATCACTCTTTACAGGAAATGTTCTGGCATCAATGCTGGGTATCGTTACACCATTCTGTTCCTGTTCTGCTATTCCTCTGTTTCTTGGATTCGTTGAAGCAGGAATACCCATTGGAGTAACATTTTCTTTCCTGATTGCTTCCCCTATGATAAACGAAGTTGCGGTAGTGCTCCTTTTTAGTTTATTCGGGTGGAAAACTGCTCTTATTTACGTGGTAGCAGGTTTAATCATTGCCATCAGTGCAGGTTGGCTAATCGGCAAACTGAACCTTCGGCACTGGGTTCAGGATTGGGTTTACCAGTCTCAGTTTGGCAACTCTGATTCAGAAAGTGAAAAACTGAAATTTGCTGACCGCATCCAGTATGGTTTTAATGCAGTCAGGGAAATAGTCGGTAAAGTCTGGATATACATGGTTATCGGTATTGCAGTGGGTGCAGGAGCACATGGATATGTCCCAGCAGATTTCATGGCTTCATTAATGGGCAAGTCGGCTTGGTATAGTGTACCATTATCCGTTCTGATAGGGATTCCGCTTTATTCCAATGCTGCTGGAATAATTCCAATAGTATCTGTTTTGATTGAAAAAGGTGCTGCACTTGGCACTGCTCTTGCATTTATGATGGCTGTTATAGGTCTTTCCCTACCCGAAATGATAATCCTGAAAAAAGTTCTGAAACTGCCATTTATTTTGACTTTTGCGGGCATTATGGCAATAGGAATAATGATTGTAGGCTTTCTTTTTAATGCAATTATGTAATGACTGATATTCTGTAATTTAAAAACTCAATCTTATGAAAACATTAGGTTTTATTGGTGGTGGACGCATAACCCGAATTCTGTTAAATGGATTCAAAAATGCTAATGTTTCGTTTGAAAAAATTTATGTCTACGAAACTAATGAAACTGTTCTGGGTGCTTTAAAGGCAGATTATCCTAAAATCGAAACTTCAAGCACAGATTCAACAATGACTGCCTCTTCAGACTGGGTATTTATTGCCTTACATCCCCCGGTATTAATTGAAGCATTAAATGCTATTAAAAACTCTATTAAAAAAAACGCTTTGGTAGTTTCATTTGCCCCAAAGATTACGCTTGATAAAATGCAATCAGTGCTCCCAGACATGCCAAATCTTGCCAGAATGAACCCAAACGCTGGAACTTACGTCAACAAGGGGTATAATCCTGTGTGTTTTGGGAAAAATACAAGCAAAACTGTCATTAAAGGATTTATTGAAGTGTTTGAAAAACTGGGCAAAGTACCTGTTGTTCCCGAAAACCAAATTGAAGCATATGCTGTTATAAGTGCTATGGGACATACCTATTTCTGGTATCAGTTACAGCAACTTAAAGAACTTGGTTTATCATACGGTCTGTCAGAGAGTGAAGCAAACGAGACAATTTCTGAGATGCTCCGGGGCACAATAGAAACACTTTTCAATTCAGGATTAAACTACGATAAAGTTGTAGACCTCGTACCTGTAAAGCCGATGGCTGAACATGAAAGTACGATAAAGGAGTTTTACAAGACCTGTTTGAACGGGATTTATCAAAAAATTAAACCAATGTAGCAAGGGAACATAACTAATACATAGAACCTCTGAAAGTCATGACATTCTTTAAGCAAGGTTTCATCATTTCAGGGTTTCTTAACCTGTCAGCCGGTGAGGCTTATAAAGAAGCAATTGAGAATAATGCCATTATTCTTGATGTCCGGGAAATTAGACTAACATGGTATAAAAGATTTGATGTCCCGTTAGTGATTAACATTCCAAATAGTATTTTATCTGAAAACCATAGCAGTCTGCCACGAGACATACTTTTGATAGTGGCTGATTCGGTAGGTTTACGCATTCATGAAGCCATGGAATTCCTACAAAGCAAAGGATTTACAAATATTGCAAACCTCGCTGGGGGGTTTGTAGATTGGGAACGTGATGTTATGCCACTTAAAAAAGACATAACAGAACAACTTGACGGTTCATGCGTTTGCCAGTTACGACCCAGACATAAAGGTCTGAAAGGAATTATTTAATTAAAATCTTAACAAAAGTTTAATACAATTAAAATTTTAATATTAAATATATGTCGTAATTTTACGACATAAAACGTAATAATATGTTAAAGACAGAAGTGTTTACCACAGAACTTCAGGAATTGGCAAGATTTACCAAAGTTTTGTCCCATCCTGCCAGATTAGCAATTCTGCAATACCTTGGCGAAACAAAAACTTGCATCTCTGGTGATATATCCGATTATCTGCCTCTTAGCCGCAGTACTGTATCTCAACATCTTAAAGAACTCAAAGAATTAGGCTTGATACGTGGCGAAATTGACGGACTAAAAATCAATTATTGCCTGTGCAGTTCCATAATTTTAAAATACAAAGAGATGTTTGATACGTTTTTCAATGACATGACATCATTAGACATTAATTGCGATATAAAACCGTAAACAATAACTACAGATGGAAAAAATAAAAGTATTATTCGTATGTGTGCATAATTCTGCACGTAGCCAGATGGCAGAAGCATTCTTGAACCAATTGGCAGGTGATAAGTTTAAAGCAGATAGTGCAGGCTTAGAACCCGGTACTCTGAACTCTCTTGTGGTTGAAGTAATGAAAGAAATTGAAATTGATATTTCCCATAACCAGACAAAAAGTGCATTTGATTTCTTTAAACAAGGTCGCTTGTTTAATTTTGTCATAACTGTTTGCGATGCGGCAAGTGCCGAGCGTTGTCCAATATTCCCCGGAGTGACGCAGAGGCTTGGATGGTCGTTTGAAGACCCTGCGTCTTTTACGGGTACACATGAAGAAAAGTTAGCAAAAGCAAGGCTTGTCAGGGATAAAATCAAAAAGGAAGTTGAAAATTTTATAAATGAATATCACCATTTGACTTCTTGAGACAAATAATATGAAATAAATGAAAATATTGATTCTTTGTACGGGTAACAGTTGCCGTAGCCAGATGGCACAGGGGTTTCTACAATCTTTTGATAAAGACCTGACGGTATGTTCAGCAGGTACATATCCTGCTCAAAAACTTAATGAAAAAGCCGTTACGGTAATGAAAGAAGTTGGTATTGATATCAGCCACAATAAACCAAAGTCAGTTGAAATTTATCTTGATGAAGTGTGGGATTATGTAATAACAGTATGTGATGATGCTAATGAAACATGTCCTGTTTTTCTTGGCAAAGTCAATCATCGCCTACACATCGGATTCGAAGACCCGTCAAAAGAGACAGGAAATGATGAATATATCTGGAGTGAGTTTCGCAGAGTAAGGGATACGATAAAAGAAGAATTATACAGTTTATACATAAATATCATAAAACCAACATTAAATGAAAAAAACAGATAAAGCGATAAATTATTTCAGGAATAATTTCAACTGTTCCCAATCGGTGTTAACTGTATTTGGAACTGAAAATGGATTATCGGAAGATATCTGTTTTAAATTAGGATGTGCTTTCGGAGCAGGTATGGGTCGTCAACAATATACCTGCGGTGCTGTAACAGGAGCGATGATGGCTCTTGGTCTTAAATATGGCAAAGCACGTAATGATACAGAAGGGAAGAAACAACTGACTTATTCAAAAACAAGAGAATTATTTACGGAGTTTATTAAACTGCATGGTTCTACAAATTGCCGGGAACTGCTTAATGGACTTGACCTTAATAATCCTGAAGACCATGAAAAGATAATCGAGCAAAGACTCTTTGATATTAAGTGTGAAAGATATGTTAAGGACTCAGTACTAATAGTTGAAGAAATAATGAAGTAATGTAAAATAACTAAATCATGAAAGCAGAAGATTTAAAACAAATTGTAAAAGAAAAATACAGCGAAATAGCCAAGCAGTCGAAAGAACAGAACGAATCGTCCTGTTGTGGTGCAACTGGAAGTTGTTCATCTGTTGATTATACCGTATTCAGTGAAAGCTATGATAAACAAAAAGGGTACAACCCTGATGCTGATTTAGGCTTAGGCTGTGGCATACCCACTCAATTTGCTTTGATTAAAGAGGGCGATTCCGTGCTCGACCTCGGAAGCGGTGCTGGTAATGATTGTTTCGTTGCACGTGCAATTGTTGGAGAGGCTGGCAAAGTAACCGGAATTGATTTTACAGATGAGATGCTTAAAAAAGCAGATGAAAACGTTAAGAAACTTGGTTACACCAATGTTGAGTTCATTAAAGGTGACATTGAAGAAATGCCACTTCCAGATAATGCATTAGATGTAGTTCTCTCAAATTGCGTCCTGAACTTAGTTCCCAATAAAAATCAGGCATTCAGTGAGATATATCGTGTATTGAATTCTACAGGACATTTCTGTGTTTCAGATGTTGTAATAAAAGGCAACTTGCCTGAGAAACTACGCAAAGATGCTGAGATGTATGCAGGATGCGTTTCTGGTGCTATTGAAATGGACGAATATCTTAGAATAATCAAACAAAATGGGTTCAAGAACATTCAGATACACAAGCAGAAGGAAATATCAATGCCTGAAGAAATATTAGGCAAATACTTAACACCCGAAGAAAGAGCAGGCTTTAATAATGGGAGCATTGGAATTTTCAGCATTACAGTATCCGGTTTTAAACAATAACAATTCTCTTTATGCCATCACCAAAACATTTGAATTTTTTTGACCGTTATCTCACTCTGTGGATATTTCTTGCAATGTTTATTGGTGTTATAACAGGTTGGTTAAGTCCAAATATTGCGAAATTCTGGAATAGTCTGTCATCAGGAACAACAAACATCCCAATAGCCATTGGATTAATCGTAATGATGTATCCGCCACTTGCCAAAGTTAAATATGAAGAACTGGGCGATGTCTTCCGTAATACAAAAATTCTTGGATTATCATTGGTGCAAAACTGGGTGATAGGTCCTGCGTTGATGTTCCTTTTGGCAGTTGTCTTCCTTCGATTCAACATTGACTACATGTACGGACTAATCCTTATTGGTCTTGCCAGATGTATTGCGATGGTTATTGTGTGGAATGAACTCGCAAAGGGTGATACAGAATATGCAGCAGGATTGGTCGCATTTAATTCCATTTTTCAAGTATTGTTTTTCTCGCTTTATGCATACCTTTTCATTGCGATATTGCCTGCATGGTTTGGACTGCCAACAAATCATACAGTTGCCCAAATAACGATAGGACAGATAGCCAAAAGCGTATTCATTTATTTGGGAGTACCATTTATTACAGGATTTCTTACACGGTTGGTATTGATTCGTGTTAAGGACAAAGACTGGTATAATACTAAGTTTATTCCCAAAATCAGTCCGTTGACATTAATGGCATTATTATTTACTATCATAGTGATGTTCTCGTTAAAAGGAGAATATATAATAAAAATTCCTATTGATGTAATACGGATTGCCATTCCATTGGTTATTTACTTTGTTGTCATGTTCATCGCTTCATTTTTCATCAGCAAGAAAATTGGAGCAAACTACAAGCAATCTGCTACCCTGTCATTTACTGCTGCCAGTAATAACTTTGAATTGGCTATTGCTGTTGCTATTTCAGTCTTTGGGATAAATTCTGGTGAAGCATTTGCAGTCGTAATTGGTCCGCTTGTCGAAGTTCCAGTTATGATAGGCTTGGTGAATGTGGCTTTCTGGTTTAAAAAGACCTACTTTTTGCAAAAAACAATGGAATAGGATTTATTGCCTTGCTGCCAACTTGAGTGGTTCTTTGCTGTTTGCGTTAGCATTCTAAGGCAATATGACGTAATTTTTTTCAATAATAATTAATGATTGATAAAGTAAAGTGGAAAAGCCATTGCCCCTGACCACTCTTGGCTGAAATATATTGAAAGCCTCAAGTCGGAGTTAATTCATTGTAATATAGTTTTGTATGGTAAAGACAATCTGGCTGGCTGAAGGTGGTAATGTCCCCGGCTTTTGTAATTAGTTCAGAAGAGGAATTTTATGAGTATATTTATTATTAAATATTAATCACCCTACCATGAAATCACTTAAAAAATTTAAAAGCATTCTTGTTATATTGTTTTTCTCAATTATCATTCTGTCTCAATCATGTGATAATTCTAAAAACCAACAATTAATGAAAGAATTTCAAATACAAACAGAAAAATGGATACAAGCCTATAATAGTCTCAATGCTCAAAACCTAATTACTCTTTATTCCAAAGATGCTCAATATATTTCTTCTCATGTAACAGGACTTGTAGAATATGGCAGGAACAACCTAATTACTAATTTTCAGAATGGAATGAATATGGGAGGGCAAATAGATTCAATTGAAATATTAAGAATGGATGTCTCAGGTAATCTCGCTACCTTACTTTGCAAATATCAAGCTACTAACGCTGGTATGACTGTAATTGGACGAAACCTTCTTGTTTTGAAAAAAATAAAAGGTAAATGGCTTATAACCATTCATATGACAGTAGTTTGATTATCTAAATGATAGAATCAAAAAATATAAGATGTGTTAAATATATAAATCAAATAAGTTGACCACATTTCGTAACTTTGCTCATATACTTAATCTACAGACACTTGAATTCAATTCATTTCCCAAACTTAATGTTATGAAAATAAACATATTCATTGTAACATTGCTTCTCTGTTTCTTAGGTTGCACGTCTAAGCAATCCGAGCAGTTGACGGAGCAGCAAAAGGAGCAAATCAAAAACGAAGTCAAGGCAGTGATGGACAGTATCATTGCAAAAACGAACAAACCGGATATGGATGGATTCTTGCAATACTATTCTCCTGAATTGGTTTGTGTTATTGATACTTCTATAGGTGGTTATCAGGATTACAAAAAGGGATGGCTTAGTTTCCCAAATACCATGAACTCATGGAAATGGACAACTTATTGGATTAACTGCACAGTACTTACCCAAGACCTCGTTATCACCACTTGGAATGGCAAAATGGAATTGTTTCTGAAATCCGGAAAAAAGATAACAGATGACCCACGAAACTTCACTAATGTCTTTAAAAGGGTAAATGGTCAATGGAAAGTAATCTATGAACACGCTCCTCGCATTGCATCAAATGAGTAGTTTGAATTGAATTTCTCTGGACTATTATTTATTAACATTAAATCATAAAAACATGGGAATTACAGGCATCATTTTCATAGCGGCAGCGGCAGCGGCTTCAGCAGCAGCGGTAGTTGTCGTCATATACTCAAAAAAAGAAAAATTAATCAGGAAAATCAAAAGATGAATTCAGGAAAGAAGGACAACGAAAACGGGTGACAAACTCCAGACCTATTCATAATATTATCGTTGTAATCATCATACTTACTTCCAATAAATTTTCATTTAGTCACTTACTTAAAAAGATTTCTTAATTTCTCTTTTTGGCTGGAATTCTTTGTTACGAATTAATTAACCTTTCTTTTTATAATTATCCCAGTGATATAAGTAGACAAGAATATCAATAAAAAAGGAATCCATGTTCCTAAAATACTTTTAAACATCTCATAACTTTTCTCAAAAACTGGAGCGACTAATCCTGCATCCATTGCAATTACTACAATTAAAAAGATAATTGCAGTCCAAATCGGAGATGTGTAGTTAAATTTCTTGTAATAGAACAAACTTACCACAAAGGCAAAAATCGGAGCAGCTATTGCATGAATAATTAATGTTGTTCCGATTGTGGTGATAGAACGCCCAACTACTATTGTTACTCCACAAAGTGCCCAGATTATTAATGCGTGGATTAATACAATAATAATTCTTTGAAAGTTTAATTTCTTCATATTATTATTCCCTTTTTATATTGTGACCATATTCATAAATAAAAAAACTGACAGGTTGCCGAGGTCAGTAAGAACGTGAGATATTGTTGACAGGCGCAAACTTTTTGTTTTGATGTAAAGCAAACTCCAAACAAGAGATAGTATGAGTAGTATGACTATGAAAGGCACTAAAGCCATTGGTCTGGCTGGGTTAAAGGACTGTATCTTTGAAAATACTCCAAGATTCAAAGGATGGATTGCCGTGAATAAAATTGATGAATACACAACTCCATAAATCCTTGGCAAGTGAGCCGTTTCGTCCAAGAGAAAACCTCTCCAAAATGCCTCTTCCAATGGGGAGTTAATTAAGGCAAAGACGAACCAAACGATTACAAGTAAAACTGGATGCATCACATGAATGTTGGGTATAAGTAACATAGGGAATGAAATAATTCCAATTCCAATGGCTAAAATTGCCCACCAATGACTTCCCTGTGATTTTCTGAACCACAACCTTTGGCTTTCTTTATTACCAGCAAAAAACATGAACAGAAAAAGCATAAACCAATAAACAGGAAAATATCCTATCCATGCCCATTTACCGAGTGTATTATAAAAAAGTTTTGCAGCCAGATTACCAAGAATCAGGATAATAATTGGAGATACCAAGATAATCCATCCTCTTGTGCTTATTTTATGCATTATTTTGATTATTAAGTCTAAATAGTCGTACCCCGATTAAAGGAAACCATAATAGATAAAGTGGTCCGGCAACAGCCATAAGAATAACACCTATAGTAGGCAAGAAAGAACCAATTATAATGTGCACGAAATCAAGTCCATGTGTAACAATCCCTGTAATTGCTGTAAGTTTATTAAATACTTTGCTTTTCAACATGATTATTGAAATTAATAATGCACCTAATTGAATTAAAATTCCGCCAATTCTTGCTCCTGTGCCATGCCACATATCTGAAGCAATAATAGCTTGTCCCGCTGCCAACAGTTGACTTTTTTCTATATCTGTTGATGCTAAAGCATACTTGTCACTAAGATGAAGCAAAGAAAAGACAGAAGGTGTTGCAAGAAATAATGTTAAACCAGCGAAAATAATTATGGTTGATAGTGAAACAACTTCCTGATTTGATTTTCTAAGTGCCCGATAAATGCTGTAAAAAAGCAAATAATAAAACGGCATAACAAATACTGTCAAAATATCAAGTCTCAACAGTCCATTAAGTCTGTTTTGATTTAGCATTGAAAAACAATTCTCTATTGTCTCGGGTGGAGAACCTAAAATAATCATAATCAACATTGTAATTATTGAATACCCTAACAGTATCATACAAGCTAATCCACCAAACCAATATAATGACTTAGTTTTTGTTCTGGCATCTTTCATATCACTACCATTTATTGAATGTTTTCTAATTCTGTTTTTATATTATTTAAGAAATCCTTCACTTTTTGAATCTGTATAACTCCACCAATGAAACCAATACTAAGAGTAATTTCTTTTTGGAACGTTGAGTAAGCCATACAAAAATAATCTCCATAGCATATTGCTCCTGTCATAAATGAATACTCAATTGGGATATTGTCAAAATTGATATCTGATGGGTTTATTATTCCAACATTTGTTACTAAAGGAATCGGAGCCATTTTAAAAGTCATGAATTTTTCTTTCAATTTATTATATGTCATAAATCTTGACAATAACAATATTGGAGAAAGTATATTCATTTCAGCATGCAGTTGTTTCTTGAAAGTCATTTCGTCTCTTACCATTAAGAGAGTTTCATTAAAAGATGTTCCTATTTCTCTGCCAATATTACATCTGAGTGAACTTGTCAAACTGCAAATTGCAGTATTATGAGTAGGGTCAATATATTTTCTTAAATCAATAGGCACGATGATTGGCTTTTCTGCATTATCATTAATGTTGTTTGTTTGTATAAAAGTTCTTATAAATGCTGCCAAAACAACATCGTTAACTGTTGCCCCTTTAGATTTCCCATATTCTTTAATTCTATCAAATGAATCACGTGTAATTTTTGTTGTAATGAAAATCTTTTGGTTATCAGCATCTGTTTTGTTCCAATCAAATGACCAAAATTGTACTTTTTTTGGAGATTTTAAACCCTGTTTTATAAAGCCTGCTTTTTGAATAAATGAAAAATGATTTGTCACCTGATTTATACTTCTATCTCCATTAATGTTAGATTTAACGCAGTATTCTGGATTACTTATTAAATTAGTGTATAAAGAAGCCAATATTTTCACAAACAGTTTTAAACCAGTCCCATCAGTGGGTGTATGGTTCATGTTAATACAAATACTATCTTTTTCTCCTTTTCTTACAACTCTAACTCTTACTATCGGAAATTCAAAAGGCGATATTTCAAGGGTAATAAAACGATTTATTTCAATATTCATATCTGCATCAGTCTCAATCAAATCAATCAATAATGATGCATCAATTTCATCCTGTTTTTGCCAGTATGCCTTTTTTATTTCCTCTTTATAGAAATATGAAAAAATTGGTTCAACATAGATTGCCAAACGCAATGCTTTTTTTAGTATATCAAAATCAACCCTTTTACCGAGAATGATAATAAATCTCATTTGCTGGTCAGCATTTGAACGTAAAAAAAATTGCATCTGGTCGCTTATTTCAGTGGGTAAGCGTTCAGGCAGGTCTTTGTGTAAATCTTCAATATCCATGATTGTTGTTTTTTTGTTTGGGCATGAGAGAAACTTTCATATATTGATTGATAGAAAAGTTAAATAAATTAAACGCATTTCGAAAGTCACTTTACTTTTAACCTATATGATTTACTCACAAACTTTTAACTTCAGCCGTTGGTGGTCAGCAAAGCCTGTCTTACTCTGGACAAATTCAATAGTTTTCTATTTTAGCTTACGGTAGCCAATTTACATCCATAAGGAGAGAATTGTACCCATTACCAACAATGAAATAAGCCAAAATGCATTATCTAAGAGCCAAAGTCCCCATGGCTTTTTTTCATAGAGTTTAGTGCTTAAAGTCACTGGTGCTATGTATCCAATCCAGCCGAAAAAACCACCCATAAGTCCACCACTTATCCCGTTAATTTTAAAATAGGCGTTGCCAAAGACAATAGAGTGGTACAGAACGAAACTGAGTACTAATGAGCCGAATAAGACCAGTACGATATTCATCGGTGCTGGCTTCATGTCAGTAATACCAGTGAGTTTCTGCCATACTTTGCTGAAAATTACTGCGTACCAAACAGTGGCAATGATATAGTTTGCAATTGCTGCAACCAGTATAGCCAGAAAATTTGCATGAATGTGCATGGTTTTAATTTTTATATTTTCTACTCATCTGGCTTTTCGAAACACGCCCCGTTTTTATTGTGGGTTCTGGTCTCCACATTATTTCTTTTTACTTATGAATAGTAATGCTCAATAATTCATTCCCGTTTTTGGTTACCATAATTGTCCATAAAAGTCGAACATATTGACCCCATTTCGTCCTGCCTTAAAATTACTCCAGATTCGGTCTCCTTCAATACATTAAGCGAAGCAGTATACATCAACGGCAGTCGTGAGGTACATTTACCAGATAAATGGAACTATCCTGTATTTTACTTTTTGCATATACAAATCATATCCTGTTAACCCTTTTTGCAATACCTTCTCTTCATTTATTGCTCTCATAGCAAGAACCAACGGAGTAAATAAAGCGGGAATTAGTGCGTAGAATGACCCAAGAGCTAATGGTGAAAAACAGAACATTATAGAAGCTGATAAATACATTGGATGTCTTACGAATGAATATAATCCCGTGCTAATCAGCTTTTGACCTTCTTGTATTTCAACAACTTGTGAAGCATAACTATTTTGTTTTAGTACAACAAGAGACATTATATTTCCAATCAAAACTATAAATGTAAAAATGATAACATATATTGCTGAAATTGAGGACCAATGATATCTATAATCAAATCCAGAAATAACCAAAATAGCAATGACTATAAGAGGGAGTAAAAATTGAAATAAATTTTGAGTCCTTTCCTTCTCGTTTGTGTTCAATCTCTTTTCTAAAAAGACGGGGTTTTTAATGCATAGGTAAACATAGAAACAAAGTATTGGAATGACAAAAACTATAACATAGAGCCAAGCATTCCAGTATTTTAAAGAACCAGCAGGTAGTAATAATGAGCAGCCAAAAATTAATATGGCTAATATGGATGTCCTTAAAGTTTTAATGATTAACTCTATTTTGACACCTATTCTCATATATCGAGTTTTATCTGGACGAAATCGAATTATTATTTTTAAAAAAAATTTCGATAATTTACAATAAAAACATTACATACGGCTTACTGCCAGCATTATAATAATAAATATGCTCCTTTAAAAAACATTCATATTTGCACTATAATGCATATATATAATTATTTACTAATAATGGAATGTAAAAATAACTCAAAGCAAACACAACTGCATCATTTAGAATTTATATTAAAAAAAAGAGGCGGTACTAATTGAATTGTCTCGTTAATTCAATGCCGGAAGTATATATCTGTCTAATGCTAATTGACCATCATTTCTAATGTCATTTCTTTTATAATTTCCTGCCGTTATTAAAACTATTAGTTTTAATTCTTTATTCAGAAATATTCTTTGACCACCGAGACCCCTTGCCGATACAATTTGAAATGCTTTATTGTTTATTGTTTCATTATATGTCCAGAATAAGTAACTATAGCCGTAAATTGTGGAATTATTTTCTCGAAGAATTTGAAGTTTGAACGTCTCATTGACCCAATTTTCTGTTAGGATTTGCTTGTCGTCCCACCTGCCGTTATTTAAGTAAAGCAACCCAAATTTCAATAAGTCTCTTGATGTTAACCGTAATCCTGATGCAGCAGCAGGAAAACTTCGCCTGTGGCTGAAGATTTTACACGGGTGGAATAAAACTGCACTTTTTGAACTTTTAATCCATTTATAATTTTTGATACCTAATGGTTTAAAAAGAAACTTTTCTGCAAATTTGTCAATGTTGTCACTGGTAACAGATTTGATAATTTCTGCTAACACCTGAACTCCGCCACCATTATAATTCCAAACCGCTCCGGGAATTGTATCCATCGGTTGGCTTAAAACATACTCAACAGGATTTATACTTCTTTCCATTTGTGTTTCATTGTTGGCATGTGCTCCGATTGGCAGGTTTTCATTCCATTTTATACCAGAACTCATTGTCAAAAGATGCCGGATTGTTATTTTTTCGTTTTGTGGCGTTTTAAATTTAATATAATCAGGCAGGTAAGTAAAAATAGGGTCGTCAATACTTTTTATTCTTTGTTGCTGAAGGGCAATATCAATACAAGCAGATACTACGCTTTTAGAAATACTTCTGATGTCGTGCAAAATATTTGCATCGTGTTTTGCATAGCCTAAACTTAAACCCCAATATTCGTCCTTCCCTGAAAAATAGTTTTCATAAACGAGTTTGTTGTCTCTTGCAATAAGCAAACTGTGAATATTTGGGAAGGTGTCTTTTAAAATTAATTTGGTTAGTTCAATAATTTTATTGCAGTCAATATTGACATTTTTCATATCGTCAGTTTTAATGCCATCGCTTAACTGCTTAGGTGCAGAGTAGTTATAGTTTGTGTCACGAATGTGAGTTTGGCTACAACCTGTTAACAAAATTATTGTTATGACTGACTGTAAGAAGTATTGCTTAAAATAGAGCAAGTTGGCTTTTTTCATGATTATTTTCTTGTAACATGAATTAAAATT
>CAWBNA010000018.1:0-203570 GCA_963789985.1 uncultured Bacteroidales bacterium | reverse complement strand
TACTTTAAAAGACCTTCATCTAATTGATAATGAAGGTTTTTTATTTTTTTGTACCCCCCATTTGTACCCCTTTTTATACTTTTTTTATTATAGAATAATCAAATAATTATTTACGATTGTTAGCGAAAATATCTGAATTGGAAAGATGCTCAGGTGGGTCAGCAATTAAACTTGAAAATCAGTAACATATATTATGTTTTGAACTGATTTTGAACTTCCAGACGAATAAGACCCTGTCAGAACTGGCATGGTTTTGCTATTGACAAAATCTGAGTATTAAAACAAGTCCAAGTCTAACTGAATTTTTTTTGTTGGATGGAATGTCCCAATAATAACAAAAGGATTTGGTGCTACCAGATGGAAATCTCTCAAAGTACCAAGATAAAAATACAATTCCTTCGTTTTCGAAAAATCATCAAAATATCTTTTCCTTACGTCCTGACAAGCTTTTACTTCATCTCCTTCATGTCTTTTCAGGCAATTCCAGAATAACTGCCCTGTTTCCCAATCCTCTATCATGAGTGTACGTTCTTTCCCGGTTATATCGGAAAACACAAATGAAAACTTATATGGCAATTTTCGAACTACCTCAAAAGGATTTTCTGATTTTGCAAATAAATTTCCCTGTTGCGCACGAGCTTTTAGCTTATCCAGTTTATTTTTATCCCATTCACGTTCGACAGGTTCATAAATAAAATCGTGAATTGTTGCTGGCTTGAATACAGCTAATGATGTGTATTTATTTTCGTCCTTTGCATCATAAATTAAAGTATTGAATTCGTTATAAACATTCTTCAGGACGATTTCTTTCCTTAGCTGCCAGTTGTTATCTGTTTCGATGTGTCCTATTATCTTCGGTGGATTATCCATAGAAGTTGGGCGATAACTTTCCGGACGAAAATCCGAAGTATTGCGTTTTAAATCAATTTCTATCCAATAATATTTTTTGTACTGGTTGTCGTAATCTAATTTTCGAAAAGGGACAGGATAAATTCTGACCCATGAGCCATCTTCCCGAAAACCTGCAGTACACACAAGCTCGTCATATTTTGATGCTAAGGTAGGATATGCCTTTACTGTAATAAGAATTTTTGTTAATGCCATTTCAAATATGCTTCAGTTCATATTCAAAACCCGGCAAATTGGTCACAGCTTCAGCTAAGTGTTTCCTATGGCATTGATATATATTTGCCTCAAAACATGTCAGTGCAATACGTTTATGTGCCTTCAGAAGCTGCAAAATATATTCCTGTTGGCTACGGGTTCTTGTCAAAATATCATTACGATATTGTCTGAAAAGGTTGTCATAATCTGATTGCGAATGGAGTTTCTGCCGTTTTTCTGAATCAATACCTAAGTCAGGCATATGTACATATTTTATTCCAACTCCCTCAGAGGCATTTTTTAACTGCGATTTGCTGAACCCGTACTTCATGCTTAGCGAGTTTTTTCGAACATCACAGAGCAATTTAACGCCATTAATTATCAATTTATTCAGGTACTCTTCAAGGCTAATTCCTTCATATCCGATTGTAAACAAAACTGTGCTGTTAAAATGTGGTATAACCAAATCTACGGCTGCATATTCCGCATCATTTAGAACATCATGTGCGATAGTACTGTTAATAACATAATATGGATACTCAAGATAGGTGTACCGGATAAGTTCATCTGTTGATTTTCCGGAATATAATAACTTGAGGTTGCGTAAAGCTTTACGGTCGGCTTCCTTAATCTCCAATAAATAATCGTTTTTATCCGTTTTAAGCCATTTTTTATCCACTTCACCAACCTGACCATATTTCACCATTGTTGATAGGTCTGCATTTGCCTGAAAGGAGAAACACCCATATTTGTACGGTACAAAATGATAATCCGGATTGGATCGTAGCTCGGTGAAAAGCATCAGGAGTTTCTGAAAACTTAATTTATCGAGTTCGTTATTAAATATTTGTAAAAGCGAAAGCAGTATTTTTCTTCTATAATACATACGACAAAAGTAATAAAAGCGAGATTATGATTTACATTGGTTTGTCAACAATACAGAAACTGATACGAACAAACTTTTATTATGTTGCTTATAGATTCAATAATCAATTTGCTTTAGTTCTAATTCCTCTTTCAATGCCACATTCAATAATCGCTGTGTATAATCTTGATGGGATTTAAGCTTCATGCAAGATACTACTTCCTTGTACAATACAAAGCCTTATTTATTATGCCTCGTTAATTTCATAATCATCGTTCCAAATGATTCTATTTCCAATTATTTGCGATGACTTTCTTTTTATTTCATATTTAACTGGTATGTTTTCCCAATCAAATGTGTTATCATAGTTAATCGATATAATTTTCATTTCAACGGCATCCAAAATCCTTAATTTATTTACACTTTTAGGATGAATTACTAAATTCTCACGAGTATGATTACACGCAACACTGGGATATTTTATACAATCAATAAATTCCAAGTTCGAAGATGGTTCATCTCTTAATATTTGCTCTGTGAAAAAAGCCGAAAATAAATACTCAAATCGTTGATTGCTTTGACATTTAACTTCTTTAACAAATTGTTTACTGATAAATAATAGTATTGTATCCAGTATTTCAAATTTTAATGGGTGCATTGCTTGTTTATGATTTTTAAAAGCCAAAGCATTTTCAAGTAAATCTTTATTTTTAATTGTATCTATATTGGGAATTACATAACAATTAAATTCTTTATTAGATACATTCTGCCATCTTGTTATAATTATTCTATCTCCATCTCGTGGTTTAGTCTCCATTATTGCAACAGGTTGTTCAAATGAAGCATAAAGAACTGTTGAATTTGGAGTATTTGCTCTGTTATAAATGTTTTTCTCCTTTATTAATTCCTTACTTGGGTAACTAAGATATTTTATGTCTCTAACTTTATTGCATTCTAAAAAATCATCATGAATAATAGAAACACGGAATAGGTAATTAAAAGATATATATCTGCATGTTAAATAAGCTATAGAAAATATATTATTTAAATAATCGATTAACTCCGCTTCTGTGGTCGCATTAAGTTCTGTTAGATTAATTTTTTCTAATGCGTTAAAACATCTCTTATAGAAATCAAGACAATCTTGTAATATTTTTATTTCAGACTCATCAATTGATGTATTGTGATTTAGCTTAAAAAGAACAAACTCTTCAGGAGTAATTGTTCCCTTATATTGTTTATAAATAGGTAATTCTGGCAAATTAAAATCCATTTTGCTAATTTAGAAGTATATTTTATTTTGAAAAAAGGTATCATAGATTAAAAAAATGCGAGAATTGACGACAATATTCGATTAAATTCTAAATTACGATAGATGTTCCTGTAGATTCTTAACTTGCGGAAATGAATAAAATGCTAATTGAGGAGTTTGAACATAATGGTAAGCTGAATGATTATGTTGAGATTGTTTCTGATTTGATTTCTTTAATAAGAAAAAATGGATTTGCAATTTCGATTAGATATGACAGCATTCAATCTAAAATCGATTGGACAGCAAAACGCATTTGGATTTCTTTTAAAAAGGAGCATTTGTATATTTTGTGGGATTTATTCCATGAATATGGGCATCTTATATCTGGGGAGAAAACTAATAAATTACACACAATTGATTATAATAGGGAAGTAATAGCTTGGGATAATGCATATAAGAAATTTTTAAAGTATGAGAATTTACAAAAACATAAGGATAGTTTTAATAATTATAAAGATACCTGTTTAAAACCATATTTAATGAGTAATAATAAGCCTAACACTCAATAAACAAGGCTTCATGTAACACGAGTCTGCTAACATGAAGCCGTGTTACACAAAATCATGCAATGCAGTAAAAAATAAGATTAAGTGATTGTACATAAACGGTTTGCTTTTTTTATATTCCAGAATTGTACCCAAAATATAATTCGAGATGCTACATCTCAGAGAAGGTAAATCAAAAGTGTGTATTACCTAATGGTTTATTATCTTAGCTATTGTAAAAGCATGATATAAAACATGCCAAAATAACATCCTGCAGACAGAAGTATAATAAGAGACACAATATGAGCGAAGAACAAAAACGAATACTGAATCAACAACTTTGGAATGTAGCCAATACACTACGTGGAAAAATGGATGCGGATGAATTCCGTGATTATATTCTGGGGTTCATCTTCTTTAAATATCTTTCCGAGAAAATGGAAATTTATGCCAATGAAATTCTGAAAGAAGACAAAATACGTTATCTGGATATTTCAGAAGACACCGCTACTGGACATGAATACCTTGAAGCCATTAAAGAAGAATCGCTGGAAAAACTGGGGTACTTCCTGAAGCCATCAGAACTATTCAAACAGGTTGCGAAGCGGGGCAACGGCAATGGTAAAAATGAAAGCAACTTCATCATCGAAGACATACAGAAAATCCTCATTAACATTCAGAACAGCACAATGGGTACAAACAGCGAAGAGGATTTCGACCATCTGTTCGAAGATATGGATTTGAATAGCACCAAATTGGGTAAAACTGCCGAACAAAGAAATGAAGTAATTGCAAAGGTACTTGCACACCTTGACAAGATTGATTTCCAACTGGAACAAATCGACATAGATGTTTTGGGGGATGCCTACGAGTATCTGATTGGACAGTTTGCCAGTGGAGCAGGTAAGAAAGCAGGGGAATTTTATACCCCTCAACAGGCATCAAAAATACTTGCACGGATTGTCACGTTGGGCAAAAAACGTATTAAATCAGCCTATGACCCGACTTGTGGTTCTGGCTCGCTAATATTGAGGCTTGGCAAAGAATGTGATGTATTGAAGTTTTACGGGCAGGAACGAAACCGTACCACCTACAACCTGTGTCGAATGAACATGATTCTGCATGGTGTGCATTATTCAAGATTTGATATTAGGTTGGAAGACACTCTTGAACACCCGCAGCACGATAAACTGGAAGCCGAAGCAGTGGTAGCAAATCCGCCATTTTCAGCAAAATGGAGTGCCAGTCCCTTGTTAATGTCAGATGACAGATTTTCAGAATACGGAAAACTTGCACCAGCATCAAAGGCTGACTTTGCTTTTATTCAGCACATGATATACCATCTGGCAGAGAATGGAGTTATGGCAGTCGTAATGCCACATGGAGTGCTTTTCAGGGGTGCAGCCGAGGGACATATAAGAAAGTACCTGATTGAAGAAAAAAACTATCTGGATGCCGTTATCGGACTTCCTGCAAATATTTTCTACGGGACATCCATACCAACATGCATTCTGGTATTCAAGAAATGCAGAGAACATCCTGATGACATATTATTCATTGATGCCAGCCAGTATTATGAAAAGGTTAAGACACAGAATTACCTGCGTGATGAAGATGTTGACAGAATTGTAGATACTTACAGTAAGCGAACCACAATTGAAAAGTATAGTTATGTTGCCAGTCTTAATGAAGTTCGGGAGAATGAATATAATCTGAACATTCCACGATATGTGGACACATTTGAAGAAGAAGAATCAGTGGATATCAATACCATTGCCAGTGAATTGAAAGCATTGGAAGCCAGAATAAAATCCACCGATGAAACCATTGCTGGATTTTGCAGAGAACTTAACATCCCAACTCCTTTTTAGACATGGAAAAGCAAAAGAACATACCGCAATTGCGTTTTCCTGAGTTTGAAGGAGACTGGAACGTCAAAAGATTAGATGAAATAACTTCGAGAATTGGCGATGGAATACATGGAACACCGAAGTATGATGAAAACGGTAAATATTTTTTTATCAATGGGAACAATCTGCTAAATGGGGAAATCATAATCACAGATTCTACTCAAAAAGTGAGTGAGGACGAATTTTTAATCCATTGCCGAGACATCAATAATAAAACAATTCTATTGTCCATTAATGGGACAATTGGAAATCTTGCTTTTTATAATGGAGAACCAGTTGTATTAGGAAAAAGTGCTGCATATATCAATATAAATGAGGGTGTAAATATTAATTTTATCTATACGCTCCTACAATCAAGTCGTATTCAAGATTTCTTTTATTCTGAACTTACTGGCTCAACAATTAAAAACCTTTCGCTTAAAACCATAAGAGAAACCAAATTAGTTCTTCCCCATTCAATCGAACAACAAAAAATCGCATCCTTTTTCACCGCCATTGACCAGAAGATATCCCAACTCAAACAAAAGAAAACCCTGCTGGAACAATACAAAAAAGGGGTGATGCAAAAGATATTCTCTCAGCAAATCCGGTTCAAAGATTATAATGGACAAGAGTTTCCGAAGTGGGAGAAGAAGAAGTTGGGGGATGTCTTTTCATTTATTGGAACAAATTCATATTCAAGAGAAAGTCTGAATTATGAAAATGGTATTGTGAAAAATATACACTATGGTGACATACATACAAAGTTCGCATCATTATTTGATATTCACGAAGAATATGTTCCGTACATTAATTCAGATATAAATCTTCAAAGAGTATCTGATGATAATTATCTACGAGAAGGGGATGTAATATTTGTTGATGCTTCGGAAGATTACAATGGTATTGGCAAAAGTATTGAGGTTGTAAATTTGAATTTTGAAAAGGTTCTCTCTGGCTTACATACTTTGCATGCAAGACCAAAAAAAACTTTAATGGCAATTGGTTTTGCTGGACATATGATGAAGTCAAATGACGTACGATTACAAATACAAAAAATAGCGCAAGGAACGAAGGTTTTAAGTATTTCAGCAGGTAGGTTATCAAATATTAATATCATATTTCCTACAATCCCAGAGCAAATCAAAATCGCAAAATTTTTGTCTGCCATTGATGATAAAATCAACTATATCCAAATGCAGATAGAAAAGGTTGAGGTGTGGAAGAAAGGATTGTTGAAACAAATGTTTGTTTGAAGTTAAAGGCTGTAATAAACCCAAAACATCCAAAGCAATGAATAAAACATTCAATATTTACTGTGATGAGAGTTGTCATATTGAAAATGACCACAAGAAATACATGCTGTTGGGTTGTGTCAGTGTAGCATATAATCAACTTAAAAGACATAAGGAAAGAATTAATGCTATCAAGAGCAAATATAATTTCTATGGTGAAATCAAATGGACAGGGGTTTCATCATCCAAATATCTGTTTTACGAAGAATTACTTGAATACTTTTTTTTTGATACAGACATCCGATTCAGGGCAGTCGTAGTTGATAAAACCCAAATTGAGAATGATATATTCGGTCAGGATTTTAATACATTTTACTACAAAATGTATTATCAATTACTGATTCACAAAAAGAACAATGAATGTTCATATAATGTTTATCTGGATATTAAAGACACACTCAGTGCAAATAAAGTAAACAAACTCAAAGAAATCCTTAATACTAAATATGATGTTTTTCGAAATGTTCAGAATATCCATTCCAAAGAAAGCCTGATTATGCAGTTGACCGACTTTCTAATGGGTGCAGTTTCTTATGAACTTAATAATGATGAAAAAAAGGTTATTGCAAAGAGGAATATCATTGAAAAAATCAAGCAACAATCAAAGCAAAATCTATCTGCTTCTTCAAATTATGACGAAAAGAAATTTAACTTGTTTTTCATTGAATTGAAGTAGTATGCCTTTAAATCTATTAAAAAAATATAATGCTCTTTTAGAACTTGATTCCCTGAGTCCAAGGGATAGGGAAAAGTCTTTGATGGGTGTCTTCAACAAAGATATCGTTAATAATCTTTCTTTTAAATTTCAAGGCAAGCAAATAAATCCAACACCACAGGATGGAGCAATTTCAATGAACATTTTATTCATGCATCTAACAACTCAGATAATTGATGAAAAGACAAGGGAAAGAGAGTTTGAGTTACATAGGTCGAGAAGGTTACATTGGATAAAACACCACATTGATGAAAGGAAGAAAGAAAATATGCTAGTATTTTCATTAAAAGAACCATTTGGTTTCAGAACATATGTATTTGATGTGGATGAGAATTATGTTATTGTTTTAGAACCGTTGCGGGAGAAGAATGAATATTATTTGCTTACCGCATTTCATATTCAGGGTAAAGATGCTAAGAGGGACAAATTCAAAATAAAATATGCCAGAAGACTCCCTGATACTCTATAAATGCAAAAAACGCAGAGCATCTTGGCTTGCGTTTCTCGATTTCCTTCCTCCAAATGGTAGGATGAACTCATTGCAAATCTATACATTATTTGAATATAAAGCAAATTTTACGCCAAATTTCTCATAGAAATAGGTCTTTATGTCAAAACAACCCGAACTTATACTTGAAGAACAACTGGTTGCAAAACTGCAAGAAGTGGGTTATGCATTGGCGCAAATCAACAATGAAAATGAACTTATCACCAATCTTAAAACACAGTTGGAGAATCATAATAACATTATGTTCTCTGATAAGGAATTTGAGAAGGTACTGAATGTTTTAAGCAAAGGTTCGGTCTTCGAAAAAGCCAAAACGCTTCGTGAAAAGCAGCATATTATTAGAGACAATGGGGACAACCTGTACTTTGAATTTATTAATACCGAGCAGTGGTGTCAGAATGAATATCAGGTTACCCATCAGGTTTCGATGGAAGGTATATACAAGAACCGTTACGATGTTACTCTGCTTATAAACGGACTGCCACTTGTTCAGATTGAACTGAAGCGCAGGGGATTGGAACTGAAAGAAGCATTTAATCAGGTAAACAGATATCAGCGGCATTCCTTCAGTAGCAGTTATGGGTTGTTCCAGTACATACAGATATTTGTTATCAGCAATGGCGTTAATACGAAATACTACGCTAACAATCGCTTCCAATCATTCAAGCAGACATTTTATTGGACAGACAAGGAAAACAAACGGCTTACCAACATATTAAACGGCTTTGCCACCGATTTCTTGGAAAAGTGCCACCTATCCAAGATGATATGCAAGTATATAGTCCTGAATGAAACATCCAAGATTCTGATGGTTCTCCGTCCCTATCAGTATTATGCCGTGGAAGCACTCGTTGACAGGGTCGAGCATAGTGCCAAAAATGGGTACATATGGCATACAACAGGTTCGGGTAAAACGCTGACATCGTTTAAGGCAAGCCAGATACTCACCAGACTGCCAAAAATTAAGAAAGTTGTTTTTGTTGTTGACAGGAAGGATTTGGATTACCAGACAACCAAGGAGTTTAACAGTTTCAGTAAGGGAAGCGTGGACGGAACTGATAATACCCGACAACTGGTCAGACAATTCACAGATGATACCAAACTTATTGTAACCACCATCCAGAAACTAAATGCTGCAATTACCAAAAAATATTTTCTGGAGCGAATGCAAAAACTTCAGAATGAGCGTATTGTGTTCATTTTTGATGAATGTCACCGAACCCAGTTTGGTGAAACACATCAACGGATAATATCATTTTTCAAGAATATACAGATGTTTGGCTTCACCGGCACTCCCATTTTTGCTGAAAATGCTGTAAAGAATGAGTTGGGCAAAAAAACAACAAAAGAATTATTTGGTGAGTGCCTACACAAATATGTGATAACCGATGCCATCCGGGATGAAAACGTGCTGAAATTCTCTGTGGAATATGTTGGCAGATACCGAAACAGGGGAAGTGCCAATGAAATTGATATTCAGGTAGAGGACATTGACGTTGAAGAACTGATGGAATCTCCAGTACGACTGGAAAAAATTGTTGATTACATAATTGCATATCATGGCAAGAAAACCCATAATAAAGAGTTTACAGCTATGTTCTGCGTCAGCAGTATTGCAACACTTATAAAATATTACGAGTTGTTTCAACACAAGAAAACGCTTGGAGAACATGATTTAAAAATTGCTACCATATTCAGTTATATTATCAACGAGGATGATGCCGATGCCAATGGATTTATTCCAGAAGAAGTTGCGATTTCTGACAAACCTGACATGACTTATACTGTCAATTTACACACTCGTGAAAAACTTGATGAGTATATCGGGCATTACAACCAGATGTTCAGTACTGCTTTTTCGACAAAAGACAATCAGAGTTTTTACAACTACTATAATGATATAAGTAAAAAGGTAAAAGAGCGCAAGATTGACATACTATTGGTGGTAAATATGTATCTGACGGGATTTGACAGTCCACCACTTAATACACTATATGTAGATAAGAACCTACGGTATCATGGATTGATACAGGCATATTCTAGAACCAACCGCATCCTGAATGAACTGAAGAGTCAGGGTAACATTGTGGTTTTCCGTAATCTGAAAAATGCCACCGATGAAGCCATTACCCTGTTCAGTAACAAAGATGCCATTGAAGAAATCATTATAAAGCCGTACGATGAGTACGTTAAATCATTTAATGATGGTTACATAAACCTTCTGCAAATTACACCAACAGTCGATAGCGTAAATAATCTGGTTACGGAAGATGATGAACTGAAATTTATTATTGCTTTCAGGGACTTGATACGCATCAAAAACGTGCTGACATCTTTCTCTGACTTTAACTGGAGCGATTTGTCCATGACAGAGCAACAATTCGAAGATTATAAGAGCAAATATCTTGACTTGCATGACAAAGTGAAAAGTGAACATGCCAAAGAAAAAGTTAGCATACTCGAAGACGTTGATTTTGAACTCGAACTCATTCACCGGGATGAAATAAATGTTGCATATATTATCCGTTTGCTCATAAAACTAAAAGCCAACCAGAAGAAGGATGCAGAACAAATCGAAAAGGAAATATTTAACCTGCTGAATACTGAAGTTCAATTAAGAAGCAAGAAGGAACTGATAGAAAAGTTCATCAGGGAAAACATACCTGTCATTCTGGATACCGATGATATTCCGCAGGAGTTTGAAAAGTTTTGGACGGTGGAACAGGAAAAAGCATTCCTGAGACTTGTTGATGAAGAAAAACTGTCAAAAGAAAAGACACAGGCATTGATTGAAAATTATTTGTATTCCGAACAAGAGCCAATGCGTGATGAGATACTGGAACTGCTGATTGGTGAAAAACCGACACTACTTCAACGTAAAACCATTGGTGAAAGGATTCTGAGAAAGATAATCAATTTTGTTGAAACGTTTATTAACGGTATATCATGATGATAGATGATTTATATAATGTAATACATTATATATAATATATATAAATCTTAATATCTGCATCTTAATAAAACTTTGTTAGTTTTTATATCAAAACCTCATTATTCGTTGTCAGACCAAAACAGTATCAATAGTGTGACCAAGACTCAGAAATGCTTAATATGCAAACGACTAAATTGTATTCGTGTTATATGCAGTATATCATATATATATATCGTGTCTTGGTCGCTGAAATTGTGAGTTTTGGCTGCAAACATGGACATCTTAACTTAAATATGTTGATCTATGAGTAAGTTAAAATTTAACTATGAATATTTACCGAGAAAGATTGTTAAGATTCTGAATGATATTACAGGTAATGAAAGAGAATACAGAACTCATGATAATTATTTATTAATTGTTGGGTTGGTGTTTCTTCATCAGATGAATGATGATTCTTCATACCTTAATTATTCACCATTTTCTCGTGTATATTGGCGTTCTGTTGTTGGTTCACACTATCCTAAATATGTTGACAGACTAGTTAGAGAACATATTTTTCAGAGGGATTGGGTACAATATTTTGATAATTTCGGCAATAAATCTCGTGTCATGGGGTATCGAATCAATCCAGAATATCTTAATGATGAATTCATGCTTGTAAAGTATGGTGGGGTTAAATCTGAAAGTGAATCAGCAGATATGCTGCATGCAAAAGCAATGGGTTGTATTCCTGTTACCAAACTCGGTATAAAAACTGATTTGATTCGAATGCAAAAAAAGCAGGCATTGGAATGGATTGGCAGCAACATCTCCTCTGTCATAAATAGCTATCTGAACCATGATTATATTGATGGCGTGCCAAAGTCCCTTCCTGTCATGGTCAGAATTTACCGTGAAAATGATGGTTTTACCGCAAGTCACATGAGTATTGAGGCTGCAATTAAGATTGCGAAAGAGCAGGGGAAGAAACTATTTTACTACAAGGACAAGTTTGTTATTGCTGATGAAGAGCAATACAACCGCATTGCAGTTCAAAATCTATCGGCTCATTATAACTGGCGGGTTATGAGTTTTCATTCGGACAGTTTTAATTTCAGCAGAAATAGTAACACGCTTAGGGTTTATAGTAAATTATCGTCACTGCCAACAGCGTTACTCCCCTTTTTAAGGATCAATGGTCAATACATTCAGCAAGCGGATTTGAAGTGCAGTCAGTTTACACTGTTTGCCAACCTGATAAATTGTTATTTGAACCATTCTGGCGATAAACTAATTGCCATGTTCAAGAAGAAACTTGCTAAATCTTTTGTGTCGGGACTTGTAAAAGTACTTGACAAACATAAAGATGAATTGCCTAATGAGGGTCTGAATGCCACTAATCCAATAGAGAACCAGTATATTACCAACGATGTTAACAAATTCTTAGTTGATGCTCTCCTGCATGATTTTTATAAAATAATTAAAAGCGAATTAAACCTTCCGCAAAGGGAACATGGCAAAGGAATTGCTTTTCGTACTGCTTTTTCAAAACCAAAACCAGAAAATGAACTTGTTCGCCAGTTCCGGCAACTCTATCCAACAGTTATCAGCATTATTAATGATTTCAAGAATAAATATGGGTATAATCAGTTTGCTATTGGTTTGCAGCGGATAGAAGCTGAAATTTTTATTGACAATATCTGGAAGAAGGCAAAGCATGCCGGAATAAATTGCTTTACACGGCATGATTCACTGGTTTTCCCAATAAATAAAAGGAAGGAGGTTGAACAGATCATTACAGTTGTATTCAAATCCTTCAACTTCATTTATCATGTAGAATATGACGAATTCAACACAGATGAAATAATGCAAAGGTTGGTCAATGAAACAAATTATATTGATTCAGTGGAAGATTTCGATGAGATTTTCTTATATTCTATGATGCATGCCGGTGATGAAAAGAAAATGAAGAACAATGAATTGTTCTGGGAACAACTACAGGAAATAACACTACCAAAGTACAAGGAAATTGATTATTTTGAATATGTTAGCCTTGAAACTCTCTATCAAATATATGAACTGGACGGACTTTCAATGGAAATACAATTGGCACTGGAAATAGACATATTAAATCTTCAATCCAATTACCCGACTCCGCAGTTTCAGGAAGGCACTAATAAGATAATCAGCAAGTTGATTGATATTGTAAATGATTAAAATAATCATTCAATACCGTCAAAAAAACTCTGAAAGAGTCGTACCCATAGCATCTATACAACCAAGTAGAGTAAGTAGAGTCATATTCTTCCCAGACTTACAGACAAACCCAGTAAAAATAACAGGCGATTATTCAGACATACCATTATGAAATATGAAGTTGAATTTTTTGAAAAAGTTAATAATCGAAACTGATGCTGCTGAATTTGGAAGAAAAAATAAAATATGTAAAGAAGAACAAGATGAATGGGGAATAATTCGTGTTGAAATCGAAGCAAAAAAAGGTAAGTGGTTAGATGAACATTTTCCAAAAGGTAAAAAGAAAGGAGAAGAACGAATAAAGTCGAGAGACACGACTTTATTGGATGAAGGAATAACAAAAGATGAATCTTCCAATGCAAGACTTGTGTATGATGAACCTGATTTGGTTAAGGAATCAATTGAAGAAATAAAATTAATAGAAAGCAAGGCTGCTGCTGCTGCAGAATTTGCTAAAAGGAATAAGATTGGTAAAGAAGAACAAGACCAATGGGGAGTATTTCGTGTTTAAATTGAAGCAAAAAAAGGTAAGTAGCTTGAAGAACATTATCCAGCAAAAGTAAAAGCAAAAGATAGAAAATCATCATCTGCTACTATTGCAGATGATGAATTACCAAATGAAATGCCTGTATCAGAACACGAAAGCACCAATGCAAGACTTGTGCATGATGAACCTGAATTGGTTGAAGAATCAATTGAAGAAATAAAATTAATAGAAAGTAAGGCTGCTGATGCTGCTGAATTTGGAAAGTGAAATAAAATTGGTAAAGAAGAACAAGACCAGTGGGAAATATTTCGTGTTGAAATTGAAATAAAAAAGGTTGCTTGGCTTAAAGAACATTTTCCAAGTAAAGTAAAAGCAAAATGTAGAAAATCATCATATACCCAAGAGGAATATGATGATAAGTATTGATTTTTGCTTAATGCGGAATTTCCTGATGTCAGGAAAATCCGAGTATGGAGAATTCTCCAAAGTCCGAATTAGCAAAAAATAACTGAAAATAAACGCAAAAGTAAATATTATCATGCACAACCAAAACGGGGAGTGAATATTTTAATCGGTTTGTTTTTTTGAATTTATTTTATCATTCTCCACAACGTAACTCTGACAAAATTTGTCTTTTATGTCTTCGATTTGCTGGTCATTAAAAACCTGTTCCAAATCGCAATTTTTATTTGCTTTAATTTTTCGCTTAATTGGTTTGCTAATTCGTTTGAATACATGTAAAACAAAAATGCCCGGAACAAATCGGCTATTTTATTTTTTTTTGCTTGCAAGTATTTTAAAATACCAAATTCATTGTCTGATAGTTGTACGTTAAATAAGTGCTCCTGCGTAAATTTCATAATATCCTATGGATTAACAGAACAGATATAAAAAACACAATTCCAAAACTCAATTGTCGCATAGCGACAGGCATAAATAAGCCTCGCCAAATAAATATTTAGTTATAAATAAAGCCGAGAAAATGATGTGTAAGGTTCTTGATTAATACTTTTATTCTACTTTTTTGACATTTACTGCGTTCAATCCTTTTTCACTTTTCTCTACATCATAGCTTACTTCATCTCCTTCAGTTACCTTATCTATTAATCCACTTTGATGTACAAATACATCTTTACTACCATCATCAGGGGCGATGAATCCAAACCTTTTAGAATCATTGAAAAATTTTACTGTTCCCTTACTCATGATTATTAATTTAAATTTATGTGAAACACAAAGCTATTATTATAATACTACCCTGATTTAAGACCACTGGTTAAGTTTATATTTAATAACTTTAAACCAGTGAATTATGAGAGCAAAAAGACAAAAACATTCAGGAGCTTTTAAGGCCAAAGTAGCCATTGAAGCATTACAGGAACGAGAGACATTAAGTGAACTTTCCAAGAAATTCGGGATACATCCTAACCAGATAACACGGTGGAAGAAGGAATTTCTTGAAAGAGCTCCACAGTTATTTGAGAAGACCCAACCAGCTGAAAACCAGGAAAAGGATACCGAGAAGATGTTTGCCAAAATCGGACAGTTGGAGATGGAGCGTGATTATCTAAAAAAAAACTTAAAGAAACTAGGCCTGTGACCGATAGGCTTCAAATGGTTAGCAGAGAAGAAAGTCTGAGCATCCGATGTCAGTGCAATTTGGTAAGTGTAAACCGTGGCAGTTTTTACTATCAGCCGGTTGCTGAGGCAGAAGAAAATCTCAAGGTTATGCGCTTGATGGATGAACATTATCTGAAGCGTCCTAGCGAAGGAGTAAAGCGTGTGCGCGATTTTCTTTTGACGCTTGGTATTATTGCTAATAATAAAAGAGTCCGGAGATTACTGAGGCTAATGGGTATAATGGCGATCTATCCAAAGAAGAACCTGAGCAAACTCGGACAGGCAAGGTATATTAAGCCATATTTGCTCAAAGGACTTACGATAGATCATCCTAATCATGTCTGGGCCATCGACATTACCTACATTCCTATGCCAAAGGGATTTCTTTATCTGACAGCCATTATAGACGTTTACAGCCGTTATGTTGTCGGCTGGGGAATATCCAACACCCTTGATGCATCTTTTAGTTTGGGTGTCACAAAAGATGCTATCCAAAGGCATGGTAAGCCGGAAATAATAAATTCGGACCAGGGAAGTCAATTTACCTGTAATGATTGGATCGAGTTTCTTGAAAATGAAAAAATTAAAATCAGTATGGACGGAAAGGGCAGAGCTATTGATAACATATTCATCGAGAGATTTTGGAGATCAGTTAAGTACGACTATGTTTATATTAAAGTACCAGCCGATGGACTTGAACTTTACCAGGGACTTAAGGAGTACATGGATTACTACAACAATGAGCTTTGTCATCAGGGAATTGAGCATCAGATCCCGGCTAACAAATATTATCAGGCAGCATAATGATTTTTCTTTCTAAATACCAAGTTAACCAGACTACAGAACCTGTCAAGATTAAGACAAGTCCTTTCAGGAATCTTGACAGAACCTGTAATCTGATTGAAGAAGTATTTAGAAAAAAAAATCATCAAAAAGGAAAACTTATATTTGAGAACCCGTGGTCTAAGAATGGGGAGTAGTTAATATTATATCTTCTCATCTGATTGCTTTATTCGTCACTAATTATATTATTGTGTAAGGAATATTTAACCTTTAAGCTCTACAAAAAAATGACTGAAGAACAAATGATTTACAGAATATGTAATCTGCAAGCATTAAATAAACATGAACATCAAAATCCGGATAATAGCATTTTGCGAGTGCTCCCACCTGATAACCACCTTCTGCCAATGCTTCCAAAAAAGCATCATTTTCTGACGTATCCGGATATTGAGGTTTTCCGGTATAGAAGAGTTTTGCCGGACAATCCAACCCCAAAATGAATCTTGATTTTGTAAAAATATCTTGGCATAAACCATTGTATGTAAGTTATCATATAAAGATACCAAAATATTAGGTTACATTGACTTACAGATAATCTATCATGTATTAAAATATTACTCCACGCCTTCAAAAAACTCTGATAAGGACATTTCCAAAGCGTCAATGAAATTGAATAATGTCAATAATGTAATGTTTTTCTTATTACCCGCTTCGAATCTTTGTATAGTATTAACGTGTGTGTCAGACATTTTGCTGAATTCTGATTGGGTTAAACCGTCATTAATACGGTAATTCCTTACAAGTAAGCTTAATTCTTTAAATCTCTTCTTTTGATGTTCCGGGATTGTTCTAATTGGCATAAATGGTCTTTCCTCATAAATACAATGGAAGGTATATTATGCAGTACCGTATTTATAATTTCACATGATTTTTTTGCACTGGATTGATGATTTATTCAACAAAAACCTTAATCCGGAAGGCATTAAACTGGTGTTTTTAACACTGAAATGACCAGATTTTCCGGAATTATTTAATAAAATTGACGCAAAAGTATCCCCCACAAACATATCTGCGATATAATTTAAAGATTTGTAGGAGTAAAAATGATTATAGGTCTTTAAAAAAATCGTTAACAGATAAATTATAATACTTCTTATAATATTTCAAAATTGGATATAATGTCGAAAATTGGAAATTTAATTTACCAAGCTCCAGAAGATTATATGTATTACGGGGAATGCCTATATCCTTTGCCATTACTTCATAACTTTTATGCTTGTCTTTTCTAAGCTCCCTTAGCTTCTTCCCCAGTTTAATCATGAGTTCTTTCTGTTCCGGTGATATGTCATCTGAATTCTTCAATCAGTTTTTTCAGTAAAAATAAAAAATATATTGCCCACATGTGTGGGTAAAATGAAAAAATATTTATCTTTGCCCTTATATATGGGCAAATACTAAAAACAAATATGAATTTCAGATATGAAAAAGCAAAAGAAAAGTTCATCATATACAAAGAACATCATGTTTTATCATCACGAATTGGACTTTGAATCTTCAAATGGGTCAACCTACTGGTTAATTACAGAGGTTGTGGATAATGTTCCAATAAAAACATGTTTTTATAAAATTCCTGATAATTACAGGGATGACAGCCTTTTGGGCAAGATGCATCAAAGATTTTGTTCATATTGTCCAAATTGAAAATAAAATCAAAAATTCTATTATAACAGGTAAAAATGATGCTGTACAAAAAACCTATTAAAAACTTGCATAAACAAACACTGAATTACTGGGGAGTTCAGAAATCGGTTTTCAGTGTACAAAAATCACCCGTTTAATGAACACCAATAATCAAAGTATATGAAAATTGCAATTTATGCCAGAATCTCAAATGACTCATCCGACATGGACAACCAACTTCTAGTATTACATGAGTATTGTCAACGAATGAACTATGAGATAGTCCATGAATACACAGACATAATATCTGGAGCAGCAGTAAGTCGGCAGGAATTTAATAAAATGCTTTCCGATGCTTCCAAGAGGAAATTTGATATGTTGCTTTTTTATGCTCTTGACAGGTTCAGTAGAGCGGGGACTCGTGAAACCATACGTTATCTTCAGATGCTCGATGACTATGGGGTGTCTTATAAGAGTTTTACGGAGCAGTATATTGATTCATCGGGTATTTTCAAGGATGTGATTATTGCCCTGCTCTCAACGCTTGCCAAACAGGAAAGGATTCGTATTAGTGAGAGAGTAAAAGCTGGTCTGGCTAAAGCACGGACTCAGTGAAGGATTGGCGGTCGCCCAACTATGGATGAAACTATAATTAACAAAATAAAAAAACGCAAATCAGAAGGATTGAGCATCTGTGCAATATCACAAGAAATGAATATCAGTCGAGGAACGGTTTACCGTTATTTATGATTAACTTTCACAAAAACTCTCCTGTATTTAAATATTTTAATGCAAATTAATATTTGCAATATGACGACAATGATCAAAAAGACAATTTGCACATTATTAGGAATCTTGCTTTTTAATCTCTCATTTGGGCAAAACCAACAGCAATACTCCGAATTAACTAAAAAAGCCTTAGTACTTTATGAGAACAAAGAGTATCTAAAGTCAGGACAAAAATATTCAGATGCGTTTAAATCGTTTGGTAATCGGGGGTGGTTAAACGACAGGTATATTGCAGCATGTTCTTGGGCATTAGCGAATGAGATAGACTCTGCCTTTAGCCAATTATTGAAAGTGGTTAAGAATAGTAATTTTATCTTTGAAGATTATGTAACGAATAACTCAGTATAATACTACCCTGATTTAAGACCACTGGTTAAGTTTATATTTAATAACTTTAAACCAGTGAATTATGAGAGCAAAAAGACAAAAACATTCAGGAGCTTTTAAGGCCAAAGTAGCCATTGAAGCATTACAGGAACGAGAGACATTAAGTGAACTTTCCAAGAAATTCGGGATACATCCTAACCAGATAACACGGTGGAAGAAGGAATTTCTTGAAAGAGCTCCACAGTTATTTGAGAAGACCCAACCAGCTGAAAACCAGGAAAAGGATACCGAGAAGATGTTTGCCAAAATCGGACAGTTGGAGATGGAGCGTGATTATCTAAAAAAAAACTTAAAGAAACTAGGCCTGTGACCGATAGGCTTCAAATGGTTAGCAGAGAAGAAAGTCTGAGCATCCGATGTCAGTGCAATTTGGTAAGTGTAAACCGTGGCAGTTTTTACTATCAGCCGGTTGCTGAGGCAGAAGAAAATCTCAAGGTTATGCGCTTGATGGATGAACATTATCTGAAGCGTCCTAGCGAAGGAGTAAAGCGTGTGCGCGATTTTCTTTTGACGCTTGGTATTATTGCTAATAATAAAAGAGTCCGGAGATTACTGAGGCTAATGGGTATAATGGCGATCTATCCAAAGAAGAACCTGAGCAAACTCGGACAGGCAAGGTATATTAAGCCATATTTGCTCAAAGGACTTACGATAGATCATCCTAATCATGTCTGGGCCATCGACATTACCTACATTCCTATGCCAAAGGGATTTCTTTATCTGACAGCCATTATAGACGTTTACAGCCGTTATGTTGTCGGCTGGGGAATATCCAACACCCTTGATGCATCTTTTAGTTTGGGTGTCACAAAAGATGCTATCCAAAGGCATGGTAAGCCGGAAATAATAAATTCGGACCAGGGAAGTCAATTTACCTGTAATGATTGGATCGAGTTTCTTGAAAATGAAAAAATTAAAATCAGTATGGACGGAAAGGGCAGAGCTATTGATAACATATTCATCGAGAGATTTTGGAGATCAGTTAAGTACGACTATGTTTATATTAAAGTACCAGCCGATGGACTTGAACTTTACCAGGGACTTAAGGAGTACATGGATTACTACAACAATGAGCTTTGTCATCAGGGAATTGAGCATCAGATCCCGGCTAACAAATATTATCAGGCAGCATAATGATTTTTCTTTCTAAATACCAAGTTAACCAGACTACAGAACCTGTCAAGATTAAGACAAGTCCTTTCAGGAATCTTGACAGAACCTGTAATCTGATTGAAGAAGTATTTAGAAGAAAAAATCATCAAAAAGGAAAACTTATATTTGAGAACCCGTGGTCTAAGAATGGGGAGTAGTTAACAGATTTAAATGTTCTGCATTCTGACAAAAGGTGGAGTGAGGTAATTAAGATAATTAATAATAAAGAAAATGATGACATTATATTAGATAAACCACTTGGGGATACATTAAATGCCATATATTTTGAAGACGTAAAATACAGACAACAGGTTAAAGAAATTGAAAAAAAATATGGAGTTCAATCGGACACAGCAAAAGCATATTGGAAGAAAATTGAAGAAAATGATGCCAAAATCTTAGTTAAAGTAAAGAAAGTACTTGATACACGTGGATGGTTAGGGTCAGACGTTATAGGTGTTCTTGGAAATAGAACCTTGTTTTTAGCTATCCAACATGCCGACATTGAAACACAGGAGAAATATTTACCAATGATGAGAGAAGCTGTTCAAAAAGGGAATGCAAGTCCAAGTAATTTTGCATATTTAGTAGACAGAGTTGCTTTAAGACAAGGGAAAAAACAAAGTTATGGAAGCCAGTTAGCACGTGACCAATTTACAGGAGAGTATTATATTCTACCGCTTTTAGACCCTGACAATGTTGACAAGAGGCGCACAGAAGTTGGACTTGAAAAACTACAAGATTATGTCTCTCATATGGGGATGACTTGGAATGTAGAAGAATACAAAAAGAAACTACCAGAAATTGAAGCAAAGCAAAAAAACCAAAAAACAATAATCTCTAAATGATATACGAAATCATTGACTCGTTTAGATGCCATGTGACTGGTCTTCTGCCATTGGCTATTGATACGTTAAAGATTGACCATTTTCCAATTGTTAAAACAGGTTTTAACTGGGCAGACTACTTGAAACCAAGTATTGATTTATTAATTGCATTGGTAGGAGCTTTTGTATTAATATGGAAATACCTTACACAAAAACAAAAAGAATCCGCAGAAAGAATTATTAAAAGCAAAAGAAATGCTTACTATGAATTTTTAAAGGACTTTACGGAAACTTCATTAAACATCGAGTATGATAAAAAAGTTGGTGGTATTAAAGATGACAGAAGAAGAATAAATGCCAGAAACTTATTATTGTTGTATGGCAACGACAAAGTTGTGAAAGCATATAATGATTGGGTGGAACTCAACGACAAAGACCCTGCAAATCAAGGTAAAGACAAAGATGTAGAATTGTTTGGGAAGATTTTAATTGAAATCCGCAAAGATATCCACGGAGATAGTAAAGTGACAGAGCAGGAGATTAAAAATTTAAATCCATTTTACAGAGGATAAACTACGGAATCTAACAAAAAACAAAGTTTAAGAATTAAAAAATTTTGCCAATTTATTTCAAATTGAATAAACTTGGTTTGTCTGAGTAAAGTGCAAAACATTTATTTAAAACGTTTACACAGGCGACATATCATTTTGAATCATATCAGATGGTTTTGCAGACATTGACTTTCACATTTCAAATAAGTGTCGCCTTATTCTCATGCAGGTCAGATGACCCAGAGGCGGCACTTCATTTCCTTTTAGCACGAGGATGCAGCGAGACATTTCAATTAGTGCCGCCTCTTTTACGTATAAAAGTGACTTCGTGTACACAAAAGTATTATTAAATCACAGAGCTAAAATGTGTATTCTTTATCCTATATAATTACAGGACACTCAGTTGTGAAAGAAATATGGTATAACTGTTGGCGTTTTTCTGAATATTTTGTATTTATTATTTAAATAGATTACATTTATTTGTTCAAGGAAATAAACCATATGTAAAGAAAAATTATGAATTTTAAGAAAGAATTCAATACTCTTGTAATTGCTGGCAGCTGGAATAACGCTATTATAAATCCAGAATGGATTACAAAATATATCCTTAACGATACCACAATGACCGTTGAAATTCCACTTAATGTTAACGCTTCATTCAGGATGTCAACAGATGAACTTAGGATTTTTACACTCGAGGGTAAATTAAATTTTGCAGTTCTAAAGCAAGAAGATAATGTATTTGAAAAAATTGGATCACTTGGGATTTCAATTGCAGATAAGTTAATTCATACTCCTGTTACTGCATTTGGCATTAACTTTGTTTTTGAATGTGATCGTAATGAGAAAATGGATAATTTATTTTCATTAATGGATACTGGCGAAGTGACACAAAGTGGATTTGTCATAACTGGAACACAGATAAGAAGGGAGATGCAATCTGGAGATAAACATTTAAATCTTAATATTGTTAAAGCAAATGATAGTTATTCATTTGATTTTAATTATCACACTGCTATAAAATCACTTGTAGAATTTAAAGATAAATTTGATGAAACTGATATAGTAAAGTATAAGAAGGAATCAATTGAATTTCTTAATAAATTTTATGAATTGGAAATGGTTTAATATGGAAACAAGTTCTGATAATAGTAGTATCCATCAATATAAACCTGAAAAGACGAATAAGACTTTTACAGGTGAAGGGAAAGTTAGTACTGAAGATCAAAATAATTTCTCTGATCTTAACTGGCATGGAAAGGATAAAGAAGTATATCCATTTGTCAATGAGAGAAAAACAACTGCATTTGATGTTGCCGCCTATATCTTGGAGAAACTTGGAGAAATGACAACTATGAAATTGCATAAATTAGTTTATTATTCTCAGGCATGGTCTTTAGTATGGGATGACAAGCCAATTTTTTCAGATAGAATTGAAGCATGGGCAAATGGACCTGTTATACGAGAATTATTTGCCTACCACCGTGGTGAGTATTCTTTATCAAAAGTTGTTGTAGGAAGTTCTTCAGTTTTATCCCTTGAGCAGAAGGAAACTATTGATTCAGTTTTAGAATACTATGGAAATAAAACCTCCCAATGGCTTATTGAACTATCGCACATGGAGACTCCTTGGATAAAGGCACGCAAAGGATTGATGCCAACTGCAAGAGGAAATAATGAAATAACAAATGAATCGATGGCAGAATATTATGGTTCTCTTTAATGACACACAAAAAAGTACCAAATTATCAAGCTGGTCTTGAAGTTACAAAATCACCTAAGAGTCTTGAAAATCCAGCTAAATTTAAAGAGTTACCTGTCTCGTGGCAATTAAGTTTCATAGATGATGAAAGCAGATGGGGTACAAATTATTTGCGTGAACGCAACTCTCTTGGCAACTTAAATGATATACTTCAGGAATTACCTCAAAATACGCATAATGACTTAGTTGATGCAGTTGATCAACTGATAAATAAAAATTTCAAAAGCCTTGAAAATTTACTGAGAACTTTACATAGAAAAGCTAATAATAATATTACAGCTGAACAGCAGAGCACAATTTTAAAGTACTTGGAAGAGAATCAATTTTGGACTGAAATTTATGCCAAAATAAGACACTTTGAAACTAAGTCATGGAATCTGATCGAAGTTGAACCTTATGGGAGAAAAGGCAAAACAAAACATCATTATGTTGATATATCCAAAATAATTCCAGAGGCGCAAAAAAGACTTAAAAGATTACAACTTGATGATAATGATCAACTGTTTTCTATAAGGTTTGATGGTGAATTACGAATTTTGGGGATAAGAGAATTTTCATACTTTAAAGTTCTTTGGTTAGATTTTAATCATGAAATATGTCCTGCATAATCGATGGTTTAATAGGAGTTGTGGTATGGTAAGAAGAATAATGATATAAAAACAAATTGGAAAGGATTCTAATTCAAAAAAAAGTCAGAGCCAAAAATTTCTTTTGTCACGCCCTGATCATTATGTAATCCTCCAAAGCAAATCATTCGAGCCATACTATTTAAATTATTTGCAAGTTCCTTTTGTTCAGATGCTTGAGCACAAAGCAAACCATCGTCTTCCATCAAGATTCTTGAGAACACAACTGGATTGCCAAGATCATCCTGCGATCTTGTAATAATGCCCCAGAAAATTTTATGTTTGCAGGCTTTTGCGACAAACATTTCGGAAATTTCGACCTTTTGCTTCTTTTCTTTGCCCATAAGAAAAATATTAGGTCACAAAGGTATAAAGATATTGATTGTGAACAATCTAGATTAAAATTTGATCATTGATTAAGTGCTAAAAGTCAAATTCAAGGAGATCATCATTGGGTCTTCTGTTATTACTATCAACAACAGATTTCTTTTTAGTTTCTGCACACGTTCCACAATATGATTTTATAATTTCTGTATTCAGTTCTTCAACCATGAAATCAAGATCGATGATAAGCCACTTATAGTGATCTCCTGTACATTCAATTTTCTGGTCAATGGTAAACCCCTTCTGTGATGTGATGTCTCGTACAATGAGAAATATGACACCATCATCATAATATGCATCCAGCAATTTAACTGGCTGCGTTGTACAATTTGTGTTATTACGTGAGTTAATAAGGATGTAGGTATTACCAGTGCTTATAGTCTTGTTGGCAGCTATTATGAATGGAGCATTAATATGAAAGTCGCCCTGATAATCAATGAAGTAGATATTGTTTATGCCAACAATAAAAGAGTCATATGGATGCAAGTCTTGTAATTTCATTTTAAATGTACAATCTACTTTAATTATATAATGTACTCATAATAAGGCATAATAAACTACTACCCATTCTTTGGACCACTATTTGTCTTTTCTTAATTGATTAAAATTATTCTTATGATGATGTAAATACGTGTTAATTAACCGGAAATAACTCGCAGAGTTATTCTGGTTATTAACACCTTTTCTTTTTTGCCTACTTTTTTCTTTTGTTAATAAATTCATTTTCTGTTAATATTTATGCTGCCGGTTTGTACAGCTCTGCCGGAATTCTTCTTCCAATACCCTGGTGATGCAATTCGTAATTGTAATAGCTGATATACTCCTTTAATCCCTGGTACAGTTCCAGACCATCATTAGCCGGATACAGGTATACATAATCATATTTCAAAGATCTCCAGAACCTCTCTATAAATATATTATCAATGGCTCTACCTTTGCCATCCATACTTATAATGATACCCTCGGTTGTCATAAGCTCAATCCAATCTTCACAGGTAAACTGACTGCCCTGGTCAGAGTTTATGATCTCCGGCTTACCATGTTCTTTAATTGCCCGTTTCATGACCGATAATGAAGCTTCAGCATCAAGAGTATTTGATATCCCCCAGCCAACGATATAGCGGCTGTATAGATCTATTATGGCCGTTAAATAAAGAAAACCATTCTTCATGGGAATATATGTTATGTCGATGGCCCAGACCTGATTGGAACGTTCTATCTTCAATCCCTTCAATAAGTACGGGCGAATATATTTACTCAGCCCCAATTTGCTCAGATTCCTCTTAGGATATATCGCCATCAAGCCCATAAGGCGAAGCAGTCGACGAACTCGTTTATGATTAGCTACAATACCCATACTCAACAGCAGATCCTGTATGCGCATAACTCCTTCAGTCGGATGCTTCAAATAGTGCTCGTCCATGATTCGCATGATCTCAAGATTATCCCTTTTCTCTCCTTGAGGATTATAATACAAACCACTTCTGTGAACCGATAAAATTTCACATTGTTTTCTGATGCTCAGAACATGTTCACTATCAATAATATCTAATCGCTCTCTCACAGTCCAATTTTCTTTAGATTTTTTTTTTAGAAAATCATTTTCTATTTCCAATTGGCCGATCTTAGCATAGAGCTTTTCTATATCAATTTCTTTTTCCGTTTCTTTTGATTGCTGGTCGAATACATGAGCAGAGTTCTCTAAAAACTCCTTCTTCCATTTACTAATTATGTTCGGATGAACTTCAAAATGTTTTGATAATTCAGCAAGGGACTGACGCTCTTTGAGCGTTTCAATCGCAACTTTGGCCTTAAAAGCCCCGGTAAATTTTCTTCTCGTTTTTTTCATAATACACTGGTAAATTTAATTGATAATTTTCAACTTAACCAGTGGTCCTAATTTTGGGGAGTATTATATAACCACCGTATCACCCCCTATTGGGGTCAATTTAACCCCACCCCCCCTGTACCTTGTGGGTGATACCGATGTGTCTTCTCATGCATTTCAGATATATTGCCAAATATTATTTCTGATAAATTTTCTGAATCTGATAATAAATACTATGAATTTATTTTTGGAAAAGAATTTCGAATTCTGAGAAATTAGGATCAACCATAAATATTCAGAAACTTAAAAAAAATTAGGAAAATTTTTAATTTAAAAAACCATCGTGACGTCAAGACTCGTCTTAATTGAAAGCAATAAAAAAAATCTGGAAGTGAAAATAATTTCTGCAAAAAGTAGGTCTTGAAAAATTTCTTGAAAAGGTTTTGCAATTTGATGCAATACATTCATAGAATACTATTTAAGATATTCTTTACCTGAAACTTAGCACATCTATAATATCCCAGTTTCTTGTAATCTTTATCTGGATGCTAATTTTATAATTTGCCACCTCATTAGACATAATAACAGATGATTGGGGATGAAGCGGAGTATTGTTTATATATCTGTGTATTAATATAATACATGAATATCTCATCAAAATATTAAGACCAATAGTCAAAAGAAGGACTGGGCATTATTTGCAATTGGTAATAAATACACTTCTTTATTTAAGGATGTCTTGTCGAACTTAAATCCTCTTTAAAGGATTACCTGAAAGAAATAATAAATTCCAGCACCTATCAATGCTGACACTGGTATAGTAAGTATCCATGCCCAAAATATCTTCGCAGTAACTCCCCATCTAACTGCTGAAAGTCTATTAGTTACACCTACACCTATAATAGAGCCTGTTATTGTGTGAGTTGTACTGACTGGAATTCCAAAATGAATAGCACCAAATAGGGTCAATGCTCCTGCGGTTTCTGCAGAAAAACCTTCAAATGGTTTCAATTTTGTTATTCGTTGTCCCATTGTTTTAACGATTCGCCATCCTCCAAAGAATGTTCCTAATGCGATTGCTAAATGACATGAAAGTACAATCCACAAGTCGATAGGTGCATCTTTGGTAACCTGATTAGTAGCAATTAACGCTACCCAAATTATCCCAATTGCTTTCTGAGCATCATTTCCACCATGACCCAGACTGTATGCTGATGAAGACAATAACTGTAGCCTTCTGAAATGTTTATCAAGTACTGAAGGAGACGAATTCTTAGCAATACGTAGGATACTAAATGAGATTACAAATGAAATTAACATTCCCAGCATAGGTGCAACTAAAATGAACACAACAATTTTTATAACTCCCATCCAAATTATTGAATCAAATCCGTGGCTTGCAATTGCTGCTCCAACTAAACCGCCTATCAACGTGTGTGAAGAACTCGATGGAAGACCAAGCCACCATGTGATAAGATTCCATGTTATTGCTGCAATTATTGCAGACGCTATTAATGATAAGGAAACAATCTCAGGGGTAATTACTCCTTTTCCCATAGTTGTTGCAATATTCAATGGGAAGATAAAAAATGCAAGAAAATTAAATATTGCTGCAAGAACAACGGCTGATATAGGAGAAAGAGCCTGAGTTGTTACTACTGTTGCAATAGAATTTGCAGAATCGTGAACCCCATTAATAAAAGCAAAAATGAGGATAAGTCCAATTACTATGTATAGAAATGTCATGATCTATAATATTAACGGTTATCATGTCTATGCAATCAAATTTAGTACTTTACTTTTGTGATAATTAAGGATATATTGTTATGCTTATTACATATTTTTCGTAATAACTCACCCATTCTGTAACTGATAAAATGACTTTTTAAACCAGAAGGCGACATTAACCAAACCAATCATCACCGGTACTTCTACGAGAGGACCGATGACGGCTGCAAATGCTTCACCAGAATTTATACCAAAAACAGCAATCGCAACTGCTATTGCCAATTCGAAATTATTGCTAGCAGCCGTGAATGATAAAGTAGTCGCCTGTTCGTAATTAGCACCGATTCGTTTACTCATAAAGAATGATACTACGAACATTATTACAAAGTAGATAACCAATGGTATTGCAATTCGGATAACATCCAATGGAATCTTTACAATGTATTCACCCTTGAGTGAGAACATCACTATTATAGTAAATAACAGTGCAATCAAAGTTAACGGACTGATTTTTGGTATGAATTTAGTATGATACCATTCTTTGTTTTTGACACGGATGAGGACGAACCGTGTCAAAAATCCTGCAATGAAAGGAATACCGAGGTAAATAAATACGCTCTTTGCAATCTGCCACATAGTTATCTGAGAAACTGTATCATTCACTGGCAAACCAAACCAACTCGGAAGAATCGCTATAAACAAATAAGCATATACTGAGAAAAACAGTACCTGAAAAATGGAATTGAATGCCACCAGACCTGCTGCATATTGCGTGTCGCCTTTGGCAAGGTCATTCCATACAATAACCATCGCAATGCATCGAGCGAGACCTATGAGGATAAGACCGTACATGTAATCAATATTGAATCGCAGGAAAATAATTGCAAGCACAAACATCAAAACAGGACCGATGACCCAGTTCTGAAGCAGGGACAGACCAAGAATTTTTGTATTACGGAAGACATCACCCAGTTCTTCATATTTAACCTTTGCAAGCGGGGGATACATCATTACAATCAGTCCAATTGCAATCGGTATGTTTGTTGTGCCTGATGACATGCTATTCCAGAATTTTGCAACATTTGGACTGAACCAACCCGCCAACACTCCTAATAACATAGCGAGAAAAATCCACAGTGTCAGATAGCGGTCAAGAAATTTTAATCGTTTTGGTGATGGCATATGATTATAGTTGTTATTTTTTATAACCTGATACTGTAATACTGTAAATCCCAATGTTTCCGTTATTGAAACTTGATATCTCATCAGTTATCAAATATTTGCTCAAAATATCTTCTGGTAATGATATTTCCTTTTGCTTATGTACAGTAATATTTTTGAACCCATTTTGTTTAATAATTCCGAGATATTTGTCCATTTCAATTGCACCAGAAACGCATCCTGCATACATTTCTGCATCTTTACGGAGTTTTTCAGGCAAGTTGCCTTTAATAACAACATCTGAAACGCAGAAATGCCCTTTAGGCTTTAATACACGAAATATCTCATTAAAATGCTTTATTCTTATCTGGTACTAAGTTCAACACACAATTGGATAAAACCACATCATAAATATTGCTTGGCATTGGCATTTCTTCTATATCTCCTTTAATGAAAAATATGTTCTTATAGCCAAGTTTTTTGAGGTTTTGATCCGCCTTTTGAAGCATTGCATCAGTAAAATCAATACCAGTTACTTTACCAGTTTCACCGACAATAGCACGAGCAACAAAACAATCGTTTCCTGCTCCGCTTCCAAGGTCGAGTACTGAATCGCCCTTTTTAATCGAAGCAAATTGAGTAGGTATACCACAGCCTAAGCCTAAATCTGCATCAGGATTGTACCCTTTGAGTTTATCATAGTTTTCACTGAATACTGTATAGTCAACAGATGAACAGCTTCCAGTAGCACCACAGCATGACGATTCGTTCTGTTCTTTCGACTGTTTGGCAATTTCGCTGTATTTTTCCCTTACAATTCGCTTTAAATCTTCTGCTTTCATGATTCAATCGTATTTTATTATTTCATTATTTTTTCAACTATGGTTACTGAGTCTGTGACATATTTTTCACACTTAATATCAAAGAGCCTTTGCTGAATTATCTTTTCATGGTCTTCAGGATTATTCAGGTCAAGTCCATCAAGCAGTTCCCGGCAATTTGTAGTTCCATGTAGTTTAATAAACTCTGCAAATAATTCTCTTGTTTTTGAATAAGTCAGTTGTTTTTTCTCTTCGGTATCATGAAGTGCTTTACCATATTTTAAACCAAGAGCCATCATTGCGCCTGTTACAGCACCACATGTATGTTGTTGACGACCCATTCCACCACCAAATGCACAGGCTACCTTCAGACTATCGTTTTCAGGTAAACCATATTCAGTTCCAAACACAGTGAATACCGACTGTGAACAATTGAATTTACTTCTGAAATATTCAATCGCTTTGTCTGCTTTTTTCATTTTAATAACGGTTTAATTTTATGTTCAAATAGCGTTGTAAATTCATTTTTAATCAGGTCTCTTACTTTTCGGAACTCGCTCATTATATGTTCTTCTGAGCCAGTTGCCTTTGAAGGGTCATCAAATCCGATGTGCAGACGATGATTCACTTTCCCCATGAATACAGGACATGTTTCATTAGCATCATCGCATACTGTTATCACATAGTCCCAAGCATCATCAAGATACATTTCAATTGACTTTGGTCTATGGTGGCTGATATCAATGCCAACTTCTTTCATTACCGTAACGGCTTTCTCATTAAGTTTTTGAGAAGGATAAGTACCTGCTGAGCAAACAGTAAGACTCTTATCAAAAGATTGTAAAAATCCCTGAGCCATCTGGCTACGGCAACTGTTAGCAGTACAAAGAATCAATATTTTCATTTATTTCATATTATTTGTTTCAAGAAGTCAAATGGTGATATTCATTTATAAAATTTCCAACTTCCTTTTTGATTTTATCCCTGACAAGCCTTGTTTTTGCCAACTTTCCTTCATGTGTACCCGTAAAAGACGCAGGGTCTTCAAATGACCATCCAAGCCTCTGCGCCACTCCGGGGAATACTGGACAGCGTTCAGCACTTTCAGCGTCACATACCGTAATGACAAAATTAAACAAGCGACCTTGCTTAAAGAAATTAAATGCACTTTTTGTCCTATTATTGGAAATATCAATTCCTGTTTCCTTCATTGCTTCGACCACAAGAGGATTCAGTGTGCCGGGTTCTAAGCCTGCACTCTCTGCTTTAAACTTATCGCCTGCCAATTGATTCAAGAATGCTTCTGCCATCTGGCTGCGTGCAGAATTATGCACGCATACGAACAATACTTTTATTTTTTCCATCTTAAGTCATTATTTATGGTTTTATATCACAATTAATATCTAATGTTGTCATATCTCTGAAGAACGTATCAAACATCTCTTTATACTTTGAAATTATGGAACTGCACAGGCAGTAATTGATTTTTAACCCATCAATTTCTCCTTTTATTAAACCAAGTTCTTTGAGTTCTTTCAGGTGTTGAGAGACAGTACTGCGACTTAAAGGTAAATAATCTGATATATCACCTGAGATGCAGGTTTTTGTTTCGGCAAGATATTGAAGAATTGCCAATCTGGCAGGATGGGATAAAACTTTGGTAAATCTTGCCAATTCCTGAAGTTCTGAAGTAAATATTTCTGTCTTTAACATAGCATAATGTTTTATGTCGTAAAATTACGACATATATTTACATAATTGATATATCAATATTAATTTTTTGTTAAACTTTAAAATAATGAACTAACCATAATACTCTCCAATTGAGTGGACAGCATTTATTTTTATCTTTACAGCAGGGGAAAGTATTTTTTAAAAAATTTGTAAAGCATATCTATAAAATCTTTTCTATTTACTCGAAGTGACAATTGCGTGACAGATTTAATTATATACACTTTTAAAAAGTTTTTAAATGAACACAATCCTTAAAATAATACCAATTCTGCTTTATGCTATTGTTGGCGTAATCAGCATGGTAATGGCAGTTAAGTGTTTATTTTCTAATAAGTTTTTGCCTTTTCATGAAAAAGCAGCCAATAAACAATGGGATGAGGTAGATAATCATCTTATGCAGGTAATCTTAACACTTTTAAGGCTTGTTGGTATTGGATTTTTTATTATATCAATTCTATTATTGGTATTTCCAATCATTAGTTATTTTATTCCAAATAAGTTTTACAAATATTCAATTCCTGTAGTGGCATTAATTTACTGCACTGGACTTTTTGTTATAAATTATTCACTGTACAGGAAAACAAAAGTAAAAACACCTTGGAAAGGGTCTCTTTATGCTATGCTGGCAATAATAACTGCGATTATTATTTCAATTTTAAGTTAAATAAATGTATTATAGATAATTATAAGAATTTAACAAGAATATAAAATGGATAAACTGAATATTCTTTGGACAACAGACAATAAGGATACAGTTCGCCAAATGTTGGTAATGTATGCAACCAATTCTAAACTCAATGGATGGTGGGAAAATGTTAATGTGATTATTTGGGGTGCGTCAGCCAAATTGGTAGGAAAGGACATCCAGATACAAGCAGAAATAACAGAAATGCTTAATCATGGGATTTCAATTGAAGCATGCAAGGCTTGTTCTGATAATTTGGGCGTCACAGATAAATTGACTGAACTTGGGGTTAATGTAAGGTACATGGGGGAAGCATTAACTCGTTATATTACATCAGGAGAAAAAGTACTGACAATTTGATTTGATAAATTGAATAGCGGAAGAAATTGACATCAAATGGTACTCATGAAAGGAAACCCATTTATAGCAGCATTGCTATCCTTATTAATTCCCGGATTAGGTCAAATTTATGGTGGAGAAGGGAAGAAAGGAGCAGCAATCATCTTTGCTGCCATTGTCATCGCCAATTTGAATATAATAATATTGCCTCTCATCGCAATAGCAAATCCGAATCTGCCAGTACATGCAAATGATGTAAATGCAGTATGGAAGTACTGGATACCAAGGATTACGCATGATATTGCTTCTCTGTGGAGTATGGCATTTTGGATATGGGCAGTTATTGATGCCTATTGTGTTGCAAGAAAAGTAGAATAAGAAAAAGCCAACCAAGATGAATATAAAATTTATAATAATTATAGTTTTTTCATATCTGTATGGATTCTTTGAGATTTTCATGGGTGTAAGGCAGAGGCGAAAAAGGGAACGAAATATTATTGACAAAGGGGACAGAGGAAGCTTTTGGTCAATTCTAATTCTCGTTGCAGTTGGCTATACGCTTTCTTTCTGTTTTGCTGCAACAAGAATAGGCAGGATTTATCATTGGAATGCATTTTTTGTGCTCGGTGCAATTATAATAATTGTTGGATTAATAATCAGAATAACCGCAATCATGACGCTTAAACAACTCTTCACTTATACGGTTACAAAGATTGAGAATCATGAGTTAATTGAATCCGGATTATATAAAAGCATCAGACATCCTGCTTATTTGGGACAGATGATGGTTTTTATCGGGACATCAGTAGCATTATCAAACTGGCTATCTGTTTTAACTATGATTATTCCGGTAGTATTTGGATTTATTTATCGCATAAGAGTAGAAGAGAGATTTATGATTAAACAGATGGGTGAAAAATATATAGATTATCAAAAACGCACAAAGAGATTGATTCCAACAATATATTAGAAGGAGATTGTTTCCATCATAATTTTTAATTCATGTTAAAAGAAAACAATAATGGAAAAAGCAAACCTGCTCTATTTTAAGCAATGCGTCTTTAAGCAGTACTCTTACAGCCTGTCATAAGTTTGATTTTGTTGACAGGTTGTAGCCAAACTCACATTCGTGACACAAACTATAACTATACTGCACCTAAGCAGTTGGGCGATGGCATTAAAATTGACGATATAAAAAATGTCAATATTGACTGCAATAAAATCATTGAACTGACCAAATTAATTTTAAAAGACACTTTCCCAAATATTCACAGTTTACTTATTGCAAGAGACAACAAACTCGTTTATGAAAACTATTTTTCAGGGAAGGACGAATACTGGGGTTTAAGTTTAGGCTATGCAAAACACGGCACAAATATTTTGCACGACATCAGAAGTATTTCCAAAAGTGTAGTTTCGGCTTGTATTGATATTGCCATTCAGCAACAAAGAATAAAAAGTATTGACGACCCAATTTTTACTTACCTGCCTGATTATATTAAATTTAAAACGCCCCAAAACGAAAAAATAACAATTCGGCATCTTTTAACGATGAGTTCTGGCATGAAGTGGAACGAAAACCTGCCAATCGGAGCACATGCCAACAATGAAACACAAATGGAAAGAAGTATAAATCCTGTTGAGTATGTTTTAAGCCAGCCAATGGATACAATCCCCGGAGCAGTCTGGAATTACAATAGTGGCGGAGTTCAGGTGTTAGCAGAAATTATCAAATCAGTCAGTGGTGATGACATTGACAAATTTGCAGAAAAGTTTCTTTTTAAACCATTAGGTATCAAAAATTATAAATGGGTTAAAAGTTCAAAAAGTGCTGTTTTATTCCACCCAATGAAAATCTTCAGCCACAGACGAAGTTTCCCTGCTGCTGCATCAGGATTACGGTTAACATCAAGAGACTTATTGAAATTTGGGTCGCTTTACTTAAATAACGGCAGGTGGGACGACAAGCAAATCCTAACAGAAAATTGGGTTAATGAGACGTTCAAAACTCAAATTCTTCGAGAAAATAATTCCACAATTTATGGCTATAGTTACTTATTCTGGACATATACTGAAACCGTAAACAACAAAGCACTTCAAATTGTATCTGCAAGGGGTCTCGGTGGTCAAAGAATATTTATAAATAAAGAATTAAAATTAATAGTTGTGATAACGGCAGGGAATTATAGAAGAAATGATATTAGGAATGACGGGCAGTTGGCGTTAGACAAATACATTCTTCCGGCATTGCATTAGCGAGACAATTCAATTAGTACCGCCTCTTACTTTTTTATGAAACTGATTGTCAATTTCATAGATTTGATAAAAGCAAAATAAAGCATTATTATATACATGCAAATCATTGGATATACTGTTGCAATGAAAAAACTGTACTATCTTAAAATTGACAGACAATGAATAAAACAGATATTAAAAAGTTTCTATCTCCTTTTATTCCAAGAGAAGGGTTTTACATAACGCCAATCATCATGGATTTGAATATTATCATTTTCATCATTATGGCTTTTGCGGGTTTAGGCTATTTTTCTTTAAGTTTTAACCATCATTCTTTGAAAGAAAGCGACCTTTATCTTTTTTCTTTCAGAGACAGTGACCTGTTGTCTTGGGGTGCAAATTTGAAGTCTTCAATAATAAGTGGAGAATGGTGGAGATTACTAACAAGTATATTCCTGCACGGTGGACTAATGCACTTGGTTTTAAATATGTATGTACTGTACTTCGTTGGGATTTTTCTTGAACCTCGATTGAGTAAAACAAAGTATGCAGTTATCTATCTTGTCACAGGTATTTTGGCAAGTATCACTATCTTATGGAGACATGATGGGACTATAAGTGTTGGTGCTTCTGGTGCTATCTTTGGACTTTATGGAGTGATTCTTGCATTACTTCTGACGAAAAAAGTCTTTCCAAAAGATTTTACCAAGCCATTTTTAAGAAGCACTGTATTATATGTGGCAATTTGTTTGCTTCTGGAATTTATGGGTGGTGACAATTTTGTACATATAGCAGGACTTATAAGCGGATTTATCATTGGGTTAATTTTTATTAAGAGAAAACCAGATGGTTACGAACCAAATATTATATTACCATGAGACAAGATATTACTGAATTAATTAAGACTCAATCAGGAGAAACTTTACAGTATTTCCATGATGGTGGGAATGAATTTCTACAAACTCAGGCAGGAGTAAAATATCCCATTGATGGAGATATTATATGTTTTCTTGATAATATTTCATTAACAGGAAATAACAAAAATTATCAAAAAATGTATGACCGTTTTTCTGCGTTTTATGATATAGCAACACAGGGTTATGCACTATTAAAGAGTGGGAATGAAAAGAAGAGAATAATGCAATATCTGTCGTTACTTAATATAAAAGACGGAGATAGGGTAATTGAGATTTCAATAGGAACTGGACGAAATATTAAATACCTGAATCCCAAAGCAGAATATTACGGTGTTGATATTTCGCTGGGAATGCTTAAAAGGTGTCAGAGAAAAATGAGAAGATTTAAGCGTGAGATTACTTTAATACAGGCAGAGGCAGAATCTTTGCCAATAAAAGACGAATCGTTTGATGTCGTTTTTTCTGCAGGTGGTTTTAATTTTTTCAATGACCCCGGTAAAGCAGTTATTGAAATGTTAAGGATAGCAAAGAACGGAGCACAACTTTTAATAACTGACGAAACTGAAAAACTAAGATTAAAATATAGTAAAAATGATTTTTATATGGGTAACGAGATTAAGAATCCAGTAGAGTACTTACCTGATTCTTGCCGGGATATTAAATATAAAGAGATATGTAATGGAGATTTGTATGTTCTTGCATTTCAGAAACCCTGAAATAACAAATGGCTATTGCTTCGGAGAAAACCGTTGGCTTTGACAAATGTAGACCAGACTTGATTGATTACAAACGGCTGAACGTAAAAGTCTGTGATTATGCCATATATGTTAAGTTTAAAATGACTGGCGAAATGTGGTCAACTTATTTGATTAATATATTTAACACACCTGATATTTTTTGATTCTATCATTTAGATAATCAAACTACTGTCATATGAATGGTTATAAGCCATTTGCCTTTTATTTTTTTCAAAACAAGAAGGTTTCGTCCAATTACAGTAACACCAGCGTTAGTAGCTTGATATTTGCAAAGTAAGGTAGCGAGATTGCCTGAGACATCCATTCTTAATATTTCAATTGAATCTATTTGCCCACCCATATTCATTCCATTCTGAAAATTAGTGATTAGGTTGTTCCTGCCGTATTCTACAAGTCCTGTTACATGTGAAGAAATATATTGAGCATCTTTGGAATAAAGAGTAATTAGGTTTTGAGCATTGAGACTATTATAGGCTTGTTTCCATTTTTCTGTCTGTAGTTGAAATTCTTTCATTAATTGTTGGTTCTTAGAATTATCACATGATTGAGACAGAATGATAATTGAGAAAAACAATATAACAAGAATGTAAACTACTACCCATTCTTTGGACCACTATTTGTCTTTTCTTAATTGATTAAAATTATTCTTATGATGATGTAAATACGTGTTAATTAACCGGAAATAACTCGCAGAGTTATTCTGGTTATTAACACCTTTTCTTTTTTGCCTACTTTTTTCTTTTGTTAATAAATTCATTTTCTGTTAATATTTATGCTGCCGGTTTGTACAGCTCTGCCGGAATTCTTCTTCCAATACCCTGGTGATGCAATTCGTAATTGTAATAGCTGATATACTCCTTTAATCCCTGGTACAGTTCCAGACCATCATTAGCCGGATACAGGTATACATAATCATATTTCAAAGATCTCCAGAACCTCTCTATAAATATATTATCAATGGCTCTACCTTTGCCATCCATACTTATAATGATACCCTCGGTTGTCATAAGCTCAATCCAATCTTCACAGGTAAACTGACTGCCCTGGTCAGAGTTTATGATCTCCGGCTTACCATGTTCTTTAATTGCCCGTTTCATGACCGATAATGAAGCTTCAGCATCAAGAGTATTTGATATCCCCCAGCCAACGATATAGCGGCTGTATAGATCTATTATGGCCGTTAAATAAAGAAAACCATTCTTCATGGGAATATATGTTATGTCGATGGCCCAGACCTGATTGGAACGTTCTATCTTCAATCCCTTCAATAAGTACGGGCGAATATATTTACTCAGCCCCAATTTGCTCAGATTCCTCTTAGGATATATCGCCATCAAGCCCATAAGGCGAAGCAGTCGACGAACTCGTTTATGATTAGCTACAATACCCATACTCAACAGCAGATCCTGTATGCGCATAACTCCTTCAGTCGGATGCTTCAAATAGTGCTCGTCCATGATTCGCATGATCTCAAGATTATCCCTTTTCTCTCCTTGAGGATTATAATACAAACCACTTCTGTGAACCGATAAAATTTCACATTGTTTTCTGATGCTCAGAACATGTTCACTATCAATAATATCTAATCGCTCTCTCACAGTCCAATTTTCTTTAGATTTTTTTTTAGAAAATCATTTTCTATTTCCAATTGGCCGATCTTAGCATAGAGCTTTTCTATATCAATTTCTTTTTCCGTTTCTTTTGATTGCTGGTCGAATACATGAGCAGAGTTCTCTAAAAACTCCTTCTTCCATTTACTAATTATGTTCGGATGAACTTCAAAATGTTTTGATAATTCAGCAAGGGACTGACGCTCTTTGAGCGTTTCAATCGCAACTTTGGCCTTAAAAGCCCCGGTAAATTTTCTTCTCGTTTTTTTCATAATACACTGGTAAATTTAATTGATAATTTTCAACTTAACCAGTGGTCCTAATTTTGGGGAGTATTATAATGGTTTTAAATTTTTTAAGTGATTTCATGGTAGGGTGATTAATATTTAATAATAAATATACTCATAAAATTCCTCTTCTGAACTAATTACAAAAGCCGGGGTCATTACCACCTTCAGCCAGCCAGATTGTCTTTACCATGCAAAACTATATTACAATGATTTAAATCCAACCTGAGGTGGTCAAAATAATTCAGCGAAAAGTGGTCAGAGGCAATGGCTTTTCCATTATGGTAGGGGTATAGTAAAACTTGCGTTTAATTCAATCGCTTTATTATAGTCCTCTGTAGCACCAGTAAAATCTTTAAGATTTTTTTTTGCCACTGCTCGATTAAAATATGACACAGCATCTTTTGGATTTAATTCAATGGCTTTATTATAGTCCCCTACTGCACCATCAAAGTCTTTTAATTCAAGTTTTGCATTACCACGATTACAATATGCTAAAGTATAATCAGGATTTAATTCGATAGCTTTATTATTATCTTTTATAGCACCATTGAAATCCTTTAGGTAATATTTTGCATTGCCACGCCTATAGTAGGCATCTGCATAATCTGGATTTAATTCAATGGCTTTGGTAAAGTCTTTAATAGCACCATTATAGTTTTTTAAGTTTTCCCGTGTAATTCCTCGATTATAAAAAGCATTAACATAGTTGTGATTTAATTCATTGAATTTATAATCGTCTTTAATTGCGCCATTGTAATCTTTAAGTTTTTTTCTTGCACTGCTACGACTATAATAGGCTAATGCAAAATTTGGATTTAATTCGACAGCGTTGCTGAATTCTTCAATAGCACCACTATAATCTTTAAGTTTACATTTTTCTTTACCTCGTTTATAATGTGCTAATGCATCTGGTGGATTTAATTTAATAGCCTTATTATAATCTTCTATAGAACCATCGTAATCTTTAAGTTTATTTTTTGCATTACTACGTCTATAATATGCTGAAGCAAAATTCGGGTTTGATACAAGGACTTTATTAAATTCTTCAATAGCATCACTATAATCTTTAAGTTTATTTTTTGCTTTGCCTCGCCAAAAGTACGCATTTGTATAATCTGGATTTAATTCGATAGCTTTATTAAATTCCTCAATAGCACCACTATAGTCTTTAAGCTTATATTTTGCTTTGCCCCTCCAAAAGTATGCATTTGAAAAATCTGGATTTAATTCATTGACGCTATCAGCTTCTTCAATAACACCATGATAGTCTTTACGTCTATATTTTGCTTTACCACGATTGTGATATGCTAATGCAAAATTTGGGTTCAGTTCAATGACGTTATTAAATTCTTCTATAGCGGCATCATAGTCTTTAAGTTTGTATTTTGCTTTACCAAGATTATAATATGCTAATGCATTCTTTGGATTTAATTCAATGGCTTTGTTATAGCACTCTATTGCCCCACGATAATCTTCTTTGGCAACCTTTTCTTCCGCTTGAGATAAAAGCCTGTTATGCATACTATCGCTTTCTGATTCAAGCCAAGTATTTTCCTCTTCCATTGTCTAATTTATTATTTCAATAGTAATTAAAATAAAGAAAAATCACATATCAAAAAGATTAAACAATTTTTAATTTATGGTTACTGCCAGTTTCCGTTTATTAAGTTCTTTGTAAGTCAGATAATGTCAATAATTGAGCCAGTACATCAAATTCTTACAGCATGAAGGAATGCTGCGTACCATTTAAGTTAGTTCCGCCTCTTTTACTCTGATTGAATTAATTATAATTTCAACTATTTAATAGATTCAATAAAATCAATATTATTCAAACTTTACCAAATAAATTACAAAAACCTAACACCCTGACCACACTTAGCCAATCATTCTACAATTAAGATGCAATGCACTAATACAATTAATTAACTTCGACCATTGATGGTCAATTTTCTCTGGTAAGTAGTGGTCAGTAATACTGGCTTTTCCAATTATACAGAGCTTTGTTATTATAGTAATAGAATGAATAGGGAGGTAAATAATGAGAACTGATAATGCAAGAATACTTGTCATCGGAGCAGGTGTTAATGGTTGTGCATGTGTTACAGAATTATACAAGGCTGGAATAGATGTTACAATACTTGCCAGAGGGAAACGCTATGATGATATTAAAACTGAAGGAATAATCATAGAAAACCCATTCAATAACAAACGCAGTATGACAAAAGTTCCAGTGATTAATGAACTTCAATCAGAAGATATTTATGACTATATTCTTGTGATTATTCGTAAAAATCAGGTATCCACTTTGTTACCTGTGTTGGCTAATAATAAATCACCTAATGTAGTTTTTATGGGCAATACGCTTTCAAGTCCTGATGAATATATAAAAGCTATTGGTAAAGACCGGGTATTGATGGGTTCTGTATTTGCTGGCGGTAGACGTGAAGATAATGTTATAAAGGCATTTATTGTTAAATCAATAGCAGGAGCTGTTGGCGAAGTCGATGGAACTATCACTCCAAGACTTGTAAGATTAAAGAATATTTTACAAAAGGGAGGATTTAAATCAAGAACGTCAACTAATATCGTTGATACTTTAATTACCCATGCAGCAGGAGTACCAGTATTGGCTTTATTAGTTATGAAATATAATTTGAATTTACGAGAATTAACAAAATCAACAGAAGACTTATTCCTAATGGTAGATGCAACGAGAGAATCATATTCTGTTATCAAGGCACTTGGTTATAAAATAATTCCTAAATCGACAAATATAATTTATATTATTCCCCGCTTTATTCAAGTTGCATTATTACGCATTTTACTGAAAACAAGAATTATAGAAGTTGGCGGAGTTTATCATGTTTCCCAAGCTCCTGATGAAATGAAATATCTTGCCGGAGAGCTTAAAGATTTAGTTGAAAAGTCCGGTCTTCCTGTACCTGCAATTAGAAAAGTATTAGAGATGAATTAGTTATAATTTGACAACCTGTTGCAAACGAGGAAAGTGGGTCGTGTTTATTAAGTAATTGGGCACAATATAAAAGGCAGAATATGAATATTATTCAAATAATTAAAAAACGGAAATCAAGTAGGACATTTAATAGAGTTTCATTAAAACCTGTGGATAAAAGAGACCTCGAAAATTTCATTATTGAAAATAGTAAAGGCTTGAAAGATGAAGTTGTAAATTTTAAAATCATTGAGAAGAATGATGCTACGGACAAATGAAACTTGACTACAGAATGATTAAATTACACAATACCTATCGGGAGACAATTAGAAAATTGCGATGAATAAAGTGGAATAGAACTCAATCTGAAATATATGGAACAGAAAATCAAACAAATCGAAAAGCAACTAAAATTTCAAAGGATTTATGCTTTGATTACAACAATTGCTTTGGTTGTTTTTATTATTTTGACATTCAGGAATAAAGGCAACAACTTTGGTATTATCAGGGCAAAAGGGATTATTATTACAGACTCTTTGGGAAGAGAAAGAGTTTTAATCGGTACGCCAATACCATTTGCCAAAAACAGAGTGCGCACAAACCTTTCAAAGGTGAAAGAAGCATGGAGCAAAAGCTTTCCTGAGAAATACATGGACTGGTACAAGGAAGACAATAATTCAGCCAATGGAATAATTATATTGGATGAACAAGGATTTGATAGAATAGCAATAGGAAATCCCACACCTGACCCGAATATTGGCAAAAGAATTGGAATTTCTACGGGAATGGTTATTAATGACGAATTTGGCTATGAAAGAACCGGATACGCTGTAACAAATGTTGATGGTAAAAACCGAGTTGTGTTAGGTCTTGACAGGAACAATGGCACAGAAGGTGCAACTCTTGCCATTCTTGAAGATGGTAGTGCTGGTCTGGGTATAAATTATACAAAAAACTCCCTTTACTTAGGTAATACAAATGCAAACAGTTTTCTGACAAGGATGAATCAGAATTTCTTTGGTCTTATTATCAGTGATAATTCAATGGCAAAATATAACCTTAATTCTATGGCAAAACCATAGTACATTTTAAAAAATTATTTTTCTGATTCTCAAATATTTTGTAAATTAGCTATAACCTTTATATGGTTGTGGGTTTAATTTCCAGCAGTTCACCTTTTATAAGTTTACGGGTTTAAATGATGAATCAGGGAACTGCTTTTTAAAGAAAGAAATTTTCAAAATATTTTCATAAGGCGACACTGCATTCAGATTCCTGCCCAACAGGATTATATTACAGACTAAGACTTTCACATCAAGTGTCGCCTTTCTTTTTAAGATAACGGTCAGACAAGATCATAGAGGCAGTTCTTCCAGACCCACAGCACAAGGGTGAAATGCAGCGAGACATTTAAATATGACTGCCTCTTTAATATGCAATAAGCCTGCATTTTCGTATATTTGATAAACCATTCAGTCCTATTAATATTCTTTAAAATAGTTGACAAATCTTTACAATTATGGGAAGCATGATTAAAGGAACTTGCAAAAATTGTGGATATGAAATCAAAAACCTTTATTTCGGTGGTGGTTTTAGTAATTTCTCCACATATTTTGATTATCCAGTCTTAGATAAAGTTGAAAAGGTGGTTAAAATGAAAAACATCATGGACAAGGATAAAATAATTAAACAAAATCCAAATATTGTCTTTTATGACAATGAGGCATTAATGGAGAAAGACTATCAGACTGGAGAAAATTATATTGAATGGGATGAGTTTAAATTATATAACCAAGGATATCTCTGTCCAAAGTGCAATCATTATAGTCTCGGATTTTTTTCGACAGGTTTCTAGGATTAGTAATATCAATAATCCATTTTGGAATGACAAGATGTTATTAATGGAATAAACGATATCGAAATGAACATTTTAAGAATCAAAAACGGAAAGGTTGAATTACGGAAAGACAATGGTTCTCTTATCAGAATTATTGGAAATGGTGATGCAATTAATGCAGACATTAATAATAATGGCTCTCTGATTTTGATAACAACGGTTAGGGGAAAGGTTGAACTGCGTAAAGAAAATGGGACATTCATTAGAAGTATTGGCAAAGGAGATGCCATATCAGCAAAATTCAATGAGAAAGACATACTGGTAACAACCAACAAGGGAAAAACTGAATTAAGAAAGGAAAGCGGGGCATTTATACGGAATGTTTAATGCATCTAAGAGTTTTTCTTACAAGGAATTAATGGTAACGCATGCCTTTCATACAGTATCAATCATTATACCCGCCAATTTGTGAAGGAGTAAATATTCATATATGTATATCGATTTGTCTATCATATTAATAGATATGCATATATTTAAGTAGTAATATTATATAGAACCTTGTTTTTATAATAATAGAATGAATAGGGAGGTAAATAATGAGAACGGATAATGCAAGAATACTTGTCATCGGAGCAGGTGTTAATGGTTGTGCCTGCGCTACAGAATTATACAAGGCTGGAATAAATGTAACCATACTTGCCAGAGGGAAACGTTATGAAGATATTAAAACTGAAGGAATAATCATAGAAAACCCATTCAATAACAAACGCAGTATAACAAAAGTTCCGGTTATTAATGAACTTCAATCAGAAGATATTTATGACTATATTCTTGTGATTATTCGTAAAAATCAGATATCAGCTTTGTTACCTGTTTTGGCTAATAATAAATCACCTAATGTAGTTTTTATGGGTAATACACTTTCAATACCTGATGAATATATAAAAGCTATTGGTAAAGACCGGGTATTGATGGGTTCTGTTTTTGCTGGCGGTAGACGTGAAGATAATATTATAAAGGCATTTATTGTCAAATCAATAGCAGGAGCTGTTGGCGAAGTCGATGGGACTATCACTCCAAGACTTATAAGATTAAAGAATATATTACGAAAGGGAGGATTTAAATCAAAAACTTCGACTAACATCGTTGATGCTATAATTACCCATGCAGCAGGAGTTCCAGTGTTTGCTTTATCAGTTATGAAATATAATTTGAATTTGCGAGAATTAACAAAATCAACAGAAGACTTATTCCTTATTGTAGATGCAACAAGAGAATCATATTCTGTCATCAAGGCACTTGGTTATAAAATACTTCCTAAATCAACGAATATAATTTATATTATTCCCCGCTTTATTCAAGTTGCATTATTACGCATTTTACTGAAAACAAGAATTGTAGAAGTTGGTGGAGTTTATCATGTTTCCCAAGCTCCTGATGAAATGAACTTTCTTGCTGGAGAGCTTAAAGATTTAGTTGAAAAGTCAGGTCTTCCTGTGCCAGCAATTAGAAAAGTATTAGAGATGAATTAGTTATAAAAAAAATATACAGAAAAAAGTATTTCTTCATTAAGGTTTGTCTACCTGTACACTGGCATTCTTTCTGTATATCAGAATATAAATGATCGACAAAATTCCTATCGTATTAAAAATGAAGATGCAAATAAACCAAGCAAGATGGTTATTTCGTGCAGCTTTCCACATCGCAATCAATTTCCATACAGCGTCCCAGATTAAAAGAATGATAATTGCCGGGATAAGCCAAGGCAGTACATCGTAAAGTTGTTGTTGCATATGATGGTAATTTTAATTCTTATTAAGTATATAAAGATATCAGTCGATCGCCCATAGTCTAATCCAAAAAATGCTCATTGCATCCCTTGTTCTTCCAGCCATTTCCTTACTCTTTCATGCTCAGCTTGGTATTTGGCTTCAATATCCTTGGCAATCTGTTGAAATTCTGGTTCATTTCTAATACTGTTGAATAAAGGATCAGTATTAATTAATGTTACTGCCCATAAAGGCATCCGTAGAATTTGATTAAAAATTCTTAAATTTTTATATGCTTTATCCTTCTCTCCCCTGAAAGCATATACACCAGCAAGGTCATAAAATGCATCTTGATTTCGTCCATATGACCGCTTCAATTCAATAGCCTTGTTACAATATTTTATTTGTTCATTTAAATAGTATTCAGCCTCTTCTTTATAGCCATTTTGCCAGTAGACATATCCTATACGATGAATACAGCCTAAAGCGGCTATCGTGACTTCTTCTTGATCTTTCAAAATTTCAAGTCCCCTTTTAGTATATTTTAATGCTTCTTTATGCTGACCAAGCCATGAATTACCCATTCCTAAATAGAATATGATGGACAAATTGGTTGAATCTATCGCATAACCTTTTTCTCCATATTCAATAGACTTTTTGAAATTTGCCTGCCAAAATTCATCATTTGCTAACCACATATAATATGCTACTGAATCTCCATCCAATTTTAATTTGTCCAGAATATATTGCTTAGCTTTATCAGTAAATCCAACATCAAAATATGCTTCACCAATATCTACTAGTAAACTGGGGAATTCTGCTCCACGATTAATGGATGCTGCTTTTTGAAGATAATTAATAATCTTAACATAGTCTATATTATTCCAATAGAATCCTGCTTTCGAATAATAAGCCATCCAATCGTTTGGATTGAGTTTTATTGCTTTATCATATTCTTCAATAGCCTGTTCTGGTTTCCCGATTTCACTATAATATCTCCCTTTTAAAGTATGTGGTTCAGACAAATGATCGTCAAAGGAAAGAGCAATATTAGTAAGGATCAGAATGGAATCCATAAAATTTTTTGAGAAATATTCTTTCAAAATGTGCTTGTCCCAGTATATCATTGCCAGACCTGAATATGCCTGAGCGAATGTAGAATCACATTTCAATGCTTTATGATAAAGGGTTTCAGCTTTTTGAAGTGCTGCTTTGTTATTACTATCAATCCAATATTTTGTATGTTCTTCTCTTCCCTGCTGGTAAAAATCATATGATGTCAGGTTGGTGGTCGGTATTTTATTAATGAGTTGTTTTTCTTCTGGAGTGATAGCTGCATTTAATTCATTTGCAATTTTTTGTGCCACCTCACTTTGAACCTTAAAAATATCACTCCAATTCCGGTCATAATCATTCGCCCATACATGACCTTCCTTTCCTGTTTTAATAAGCTGGACAATCAATCTTGCATTATCTCCAAACTTTTGAAAACTGCCTTCAAGTAAATATGCTACATCGAGTTCCTTACCGATAGCATTTAATGGTTTATCTGTTTTACGATATTGTTCGACAGATGTCCTTGATATAACCCGTAAATCTTTAATTTTTGATAAATTAAGCAGGATTGCATCCATCATACCATCAGCAAGATATTGTTTCTCAAGGTCATTGCTGAGTGATTTAAATGGTAGTACAGCGATTGATTTTTCAACCTGTTCTTTTGGTTTAGAATGTTTTGGGATCAAGAAATAGCCAAGAATTATCAATGCTAATAAAATAACTGATCCAAATATGATTTTTGCTTTATTACTTTTCCGGGGTGCAGATACCGGTTTAAAAACTTCCTTTGATACTTCTTCTTTTTGCGGAATATGTTGTCCAATTGCGGAAATAATTTCTTTAATGGCATTGGCAACCTTGTTTATTTGGATTCTGTATCTGGTATTATTTAAATTCTTCTTTTCATCATCATCACCGGTGAGTGGTTTGTTTACTCCCGGTTCTTTATAAATGAATTCAATTCCACGAAGTACACCTCCTAAAACTGATTCACATAACTTAATATCAGCATTATCCAAATCGTGAATACGAACCGGTAATACCCTGCTTGCAACATTACCATTGGGCAGTTTTACCTTTAATCCAAACTGATCCTGAGAAGCCAGTTCAACAAATGCCTTGAACTCATGCTCCCATGCGAATGATTTGGGATCACAATAAGTACGGGATATAATTGGAATAAAAATCAGGCATTTCAGTTTATCTTTTAACGAAGCATCTACATCATGTGTTTCAAGTAGTCCATCGTGAGGATTAATATCAAAATAAACACTGATTTCTTCTTTAAAAGTAGCTTCAAGTTCCTTCTTCAGATGGTCAACAAATTCTGTTACCCAGCCATCATATTTATTGTCTTTCTGGCGGTAGCTGATAAAGATGTCATAATTATATCCTTCAATGATGCTTGACATCTGAGGTCTATTTATTTCATTATCAAAGTTAACCTATCTTGATGCCAAAGTCAAGTAGGGGTCAGGTTATTGCGAATACTATATAGAGATATCATTTTTGCCCGGCATCAGCCTTTTTGCTGTTCAGAAAAGCGAGTAATAAATCTTTAAGGTTTGTACGGAAGATTTATCTTATGAAATAGATTCTGATAGCGAGGCTCATCATGAACAAATTCATAGACAGGGTATCTTAGTATATAGGGTAAATTTGGATCGTGAACTTCATAATCCTTTTCCAACATTTCTAATGTCCGCTCCTTATTACCGGCACAAGCATAAAGTTGTGCAATTTCGCAAGGCAGAATAAATTTTGTATTTGACTGTTTTACAAGACTGTCAGCTTCAAGATTTAATGCACCAGTTAAACCCGCTTTAGTGAACCCCTGATCAAAAACATTTGCATAGCCTTTGAAATAGATGCTATAATCCACTTTCCATGCTTCAAGTTCTTCACTGTACTTTCCAGCCTCATGAAGTGCAAGTGGAAGATTATCTAAGGCGTAAGCATTACCCGGATCAATTTTTAGTATCTCCTTAAATACCTTTATTGCTTCATTATATCTACCAGCAAAATACAACATTAACCCATATTGTGATGTATTAATATTCATTGGGTCAAGTTTTGAAGCCATCTCATTCTGCTCCAATGCTTCTTTAGGGTGTCCTAAAGCAGTCAATAAAGATGCATATTCACCATGTACATCTGCATTATTGGGATTAAGTGAAATAGCTTTTTCTATAGATTTCTCAGCACTTTTGAAGTTCCAGTCAAAAGTTATTTGAATTTCCGCTAAAAAAGCATATACATCCGCAGAAGTACTATCTAATTTAAAGGCTTTTGCTATGTTTGATTTTATCATTGGAGTAGCATCTTCGGGAATTGTCCATGAGTTTTTTGCACGCTCTTCCCAAACGGCTGCTATACCAAGATATGCAATCGCATAATCAGGGTCTATTTCTTTTGCTTTTTCAAAGTAACTCAAGGCAATATCTATATCTTCTTTAGTAACTTTGGTGAAATAATCTCTCCCCAAAATACAATTTTCATAAGCAGACAGGTTTGATGTTGGTGTTTTTTCAATGAGAAGTTTTTCCTGTGGTGTTATTGCCGCCTCTAATTCTGAAGCTATTGATTCGGCTATCTGGCTTTGCAGACTGAAAATATCCGTTGCATCATTTATCTTTTTTTCGTATGTTTTCCCCCATAGTTTAAGCTCTTTTTTAAGTGCTTTGAAAAGAGTTACACTTATGCGGATACTGCTGCCGTACCTTTGCATATCACCCTCAACAATGTAGTTTACACTCAGTTCTTTTGCAATCTCAGGAATTGATTTGGTTGTCTTACGGTATTTTTCAGCGGAAGTTCTTGATATAGGGTGCAGGTCTCTTATTGTCTGAAGATGATTTAATACATCCTGCATAAATCCGTTTATGAAATACTGATTGCTATCACTTGGACTGTCATTTATAAAGGGTAGTACAGCAATGGATTTTTCAAGCTGTTCTTTTGTTTTAGTAAGCGTTGGGATTAAGAAATAGCCAAGAACAATAAGAACAAGTATTATAACAGATGCAACAATTGTTTTTGGGTTAAGCTTTTTTGCCTTTTCAGGTTTTACATTGATAACCTCTTTTGAAACTTCTCCAACCTGCTGATCATGTTTCTTTATTGCAGTAATAATCTCCTTGACTGAGTTTGCCACTTTGTTGATCTGGTCACGATAATAAGTTTTATTGAGGTTGTCCTGTGGGTGGTCTTCATTTGCTCGCAAAGGTCGGTTAACTCCGGCTGATTTATAGATAAACTCGATAGAGCGGAGTACTCCTCCCAATTCATTTTCAAGAAGGGTTTTATCTTCAGGATCGAGATCATGAATCTTGATAGGCAATATCCTGCTGGCTACATTTCCACTTGAAAGTCTTATATCCCTTCCGAACTGATCTTCTTTTGCCAGTTTGTTAAATGCACAAAACTCATGCTGCCAAGCAAAACTTTTTGAATCACAATAGGTTTGAGATATAATCGGTATAAATATCAAACACTTCAGCTTATCTTTTAGTGAAGCATCTACGACATGAGTTTCAAGAAGTCCGTCATGTGGATTAATGTCGAAATAAACGCTGATTTCCTCTTTGAAGGTTGATTCAAGTTCACCTTTCAGATTATCAACAAACTCTGTTACCCATCCATCATGCTTGTTGTCTTTCTGGCGGTAGCTGATGAAGATGTCATAATTATATCCTTCAATAATGCTCGACATCTGATGTCTATTTATTGTCAAAGTTAAATCAAGCTTAGGGTTATATCAATTTTATTTTAACATGATTTTTTAATATGATAATGGAATGTTGACAAAAATGAAATTTCACCAATTGCAGAATAATTCACTTGTTCCTTTGAAGGAATATTTCGAACTGATGTTTATCTTGATACTTTTTAGTCTTTGGACAATCTGATAGTTATTCATAATCTGCAAACCATTTTGGGTATCTCCCCGTACTCCCCCCGTATACCCACCCCCCATATACGGTCTTGGGGTGCTTCAAGAACATCTTTTTTATTAAAGACTTTTTCATTGAAATTCCTGACACGTAGTGAAAGTTTCTGAAATCTAAGAGCAAAAAAAATTTATAAAAAATCCGGTGCGTTAAAAAAAATTCCAAAATTTAAAACCATATTGGAAAAAATACTTTTATAGGTTGGTACTGGCAAAGATATAACAGTAACGGAATTAGTATAAAAACTATGGCTGGGTAGCCGGATAAAAAGAATTGTGCAAATTAAGCATTCAGGAGAGGTTTGGAAGCCGACAATACTTAACTTAATAAGTAATGACCCCGTAAGTTAATCTTCGTCTACGAAGCTTTATTTAGAGGGTTTTGAAGGTATTTGTTTTTCCCAACCTAAAAACACTCATCTTCAATGCTTACTTAGAGGTTAATATTTATTCGACCGCCAGCCGAAAAGCCGAAAAAACGGTGAACAAAATTCGCTCAACTATCATCCCCTTGAAATAGATTACCTTATACAATAGAATCATCCAACAAACACTGATGTGGTAAGAATGTAGTTATTTATCTGTATATTAACACTTCATAAAAAATAAAATGCCCCAGAATAACATCTTTCGGGGCACAAAGATTTAACTAAACTGTTTATTTAATCCTTTTAAAATTATATGTCAATACAATCTTCCCATTCATAATAAAGTTTTGTGATAAAGCATCTGGCGATTTTACTTCTCCTTCGATTTTAAATGATGCTTTATCAGGGTTGGAGATATCAGAGAAGTGGATTCCTTCATACTTAGTATTTGACGTGAACCATATTGCCCAAATCTCAATATCCTTGCCTTTTACAAAATCAGCTCCAACATATTTGTCAAGTTTGCTGTCATACCCATAAAGTTCCTTCTCTTCTGTAATCATTTTGTCCTTTACTACTGTCTTATCATAGCACTCTAATCCCGTCCCAAAGGCTTTAATATTCTCATAATAAACAGTGTCTTTTGGTAACTCAACTTTCCAATTACCGATGATTTGCTTCATAAGTTCAACCTGATTAGGTTTTGTCGAAGTGGTTTGCGCCTGTACTCCGTTTAATAAGAATAATAGGAATACAGCAATTGCGATTGTTAAACAAAATTTTTTCATTTGATTGAGATTTGGTTAATAGATAAAATAAATAACTGAAAGTCAGAAATATGATGCAAGTTATGCATGCAAAAGTCGAAGAGTAAATTTTAATATGTAAACTTTTAGATTGTTTTCTTACTTTATATTTTCAATTTCCCAATTTTATTTATAAGTGTCAGTATATATTGAACTTAAATATGCAATCTTCCAACCACTAACATTCTTCTCCAGAAACCTGACTTCCATAGCATCACTTACATTGCTTTTCCCTTCAGAAATTTTTGTGCTTTTGCATTTGAATGAGACGTAGGCAGCATTATCATAAATTCTTATCAAATAATCATAATTCCCATTGAAAATCATACTGCCTTTTCTATCTGGCTTGACAAAACTTTTGGCTTCAGTACTGATTTCTTGCCATCCTTTCCAGCATGCTTTGCCGTCTTTCCATGCTTGCATCCAAACCATATAAGGTTCGTGTACAAAAAAACTCGTCCATGTATTATAGTCACCATCAAATGAAGCCTTGATTTCACCTTCAATTACTGCCTTAATTGCTGCTTCTTCTTTTGCATTGTTGGTTTGCCCTTTCAACGATGGACATGTAAACAATGCAATGACAAACAAAATTGTTAAAGACTTTTTCATGATTTAAAAGTTTAAATGTTTAACATCTTAATGTAAAAAAATGGTAATCAAATATTTGATGCAAGTTACACCAGCAAAAAACTGAAGTCAAGTAAATCCTGATAAATATTTTGGTTGCCTTTGAGGGTTAGGTATTTACAACAAAACGGCAATTTTTATTTGAACCATAATCATTCCCCCAAAGAGCAGATATTATTCACCACATTTTAACTTATAGCATCATCTAATAAAATCTGATGCGGTAAAGATATAGTCAATTGTCTGTATTTCTATACTTTATAAAAACAAAATGCCCCAAAATTATATCTTTCGGGGCACATTGATTTAATTAAATTCCTTATTTAATCCTTTTAAAATTATATGTCATAACAGGCTTTCCATTCACAAAATCTGTTTCTGACCAAGCATCCTGTGATTTAAATTCTCCTTCTCCTTTACTTGATGCTTTATCAAGGTTGGAGATATCAGCAAGATTGGTATCTACTGACTTATTCTCAGCTGTGAACCACATTGCATAAATATCAATATCCTTGCCCTTTTCTAATGATGCCCCAACATATTTATCAAGTTTACTGTCATATCCCCAAATTTGCTTTGCTTCCGAAATTATTTTATCCTTTGCTACAATTTTAAAATAGCATTCAAATCCCGTCCCAAATGCTTTAGCACTCCAATAATAAGAAGTATCTTTGGTCAACTCTGCTTTCCAATTACCAATTAACTGTTTCATTAGTTCAACCTGATTAAGTTTTGGTTGAGTAGTTTGTGCCTGTGCTACGTTTGTGCTAAGTAATAATAACAGAGTAACTGTTAATGTTAAATAAAGTGTTTTCATTTGATTAAATTTTAATTGATTTATAATTATTTTATTCGTGTATATGTATAGGTAAAGTGGTTAGTCAATTATGTTGTACCTCAATTGATAGCATTCACGGCTTCTCCAGTTACTTCACTCTTATATACTTCTCAACTCGATATGATTTGCCAAGTTTAAAATTTTCATCCGTGGGATAGGATTGAACTAATGTATCATTCTTCACTTCAAGTAACATTTTGTTAGAAGTTCCTACAGCGGATTTTACAGGGAAATAATCCAAATTTTCAGTATAATGATTACCAACAAGAGTGTATTTCCCTCCGCCATAGCCATTTATAGTGTCTTTAGGCTTGATTAATTCAGCAACAAATTCTTGGTAATTATCTGTCCAGACTTTTGTCTGGCTTCCTTTTAAAGTATCACAAGGGAAAGTTCTGACTAATTTACCTGACTCCATAACTTGACCAGATACCAGCTTCCAAGCACCAACATTTGGACTTTTTGGAGAGTTGCAGCTAACTACTAATAAGATAACAGCGAATAGTTGAATCAGTTTTGTTTTCATAAGATTAGATTTTGGTAAATTATTGAAAATAAAATAACTGTAAGTCTTTTCATTTCACTATTTTACTCGTGTATATGTAATGGGTTTAAGAGGTTTTCCATTTATAATCAATGTTTCTACAAACAAATTAGGTGATTTAAATTCACCTTCAACTTTGAATGATGCCTTTTCAGGATTCGCAATATCACTATAAGGAATCACTATATATTTATTATTTGATATAAACCACAACGCCCATAGACCGATATCCTCTCCTTTTATCAGATTAGCCGCAACGATTTTATCAATTTTTTTATCATACCCATAAAGTTCCTTCCATTCCAATATAATTTTTCCCTTGGTAACATTGGTATTATAAGTCTCAACCCCTGTTCCAAAAGGTTTAAATTCGAATAAGCCAGTTGTGTCCTTCCCCAAATCATATTTCCAAGAGCCAAGAAACTGCTTCAATAACTCAACTTGATTGAGTTTTGGTTGTTGAGTTTGTGCCTGAATTTCAGATAAACCAATTGCCAGAAATCCAGCAAATACCAGAAGTAAACAGGATTTTTTCATTGGATTAAAATAATAATGGATTTTAAATGATAGTTTTTTACTTTGCCTCAGTTCCAGAATAATGTTCATAAAACAATTTCCAGCCACTTGAGGTCTTTTCAAAATCAAATGTATAATGACATGGTTCAACAGTTCCTTTTGTCGGCTTCCCTATAATTTGGTCCAATCAAAATTAGAGTTTTATAATTAAATGCGTTTATCATAAGCCTCTTTTGGAGTTAAATAATTGAGAGCTTTATGTGGTCTGTTTTCATTATAATCAGTAACCCATTCCTGAATTTTCTCACGGACTTCAGTAAGTGATTGAAACACATAAGCATTCAATAATTCTTTTCTAATACTCCCATTGCATCTTTCAATAAAAGCGTTTTGAGTCGGTTTGCCCGGCTGGATAAATACCAGAGTGATTTGATTCTGTCTGCAATAATGATCGAGTTTGAAGGATATAAATTCCGGGCCATTGTCAACCCGGATCATTTGTGGCAGTCCTCTTGTCTGCTTTAACTGATCCAGAACCCTGATTACTCTCGTTGCCGGCAATGATGTATCTGCTTCCACGCTTAAAACTTCTCTGTTAAAATCATCGATAATGTTTAATATTCTGAACTTTCTGCCATTCCAGAGGCTGTCACTCATAAAATCAATAGACCATACCTGGTTTGGTGCATCAGGCTGCATAAGCGTTTGTTTTGCCCTTGCAGGCAGCCTTTTCTTTGCCCTTCTTCTGATATTAAGCTGCATTGCTGTATAAACCCTGTAAACACGTTTATGATTCCATTGATATCCTTCTTTCCGTATCCTGTAATAACTCATCCAAAAACCGATTGAAGGATGTTTATCTACAAGCTGGCTGAGCTCTCTTATAATTGATTCATCATGTTTTATTTTGTGTCTGTAGCGATATGTTGACCTGGGAAGGCATAATGTCTTACAGGCCTGACGTTCACTTACCTGGCGTTCCTCTACCATGCAGTGTGCAACTTCCCTTTTCTGATCAGGCCTTAAAGTTTTTTTTCTACAGCATCTTTAAAAGCTTCATGTAACAGACTGAGATCTGCATACATCTTCTTTAACCGTGCATTCTCGATCTCAAGTTCTTTTAACCTTTTTAATTGGCTGGGAGACATACCTCCATACTTTGCTTTCCAGTTAAAAAACGTAGCATTACTAATGCCATGTTCCCGGCAAATATCAGCTACTGTAATTCCTTTTTCCTGCTGAGAGAGGATAGAAATAATCTGACTTTCTGTAAATCTCGCTTTTTTCATAATAGGTCTTAAAATTAAAGATTATACTCTAATTTTAATTGGACCTACTTCGGGGAAGCCGACACTTTTTCGCCAGATTTCCTCGCATACTCCATTTTACCGTCTTGAGTTATAATAACTCTATCCTTTGTAATACTAAGAAAATCTATGTTATAAGAAGTCCACTTAAATAATGAAGTGGAAGGATAAATATCCAAATAATATTTTCTAAGTTGCTCAAGGCTCAGCTTCTCACCACCAGAACCATAAGCAATAAAATTGGGCAAATAAAATTTCAACGCACCTTCAACATCAAAATTGTTAAATCCTGCCCACAGACTGTCGTCAGTTGCAATAATTTCTTTCTTAATTTGCTCTTCTTCCTGTTTGGATAATTGTTCCTTTTGCTTTGATGTACATCCCAAAATGCAGAAAAGCAAGGTTGCAATAATTATGTTTTTCCCCATAAAACTGAGTTTAGGTTATGGTCTGAATTGAAATAACTGCAAGTCAATAATAATGAAGACTTCAGATGTGTTTTTATATTACTAATCACTTCTTTATTCGAGTAAATTTAAATGTTGCAACTACCTTGCCATTTTGAGTGTTTGTTACTAAAAACACATCCGAGGATTGGAATTCAACTTTCGTTTTAAAAGCAGCCTTTTCGGGGTTAGAGATATCTTTAAGTGGCACACCTTCAATTATATTCTTGGAGGTAAACCACTGTGCATTAAGGTTAATATCAGGAGAAGAATTCCAAACTTGTACCCAAATGATTTTATCATTTATCTTATCATAACCCCATAATTCCTTATCGACATCCAAAGTCTTACCTTTAGTGATAGACTTGCCATTTTCTTCAATGCAAGTGCCGAATGCTGTAAAATCTGCAATAAGAGCAGTATCTTTACCTGTATCACACTTCCATGTACCAAGATATTGTTTCATTAGTTCAACCTGATTAAGTTTTGGTTGAGTAGTTTGTGCCTGAATTTCTGATAAACCAATTAGAAGAAATCCAACAATTACCAGAATTAAAAAAGATTTTTTCATAAAATTAGGTTTTGGTAAATAATTGAGAATAAAATAACTGTAAGTCTTTTCATTTCATTATTTTGTTCGTGTATATGTAGTGGTTTTAAGAGGTTTTCCATTTATAATTAATGTTTCTACTATCAAATTAGGTGATTTAAATTCAGCTTCATATTTGAATGATGCCTTTTCAGGATTCGCAATATAGTTATAAGGAATACTTATATATTTATTATTTGATATAAACCACACCGCCAATATTTCTATATCCTTTCCTTTTTCCAGATTAACATAAACGATTTTATCAAATTTCTTATCATACCCAACGAGTTGCTTTGCTTCCATTAAAATTTTTCCCTTGTTAGCGGAATTAGAATAACACTCTAAACCCGTTCCAAAAGGTTTCACTTCCATAAAGAAAGTTGTGTCCTTTCCCATATCCGCTTTCCAAGCACCTATAAGCTGCTTCGATAACTCAACTTGATTGAGTTTTGGTTGCATTGTTTGAGCCTGTACTCCGTTTAATAAGAATAATAGGAATACAGCAATTGAAATTGTAAAACAAAATCTTATCATTTAATTGAGATTTGATTAATAGATAAAATAAATAACTGTAAGTCAGAATTATAATACAAGATACACCAACCAAAAGGTAAAGTCAAATAATTCTTTAATTCATCACATAATAAATTACTGCATCATCAGTATTTCAATGTTGTGGCATAAAAGAAGGGGCATTTCCTGAATGCATTACTTTCCTGACATATAACTATCTGCAGCGAAAACAATCAGTGAAAATACGATGATTCCGACAAAGATTATTCCAGATTTAAGTACACCAAAGTACGCTGCTCCACCAATAACGGCTAAAATTAGTATTATCCATATCCAAATCTTGTAACCGCTATGACTTTGTTTACTCATATTTATTGAATTTATTTGAGTAGTAGTATTTTAATTACTCCGCAAAGAATAGGCTTATGGTAAATAAGTGTATAGGTGTGTCATTTGAAATAGGATAATGGGGATGCAGAATCAGAATGCTTCCAAATCTGTATCCAATCTTATTTACTTTATTGTCAGCGTTAGAGTCTTTTTATTTTTGTTCTTCAAAAGATTGTTTTAAATATATAGTCACATTTTGTTCTTCGTTAAAGTTGTACTGAAAATTTAAGCTATCAGCTACGACCTTTGCATACTGTCCAAATAATTCTGCCATTAATAATAGCGATGCCCAATTGTTCTCAATCTGTTGGTCAGAGTATGTTGCAAGTATTTTATCATACTGATTGGTTGATAAATATTGATTCATAAACCTGCCTGCTTTTCCAAAAGAAATGGAAAAGTTAGTTTTAGTCCCAATGTACCATTCTATAATTCTCATAAACATTGGTCTTACGACTTTTTCGAGCATTTCTTTTGAATAAGTTATTTCCCTTCTTAAAAGACCCTTTGAAACATAAGTGCTTACCCACCAGAATTCGTTACATATACTTAAAAATTCCTTTTCTGCTGGTTTTTTAATTAAATAATCAGAATTATTAGGTTTGCTAATGTTTGTAAATAAGCTGTCTTTGTCAATCCATACAATTGTCAAACTGTCAAGATGAAAATCTATTTCAAGCTTATCTATTGGAAACAATGTCAAATCAATTCTATTTCCGTCTCTGAATAACATTAAATAATGGAAAGCACTGCTTTTATGAACATCTTCCTCTTCAGAGGTCATAACATCTGGCAATTGCCAAATAATCCTCTCTCCAAAAATATTTGTCCAATTGTGGTCACAAGTAAAACTATCAATGTCTTTTACAATATATTGGATGTCAAAATCTTGGTATTTGTCAGGTAAAATTGTACTATCAGCTCTTGAACCATTTAATATAACAGCTCTTATTCTGTTGTCAAGTTTTGCAGTATCAATTATCAGTTTTTGAATTTCGTCTGCACTTCTCATTATTAAGTATATATAAATTTCCTATACTCGTCCATAAAGTTATTGCAAAAGCCGGAGTGCATAACCACATTCAGCCAGTCAGATTGGCTTTACCATACAAAACTATAATATAATGATTTACCTCCGACTTGAAGTGGTTAGAATAATTTATCCAAAAGTGGTCAGGGGCAATTGCTTTTCCAGATAGAGAATGATTTGATTTATTCATGACAATTATTATTTAATGGTTTTATCTGATTTTAAAAGCTGGTAGTCTTAACCAATTTTGGTAAAAAAGTTTGAAATAAAACTAAATTGCTTAATAAAAAATTTTTACCCCATATTGATTCTGGTCATATCCATCCACCTATGAGTTGTAAAAGTTATCAGCTTTTACACTTATTGATTTAATTCCCGTACAAATTCTGGTTTTACTTTATCAATCATAGAATCAACATCTTTTGGGTGAATTTTCCTATAGTGGTTAATCATTTTCGGGTCTTTGTGTCCAATAAATTCGGATATCCAATAATCCGGATAACCCAATTCGCACAATATTGAAACTGCACAGTTCCTTGCCCAGCTATTGGAAATCATATCATGTATTGGTCGCCATTCCTCCTTTGCATCTGATGCATTAGCATATTCAAATCGAAACCTAAGTTTCCTAGTAAGACCCGCCTGTAAAGCGGCTTTCTTTAAATAATCATTATAATTATGGACTTCAAAAAACTCAGGGAAACCATTTGTGTATTTTTCGAAAATGGGAGCAAGATAATTTTGATTGATTTTGTTAATTACCTCTCCTTCTGTTTTTTGTTGTTCAAACCAGATACGATATAAGCCATTAGAGTCCTCGTGAAGGTTTTCTTTTGAAAGTTTATAGAAATCTACCTGCCTTAACCCGCCAAGCCATGTTTGTAAAACAAACATATCCCTTGCTTTTTCAAGTTTTTGGTCATCAAATTTGAAATAATAAAACCAGTCAAACTCTTTTTTATACAAAGCATGGGTGTTAATGTATGGTTCAGGATGATATTTTATTAGAGATTGTTTTTTTGTCTTCTTTTTTAGTTCAAATCGTTTATAATCCTGATTGTTTAAAATCTTCCTTTCGACAAATAGATAATCACCAAATGCTTTTATATGTTTGAGATATTTTACAACCGTTGTGATTGTGTAAGGCTTTCTGTTTGTCCCGTCCTTTCTGTATGAATATCCTTCATTGATAATATATTTAAAAAATCTTTCCAGCCATTCACTGGAAAATTCTGTCACCTTACAATTATCTTGTGTACATTTAATGTATTCCTCAATTGCATATTTGGGCGTCTTATAAGAATCTGGTGCATATTCTCGGATGAAGTCATCCCAATAATCAAGAATATATTGTTTATCGTACAATCCCATTGATTTTTTAAGTTCATCAAATCTTGGGTCAGTGCTTTCAGTAATAAAATCAATAAATTCCTCCTCACTGGCAAAAGCACCACCATCTTCATTAACAATAATTTCTCCAGAAGCAATTTTGCGTTCATTTTCAAGTTCATTATCCTGATTGATATAAGTTTGTCGGATGATATTCTCTCTGGTAATTCTTATATTTTTCCTAATTAACTCATTAACGGCAGATTGAACGGAAGTTTCAACTTCAGAAAAAAGAAAATTTATGTCACGAACTGGAACATGGTAATTTCCACCAGTTACATAACCTTTATTCCAGTGTTCCTTCTTTACACTAATAGGCAGTCTTTCATGGTTTACATAATCGTATACAGGAATTTCTGTTTCGAATCCATTGTTCATTCGAACACGAATAAAAACTTGATGCCCATTTTTACTGCCATATTTTCTTAGCCATCGAGATGTCGTAAAAACTTTTGCCATAATTGTACCCCGGATTTGTACCCCTACAAAGATAGCTATAATTCAGATACTTCCAAGAGTTTTTTTTAATAAAAGGGTCCTTCCAGTTCTGGTGGGGCTACAAATAATATTATAAATCAATAACTTGCAGAATCTTGAACACGTTTTGAACATTCTGTAAGTTTTTTTTTCGCCTATAATAGAAATGCATTCAATTTGAAACGGAATATTTCTTTGAGTTTAATCCTAATATGGAAATTCCGGTCATAAATCATGGATATGAAGACATTTACGATAGATTGATGGAGAGAAGAAAGTTTATTCAGATATTGAAGCAGCCCATAAAGAACTAATTGGCAAGGGCGTCAATGTTAATGCTATCCAAAACGACTTGTTCGGCCCGGGATCAGGCGTAAAATTCTTCAAGCTTGAAGATCCGGATGGCAACCTGGTCCACCTGGTACAGGAGCATGAATCAAGAGCACCTTTTTGAGAACTCAAAGATAATTTAAAGATTAGGTTCACTTTGACGCAATTCCTGTAAAATCAATACACCAGATACCAAAGTCAAGCGGGGTCAGGTTACTGCGAATGCCATTGAAGATCCAGCAGCAAGCAGCGAGGAATCTTCTATCCCCGAGATGGAACCTTTACAGGGATGCGTGAAAGAGTAAATGAGACGATTGAAAAGAACCAGGTGAATCCTGTCATTATAGAATCCGGTTATTATATATTTGCATGAAAAAACTGAATGCAGAATGAAAAAGGTTTTTGCCTTGTTGTTATCTCTACTGATAACATTTCAGGGATATTCTCAAACCTACAAAGGTAAAATAATTAAAGTGGTTGACGGTGATACATACTTTTTCCAGACCGGTAACAGGATTTTAAAGGTCAGGAGCTTTGGTATTGATGCCCCGGAAGGGAACCAGCCATTCGGAAAAGAATCTGCAGAATTTTTGTCAAAATACATTCACAGGGAGGCTATGCTGGTCACCCATAGTCATGATCAATATAAAAGAACCCTGGGAACCCTCTTTACTGATGGTCAGGATATAAATCTTTTAGCAGTCAAAGATGGCTATGCCTGGCATTATAAAAGGCATTTAGACGACAGGAGATATGCCGCTGCCCAGGAATATGCAAGAAAGAACAGGCTGGGTCTTTGGAAAATGCCAAATCCGATTGCGCCATGGAACTGGAGACACGTTGAAAAGGAAGAAGGTACTTTTCACTATAGATAATACAATTACCAGATTACTTACACAAAATTCTTGACACGACCTGGTTTGATTAACTTATAACCAACACCTTAGCGCCTCTGATTTTACTCTTCTTCAGCTCAACCAAGGCTGTATTGGCCTCTTCAAGTTTGTATTCCTGAACTTCAGGTATTATTGGAATTTTGGAAGCGATGTCGAGAAACTCCTTCACATCACTGCGGGTGACATTTGCAACACTCTTGATTTCTTTTTCCATCCAGAGGTGGCGTGAATAATCTAATTTTAAGAGGTTATCCTTATCAATTTCCTCCTTCCTGATAGCGTTTATCACAAGCCGTCCTCCAGGTTTAAGGTTATTCAAAGCATAAACGACCGGTTTCCAGACAGGGGTTGTGTCAATTATGGAATCAAGCAGTTCAGGAATATTGTCGGTCGTATCACCGGCCCAGGATGCACCCAGTTCCAAAGAAAAGGCTCTTTCATCTTCACTTCTTGCAAAAACGAATATTTTAGTATCCGGATATTTGTATTTAATGATCTGAAGTACAATATGACCTGAAGCTCCAAAGCCGGTAAGACCAATATTCTGGCCATTCTGAAGCCCTGTCAGTTTAACAGATCTGTAACCGACAGCCCCGGCACATAACAATGGGGCTGCCTGTGAATCAGTGAAAATTTCAGGAATAATGTATGCAAAAGCCGCCGGAACAGTCATGTATTCCGCATACCCTCCATTAGCGTCCCGCCCGGTTGCTTTAAATTCAGAACATAGATTTTCGTTGCCGCCAAGACAATATTTGCATTTGCCGCATGAAGAATAGATCCAGCCTACACCAACTCTGTCGCCAGTTTTCAAATCTTTAACCTTTTTACCCGCAGCTTCGACCTTCCCGATGACCTGGTGACCCGGGATTACCGGAAACCTGGGCGGACAAGTTCTTCCTTCAATTTCATCCAGCTCGGTATGACATACGCCACAAGTGGTGATTTTAATCAGAACTTCATGATCCAGAGGTACAGGATCAGGTATTTTTTTCATTACCAGTGGCTTGCTGTTCTGATCTATATTTGTTACGGATTTCAGGATCATTGCTTTCATATTCGCAAATCAGGTTTTCAACCTTTCCTTAACGTCATCGAATTACATAATAAAGTTACAACAGCAAAAAGCCGAAGTCAATTTTATTGTGATACCTTTTCTGTAAATTCTTCGGGAACTTCAATATTCCCCGGTATAATCTAAGGTTTCGCCGATTATTGATTGCGGATTAAAAGCAATAAAAATACTTTCAGCATTAATTATCAAAATCATGATATATGAAAAAAATAAAAACAGAAATTATGAGTAAAGAGATAAATAAAAGGGTCTGCCCTGTGGAAAGAGCAGGCAGTCTTGATAGTTACGTCAGGAAATTATTCCAGGATCCACGGAAAATATTAAAACCTTACATTCATGAGGGAATGACAGTTCTTGACCTGGGTTGCGGACCGGGAGTCTTTTCAACAGAGATTGCGAAAATGGTAAAAGATTCGGGGAAAGTCATTGCTGCCGACTTACAGGATGGAATGCTTGAGATAGTAAAAAATAAGATTAAAGGAACGGAGTTAGAGCAAAGGATTGTATTGCATAAATGTCAGGAAGATACGATTGGGCTTACCGCTAATGTGGATTTTGTTCTGGTTTTTTACGTGATTCATGAAGTGCCGGATCATGACAAGCTTTTGAGAGAATTGAAGTCAATCTTAAAACTCGGCGGTAAAATTTATATAGTCGAGCCAAATTTCCATGTGTCAAAAAAATCGTTTGAAGAAATGATTGACAGGATTAAAAAAACAGGATTTGAAATTTTGGACAGGCCAAAAGTATTTCTTAGTCGCACGGTCTTATTGACAATTAAGATCAGCCAAAAAACTCCCTTTGCAAAACAGGTGCAGTAATCTGACTGCTGGGACCATCGCCTCGTGATACACATACGGCGACCTTGTTTTCAAGAGCTTCGAAAATTTCGGCCACATCTTTATGTGTGAAGCCGGGGCAAAGCAGCACCGAATCAATTTTTTCTCTTTTGTAAAGGTCTTTGCAAACCTTTATCGCTTCATCTTGTGTTTTTACGACATAAGTGTAAAGTTTGTACTTACCTGTTTCTATAAGATTATGATGTTTTTCAAAATCTGCATCAGGTGCATGCGCTATAAATACTGCCTTAAAAGCCATTGTTACCTCCTTTTTTATAATTGATAATTGTAATTGCAGACGTTAAAGTTTCCCCTGCTTTAAAATAAACAAAATGAACCTGCAAAAAATGAACTCAAACAATGAATGTCATTTTATAAAATAATTCATCAACAAATATAAAATGCTTTGACAAATAATGCTGCATTTTTGATTTAAGCTGTTTAAACGCCGGAAACGATATCATTGCAATAACGCATTAGTTTTATAAGGTCATCCTTTCTGTCAACCTTAATACGGTTATCTTTTATGTACACTTTAAGATCATTCTCCTTTTCGGGAAATATTTTAAGGAATTGTTTAATGTTTGTAAAACTGGACATATTATTATTTCTTCTTACCCAGTAAACCAGATCGACTTTCACAGTTAAATCAGGAGGTAATTTAAAGTTGTAATAACCTTTATCAGTAGCAATTCCTGACAGGGTTGTTATACTTGAGGTCTGCGATGTAGTACCATAACCGGCTGGTTTCCCTAACGAAATAAGACTACCCTTGTGATGGAGAAAAAGAGAGACTGGTGCATCAAAAATCACCTCATAGAATACTTCCCCGAAACGCACAAATTTTGTATTTTGCATGTAAACAGTATCAACTATTTCAGCATTAATAAGATCATAAAGTTTCCCATCCCGTTTAAATACCATTTTTCCTGTAAGTTCATTGTAATTCATTTCCAGAACCTGGTTTCTGCCATTTTTAATTTTCAAAGTAGCAGGAGAAAACTCCGGATAAAGATATTGCGGAAGGTCATAATCAGAATCAGGTTGTGCGTTGGTCAAATTTGCGAGAACTGATAAGGTCAGGGTCAGAATAACCAGTGGTAACTTTAAATGCAATGAAAGTCGTTCCATGATGATTTTTCTTTACAACTGATATTTAATACTTAATTCGTTACAACATGATAAAAAATCAGCCATTACTTTTTGTCAGCTTCTGTTGTCATTGACATAAAGGTAAACCATTTTTATTACATCAATATTGATCAATGAGATTGAAAACCCGCTAATTTTGATGGTTGTCAAAATAAATCATCATGACAGCCCTCGAAAGTCTTAAAAACCTTGTTCTTGCTCCCTATATCCTTAAGGCCACTGCATTGATCAGCGTCCATAGAAAAGTCGGAAGTGTTTGATCTCACCGACCTTGTTGCAAAGAGAAGAAAAATACTGGAAATTATGGATAAGTGAAAAAATGGCTGTAAATTTACTATTGTTGTAAAAACTTTGGCAATCTTCAGAGAAACTTCAAAATCTATAAATAGTTTTACAATGAAATTTATTCACAAACTAACTAATTAACTTGATTATGAAGAAGTTATTTGTTTTTATCATTTCGGCTTTGCTTGTGTTGTCTCCTGAGATTTTTGCCCAGGCTACCACAACGCAGACCGCACCGACTGCTAAAAAGACCACTCCTAAAGCAGTGGTAAAGAAAGACACTACAGCAATTGCAAAGAAAACTCCTGCCGCAGCAGTAAAGAAAACTCCTGCAACTACGGTAAAGAAAGCTCCTGCCAAGGTAGTAAAGGAAACCAAGGCTGCAAAACCTGTTGCAGCTCCTGCAAAGACCGCAACCAAGCCGGCTGCAGCCCCAATTAAAGAAGTTGCAAAACCAGCTGCGACCGACAAATTGGTCACCGGACAAAAAGGTCCTGACGGGCAGGCTGTATATGAAGGTCCAAGGGGAGGACAGTATTATATCAACAAAACCGGGAATAAAACTTACCTGAAACCCGAGGATAATGCCGTCCAGGGAAAGAAAGGACCAGACGGTCAGACCGTTTATATGGGTCCCAAAGGTGGCCAGTACTATTTAAACAGTGCAGGCAACAAGGTATACCTTACCCCTGACAAAAAATAATGCATTTTAACCCGGTGGAAATCCGGGGTATGATAAAGAACCGGCCTTGAGCCGGTTTTTTTTGTCCTGATAAAAGTTCAGCGGCTTTCATTCAGCAATAATTATTCCTTTTTTAGTAAACTTGCATCAGGTTCTTTTGTCAACTAAAAAACTACAGATATGAAACGATTATTTCTGACCTTATCAGTTTTACTTTCCGCAGTCCTTTTTGCAAACGCGCAGGACCAGAAAATGGATGCCTTTATTACCGGCCTCATGAAAAAAATGAGTGTCGATGAGAAGATCGGTCAGCTGAACCTTACAACAGCCGGCGGATTTACAACCGGAACGGCTGTGAACAAGGATCTGCAGCAAAAAATACGATCAGGAAATGTAGGCGGGATACTTAACAGTTTCTCGCTGGCCTCTATGAAAGCAACCCAGGATCTGGCTGTAAAGGAATCGCCAAACCATATACCGATACTTTTCGGGATGGATGTTATTCACGGTTTCAGGACAATCTTCCCGATACCTCTTGCAATCTCATGCACATGGGATATCCAACGCATTGAACAATATGCCAGAATAGCCGCCAATGAGGCAACCTCCAACGGCATTTGCTGGGCATATTCTCCAATGGTTGATATTGCCCGCGATCCACGGTGGGGACGTATTGCAGAAGGTTCAGGCGAGGACCCATGGCTTGGCTCACAGATAGCAAAAGCTGTGGTGCGTGGCTACCAGGGTGATGATCTTTCAAAGAACAACACCATGATGGCCTGTGTGAAGCATTTTGGACTTTACGGCGCTTCTGAAGCCGGCCGCGATTATAACACATCCGACATGAGCCGTGTAACCATGTACAACTATTATCTTCCTCCATACAAGGCAGCCTTTGATGCAGGCGCAGGAAGTGCAATGACATCATTCAATGTTGTTGACGGAGTTCCTTCAACATGCAACAAATGGCTACTGACAACTCTGCTGAGGAAAGAATGGGGATTCAAAGGATTTGTCGTCACCGATTATACGGCAATAAACGAAACAATAATGCACGGCATGGGGAACCTTCAGGAAGTCTCCGTACTGGCGCTTAAAGCCGGTACAGACATGGATATGGTTGGCGAGGGTTACCTGACAACTCTTAAAAAATCGCTCAGTGAAGGCAAAATAACAATTCAGGATATTGATCTTGCGTGTAAAAGGATCCTTGAAGCCAAATACAAGCTCGGATTATTTGATGACCCCTACAGGTATATGAATGAAGAAAGATCAAAGACTGAAATCCTGACCCCGGCCAATGTAAAGGCTGCGAGGGAAATGGCCGAACGTTCGATGGTTCTTCTTAAGAATGACAAACAAATCCTTCCTTTGAAAAAATCAGGTACAATAGCAGTCATAGGGCCTCTTGCCGACAGCAAGGCAGACATGCTTGGCACATGGGCCATGGGAGGCAGTGAAAAAACTATTTCGACAGTAGTCGAAGGCATCAGAAATGTTGGGGGAAGCAATGTAAATGTGCTTTACGCAAAAGGAAGCGAGTTTACGGATGATCCGGGGCTGTTGAAAGCGTCAAACATACTTGGATTCCAGGGACAGGGGAAATCAAGCGAATCAGTGAAAACAGCAGGGGAACTGATCAAGGAAGCAGTTGAAACAGCCGGCAGAGCTGACGTTGTTGTGGCTGTTCTTGGAGAACCTGCATCATGGTCGGGTGAAGCTGCCAGCCGTTCAGATATAGGCATCCCGGCTGTCCAGCAAAACCTTCTCAAAGCTCTCCTTGCAACAGGAAAACCGGTGGTCCTTGTCCTTGTGAACGGAAGGCCCCTGACATTGACCTGGGAAGATGCAAATACAAATGCAATACTTGAAGCCTGGGCAGGCGGATCGGAAGCGGGAAATGCTGTTGCAGACGTATTGTTCGGTGATTATAACCCGGCAGGTAAGCTCACCACAACCTTCCCGCGCAGCGTCGGACAGATCCCGCTCTATTACAATCATCTGAACACCGGCCGGCCGGCAGATCCAAATAACAAATTTACCTCAAAATACCTCGACATTTTAAATGATCCCCTTTATCCTTTTGGTTATGGCCTTAGCTACACAACCTTCAGTTTCGGCGATGTGAAGGCTGGTAAAACTTCCCTAAAGGGAAATGAGACGCTTTCAGTAACTGTCAGGGTCTCCAATACGGGTAAATATGCAGGGGAAGAGGTCGTACAGCTCTATATACAGGATCCTGTTGCCTCAATTTCGAGACCTGTCAGGGAACTTAAGAATTTCAAAAAGATCATGCTTCAGCCCGGCGAATCGAAAGACGTAACCCTGAACGTAACAGTTGATGATCTGAAGTTTTACAACAGTGACCTTAAATACGACTGGGAACCGGGTGATTTTATTGTTTATCTAGGCCCCAACTCGAGGGATGTGAAATCAGTGAAAGTGAATTGGGTAAAATAACTGACGAAGACCTTTAAAATAGGTTTGGCCGAATCGACCTTACCAAATAACATAATTAAAGGGGTTTGATACAAAACCTTCCTGAGCAATGTATCAGAGGGATTATATACTTCGGATGGTAGAAATGATTGGGGATTTGATTGCAGGCATACTTGGACTTGTAAGGAAAGGAAAATTCGAACAGGCTTCAGATGAACTTGGAAAGATCTATTATGACATGCTGAAGGAAGATGCTGCCTTTTTCAGGTCAATTCCCTCCGGGGATCTTACTGAAAGGCTCCTGAAGGACCATAATTATACAAATGGCCATCTGGAGATACTGGCTGAGCTCTTCAATGCCGAAGCTGAACTTCAGCTTGCAAAGGGGGACAAGGCCGGAGCAGTCGGGTTCTCTGAAAAATCGCTCATCCTCTTTGAATTTATCGACAGGGAAGAAAAAACCTTATATCCCGAAAGGATTAAAAAGATGGATGCAATCCGTGACAGGATTGAAAGATTGCATAATTCTCAATTTTAGTTAAATTGCATAATCAGCAAGAGGAGTGATCAGCAGCCTGAGAAGTATGTAGAGGTTCTTCTGAATGAGATCAAATGACCTTAAAACTAACTATACAAAATGAGTGCAGATTCACAGACAACAGGACTTCCTGCTCCAGGCAGGGTGACTTCAGTTGACTTCTTCCGGGGATTCACGATGTTCCTCCTTGCAGGAGAAGCCACCGAGCTTTATGAACACTTCATGAACGTCAACTGCGGCGCAGTGCAGTTCATCGGGAACCAGCTTCATCACCACGAATGGCACGGATTACACTTCTGGGATCTAATCCAGCCATTCTTCATGTTCATCGTTGGTGTTGCCATACCATTTGCAGTTGCCAACAGGAAAAGAAAGGGAGAAAGCACAAAAACCATTACCCGGCACGCATTCAAAAGATCGTTGCTGCTGCTTTTTTTCGGATGGGGACTCTATTTTGTCGACGCCGGACATCTTGTTTTCAGGTTCCAGAACGTTCTTGCACAATTGTCCGTAACCTATATTGTGGCTTTCCTTTTAAGGGACAAAAGTTTCAGGTTCCAGATCAGCTTCACCGTCATAATATTGCTTCTGATTGATCTTGCTTACCGGTTCTTTCCTGTTGAAGGATTTAACCATCCGTGGATCAACTTTGAAAACCTCGGGGCCTGGTTCAACAACAAAATAGAAGGGGTTGACAAGGCAAGCGAATGGGCTACGCTTAATTTTGTGTCAACAACCGCGCATACCGTGTGGGGAGTGCTTTGCGGAAAGCTTCTTATGAGTGAAAAACCTGCCGGAAAGAAAATACAGACACTGCTTATTGCATCAGCTTCATGCCTTGTAATAGGTTACTCTCTCGATCTTCTCAACATTACACCGATAATCAAGAAAATCGCAACATCTTCATTTGTATTTGCAAGCGGCGGTTGGGCAATCCTTGTCCTGACGTTCTGCTACTGGCTGATAGATGTGAAGAAACTTTTCACCCGCGGATCGGGATTTTTCATTATCGTGGGCATGAACAGTATTTTTATTTACCTGTTCTTTAGCGCTGGGGGTGCAGGGTGGTTAACAAGGATAGTCGATCCCTTCAGCAGGCTGCTCTTCTCATGGACCGGCAGGCTTACAGCAGAGATAATAACAAGTATCGGCGTCTGGGCGGCAATGTGGTATCTTTGTTACTGGCTTTATAAAAACAAGTTTTTTATCAAGATATAAGAGTGCCCCGTCAGGAAGGGGGATTTTATTTTAGTTAGATCCCATTTTAGAGTTTTTTACTGTGGGTCCGGGGTCATGAGTTGTTCGCCGTCAATTTCCTGAAGGCTGCCGGCAATTTTGTTTCCTGTGCCTGATTATTAATTTTCTATGTTCAATTAACCTTAAATTTGATATTGTCAAACACTGAAAATATGGAAAACAGCAGCACTGACAACTCTGTCATTATCATCGGAGCAGGATTTGCAGGTCTTGCTGCAGGTATTTATGCCCAGATGAATGGTTACAAATCGCAGATATTTGAAATGCATGACAAGCCCGGTGGGTTATGCACGTCATGGCAGCGGAACGGTTTTACAATAAATGGATGTATTCATTGGCTCGTAGGCTCTTCACCTGAAAGCAACATGCACGATTACTGGGAAGAAGTGGGAATTACCACTGGCAGGAAATTCATCAACATGGATGAATACATGCATTTTGAAGGTTCTGACGGACGGACCCTGACGTTTTATACAAATATAGACAGGCTCGAAAAACATCTCCTTGAATTTTCACCTCAGGATGCACGTATAACAAGGGAATTCATCAGCGGAATAAGGATGTGCCTTGCTTTTGATCAGCCTTCAAAACACCTTCCTTTCCTGAAACGATTACAAAAACAGGCCAGGCTTGTCGGCGGTTTAATAATCAACGGCAGGAAATTTCAGAAATGGATGAAAATAACCTGCAGCGAATTTGCCGGACGCTTCAAGGATCCTCTTATTAACAGAGCTTTAAATGAAATGTGGATACCTGAATTTTCAATGCTTTTCATGCTTTTTACATTTGCCTTCCTACATAAGGAAAACGCCGGTTATCCGATCGGCGGCTCAATGCCCATGTCAAAAGCTCTCGAAAAACGGTACATCGCACTCAAAGGCACTGTCAACTACAGGAAACGCGTTGAGAAAATAATTACTGAAGGCAACAGGGCAACAGGCATACGACTTGACGATGGCACAGAATATTATGGTTCAAGGATTATTTCCGCAGCAGACGGATATACAACTATCTTTAAAATGCTTGAAGGGAAATATTCCAATGATAAAATCAGGGAACAGTATGATAATTGGCTTCTTTTTTCACCACTGATATTTGTTGGCATAGGAGTTAACAGGACCTTTGAAGATGTTCCGGAATCGGTATCAGGTTTCAGCTTTGCACTTAAAGAGCCTGTTGAAATAGGTGATAAAATACATGACAGACTAAATGTCCACCTTTACAATCATGATCCTTCTTTGGCTCCGGCAGGTAAAACAAGCATGACAGTAATGCTGGATACCGGTTACGAATACTGGGAAAAACTGGCCAGGGACAGGGTTGCTTATCTTCAGAAAAAAGAGGAGATTTCCAGACAGATCATTGGACTTCTCGATCAACGTTTCCCCGGTATCTCATCTCAGATTGAAATGACAGATGTTGCAACTCCCATGACGTTTGAAAGGTACACAGGCAACTGGAAAGGGACTTTTGAAGGTTGGCTTATCACGCCCGGGAATGCCGGTGTAATGATGAAGCCATTGTCGCAGGAATTGCCTGGACTAAGCAATTTTTATATGTGCGGGCAATGGGTTGAACCCGGCGGGGGATTGCCGACAGGCATTATGTCGGGCAGAAGGCTTGTAAAAAAACTGTGCCGGGAAGACCATAAAAAGTTTACAACAACGATAATGTGAAAAGCACGTTCTGCAGCATCAGTGAAAAAGCAACTGCCATTTCTGATTAATGCTGCAAAATTTTTTACCATGGTTTTTAATTTTCTATTCCAAATGACAATTTCAATTCTTATATTAGGCTGATTTCTATAATTCAATAATCAGCGCTGATGAAACTGACCGAAGATATTGCTTTGGAATCATTCAGATCAGGTCTGAACTGCGCCCGGTCGCTCCTTAGAAAGGTTGTTTGCGAGAAATGCATAACTGACACGGTTAAGATAGTTGAAGAACTTATCGGAAATTAGGTCATGAAAAGATCAATACTGGCATCCCTCCTGGTGTTGAATGCAATTTTGTTTTGCCATGCATCCGGCCCCTCTCATCGCCACAGTGAAAAAATGAGGACTGTAATCACAACTGACGGGGAGGTGGATGATATGAATTCATTTATACGAATGCTACTTTATTCCGATAAATTGCAGATAGAAGGGCTGATATATTCAAGTTCAATGTGGCATTATGCAGGCGATGGCAAAGGGACACTCTTTACCTCCGAAATGCCAATGACAGAGAAAATGTACGGCCAGAGGAGCTCACTGAGATGGACCGGAACGACCTGGATGGAAGAGCTGATTGCGAAATATGCTTTAGTCTATCCAAGTCTCCGGAAGAACGATAGAAATTATCCTGATCCTGATTATCTGAAAAAAATAATCAGGATAGGCAATATTGATTTTGAAGGCGAAATGTCAAAAGACACAAAAGGATCTGATCTTATTAAATTAATACTCCTCGATGATAAACCCGGCCCTGTCTATCTTCAGGCATGGGGCGGTACCAATACCATTGCACGGGCACTTAAATCGATTGAGGACCAGTACTGTAAAACGAAAAAATGGAAGGAGATATATGACAAAGTCTCATCAAAGGCTGTGATATATATAATCCTTGACCAGGATGCGACCTACAGGAAATACGTATCCGTGAACTGGCCCGGAATAAAGGTGATTTATAATTCTCTCCAGTTCAGCTGTCTTGCCTATAACTGGTACAGGGATGTACCGGTTGAATTACGGAAGTATCTCGATGGAAACTGGTTTGCTGAAAATATTAAATTCAATCATGGACCATTGCTTGAAACGTACTACCTGTGGGGTGACGGACAAAAAGTTCCCGGCGATCCGGAGCAGACACAGGGCGATCCTGATGAAGCACAAAAGCATGGCCGTAAGCAGTATGATTTCCTGTCGGAAGGAGATTCTCCGGCATGGTTATTCCTTGTGGACTTCGGGTTGGGAAGCTCAGAGAATCCCTCATTTGGGGGTCCGGGAGGACGGTTCAAAAAGTCCGACTCTAATCACGGTTTGTGGAAAGACGGGACAAATGTTGCTGATTCGGATCTTTATACCGGAAGGGTCGAATTATTGTACCCCCAGGCCAGATGGATAAGGGATCTGCAGAACGATTTTGCTTCAAGGGCAAAATGGTGTGTAAATGATTACAACAGATCCAACCATCCACCTGTGGTGAAGCTTGACGGGAAAAGAAATATTTCTGCAAAACCCGGGGAAACTGTAAAACTTAAAGGGGTTGCTTACGATCCGGACGGCAATAAGGTAAAATTCCACTGGTGGCAGTACAGGGAAGCCGGAACCTGCAATAAAGATATTCAGATAACCGGAGCCTGGAATAAGGATTCATCCTTCATTGTACCTCGCGACGCTAAAAAGGGAGAAACCATACATATCATCCTTGAAGTTTCCGATGACGGATCACCTGTACTGACAAGGTACCAGAGGGCTGTGGTGACAGTGGATTAGAGGGACCATTATATTTTTCTGCCTTGCCCCGTTTGTCGTTCGTGGTTCGTCATTCAACTTATACATAAGTTCCTTTGAGCCTTTGCGTCATTCTTATTATGCCAGCTTTTTGTATTTTATCCTCACCGGAGTGGTATCCGTGACCCGTTTCTTATAATTCTCCTCATACTCGGAATAATTTCCCTCAAACCAGACAACTTTTGAATCCCCTTCAAAAGCAAGGATATGGGTTGTTATCCTGTCGAGGAACCAGCGGTCGTGCGAAATTACGACAGCACATCCCGCAAAGTTCTCAAGCCCTTCTTCAAGAGCCCTGAGAGTGTTTACATCAATATCGTTTGTCGGTTCATCAAGAAGAAGAACATTTGCCCCTGATTTCAGGGTCAGCGCCAGGTGCAGCCTGTTCCTTTCGCCGCCCGACAACACTCCGCATTTCTTTTCCTGGTCAGCTCCCGTGAAGTTAAACCTCGAAACATAAGCCCGTGCATTCACCAGCCTGTTTCCAACCATAACGTCATTCTGACCTCCTGAGATGACCTCATATACAGTTTTGACCAGATCTATGGCGGAATGTGACTGATCTACATAACCCGGCACGACAGTATTCCCAATTTCGAATGTGCCGGCTGTGGGCTTCTCCTGACCCATTATCATCCGGAACAGGGTTGTCTTGCCGGCACCATTTGCACCGATAACTCCAACAATCCCGTTAGGTGGAAGATCGAATTCCAGGTCATCAAAAAGCAGCTTGTCACCGAACGACTTTGCAACATGTGATGCCTTAATGACCTTATCACCCAGACGCGGTCCGTTCGGTATGAATATCTCAAGCTTCTCTTCCTTGGCCTTCACATCCTGGTTCAACAGGTTCTCATAAGCGCCCAGCCTTGCCTTTGATTTGGCATGACGTGCTTTTGGCGACATCCTGACCCATTCAAGCTCCCTTTCAAGCATTTTTCTTCTTTTGACATTTCCCTTTTCTTCCACCTCAAGTCTTTTCGTTTTCTGCTCAAGCCATGAAGAATAATTTCCTTTCCAGGGAATACCCTCTCCCCTGTCGAGCTCCAGTATCCAGCCTGCAACATTATCGAGAAAGTATCTGTCGTGTGTTATGCAGATAACTGTGCCATGATATTGTTTCAGTGTTGTTTCAAGCCACTGCACCGATTCGGCATCCAGGTGGTTAGTTGGTTCGTCAAGCAGCAGGATGTCGGGTTGTCTCAGGAGAAGCCGGCACAGCGCAACCCGTCTCCGCTCACCTCCCGAAAGGATGTCAACCCTGGTTTCACCATCCGGGCATCTGAGGGCATCCATAGCTCTTGAAAGCTTATGATCAATATTCCATCCGTCATGATAATCGATCTTCTCCTGGAGCTCAGCCTGCCGGTCCATAAGCTGTTGCATCCTGTCAGGATTCTCATATACTTCAGGTTCTCCGAATTTTGCATTTATTTCTTCAAATTCCTTTACAAGGTTGATGACCTCCTTTGCACCCTCTTCAACGATCTCACGCACTGAACGGTTGTCGTCAAGCAGAGGATCCTGGGGAAGATGTCCTATGGTGTAGCCCGGGAGGAATGTGACTTCCCCCTGGTACTCTTTTTCCAGTCCTGCTATGATCTTCATAAGTGTGGATTTCCCGGATCCGTTCAGTCCTATTATGCCTATTTTGGCGCCAAGGAAAAATGAAAGTGAAATATCCTTAAGTACCTGTCGGTGAGGTGGAAATGTTTTGCCGACACGGTACATTGAAAATATTATCTTATTGTCGTCGCTCATATGAATGATTTTGCAACAATTTAAAAAAAATAAGAACCTCTTGTTCTTATTTAAAAAATAACAGAAACAGGAAAATTGAATTTTTTACCCTGGTGCAAAGGGCCCAAAGTCAAAGCAAAGTCAGCAAGGCAATTCTGTCAAGGCAGGTATTATAATTGTTTCCTGATCAAATAACAGGCTGAACCGGCTTGTCAGGCTGAAAAAGCTTTATTGTTTCATCCTGCAGCAGAACCCATAGAGAGTACACACCCTTCAGCGTCCCTATCGGGATGTTAAGGCACCCAAGTGCAGCCACCACAATCACCAGATATCTTGCCCAGGGTTGAAGCGACAAAAGTCCGATCCCTCCAATGAGTCCAAGTGTTGACATGAACCCTACAAGGATGGGTATGCTTATTGACAAAAATCCCAGAAGCATAGTTGGCACTTCATCCCCGCCGACAACACTTTTTAAAAAATTGAATACAAAAAATAATACAAGTGCCGCAATCAGGCCTATCAGGCCGAAACCGATATGAATTGCTGCAACCACCGTCACATGTTTTTTCATTCTATTTTCCATGATTATAATTTTTTATCCCGTTTTAACTTCATTCCAGGTTAATGACATGGTTTAAAAAGAATTGTTGCATCAATGTACCTAAAAATTTAAAAATATTACGTTTCAACCCTAAAAAAGATCTGTTATGAAAATGTTTTCATAGCCGGAGCAAAAAAAAAATTAATGAAACTTAAGCTTATTTATAGTTTCTTATTTCTTTCTCTCATGTAGCGGGCATTTATTATCATGCCCCCGGGTCAGAATAAAATTCCTTGTTTTTTTATTTTTTTTTATCCTGTTAAAAGGTTTGAAATTTCATTTAACAGGATTACATTTGTTGATAAGTTGTTTATAATTGCAACTTTTAATCAGGCATTCATTTGTATCTTGTCGTAATTTTACAAAAGTCAATTATACAATTATAATGTCTCTGAATTTCAGTAGCTTAGAATTAACAGATAAAACAATTGTCATTGTCGAGGATGATCTTCCTTCGATAAGATATTATGAAACTCTGCTTCAAAGTTCAGGGGCAGAAGTTATTAAATTCCGGACGGGGAGGGACTTCATTAATTTCATAAGCAATAAGCAGGCAAAGATAGATCTTGTCATAATGGATTTCCTGATACCTCTGATAAATGGAATCGATTGTTCGAGGATTTTCAGGAAGGACAGGAAGAATGTCCCCATTCTTATGATAACGGCCTATTCTTCAGAACAATCAAAATCGGATGCATATATTGCAGGATGCAATGAGTACATCCTGAAACCTGTTTATCCAGAGAATATCTATGCTCTTCTTGAAAAGTATCTGAAAAATACTGTTCACGTTTCTGACAGTCATCGTCTCTGATCCTGTTCCTTAATTCTGCGGGGCCTGTTCGGTAGTTGCCGCTTTTTGCTTACTGATATAGTCAGCGTAATATGCTTCAAGCTTCTTGTTGATCTCTTCTCCAAGATCTTTTCGGTCATTAGCTGTACAGAAACCGGCTACTTTTGAAGTATATTGAATAGCGCTCTGTATCTCATATTCAGCAGAGTTAATTATATAAGGTTTCTGCTTCAGGAAATAGTCAAGCCGGGCATAGTAGTAATCGCGCAATCCTTTTGTCATTTCCACAGCCTTATCGGTTGCGCCGGCTGCAAAATAAGAATCGATCAGATCGGGATAATACGGATCGATCGGGAATCTGCTGACAGGAAGAACTTCCTGGCAGCGGTCAAGCACCTGGATGGCCTTTTCATTCTTACCTTCAGCAGCAAGTGCCTTGGCCAGACGTGCATAGCAATACCTTGATTTTACAACAATCAGGGTCCGGATATGGTTATAATCAAGGTCTACTTTCGGGTTATTTGCCCCTCCCCATGCAAACTTGTTCATCACATTATCATACATGATGTCAGTCGCTGTTCTTCCGTAATCAATCCAGCTCTTATTCTCAGATTTTATGGGGACCAGCCTGTAAGCAAGTCCTTCCATCTGGAAGTACTCTTCAAGGCCCATTGCATCATTATGGTATCCTGTTACGAAATATATAGGCCTTTGCCAGTTATTATGAGCAAGGATATCAAGGATGATCAGCTGGCTTTTCATAATGGAGCTACCTTTAAGCTTAATATCGATATAGGGCACAATTTTATCGGCATCCTCAGGCTTCACTGTACCTGACGCAAGTACTTTTTCCTTATCGACAGGTATCCTTATTGTCCTTGAAGGTATGATATCAAGAATTTCGCTGGTGGAGACCTGCACTTTTGTTGCTTTGTTATCGCTGTTCACATAATCGATTACGGTTGACGCATCAACAGGATCCTTTGTCTTTTCAACTATGAAGATCTGGTTGTTCACTCCGTCGTAGTATTTTCTTGCGGGCAGGGTAACGGGAAGCGGATCAGATTCATTTGTTTTCCATTTCATCTGGTTTATGTACCAATCGGTGTTCAGAAGCATAAGGTTACATACTCTGACATCAGTCCTTTTTCCTTCAACTTCCTGTGCATACCACAAAGGGAATGTATCATTATCGCCATTTGTAAACAGGATGGCATTTTTGGCACATGAGTTAAGATAATTAAATGCCACATCCCTCGTAAGATAGCGGCCTGAACGGTCGTGATCATCCCAGTTTTGCGTACCCATTATTACCGGCACAGCAAAAAAGCACAAAGCACCTGCAACAGGAGCCGCTATTTTTTCGCCCGTAAGTTTTGAAAGAGCTTCAAAGATTGCAAGGACCCCCAGTCCGATCCACACAGTAAAGAAATAAAATGATCCGGCATAGGCATAGTCACGCTCTCTTGGCTGGTTGGGGTACTGGTTCAGGTACAGAATAATCGCTATACCGGTCATAATAAACAGGATAAGGATCACCCACCAGTCTTTGTAATCCCTGTTTATCTGATAGAACAGTCCTATCAGGCCCAGGATAAGAGGCAGCAGATAATATATATTCCTTGAATTGTCTTTTTTCATGTCAGGTGTGATGTCGGAAGTGCCGGTCCTCGGTTCGTCAATAAATTTTATTCCCGAGATCCAGTTGCCGTTTACTGCTCCTCCTGTTCCCTGTGTGTCGTTCTGCTTACCCGCAAAGTTCCACATGAAATACCTGAAGTACATATATCCGAACTGATACGACATCATAAATCTCATGTTCTCAATGAATGTTGGCTTGCGAAGGATCTTCTTCTCGCCGGAAGGGGTTGTGACCGTTACCGGAACTCCCTTCACTCTTCCCCATTCCTTGTAGACGGGCTCATGGTCGCTCTGGTCGCTCCACATCCGTGGAAAGAGGGTGATGAATCTCGGATCATAAACACGTTCAAGGTCATGAGAGGTTATTATGTACCTCCCGTTTTCAACGGCATATTTTGCTTTGCCGTCCTTGTAATCGATGACAGGAGCATTGTAGTATTGACCACGGAAAAGTGGCCTCTCACCGTATTGTTCCCTGTTAAGGAAATAAAGAAGACTGAACGGCTGTTCAGGCTGGTTCTCGTTTATAGGAGTATTTGCGGTCGCCCTGATAACTATGATTGCTTCTGATGAATATGCTATTAGTATTACCATTACTGCAGTAAGCACTGTATTAATTGCAGATCTGTCTCTCTTTGTCATGTACCAGGTAAAAGCTGATACACCTGCAAGCACGACAATATCCAGTAAAACGGAGCCTGAAATAACCCATATTCCTGAAAGAAAAAGGGCGCTGATCGCCAGTATGCCATTCTTTACATTATCGTGTGAATTAAGAGTGGATCTGACTGCAAGTATGAATATCACCGCCATAACAATCCAGTGGAATATCATCCCGCTGTTTACCGGCAGACCGAATGAGTTCACAAAAAGAAGATCCAATCTTGATGATATTGTTACAACGCCCGGCATGATGCCATATAGTAAAAGTCCAAGCAGAAGGAATGAAACGCCAAGGGAAACGATAAAGCCTTTCCAGGTGAATTCGTATTTCCTGAAATAGAATACAAGGACAATTGCAGGTATGGTGAGAAGGTTCAGCAGGTGGACGCCAATGGACAGGCCCATCAGGAAAGCTATCAGGATAAGCCATCTGTTTGCATATTCTTCATCGGCAACGTTCTCCCATTTCAATATTGCCCAGAATACAAGGGCGGTAAAGAATGATGAGGAAGCATACACCTCACCTTCAACAGCTGAAAACCAGAATGAATCGGAAAATGTATATGCAAGGGCTCCGACTGTCCCGGCAGCCATAACTGCAATTATCCTTCCGGAGGTAAGCTCTTCCCCGCTCCTGATCAGTATTTTTTTTGCAAGATGAGTGATTGTCCAGAACAGAAAAAGAATTGTAAATGCGCTTGCAAGTGCCGACATCGAGTTCATCATTGCAGCCACACGGGTCACATTACCCCCTGCAAAGAGAGTGAAGAATCTTGCCATTATCATGAAAACAGGATTTCCCGGAGGATGCCCGATCTCGAGCTTCATGCCGGTTGCTATAAATTCGCCACAATCCCATAGGCTGGCTGTCGGCTCGATTGTCTTGAGATATGTGAATGCAGCAAATGCAAAAACAACCCAGCCGGTTATGTTGTTGATCAACCTGTATTTTTTCATCGGGTATATATGCTTTTTCCTGTGCAAGATTAATTGACGAAATTAGTTAAATTTTTCAAACCTGAATCCTATGCAGTGGCACTCATATATTTTACTATTTTTGAGCAAACAGTTCCTGATGAAACTTCTCTCTCCTTTCATTCTTGTCCTTCTTTTTCTGGTTTCATTTCCTTCTGCCGGTCAGTATTATAATACCGGTCAGGATCCGGCTTCGCTGAAATGGATGCAGATCAAAACAAAAAGGTTCACTGTGATTTACCCGAGGTCGTATGGCGCTGAAGGCGTAAATTTCGCAAAAGCTCTTGACAGGGCTTATTCAGATCTGACCACTGCCTTGTATCCGCCGCTGAAATTCAGGCTTCCTGTAATAATTCACAACTATACGACCTTTTCCAACGGATATGTTGCATGGGCCCCGAGCAGAATGGAGATATATCCTACACCTGAACAAAATTCAATACCGCTTGATCCTGACAGGCAGCTTGCCCTGCATGAACTTACCCATGTGTTCCAGATGGAATCGCTTGACCAGGGATTCACAAAAGTGCTGTCGTTCATTGCCGGGCAGCAGGTTACAGGAGTAGTTGCATCCCTTCTGCCATTATGGTATCTTGAAGGAGATGCTGTCTTTTCTGAATCATTGTTTTCCGGATCAGGAAGGGGAAGAACACCTTCATTCCAGAAGCAGTTGAAAGCCCTTGTGGTTGAAAAAGGCAGGATGTACAGCTATGACAAGGCCATAAACGGATCGTACCGGGATTTTGTTCCTGATTATTACGAATCGGGTTTTCAGATGGTTGCCTGGGCAAACGCAAAGTATGGCCATGATCTCTGGCTGAAGGCACTTAAAACAACTGCCAGCGAACCTTTCCTCATTAACCCCGTGAATCTCAGCCTCAGGACAAATGCATCGATGACCAAGAAAGGGCTGTTCACTGAAACATTTGATTCACTGAAAACAATATGGAAATCGGATGACCGGAATTCCGGAAGTGAATCATATTTAAAAATAAATCCTCCCAAAAACGGGAAATACATAAATTACTACTCCCCGGTTGCTGCCGGGAAAGACACCATAATTGCCGTTAAAGCCACGCTTACTGATATTCCTTCTTTTGTCCTCATACGGCCGTCGGAAAGGTCTGAAAAAAGAATATTTTTCCCCGGAGATGGCGATCCGTGGTTCATTTCGTATGCAAAGGGTAAGCTGGTATGGGTTGAAATACGATACGATCCCAGGTGGGATAACAGGTCATGGTCGGTGATCAGAATAATGGACATCAGAAACAAAAAAGCCATTCAGCTTACATCCGGAACAAGGTACATGTCAGCTTCAATATCACCTGATGCAAAATTAATAGCAGCCACAGAGAACGGAGTCGACAACTCGAACGCACTTGTCTTTCTTGATACCGGTACCGGGAAGGTGATTGATAAAATTGCCTCCCCGGGGAATGCCTCTCTTCAGAAACCTCAGTGGGATAAGGAGGGCCGAAGGCTCTCTGTAATTTTTCTGACAGACCGCGGGGAAGGAATAATGTCGTTCAGTATTACCGGCCATAAATGGGAAACGCTTGTTGAAGCAAGCAGGGACGATATACAATCTTCCTGCCTTAGAGGTGATTCACTGTTCTTCGTCAGCTCAGCGAAGGGCACCGACAATGTCCTGCTGAGGAATCCCGATGGTTCCGTCATTCCGGTTACAAGATCCAGATTCGGTGTAAGTGATCTTAGTCTGGATGGCAACCGGCTGTTATTTGCTGATTATTCATCATCCGGCAATGATATTTGTTTTTCCGCAATTTCTGAAGCAAAAAATAGTACGGAATTGCGCGACAACTCAGGTTCGTATCTTATCAACAGATTTAAGCTGGCAACAAAAAAGACTGAAGCTGGACCTAATAATATTTATAACCCCGTTCCATACCATCGTATGGGTCATCTTTTCAGGTTTCACAGCTGGATGCCTTTTTATGCAGATCTCGATAAGGTAGAATCTGATCCTGCATCAATAACACCGGGAGTTACACTGATGACCCAGAACGACCTGAGCACTCTAATCTCGACTTTCGGATATGAATATTCCGGCAACCAGAATAAGCTGCATGCAAGCGTGCAATGGCTTGGCTGGTATCCCGTACTTGAAAGTCGTATTGATTACGGAAATACTCCGGTAGTTGAAAAATTTAACCAGTCAGTTGCCAACCCTGCTGTCGTGAATAAAGGTTATCAGTTTACCAATACCCTTTTGCTTCCGTTGTTTTTCTCCGGAGGCAGGTTCTCAAAATATCTGTACATTTCAGCCTCCTCAACACTTGAAAATAATTATCTCTATAATCAGGAAAAAGATTATTATAATTCGCATCAGAACGAGCTGACGGGAAGGATCTATTTTTCAAACTACCGGAATTCAGCGCTGAGGGATATTTACCCGAAATGGGCACAGACCATCGATATGTTATATTCTTATTATCCTTTTGATAAAGTTTTTTACGGAGATATCCTCACAGTCAAAAGCTCTTTTTATTTCCCGGGTTTATTCAGGAACAATGGCCTGAAACTTCGTTTTGAAGCAGAAAAGCAGAACCCCGAAAAATATGTACTTGCCAACAGAGCAGATTTCCCGAGAAGCTATGACAACATAATTTCAAAAGATCTCAGATTTCTTTCAGCCGATTATTTTCTGCCTGTTGCATATCCCGATTTCAACCTGGCATCATTGCTTTACATTACAAGGATACGCACTGATTTTTTCTACGATTTCTCAAGGGCCACCGGAAACTATATAATCGATGAAAGTGACGGTGGCAGTACTCTGGACTATCATGACTACACCGAAAATTTCAGGTCGTTCGGAATTGAACTTATGTCTGATTTTTATGTCCTGAGATTGCCGTTTCTGATATCGGGCGGAATACAGGCTGCATGGAGAAATCCTGGTGAAATCCCTTATTTAAAGGCATTGTTCAATATCAATGTTTTTGGAATGAGTATTGGCGGAAAAAGGAGGTAAAATACAGTATCAGAGATTTCTTGCGGTCTCCTTGATGAGATTCCACGCCTTGCCGGCATGTTCCATTGAAACATTTGTCTGGCCTGTCACCATCCTTAGAGTGTATCTGCCGTCGAGGACAGTATGGCTCAGGTAGATTTTACCCGAATCATTAAGTATGTGGTTGAGTTTCTCATTGATGGCATTCAATTCTTTTTCGCTCCTGTTTCCGGGCCTGAACCTGAAACATACGACGTTTATGACGACAGGTGCCTGAATTTCAAAATCGGGCTCCTGAGAAATCATGGTTGCAAGTTCCGATGCAATTTTAATGTGAAGTCTTATTTTTTCACGAAGTCCTTCAACGCCATACATTCTTATGACACTCCACAGCTTCAGGGCCCTGAATCTTCTGCCAAGCGGAACTCCCCAGTCGCGGTAGTCATTCACTTTTCCTCTTGTCCTTGTTTTAAGATATTCCGGAAGTATTTCGAAGGTTCTGATCAGAAGGTCGGGCTGCCGGATGAAAAATGCAGAGCAGTCAAAATTTGTAAACATCCACTTGTGTGGATTGAAGACAAAGGAATCGATATATTCTTTCCCATCGAGCATCCACCTGAATTCGGGCAGAATAAGGGCCGTGCCGCCCATCGCGGCGTCGACATGGAGCCATATATGGTTTTCAGCGCAGATTTCTCCTATGGCCCTTAAAGGATCGACAGCGGTGGTTCCTGTTGTGCAGAGGGTTGCAATGGCACAGCATGGTTTGAATCCTTTCCTGATGTCCGTTTCAACTGCCTCCCTGAGCTTGTCAGGATCCATTGAGTAATCCTCCCTTACAGGTATTATTACAAGGTTCTTCCTGCCAATTCCGCTTATCCTTACTGCTTTTTCGACTGATGAGTGAGCCTGGCCCGAGCAGTACACTCTCAGTTCTCTTGAGTGAGCAGCGCCTTCCTCGTTTATCCTGAATTCAGTTTTCCATTCCCTGGCCGTAAGAATGGCAGCCAGAGTGGATGTTGAGGCTGTGTCCTGAATGACTCCTTCAAAATAGCCGGGAAGTCCTATCAGGTCCCTGAGCCAGATCATCATTTTTTCCTCCAGCTCGGTTGCTGCAGGAGATGTTTCCCACATCATGCATTGTGTACCGAGAGTGGATATTATCATTTCCGCCAGGACTGACGGCGGACTTGTATTTGCGGGGAAATAAGCGAAAAAATTAGGACTTTGCCAGTGTGTTATACCTGGCATGATGATCTCGTCAAGATCATTCATGAATGATGAAAAAGATTCGGCTGATGATGGAGGCGCGTCAGGTATCTTTGAAAATATCTCGCCGGGCTTTACCTGTGATTTAACCGGATATTGCCCGACATTTTCCATATATGATGCCATCCAGTCGACCAGCTGGTGAGCATTTTTCCGGAATTCATCAACAGTCATCTGGTTTGTCTACTTCACAGATTCGGCAAGAAGGATTATTTTGTTCATCCTCACCTCGATTACACCTCCGCTGACTTCATAAATTATTTCCTTTCCGTCAGCGTCCACAATGATCACAGGACCCTGTTCAAGTGTCGATATTATCGGAGCATGGTCTTTCAGGACCTGGAAAGAACCTTTCTTCCCGGGAACCCTTACTGACTTAATTTCCCCGTCGTAGACTTTTCTATCAGGAGTGATAATCTCTATTTTCATTTCGACTGTGCAAGGATCTTTTCCCCTTTTTCAATTGCGTCTTCAATGGTCCCTACCAGCATAAAGGCTGATTCGGGATACTGGTCAACCTGACCTTCGAGGATCATATTGAATCCCTTTATCGTATCTTCGATTGAAACGAGTGCACCTTTTGTACCGGTGAATTCTTCAGCCACGTGGAAAGGCTGGGAGAGGAATCGCTGCACACGTCTTGCCCTGTGAACGACAAGCTGGTCCTCTTCCGAAAGTTCATCCATTCCAAGGATGGCGATTATATCCTGAAGTTCATTATATCTCTGAAGAAGCTCCTTAACTCTCTGGGCGCAGTTATAGTGAGCTTCACCGACTATGTCGGCAGTAAGTATTCTTGAAGTCGAATCGAGCGGATCGACGGCCGGATAAATGCCAAGTTCCGATATCTTCCGGCTCAGCACTGTCGTGGCATCGAGATGTGCAAATGTCGTGGCAGGGGCCGGGTCGGTAAGGTCGTCAGCAGGTACATATACTGCCTGTACTGAAGTAATGGAACCGTGGCGGGTCGATGTAATACGTTCCTGCATAATACCCATTTCGGTTGCAAGAGTAGGCTGGTAGCCGACAGCAGAAGGCATTCGTCCGAGAAGTGCTGACACTTCTGAACCTGCCTGGGTAAAACGGAATACATTATCCATAAAGAAAAGAATATCTCTTCCTCCGCTCTTGCTGTCACCGTCCCTGAAGTATTCTGCAACAGAAAGGCCTGAGAGGGCAACTCTTGCCCTTGCACCCGGGGGTTCATTCATCTGGCCAAAGACAAGTGCAAGTTTTGATTCCTTCAGGGCGTTTCTGTCGATCTTCGACAGGTCCCATCCTCCTGCTTGCATGTTTTCAAGGAATTCATGGCCATAAGTTATTACTCCTGCCAAAAGCATTTCGCGGAGCAGATCATTTCCTTCCCTTGTTCTCTCTCCGACACCGGCAAATACCGAAAGCCCTGAATAAGCTTTGGCAATATTGTTTATAAGCTCAAGGATAACCACGGTCTTGCCTACTCCTGCTCCACCGAAGAGGCCTATCTTTCCGCCTTTTGAATATGGCTCAATAAGGTCAATCACTTTGATACCGGTGTAAAGCACCTCTTTCTCAGTCGAGAGCTCGTCGTATTTCGGGGGCTTGCGGTGTATTGGATAACCGCCTTCCTTATCAAGTTTACCGATTCCGTCAATAGGTTCCCCAATGACGTTCATCAGTCGGCCCCTGATCTGTTCACCGATTGGCATGGTGATCGGAGATCCCGTGGCAATCACTTTCATTCCCCTGCGTAAGCCGTCAGTGGAGTCCATTGCGATTGTCCTGACGGTGTTTTCGCCAATATGCTGCTGGCACTCCACAACCAGAATTGACCCGTCGTCCCTTTTAATTTCGAGAGCATCATAGATATCGGGCATTTCAAATCCCTGACGCTCAAAGGATACATCAACCACAGGTCCTATTATCTGGCTGATTTTCCCCGTTATTTTGGCCATAAATATGAATTATTTTTTAAGAGGTTCAAATTTAAGAATATTTGTATTTGATAACGAACAGTTTCCAACATATTAAGTCGCCGTTAATTCTCGCGTTCCACCAGTGAATCGGTCAGCTGGACCATTTCCTGTTTCCTTTCAGGTGGCAGTGCCACTCTGTCGAGGAACCCCAGTGAAGCAGAGAAATAGTCCCTGGCAAGGCTCGCAGTAAGGGCCCTGATATTAAGCTGATCATAGATACCCATAACTTTCCCGATCTTGAACTCAGGGTCTGTTCCGTCAGAGGAATAAACATCCTGAAGCAATTTCCTCTGCTCTGTACTGGCCATTTCCATGGCCTTTATGTAAAGGAATGTCTTTTTACCGGCCACAATATCCCCTCCCGACATCTTCCCGAAGATCTTCATGTCGCCGTAAGCATCGAGGAGATCATCCTGGATCTGAAACGCAAGTCCGAGGTTACGACCGTATTCATACAACAGGTCCAGTTCCTTTTCATCAGCTCCACCGAATATTGCTCCAATTTTGGCAGAAGAAGCGATCAGAACGGCCGTCTTCAGTTCGATCATTCTCAGGTATTCTTCGTGTGTAACGATTGCCGCTTTTTCATAATCCAAATCCAGTTGCTGCCCTATACAGACTTCAGTTGCCGCCTTGTTGAAGATCCTCAAAATTTTCGGCAGGAGATTCGGCGGCGATTGAAGGAAGCATTCATTTGAAATAAATACCATCACGTCGCCTGAAAGGATAGCCTGATTGACGTTCCATTTATTATGAACTGTTGCCTGCCCCCTTCTTACAGGGGCATTGTCCATTATATCATCATGAACAAGCGTGAAGTTATGGAATACTTCCAGGCCTGTCACAGGAACAAGAGCATCATCTATCTTGTCGTTAAACATGTTGCAAGCCATAAGTGCAATCACGGGCCGCAATCTTTTTCCTCCCATGGAAAGAATATACCTGACAGGATCAATAAGCCGTTCAGATTCCGTATTGTACGAAATATTGACCAATGACTTATTTACTATTTTCCTTAGATCAGATGGATTGTACATGTTTTTATCAACAATCAATATTTCTATAAGTTCCTTACCCCTTCAAAGCATTTGCACCACTGACTACTTCGAGTATCTGGTTTGTAATTGCAGCCTGACGTGCCTTGTTGTACTGGAGCGTCAGTTCTCTTATCATTGTGGTGGCGTTATCGGTTGCGTGATGCATGGCAGTCATCCTTGCTCCGTTTTCCGCAACAAATGAATCAAGGACGGCTTTATAAAACTGTGTCTTCAGGGATGTTGGAATAAGATCCCGCATTATTGCCTCCTGGTCGGGTTCATAAATGTAATCTATATTGGTGCCTTTTTTACCCTTTTCAGATGCTGTTTCAACAGGAAGGAACGCTTCATTTGTCAGTATCTGAACTGCAGCGTTCTTGAAGTGGTTGTAAATTATATCAACCCTGTCAAATTCACCTTTAATAAAGCTTTCCATGATCTTTGCGGAAACAGCCGAGCTTTTTTCGAATGTAAGATCATTAAGAAGGTCTTTCCCTTCACCGGCCATTTTGAAATTATGCTTTCTGAGGTAATCATACCCCTTCTTGCCAATAGCCAGGATATAAAGATTCCCTTTAGTGTACTGATCGAAGTATTTTTCAGTGACAACCCGTCTTGTTTCCCTGATGACGTTGGAGTTGAAGGTGCCGCATAGTCCCCTATTTGATGTTATGGCCACTATCAGTATTTTTTCCGGCGAGGATTTCCTTGCATAAACATTTTCAACTTCCGATTCGGCAAGACTCTGCGTGATATTTACAAGAATCTCGTGAAGTTTTCCGGCATAAGGTCTCAGCCTGACAATTTTATCCTGCGCTTTGCGCAGTTTTGCAGCTGAAACCATCTTCATGGCGGAAGTTATCTGTCTTGTTGATTTGACAGATGCAATTCTTATCCTTATAGCTTTAAGATTCGCCATTTACCATCTCTTTATTCAATTCTGCCGTTTATCAGGGCTTGAATTTTGTCGAAAGATCCGCCGCAACCATTTTAAGCGTGCCGGTAATTTCATCATTCAGATTACCCTGTTTAAGCTGGTCGAGAACATCTTTGTGCTTCAGCTCAAGAAGCTCGATGTACTCGCTTTCAAACTCCCTGACCTTATTCACAGGAACATCCTTTAACAGACCATTCGTACCGCAATAGATTATTGCGATCTGTTTCTCGACAGGTACGGGAGAATATTGTCCCTGTTTAAGAATCTCAACATTTCTTGCTCCCTTGTTCAGCACAGCTACAGTAGTTGCATCAAGGTCAGAGCCGAATTTGGAGAAAGCTTCAAGCTCCCTGTACTGTGCCTGGTCGACCTTCAGTGTACCTGCGATTTTTTTCATTGCCTTGATCTGGGCGTTGCCACCTACCCTCGACACTGAAATTCCGACATTGATAGCAGGTCGCACGCCTGCATTGAACAGAGCGGATTCAAGGAAGATCTGTCCGTCGGTAATGGAAATTACGTTTGTCGGGATATAAGCCGCCACATCACCTGCCTGTGTCTCAATTATAGGAAGGGCAGTAAGTGAACCTCCTCCTTTTATCATATGCCTGATCGATTCAGGAATGTCGTTCATTTTCTGCGCAACCTCATCCGATTCGATGATCTTTGCGGCTCTTTCAAGCAGCCTGGAGTGAAGGTAGAACACGTCACCGGGGTATGCTTCACGCCCTGGCGGACGACGCAGAAGAAGAGAGACTTCCCTGTATGATACAGCCTGTTTCGAAAGGTCGTCGTAGATGATTAAGGCATCTCGTCCGGTGTCGCGGAAAAACTCTCCGATAGCAGCCCCGGCAAATGGAGCATAGAACTGCGTTGCTGCAGGATCGGAAGCTGTTGCCAGGACTATTACCGTGTACTCAATGGCACCATAATCCTCAAGCGTCTTTGCAATATTTGCGACTGTTGATCCTTTCTGGCCGACTGCAACATAAATGCAATAAACAGGTTTCCCGGCTTCAAAATTGCTCCGCTGGTTTATAATGGTATCGATTGCGATTGCTGTTTTGCCGGTCTGGCGATCGCCGATAATCAGTTCCCTCTGTCCTCTTCCTATAGGAATCATGGCATCGATAGCCTTTATTCCCGTCTGGAGGGGCTGTTTCACGGGCTGCCTGAAAATAACGCCAGGGGCTTTGCGTTCAAAAGGCATTTCAAAGAGTTCGCCCTCAATGGGACCCTTGCCGTCGAGAGGCTGCCCTGTCGTAGCGATAACTCTTCCAAGGAGTCCTTCGCCCACTTTAATTGAAGCAATACGTCCGGTTCTCTTCACAATATCCCCCTCATCAATTTCCTCTGTCGGGCCAAGCAAAACTGCCCCTACATTGTCCTCTTCAAGGTTAAGGACTATAGCTTCCATTCCGTTTTCAAATTCAATCAGTTCATTCGATTCCACGTTGCTAAGCCCATATATATGGGCAATGCCATCCCCAACCTCAAGGACGGTGCCGACCTCCTCAAGATCAGCTCCTGTCTGGACCCCCTCGAGCTGTTGTCTTAGAATTCTTGAAACTTCTGCTGGTTTAATACTTGCCATGTTGAGTATGCTTAAATAATTATAATATGCTTAAATTTTTATGGATCTCATATGATCCCTTAACCGATTGAACTGGCCTTAAGCTCTTTTTTTATTTTTCTCAGTTTGTTCCTTACACTTGCATCAATATAGTTATCTGCCACTTTCAGAATAAATCCTCCTATTATTTCTTTATCAATGTTCTCCTTAAGGTCAACCTTTGTTTTGAAAAGGCCCGATATCAGATCAGATATCTCTTTTTTGACCTTTGAATCCACCTCAACCGCGGTGGTCAGGATACATTCCGTAATGCCGTTATATTCCATCTGCTCATGGATGAATACCCTGGCAATTGCCGGCAGGTATTTTTCCCTTCCGTGGCTTACAACAAGATCAACCAGTGACATTGAAAGTTCCTGGATATTGTTCCCCAGAATTCTGTGAAGGATTTCGGTCTTTTGGGAAGGCATAATTATGGGGCTATCAAGGAACTCAATAACATCAGGATTCTTACAGACTTCCCTGATAAGGATCATATCCTGGTTTACCTTATCAAGGATTTTCATTTCAACTGCCGATTCGAATATTGCACGTGAGTATCTTACTGATATCCTGCTTTCGTTCATTCCCGGAAAAGCTTATTAGTTTTTATTCAGATTTATATCTTTCAGGTAAATTTCAATCAGTTTTTCCTGCTCACCGGTCCTGCTCAGCTTTTCCGTGAGAAGCTTTGAAGCTATTTCCACCGACAGGGTGGCTACCTGTTCGCGGATATCCGCAATGGCTGCCGATTTTTCCTTTTCAATACCTGCTCTTGCTTTTTCAATTAGCTTTTCAGCCTCGTCTGAAGCCTTGCCTTTTGCCTCTGCGATCATCCTGTCGCGGACATCTCTTGCTTCTTTAAGGATCCCCTCGCGTTCTTCTCTTGCTTTACGGAGAATAGCTTCATTGTCGCTCTGAAGTTTCAGCATTTCCTTACGCGCTTCTTCTGCAGACGCAAGCGATCCCCTGATCATTTCATCCCTTGCCTTAACCGCATTGAGAACAGGTTTCCAGGCAAATTTCGTCAGAACAAGAAAAAACAGGATGAAGATGAGTGTTGTCCAGAAAACAAGTCCGATTGCGGGGGATACCAAACTATTTAACAATAGTACCATAATATCTTAAAGTTTTATTTTTCATTTTAAAGAAGCGCTGCAACCAACCGTTGCAGTGCTTCATTTCTTTTACTTAATCAGAGCGACCACGATTGCGAACAGAGCAGCTCCTTCGATAAGTGCTGCTATGACGATCATGTTGATCTGTATCTTCGAACTGGCTTCGGGTTGACGTGCTATAGCGTCCATTGCCGATCCGCCTATTCTTCCGATACCAAGTCCTGCGCCTATTACTGCAAGACCTGCTCCAACTGCTGCCAACGTACCTGTCATAATAACTGGTTTTAATTAAACAATAAAAATCAATGTTCTTCTTCCTTAAGTGCAAGGCTGATAAACAGCGTTGACAGAAGGGTGAAAACATATGCCTGCAGAAATGCCACAAGCAATTCGAGGCAATCCATGAATAACACAAAGAAAATTGAAACCGGTGCTACCGACAGCGAATGGAACAGGAATATAAGGCATACAAGGCTCAGTACAATTATATGGCCTGCAGTTATATTCGCAAAAAGTCGGATCATCAGTGCAAACGGCTTTGAAATGATTCCGATTAATTCAACCGGGATCATAACCCATAATAACCACCACGGAACACCGGGAGCTGCAAAGATATCTTTCCAGTAATGCTTGTTCCCGCTGAATTGTGTAATAAAAAATGTACAAAGTGCAAGAACAAATGTGACAGCTATATTCCCTGTTACATTTGCGCCGAATGGCGGAGGGAAGGGGATAAGCCCCATTATGTTGTTTATAAGGATGAAAAAGAATGCAGTCAAAAGATAGGGCATATACTTCCCGGATTTCTTTTCCCCGATAATCGGAACAGCAATATCGTCGCGGACAAAAAGGACCAATGGTTCAATAAAGCTTTGAATTCCTTTCGGGTAGCTTATTCCTGTCTTTTTGTAGGAGTGTCCAAGGGAAATGAATAGCCACAGTCCGATAATAACAGCAAAGAGCATTCCCACTACGGCTTTTGTTACTGAAAAATCGAGCGGGAGGTTTTTCTCATTAATGCTCCCATCGGGGTTTACATTAACTATTTTGCCTTTGAGATCCCCTTCTTCAACAACCTTATATCCTTTATACACCTTTCCTTCTGCAAGTCGCCGGGACATAAATATATCAAGGCCCTTACCCTTCTGGTACAAAATAACAGGAAGACAGATCGCAACATTCTCGCCATTCTTTTTTGTAAGAATATGCCATTCGTGCGAATCGGCCATATGGTTTAGAATAAATGTGCCCGGAACAAATTCTTCCCCGGATTTTTTTGTGCTGTCTGCCTCCTGGGCAATTAGCCCGACGGAAAAAAAAGAAGCTATAAGGATTGACAAACAATATTTGATATATCTGGCTATCAAATTTATTGATTTATAAAGTTCTGTTTTTCAGTGTTTTCAACATCAGGATAATTGAAAACAAAGAGAACGCTAAATATAGTACAAAAAATAATATGAGTGATGTAAGGGTAGTTTTTTTAGCTGCAAAAAACCATAAAAGGGCAAATACCATTTCAAGGAGCATTTTAACGCTTATTGCAACCAGCAGGTACATTACCCTGTCTGATTGTTCCTTGGTCTGTCCCCTGCAAAAGATATACAGTGAAGTACCTGTTATCAGTGAAAAGCAACCCGTCAGGATTAAAAGGTCTCCTGATTGCATGTTAATTTTTGACAGGGTCATTATCAGATATCCGGCCGCAAGAATTACTGAAGCCAGCAGCAATAATCTGATCAGGTAGTCTTTAAAATCTGAAAAGAGAGGGGTCACTTGATAAAATCTTTCAAAGCAGTGTAGATTCCTGCAAAAACGCCGAGAAGGGAAAGGACAATTGTAAAAACCGGAGTTTTCATGCCGAGGACTTTATCGAGTTTGACACCGCCCCATGTCATGACAAGTATAATTACCAGCATCTGGAATGCCATTCCGGAATATTTGCCGAAAGCCTGTAAACCACCTTTATTTTCCTGATTTTTCGGCTGTTTTTTCCGGTTCTTTTGATTTTGTGAAAGTAGTTCCGTCATTATCTTCGCTTTCACTCATTTTGCAGTTGCCTGTGAATTTTGCGCCTGGTTCAATAGAGAGTTTAAAAGTTACTATGTCGCCTACAATTTTTGATGAAGTTTTTAGCGTTAGTAATTGTCCGACACAGATTTTGCCATCAACAATCCCTGAGACTTCTGAGTTTTTGCAGATAACTTCACCTTTTACTTTCCCGCTGGGCCCTATCACCACTTTACCCTTTGTGTTGAGGTTGCCTGTAAGTGTGCCATCTATGCGGATGTCGCCGATCGATTTTATGTCACCTGTAATATCAGTGCCGTTGCTGATAAGATTGATAGCGGTGTTGTCAGTTTCGTTTAGTTTTCCCATGGCTTCCCAAGAATTTTTCTACAAACATAATAACTCTTAAAATTAAAAACTATTGCAGGCAGACATTAAATTGTACCATATTCCTTTAACCTCAAAGTACACAAATTTTGCGCAAAGTTCGCAAAGCAATAATGTCAACCGGATTTTACTTTGAGGTCTTTGCTATTCCCAGGCGGCCTCTGCGGTTAATAATTCTTTTATTCCGGGTCATAAGCCCACTTAAGGTAAATTGATCCCCAGGTGAAGCCTCCGCCGAAAGCAGCCAGGATCAGCTTGTCTCCTTTTTTGAGCTTCTTTTCGTAATCCCAGAGGCAAAGAGGAATAGTCGCAGCAGTAGTGTTACCGTATTTTTCAATATTGATCATTATCTTTTCGGGCGGCAATCCCATTCTTCTGCCTGTGGCATCAATGATCCTGAGGTTCGCCTGGTGAGGAACAAGCCATGCTATGTCTTCTGATTTAAGGTTATTCCGTTCCATGATCTCAGCTGCCACATTTGCCATGTTGACGACAGCAAATTTAAAGACGCTTTGTCCTTCCTGGTAAACGAAGTGTTCGTGTGCATCAACAGTCTCATGGGATGCAGGCTTTACTGATCCTCCTGCTTTCATATTCAGGTATTTTCTTCCCGATCCGTCAACATGAAAAATATAATCAATAATTCCGGCATCTTCCGTTGTGGGTTCAAGCATGACAGCTCCTGCGGCGTCGCCGAAAAGAGTGCAGGTCGTTCTGTCAGTGTAATCAGTGATTGATGACATCTTATCAGCACCAACGATTACCACTTTCCTGTAATTTCCGGATTGAATGTAAGCAGCTCCCGTCTGCACAGCGAAAAGAAATCCCGAGCAGGCAGCATTAATGTCGAAGCTAAAGGCATTCTTAATGCCTGTTTTATCTGAAATTATGTTTGCCGTGGCAGGGAATGCCATGTCGGGCGTAACGGAAGCACAGATAAGAAGGTCTACTTCGTCGGGCGACGTATGAGTTTTTTCGAGAAGTCCCTTTACTGCTTTTTCGCCAAGGTCGGAACTGCCAAGTCCTACTTCCTTGAGAATGCGTCTTTCTTTTATTCCGACTCTTTGCATGATCCACTCGTCAGAAGTGTCAACCATTTTTGAAAGTTCCTGGTTCGTGAGCCTGTATTCCGGAACCCAGGCATGGACTCCTGTAATCGCAGCTCTGACTTTTTCCATATCAGGATCAGATGGATTCTTTAATCTTCTGGGCAAGGTTTGCGCGGACAACCATCTTTGTATAAAGGGTCATGTTCTTGATGGCTTTCCTTTTTGAAATGCCATGTCCTATAACCACATTTGCATTTATTCCAACGACCGGTGTACCGCCAATATTTTCAAAGTTAAAACGGTCAATGAAAGAATCAGATATATTTCTTTTTTTCATAAGAAAATACCAGGTCTCAGCCATTTTAAGAACAATATTACCGACGAAGCCGTCACAGACGACGACGTCGGTCATACTTTCCTGAAAAAGGTCATGACCTTCTATGTTTCCTGTAAAATTCAGGCCGGGATGTTCCTTCATCAGTTCATAAGCTGACTTGACAACCGACGTTCCTTTTGTCTCCTCAGCACCGATATTAAGCAGTCCTACTGTAGGGTTTTCAACTTTATGAACGAATTTAGAAAACAGACTTCCAAGAATGCCATACTGAAGGAGCACATCAGGCTTGCAATCAGGATTTAGTCCTACGTCGAGGATTACGGAATCCCGGCCGTCGATGCAGGGAACGATCGTTGCCAGGGCCGGCCGGAAAACACCGGGTATTACATTCACCGTGTAACTTGCACCGACAAGCATTGCGCCAGTATTTCCTGCACTGCAGAACCCGTCAAGGGCGCCCTCTGCAAGTAATCTGTATCCGACGGCAATGCTTGAATCCTTCTTCTGTGAAAAAGCTTTTGCGGGGTGATCTCCCATTTCAATTACCTGGGTTGTAGGAACTATTTCAAACAATGAAGGGCTGACATTCATATCCCCTAGTTTTTTGAGAATAGCATGTTCATCTCCTATCAGGACCAGGGTTTCACCGGAATCAAAAAAGTTAAGGGAATCGATCGCTCCTTCAATGATCGGGTCGGGTGCAAAATCACCGCCCATTACATCAAGGCCTATCTTCATTATTTTACTGATTGGTTACTGGAATCAGGTAGTTGCCTTCTTTTCAACAGCAAGTCTGCCTCTGTAAAATCCACATTCAGGGCAAACCCTGTGGTACCTTACTGAAGATCCGCAATTTGAACAAGTGGTGACAGTAGGAGCCGTAGCTTTGTAATGAGTTCTGCGCTTATCCCTTCTGGTACTTGAATGTTTGTGCTTTGGATGTGCCATTTTAATTTTTATTAATTGTCATTAATCAACTTCTTTAATTCTGCCCACCTGGGGTCATTTTTGACTTCTTCCACGACAAGATGCTCCCAGAGCTTATGGATCATATCAGGATCGCAGGTGCTTTTCCCATTTGAATCATCAGGGTGGAAACGCTGTATTGGCAGGGCTAAATGAATATATTCATAAAAATACTGGCTCAGGTCAAGATCATGTTCATCGCGTGGAAGCGTTATTATTTCGGGATCATCATCCTCCTGAGCATTTCCGAACTTTACAACAAGCCTGTTTTCACAGTCAACAGGATACCAGAACATCTCCAGACATCTGTCGCAGCATATTCTTACCCTGCCTGATATTCTGATAACAAGCTCTGTAAGCGAAGTCCCCTTGTCAACCGTCAAAACCGCATCAAGATCACCTTCCTTTATTTCCGATTCTTCAAACAGGTCAAAGAACTTGTCATTTATCTCAAAATGAAAAGTATGCTGTCCTTCTTTTAATCCGCTTACTGGTATCTCATAGAACCCGGACATCTCTTTAAATTTTGGTCTGCAAAAATATAAATCCTTCCGCAATTAAAAAAATTATCAACACAAAAGTAACATTAATTGATTAAAAAGACCATTTGCCGGTTTATTACCGCAACTTACCTATTTACTCTGGCAGTCTTTATTAAACCTTATTATTTTTGATCAGGAATAAAAAAGAAGTCATGAAGAACAGAAATCGAATAACGGATCACAGGGAATACCATCCACGGGTAAGAATAGGATTGTTCTTTATTTTACTTGGTACAGCGCTCCTTGTGGCAACTAACAATATGCTCCATCTGGGTAATGTACGTGATTATTTTACCTGGGAAACAGCTATGATCTTTGTTGGTGCGCTTCTTTTCCTTAACCTCCGTTTTATTGGAGGACTGCTGCTTATTGCAGGAGGTATATGGTTCATGCTCGACAGGCAGAACCCTGAATTGCCTGCAATTATAAAAACCATCTACTGGCCTGTGGTAATTATAATTCTGGGTATCGGCTTTATATTTTCTTCATTATTTAAAAGAAAAAAAGGGACTAATTAATTATAATCAAATAAATTTACAGATATGGAAACAAATGATGATTACAGGGATGAGCGTCGCAGAACGATGGACGAACATCGTAGGATGAGGCATGAACATCATCATCTTGCAACAAGCAACAGGGCCGTAATCGGTGTCGTGCTGGTACTCGCAGGACTATTCCTTGTTCTGAAGAACACCGGTTTCTTTCCTGACTTTATCGATCAGATCATTTTCAGCTGGCCAATGCTCCTGGTGGTCATCGGCCTGGTGATGACACTGGGTTCAAGCGAGAAAACAGGCGGAATAATTGTTATGGCTGTTGGCGGATTTTTCATGATACCGCTTATTTTCCGCGAGACATTCCACATGTACAATATGTTCTGGCCTTCAATATTCATTATTGTCGGGATAATATTCATAGTATCACGCCGGCATCCCTGGAGCACAAGCACAGCGAATTCACAGGGAATTACGGGAGATGACTATGTTGATTATGTGAATGTCTTCAGCGGAGGGGAACGTCAGGTGACGACCCAGAATTTCAAGGGAGGGAAAATAACTTCAATTTTTGGAGGCATTGAGCTGGATCTCACTAAAGCCCAGCTGGCACCAGGTAATTCAGATATTGAAATAGCATGCATATTCGGCGGTGCTACACTGATTGTTCCCGACACCTGGTACATTACAATAGAAGTAACTCCTGTGCTGGGCGGATTCACTGATTCGCGCAAACTGGCACCCGGAAGAATTGTGGATTCCTCAAGGCACCTCATTATCAAGGGAGCTGTGGTATTTGGAGGGGGGGAAATCAAAAGCTATTAACAGAAGCTAAATGAGACATCCTGTACTTTCAAACAGGAATATATTGATCGTCTGGGGGCTGGCCTGGCTGTTTCTCACGGCCGGCCAGCTCCTCCTTTATTATTTTGCCTACGGCAAAACCACTACTATCTTCATTCCCGACGGGATATTCTCAATTATAATCTCCTTTGGACTTTCATTGTCATTATGGTACCCGTTCAGATATTTTACCGCCGGTAAGGCAAGAGCTACGGTGCTGGCTGCAAATCTGGCTGCCGGGGGACTGACATTGGTCGGATTATTTGTTATCCTTACCAGGTTGCTTATACCCCTGGTTCTTCCAAAAGTCAATGATTTTGATTCCTATTGGACAGCTACCTTCCCTTACAGGGTCGGTACGGGTGTGGGCATTTATTTCCTGCTTATCCTGGTTTATTACCTTTTCGTAAGCCTGTTTAACCTTTCAGAGAAAAATGCCAGGGAAGCACGCCTTGAAAGTCTCGTCAAGGAAACTGAACTTAAAATGCTGCGATCGCAGATCAACCCTCATTTCCTCTTTAACAGCCTCAATTCAATAAGCTCGCTTACAATAACCGACCCTGAAAAGGCAAGAACCATGGTCATCAAGCTTTCAGATTTCATGAGGTATTCACTTTCAAGAAAAGACGAACAGCCTGTTACGTTCAGAAGCGAGCTTGAAAACCTCAGGTTATACCTCGATATTGAAAAGGTAAGATTCGGCGAAAGGTTGTCGTATGAAGAAAAAATAGACGACAACTGCCTTGATATCAAAATGCCGGTGATGCTTCTCCAGCCGCTTTATGAAAATGCAATCAAGCACGGTGTATATGAAAGTATTGAAAGGGTAAATATCGTCACTAAGGCAACGATCGAAAACGATTATCTTGGTATCACCATCAGCAATAATTACGGATTAACGCCAACTTCCATAAAGGGCACAGGTACCGGCCTGCAGAATGTATCAAGACGGCTTGAACTTTTTTTCGGAAGCAAAGGATTTTTTCAGACAAACAAAGAAAATGGTATTTTTACAGTTAAGCTTTTTGTTCCTGTTGATTCTGCAAAGAAATGATTTGAAAAAATTGTTTACATTCAGGGGGGATAAATTATAAACTTAACATCGAAGATACCATGAACAAGATCCGGACAATCATTATTGAAGATGAAATGCCTGCAAGGGAGCTGATAAAACATTATCTGAAAGATATCAGCGCTGTTGAGGTGATAACAGAATGCGGCGACGGGTTTTCAGGATTGAAAGCAATTTCTGAAATGAAGCCCGATCTTATTTTTCTCGATATCCAGATGCCCAGGCTTACCGGTTTCGAACTGATTGAGGTTCTTACTGAAAAACCCGAAATAATTTTCACAACCGCTTATGACCAGTATGCCCTGAAAGCTTTCGAGCTTAATGCTGCAGACTACCTGCTTAAACCTTTTTCACAGGAGCGGTTCACTGCTGCCGTAAAAAAAGTCATTAATAAAATAGAATCAGGCAATGCAGGTAAAAAACCTGCTGACCAGATAATTGCAGTCAAGCCTGAGTCGGCCCCGCCGGTAAACAGGATTGTGGTGAGGAAAGGAAACGCAATTAATCTGATACCAGTCGACCAGGTAAGATACGTCGAAGCACAGGATGACTATGTGATGATTTATCACACTGCAGGCAAAGCCATGAAACAACAGACTATGAAGTATTATGAAGACAATCTTCCCGGTAACGATTTTGTAAGAATACACAGGTCGTACATTGTGAAAGTTGGAGAGATAAAGCGGATAGAACCTTACGGAAAGGACAATCATGTTGCTGTCCTTAATTCGGGAGACAAGCTTCCGGTGAGCCGGTCGGGTTTTAAACACCTTAAAGAAGAACTGAATTTCTGAAAGTCCTGCAGTCTTACAGCCCTGCATAACTTGCACAACCCGCACAACTTGCATAACTTTCACGACCCGCATAGGACAACTTATTGCTTTAGCCTGTTACATTTCGAATATCTTTTCAATGGCCTGTATCTTTTAAAAATCAAAAGTGGAACCGGATCATATCCATGGGTTCCGCCGGGTCTGCATCGCAGAATCCTGTTCACCGTAAGGCACGATCCTGTGACCGGTCCGTGGATCTTCAACGCATCCAGCGCATACTGCGAACATGTAGGGACATGACGGCACGACGGCCGTAACATTGGTGAAATTGCGTGCCTGTAAAAATGGACCGGAAGTGAAAGCAGAAATGAAAATATTTTTTCTGAATTTCTGTTCATAAGTCAAAGATAACAATTGGCATGCATTATCTGTTTTGTTAAAAAGCAATTGATTATTTTTGCACTTTCTGACAAAATGATCTGCCTGATGTTTTACACAAAGTCTGGCAAAGAGTTTGCAGAACAAATTCAAATTAAATAAGACCATCATGAATGTACAACATGTAAATCTTAATATCTGGCTGATCTTCATAGGATTCATGATCCTCAGCTGGATTGTGAGCGCAATGCTGAAATCCAAATTCAGGAAATACTCCAAAATTCCGCTTGACAACGGTATGTCGGGTCGCGAGGTTTCTGAGAAGATGCTGCACGACAATGGAATTTACGATGTTAAGGTTCAGAGTGTGCCCGGTGAACTTACCGATCATTATAATCCGGATAACAAGACAATTAACCTGAGCGATGAGGTTTACAACTCAAGAAGCATTGCAGCTGCAGCCGTTGCCGCTCATGAAACGGGACATGCCGTTCAGCATGCAACAGCCTATGCCTGGCTTGGATTAAGATCAAAGCTTGTCCCTCCCGTAAGTTTTGCTTCAAAATGGGTACAATGGGTGCTTCTTCTCGGGATGCTTCTTGTAAACACATTCCCGGCTCTGCTCCTGGCAGGCATAGTGCTTTTTGCTTTTACGACACTCTTCAGCTTTGTAACCCTTCCGGTCGAGATAAATGCAAGCCAGAGGGCCCTTGCATGGTTGTCAAATTCCGGCATAACATCATATGAAAACGAGGGTAAAGCAAAAGATGCCCTCAAGTGGGCAGCATATACATATGTAATCGCGGCCCTGGGATCACTGGCAACACTCCTGTATTATATAATGATCTTTACAGGAGGAAGAAGAAACTGATCATGAGCTTAACGGCCCTAGACCTCAAGCCATTTGGTCCTGCTGCAGATTATTCTTATGACAACCCAGATTACGCCTGCAGGAACCGATATGTAAAGCCACATAGGTGTGAAGTATATCCTTGTTGAAATGAAGTAGTTCCTTATAAAATCAAGAAGGAAGAAGATTATAAAAATATTCACAAAGCTGTTGTATTCCCTGTTCAGCACATTTCTGAAAGAAAAAGGGAGAGAGGGTTTCAGATAATGACTGAAGTGGGGAATCACTGCTTTTACAGTCTCTGACCATTTGTCATAGGCATCCCCGAACTTTTTTCGCAGGAACTGTTCTTCGGCAAACATTATCCTTTCATAATAGAGCCAGAACACCAGCACAAAGATGATATCAAAAACAGGAGTCCTGACAAACAGGACCGGTCCCAGCCACATAAAAAAGTTCCCTATATAAAGCGGATGCCTTACAACCGAATAGATCCCTGTCACATTGAGTTCATCGGCCACCTGTCCTGCAGCGGTATTCCTTCCGGAAGTGTTCCGGGGGGCATATCCGAGGGTAAAAACACGAATTGCTTCACCGAAAAGAGTTACGCCTAGAAAGATCAGTTCATTCCTCATGTTGAAGAGTATCGCCTGCCTGTTTGTAAGGTACATTACTGCCACACCGGCAGCTATCAGGACCACAGGGAGCCAGCTCCTTCTTCTGAACAACCAGTTTCCGCTTTTTTCAAACTCGTGTACAAGTGCCATCAAATTGATTTTTAAGGTTTTTTCCGGACGATAAAAGTATAAAATTTCAGGCAACTAAAATGTATATGCACATGACGATTTAAAAAGCCTGCGCTAAATTAAGATGATTATCGCAGATAATATTTGGATCGGGCAAACCGTTTATTAGGGAAAGATTATTTATCTTTAACCGATTGTAAAAAACCATATTGTAATGTCAAGTCTCAGGCTTTTACTTGGATTAATCCCCCAGACATCTAAAATTGAACAGGCAGAAAAAGCATTGATTACTGAATTTGAAAAGTTTGGAATTTTTTCAAAATCTGATACTCTTGCAAAATATAACAAGCTGCACGATCTTGTCACTTCTTCCGCTTTCATTCAGAAAAAGAAGGAAATCGAGTCACTGCGGTTTAAGAATTCCGACGAATACCACAAAGAGAAAGAGTTTCTTTCACTTCAGAAGGCAAAGGATATTGTTCTCTATTTCAGGACTGCATCAGGCAGCATGCTTAAGCGGTTCAAAGATCTTGACGGATCCGAGAAGATAAAAGATTATGAGTCTCTTGAAAATTTTATAAAATCGAATGCTTTCCGCCAGAGACAAAAGATGAAACCCATTACGTTCAAGGATTCTGATGAATACAGAAAGTTCCTCGAATACAAATCGCTTAAGTCAGATCCTGAGGTCAAAGCATATTCCAAGGCTGCAGCAAAGGGCGATGCAGTCAAATCAAAAACTGTCCGCAAGTTTGAAGAGCTCAGCGCTTTTATTAAAACACCCGAATTCCTGGCCAAAAAGAACATGAGGCCTGTAACATTCAAGGATACTGAAGAATACAAAAAACTGCTTGAATACAACCGGCTTAAAAACAGCCTCGACATCAAGGAATTCTATGGATTCAAAAACTCAAAAGAATATTCAAACTACCTGAATACTGAAGGGTCGTCGCGACTTGCACGATACAACGAGCTGAAGGAATATGTTGCATCATCTGAGTTTAAGGAGAGGAAGAATTACCTCCTCGATAAAAAACGGTTTGAAAAAACCGACATGTACGGGGACCTGCAGGAATATGAAAAGCTTAAAAAGAATGAGGATATTGTCTGGTATTTCAAAATAAAGGACTCGAACAAGTTTGATGTACTAAAGGCAAAAGAGCTCACTTTCACTGATGATTTCGAAGGCGACAGGCTGGATTCAAAAAAATGGATAACAAAATACTACTGGGGCGAAAAACTCCTTAAGGATCAGTATTCTGTCGAAAGTGATCTGCAGGCTTACACTGAGAAAGAAAATTTCGAGATAAGCAACAGCCTTTTAAAGATCCACACAAAACCTCAGAGGATAACCGGGAAAGTGTGGTCGCCCGCATCAGGATTCAAAACAAAGGAATTCGATTATACATCAGGACTTATAAACTCGGGTAACAGTTTCAGACAAAAGTATGGTATCTTCTCGGCTAAGATCAGGCTGGGAAATACAACTGCAAGAAACAATTTCTGGATGCTTGCTGAAAAGATAACTCCACACATTGATATCTGCCGCACATCATCAGGAAAGGTGTGGGCCGATTATGTCCCCAATCCGGGCAAAATTCAAAAATCATCGATCGGATCAAGGTATGCAAAGGATTTTTATATCTACACCCTGGAATGGACAAAGGACTTTATGGTGTGGAAGATCAATGGCGAGGAATTCTTCCGCCAGACATCGAATGTCCCGCAGGAGCCGATGTATATCCTTCTCTCCGGCGGACTTGATAAGCCTGTCAGAATTATGACAACAATGGAGATCGACTGGGTGAGGATTTACCGTTACAAATAAAGCAGAAATCCATCTCTTTAATTTTTCATCCGTCCTGTAACTATATTCCTTATTAACCGTCTTTATGTTGTAATCTATTTTATGACAGTAAAGGAATATAACAGATCCGTGGAGGAGTACTCCGATTCTGTTTACCGCTTCATCCGTGCAAACATTAAGGATGGTGAAAGGTCCAATGATATTGTGCAGGACAGCTATGAAAAGTTGTGGAGAAATGTCACATCCATAGATTATCCTGTCGTCAGGTCATGGTTATTCACTACTGCATACCATGCAATGATTGATACAATCAGGAAGGAGAACAGGATCGTCTCAATTGAAGATTCTGATGTAAATGAGTTTCTGTCCGAATCACAGTACAGCGATCTGAATGAAGTGTTGCATGCAGCTCTTGACAGGCTGCCGGAAAGCCAGAGGTTAATGATCGTCCTGCGCGACTATGAAGGATACAGCTACAGGGAAATAGGCGAAATAACGGGTTCGACCGAAGCACAGGTAAAAATAAACATTTACAGGGGCAGAATAGCGTTAAGAAGCTTTATCGGAAAAATAGAAACAGTGATTTAGCAATGAGACCCGACAGGTTAAATTATGAAATATGGTTCACCGACTGGCTCGATGGAAAACTCAGTGAAAGCCAGTCTGAACAGCTTCAGTTGTTCCTTAAGGATAATCCCGACCTTAAGGAGGAACTTCACTCACTGGCATTCCTTAAGCTGAAACCCGGTGATGCTGCTTTTCCCGGAAAGGACCGGATAAGAAAATCAGTTCAGGATTATTCAGATTCCCAGATTGAGTACCTGAGCATTGCTTATCTTGAGAATGATCTTTCGGCGGAGAAAATATCCGATTTAAAGGAGGTTACCGGAAACGATAATGAAAAAAGAAAGCTTTTTGAACTAATCCAGAGGCTCAGGTTAACTCCGCCTGAATACGGGTTCACCCGCAAAGCCAGTATTAAAAAATCAACGCCGGCGCAAAAAGCTGTCCGTTTTTCTGTAATCGGATTAAGCGCAGCCGCTGCTATTGCTCTTCTTGTGACCGGATATCTTTTTTTACCGGAAAGAAACGGCAGGAAAAACAGCCGGATCGCCATGGAGACAAAACATGATTACCTTATTATAGGTGCTTCATCTCCTGCCATGGCAGGCATCACAGTACAGCCCCATTCAGTCGGAAAGAAGGTCATATCAACCCTGAAGGCAAATTCCGTGAATGCTGTTACCGGAAAAGAAGAATTCCTGGCGGACCTGGAAAAAGAGACTTCGCGGGAATCAATTATACGCCTCCATAATTTAAATGCAATAAGAAGCCTTGACATATCCTGCACACCAGTTTTGAATCTTGCCGGCTTCACTGCAGATGATGTCCTGGCCCCATATAACCCGGAGATCGTTCCCCCTCTTTATGATCCGGCTTTCAGGAGAAGCAACGTTGACAGGTTCCTGGCAAGGTTTTTCCATGAAAAGATCATGAAGGACAGAAAGGCGGGAGATCGTCCGGTCAATGCCAAAGAGCTGGCAAAAGCAGGTATCAATGGCCTCGACAAACTTCTGGGACTGGAAATGGTACTTGAGGAAAACAAAGGTACAACCGGTGCGGAAAAGACATATCATTTCAATCCCCGGTTTATAAGAATCCAGACGCCAGTCAAAAAGATCAGCGACATCCTGTAACTTTTCAGTCCTTGTCGCCGTCCCAGCATTGAAAAACAATGAATAAAACAGTCATGAAAAAGATTGTAATCTTTATTACCGGGGCTTGCATATTGTGTGTATCATTTGATATCAGGGCCGATGATAATACCTCAAAAGCCGGCAATGACCGGGATTCACGTTATTATAACGGGCGTTCAGATAATTACCGGGACAGGGACGAAGAAGAATCCCATCACCGCAACGGAGCCAGGAATTTCAGGGGCCACTGGGCCGGAATCGAGTTCGGATTCAATAATTATAACTACATGTCATCTACGACACTTCCTGGTGATATATCCTATATGAAGCTTAACACAACCTTTTCAAACTGCTTTAATATAAACTTTTCACAGATCAACCTGGGTTTAACAAGACATATGGGAATAGTCTCGGGAATAGGTCTGAACTGGAACAATTACCGGTTTGAATATAAAAACAGCATTGAGCCGGGGCCTGATGGCTATATTACAGATCTTGTGGTGAATAACACTTCCCCGGTTAAAAAGTCAAAATTCTCAACGCTTTATCTCAATGTTCCGTTACTTCTGGAAGTGCAGATCCCTGCCGGATTCTCGCATCATCTTAATCTTGCTGCCGGGGTTATCGGGGGGATAAAACTCAATGCATGGACGAAAATTGTGTTTGAGAATGATGATAAATCAAGGGTTAACGGTGATTATAACCTTAATCTGCTGAGAGGAGGAGTGACCGCACGTGCAGGGTACGGAAACTTCATGATTTACGGGACTTATTATGTGACACCATGGTTCATGGATTTCAAAGGCCCTGATACCTTTAACCTTGAACCGTTCGAAATTGGTGTTGCATTTACATTCAATGATTAAAAAAATTCATAAATAGGTTCTTTATAACTGTAAAGTGCACGCAGTTGGCGCAAAGCACGCAAGGTTAAATCTCTTATGATAATCACTTTGTGAACTTTGCGGTCAAAAGTTTTTATTTTATCACTTCCGGCTTAATTTTTGCATTTTATTTCTTCCTGCCTAAATTTGCACTGATCCGTATTTTCATTCCTTATGGCAGACAGCAAATTATCCCTTCGTGAATTGCGCCGTTACAGCAGGCAGATAATGCTTCCTGATATAGGAGCAACAGGACAGGAAAAGTTGAAACAGGCAAAGGTTCTGGTTGTGGGAGCTGGAGGCCTCGGCTGCCCGGTTCTGCAATACCTGGCTGCAGCTGGTGTCGGTAAAATCGCGATTGCCGAATTTGACAGCGTCAATGAGGCCAATCTTCAACGCCAGGTGCTTTATGGTTCAGCAGATATTGGCAAGCTGAAATCAATAATTGCCAAAAAACGGCTCGATCAGCTTAACAGCCTTATCGAAACTGAAGTGATAAACCTTTACATAGCTCCTGCAAATTCCCTGAGGATCTTTGCAAACTTTGATATAATAGTCGATGCGACCGACAACTACGAAAGCCGTTATGTAATAAATGATTCCTGCGTTATCCTCGACAAGCCCATGGTACACGGAGCCATTTATAAATATGAGGGACAGGTATCGGTCTTTAACTATAGAGGCGGACCTACTTACAGGTGTTTCAACCCCTCATCAAATAACAGGCCATATAAAAATCCTTTACCCTCCGAAGCAGGGCTCCTGGGAGTACTTCCCGGAGTTACAGGTACATTCATGGCAAATGAAGTGATAAAGACAATCACCGGCACAGGAAAAATCCTGTCAGGTAAAATGTTGATATTCAATATTTTAAATTATACATTCAATCTTCTGAAGATCAAAAATATTCCAGCAAATCATAATATCAGCCAATTGAGGGACAATTACTGATTATACTTTGGGTAAACGGCAAAATCGCCCTTTTTGCCCTCTGACTCCTGAAAGGAATTTACCCTGCTGGCATCGGTTTATGGTCCCCTCCAACCTAAAATAAATATTTATTGCCTCAAATAATATAACTTTGCTGGCGTTTTAAACCCGTCTTGTAGATATTCCATGCTTACTGATGAAATTGTTTCAAAGAATCCTGAAAATTTTTTCGATCCTGATCATATCAGTGATTATCATTCTGTTTTTGGTTTCGGTGTTGATGCAGAATAAGGTTACCGGATTAATTTTCAAATCAATCAACAGCAATTTCGCAACAAAAATTGATGCCGGGTCAACCAGGCTTTCTCTTTTAAGGAAATTCCCGAGGGCATCGTTTGAACTGAAAAACGTCCTTGTCCATTCCTCTCCCGATTTTGAAAAAAGCATGTTTGTGGGAATTAGTACCGACACGCTTTTATATGCGAAATCGGCCTCGCTTGAATTCAGGATGACCGATCTTCTTAAGGGTGTATATACGTTTGAAGGGATAACAATAAGGTCGGGAAAACTGAATCTGTACACCGACACTGGAGCCCGTTACAATTACAACGTTTCGAAGGCGAAGGACAACAACAGCCCTGAAAGCAGTTATTTACTGATCCTTGATAAGATCAACCTTACGGATGTGGATGTCTTTTACAACGATCTGAACGTAAGGCTGATGATAAAGGGAAATATAAAGAACGGCAGGCTTAAAAGCAGGATCACTGAAAAGGAGATAGATTTCGAAGGGAATTCCAATGTTTTGATCGAACTGTTCAAACTGAGGAATTTCTCAATCAGGCAGCCTGTGGCGGCTGGCCTCGAAGTCGGCCTGACCAGGAACCAGAAGGGATATTTCTTCAGGAAGAGTACTATGCGCATGGAAAACTGGGATTTTGTACTGAACGGATACGTTGCATCTGATAATTATATTGATCTTGTCGTAACCGGCGACAATATTGACATTTCGAAGATAAGCAGTTATTTCCCCCAGAAATACAGGGAGATTGCTTCCGGCTATAAGGCCTCGGGTATTTTTAAACTCGTCTTTAAGGTTAAGGGTAAATCATCCCGTACAGTCGATCCGAATTATGATCTTGCTTTCTCCCTGAACAACGCGCATATTGCCCGCCTCAGGTCAAATCTGAAGCTTGATAAATTCTCATTTGACGGATCCTATTCAAACGGAAGCAGAAACTGCCCGGCCACCAGTGTATTTTCAATCAGCAATTTCAATGCAAAGTTCGGATCTGCAGATTATCGGGGTTCATTCATCTTATCGGATTTCTCCAGGCCCAAAGCCGGATTGACCTTTAAAGGCACAGTTTATCCGGCGGAGATGAAGGAGTTTTTCAACCTTAAAAATGTTGCCACGGCAAATGGATCCATCTGCCTTGATCTTAAATTATCAGGAGCTGTTGAAAAAAAGGAGAAATACACCTTTGCAGATATTCTGGGATTGCAATCGGCTTCAGAAATTGCATTTAATTCATTCGGAATAAAAATTGCAGATAAACCTTTGGATCTCAAAAATATGACCGGTAAAGTGACAGTTTCTGAAAACACCACGACAAAAAATCTGAGGTTCACTTTCAACGGACAGAAAATCAGTATGGATTGCAATCTGCAGAATCTTCCGGGATGGATGTCAGGTCTTCCTGTAAGCCTGGCTGGAACAGTATCTGTCAATGCATCATGTATCAGGCCCGAATCAATTTTTAGCAGGCCTGAAGGAAATGCTGAAAGCACTGCCAAAAAAGCTTCTGACGTTTTTCCTGATGACATAAAGCTTGAAATAGGCTTTAATATCGATAGTCTTATTTATAAAAAATTCAGCGCTGAAAATATTAAGGGGAACCTGAGCGTCAAGCCCAAAATGATGAATTTCAGATCTATCTCTCTTAATTTCCAGGAAGGCAAAGTGTCAGGCAATGGCCTTGTCGTACAGCATTCCGACAAATCCTTCACAGGAAGAGGGAGCTTCGTTGTTTCCGGCATAAATGTAAATAAGGCTTTTAAAGCATTTCACAATTTTGGCCAGAACTTTCTTAAAGCCGAGAATATAGGCGGATCCATTTCAGGTTCATGTACCATTATCCTTCCTGTCGATTCAATGCTTAACCCCAACATGAAGTCACTTGCTGCCGAAGGTAAATTTGTCCTTACAAACGGCGCCCTAATCAATTTTGATCCTGTCAGGGCCCTTTCAAAATTTATTGAATTGTCTGAACTTGAAAACATTAAATTCGACAACCTTGAAAATGATTTCTTCATAAGGGACTATCATTTTTATCTCCCGCAGATGGATATAAAATCATCAGCGGTTGATTTATCCGTTAACGGAGAGCACAGTTTCGACAATGAGTACCAGTATCACGTTAAAATGCTGCTTTCCGAGCTGCTCAGCAACAAGGCAAGGAAAAACAGGAATTTGTCTTCTGAATTCGGGGAGGTAAATGACGACGGACTCGGTAGGACCTCAGTATTGCTTAAAATTGAAGGAAAGGGTGAAAATGCAAAAGTAAGCTATGACATGAAGGCCGCGGGCGATCAGGTTAAAAACAACATCCGGAAAGAAAAGCAAAATCTCAAAAATATCCTGAATGAAGAATACGGCTGGTACACGAAAGATACCACAACGGTAAGCAAGCAGGCCCCGAAACGCCATTTCAGGGTAAACTGGGAAGGATCTGACTCAGTTCCGGCAGAGGCAAAAACCTCTCATCCTAAAAAAGAGAGTTTTTTTGATAAAATATTTAAAAAGAAATACTAATTTTTCAACTTAATCGCAAAGACTTGAATATATTTCGTAACATAAGCACCTGGAAATTTTTTCTGTTCCTTTTTGCCATATTCATTGGGGTCAGTTCCCTGATCTATACTCAGTTCCTTGTACGAAACCTTAAAGTTGAAGAGCGAAAAAAGGTCCAGATGTGGGCTGAGGCGACCAGGATGATAAATTTGGCCGATTCCACCCAGAATCTTGAATTCCTCTCATCTGTTATTGAGAACAACCGTACTGTTCCTGTAATACTTACTGATAACAGCGACAGTATTATTTCCTCAAGGAATTTTGATCAGGGCAGGATGAAAGATCCGGCTTTCCTGAAAATGAAGCTCGAAAAGATAAGGGCCAGTAATGAGCCAATAATAATTGACATCGGAGGCGGAAGGACAAACAAGATATATTACAAGGACAGCATCATTCTGAGTCAGCTCATCTATTATCCTTTTGTCCAGCTTGGGCTGATAATCCTTTTCATAATAATGTCATTTGTCGCACTGAGCTCATCCAGGAAAGCTGAACAGAACCGTGTCTGGGTAGGCATGTCAAAAGAGACTGCACATCAGCTCGGAACTCCAACCACTTCCCTTTCGGGATGGGTGGAAATACTTCAGGCCAATTATCCCAATGTGCCAGTCACCAGGGAACTTGCCCTTGACGTCAAAAGGCTTGAAAAGGTGACCGAGCGGTTCTCAAGGATCGGGTCAGTACCTTCTCTTACAAAGGAGAATATCGTAAGTCTGATCCAGAATTCTGTCGATTACCTGAAAATGAGATCTTCGAGCAAGATATTGTTCGTACTTGCATTTTCGCCAGAAGAGGAAATAATGGCCCCTGTCAACCCTGCCCTTTTTGAATGGGTCATTGAGAATGTATGCAAGAATGCAATAGATGCAATGGAAGGAAGCGGGGAGGTGACAATAAGGGTTTTGGAAGATGAAAAAAATGCGATCGTGGATATTTCAGATACCGGTAAAGGGATCCCAAAATCAGCCTTTAAGAAAATATTCAGTCCCGGTTTCACTACAAAGACAAGAGGCTGGGGACTTGGCCTGTCCCTTGCAAAGAGGATTATTGAAGAGTATCACCACGGGAAGATATTCGTAAAATCTTCTGAGATCGGCAAGGGATCGACCATCAGGATCGTAATGAGGAATGGCAGGAATTAATGTCTGCATCATATCTGCAGGCAAATCACTATGAACAGGGATGAAATAGAAATCATGGCCCCGGCCGGCTCGTATGAGTCGCTGATGGCCGCTATCCAGGGAGGAGCAGACTCGGTATATTTTGGGGTCGGACAACTGAACATGAGAGCAGCCTCGTCAGTCAATTTCACCCTTGATGACCTCCGCAATATCGTTTCCATCTGCAATGAGAACAACATCAAAAGCTATCTGACACTTAATGTAGTTGTTTACGACAATGAAACAGAGGAATCGCACCGGATAATCGACGCAGCAGCGGCTGCAGGAGTGTCAGCTGTAATTGCCTCTGACATGTCGGTAATCAATTATGCCTTTAATGCAGGGATGGAGGTTCATCTTTCCACACAGCTTAACATTACCAATATCGACGCCCTTAAATTCTATTCCAGCTGGGCTGATGTAGTCGTCCTGGCAAGAGAACTCAGCCTTGACCAGGTAAAACATATAAGCGATCAGATCAGCGGCCGGAATATTCTCGGCCCGCGAGGGAAGCCTGTCAGGATTGAAATGTTCGTCCATGGCGCTTTATGCATGGCAATATCCGGCAAATGTTACCTGAGTCTGCATGAAAACAATATGTCGGCCAACCGTGGCCAGTGTCATCAGACATGCCGGAAAGCCTATATTGTCACTGAAAAGGAATCGGGATACCAGCTGGCGATCGACAATGAGTACATAATGTCACCAAAGGATCTGTGTACAATTGGATTCACTGATAAACTCATTGAGTCTGGCGTAAAAGTTTTCAAGATTGAAGGAAGGGCCCGGTCGCCTGAATATGTAAAGATTGTCGCATCATGCTACGATGAAGCCGTAAAGGCAGTAATCGATGGCACATACGGGCAGGAGAAAATTGAGGTTTGGAAGAGCCGGCTGGCTTCCGTATTCAACCGGGGTTTCTGGGACGGATACTATCTGGGTCAGAAGCTTGGGGAATGGAATAGCCGCTACGGGTCAAGCGCCACAAGGAAAAAAGTTTACCTCGGGAAGGTGACAAATTTCTTCAGCAGGCTGAATGTTGCCGAGGTTAAGCTTGAAAACGGCGAAATGGAAAGGGGCGAGACAATCCTGATAACAGGCCCGACAACAGGAGTGATTGAATTAAGCGTAGGTGAAATACGTGTTGATCTCAAGGAGACCGAAAAGGCCGGGAAAGGTGAGCTTTGCTCAATCAGGGTGCCGGATATTGTAAGACGTTCGGATAAGATCTACAAATGGGTTGATGCACCATATAAAAGTGACATATAAAATTACCATTACGGTAACATTTGGAGGATCCTGGGGAAAAAGATCAATTACTGGAAAAATGCTTTGAGAAGAATCTCTTAAGATCATCTATCCTTATCGGTTTGGGAATAAACTCCCTGATCCCTGAAATTTCAGCCTTTCTTTTTGAATCAGGCATATTGTCTGCAGTAAATGCGACTATCAAAAGGTCGTTATCATATTCAAGTATCTTGCGGGCTGATTCAAAGCCATCCATTCCGGGCATTAAAAGATCCATGAAAATGACATCGTACCGGCGTGTTTTAGCCTGGATATATCCTGCAAAGCCGTCATCCGCAAAATCGAATGAATAGCCGAGGCTTTTAAGCATTGTCCCGATGACCTTTTGATTCATTTTGTTATCCTCAACTATCAGTATTCTGAGATCGCGGTTCCTGATTTCAAAGCTTTCGGCGGGCATATTACCTGAAACTTGAGGAAAGTTGTCTTTTATTGTATCATACAGTTCCTCGAGTTCGTACGGCTTTACAATATAATTGTCGATCTCCATCGCATGACATTTCATAAGATTGCCCCTTTCATCATTTGAACTTATCATCAGGATTATGAATTTGTCCGACAGGCCTTTTTCCTGAATTGCCTGCGCGGCTTCAAAACCGTCGAATTCATTGTCGTCGATGATCACTATCAGGTTATACCTGCTGCCAGGAAAATCCAGGCTTGATTTTATCTGGTTCACAGTCGATTTCTGATATGTTGTCACGGTCAGGGTAATCCCCATTTTATGAAGTGTCCCGAGAATTTCCTCATCCCTTGTCTGACCACCGGTTATCACAAGGGTTTTTATTCTGCTGAAGCTTTTCAGTTCATCAAAATGCAGGTTTTTGATGCGTTTTTCGTTCGAGTGTACCGTAATTGAAAAATCAATTTTTGTTCCAAGGTTGCCTGAAAGTCCCGAAGGGCTTTCAGCCGAGAACTCTCCATTCATCAATCCGATCAACTGCCTTGCAAGGATTGTTTCAAAACCTGAATTATCATCTTCCTGATGAACCTTTGATTCAATATTCACATAATCGCCGAAGATCTTCTTAAGGGTTGCCTTGTCGAAACTTTTCCCGGTATTGGCAAGTTCGAAGCACAGCCTGATATTCTCCTTGTTTCTTTCCTTCAGCTTGCATTTAATTTGTATCTCCCCATTTTTGGTGTTCTCAACCGAATAGTTCAGCAGATTGGATATGATCTGTCTGATCCTGAAAGGATCTCCTATCAAATCATCGGGAACGTTTTCCTCTACATGGCATGTCAGCTTAACAACAGATTCATCGATATTTGTTCTTGCCAGATCATAGCAATATACAACCTCTTCCCTCAGGCTGAACGGTATTTCATCAAGGATCATTTTGCCTGATTCTATTTTAGAAAAATCAAGGACATCGTTGATTATGCTGAGCAGGACTTCTGCAGACCGTTTTTGTAAACCCACAATACTTTTCGCTTCGGAGGAAAGACTTTGCTTCTCAAGCAGGTCAGTCATGCCGATAATACCATTGAGGGGAGTTCTCAATTCATAGCTCATTCTTGCAAGAAATTCTGACTTTGCCGAACTGGCTTTTGCCTCCTGTTTCCTGGCTGATTCCAGCATAGTGACATCGATCAGCATTTCCATATTGGCATCTTCTCCCCTGAAAGTGATCGGAATGCTGCTCCTGAACAGGATCATCTCACCGATCTCTTTCTTAAGTATAACAAACTGATCAGGGCTGAAGGTTTCCCCGAGATTTTTCGAAAAATAATTGCTCTCATCAGTTACAAATGGTTCAGGAAATATTTTACCTGTCATGTCAGCTTCGCTTGAGTAGGAATATTGCTCTGCCGCTGCTTTATTTGCCTTAAGTATCTCCCTGTTCCTGTTATGAATAATTATCCCTATGGGCATCTCATCAATCATCCGGAAAAGCATTTTTTCCGATAAGCCAAGCCGGTCGATCTCATATTTCTGTGATTTAATACGCTTCCAGAAGAAAAAAATCAGGATTGCAATTAAAATAAGTGTTCCAAACCCCATAAGAAGGGTATTCCTGAGAATATATCCCTGAAGTATATCGGTAGGCGTCGAAAATACAAGTCCTATGTTTTTCTGTAAAAGCTGGGTTGAATAAACTGATGATAAAATCTGTCTTGACTTCCCGTTACCCTCGGCCCTGTGAACAAGCGACCCGGTGGCTCCTTTTTCCAGAATTCTTTCGACTTCCTTAAGCCTTGAATATTTAAGCCTGCTTTCATTGTTGTTGAAAATAACCTGCCCGGAATCGCTTACAACCCATTCCCACTGATATTCCTGGAAACTGAAGGCCGTGAAAATGTCTGTGAAGTACTTTTGAAAATCGACCGATACTACTATGTTTCCGATCGGAACATTATTCTTTATTACAGGAAGATAATATTCATATGTATGGTTTGTCTGAACCAGTGTATCCTTTGACAAGATCTCACCCTGAACGTGCAGAATAAAAGTCTGCTCAAGCCAGTTGTTGCCTGTTTCGTCTTTTTTCAGTGTGAACTCGTTCTTGTTATTGTCATAGTATTTAATAGCTGTGGCAAGAGTTGCATAATTTGAAAAGAATAATTTCATTCTTTCGATTGTTTTGTTTCTCTGCTCCTGAACGCTGAAGAAACTTGAAATATCTTCGGTGAATACTATCTGGTTCAGATCGCTTATAAAACCGTTGTTTGTATTGTCGACTGACGATCCGACAATCTGTGCCTGGCGGTTAAGAAGCTTAACAATGTAATTTATCTGTTTATTATACAGGCTGTTATAAAATAAAAAACTTCCGGTTATAATTATTAAAAATGCTGAAATGATTATAATCAGTAACTTTTTCATCCTTTTATTGCAGATTGACAGGCAAAGTGTACAAGGTTATCCTGAGGAAAACTCAAAACTACCTGTATTTAGTATTTTCATCATTTAAAATGCTGAAATAGCTTCTGTAACGGAGGTAGTCAATTTCCCCGTTTCCCACGGCTTTTGTCACCGCGCAGCCTGGTTCATCGAGATGAAGGCAGTTATGGTACCTGCAATCTTTTGAGGCCCTGAAGATCTCAGGGAAAAAATGGTATATTTCCTTTCTGTCCATATCAACCACCCCGAAACCCCTGATTCCGGGTGTATCAATTGCAAAGCCTCCGGACGGAAGCCTGTGCATCTCAGGGAAAGTGGTGATATGTTTCCCCTGTTTATGGTAATCTGATATTTTTTCTGTCTTAAGGTTCAGGGAAGGATCTATTATGTTGAGCAGGGTTGTTTTTCCTACGCCGGAATTCCCTGAAATCAGGCTTATTTTATCTTTCATCATTTCTTTCAGGTTTTCCACGCCGGTGCCATCCGAAAGTGAAAGTCTCAGGCATTGGTAGCCAACCCTTTCGTAGACTGAAATGAGATGTTCCATTTTCTTTGTTTCTTCCTCCCTGTAAAGGTCAGTCTTGTTAAAGATTATCTTTGCGGGAATACGGTAAGCTTCAGCCGTGATCAGCAGCCTGTCGAGGAATTCGAGAGCTGTCTTTGGAAATACTATTGTTGCGATTACAAGGACCTGATCAAGATTTGCAGCGATTATCTGGTATTTTTTCGACAGGTTTGATGCTTTCCTCAGAATATAATTCTTCCGTTCCTGAACTTCGGTTATTATGCCTGTTTTGCCAGTGGCTTCCGCATCAAAAAGAACATTGTCACCTACGGCAACAGGGTTGGTGGTCTGCACTCCCCTGACACGCAGCCTGCCCCTGAGAATACAATCACAGGTTATACCATCACCGGCAAGAACTTTATAACGACTCCCTACTGATTTGATGACAATGCCTTTTCCCAAGGGTGACAAAATTTTGGGTAAAGGTAGAGATAATTAAACCCCCATCCCCTTGGAGAGGGTTGTTTCTTTAAAAATTAAGACTCTCCCGCTCTCACCGGGAGCGGGGAAGATAAGTGGGTGAGATAAAAAAAGGGGCCATATCCAACCCCTTTTAACATAATATTTAATTAATGTATTGATCAGTTAATCCGAAGCTACCAGCAGGAAGGGCTTCATTTCGAAACTTGAATAAATGGGCCTTAACCTGTCGGTATTGTAGTTTTTGACAACATTGACGATCTTCTTCGAAGAGGTAACAACATCAATCGGAACATTATCATACCTTCCGTTTTTCAGAACGACTATCCTGCCATGTAGACCTTTGAGAATAAGGTCAAGAGCCAGGTTTCCGTAAGCCATCGGCACAATTGAATCAAGTGCGTCAGGATCTCCGCCGCGGACCATATATCCGAGCTTCTGGTTGATTATATTGATCGTCTTTCCGTTGTTATATTTTGACGACAGCTCTTTTACCTTTTCCGATACGAGATCGCCTATGCCACCGAGCTTGGCATGACCGTAAGCGTCTCTCTCGCTTCCGGCAAATATCATTTCGCCGCCCTTGAACATCGCTCCTTCAGACACAAGAACTATTGAATACTTGCTTGGGTTGTGGTTCCTGTCTTCCACCAGTAGATGGGTAAGCTGATCAATATCAAACTCATATTCAGGAATTACACACCGGTTAGCGGCGCCTGCCATTGTAGGAAGCATCGCAGTGAATCCTGCATATCTTCCGAAAACTTCAAGAACCATTATTCTTTCGTGCGAACCTGCCGACGTCCTTAGAGTGTTGGTCATTTCAATGGTTCTTGATACACATGTGCTGAAGCCAATGCAGTAATCTGTACCCGGAACATCATTGTCCATTGTTTTCGGAATTGCTATGACCTTTACGCCTTTTTTATAGAGGTGGACGCCGTAACTAAGAGTATCATCGCCTCCTATCGGAATAAGGTAATCGACACCAAGCCAGTCAAGGTTTTTAATGATTTCCGGAGTAAGGTCATTCATTTCTGCGTTGTACTTATCCATAAGATGGTCCGGAACATTGATCCTGGGTACGTGGCTCGGCCTTGTGCGTGAGGTATGAAGAAATGTGCCTCCGGTCCTTCCTGCCTTGTTGACCACATCGTCGGTAAGGATCTGGTAGTTGTTGCTGTTGTCAGCCTTGTCATCCCTCAGCAGTTCCATTATTCCTGCCCATCCCCTGCGTAACCCGATAACCTGAAATCCTTCCCGGTTGGCACGTATCGTAACTGCCCTGATGGCCGGATTTAAACCCGGAACATCGCCGCCTCCGGTCAGGATCGCAATTATCCTTTTTTTGGTATTAATATTTGCCATGATCTTCTGCTTTTTATTTGAAACCATTTTCGTAAAATTTTAAGACCCCTAATGTAAACTATTTTGATATTTTTCCCAAAGACAATTTGGCTCATGTATGCATTTTGCAAACCCCAATGAATGAAACCTTAAATTTAGTGTTAATATCATTATCATAAACGGTCATTTAAACTGCTTCAGGAAAATCATGTCGCTTACCTTTCCGATCTTATCCTCGTTTTGAAATTATCTCAAGCTTATTGATATCAGCAACCTCGATGGTTTTTCCAAATGTTTTAATGATTTCGCCCTTCCTGAATGACTTTTCTTCCCTGAGAGCACACAATTCCAGGATGCTCTGTTCGCCGAGGTTTGAAAATACAACCTCTCTGAAATCACACTTTTCACAATCGCAGGGTTTTGCTGCTTTATCCACAATCACTTCTTTCAGGCAAAGTTAGAATTTCCCAGTTTACGGGGACCTGCCGTTATTTGTTTTATAAAGAAATTTAGGCCTATTTTGAATACCAGTATCGGGGAAAATAAAATCCCGGGTTAAAATGATTTACAAGACTGATTATCATGTACATTCCTGGTTCAGCGACGGGAAGTCGGCTCCGGAAGATTATATTGCAGCGGCACGTGCTTCGGGGCTGAAAGAAATAGGTTTCGCCGATCACATGACGCTTTTCAGGGGATCCCTCAGCTGGAGCATGAACACTACCGAGGCAGAGGAGTTCGTATCACATATCAAAATACTGAAAGATGACGTAAGAGATATTAAAGTCAGGACCGGACTCGAAGTTGATTTTTTCCCGGGGAAAGAAGAAGAAATCCATTCCGTTCTTAAAAATCTTGATCTTGATTATGCATTCGGATCGGTACATTATCTTGGTGAAACCACTGTCGACCTGGGCCCTGAGTTTTATGAAGGGAAAAATATTGATTCTCTTTATAAGACCTATTTCGATCATGTCACAGCAGCCGCAGCTTCAGGCCTGTTTGACATTATCGCTCACTGCGACCTTGTAAGGATATTCGGTTTCAGACCAAATGCGGAACTGGAACCAGCTTACAGAAAGCTTGCAAAAAGCTTCAGGATGCATGACGTGGCCTTTGAGGTCAACACCAATGGAAGGAATAAACCCATATCCGATTTTTATCCCGACAGGCGGTTTCTGAAGACATTCCGTGAAGAAGGAGTGCCTGTATGCGTCAATTCCGATGCCCATATGCCATCGAGGGTCGGTCAATATTTCGAAGAAGCTTATGATCTCCTGCGTGAGGCAGGATTTACCGAAATGGCAGTATTCGATAAGAGGAACAGATACATGATACCTTTCGAATAATGCTGAAATTCATATCAATTTTATAATTTTATTCACTGTTTTTGCTTCAGGTTTAACAATCTTATAAGTGTACAACATACACTTAATACAAATTATTTGCCATTTATGAAAAACTGTTTCAAATTCTTACATATCTGCGCCATACTTATCATGACAGTATTCAGTTGTTCTGCAACGCAGAACCACAGGATAAAAACCAATGACCGGGAAGTTGTATCTTTTTCCGCACTTCCTTTTTCAATCGCTGATGTCAGGCTGCTTGAAGGCCCGTTTCTACATGCAACGGAGCTCGACGTAAGAACTCTTCTGGCTTATGAGCCCGACCGGCTCCTTTCAAGGTTCTATACGGAAGCCGGACTGACTCCTAAAGCTCCTCATTACATGGGGTGGGAAAATGAAACGCTGGCCGGCCACAGCCTCGGACATTACCTCAGCGCCTGCTCAATGATGTTCCAGACCACGGGAGATACGATATTCCTGCAGAGAGTCGGATATATTATAGCTGAATTGAAAAAGGTCCAGGAAAAGAATGGCGACGGCTATATCGGCGCTTTCCCGAAAGGAAGAGAGATTTTCAGGAATGAGGTGGCAAAAGGGAACATCAGGTCGCAGGGATTCGACCTTAACGGCATCTGGTCACCATTTTATACGATGCATAAAATCCTTGCAGGATTGAGGGATGCGTACCGTTGCTGCGGTAACTTAGATGCTCTTGAAGTCGAAAAAAAATTTGCGGACTGGATATACGGCATAGTTTCCCCGCTCACTGATGACCAGGTACAGGAAATGCTGCGATGCGAACATGGCGGGATCAACGAGACATTTGCCGACCTTTATGCCGATACCGGGGATAAAAAGTACCTAAAGCTGTCAGGTATCTTTTATCACAAGGCGTTCCTTGATCCAATGAAGGAAGGAAAAGATATCCTTCCCGGGAAACATGCAAACACCAATATTCCCAAAATTATCGGCCTTTCGAGGATATATGAGCTCACAGGTGATTCTTCCGACAGAAAGGCAGCTGAGTTTTTCTGGACAACTGTTGTATTTCATCATTCCTATGTTACAGGAGGGAATGGTGACAAAGAGTATTTCGGACCGGCAGACAAGCTGAGAAACCGTCTGGATGAGAATACCACAGAATCGTGCAATGTGTACAATATGCTGAAGCTCTCGGAACATCTCTTTGAATGGGATGCTTCTGCAGCGGTTGCCGACTTCTACGAACGGGCCCTCTTCAATCATATCCTTTCATCACAAAATCCTGTCAATGGTCATGTGGTTTATAATCTTTCCCTTGAAATGGGCGGATTCAAGAATTTCCAGGATCCGGATGAATTTACCTGCTGTATCGGGACAGGCATGGAAAATCATTCAAAATACGGCAGGAATATTTATTATCATAATGACAATGAACTGTTCCTTTTTCAGTTTATCGCTTCCAGCCTAACATGGAAGGAAAAAGGACTTATTCTCACTCAAATAACAAAGTACCCTGAAGAGCAGGGAACTTCGCTTGAGATGACATGTGAAAAACCAGTGAGGTTTGCACTGGAAATAAGATATCCCGGATGGGCAAAAAGCGGAATCGGAATTCTTATTAACGGACACAGAAAGCATGTCGGGGAAAAACCGGGCAGCTTTATAAGGATTGAAAGATTCTGGAAGACAGGCGACAGGGTTAAGGTGAAGATTCCGTTCACGCTCAGGCTCGAACCGATGCCTGACGACAGCAGCAGGGTAGCTGTCATGTACGGACCCCTTGTTATGGCAGGAGATCTTGGGCCCCTGAAGGATTCAACATCGAGGGATTTAATGTATGTTCCGGTTCTGCTTGCTCAGGAAAGGGATCCGTCGAAGTGGATGAAACCTGTGGAGGGCAAAGTCAATACATTCCTGACTTTAAATGCCGGCAGGCCCAGGGATATTGAATTTAAGCCGTTCTATTCCATTTATGACAGACGATATTCAGTTTACTTCGATCTTTTCACTGAAAAAACGTGGGAAGAAAGCATGAAAAATATAAGGCCGGTACCTGAAAGATAAAAAGATGGCTTGTCGAATTTTATGCTCCAAGCACATGCTGCAGAAATATCTTAATTCCAATTGCTATAAGAATCAGACCTCCTATTATTTCGACCTTGTTACCGAGCCTGTCTCCTGCATATTTACCTATCCTTATTGCGAGCATTGAAGCAAGGAATGTCACTGCGCCTATAATTAATGCTGAATACCAGATCCTTATTTGCAGAAAGGCAAAGCTGATCCCGACTGCAAAAGCGTCAATGCTTGTTCCTACTGCCATAGTAAGTACAGTCATGGGATGATTGTTGTCCCTGGGCCTTTCATCTTTTTTCCTTTCGTAGCCTTCGATTATCATTTTAACTCCGAGAATTGAAAGAAGCACCAATGCTATCCAATGATCAATCGCCTTTAAAGCTTCACTGATGAATGATCCGAGGAAGAACCCGATTAACAGAAGTCCGGCCTGAAAGAGTGCCAGAATCATAGCAAAGCGTACAGCCTTCCGGAATGACATCCTGCTTTGAACAACCCCCATTGAAAGTGAAACCGCAAAAGAATCGAACGACAATCCGAGGGCAACAGCCACTATTGTAATAAAATCCATGAACTGTAATAAATTTTGTCAAATATAATATAAAACAAATTCCCATCGTTTTCAGGACCTATTGCATATATTTGGAACCCGGAGACAAATAATCAGTTGCATTTTGCCGGTTATGGTGCAAACCCGGCAGAATGCGCCGGTCAAAAGCAACTTACAATCATGAGAAGTGTAATTCAGCGTGTAAAGAGAGCTTCAGTGACGATCAATGACTTGAAGAAATCGGAAATCGGTCCGGGACTGGTTGTATTGCTTGGAATTGAACAATCGGACACCGCGGAGGATGTTGAATGGCTCTGCAATAAGATAGTACAGCTCAGAATTTTCGACGATGCCGGAGGTGTGATGAATCTGTCAGTCATTGACATAAAAGGAAGTGTCATGGTCATCAGCCAGTTCACGCTGCATGCAAAAACGAAAAAGGGTAACAGGCCTTCCTACATGAAGGCTGCAACACATGATATTGCGATTCCGCTTTACAACAGATTTGTCGGGGCAATTTCAGTCCTCACGGGAAAGGAAACAGCAACAGGCGAGTTCGGGGCAATGATGCAGGTTGAACTTATTAATGACGGACCTGTTACTATCATCATAGATACAAAGCAGAAAGAATGATCTTCGTGAAAAAGCAACAGGAGTCTGCGGAACAAGTTAATAATACCCTGTCAGAAAGATCGCTTAAAAGATCTGTTTTACTTGTATCATCATTTGCATCATTTCTTACTCCTTTTCTCAGTTCGGCAATAAATCTTGCCCTGCCTGCAATTGGAAGGGATCTTCATGCAAATGCGATGAGTCTGAGCTGGATCGTAAGCAGCTTCCTTCTTGCCACGGCAATATTTCTTCTGCCCTTCGGAAGGCTCGGGGATATTATAGGAAGGAAGAAAATATTTCTTTCCGGGATCATACTTTTTACAATAACATCATTCCTGATTGTTTTATCCCGCAGCATTGCTTCACTTATCACTCTGAGAGTTATTCAGGGATTTTCTGCAGCAATGATATTCGGGACAAGCCTTGCAATCCTTACTTCAGTTTTTCCTGTCGGGGAACGCGGGCATGCAATGGGGATAAATGTAACATCAACCTATGTCGGTCTGTCTGCAGGACCGGTCATAGGTGGAATACTTACCCAGGCGGCAGGATGGAGAAGCATCTTTGTCATTCTTACAGTTATAGGCCTGATATCCGTTTATCTTATTATAAAAAAGATGAAGCCGGAGTGGGCTGAGGCAAAGGGTGAGAGTTTCGACTGGAAAGGATCGGTCATCTACGGCATTTCTTTGCTTGGGTTTATTTACGGATTTTCAAAGCTTCCTTCCACATTCGGCTGGGTATGCCTGCTTTCAGGAATTGTGATTGCAGTTCTTTTTGTTCTTTTTGAAAGAAAAACAGATTTTCCCGTTTTCAGTATCGGACTCGTTTTCCGGAACAGGGTCCTTGCATTCTCGGGACTTGCAGCACTTATCCATTATGCGGCAACGAATGCAACCGGGTTCTTTATAAGTCTTTACCTGCAGTATCTGAAAGGTCTTGATGCCCGGAGTGCCGGTCTGATAATGATCTCACAGCCTCTGGCAATGGCGCTTCTGTCGCCAGTTGCAGGAAAGCTTTCGGATAAAAGAAATCCCGGAGTCATTGCCTCAACCGGAATGGGCCTTACCGGAGCAGGGCTTTTAATGCTCTGTTTTATAAATAAAGCAACTCCCTCATACCTGATTATCATAATGCTTGCAATCATGGGCATTGGCTTTGCTCTTTTCTCATCGCCAAATTCAAATGCAATAATGAGTTCAGTGGAAAAGCGATACCTGGGCATAGCTTCAGGTATCGTGGGAACCATGAGGATGATAGGGCAGATGATGAGCATGGGCATTGCCATGATGCTTATATCACTCTACATAGGAAAACAGAAGATTGAGCCATCAACCTATCAGGGCCTTCTTTCTGCAATAAGGACAGGGTTTGTTGTTTTTTCAATACTCTGCCTGTTCGGGATTTTCGCCTCTCTTGCGCGAAACAACGGTCTTGCAGAAAAGAACCAGTAGGCACCGGTACAAAAGAACAGCTACCCTTATTTATTTAATGTCGCCCGGCAGACCCTGAGTACCGGAATCAAGGACAAATTTCCAGGAACCGTCTTTCTGTTTTTGCCAGATGGTAATGTATGTTCCCTTGGACACATTGTGCGAAGCTTTTTCAGTACTGGTCCAGATACCATATGTATATCCGAGGTCACCGCTTTCAGAGATCTTCTCAAAAACAGGCTCCCACTGAAGCGTGAAAGAAGTATCGCTTTTCCCCGAGTAGTAATTTCTCAGGGTTTCCCTGCCGACACGCGGATAGGAATTATCGCCAAGGATCGTACCATCCTCTGCAATGCAGGAAAGGAACGCCCTGAACATACCCTCCTTGACTGACAAATCTGAAAATTCCTGGTCAGTTTTCAACAATATTCCGGATGAGGATATTTTATTTGTTTTTGTGCAACTTAAAATAAAAATTAAACTAATTATAAAAACAAAAAGCATTATATTGAACCCGAACATTTTTTTCATATTGACATAATTTAGAATTGGCAAACAGTTAAAGATATGACAAAGCTATATCAAAAACTTATAAAACTGTGTCCTTCCGAAACAGAGATAAAAAAAGGTCTCAGGAAAGTTGATTCCTCAATGACTGATGTCCCTGATAAGCGTTTGTTAATGAATATATTAAATTCGATTGACCTGACAAGTCTGAACACTACGGATTATAAGAGCCAGATAAGTCACCTGGCGGGCAAGGTGAACAGTTTTTCAGGCAGGTTCTCAAATATCCCGAATGTTGCAGCAATTTGTGTTTATCCGAATTTTGTTTCAGTGGTTAAGGAAAAGCTTACCGTGAAAAATGTAAGAATTGCATCGGTTGCAGGAGCTTTCCCTTCATCCCAGACCTTCAGGTACATCAAGGTGGCTGAGTGCAAGATGGCTGTTGAAGCAGGGGCTGACGAAATTGACATGGTAATGCCTGTAGGTGCGTTTCTCGCGAACGATTTTGCCATGGTTGCCGATGAAATTCTTGAAATAAAGGAAGCTCTCGGGGAAAAACATCTTAAGGTAATTGTGGAATCAGGTCTTCTTGAAAATCCCGAGCAGGTATTCAAGGCATCCACAATAGCAATGGATGCCGGGGCTGATTTCATTAAAACATCAACCGGAAAGGCAAGTGTTTCGGCTACACCTGAAGCTGCATTTGTGATGTGCCGGGCGATACAGTATTTCTTCGAAGAGACAGGGATAAAAGTAGGATTCAAGGCTGCAGGCGGTATAAAAAATTCATCCGAAGCTCTGGTTTACTATCATATTGTAAGCTACTGCCTGGGACAGGATTGGCTTAATAACAACCTCTTCAGGATCGGCGCCAGCAATCTGGCAAACAATATCCTTACTGACATTTCCGGAACAAGAAACGATTACTTCTGATTATTCTCTTTTTTCACATGACTTTCCTGTTTCCTTTAATAATCACTATTTTTGTGACTTATTCTGAAACAGGATATGACAACAGGCTTTTATACACAGGATACTACCAGCACAAAGTTTGTTGTCCATATAAGAACAGATAAGCTTCTGCCTGATTCAATCTTTAAAAGACTGGACGAAAAGCCTGCCTATATAAAACTGGCCGAAAGCAGGAAATTCAGGCAGGTTCACACTGTGACCGATACCATTCCCCCCGACACTACATCTGTATGTCTCCGAAACAGCGTTGCAGACGTTACATTTTCTGATCCTCTAAGCTTTGTCAGGAGGGGCAGGATCTATCCTGAGGGAAAAATCCCCTTCAGGTTTTCAGAAAAATCAGGATCACAGCCTGAACTTTACCGTGCAGTGGTGATTAGAAATCTCAAAGATGGCCTGCCATTGTCTCCAAAGTTCCTGCATTATGACTGGATCACCGCCATAATATTTTTTATTGCCTGGCTATTTCTGGTTGTAAGGAGGGCCACGAGGAGTATGTGGCCTGAAGTGACGAGGTTTTTTCTTCTGCGCGGAATAAATGAACCGGTTTCGCGTGACATCGATACCCTGTATTACTGGCAGTCGACAATCATGAATTTTTTAGCATTTCTGATCATAAGCATATTTATTTACTGCACTGCTGCCTATTATGCTGTCCTGCCTTCAGGGTTACCGCCGGTCTTATTGATGTCTGTCATTTTCGGGATAATTGCTTCAGGCATCACACTGCGGCATTTCATCTGTTTTGCAGCAGGCAGCCTCAGTGGTGAGACTGAAGCGTTTAATGAATACCTGATAAGCATTTATCAATCATACAGGTTCAGTTCTTTTTTTATTTTCGTTGTCACTTTATTGCTCGTTTACACTGTTTTTTGCCCGCCCCGGGCCTGCATTATAGCCGGGCTTTCAATTTTTGCCGTTTTTTATGTTTACCGTATCATTCGACTTCTTATAATATTTATAAAAAGAGATATTTCAATATTCTATTTGATTTTGTACTTTTGTGCGCTGGAAATTTTACCTGTTCTCATAATAGTAAAATATTTAACCAGGCTAAGCTAAAGTGTTAAATGTTTCTTTGAAAGCGAATCTTTAAAATTTAAGGAATTGAAAATAAGGAAAATTTTAGTGTCGCAGCCAGACCCGAACAATCCAAAATCTCCATATCATGAGCTGGCAAAAAAATACAATCTGAAAATTGATTTCAAGCCATTTGTCACGGTTGAAGGGGTTTCTTTGAAGGATTTCCGTGCCCAAAAATTAAATATACTTGATTTCACCGCGGTAATCTTCACAAGCAAAACCGGTATAGATCATTTCTTCAGGATATGCAATGAGCTGAGGATCGTAGTGCCTGATACAATGAAATATTTTTGTATAACTGAAAATGTTGCATTCTACCTTCAGAAATACATTGTTTACAGGAAGCGTAAAATATTCCATGGCAAATCTAAATTCCAGGACCTTGTTGATGTGATAATCAAACATAAGGATGATAATTTCTTTGTTCCTCTTCCCGAGCCGCATAATGCAGAAGTACCCGAAGTTCTTGATAAGAACGGAATTAAATACTCTATCGGGATATTATACAGGACAATAAGCAGTCATTTTGCAAGCCAGGATGAATTTGATTACGATATTCTGGTTTTTTATAGTCCTTCAGGCATAAAATCACTGAAAGAGAACTTTCCTGATTTTGTCCAGGGTGAAATCAAGATTGCAGCATTCGGACCTACAACGGCCTGCGCTGTTGAACAGGAAGGGCTGAGGCTTGATATCAACGCACCAAACCCAAAAGCTCCTTCAATGACCATGGCGCTTGATAATTTCCTTAAAGAGTATAACAGGAATATCAAATAAATTCTATCCGGCATAACTTACTAAATCCCGGTACTCAAAATGTTCCGGGATTATTTTTCAGAAAGGTGCCTTAAAAGAAAATAATGACAGCCAGGCAAGCATTCAGCAAAGCTGAAAAATTGTGCAGTAAAAAGTTATTTGCCGAAATATTCGAAAACGGGAACAGCTTCCATTCTCCGCTCTTCAGGGTTGTCTGGATCATCAGTCCTGTTAAACTCCTTCCACCGGCCCAGATTGCAATCACCATCCCGAAAAAGAATATAAGATCTGCAGTTTCAAGGAATCTTATAAGAAGAAGAATAAGGGAAGCATATCGGAAAAACAAGCAAATCCTGTATGATTGCCTGGCAGACAGAAATATTCAGATAGCGTTTGTTTTAATCTACAAACAGAGTAATATTGCAGATTTTAAAACAGCCGAAAAATATGTTTTAGAAGCAATTCAGATATTATGCAGGTTTGCCGGCGAGAACATTAAAAATCCCTGAGGATGATTTAATTGTATTTTATCAGAACCATTGCATGAATTTGTTGTTATTTTCGTCGGACAAAGTTTTAAGCTTCGCAAAGTATGAAAAAAGGTCATAAATGGAGATTTATTATTGTTGCATCGTTGCTGATTACTGCCGGAATAAGTACTGCATTTCTTGCAACACAGGAAACAAGAGATTTCAAAATTGCCAAGAATCTGGATATTTTCTTCTCTCTTTTCAGGGAACTTAATACTTTTTATGTTGATGACATAAATCCTGACAAAATCATAAAGATAGGAATAGATAACATGCTTAAGAGTCTCGATCCCTATACTGTCTATTACCCTGAATCGGAGGGTGATGAAGTCACTTTTATGACAACCGGAAAATACGGAGGTATTGGCTCACTCATAAGGGGCGGAGGAGACTATGTCGTTATATCAATGGTTTATAAGGGTTTCCCGGCTGATGTTGCGGGGATAAAGCCTGGCGACATCCTGAAGAAAGCCGATGGGGTTTCACTTAATGGAATATCAAGCGATCAGGTCAGCGAAAAACTTAAAGGTAATCCGGGCACTACAATAAACCTTACGATCGAAAGGAACGGTACAGAGCTGACATTTCCGGTCAGGCGCGAAAAAATTGTCGTTCCTCCTGTTCCATATTACGGAATGATTGATCCAAAAACAGGCTATATAAGGTTTACAAATTTTACACAGGACTGTTCCCAGGATTTAAAAAATGCTCTTGTAGCTCTTAAAGCAAGCAATCCCCAGCAGATAATCCTTGACCTCAGAAGCAATCCGGGAGGGTTGCTTTCTGAAGCAGTCGACATTGTAAACCTTTTTGTCGGCCCGGGGAATGAAGTGGTTTCCACAAAGGGAAAAGTAAAACAGTTCGATGAAGAATTCAAAACAACAAAATCAGCAGTCGATGAAAAAATACCTCTTGCAGTAATCATCAACAGAGGATCTGCATCGGCTTCTGAAATTGTTGCCGGTGCAATCCAGGATCTTGACAGGGGTGTAATTATCGGGCAGAGATCATATGGAAAGGGACTGGTACAGATAACCAGGCCTTTAAGCTATAACACCCAGCTTAAAGTGACCACTGCAAAATATTACATACCAAGTGGAAGATGTATCCAGGCACGCGATTTTTCCCATCCTAACGAGGATGGAAGCGTTGGAATCATTCCCGACTCGCTGATTTCCGAATTCAAAACCAGAAATGGCAGGATAGTGAAGGATGGCGGAGGGATTTCACCTGATATCGAAATACAGCCTGAATCGCTCAGCCAGATTGCATCAGAATTATATTTGCGAAATTACATTTTTGATTTTGCAAGCCAGTATTACTGGACCCATCCTGCACCATCATCAATCGATCAGTTCACTCTTACCGACAAGGATTATTCCGACTTCCGGGATTACCTTATAAAACGCGGCTTCAGCTATCAGACGACGACTGAGGAGTCGTTCAACGATCTTGTCACAAATGCCAAAAAAGAAAAGTACTATGATCTGCACAAGGATCTTTTCAACGAAATGAAGAAGGATCTGAATCATACGCTCGATAAGGATCTGTTGGCCTTCCGGAGTGAAATAGAAGAGCTCCTTGAAGATGAAATCATAAGCCGTTATTTTTATGAGGAAGGATCGATTGCCTGGACGCTTAAAACAGACAATCAGATAAAGAAAGCTCTTGATGTTCTCAACAACAGGGATGAATACAATTCAATTCTTCAGGGAAAAACCGGCTCAATTCAGCTTCCGAAAAAGGATGCAAAACCAGTGCTTCAGTCAGCCCATCCTGATAGCAGTGATGACGATGACGGTGTTTAGGGAATTCTGCTTTTACCGGCTGGTCCGGTTTTAAAAAACCTCCCTTTTAAGGATCGGAAGCTTATCCTTTATAAGTTCTACTGCCTTGGCGCAGGCTGCCTGTGCCTGGCCGGGATTCCCGGCAGATACCATCACCAGAAGCGAAATCTCACCTGCATTAACAAGGCCTTTTGAGTGCACTATTTCTATGCTTTTTACATCACCAAACTCTGACAGAATAGTCTTGTTTATCTTGTCAGCCTCGGAAATAACCATCTCCTCGTATGCAGAGTATTCAATAGCCCTTACCTGCTTCCCTTCGACAAGATCGCTTTTTACCTGTCCGAGAAACAGCATATGAGCTCCCGTTTCTGTGTTTTTAGCTTTTTTTGCAATTAATTCTGTTATTGCCGAATATGGCACTGGACCTTCAATCAGATGCATTTCAATCTTGTTTAGATTATTTAAATACCCTTTAATTCATCCTCCTGCGAATGGAGGCAGATATGCTACTTCGTCGTCATGGCTCAGTACGGGATCTTCGTTTATGATTTCGTTGTTGAGCGCAATTCTGAAATTATAGTGTATTATCCCGGGAAAATCGTCTTCAATCCTGTGCTTAAGGTCGCTGAATGACTTAACTTCCCGGTAATGTTTCCTGTGTGTTCCCGTCACCTCAACCAGAACTCCGAAAAACAGTACATTAATATCCATATTAATTTTTCTGCTATCAAAATTTTAAATTTACCGGCTGTCTGCATCCTCCTCATCCATTTCCCGATTCCCTAACCCCCCTGAGTGGGGCTTGAAAACATTTTATCCAATTGAAGCCCTCCTGGGGGACGGGGGGCTAATGCGCCTCCAGCCAGTTTTTGCCGGTTCCGCAGTCAACCTTCAGCGGTACGTCAAGCTTTGCAGCCGTTGTCATCTCATGAACCACCATTTCTTTAAGCTTCCCCATCTCAACGGGAACCACGTCAAATATCAATTCGTCATGAACCTGGAGAATCATTTTTGAAGCATATTTTCCGGCTTTCATCTTTTCATGGATCCCGACCATTGCAATTTTAATGATGTCTGCTGCAGTCCCCTGTATCGGGGCATTGATGGCATTTCTTTCAGCATTGCCTCTCACGACCTGGTTTCTTGAATGGATGTCGCGAAGGTATCTTCTCCTTCCGAACATGGTTGTAACGTAGCCTTTTTCCCTTGCCTTTCTGATGCTTTCATCCATATAAGCCTTAACCCCGGGGTAGGAATTGAAATACCCGTCAATAAGGTCCTTTGCTTCCTTGCGTCCGATATTGAGGCGTTCCGACAACCCGAAGGAAGAAATGCCGTAAATTATACCGAAATTGGCAGTTTTTGCCCTGGCGCGCATTTCCCTTGTCACATCTTTCACATCTACACCGAATATTTTAGATGCCGTAGCCGCATGTATATCACTTCCTGAAAGAAAATCCTCAATCATATTACGATCTTTACTCAGATGGGCCATTATCCTCAGCTCTATCTGCGAATAATCGGCCGACAGGAACAGGTTTCCATTCTCCGGAACAAATGCTTTTCTGATCTCCCTTCCCCGTTCATCCCTTACCGGTATATTCTGAAGATTCGGGTTGTTGGAGCTTAGCCTTCCTGTGGAAGCTACCGCCTGGTTGAACGAAGTATGTATCCTTCCGTTCTTTTTGTCAACCAGCTCCGGAAGTGTTTCAACATAAGTAGAAAGCAACTTCCTGAGCCCCCTGTATTCAAGCACTTTATTTACTATCGGGTGTTTCCATGCAAGTCTCTGGAGTATCTCCTCATTTGTGACGAACTGCTTCGTTTTTGTCACCCTTGCCTTTTCATCAAGCTTAAGCTTAAGGAAAAGGATATCTCCGAGCTGCTTCGGGGAAGATATATTAAATTCTGTTCCTGCGAGTTCATATATTTCCTTTTCAAGCGACAGTATATCTTCCCGCAGGCCTACGGCAACGCTTTTAAGTTCTTCGCTGTTCAGCCTGACTCCGTCCCGTTCCATGTCAGCCAGAACCCGGATGAGCGGCATTTCAATATTTTCAGACAGGTCTTCCAGTCCTTCTGAAACAATCCTTGGCTGAAATACTTCCTTAAGCCTGTAAGTGACATCTGCATCTTCAACCGCATAATCCTGCAGCTTGTCAACCGGTACTGAACGCATATTTTTCTGGCTGCTGCCCTTCTCTCCGATCAGTGACTCGATATGTACCGGGTCGTAATTCAGATATACTTCCGACAACAGGTTCATATTATGTCTCATATCAGGTTCGAGCAGATAATGGGCGATCATGGTGTCAAAAAGCGGGCCATTCATCTCAGTGCCATAATTCCCTAACACCTGAATGTCAAACTTCATATTCTGGCCTATTTTGAGTATCGCAGGATCCGCGAAAAGAGGATTAAGGATTTCAAGGATTTTCAGGGTTTCGGGTTGTGATTCAGGAAAGTGTACAAGGTAGCCAGTTCCCTTTTCCCATGAAAATGACAGTGCTACCAGTTCCGAATCAAGGGGGTCAATGCTTGTGGTCTCGCTGTCAAAGCATATTTCTTTCAGGTTCTTAGCTTTTGCAACAAAGTCCTTAATAGCTTTCTCACCTTCAAGCAGGATATAAGTATGACTTACAGTGTTGATAGTATCTTTTGGAGTGTTATCAGGAACTGAGGCATTGCCGAAAAGGGAGCCCTGTAAAGGTTCGGGAGCAGGCATTTCAGCTGTTGGATCAGCCTTTTTTCCAGTATTTTCGATCTCGCCAAGGATTTTCGAAGCAACCGTTTTAAATTCCAGTTCTTCAAAAAGGTTTTTAAGTTTATCCCTGTCAGGCGGTTCGGTTATAAGCTCATCTTCCTTCAGTTCCACGGGAGCGTTCAGATCGATGGTTGCAAGCTTTTTCGAAAGTTCAATCTGTACTTTATTGTTCCCGATAATTTCCTTAAGTTTTCCCTTAAGTTCGTCAGTATGCCTGAAAAGTTCTTCCACTGAACCATATTCTGAAATAAGCTTCATTGCAGTCTTGGGACCTACTCCCGGGGCTCCCGGGATATTGTCGGCCGTGTCGCCCATCAGGGCCAGGATATCGATTACCTGTTCAGGCTCTTTAACCGAGAATTCCCTTCTGACATCCTCAACTCCCCATTTCACTGAGTCATTTCCACCCTTTGCCGGCTTGAACATGAAAATTGTGTCGGACACCAGTTGAGCAAAATCCTTATCGGGAGTCATCATATAGGTTACAAAATTTCTTTTTGCGGCTTTCTTTGCAAGTGTTCCGATAACATCATCGGCTTCAAAGCCCTGGCATCCGATCACCGGTATCCGGTAAGCTTCCAGGAGTCGCTTGATATAGGGTACTGATTTTTGAATGTCCTCCGGAGTTTCTTCCCGGGTGCCCTTGTAATCGGGATACATTTCATGCCTGAATGTGGGGCCGGGCATGTCAAAAACAACGGCTATATGTGTGGGTTTCTGTTTTTGCAGAACCTCTTCAAGGGTCAGGAGAAATCCGAAGATTGCTGAAGTGTTCATCCCCCTGGAGGTGATCCTGGGGTTCCTGATGAATGCGTAAAATGAACGGAAGATCAGTGCATAAGCATCAAGCAGGAAAAGTTTTTTAGGTTGTATAGCCGGCATATTCTGATTATTCATTGTCTGATGCATGCCACTCCGCAAACGATGTGGCCGTTTCATAAAGTCTGAGGCTGTGAAGCTTTACCGACAGGGGAAGGAGCTTTTTAATCCGGGAAGCAAAGTCGGCAACAAGGTTTTCACATGTCGGCTGATAATCAATGACAATTGCATTCCCGAACATTTCCCTGAAAACTTCTGCCTTTCCCTTTTCAAAGCTTTTCGGAACAGTCACTGCATGGTCATATATGTCAATTATTTCCTTCTTTACGATCCTTTTAAGATCGCCGAAATCAATTACCATCCCATTCTTAGGGTTTTCAGGGTCATTGACAGGCATCCCTGAGATAGTGACAAACAACCTGTAGGAATGTCCATGGACATTCTTGCACGGGCCGTCATAGTTCCACAGCACATGGGCCATTTCAAAAGAAAATTCCTTGGTTACCCTGATTGAAGTTGCCATTGGATATTATCATATACTGTGTACAAATTTAACCAACTTCGCTGAATTAAGTCTTTTTATTTATTGCTGTTATTTAAGCAATAATGCAATATTTATAATGTTATTAACAGGATACCAACAAAATTATTTACCTTTGTACACTTATATGACAGATACAATACCATTGATAGAAGAAGATAACATACGTTTTACTTTTCCTGCAACATTCAATGAAACCGTGCGCAAATACGGCAATCATGAGGCGTATGCATTTGTAGGGGAAAAACCCAGGACATATAATGAATCTGCCAGGGAAATCAGCGCACTTACAGCGTTGCTTGAAAAACTTGGAATAAAGCCAGGCGACAAGGCAGCAATACTCAGCACCAATTCCCCTAACTGGAGTTCGGCATATTTCTCAATAACTTTTATGGGAGCTGTTGCAGTTCCCATATTACCTGATTTTTCAGCAACGGAAGTGGCTAATGTTCTAAGCCACTCGGGAGCTAAGGCAATATTTGTTTCTTCCTCCCTTTTGCCTAAGCTGGAAGGGTTTGAATCCGATGATCTTAAAACCGGAATACTTATTGACAATTTTTCTATACTCTTCTCCGAGAACAAGTCAATAACTTTTGATCCTTCAGCGCTTCCGCAAAATATTTATGATGTAGCTGAAGATGATCTTGCTTCAATAATTTACACATCAGGCACCACAGGTCGTTCCAAGGGAGTGATGCTGACTCACAGGAATATTGTTTTCAATGCTTACAAGGGGAAGGTTATTCAGACTGTAAATGAAAATGACAGGTTTTTATCTGTGCTGCCGCTGTCTCATACCTATGAGAATACTCTTGGCCTTATTCTGCCGGTTTTAGGCGGTTCATGCGTTTATTACCTGAGGAAGCCGCCAACTCCTTCTGTACTGATCCCGGCAATGGCTGAGGTTAAGCCGACTGTAATGCTGACAGTGCCGCTGATAATGGAAAAAATCTATTTTAACAAAATATTGCCTTCCTTCAGCGAAAAACGGATCTTAAGAATCCTGTATAAAATGTCCTTTATCAGAAAAAAACTGAATGCGGTTGCAGGCAAGAAACTATACAAGACATTTGGGGGCCATCTGAAATTTTTTGGAATCGGAGGTGCCAAACTGAATAAGACTGTTGAAAAATTCCTTCTGGAAGCAAAATTTCCTTATGCTATTGGCTATGGTCTGACAGAGACTTCACCGTTACTTGCCGGAACCAATCCGTCGAAAGCAGTTCTGGATTCTACCGGTCCGGCAATTGAAGGTGTTGAATTAAAAATAAACAATCCCGACAAAAAAACAGGAGAAGGCGAGATCTGGGCAAGGGGTCCAAATGTGATGAAGGGTTATTACAGGGACCCAGAAATGACAGGGGAGGTCCTTACTGCTGATGGCTGGTTTAAAACCGGAGATCTCGGCAGTTTTGACTCAAACAACAATCTTTACATAAAGGGAAGACTTAAGAACATGATCGTAGGGGCCAGCGGAGAAAATATATATCCGGAGGAGATTGAATCGGTTATCAATAATTTCAGGTTTGTTGTTGAATCGCTGGTTATCCAGCAGAAAGGTAAACTGATAGCCTACGTCCATCTGAATATGGATGAGCTTGAAAAGAAATATATGATCTTTAAGCAGGATATGACAAAACAGCTTGAAGACAAGAAAAACGAACTGCTGGCCGAGATCAAGGAATATGTAAATTCCAAAGTCAGTAAGTTCAGCCAGATAAACAAGGTTGTCCTGCAGCCTGTTCCGTTCCAGAAAACAGCAACTCTTAAGATTAAGAGGTTTCTGTACACATAAAAAGAGCCATTTATAAAGAGATTCCCTTATCTTTTGCCCCTATCCCGGCCGTTGTCGGAACCACTGCAAAAGACTTATTGATATACAGACATATAAAAAATCCCCTTTACGTTTTACATTAATAAACCGCAAGGGGGTTAAAGTGGCAAAAAAAGGTTATTCCTCTTAAAATTCTGACTTTTTAAACAGCACTATTTTTTACTTCAGTGCCTGTTGATATCTCCTGTTCACCTCTTCCCAGTTTACCACATTCCAGAAAGCATCAATATAATCGGCTCTCCTGTTCTGGTATTTAAGGTAATATGCATGTTCCCATACATCCAATGTCAGAAGCGGCACTCCCTTTATCGGAGATACATCCATCATCGGATTATCCTGGTTTGGGGAGCTTCCTATTGCCAGGTTTTTATCGGAAGCAAGGTAGAGCCATGCCCAGCCGCTTCCGAAACGCGTTTTGCCTGAGTTGCCGAATGTCTCTTTGAATTTGTCAAATGAGCCGAACGACTTTATCAGGGCGGCAGAAAGTTCCTGCGAGGGACCTGCGGATTTTGGCGCCAGATTATTCCAGAAAAGCCAATGGTTATAAAAACCTCCCCCGTTGTTTCTCACTGCATCACTCGCTGACGAAACCGTGGCAAAAATGCTTTCGATGGGAGTATTGTCCATGGCGGTTCCTTTAATGGCATTCACAAAATTGTTGAAATATGTGCGGTGATGCTTGTCATAGTGTAATTCCATAGTACGGGCGTCTATGTACGGCTCCAGAGCATCATAGGCAAAAGGCAGAGCCGGAAACTGGTGTGTGTCAAATTTTTCCATGTTTAAACTCATTGATTTGGTTACTTCTCCTGCAATTGATTTTCCTGCAACGACTGTCGCAGCAACTCCAATTCCAAGATTCCTGATAAAATTTCTGCGTTCCATTTTCAATTAATTTTATATTAAACAATAAATTTACTAATTAGTTCGGATGAACACATATTTTATCTTAAAATATTCAACCGCAACGCAGTATATGTTTTTTCCAATACCGGATTCCCTCCGGATTATACTTTTGAATATGTTTTTACGTTGTATATATACTAACCAAAATCAGTTTCAGTTATGAAAAAGTCTTCTGTACTTATAATACTTCCTTTTATTTTTATTGCCCTTCTGACAGGTTGTAAGAAGGACAATGGTGAGCCGCCTGTTCTTCCGCCTGCCGGGTCAATGACAATTGATTTCAGCAATTTTCAAACTCAGGCAAAATCAAATTTATCCGTTGCTGTTCCGAAAGGTATCCTGACCACTAATTGGCAATATGCGGCGGGTGTTGCAATGATCTGGGATGCAATCATCACAACAACGCTGGCAGTTCCGGTGGCATCGTTTCAGGTTGCTGTTAAACAGACTCCAACATATATTGGGGATAAAACATGGCAGTGGAGTTACAATGTTGCTGTCCTCAGCGTTACCTACAACTTCAGGCTGACCGGGCAGATTAATGCCAGCGACGTTGCCTGGAAGATGTATATTTCAAAGACCGGGACCGGAGGTTTTAATGAATTCGTATGGTTTAGCGGAACTTCCAGCCTTGACGGCACAAGCGGACAATGGATCCTTAACAAGAGCTATGACAGCCAGGTGCCTGTTCTTCAGATTGACTGGACCAAAAGCGGAACTTCGATAGCCACCATTAAGTATTCTTATGTCGAGTCAGGAAGTTCCTTTGCAGGTAGTTATATTGAATACGGACTTACCTCAGACACTCTTAATGCTTACTATACAATCCATTATTACAGTACCGCAACTCTCCAGTTTTATGACGTGAATGTCAAATGGGATACCACCTCCCACGAAGGAGAAGTACAGAGCGAGTTGTATTTCGGGGATGACAACTGGTATTGCTGGGATAGTAATTACCTGAATGTTACATGTTCCTGAAAAATATAAATGTTAAGAAAGTCCCGGTTTGCGCCGGGATTTTTTTTTTACTACTTTTCGCCCCTTAAAAACAGTTGTAAATAATGTCATCAGGGAAGAAGTCCGCCTTATTAATAGTTCTTATTCTTTTTGCCGACCAGGTACTGAAGTTTTGGGTAAAAACCCATATGGTTGCCGGTCAGGAGATTTCAATCTTCGGTAAATGGGGATTGCTTCATTTCATTGAAAACAACGGAATGGCTTTTGGCCTGGAAATGGGAGGCAAATCAGGCAAGGTGGTACTAAGCATGTTCCGCCTGGTTGCAATTGGTGGCATAGGCTGGTTCCTTTTCTCCCTTATAAAGAAAAAATCAAACCTGGGGCTTATCCTTTCAGTGAGCGCTATACTTGCAGGAGCAGTAGGAAATCTTATCGACAGTGCATTTTACGGGATGATATTCAGTGAAAGTACGGCCCAGCCGGCATTGCTTTTTCCTCCGGGAGGAGGTTATGCTTCATTTCTTCAGGGCCGGGTTGTAGATATGCTTTATTTTCCGGTCATTGATGCACACTGGCCTTCCTGGTCGCCTTTCCGTCCGGGAGAATCGTTCGTATTCTTCAGGCCGGTTTTTAACATTGCAGACTCGGCAATTACATGCGGCGTTATTGCAATAATCCTGTTTCAGAAAAAAATGTTTAAAAGTGCTGGTTAGGTATTCAGTTGCAGCATTCACTGATGCAATTCAGAAGAGGCATCAGCTTTTCCTGCTTCAGAAAATAATAGGTGTTTTTCCCTTCTCTCCTCGATCCGAGAATACCTTTATCTTTCATTATTCCAAGATGGTGTGATGCCGCTGATTGCTCAATCCCGACATATTTATGAATATCCGTAACCGTCTTTTCACGACCGTCCTCGAGGTAACCGATAATAAAAATCCTTACCGGATGAGCCAGGGCTTTAAGCATGCCTGAGGCCTTTTCAAGGTTCTCAGGGGTCAGATCTTTTAATCCCATTGATGTCAATGATTATTTGTAAAAACAAATATATCATATTTTTCATTTTCAAAAGGGGTGACCTGTCACACAAAAAGCTGGCATACATTCTGAAATTTCAGGTAATAATTCCTGTTTTATCGTACATTTGAACGAAATTATCCCTGATGCCCGATCTGAACAACATAAGAAAACCTGTCGATAAGGAAATGGCGCAATTCGAATCTTATTTTGGCAGGACCATGCGAAGCGACATTCCTTTGCTGAAAATAATTCTTAATTATATTTTCAGGAGAAAGGGAAAACAGATGAGACCACTTCTTGTCTTTCTTTCTGCAAAGCTGAACGGTGAAATATCTGAACCAACATATGTTGCCGCCACTTTCATTGAGCTTCTTCATACTGCTTCACTTGTTCACGACGATGTGGTTGACGACGCCACCGAGAGAAGGGGTGCTCTTTCAGTAAATGCGCTCTGGAACTCAAAGATAGCAGTGCTTGTCGGTGATTATATGCTTTCCAGCGGTCTTCTTATAAGCATTGAAAAGAACCGGTTCGACATGCTGGAAATTGTTTCCGAAGCAGTAAAGTCAATGAGCGAAGGAGAACTTCTCCAGCTTCAGAAAGCAAGAAAACTTAATATCAATGAAGAAGATTATTTCAGGATCATAAAAAGCAAGACAGCTGCTCTTCTTTCTGCATGCACGGCCTGCGGGGCGCGATCTGTGTCCAACGACCCGGATGTCATAAAAGCAATGAAAGAAATGGGAGAAGCTATCGGCATTGCTTTCCAGATCCGTGATGATATACTTGATTACCAGGGGAACGGGCTGACAGGAAAAATCCTGGGGAACGATCTTAAAGAGAAAAAGATCACCCTTCCGCTGATCCATTCTCTGGGACAGGCATCACTTACGGAAAAAAGGCACATTCTTAGGATTGTCCGTGACAAAAAGAAATCAAAATCAGATATCAGGGAGGTTGTTGATTTTATTGCCAAACGCGGAGGAATGGAATATGCCGAACATAAAATGAATGAGTACAGGGATAAAGCAATGAAAATATTAGATACCTACAAGGAATCAGAGGTTAAAAATGCACTCATTGAATTTGTCGATTACACTGTCTCAAGGGATAAATAAAACAGACAGCAATTATAATTCGGGTTATTCAAACCTATTCCGGTACCCCTTCTCTTTTTAAAAATGGAAAGAGACCGGGAAAGGGTTGACTGTTTAAGCCTGTTCCAGATTGACCTTCGTCACCTTTTCCATATCCCTTGCATAATACTTCGACCCCAAATAGAAAAGGAAAGCGCCAAGCAAAAGTACAAAAGGCAGGATCGACATTGCTATCTTAATGTTCGAAAGGTCATATATTTTCCCCACAACCAGCGGAGCTGTTGAAGAACCCAAGAGATTCTGCACGACAACCGCAATGGCATATGATGTGGCTCTCAGTCCGGGATGGATGACATCCTGCGTAACTGCCGAGGCGCCTGAAATAAACATCATTATTGTAATACCAAGGACAAGAAGTGCTCCGAACTGAACAGCGCCCCGGAAAATAACCAACGCAAAAAACAGCAGGACAGCTGATGTCAGTGTTGTGATTGCAGGCATCATCAATCGCGCATTTATTCTCGTTTTTCTCCACCTGTCGGTAATAATGCCTCCGATGGGGGCCCCCACAAGTGCAAGGATCATAACTGCGCTTGTCATTGTTCCGGCTCTGTCTTCGGGAAGCCCCCTAACCTTCTGGAAATATGTCGAAAGCCAGGTAATCAGTGAAGTTGTCACAAAGACTACTGAAGCGATGCCAAAATAAGTAAAGATTATGGAAGGTTTTGACAGGAACTCCCTGATTATGTCTTTCCGCTCCATTTTAACCTTATGGTTTTCCTTATCAACAAATGAGAGATCAACAGTCTTATAATCCTTCACAAAGAGAAAGAGAATCGCTACAATCATTCCCGGAAATGCAACTATTCCGAAGGCATGCTTCCATCCATATCTTGTTGCTATTAAACCTCCCATAAATACTCCGATAGCTGTTCCCAGGGGTATTGAAGCATTCCAGATACCCATCATTTTTGATCTTTTTTCAATCGGATAAAGGCCTGATATCATTGCGCTTCCCCCGGGTGCATATCCGGCCTCTCCAACCCCGATAAGCATCCGTGCCATGAACAGCTGTACATAATTGCCGGTAAGAGTGCAAAGGGCAGTGGCAAGGCTCCAGATAACTGCCATTACGCCTATGGTCTTTGTTCTGCTCCATCTGTCCACAAGAAGCGATACCGGAAAAGTGAGGATCACGATTGCCCAGTAAACAGCCGACATGAGCATACCGCTTTGAGTATGCGTTATTCCCCAGTCTCTTTCGATTGATGTGAACATTGAAGAAACTACCGACCTGTCTATATAATCGAACATATACAGCAGAAACAGGAGTATAAATACATAATCTGAATATCTTTTTGAAAAAAGATAGCCAGTATGGTTTATAGGCTGTTTCATGTTGATTTTGATAGGTTAACGCTATGCCAAGTAAATAATAATTATCTCTTGTTGTTTATTTTATCGTAATTTTAAGTCTTTATGCTTAGAGATTGATTTTGTTTCTGTTTTTAATTTTACGGTTCCGGATTTGCAGTTTACGGTTTGCGGGTAGCTTACCATGGGGCAACCGGTAATGACCATCAGCAATCATCGGCAAGGCAAAAAGAAAATTAATTTCAGATTATAAACAGTAGACTTAGAAAAGATGGCAACCCTAAATCAGATAAATGAGTTTCTTGGATCGGAGACTTTTGCATTGGCTGGCGTATCGCGGAATCCAAAGAAGTTTGGCTATTCGGCCTTTAAAGAACTTAAAGGAAAAGGAATGAATCTGGTGCCTGTAAATCCCAATGCTGACCAGATCGACGGAACCGTTGTCTTTCATGACGTCATGAGCCTTCCGGCCGATGTCAGAGGGCTGATTATTATGACCCGAAAAGATCAGACTCCGTCAGTGATCAGGGATGCAAAGGAAAAAGGAATAAAGCAAATCTGGATCCAGCAGATGGCTGACTCAAAAGAGGCTTTAAAGGAGCTTGAAGGAACCGACATAAATTACGTTACGGGCGAATGCATCCTTATGCACTACAAGCCTCACAGCATTCATAAATTCCATAAGGCCCTTAGAAAATTTTTCGGTCTTTTCCCGAAATAAATTTAACTGTTTCCTCCTGGTTTCAGTCTAATTATCCATGACCACGGATATATTATATCATGTATCAGTGCTTTTTATATCTCAGATTTACAGCGGGATAAATCAAATGATATCATCTTTTTACGGGAGATGCTGTCTTCTTGAAATAAAATATTATATGGATGCCGTTTTCTGGCTTTCATCTTTTAAGCACTGCTTCACAGGTGATGAGAAAAAAATATTTGTAACTTGTAACTTCTTTTAAAATAAGCTGTCATATATTCATGGAAGAACGGCAATACATTTATGATGTTGAATTTTCCGTGAGGGACTATGAGTGCGATATTTGTAAGGCCAGTAGCTCCCGGAGACCTTGCAGCCCTATCGGACTTGAATAAAATTTAACCAAACAACTATAAATAAGCCATGAAACCCACATGATTGACCACAAGCTTAAACACGTATGAATATAATTTTCAATCATGTGCGGTTCCATCCGACCTTTAAAATCAAAATTATATACGGATGAAAACAAAACTACATTTCATCAGATTCTACAGCCTGCTTCTTGTTTCCCTGGTAATGATCCCGTCATTTTTAAAAGCTCAGAACATTGAAGGAGACTGGTATGGGAAAGCCGATGTCGGCGGAATTGTTCTGCGCCTGGTTGTTCATGTCAAAGATGCTGTCAATGGGTATGTATCAACGTGGGACAGTCCCGACCAGAATGCCTTTGATATAGCCTCAACTACTACCACTTTCAAATATCCTGATTTCTCATTTTCCCATGCAGAGGCTGGATTCAAATATTCCGGACAGGTAAACAGTAATTATACAGAAATAAGAGGTTCTCTTGAGCAGAGAGGGCGTAAATTCGATATAGTGTTCGGAAAAACTCCGATAGCAGCAGCTCCGAACAGTGAAGAGGCATTAAAGCAAAGATACGACAAGCAGGAAGTTTATATTACAATGCGCGATGGGGTAAAATTGTTCACATCAATCTACTCTCCCAGGAACCATTCCGTTCCGCATCCGATTTTGCTCAACCGTACACCTTACGATATTGAACCCGGCGGTCCCGGCGGTTTCAATTCCTTCATGCAACTTTACAGCAGGTACACACTGGATGATTACATAATGGTCTTCCAGGATGTCAGGGGAAAGTTTATGAGTGAAGGTGAATTTGTGGATGTCAGGCCGGTGATTGCTGATAAAAAGAGCAACAAGGATATTGATGAATCGACAGATACCTGGGACACTGTCGACTGGCTTGTGAAAAATGTCAATAACAATAACGGTAACATTGGAATTTTCGGCATTTCCTATCCCGGATTCTATTCTACAATGGGTATAATAAATGCTCATCCGGCAGTTAAGGCAGTTTCGCCGCAGGCACCTGTCACAGCCTGGTTCGTCGGTGATGATTTTCATCATAACGGTGCTTTTTTCCTGATGGATTGCTTCAGTTTTTACTACAGTAACGGGCAACCGCACAGGAAGCTTACAAGAAATGGTAATCCCAGATTTAAAATGCCGATGCAGGATAGTTATGAATTCTTTCTTTCACTTGGTGCGGTGAAAAATATTGCTCCAAAATACTTTGGCGACAGCATAAAGTTCTGGAATGATGCATTTGCGCATCCCGACTATGATGGGTTCTGGAAAGCCCGCGACCCGTGCCAGTATCTTAAGAACGTGACCCCGGCAGTTATGACTGTAGGAGGCTGGTTTGATGCCGAGGATCTCTACGGAGCTCTTCAAACATATGAGGCCATAGAAAAGCAGAATCCTCCTTCAACAAGGAATTTTCTGGTGATGGGTCCATGGTCACATGGCCAGTGGGCCTACGGTCAGGCAACTCACCTCGGGAACATTTACTGGGGGCTCGATGCAAATGAAAAATATGAATCCCTTGAAAAAAGCTTTTTTGATTATTACCTGAAGGGTGAAGGAAATCTTGTCATGCCCGAAGCAACCATTTTTGTAACCGGGTCTGATGAATGGAGGAATTTTGAGACCTGGCCACCTAAAAACGTAACGCCACAGAACCTCTATTTTCAGGATAAAGAGGAAGCTTCATTCAATGCACCTTCCGGAAAAACAGGGTTCGATGAGTACGTGTCCGATCCGTTGCACCCTGTTCCCTATACAAGCGGAGTACATCCGCATAGAACAACTGAGTACATGACCGACGACCAGAGGTTTGCATCACGGCGTCCTGATGTGATGGAGTACACAACCGGTATATTATCACAGGATATGACTGTAACGGGTCCTGTCTCAGCCGATCTGTTCGTATCCACGACAGGCACTGATGCAGATTATGTTGTCAAGCTGATCGATGTCTTTCCGGATGATGCGCAGGCGCCTGATAATGAAGAAATAAAAGTTCCGTTAAGCGGCTACCAGATGCTTGTAAGGGGAGATATCTTCAGGGGTAAATACCGGAACGGTTTTGACAAGCCCGAGCCATTCATACCGGGAAAAGTAACAGAAGTCAGGTACACGATGCCGGATATTGCGCATACGTTTAAAAAGGGGCACAGAATAATGGTCCAGGTACAGAATTCATGGTTCCCTCTTGTTGACATGAACCCACAGAAGTTTGTGAATATTTATAAGTGCAGTGACAGTGATTTCCAGAAAGCAACGGAAAGGATATACCACAACGCAGAATATCCTTCGCATGTTATTATAGATGTTCTTAATCAATAAGATTCAGCAGATTTTTCAGATTATTTCAGATCAAAATTGAAATATAATTGTATAAATCCATTTTATGAAGAAGGAAAATCTGACCCGCCGACAGTTCATGGCCGCAGTTACTGCAGGAGCAGGAACTGTTTTTCTTGGAAATGTATTAAGCGCACTTCCTTCAGGTTATGAACAAAAGACATTCGATCCTTTTCAGATAATTACTCTGGGAAACACAGGTATAAAAACAACGCTTCTTGGAATGGGAACAGGATTCAATGGCTATAACCGCTCTTCCAGCATCACAAGGGCAGGTGTGGCAGAAAAACTTATCCGCCAGGCCTACGAAAGGGGCATACGCTATTTTGACTGTGCCGACAGCTATGGCACCCACCTGTTCATAGCAGCAGCCCTTAAGAATATCCCAAGGGAGAATTACGTTCTCGGAACAAAGATGTGGATAACGGAGGGAGGAATTCCCGACCGGGATAAGGGCTATCCCGAAACAGTTATTGAGCGCTTCCGCAGGGAACTGAACACTGATTATTTTGATATCGTCCAGCTCCATTGTATGACTGATGGGAACTGGCCCGAAAAGTATAAAAAGCATCTGGATGGCCTTGAAACCCTTAAAGCAAAAAAGATAATCCGTGCCCATGGCGTATCTGTGCATACATTTGAGGCTCTTGAAGCTGCAGCTGCCTCTCTATGGGCGGATGTGATCCATGTCCGCATTAACCCGTTCGGTGAAAACATGGATAAGAAGGATCCTTTGCCAATAGTTCGTGTGATTGAGAAATTCCATAAGGCCGGCAAGGGTGTTATCGGGATGAAACTTATTGGTGGTGGAAACCTGAAGGATTATCCTTCAAAGATTGATGATTCCCTGAAATTTGTCCTCGGACTCGGGACTGTTGACCTGATTATAATAGGATTCGAGGAACCCGGACAGATGGATAACTACATCGGCAGAATCAGGAATGTCAGGTTGTCCTGAGTAATATTTTTAAGTCAATTTTTAATTACATAAATATGACACTTAGATTTCTCCCTGCTATTTTGCTTTTTATACTCCCGCCGAACATGTTCCCACAGCAGAAAGAGATACACGGTATACTGAAAAACGGAACCGGGCTTGAGAAACTTGCGGGAACTTTTGAATTTACGGAAGGTCCGGCAGCCGATGCGTCCGGAAATGTGTTTTTCACCGATCAGCCCAACAACAGGATAATGGAATGGAGCACAGATGATAAGCTTTCAATATTCATGCAGCCATGCGGAAGATCGAACGGAATGTTCTTCGACAAAAAAGGAGATCTTTTCTCATGTGCTGACGAGAAGAATGAGATATGGAAAATAGATCCCGATAAAAAGGTTGAAGTCATCCTTTCAGATTATAACGGGAAACTTCTTAACGGGCCGAATGATCTCTGGATTGCACCCGACGGAAGCATCTTTTTTACTGATCCATTTTACAAAAGGTCATGGTGGAATCATTCAGCCATGCCGCAGGACAAGCAGTGCGTATACTATCTGAGTCCTGACCGGAGGGAGCTTAAACGTGTCATTGAGGACCTGGCTCAGCCGAACGGCATTATCGGGACTCCCGACGGGAAAACACTGTACGTTGCTGACATTGCAGGAAACAGGACATGGAGTTACAGGATTAATGAAGGCGGGTTCCTGACAGAAAAGAAGCTTTTCTGCGAAATGGGTTCTGACGGTATGACAATCGACACCAAAGGAAATATCTACATTACAGGAAACGGAGTGACAATATTTGACAAAACAGGAAAAAAGCTCGGAAATATCGCTGTACCCGAAAGCTGGACCGCCAATGTGTGTTTCGGAGGGAAAGACCGCAAATACCTTTTCATAACAGCAAGCAAAGGCCTCTACAGGATCAGAACAATTGTAAGGGGCGCCTTTTGAGGCGATAGAACCGGAAATAATAAAACTTGTCATTTTTTTATTTTTCTTGAATAAATTATTTATAATTGCACACTAATTTTGAATTTGAAGATCGGTAAGTAGAATTTTTTTTTCAAAACTGATTATTATGGAAGGAACGCGCAGGTCAGATGTCAGGCCGGGAATTGATGTTATTGTTGAGCTGACAGAAGATAAGCACACAGGTCGTCTTACAGAAGGAAAAGTTAAAGAGATACTTACAACGGCTCCTGTTCATCCGCATGGAATTAAAGTAAAGCTCGAAAACGGACTCGTCGGCAGGATTAAACAGATAGTCGAATCAAATTAATACATTATATTCGTTTTACAGGCTGATTTTTTTACTTAAATTTGGTTGCTCCTGTTCTGATTTACAGGCGCCTGAGTTACCAAACCAAATTTGTTCAAAATGAAGTACGAGGATTTACTTGTCACCACTTTAGGAAAAGGGAGTGTTGTTACTCCTCTTAAAACCTCTCAGCGGGAAGACAGTCCTGTTTACAAGTTTGTCAAGGATGATGAAAGGATCCTTTATGAGGTCACGCTTAATGACTATAACAGGTACAGGGAGAGCGGCGAAACTCCTGTCTCATTTGAGAAAGCAGGACCCAAGGAATATATATTTTTTGAACCTGCCAAAACCAAAGTCGCAATAGTAACCTGCGGAGGTTTGTGCCCGGGAGTCAATAATGTGATCAGAAGCCTGGTAAATCAGCTCTTTTACAGGTATGGCATCAGCCGTGTCCTCGGGATAAAATACGGGTATGAGGGTCTGATATCAAAATACAATCACCCCGTTGTTGAGCTTACGGCCCCGATGGTAAGTGACATTTACCAGAGTGGAGGGACATTTCTCGGGACTTCCAGGGGAAACCAGGACGTAGAGAAGATGGTGGATACCCTTGAAATACTAAATATCAATGTGTTGTTCTGTATTGGAGGAGATGGAACGCTGCGCGGTGCGCATGCAATTTACCAGGAGATTGAAAAGCGAAAGCTCAGGATTTCGGTTGCCGGCATCCCAAAAACGATAGACAATGATATTGACCTGATGCAGAAATCATTCGGGTTTGAAACCGCCTTTTCAATTGCCAACGATATTATCAGGAATGCACATAATGAAGCCCATGGAGCTTACAATGGTATTGCCCTTGTAAAGCTCATGGGCCGTGATTCGGGATTTATTGCCGCAAGCGCCGCTCTTGCCATTCAGGAAGTGAATTTTGTCCTTATTCCCGAGGTGCCGTTCGATCTGTACGGACCAAGGGGATTTCTTAAGATCCTGAGAAAGCGTCTTGAAGACAGACATCATGCCGTGGTGGTCGTTGCAGAAGGAGCCGGCCAGGAATTCTTTGATACCGAGAATGCGCAGCGGGATGCTTCGGGAAACATAATTCACAAGGATATCGGTGTTTATCTCAAAGAAAAGATAAGGGAAGAGTTCAAAGCAAAAGAGTTTGTCCATTCAATAAAATATATCGATCCAAGCTATATAATCAGAAGCGCACCGGCCAACGCCAACGACAGCAAATTCAGCAGCCTCCTGGCCCAGAATGCAGTTCACGCTGCCCTGGCCGGCAAGACTGATTTTGTGGCCGGATACTGGAACAATGAATTTACCCTTGTTCCGATCCCTATGGCTGTTGCAAAAAGAAAAAAGATCGACGTTGAAGGTGAACTGTGGTGGAACGTACTTGAAGCAACAGGACAGCCAATAAGTATGAAGAATTGATGAGATGATCAGGAACCTAATATTTGACCTCGGAAATGTTCTGATCAGCTTTGTGCCTTCAGAGTATCTTAAAAAGAAGAATTACCCTGAGAATATCAGAAATACAATCCTCCATGATATTTTTCACAGCGATGAATGGCGAAAGCTTGATGATGGTGAAATCACAACAAGCGAAGCTATTGATTCAATTGCATTAAAATCTTCCCTGAAAAGGGAGGAAATAGCCCTTATTTTCAATTCCTGTACCGACATAATGTTTCCCCTTGACAACAACGTCAGACTTCTTCCTGCGTTAAAAAAACAGGGTTTTTGGGTATATTATCTCTCCAACTTCCCTCTTGACACTTTTGAGATTGTAAAAAACGACTATTTCTTCTTCAGATATTTTGACGGAGGTATCATCTCATCCGAAGCAAAGCTTTCAAAACCGGATGTAAGGTTTTATTCGTATTTTCTTGACACTTTCTCGCTGAAACCCGAAGAGTGTTTTTTTATAGATGACGTCGAAGAAAATGTGCAGGTTGCAAGATCACTCGGAATGAAAGGTCTTGTTACATTCGGATCTGATAATATTTCATCAATACTCGAACGGGAGCTTGCACAATATCAGTGAATCAAAAAGAGTCTTTGATTATCTGCCAAAATTCCTGAAATCTTCAATCTGTTTTTATACGGTCGAATAAAAACTTACCCGGAAATAAAATAATTTTCTTGGCCCCTGTAATTAATCCCGGTTTCAGCACCGGATTTATGGACAATGTTCCACGAAATAAAAAATATTCAATTCTCGCAGGGTTAATCCTGACTTTTTTGCATAATAACAGTCTGGTATTCTGAATAATACAGGTTATTTATGTTGCATTGCTTACGGCTTCTCTCCAGCCTGGTTATGAAACCTTTTTATGATAATTTCTGCTTTGTTCTTTCCAATCATGTTCTTAAGCTCATCTTCGGTAGCTTTTTTTACTTCATCAACCGAGCTGAAATTTTTGAGCAGAATTTCTTTTGTTTTCGGACCTATTCCTTTTATTGTGTCGAGTTCCGACCTTGTCATCTCAGATGACCGCTTATTCCTGTGAAAATTTATCCCGAATCTGTGCGCTTCATCTCTTAAATGCTGAATCAGTTTCAGGGTATATGAGTTTTTGTCAAGATAGATCGGTATCGAGTCGCCCGGAAAATAAATTTCCTCCAGCTTTTTGGCAATGCCGATAACTGTTATCTTGTCACGAAGGTTAAGTTTATCGAGGCTTTTCATTGCAGAGGAAAGCTGTCCTTTGCCTCCATCGATTATCACAAGCTGTGGCAGCTGCTGTCCCTCTTCGGTAAGCCTTCTGTAACGCCTGAAAATGATCTCTTCCATGGAAGAAAAATCATCAGGGCCTGTGACAGTCCTGATATTAAAATGCCTGTAATCCTTTTTGCTCGGCTTTCCGTTCCTGAATACGACACAGGCCGCGACCGGATTTTTACCCATAATATTTGAGTTATCAAAACATTCAATATGGGTAGGCATGGAAGGCATATGAAGGTCGTTCTTTACCTTTTCGAGGTTTTTTCCCGTTCTTGCTTCAGGCCGGTGTTCCAGTAGCTTTTTTCTCTGTTCAAGCTTGTAATACAATACGTTTTTTTCTGCAAGCCCGAGGAGTTTGAGTTTGTCTCCGCTTTGCGGGACAGTGTATCTGACCTTGTCAAATCTGATATCCGGATAAAAGGGAACAATTATTTCAGGTGAATCACTTGAATAACGTTGTCTTATTTCGGTAATTGCAAAACCAAGAACTGATTCCTTTTCCTCATCCACTTTCGACCTGAGCTCCAGTGTGAAAGCCTGTACCACGGCACCCTCCACCACTTTAAGGTAATTGACATAACATCTTTGCTGGTCTTGGGTAAAGGCAAAGACATCAATATTCTTTATCATATTGCTTACTACAGTCGAATGGCTTCTGTATCTTGTAAGGATATCAATTTTTTCCTTTATTTCCTGGGCCTTCTCGAAGTGCAGTTCTCCCGCAAATTCCTTCATTTTCGCTTTCAGGTGATCCATTACGGTGAGAATGTTTCCTTTCAGCACAGTTCTGATCTGAAAAATAGTATCATCATAATCCTGTTCCGTCTGAAGTCCGATGCAGGGAGCCTTGCAGTTACCAATGTAATACTCAAGGCATGCCCTGAATTTCCCGGCGTTAATATTTGCTTCGGTCAGGTTGTAGTTGCAGTTCCTTAAAGTAAATATCTGCCTGATGAGATTAAGAAGAGTTTTGACCATAAGCATGGAGGTGTACGGTCCAAAATAAAGTGAACCATCCCTGATGACATTACGTGTGCTGAAGACTCTTGGAAAATGTTCCTTTTTTACACAGATCCAGGGGAACGTTTTGTCATCTTTCAGAAGAATGTTATATCTCGGCTGGTATTTCTTTATCAGATTGTTTTCAAGAAGCAGGGCATCAGATTCTGTGTCAACAATAATATGTTTAAGGTCGGCCGCCTTATTCAGCATTACCGTTGTTTTGCCTGATTGATTTTTTGCGAAATATGAAGAAACTCTTTTTTTAAGATTTTTTGCCTTCCCGATATAAATTATCCTTCCATCTGAATCAATAAACTGATAGACACCAGGCTTGTCAGGAAGTGATGACAAAATATTGTTTTGATTTGTACCTAATGACATATACCGGAAATAACTTATTTCAAAGATATGATCATTCTAATCTGAAATATTTCATATGGAATTTAAAAACAATACTGTTTGTTTTGCCCCGTTGCTTTTAAATGTATCAGTCCTGTTGCACGAATCACTTCCGTGATTTGTCTTCAAACAATGGAACAAACCTGAAATTTTTTGCATCAAACAATCCCCTGTCGCTAAGTTTCAGTTCAGGGATGACAAGAAGTGCCATGAATGAAAGTGTCATAAATGGAGACATCATCTGACATCCAATTGATTTTACCGCATCTGATAAAATTTCATATTTTTCAGCTACTTCCCTGACCGGCTGATCCGACATAATTCCAGCAATACCAAGTTTCATCTGTTTAATTTCATTTCCTTTTGAAACTGCAAGTCCCCCATGCATTTCAACAATTTTATTGACAGCTTTCACAATGTCATTGTCGTTAGTGCCGACACTGATTATATTATGACTGTCGTGTGCTATTGAGCTTGCAAATGCTCCGGATTTTATCCCGAATCCCCTTATAAATGCTACAGATGGCGCAGAGTCAGTATATCTGTCTTTGACCACCAGTTTCAGGATATCTCTTTTTATATCCGATTCAACAAAGTCTGACTTGCCTGCCGGTTCCATTGCCTCTCCGGTAAGAAGTTCCCCGTCGGAAGCATCAATGACACGAATCCTTCCGGTTTTCATCTTTATCATAATATCCTCCCGTGAGATGGGAGAACACCTGAATCTGTTTATCGGTATACTACCTGAATATTTAAAAAGCGTCTTTCCTTTTTCAAAAACCTTTTCTCCGTCAATATATGTTTTCAATATATTCATGCTTCGGATGTCATCGACCATAATAAAATCAGCAGGATCTCCTGGCCGCAGCAATCCTGAATTTAGTCCGTAATGGTTTGCCGGGTTCAGAGTGCAGGCCCTTACGGTATCAAAAACATCATATCCTTCTTTCACAAGTTTTGCAACAAGCTTGTTAATATGCCGCTTCATCAGCATGTCAGGATGAAGGTCATCACTGCAAAGCATTACCATTTCCGGATCACTCCTTATCAGGTCTTTAAGATTATCAAGATTTCTGGCAGCACTGCCTTCCCTGATTATCACTTTCATTCCAAGAGAAATTTTTTCTCTTGCTTCTTCTATTGTGCTGCATTCATGATCTGTAGTTATCCCTGCAGAAACATATTTTTTAAGATCCTCTCCGGAAAGTCCGGGTGCATGACCATCGACGGGTTTGCCTTTTCTTTTTGCCAGTTCTATTTTCAGCATTACTCCGGGGTCATTAAATATGACTCCCGGATAATTCATCATTTCAGAAAGGTATCTGATATCATTTAAATCCAGCAGCTTTTCAATGTCTTCCGGGCTAATCGATGCACCATTGGTTTCGAAGTTCGTAGCAGGTACGCATGACGGTGCACCAAAAAAGAATTTCAGTGGCACTTTTTTTGAATCATCGATCATGTACCTTACGCCTTCCAGCCCCATCACATTTGCAATCTCATGCGGGTCTGAAACCACTGCAGTTGTTCCACGTGAAACAGCAGCTACTGCAAAAGAACCGGGAGTCACCATTGAGCTTTCAATATGGACATGTGCATCAACAAGTCCAGGTAATATAAATACATCCTGATTACCATTCCTTCTTTCTATTGCCCTGATAATTCCTTTTTCCCACTTAATTTCCGCAGGATATATATCTCGCTTAAAAATATCAACTATATTTCCTGAAATTTTCACTTTTTATTCTGTGAATGTTCCACGTGGAACATTTATCTTCCCAGGTACATTAAAAGCATATTAACATCAGAAGGAGAAACTCCGCTTATCCGTCCTGCCTGTCCTATATTCGAAGGTTTTATTTTTGACAGCTTTTGCCTTGCTTCTGTAGAAATAGATGTCAATTCAAAGTAGTCAATTTCTTCCGGAATGTTTAAGTTCTCCAATCTTTGAAGTTTCTCTGCTATCAGTTTTTCTCTCTGAATATAACCATTATATTTTATTTTTACCTCAGCTGATTCAATTACATCTCTTGCAATATCAGATTGCAAAATATCTCTGATTTCTTCACTACTTAACCTTTCAATCAATTCCCTCAGTTGGATCTGAGGCCTTGTAGCTAAATTGGCAGCTTTAATAGTTTGCCTTATTTTATTCGTTCCTATTTTACCAAGATATATGTTTATTCTTTCAGGACTTACACTGCTTTTCTCAAGAAAGTTAATTAATCTTTCGCCCATTTTTTCTTTTTCTTCGAGCTTCTCCATTCTTTCCTTTCCCGCCAGTCCCAATGAAAATCCTTTTACTGTTAATCTTTCATCTGCATTGTCCTGCCTAAGTAATATTCTGTATTCCGCCCTTGCAGTGAACATTCTGTAAGGTTCATCGACACCTTTTGTAACGAGATCGTCAATAAGAACTCCAATATATGATTCATCCCGTCCCATCACAAACTTTCCCTTTTCCCTGATTTTTAACACAGCATTAATACCTGCCACTAATCCCTGTGCTGCCGCTTCCTCATAGCCCGTTGTTCCATTTATCTGTCCGGCAAAATACAGTCCTTTAATTCTCTTTGTTTCAAGTGTACTTTTTAACTGGGTCGGCTGGAAAAAATCATATTCAATAGCATAGCCAGGTCTGAAAATCTCAGCTTTCTCCAGTCCCGGCACTTTTCTTAAAGCCTTTATCTGAACATCAAGCGGAAGGCTGCTTGCAAATCCGTTCACATAATATTCAATAGTCTCCCTGCCTTCCGGCTCAATAAATAACTGATGTGAATCTTTGTCTGTAAAAGTAACAATCTTCGTTTCTATACTCGGGCAATATCTTGGTCCTCTTCCCTTAATTCTTCCGGTATACAGCGGACTGAATTCCAATCCCTTTTTTACTTCCTCATGCACACTTTCATTCGTATGGGTGATGTAACAGCTTTTCTGGTCCTCTATATAATAATTTGAATGTAAGAAGGAAAATGATCTTCCTTCACTGTCGCCTTTCTGCTCACTCATCCTGGAAAAATCAATTGTCCGTCCATCAATTCTTGCACTGGTCCCGGTCTTCATTCTTTCTACATTGAAACCCATCTCCCTGAGCTGCTCGCTCAGTCCTGAAGATGCAAGTTCTCCTGATCTTCCTCCCTTTACATTTTTGAACCCTACATGCATCATTCCGTTCAGAAAAGTTCCATTTGTCAGTATCACTGCATCTGCAATAAATCTTGTTCCAAGACTTGTTTCAACACCTCTTACCCTTTTATCTTCGTCGACAATTATCTTCTGAGCCTGTTCCTGCCATATAAAAAGATTATCAGTATTTTCCAGTACCTTCCTCCATTCAATACTAAAACCCTGACGGTCACACTGTGCTCTTGGACTCCACATTGCCGGCCCTTTTGACCTGTTTAGCATCCTGAACTGTATCATACTTCTGTCTGTCACAATCCCGCTCATTCCTCCCAAAGCATCTATTTCCCTTATAATCTGTCCTTTTGCAATGCCTCCCATAGCCGGATTACACGACATCTGTGCCAGCTTCGTCATATCCATCGTTACCAGTAATGTTCTTGCCCCTATTACTGCAGCGGCATGAGCCGCCTCACACCCAGCGTGCCCACCTCCAACCACTATTATATCATATCTGAATTCCATCAAATCAAAAACTCCCTAACCTTCATCTCCTGGCGTTCTAACATTTTCTCCTTCTCTCCTTTTTCTTTATCATCATAACCGCATAAATGTAAAATACCATGAATCATAACTCTAAGAACTTCTTCATTTACTCTTAACCCGAAGTATTTCGCATTTGCCCTTACAGTATCTATACTAATATAAATTTCTCCTTTTATTGTCTTTCCCTCACTATAATCAAAAGCAACAACATCTGTAAAATAATCATGTCCCAGATATTTTCTACTAATCTCAATAAGATTCTCATCATCTGTAAAAATAAAATTAAGGTCACCCGGAATTTTATTTTCTTTCCTGATGACCTTTTCTAAAAATTTTTTTATCGATACCGATTTTCTCAGCCTGAAATTTACATTTTCGTAATAAATTCGTATTTTCAATTAGTTACCTCCTTAAAGTACATAGTCACACTATTTCCCCTTTCATTGAAAGATATTGAATCTGCAAGTTTTGTCATGAGAAAAACGCCTCTTCCGCTCAATTCCTCAATATTCTCAGGTTTAGTCGGATCAGGTATTTCAGCAGGATTAAAACCTGGTCCTTCATCTGTTACCGTTACCTTCATTTCATTGTTGTCAAATTCAATTTCCACATCAACCATTTTTTCCGGATTTGCCTTGTTTCCATGGGTGATCGCATTGTTTACTGCTTCCAGGGTAGCAACCAATATTTTTCCATAGTCGTCTTGTTTTATTCCTGCTGTATTAGTTATATCATCAATAGCATTTTCTATTGTCCTGAGATTTGCCATTTTCGATTCAATTTTCAGCCGCTTGTATATTTTCGCCATGCCCAACAAATTTAACTAACCATAAAAGTAATGCAATTTCTACTTTTTTTTCGAAATCCACAATTCCGGATCCAATTTTGACTTTTCTTCGAATATCATAAATTTAAGAATTCCTTTATTTCCTTCTTCTGTATCATTAAACAAAGTTCCTACTACCTGTTTCGTTTCGACCTTATCTCCCGGCTTCACTCTTACGTTTACAATATTCTGATAAACTGTAAGATATCTCCCGTGCCTTATAATAATTGCCATATTAGCTCCTCTTATAGGAAATACCTTTACCACTTCTCCTTTAAAGACGCTTCTTACAGGCGTTTCCCCCGAGCAAGTTATTTCAATGTCAATATTATCTTCAGTAACATACTTCAGCACCGGATTCTTCTGAATACCAAAATGTCCTGTAATAACCCCCCGCTCAACGGGCCATGGAAGCATTCCTTTGTTTTCATAAAAATTATTGCTTATAAGTTTTTGTTCCGGAGTAATGTCTGACCGCATATTCCTGCTTTTTTCCTCTTCTATTATCTTTTCAATCTCTGCCTCAATTTTCCTTGCTATCCTTTTCTTTTCCTCAAGCTCCTTTTGTAGCTGCTTTTCTTTTTTCCCCAGCGATTTTGCCACATTTTCCTGTCTGCCTTGTTCACCTTGCAAAAGAACTTTCTGTTTTTCTTCCCTGGTTTTCAAATCTGTTACATGTTTAAGATCCTCAAGCATTTTTCTTCTCGACAATTCAATTTCGCTTTTAAGGTCTATTATTGTTTCACTTTCTTCTCTTCTTACTTTAGTAACCTGCTGAAGGTATTTAAATCTCTTGTATCCCTGGTTGAAATCCCTTGCTGACAAAATATAAAGAATCTGATTGTTTCCTTTCGAAGTTTTATATGCATTAATAATAGCCCTCTCGTAGTCATTTTTGAGAACTATCACATCGCTTTCCATCATTATTATAGCTTCAGAATTCATATCAATTCTGTCCGAAAGAAGATTAATTTCCTCCTTAAGATCATTTATCACAGATTCTCTGAGTGAAAGTTTCTTAACTATAATCCTCAGTTCATTCAGGCTTTCATTCTTTAGTCGCTCAGTTTCCTTTAACAGATTATCAACGTATGATATTTCCTCAAGCGTTTTTTTCCTTTTCTCCTCGAGCTCAGTTTTGCCTTGCCCATAAACACCCGTTAAAAATAAAACGAACAATATATTGGCTGAGATGATTTCTTTCATTTCAGTTTACTAATCTGGTATCCACTTACAGTATTAAATTCAATTTCCGCCCGTCCAGTTAATTACAATTCTTTCAATGCTTATTTTTATATCTGAAGCCAGATCTTCATCACTAAATTCAATTTTTTGAGGTATAATCACTCCATCTACATTCAAAAACTTCTGGAATCTTATACTCATTCCATTGTTAAGCACATCTTCCCTTATTTCAGTATTTGTCACTTTTCCCCTTGTACAATCAATGTTATATTCTACATCCCTTCCATCCACAGAAAAAACCTTTCTTACCGAACCTTTGCTGCAATTTTCATTCCCGGATTCCATATCATTTTTATCCTTCAATAAATCTCCAAGAAGCATGTATAGCATCCTTGCATCTAATCCATATTTATTTTTAACCTCCTTAGGTTTTCCTATAATAAGGCTTTTATTTATTCTGTCATTTATCAATATTGTGTCGTTGGTGAGCAATATTCTCGCTGCTTCAACACCCATCCTTGATCTTATTATCAAAAGTGTCGTATCAGGCTTTTTATGCCGTATTCCAATAAGCAGTTTTTGTGTCTCCCTGTTTTGAGTAATCTCGATTGTTGCCTTGCTGATATCAAAGTTTCTTTCCGAAATATTGTTACCAATGGTAAATTCAACAATGTCTGATGAATTAACTGCCGGTATGTTTTCCCTGGGTGTCATAGATTTTCTTGAAACAGAGCATCCTTCAGCAATGACAATCAGCAATGTCAGTATTAAACCTAGTTTTTGCAATTTTCTATTTCTTTTTGAAGTTCTGTTTTTCTTTTATCAATGCTAATTGCCTTCCTCCAACTCTCTGCCGCTTCTTTGCATTTCCCCATCTTTTTAAGCATATACCCGTAATGCTCATACCATTCAGCATCATCTTTCCCCCCGGATCCTAATATTTTTTCCATGATCCTGGCTGCATCTCTTGTCTTTCCACGCTTATAAAGAACCCACGCATATGTATCAAGAAAAGTTGTATTCTTCTTTTCCTTTTCAATGACAGTTTTTGCCATTTTTTGTGCATCCCGAAGTCTTGTATTCTGTTCTGCCAGATAATAAGCGTAGTTATTAAGAATTGTAAGATCTGTGTCATTTACGCTTAATGCTTCATCAAATGTTTTGAATGCGTTTGTAAAATCCTTCATCCTGTAATAAATGTCTGCCTTCATACTTAGTACCTGAAGCTTTTGCTCTTTATTATCACCGGCAAGAATATCGGCTTTACGTAATTCTTCAAGAGCCACAGTGAAATCGTTGTTTTCCATTGCCCCATTGGCATAAAGAATTTTTGCAAGAATCGATCTATTAAACATTGTTGCACATTCTTCTCCTCTTTCCTGAAGTTTTTTAAAATCCTTCATGTCATAATATACAAGAAGCAGCTTCTCCCATGCAAAGTAGTTATCAGGCTTTTCTTTTATAATTTCTTCAAGGTTCTCAGCAGCTTCAGGAAGTCTATTTTCTTTTTGCATAAAATCAGGTAACATAAGAACTATAATGTCATCATCTTTATATATGGACTTCAGCAGCATTATAGCGAGTTCCATTTCCTTTCCATAATTCTTTTGAATTTCAGGATTATCTGTCAGCCCGGCAAACAGGCTAATTTTATCTTCGCGCGATATTTTTTCATTAATGATGACTGTATTCAAAAACATGAACAGATCTTCATAGTTTTTTTCTGATACAAGAAAACTGCACAGCGAAAGCTGAATCTGAGGATTATCAGGGTTTCTGTCAATAAGCCTTTTATAAACGTCTGAAGCTTTGTCAATTTCGTTCGTCTTTCTGTACATTTCAGCAAGAAGTCCGTTGTATACAACATCGTCAGGTTTCTGGGCAATCAGCTTTTCAATTTTTACTATGGCATCCTTATATTTTTCCTCAGCAATAAGGTTTTTTACCAGTGATAATGTGGTGTTCTCATTTACACCATATTTTTCATCAAAATGATTAAGTATATTTTTTGCTTTTTCAAATTTTCTGTCTTCAGTGTAAAGGTTCGCCAGTGATATCTGTAAATCTTCTTTTCCAGGGTAAAATTTTACCGCCCTTTCATAACAAATAATTGCACTGTCAAGGTTTTTATCCTGATAATATATATTTGCCAGCATAAGATTGTACCAAATGTTCCCCGGTTGGATTGAGACGGCTTTCAGGAGATACTTTTTCCCATTGCCGGTATCTCCGTTATTCAGAACTATCTGTGCCATTTGATAATATGACGCATCGCTTTCAGGCTTTATTACAATGCACTTTTCGAAATAGTCTAATGCATCACCCATGTTTCCTAAAAGCTTTTGCTTAATTGCTTCTACATATAATGAATTAAAAGAAGCTTCATCGATCTGCCTGCCACCCTTTGAAGTTTTTATTTCCGGTACAATTTTACTATTGCATCCGAAACAAAGAATAGCAGTCACAAAAATTATTAAAACAATTTTTATATTCCTTTTCATGTTCAGTCTTTTCCCGTATGTCCGAATCCGCCTGTTCCTCTTTTTGTCTCCTTAAGTTCATCTACATTTTCCCATTCCGCCCTCTCGTGTTTGCATATTACCATCTGGCAAATCCTTTCTCCATCTTTGATAACGAATCTTTCGTCTGATAAGTTCACAAGAATTATACATATTTCTCCTCTGTAATCAGAGTCTATTGTTCCCGGAGAATTTAAAACCGTTACCCCTTTACTTATTGCAAGTCCGCTGCGTGGTCTGATCTGTGCCTCGTAACCAGCAGGTATTTCAATATAAAGTCCGGTTCCGACAAGTGTTCTTTTAAGCGGATCAAGTACAATGTCTTCATCGATATTTGCTCTAAGATCCATACCAGCAGAATGTTCTGTAATGTATTCAGGTATTTTATGCTTTGATCTGTTTACTATTTTTATTCTCATTCTGCATTTTTCTTTAGGAAAACTGACAGGAGCTTATCCTTATACTGTGCATATCCTATAAACAAAATGATAAAGCCGGTATTTACAAGCAGTTCAATAGTTAAATTCGGATACCTGAAATAATGTCCGAATGCCACCATCCCTATCGCGATCAAAAAATAGGGTATATATTGCTTCATGTTGTAATTTACCTTGAATCGTTTCTCAGCAAAAATAAATGAAAAGATTATCATCGATCCGTAAGACACTATATGAGCCCAGGCCGAGGCCATATAACCATATTCTGGTATGAACAAAACATTTATCAGCACTGTTATTACAGCTCCTATAAAAGTAATATATACTGCAAATAATGTCATGTCATTAAGCTTGTACCAGATGCTGTGATTAATATAAATACCGTACATAAGGTAAGCCATACTTATTATCGGAACGACAATTATTGCTTCCCTGTAAGTAAATGCAATTATATACTTCAGACCTGAAATATAAAGGTTTATACCCAGGAAAACCAGTAACATAATTATAATGAAGTACTTCATAACCTCTGCATAGGTTTCCTTTGCATCAGCATGCCTGGCTCTCTCAAAAAAGAATGGTTCAGCAGCGAATCGGAACATCTGTATAAAAAGAGCCATCAGGACTCCTATCTTGTATCCTGCACCATATTTTCCGACTACAGCCAGACCTCCGTCACCAATCATCCGTCTCAAAATAACCTTGTCCAGAGCGTCATTGATTGTTCCGCTTAATCCGGCCAGTAAAAGCGGAAACGAATATGTAACCATTCTGTACCAGAGGCCAGAATCAAATCTGAATTTTATCCCGAGTATGTAAGGCAGCAATATTACCAGCGTCAGTCCGCTTGCAAAAAGATTTGCAGCAAATACATATCCCACCTTATAATCAGGATTATATACTCTCCTGAACCATCCGGTACTTCTTTCCCATATCCCCGGAGCTATTTTCAGCAGGAAAACCACCAGGCAGATCGTTACAACTACGTTTATTATTTTTATTACACTAAATGCAAGCGGTTTGTTATCTCTTCTCAGTTTTGCAAAAGGAATTGCAGCTACCGCGTCAATTGAAACAATACCTGCAAACATTCTGATAAAATCATGATTATTTTTATAATTCATCACGGATGAAACCGGACCAATAAAAATATTTACCAGTATTATGAACAGTGTGGATGTTGCTATCAGGCTGATCATTGCAGTTGTATATACTTTTTCAGGATTTTCGCTCTTTTGAGAAAACCTGAAAAAACCAGTTTCCATGCCATATGTAAGAACCACAAGCAGAATTACCATCCAGGCGTATAATTCGGTAATTATTCCGTAATTACCCGGAGTGTTGTAAAAGATCCTCGTGTAAAAAGGAGTCATTACGGCATAATTCAGAAACCGGGGAATAATTGTTCCCAGGCCGTACACAATGGTTTGTTGTGCCAGTTTCCTGACTTCGCTCATCTATTAAAATTTGACTGCAAATATAATTCTAATGCGGTAATCGGAATTACCCCATTATTGCTTTGTCCTAAAATATTGCAATTTCAAAACCAATTTTGCCATGTATCGGCCAAAGTTAAATATCTTTGCAGACAGATTTGCAGAACGTTATTAACCAAATTTCCTTTTTCATGAACACATCAATAAAAACATCTTTTCTGCCGCTAATTTTCCTGACACTTCTGTCATGCAATGCTCCGGGAAAAAATGAAAATACAATTGTCGCAGTCAAAACTACACTTGGTGATTTCAAAATCAGGCTTTATGATGATACTCCTGTTCACAGGGATAATTTTATCAAGCTTGTCAACATGGGTTTTTATAACGGTGTTTCATTTCACAGGGTGATAAAGAATTTCATGATCCAGGCGGGTGATCCTGATACAAGGACAGGTCTGTCAAAGCAGCAGCTTGATACTCTCCGGACTTATACTCTCCCTGCCGAATTTCGCGATAAATATTACCACAAGAAAGGTGCTGTTGCAGCTGCCCGTGAAGGAAACGATGTAAATCCCGAAATGCGCTCCTCAGGAACTCAATTCTATATTGTTCAGGGTTTAAAGCTAAATGATGATGAAATCAAGGCCGCCGAGGGCAAAATCAACAGCAACATAAAACAGGCTCTTTTCACCAGGCTTCTGAAGGATATTTCCGATAGTGCCCGCAAAGCAGGCGTGACACTTCAGGAAAATGAAATGCAGGAGCATGCTTCAATGAAAATGTTCGATTACCTTGCCAGTCACAAAGATTATAAGTTTTCACCTGAACAGGTCCAAAATTACACTACAATCGGCGGAGTTCCGCGACTGGATGGTACCTATACTGTTTTTGGCGAAGTTGTTGAAGGACTTGATGTTGTAGATAAAATTGCAGCAGTAGCCACAAATCAATCTGACAAACCAATCAGTGACGTAAGAATCATTAAAATGAAAATAGTAAGCAAGTAATAATTTACAAATCAATAATTTCAGTGATGTTCGACAAAATAAAAAATATCACTTCAGCGATCGCCGAAGCCAAAATCAATTCACAGGAGGAACTTGAATCTTTCCGGATCAGGTACCTGAGCAAGAAAGGTCTTATTTCTGAACTTTTTGATGATTTCAGGAATGTTCCGCCTGAACAGAAAAAGGAAATTGGCCGTAAGCTTAACGAGCTCAAGCAGATGGCTTCAGAAAAATACAACGGTTTCAGAGAAAATATCGCATCGGCCGAAGATGTTTCAATGGAGGATGATCTGACAAGGCCGGCTGTTCCTTTTCCGGCCGGATCGCGTCATCCCATATCAATAGTCAGGAAAGAGATAATCGACATTTTTGCAAGAATCGGATATGTCGTTTCCGAAGGTCCTGAAATTGAGGATGACGATCATGTGTTTACGAAGCTGAATTTTGCACCTGAACATCCTGCCCGTGATATGCAGGACACTTTTTATATTTCAAGGATTTCACAGGAAGACTCCAATCCCGGCGATATTCTGCTCAGGACTCAGACATCATCGGTGCAGGTAAGGGTTATGCAGAGCCAGAAACCTCCCATACGCACAATTTCACCGGGCCGTGTATTCAGGAATGAAGCAATTTCTGCAAGGGCACATTGCATCTTCCACCAGGTTGAAGGTTTGTATATTGATGAAAATGTCTCTTTTGCCGACCTGAAGCAGACATTGCTTTTCTTTGCCATCGAATTGTTTGGCAAGGAGACAAGAATAAGGTTGCGTCCTTCCTACTTCCCGTTCACTGAGCCTTCGGCCGAGATGGATGTAAGCTGCAGGTTATGCGGAGGTAAGGGATGCAACGTTTGTAAGCATACAGGCTGGCTTGAATTGCTTGGTTGCGGAATGGTTCATCCCAATGTGCTTGAAGCATGCAATATTGACAGCAAGAAATATACAGGGTTTGCATTTGGTCTGGGAATTGAGAGGGCCGCAATGCTGAAGTACCAGGTGAATGATCTACGTCTTTACTTTGAAAATGACCTTCGTTTCCTTGATCAGTTCAATACAGCCTTTTAGAATTTAATGAACAATAAATATGTGAGATTGTTAACTGTTTTAAGGTATAAATGTTAAAATGAAACAGAACGATATAAGTGTTCCTTTATGTGATAAATGTGCTCTTGAAACCAATGCGATTTTTAAGCATCTTACTGCTGAAGAGGTGGCAATGATAAACTACGAAAAAGATTTCAGACAGTACAAAAGGGGAGAGATTCTTTACCAGGAAGGAAACCGGATAAGCGGATTCTATTGCATCCACAGCGGAATTATAAAAGTGTTCAAGACCGGATTCGATGGGAAAGAGCAGATAATAAGGTTTGCAAAGGCCGGAGAAATAATAGCCTACAGGAGCGTTCTCAGCAATGAGGTGGCATGTACTTCTGCAAAAGTTATTGAAGATTGCATGGTGTGCTTTATACCTTCAGAGATCCTTATCTCGCTTATCAAAACAAATTCTGCATTTGCGCTTGAACTTATGAAGCTTGCGTGTCATGAACTTGGTGAAGCAAACTCTTTCATTACCGACATTGCACAAAAGACCGTGCGTGAGAGGCTTGCCGAGATCATTCTTCTTCTTGTAAATGACTTTGGACTTGACGAGCAGAACTACCTTAAGATTTCGCTTACCAGGGAAGAACTTGCCAACATTGTAGGCACTGCTACTGAGTCGGTCATAAGACTTCTTTCAGAATTCAAGACAGACAGGCTTGTTGAGCTTAACGGACGGAAAATAAAAATAACAGATAAGAAAGGACTTGAAAAGATAAGCAATGTCCTTACAAGGGTGTAGCTCACAGGAATGTCTGAATATTCAGAACAATGTACCTGAAAGCTCCTGGCCGAATGTTTTTCCGAGATGCTTATAAGCGTGTTCGGTGGCCTCTCTTCCGCGAGGTGTTCTTTTAAGGAACCCTTCTTTTATAAGAAACGGTTCGTAAACCTCTTCAATGGTCCCGCTTTCTTCGCCTACTGCAGTTGATATTGTGTTTATTCCCACAGGTCCTCCCCCGAATTTGTCGATAATTGCTGAAAGTATCCTGTTGTCCATTTCATCAAGTCCGTGCTGATCGATGTTAAGTGCCTCCAGTCCATATTTTGTTATCTCAAGATCTATCTTCCCCGAGCCTTTTACCTGTGCAAAATCCCTTATTCTTCTCAAAATGGCATTTGCTATACGAGGTGTTCCCCTGCTCCGTTTTGCAATTTCAACGGCAGCATCATCATTGATCTTTATGCCCAGGATACCTGCTGATCTTTTTACTATGCCGGTAAGTACATCATGATCGTAGTATTCAAGATGAAATTTTATTCCGAACCTTGCGCGAAGTGGACTGGTAAGCAAGCCCGATCTCGTCGTTGCGCCTATAAGAGTGAATTTATTCAGCGATAGCTGAACCGACCTTGCGCTGGGGCCTTTATCAATCATTATATCTATCTGGAAATCTTCCATTGCGGAATAAAGATACTCTTCGACCACCGGACTCAGGCGGTGAATCTCATCGATAAACAAAACATCTCCCTCCTGCAGGTTTGTAAGCAGCCCTGCAAGATCTCCCGGCTTATCAAGCACTGGTCCTGAAGTTACCCTGAGATTTACATTAAGTTCGTTCGATATTATTGATGCAAGCGTAGTTTTCCCAAGGCCGGGAGGACCATGCAGAAGCACATGGTCAAGCGATTCCCCCCGCTGTTTTGCTGCCGTCACAAAAACCTTAAGATTATCTATTATCTGTTTCTGCCCCTTAAAGTCAGAAAATACAACAGGACGAAGTTGCTTTTCAAATTCCTGATCACCTGCCGTAATATTTTCTTTCCTGATGTTGAAGTTTTCTTCCATTAAGTAAATTGTCTATTTTATAAGTTTAACATTACTTGAAGGAAGATTAATCTTTGTGCCATTAATGCTGACTTCAGCATCATCCTTGTACGTAATCGTAATAATCATATTGCCGTCCTCATCATACTTCTTCCATACCCTTTGGCGGATTCCCATCCTGTAATACTGCTCTTCCTTTGGTCTTCCGTTTTCAAAATAATAAGTCTGCTGGCCGTCAGGATTTCCCTGGATATAATTTCCCCTGAATCTCAGGCTGCCATCGGGATAGAACGATTTCCAAATGCCATCGCGCAGGCCGATAATATATTTTCCCTGTTCAGTATTATTACCTGACGTGTATTTCCAGTCGCCATTCTTTTCTCCATCAGCATACTGCCCCTGAGTTATTATTTCGCCAGTCTTCAGGTATTCGGTGTAAGTACCGTTACGTTGTCCCTGCAGGTATTCTTCCTCTCTGAGAAGTGTACCGTCCTCATAATACCAGCTCCAGAGACCATCGGGCCGTCCGTTGTTGAAAGAGCCTGTCTGTTCAATTTTACCATTGGTGTTGTAGAATTTCCAGATGCCTGTCCTTCTGTTGTCACTGTACTGACCTTCAGCCTGAACAGATCCTCCCGGGTAATAATCCTTCCATTTGCCATTCCTGTTCCCGCCTTCATCGATAATACCTTCTGAAAGCAGGGTTCCGTTATCATTATACATATATGCATTCTTTATCTTTCCGTCAGGTCCGAATTCACGGTGAATGCCTACCGGAACCTTGTTTCTGTATGGCCCGCTGTAAATTACTTTTCCGTTCTGATCATACTTGTTTTCTATTTCTATATCAGGTTCATCCTCGACCTTTGATTTTACAATTGACCCATTATCGTACAGCATGGTAACTGTAATCCTGCCCTGTCTGTCATATTCTTTGTAATAACCATGCAGCTGGTCATCCTTATAATTCTTTTCAGACTTTACTGTTCCATCCGGATAAAATTCTTTCCAGACACCTTGTTTCAGGCCTTTCTGATCAGTTCTGTTAATTCTTTCCCGGCTTATAAGAAAATCATTATTATATTCCAGAAGTGTAATAATTAACCCGTTTTTATCGTACTCTTTTGACACTCCTTCTTTTTTTCCCGCATTATATGTAATTATCTGTTGTATTTTACCGTCAGGAAAATAATAATAAGCACTTCCTTCCTTAATATCGCCTGCATAAAGTTCTTTTGACCATATATATAAACCTTCAGCAGGGTCTTTTTTATATTTATAGTAGTATCCATTTTTTTTGCCGTACAGGTAATTTATCTTCTCTGTTGTATCGCCTGTCTGATCAAAGAATACCCAGATGCTGTCGAGCATAAAATTGCTTCTTTTTCCGACCGATTTTTTAACACCTGTAACATAATAGCTTTTCCAGATACCTTCGGGCCTGCCGTCTTTAATATATCCTTCACTCGATACAGCTCCGTTAGGATACCTGAATACCTGGTATCCATTTTTCAGTTCCTGTTCCGTTTGTCCGGATGCGTCAAATAATACCAGCGCCAGAATAATAATAAAAAATATTCCTTTCATTTCTCAAGTTCACATTTTTTCTGATAGTTCCATCATCCTTTCAATAGGCTTTCTTGCTTTTTCAAGCATATCGTCAGCAATTAATATTTCCGGTTCTTCTTTCAAAAGACAATTATATATTTTTTCCATTGTGATAAGCTTCATAAAATTACACTCGCTGCAACCACATGTTGAATCCTTTGGTGGAGCAGGAACAAACTTTTTCCAGGGGTTTTCCCTTTTCATCCTGTGAATAATTCCAGGTTCCGTTGCCACAATGAATAACTCAGAATTATTCTCTTTTGTAAATGTAAGCATTGCTGCTGTTGATCCTATAAAATCTGCAATCATTCTAACAGGCAGTTCACACTCCGGATGCACGATTATACTGGCTTCCGGATAATCATTTTTAATCTTAAGAATGGCTTCTACAGAAAACTCCTCATGAACATGGCAGGCTCCGTTCCATATGACAATATCACGTCCGGTTTTATTTAAAATATAGTTACCCAGATTTCGGTCCGGTGCAAATAATATTTTTTCACTCCGGTCAAGGGATTCGATTATCCTTATTGCATTTGATGAAGTGCATATTATATCTGAAAGGGCTTTTATTTCAATATTTGTATTCACATATGTGACAACTGTCCTGCCAGGGTTTGCTTCAATATATCTTTTGAAATCTTCGGCCTTGCATGAATCGGCAAGTGAGCAACCTGCATTCATGTCAGGAAGAAGCACTTTCTTATCGGGAGAGAGAATCTTTGCTGTTTCTGCCATGAATTTTACGCCCGCAAACACAATAATATCTGCGTTGTTTGAAGCTGCCCTTTGTGACAATGCCAGGCTGTCACCGACAAAATCTGCAATATCCTGTATATCTCCTGTCTGATAATAGTGAGCAAGTATTATTGCATTTTTTTTCTTCTTAAGCTTCTTAATTTCAGAAATATAATTTGTCTGAACCATATCTGCCCTTTATTTATTCCAGTTCTTTGCAACTCACGCTATAAAGAAATCAAAAAAGAAAAGGATCCTATATTTATTAACACATATATATATTAAAAAATTGAAAATTCACTTTTTTATAATGATATATATATGCTGTTAATTATGTTGAAACAAAAAGAAGATTTCATTTCATAATTTCATAATTATTATCAGGCTAACATCTTTTCAACATTTCAAAAAACATACCATTTTTGAAGATCAATCACTTAGTAAAATAATTAACAATTGTTGATAAAACGTTTTTACCTGGTGAAACTACGCAAAAGTAAAGGTTTTAATGTTTAATTCTGGTTTATAGAATGACTTTATTTTATTGAAACTTTTATAAGAAGATTTAAAACCACTTTACATAAGTACCTGTTGTTGAAAAACCTGGAGGTTATGAATATTTATGACCTTATTTTTGCACAATTTCTACAAAAGGACTAATTGAGACAACCATGGAATATTTTAGAGTCCGGCTGATAAACAATAAAGTATGTAGTATGTTTATATTATAAAATAATATTGGATAAAATGGATAAAAGAATATTATTTTCTTTTAATTGTTCAAATATGTTAATTTGCATATGAATGATGTAAAATAAAATCGTAGATAGTGGAAAATAAAAGGATTGCCATAGCATGTGATCACGCAGGTTATTATCTTAAGGAAAAGCTCATCAGTTTTCTTAAGAATGAAAACGTCGAAGTTAAGGATTTCGGATCATATTCTCCGGAGAATGTTGATTATCCCGATTATGGTCATCCTCTGGCAAAGTCAGTTGCAGAGGGTGAAGCTGATATTGGTATTACAATATGCGGAACAGGTAACGGAATGAGCATGACAGTTAACAAACATCCAGGAATCAGAAGTGCTTTGTGCTGGAATGAGGAGATAAGCCGCCTGGCCAGGGCACACAATGATGCAAATATTTGCGCATTGCCCGGAAGGTTTATAAATGAATCGGAAGCATACCTGATAGTGAGGACTTTCCTTAATACATCGTTTGACGGCGGTCGTCATCTGAGGCGCATAAAAAAGATACCTGTCAAAATATACTGAAATGTTGTCAAACTCATGCAGATATGGTCTCAGGGCAATTTTGTACCTGGCAAGCCGGCAGAATGACAAGAATATTGGAATAAAGCAGATATCAGCTGATCTTGGCCTTCCAATGCCTTTTATGTCAAAAATACTTCAGCAACTCGCAAAACATAAAATTCTTCATTCCATAAAAGGACCAAACGGAGGTTTTTCTATTCAAAAGAACCCCGAGAAAATCACTCTTTTTGAAATTGTTAAAATTATCGACGGGGAAGATATCTTTACGAACTGTATTATTCACAATGAAATTTGTACCAGCGTAAAACGAGGCATGAAGCCCTGTCCGCTGCATGAAGATTATTCAAAGATAAGGAATGAACTGATCAGCTTTTTCCAGATATGTACAGTTGCACAACTTGTTAAAAAGATAAAATCTTCGGGGAAAATAGTTATTTAGATTTTTCTTTATAGAAAGGTTTTATAATAAGCCAAAGATACAAAGCACCTGCAATTCCCACAGAGTCGGCCAATAAATCAAAAACATCCCCTGACCTGGTGGTTGTAATATCGGTCTGGAGGAACTCCATTAATGCTCCGAAAAAGAAAGGGATCAGGGCACTTAACAATAACTGTCTTGTATCTTTAAATAAGTTCCTGTGTTCAAAGATCAGAATTGCCGTGAAGGCGAAATAAAGCCCAAAATGAACAAATTTATCGGCGTATGGTAATGCTTCAAGCTTGCTGAATCTTTCAAAAGTACTTGCACTGGCAAGACTTAAATAGAGAATTACAAGTGAAATGATAATTGTGAATTTATTATTCCGTATCATTTTATGAGTTTGTGGCAAATTTAGGCAATAGAATGACATTTTCTTTATAATTTTAAATGCTTCATTAAAATTTAATGGCAGGAATATATATCCATATACCTTTCTGTAAGAAACTTTGTTCATACTGCGATTTTTACCATGTGGAATCACAGCTCGATCTCAGTGCGTTCATGGAAGCTTTGCTAAAGGAAGCCGAAACCAGGAAGGAGTATTTAGGAAATGAACCTGTTTCGACAATATATATTGGAGGAGGAACTCCCTCAGTGATGCCTGTTAATGATATAAGGAACATTCTCGGAAGTATAAAGAAGCTCTTTAACCAGGATGAAAAATGTGAGATCACAATAGAACTCAATCCTGATGATATTACACCCCAATATCTTTCCAATTTGAGGGAAACAGAAATTAACAGGGTGAGCCTGGGAATCCAGTCGTGGAGAAATGATGACCTGAAGTTGCTTAACCGGCGGCATAATGCATCCGTCGCCGCCACAGCCCTTGAACAGACCATCAAAGCCGGTTATGAAAATGTCTCCGTTGATCTTATTTACGGCATTCCGGAAATGACAACAAGGGAATGGTCATCAAACCTTGATATAACCTTTTCTTATGACATAAAGCATTTATCGGCTTATCATCTGACGTTTGAGCCAGGGACAATGCTTTGGAAAATGAAGGAAAAAGGCCGGATTTCGGAAATTGATGAGGAAGAAAGTACAGCACAGTTTAATTTGCTTATTGAAAAGGCAAATGATGCCGGCTTTGTTCAATATGAAATCTCAAATTTCGGCAAGAGAGGTTTTTTTTCAATTCACAATTCCAACTACTGGAAACAGGTAAACTACCTGGGGCTGGGGCCCTCAGCTCATTCCTTTAACGGTTTTTCAAGGCAGTGGAATGTCAGAAACCTTAAGAAATATATAAGGGATGTCAAAGCGGACAACCCTTATTTTGAAAAGGAAGAGCTTGATAAGAAAAAAAGGTTCAATGAATATATAATGACTTCACTGAGGACCATGTGGGGAATTGACCTTGATTTTATAGAAATGAAATTTGACAAGGAAAGCTATGATTATATTATCAACCTTTCAGGAAAATTTATAAGTTATGGCCTGATGAGTCAGATAAAAAATACCCTGATCCTTACGAACCAGGGCAAAATGATTTCTGATAATATTATTTCAGAGCTTATGCTGCCCTGAAAATCTTTTATTTTTTTGAAAGTGCAAATGTTGTACGTCCTATAATGTTGCTTTCAAGATAAAGTTCAACTTTATAGGTTCCCACAATAAAATCACCGGTGTTATCAAGGAAAATGCACATTTCAATATCCTGGTTCATATAATCAACAAGGCGGCTTGCAGAATAAACCAGCTTATTGCCTTTGTACTCAAAAAGGTTTTCGGAACTTGTTGTTATTACAAGTGAATCAGGTCTTATAACTCTCATGAATACTTCTTTTTCCCCAGCCGTTGCAGTCGGATTTTCCCGAAGTGTGAAGCAGATCCGCAACTTGGTGATAGCTGATAATCTCGACGTCTCCTTGTTTTTCTTGTTCAGGGTGGTCGCAGTAATATCCTTTGCCTGGATAATTGACGCTACATTCACTTTTGACGTGAGTTCCTCCTTAGCTTTTGAAAGCTCTTCGTTCGTACCCTGAACTTCAGTAATCTTCTGTTTTATATTTGTATTCTCGGTTGTCAGCTGTTTATTGAGAGTATTAAGGGAGTCGATCTGAACAATATAGCCTTTCATTATCTCCCTCATTGTGCCAATCTCATTCTTATAGGTTTTAACAGTCTGAACCAGGGATGCATTTATCGAAAGCAATTTTACGATCTTGCCTTTCTGCCTCTGAAGATCAGCCATAAGGGTATCGTTGTCAGTCTTCATGGTGTCATAAGCATGAGCCATTAATCTTAGTTCATTAGCCAGGGAGTCTTTTTCCTGGGTAAGGGCTGTCTCCATTTCGACAGATTTATTCTTCTGATCGAAATACATTACAACCAGAAATATTAACGCAGCAGCCAGAATAACGGTTGTAAAGATCATGGCAATGGGAGCGCTTTTTTTCTTGGGCTGTTCTACCGGTGTGTTCAGGTTTGAGTCTGTCATTTATTTGTCGGGATTTAATAAAATAATAATGCAAAACTAACAATATCCTTATAATTTTTAAAATGTCCTATGTAATGATTAATTTTACCCAGGGACTAAGATAGTACAAATATTTATAATTCAACCATATGAGCGGCTTTTTTAGAGTTATTTCAAAAAATGAATCTTTTGAGGCTGTATTTTACGGTAAAAACTATCATTCAGATTTTGGGACAAAAATTACGAATGGAACTATTTTAATAATCAATAATATGTTCCTGATCCCCTGAAGGGGGATGATTAATCCTGATTATGATCTTAAAGTCCCCTTCAGTGGTTCATTGGCAAAAAACAGCGGATGATCTGAAAGAAATTATGCTAAGAAGGTAATTATTAAGTTATGAAATATATCGGTGCACATGTCAGCGCAGAAGGGGGAGTCCGGAATGCTCCTTTGAATGCTGAAAAAATAGGGGCAAAAGCTTTTGCACTTTTTACCAAAAACCAGCGGCAATGGTTTTCAAGCCCATTGTCAAAAGAAAATATTTCCGGATTCAGGGAAAACTGCGAAAAGTTTAATTATAAACCGTTCCAGATACTGCCTCATGACAGTTACCTGATCAATCTCGGTCATCCTGAAAAAGAGCCTCTTGAAAAATCAAGAGCATCTTTTCTCGACGAGATGAAAAGATGTGAGCTCCTTGGCCTCGACAGACTTAATTTTCATCCGGGGAGCCATCTGAACGGGATGGGAGTGGAAGAATGTCTTGCACGCATTACCGAATCGATAAATATTACCCTCGGAAAGACAGAAGGAGTTACGGCTGTCATTGAAAACACTGCCGGCCAGGGAACGAACGTCGGGTACACATTCGAACAGATTAAATTTATAATCGACAAGGTTGAGGACAAATCGAGGGTAGGTGTATGCATCGACACCTGCCATGCCTATACTTCAGGGTATGATATAAAAACTGAAAAAGGATTCCGGGAGACATTCGGAAAATTTGATGAGGTCATCGGGTTCGGATATCTGAAAGGAATGCATCTTAATGATTCAAAAAAAGATTTCGGGACAAAGGTGGACAGGCATGAAAATATAGGTGAAGGATTTCTTGGCGATGCAACGTTTGCGCTCTTTATGAATGATGACAGATTTGACGATATGCCTCTTATCCTTGAAACTCCCGACGACACTCTCTGGGAGGCTGAAATAAAGAAACTATATTCATTCATAAAACTTTAAAGAATTCTCAGTTACACCGAAGCACACAGAGGAAATTCGAAGATTCACGAAGCAAGACGAAAAACATTTCTGAAAAAGCGTTAATTCTTCTCTGTGGATATCTGTGTCTTTTTCGTGGAAATCAGTGAAATAACCAGAAGGAAATTTTAACCGGAATGATTATTCTGAAAGCTTATTTTCAATATTCTTCCGGATACCGGAGTCCCCGAGCTTTTCTTTCGTTGCCTTGTATCCTATTTCAAAAATCTCCTGGGCCTTTTCAGAATCAAGTATTTTGTATTTATTTAATTCCGGCGGCGCAATGAACAGATCAAATTTCTTTGCTTTCTCCGCGATCTCTTTTGACATGCTGACCATGAATGTTCTTTCTGCAATCTGCACAAGCCCTGAAATGTTATCTTCGACACCTATGGGATTAACGAAAGAACCGATAATTAGTCTGCAGTTGCCTTCTATGGGCTTTATTGGCATATTATCGAGCACTCCGCCGTCCACATAATAAATATTATTGATTACAACAGGATTGAACAGGATGGGGATGCTTGATGAAGCAATTATACAGTTCAGCAGCTCTCCTTCAGAAAAATATACCGATCTGCCCCTGTTGAGATCGGTGGCCGAAACAAACAGCGGGATCTTAAGTTCCTCAAAGGTTTTTGCCCTCAGGGCAGCTGAAAGAATCTTTGTAATACCCGAGATCTGAAGAAGGCCGCCTCTCGGCATGGTAGGTCTTATGTACCTGAACATTGTAGTGGTACTCATTATTTTCAGGATCTCTTTAGGCGTATAGCCGTCGGAATATAAAACACCTGCAAGTGCGCCGGCACTGGCACCGGAGATGACTTCAGGAAAAATGCCGGCCTCATTAAGAGCCTCAAGAACACCAAGGTGCGCAAATCCGCGTGCACCTCCGCCGCTCAGCACCAACCCAGTATTATATTTTACCTGGGGCATTGTCTTTTTTTAAATGGTTATTAAACGAAAATGACATTGTAAAGTAGTTTCAAATTAAGATAGATCACGATTGCGGCAATTGTCAGCAGAAGAATTACCAGGAAACGGCTGTTTGTATATTTCCCCATAACCTTCCTGGAAGAGGTAAGGTAGACCTGAATCCCGACCGTGAAAGGCAGCTGAAGGCTCAGGAATACCTGCGAAAGTATAAGTCCCTTAAAAGGATCCGCTATAAAAAAGATCACAACCAGAGCCCCAATGAGGGAAATAAGAACTCCCGTCCTCGTATGGTTATCTTTAATATTATAAGGTTCCATGAACATTCCCGAAAAAATTGATCCTCCTGCCATTCCTGAAGTAATTGATGAAGCGATTCCGGAAAACAAAAGTGCAACTGCAAAAACAACAGCAGCATTTGTTCCGAGCAATGGCTCGAGCAGGCTCTTGGCCTGCTGAAGTTCGGTGGCCTGAATATGATTCTTAAAAAATGTTGCAGCTGCAAGTATTATTATTGCACTGTTGATTGCCCAGCCGATAATCATCGAGAACAATGTGTCAGCAAATTCATATTTCATTTGCTTTTTTATCACACTTTCGTTTTCGAGGTTCCACTGGCGGCTTTGTATGATCTCGGAATGCAGGAAAAGATTGTGCGGCATTACAACGGCGCCGAGGACGCTCATCAGCAACAGCATTGATCCTTCAGGGACTACGGGTTTAACAAATGAAATCCCGGCCTTCAGCCAGTCAACATCAACAAGAAACAACTCATAAAGGAATGAAAGTCCGATGATCGAGACAAACCCGATTATCCACTTCTCGATCTTCTTATATGAATTCGTAAACAGCATTATCAGGACAAAAATTGTAACAAGAATTGAGCCTGTCCTGACAGGAATACCGAAAAGCATCTGCAGTGCAATGGCACCGCCAAGTACTTCAGCAACAGAAGTAGCCACTGAAGCGAGGGTGGCAAACGAAAGCATAAATCTGGCTATCCTGTGATTGGTATAGATCATGGCTGCTTCCGCGAGACAATAGCCGGTAGCGATTCCCAGATGGGCGACATTATGTTGCAGGATTATCAGCATAAGGGTAGACAACGTCACAACCCATAAAAGAGTATATCCAAACTGGGAACCTGTAGCAAGATTTGCCGCCCAGTTACCCGGGTCGGTAAACCCCACTGTTACAAGTAATCCGGGTCCTATATATTTTAAAATATCAACTGCACCGAAAGAACGGTGATGGTCCTTTCTTTTCAGGTCCCTGAAAAAATTGAATGGATTAAGCGATAGTTTCATTCTTGGCATTATATCAGGCTAAACATTCTGGAATTCATTCCTGCTCATTGTTTCAGGGCAGTAAAAATACACAAACCGTAAATAAAAGACATTAACATTGGATTAAAGATTGGCTGCTAAGTTTTTTAAATTTGAATATATATTAAACGATTATAAAAACAAGCTTATGCAATTTCTGCTTATTGCTTACGACGGAACCGATCCTGGCGCCCTCGACAGAAGGATGAAAGTACGCCCGGAGCACCTTGATAATGTTGCTTTTATGAAAAAGAAGGGAGAATTCCTCATTGGCGGCGCCATTCTGGACGATACAGGAAAGATGACAGGGTCAATGATTGTTTATGAATTTCCCGACAGGGCGGCCCTGGATAAATGTCTCGAAACCGAACCTTATGTTGTATCAGGCACCTGGCAGAAAATTGAGATCAGGCCTTTCCGTCTGGCTAAAATTGAACCTGTACCCTGAATCCTGGTCCCTGGTCAGCTTATTCCTTATTGTAAAACAGTGTCAGATTCCTCTTGTTTCCGAAAAACTCTGATGACTGTTTTACAACAAGAACTTTTCCGTTTTCCTGGAGGAACCATTTTTCCGATGATTCCGTTTCGAACGAACGGTCCCCCATTTTCATTGAGGCTTTGGTCCTTATGTTAATTGTATCATTGTTCGCAGAATATTGGAGAGTGCTTTGCTCAGTGCGGTTGCTGTCACCTGATTTATTCTCTTTTCCCGGCACAAAATCCGATTCGGTGATCCTGTCATCAGAATCTTCATTTATATATGTCTTCCTGATCATAATGTCACCTGAAGACTGGGTAATTTCAATTTTATCAGGAAGGTTACCTGCACCAAATTTATCAAGGATACTTCTTTCCTCGTTAAAGGTCCATTTGCCGGAAAAGCTGACAGGTTCTCTCCTTATCTCGGGCAGGGGAGGCAGGCCGCGGACAGAACGGTACTGTGCAATACTTTCCCTGTAAGCTGATTTTTCAAGTGTCAGGACACGGGGGTCGCTGATAAGGGCCTGATGTTGTTTCCTTGTTGTGTTCCTTGTCATTCCAGACCATATTACCCAATAGCACCATTTTGGCTGATTTGTGAGAATATCAGGAAGAGGAGGATTGCCGACCTCGCCAAGGACCATTGGCTTCCCTTCAGACAATACAAGCAGGCTATCGTAATATTTCTGGTTGAAATCGCTTCCGTAAACATCCAGGGCAAGAATATCAAGATAATTATTTCCCGGGTAAAAATTTGAAAACTGCATTTCAGGCTTATTTGGCCTGTCGACGCTCCAAACCCAGATCAGGTTGTTAAGTTTATGATATTTTACGAGCCTGTTGAATAATTGCCTGTAAAGAGCTTGTGTACTGTATTTGCCGGTACGGCCGCCCCACCAGAACCAGCTCCCGTTCATCTCATGATACGGGCGCCAGAGTATCGGAACATGGGCATCCCGGAGCTTTTTAAGGTATGAGGCAATAGAATCAACCTGAGCACACCAGCTCCTGTACAATGCGGTTCCGGGTGTCAGAATGTCTCTGAACTGCTTGTCAGTCAGCTGACCCTGCACACTTGCAAGAACATCGGTCTTGCTTCCCGGGACAGGCTGAAAAGTGACGGGTTCTTTTGCGGTTGGAGGCACTGCATGCCAGCAAATGGTTATTATCGATCCAAGCTGATGCTGCCGTATCGCTTCTTTTACAATTGCAGGCCTTGCCAGGTACGAATCTTTGTCATCTTCCTTTGCAAAGCCCCAGTCAGTGCTGTAAATGACAGGCGTTTGACCTATGTATTCTGCCGCAAATCGTGTATTACGTCCATTTATGTTCGGATAATTATGCTGGCCTGTAAGTATATATTTCCCCGAAATGTTATAAAAGAAATCAAGGAGGGCAACAGCCTCCGGAGAAGCTTTAGGAGTAACCGGCTTTACCGGCTGACCTGTACTTACAGATGAAAATATCATCAGGCAGGAGGCGATCAATAAAAACAAATTTTTCTTCATAATCCTGTGTGTAAAAAATTTATATTTATAGAATTATAATTGGCTGCTTAAACCTGATGCCAATTTAACCAGAATCAACCGTATAATAGAGCAAAAGTATTATTTAAAATAAAACTGACCGAAATGAAAATCCGAAAATTAACAGCTTTGACTTTTTTTATCATTATTATGACAATCAGTTCGAATGCACAGCCAGTTGTTGTGAAATTATGGCCCGGCGGGATCCCGGGATCAAAGACTGATCCTTCTTATATTGAAGACATCACTGTCAATGACGGCAGGGTTGTCCGTTGCGAGAGAGTTACCAGTCCTGATCTTACGGTATGTCTTCCTTCTGCAGAGAAAGCAACAGGAACGGCAGTGCTGATATGCCCGGGAGGAGGATATGGCATGGAAGCATTTGATCATGAGGGGAATGCTATTGTCAAATGGCTCAATGACAACGGTATAGCAGGAATAATCCTGAAATACAGGCTTCCTTCTGATAAAATCATGATGGATAAATCAATTGGTCCGCTGCAGGATGCTCAGGAAGCGATCAGGGTTATACGCCGCAATGCATCTGCATGGAAAATAAATCCTTCAAGGGTAGGAGTAATAGGCTTTTCAGCTGGAGGGCATCTGGCTTCGACTCTGTCAACGCACTACTTAGAAAAAGTATATGATGTCAGCGACAGTACAAGTGCAAGACCTGATTTTTCGCTGCTGATCTACCCGGTAGTTTCATTCGATCCGGCCATAACACATATGGGAACAAGAAACAATCTGATCGGTACCGATCCTGATGAAAAGCAGGTTTCACGTTTTTCAAATGAACTGCAGATAACTGCCGGCACACCTCCGGCATTCCTCGTTCATTCGGCAGACGATGATGCAGTGCCGGTCATTAACAGTATCCTGTATTTCAGCGGACTTCAGAAGAACAAGATTGCAGCAGAACTCCATATTTTCCAGAAAGGCGGTCATGGCTACGGCCTTGCACCAAAGGGAGGAACAGAATCGTCATGGCCGGAATTATGCATAAAATGGCTGAAAGCCATGGGTTTATTATAAATGGCCCAATTAAGGCAAAAATGAAAAATATTTATTTTCTGGCTCTTGCAACACTCATAGTTCAATTGTCGTCCTGCAATAATATTTCATACAGCCCTGTCCGCGAACAGATTAATTTAAGCGGGACCTGGAGATTTGCAATGGACACATCAGGAGTTGGGATTGAACAAAAATGGTTTTCTTCAATTCTGACTGATTCCGTAAAACTGCCGGGAACCATGGATGAAAACAAAAAGGGGCTCAGGAATAACGATGTAGGCGAGACCATGAGATTATCACGCGAACTTATGTATGCTGGAAACGCCTGGTATAAGAAGGAGGTCTTTATTCCCGAACGCTGGAATGGCAAAAACGTCAGATTGATTCTGGAACGTACCAAACCGACGAAAATATGGATTGATGATATTTTTATGGGAGAAAACAGCGATATTCTGACTCCGCAGGTATATTACCTGAATGATAGGCTTTCCTCCGGGAAACACACAATTACCATTCTTGTAAACAATGGTCCGGGTTCAGTGCCCGCCGGCATTACCGGGTCACATTCATGGACTGAGCATACCCAGACGAACTGGAACGGCATAATCGGTAAATTATGCCTTGAAGCCTTTAATAAGGATTATATCAGGGAAGTCAGGATCTATCCGGATATCGATAAAAAAAGCGTACTGGTAAAAATTAAAATCTTCAATGGTTCAGAGAACAGGAAAAACGCAATCATCTCACTTAATTCGGGTTCATGGAACACAAACAGACAAAATCAAACTGCTCAACGATCGTACGGAATAAAATTGAATCCCGGTGAAAATAATATTGAACTCACCCATAAGATTTACAAGGTTCAGTTATGGAGTGAATTTGAACCTGCCCTTTATAAACTTTACGTCTCTCTGAAGGAGGGCAGGAATATCATTGATAAAATGCCGGTGGATTTCGGGATGAGGAAGTTTTCCACAGCCGGAACGCAATTCGCGATAAACGGAGTTAAAACGTTTCTTCGCGGAAAGCATGATGCATGTGTTTTTCCGCTCACCGGTCATCCGCCAATGGACGTTGACAGCTGGCGGAAGGTTTTCCGTATCGCAAAATCGTACAACATAAATTTTTACAGGTTTCACTCATGGACACCACCTGAAGAAGCGTTTGAAGCTGCCGATATTGAAGGTATTTATTTGCAGCCTGAATTATCATTCTGGGGCAGTTTAAGCAAAGAAAATCCCGGATTAAATGATTATCTGATGAGGCAGGGAGAGAAAATACTTGATAATTACGGGAATCATGCCTCTTTTGTTATGTTTGCCCTTGGAAATGAACTTTCAGGAGATCAGGATATTATGAATGATTTTCTCAGGCATTTCCGTTCAATGGACGGACGCCGGCTGATGGCTTACGGCTCAAATAACTTTCTGGGGTACCATGGTCACGCTGAAGGCGAAGATTACTACGCTGGCTGCAGGATAGGTCCTGACGTTGACACGACTTATAAAACTCACATCCGGGCGTCATTTTCTTTTGCCGATGCATATGACGGAGGCTATCTCAATGGCCGGTATCCATCTACGAACATTAACTATTCCGGGGCGATCAAAAACTGTAAGGTTCCTGCAATAGGCACAGAAGTAGGTCAATATCAGATTTATCCTGACTATAATGAAATCAGGAAATACACAGGTGTGCTTAAGCCCTGGAACTTTCTTGTATTCAGGGAACGGTTGAAGAAAAACAACCTTAGCGATCAGGCAATTGATTTTTTTAAGGCATCCGGGGCATTGAGCGTAATCTGTTACAGGGCCGACATTGAAATGGCACTGAGGACACCGGGCTTCGGTGGATTTCACCTCCTCGACCTGCAGGATTTTCCAGGGCAGGGCACCGCACTTGTAGGCATCCTGGATGCTTTTATGGAAAGCAAAGGTTTAATTACACCTGAAGAATTCGGTCACTTTTGTAACAGGGTGGTGCCTTTGCTGATCATGGATAAGTATTGCTGGGTAAATAATGAAAAATTTAAAGCAATTATCCAGGTTGCAAATTATTCCCAGCGGAGTATGATTGGTCAACCCGTAAAATGGGAACTTAAGAATTCAAAGGGAACAATAATTGAGGAAGGTGAAAGAAGTCTTGACATCCAACAAGGTGGACTTACAAATGTCACTGACCTTGACATTGATCTGTCAAAAATCATAAAAGCTGAGAAAACAACATTATGCATAAAACTGACCGGAACACCTTATGAAAATTCTTACCCGTTATGGATTTATCCTTCTGATGCTGACACCTCTGTGCCGGCTGATATAATTATTTCCACCACACTTGATAAAAATGTATTACAGAAGTTGTATTCAGGGTCAAAAGTATTGCTATTCCCCGATCATAAGAATATTCAGGATCAATCAGTGGGAGGGCTGTTTACCCCAGATTACTGGAATTACCGGATGTTCAGGGGAATTTCCGAAGCAAATAAAAAGCCCGTATCTCCGGGGACAATGTCAATCCTTACTGATCCTGGCAATCCCCTGTTTGCGGATTTTCCGACAGAATTTTATACTGACTGGCAATGGTGGCCGATAATAAAATCCAGCAGACCTTTTATTCTCGACAATACATCCAAAAGTTATAAGCCAGTCGTCCAGGTGGTTGATAATATCGAACGAAACCATAAGCTTGGTCTTATCTTTGAATTTGCCACAGGTAAAGGAAAACTTCTCATTTGCATGTCGGACCTTAAAAAGATAGAAAAAAAGCCTGAAGCAAGACAGCTTTACAGCAGTATTCTTAAATATATGGAATCAGATAGTTTCAATCCGGATCAGAAAATATCCGAAAAAGAACTCATTCAGTTGTTTGAATCCAAAGCCCCGGATACAAAAATGACCGATGTAAAAAATCTATCATATTGAACAATGACCTGCTATTCCTTTATTATTTTCCTGGTGACCGAACCTGTTGCAGTCAGCGCCCTGATGAAATAAATTCCCCTTCCATAGCGGCTCATGTCGAGTTCGCACGTTTTATTATTTACTTCAGCTGCAAGAATATGACGACCGAAAATATCCAGCAATTCTATTGATTTTATTTCAGTTCCGTTTTGAATGTGCAGTATATCAGTGACAGGATTCGGGAAAGCCAGCATTACCACATCTTCCGGGATATTCTGAACGTCAAATATTTCGTCATCAGATGCAACCCAGTTGGCCGGATCACTGTTGTCGAGGTCCGGATCAATGAGCTTCAGGTACTTACCATTACCGTTGGCGTCAGGCCATGGTACATTAGCGGTATAAGAGACATTGTCAACGACATTTCCATAACCATCGAACAATATAAGGTTCTGGCCCGTGTCTGAGAGATTTCTGGTAAACTGTCCGAATGGCGCAAAACCATGTTTTTTCTGAAATATTGCAATATTATTGGCCAGAAATATCGAAGAATGAGGATATATGAGTGAATTTTCCGGGAACTGAAAAACAAATCCTGTTCCGCCGAAATATAAGCCGGTAAGATTTACATTCTGATCCCCGTTATTGAGAATTTCCAGGAATTCCTGCTTGTTGCTGTTTGGAAAAAAAACAGATGTGGAAGGGCTGTACATGATTTTTGTAATTACAAGTGGCGGAACATCAACATTGCTGCATTCGGAAAAAGATCCGAGATTAGCTGTCATCCAGTCGATCCTTTTTGCAAGGAAATTTTTTATGCCGGAAATGCATTGAGGGAAATCTTTTGAAATTCCCCATCTTGAATTGTCCCTTTCAACAGCTTCGCTGATAATTGCGGCAGTCTGATCGATGAATGATTCCATGACCGACAGGTTCAGAGGCTGGCCGGGCCGGGTAAGTTCATTCCATCTTTTTGACATGTAACATCTGAAGACCTTGTTATTGAAAAGTGATTTCCAGAAAGCCGACCCTTCATTGTCGCCGTTTGAAAACTGCCAGACATTGGTCCAGCATCTGTCAAACCCCCAGAAATACAGGTCGTTGCCGTAAGTAAGATCATTGTCCCAGAGAGGCCCCGCCCTCAGTTTCCCGTTCCTGTCCTTGTGGAAGAAAGTGCTGTACTGGTAAGCATCAACGTTTGATGACAGTTCCTCAATAATCATGTAATCAATGAACGAAGGCATGTTAATGATTGAAGGAAAGCCATCTGTCACAAATGAATTTCCTGAATATGAAGTGTTGGACAGGCCCAAAAACTGATTGTAGATGTAAGCATTCTGGGCAGAGGTCAATTCTTCAGGTTTCGGTAAAACGTGAATATAATCAGCCTGCATATTCCATGCGACAGGATCTTCTCCTGTTGTTTTGTCAGCTTTTGTAATATATCCGCCTGTAACTTCAGGAAATGAATTGGCAGTTGTTTCTATTTTGTGAACATTTACCCTGTTCCTGTCCGCTTTTACTTTTTCTTCCAGAAGGTACAACCCCCTGTAATAGCTGTTGATAAACACTTCGCAATATGCCGTTCTGGAAGCATACTCTCCAATCTGCCTTGACAGGTTATATGAAAGATAATCGCGGATATACGCAGTGTCGAAAACCATGCTATTCAGAACCCAGTCATTCTCTTCAGGCATTCCAAGGAGACTTACATTGGATTCCGTCACATTATCATCCATCAGCGTGGAAAAGCCATACTGTTTTTTTGAAAATGACTGTGAGGAGGACCCCCTGACTTCTATGCTGATTCTTCCAGTATAATTAAGATATGCCTGGTTGGACTGATCAATTAAACTGTTCCTTTCCCCGAACGGTCGTGAAATGATTTTCATAGTTGCCAATACCCGCGGGGAATCTGGTATGTCAACACTGTTATCAGTGTTTATAATTACTATGGGAAGATTGCTGTCAGTGAAGGTCTGGGCCAAAGCGAGCCCCTGAAATAAAAGATAAAAGGTTATAAAGGAGAGGAATCTTCTCATAAAATTTTGTAATAAGCCAAAGACAATAATTAGTGCATTCAATCCACCGGAAAAGACACTTCCGCGAAACAATCATTCTCCCTTATTCCCGGTCGCGGATACGGTTTTGTCATGTTCGCTGATCAGGTTTTTTTAACGCGTTAATATACGTTTTAAAATACATTGATATTGTACAGGGTAAGTTTTTTAATTCCGGAAGCGAAATTGCACATGTTTTTTCTTAAGTGCAAAAAACTAATTAACTTGCTGTTATTAATATTCCTTTTTTCTTAATGGCCTTGCAGTATGAATAAACATTTGAACAGATCAGACTGTCATTGATTAAATGCAAAACGATAGTCTCAGGATGGGGGAAGATCAATTAAAATCATAAATAGTTTATTCATATTCTTAACAGGTGGAGCAAATAGAATTATCTTTAGTATGATCAAAAATTGAGATCCATTAGTCAGAAGCCATGCAGGAAATTTTAGTTGACCTTTACAAGGTTAGAAATATTTATTCCGGACTCGGTCAGTTTTCTTTAAGTTTTGCCAGGGAACTAATGCTTCAGACACCCGGAAATTTTAAAATCTATTTTCTTATTCCGAAAAATTTCAATCCGGAAACTGATAAAAATATCGGACTTAAACGGGCAGATTATCAAAAAAGATATTTCCCCTGTTTTACAAGAAATTATTCTCTCTGGCATAGCCTGAACCAATTTCCTTCTCATTTCCCGAATAAAAGGACCAAACACATCCTGACAGTTCATGATTTAAACTTCCTGGTCGAGAAAAACAGAGCGAAAGCACGGAAGTATTTAAGGAAGTTACAGAAAAACGTTGACAGAGCTGACTACATCACTGCCATATCAAACGGAACAAAAAAAATCCTTGAAGAAAACATAGATCTGAGAGGCAAAAGCGTGAAAGTTATCTATAACGGGATATCAATACCCGAACCAAAGGAAGCAGTTAAGCCGGAATACGCAGACGACAAAAAATTCTTTTTCTCAATTGGTATTTTTTCAATGAAAAAGAACCTGCATGTTTTGCTGCCCCTAATGAAGCATTTTGAAAACTTCAGACTGATTCTGGCAGGTGATAACAAAACATCATATGGCAATTATATAAAGGTACAGATTAAAAACCTGAATCTGGAAGACAGGATAATCCTTCCAGGAACAATCAGTGAATCAGATAAATACTGGCTATACAGCAACTGTGAAGCATTTTTGTTCCCGTCGCTGGCTGAAGGTTTTGGGATGCCTGTTATCGAAGCAATGAAATTAGGCAAGCCGGTTTTTCTCAGCAATAATGATATCCTCCATGAGACAGCAGGTGACCTGGCATTTTATTTTAACACCTTTGAGGATGTCAGCATGTCGTCATTCATTAAGCAAAAGCTCGCACTATTTCATGATGACCAGGAAAATCTCATGAAAATGACAAAAGAATATGCCAACAGGTTTGACTGGAAGGTCAGTATCGGCGAGTACATAAAATTATATACTGAAATAGTGGGAAATGAATAAAACACGCACAAATTGAGTATGTAATATTTAATCATGCCGCCGGTCAAAAATTTTCCCTGGTATAAATTTCGGAACCTTCATCTGATAGTCAGCATATTCCGGATACTTTTTTACTGATATACTCTCGGTCAGGGCAGAACTTCCGATAAATATAATTACCAGCAATAGCGGGCCAATTACAGTAATATTCAATAATTTACCCGATGCTGCCACTCCAAAAAAATAAAAGCTGATCCATATGCACTGTTCAGAAGTAAAATTGGGATGTCGGACATATTTCCATAAACCTTCGGTAAGAAAGCCTTTTTTTAATGATTCGTTATAAATGCTTCTTTCGTTTTTAGCTTTAAGCTTTTCCTGATGAAATCTGGAAAGTTGGTTATCTGCTATTTTTTCGGTAATTATGAAAAAAAGCATAAATGCTGCTGCTGCCAGATCAATCAATGTCATTGATTTATCCGGAAACCTTGAACACAGAAGCAGGGGAGAGGAGAATAAGAAAATAACGATGTTCTGATAGATCGAAATGAAAAGCAGGTTAAAGATTCCGAACCTGATTCTGCCCTTTAAAACAGTTTGTTCCCTCATTACCTTCCACCTGTAATCTTCAGTTCCTTTCCATGGAATTATGTTATATCCTCCTTTCCGGTAAAAATTATAGCTAAGGCGCAATCCCCATATTGTTATAAGCAAAGCCATAAGGATTAATCTTGGTGAAGGTGCTGATGCAACGGTGATACAGCCGTAAACTATCGGCAATAGACTCCAGAGCTTATCTACCTGGCTGTAGTTTCGTGTCAACTCGCTTACAATGAAGCAAGCGGCTGAAGTTATGATCATCAGCATAATCCATGCTGAAATAATATGTTGAAAACGAATATCAGGACCTGACAGAATTTTCATAAATGCGGAATCAAAAAGGAAAGTCATTTTCATCTTTCATTTATTAATATGTTCCTACCCGGGTAAAAGTACAAACTCCTGCTGATACGATCATGATTTTATACCGCATTATCAGATAATATAACTTAATCAGGTCTGTTCGTAAAAATACGAATAAAGATCAGCAAAACTCATGATCAGGGAAAGTTTTCATAGACAGGGAGTAAAAATTAAGGTTTAATATTATTTTTGCAACCGGAAAGACTTGTAACAGATTTTAAATATATATCTATTCAGGGAATAATTTCTTAACAAATGATATCAGTTCAATTAATAATACTTTTTATTGAAGACTAACCTTAAAAAAAATCGATCATATATTATTGGTATTAAACACATTAATTGACAAAGTATGGCTTTTTCAAGACTATGAATCTTAACCATAATTCTGTGAAGGCCGCTTTTCGGGATATTTATATTAAACAATTACAGAGCAAACAAAGATGAGAAGATTATTTTCCTTAATAGGTATTGCAGCACTCGGATTGCTTTCATGCAGTCGCGGGGAACAGAAAGCACCCGGTACTAATGCATCCGGCAGGATGGGACCTGGTAACATGAGATCAGACAATATGGCAAGGGACTATTCTGTACTTACGCTGGCGCTTAAATCGGTTACAGTGCACAATGACTTTCCTGCGACCATCGAAGGTCAGCGTGTGATTGAGATCAGGCCTATGGTAAGCGGATACCTTAAGGATATTTATGTGAATGAAGGGGACCATGTAAATAAAGGCCAGCTGCTTTTCAAAATAAGCAACCCACAATATGAGCAGGAAGTTATCACAGCAAAAGCGAGCATTAACAGTGCCCAGGCTGAGGTCAACACTGCAAAAATTGAGATAGAAAAAATTAAGCCGCTGGTTGAGAAAGAGATAGTCAGTGAGTATCGCTTAAAATCTGCAGAACTGACATTAGAGACAAAAGAAGCCGTACTCGAACAGGCGAAAGCCTCCCTGGAAAATGCAGAAACAAACCTAAGCTATACCATTATAAAAAGTCCGGAAGATGGGTTGATTGGCACAATCCCTTACAAGAACGGGGCTCTTGTAAGCAGTACCAGTGCTGAAGCCCTGACAACTCTGTCTGACATACATGTGGTGTTTGCATATTTCTCATGGAATGAAAAGCGGGTGCTTGATATGCTTTCCGATACCAGGGGAACAACATTTGAAGAAAAAATGAAAAGTCTGCCGCCTGCGACTCTGATTCTGTCGAACAAAACCGAATATCAGTTAAAAGGCAGGATTGAAATGGCAAGCGGTCTGATCTCAACCTCGACAGGCTCGGCTACCTTTAAGGCAATTTTCGCTAATCCCGATGGTATTCTACGAAGCGGATCAAGCGCTATAATAAGAATCCCAAAGAATTATGACAGTGTTCTGGTCGTCCCTCAGAGCGCCACATACGAACTCCAGGATAAGCGTTTTATATTTAAAGTAAGTCAGGATAATAAAGTTACTGCAGTTAATATTAACTCAATACCAACTGATAACGGTAAATTTTTTATTGTTAACGACGGTCTTAAAGCAGGCGACAGGATTGTGACTGAAGGTATAATCTCTCTGAAGGACGGGAACACGATAGTTCCAAAAGAGATAAGTGCTGAAAGCATTTACGGAAATTTGTTATAATTACTTTATAGATATATTGAGGCAATGATCAAAAATTTTATAGAACGTCCTGTTCTTAGCACGGTTATTTCTATAATTATTGTCATGCTGGGAATACTCGGGCTTGCAAAGCTGCCGATTGAACAGTATCCGAACATTGCCCCGCCTACAGTCCGTGTTTTTGCAAGTTATGCGGGGGCCAATGCAGAAGTGGTATTTAACAGTGTTATTATCCCTCTCGAGGAGCAGATTAATGGTGTTGAAGGTATGACTTACATGACCTCGAGCGCTGCCAACGACGGAACAGGTTCAATCAACATCTCGTTTGAAGTCGGCGCGAACCCTGACATGGCCGCCGTAATGGTTCAGAACAGGGTTTCTGCAGCTACAAGCATTCTTCCTGCAGATGTTAACCGTGCAGGTGTTACCGTAAGAAAACAACAGGGAGGGATGCTTCTGATGGCAGCCCTTTACAGTGATAATCCTGCCTATGATGAGAAATTCCTGGCAAATTATGCAGATATTAACATTGTTCCAAAGCTGAAGAGGGTCAAGGGAGTAGGCGATGCTGCAGCATTCACTTCAAAAACTTATTCAATGAGGATCTGGCTGAAGCCTGACCGGATGGCAGCATATGGACTTATGCCCGGTGATATAAGTGCTGCACTCAGTGATCAGAGCATTGAAGCAGCGCCGGGGAGGTTCGGAGAAATGGGTGACCAGAGTTTCCAGTATGTGGTCCGGTATACGGGGAAACTGAAAACAGTTGAAGAATACGAGAATATTGTAATAAAAGCAGAAGATAACGGCAATTATCTGAGGCTGAAAGATGTTGCCAGGGTTGAACTTGGAGCCCTGTCTTACACCGGAAATCTGACCGTCAACGGCAAACCCGGTACAAATATTGCAGTCAGCCAGACTCCGGGATCGAATGCACGCGATGTGATCGTGAAATCCCTGCAAGTAATGGACGAAGTATCCCAATCATTCCCTGAAGGCATTCATTATGTCAATACTGTAAATGCAAACAAATTCCTTGATGCCTCCATTGCAAAAATCGTAAGAACATTGCTCGAAGCATTTATTCTTGTTTTTCTTGTGGTTTACCTGTTCCTTCAGGATTTCCGGTCGACACTCATACCTGCAATATCGGTTCCTGTTGCGCTCATCGGAACTTTCTTTTTTCTTTATCTGTTTGGCTTCAGCATAAATCTTCTGACTCTCTTTGCGCTTCTCCTTGCGATCGGAATTGTGGTTGATGACGCAATTGTTGTTGTGGAGGTGATACATGCCAAACTCGATCAGGGATATACTTCTTCGAAACAGGCGTCAATAGATGGCATGAATGAAATCTCGATAGCAATCGTTTCCATAACGCTTGTGATGGCTTCAGTGTTCATTCCGGTGACATTTATTTCCGGATCAACAGGTGTATTTTTCAAGCAGTTTGGTGTCACACTTGCCATTGCCATCATCATTTCTGCAATAAATGCCCTTACACTCAGTCCTGCACTGGCTGCTATTTTTCTTAAGCCCAAAAACAAGGAGGGCAAAAAACAGGGAGGCATTCATGTTTTTTACACTCTCTTTAATACCGGATTTGAAGCCGCAAAAGCAAAATATGTTCAGGCCGTCGGTTTCTTTTCAAAGAAAAAGTGGATCGCAGTTGTGGCAGTTGTTGTATTCAGCTGTCTTTTTGCCGTTCTGATGAAGACCACTCCCGGAGGCTTTGTTCCGGAAGAAGATATGGGAACCATATTTGTCAATATTGCCCTTCCTCCTGCGTCCTCCATGGAACGTACAAACGTTGTTGCAAATCAGGTTGCTGATGTTGCAAAATCGATTCCTGAACTAAAAAGCGTATTGCGTATGGTCGGGAACAGCATGCTGGCAGGATCCGGAAGCTCTTATGCCATGGTTATCCTGGAACTTAAAAACTGGAAAGACCGGCCGGGAGTTACCAATTTGGATATAATGAAGGAGTTTATACAAAAAACTTCAGTTATAAAGGAAGCCTCAATCATGCCGTTTACAATGCCGACAATAATGGGTTTTGGCATCAGCGGCGGTTTTACTTTTCAGCTGCAGGATAAAGGCGGCCATTCAATTAACCAGTTTTATAAAGTGGCACAGGATTTTCTGGCTGAATTAAATAAACGGCCTGAAATTCAGACGGCTTATACTACTTTTAATCCTACGTTCCCGCAATATCTCCTCGAGGCAAATGTTCCCAAAATCAAAGAAGCCGGGTTGAATCTAAGTGATATTATGACTTCATTACAGGGCTATATAGGTGGCATTTACGTTGACAATTTCAACCAGTTTGGCAAGCAATACCGGATAATGTTGCAGGCCGATGCAGAATATCGCGCTAATCCTGAAGATCTTAACAAAATAATGGTTTCTTCCGGAAATGGGAAGATGGCTCCGATTACTGAATTTATAAAACTGACCAAGGTTTACGGACCTGAAAGTATTTCAAGATTCAATATGTTCACTGCCATTCCTGTGAACGGATCTCCCAACAAAGGTTATGGCAATGGTGCAGCAATGCAGGCGATAGCTGAAGTTGCCAAACAGGCCCTTCCTCCGGGATATGGCTATGAATATTCCGGCATAAGCCGTGAGGAAGAGAAAAGCAGTTCACAAACAGTTTATATATTCATTCTCAGCCTTCTCTTTGTTTACTTCCTGCTGAGCGCTCTTTACGAAAGTTATCTGCTTCCCATGGCTGTAATTTTTTCACTGCCCGTGGGTCTTGCCGGAATTTTCGTTTTTGCGAAGATATTTAACATTGATAATAATATCTATACACAGATCTCAATGATCATGCTGATAGGTCTTCTGTCCAAAAATGCGATACTGATTGTTGAATTTGCTGCTGCACGAAGAAAGAAAGGTATGGACATTATCACTGCAGCAGTGGAAGGATCAAAAGCCCGCCTGAGGCCTATTCTGATGACATCCCTTGCATTTATCTTCGGTGTAATGCCTCTGATGTTTTCGGTCGGAGCAGGAGCAAACGGCAACAGGTCAATCGGGACATCTGCTGTAGGAGGGATGCTCTTCGGTACATTTTTTGGCGTTCTGGTGATTCCCGTCCTGTTCATTATTTTCCAGACTATTCAGGAAAAATTAAGTGGCAACAAAGATCGTGATGATAATACAGGCGGAGAATTAATATCAATACAAAAATGATTATTATGTATTCAGGAAATCATTTGAAATACAGGATTTTAATACCCTTTTTCCTTGCGTTGACAGCTGCCCTCGCTTCATGCAAAGTGATGCAGCCATACAAGCAACCTGCTGTTGTTTCACCTGAGACCCTTTTCAGAGATATGGGAACCGGAGACACTGTAAATATTGCCAGTGTCCCGTGGCGGAGTCTTTTTTCCGACAAAAATCTGGTTTCGCTTATTGAAGAAGGTTTGAAAAATAACCCCGATCTGCAGATTGCAGTTGCCAGGACAAAAAAAGCTGAAGCAGCTCTCATACAAAGCAGGGCGGCTTTCCTGCCGACGCTGAGCGCTGACGCAAACGCCACAATTACAAACAGCGGAAGCCTGGAGGCAATAAAAGGTTACCAGATTTATGGCAACTCATCATGGGAAGCTGATATCTGGGGCAGGTTAAGAAACACAAAACGGGCAAGTCTTGATTTATTTCTGAAAAGCGAAGCATACAAAAGGGCCGTGCAAACACAACTTATAGCTGACATTGCCAACGGTTATTATAGGTTGCTTGCCCTGGATGCTGAACTTCAGGTTACCGAGAAAACCGTTGAAAATCGGAAAACTGAAGTGGAAACACTGAAAGTGATGAAAGACAACGATATGGTTACAGGGGCTGACCTTGTTCAGAGTCAGGCTAACCTTTACTCGGCAAAAGTCTCGATCCCGGATATAAAGCAGAGTATTTATGAAACAGAAAACTCACTCAGTGCACTTCTGGGCAGAAACCCCGGTACTATTACCCGTAGCACACTGAATGAACAGGAGATTTCCGCAAGCCTTAAAACAGGAATCCCTGCTCAATTGCTTGCCAACCGGCCTGATGTGAAGGAAGCCGAATACCAGCTGAGATATGGTTATGAAATGACAAATGCAGCGCGAAAATATTTTTATCCTTCACTTACAATTAATGCTTCAGCAGGACTCTTTGCCGGTGAAATATCACAATTATTCAATCCCTCATCAGTATTCTGGACTCTGATCGGCAACCTGGCTCAACCAATATTCAACCAGGGGTTGAACAGACAGCGACTGAAAAGCGCACTTGCCGATCAGGAAGAATATCTGGCAACTTATAAACAGGTATTATTACAATCGGGAGAAGAGGTAGCCAATGCAATGTACGGATATCAGGCTGCAGCAGAAAAAATTGAATTGCGGAAGATTCAGATTGAAAATCTTCAGAAGGCGGTCGATTATACCATGGAGCTGCTAAAATTCACATCAACAACAAACTATACTGACGTGCTTACATCGGAAGTGAACCTGCTGTCGGCACAGCTTAACAGCATAAATGATAAGCTTCAGCAGCTCCAGTCGGTTGTTTCATTGTACAGGAGCCTGGGAGGAGGCTGGAAATAAATAGTTGTCAATCCCCAATTGCCCAAATGTAAAGTTAACCCACCAACCCCCCGAATGTAAAGTCGACCCCCCTACCCTCTGAATGTAAAGTCAACCCCCCAACCCTCCGAATGTAAAGTCAACCCCCCAACCCTCTGAATGTAAAGTCAACCCCCCAACCCCCCAACCCCCCAACCCTCTGAATGTAAAGTCAACCCCACCAACCCTCCAATGTAAATCAACCCCCAACCCTCCGAATGTAAAGTCAACCCCCCAACCCCCCAACCCTCCGAATGTAAAGTCAACCCCCCAACCCCCCATGTGGGGGGCTTAAAAGAAAGTACTGATTTTAGAAGTCTCCCATGTAGGATTAAAGGGTGGATTTAAAATAGCAATCTTTTAAACCCCAGTTGTTGCAATGAAAACTGCAATTTGCATTAACTTTATACCATAACTTTATACAAATCTGAAAAATCATGAAAAACAAAATTGCCGGGCTGTTCCTTATTTTCTTATTAAGCCCGATTGTACTTTCAGCTCAGAAAGCAAAAACATATGAAGTAAAATCACCCGACGGCTCAATAACAATTAATGTGGAAGCCGGAAAAAAACTGTCATGGTCGGTGCAGCAAAAAGGAGTGCTCCTTGTTGCACCCTCCTCTGTCTCCCTTATCCTTCAGTACGGTGAGATCCTCGGGGACAATGCCAGGGTAGTGTCAGCCAGACATGCAAGTATCAATACAAGGTTCAATACGGTTAATTACCACAGGGCAGTTATTAATGACATATGCAACGAGCTTACTCTTGACTGCAAGGGCGATTACGGAGTAATATTCAGAGCTTATAATGATGGTGTCGCCTACAGGTTCTTTACAAAGCGCAAGGGTGAGATCATAATTAAAAATGAAGAGGCAAACTTCAATTTCACTGACGATCACAGTGCGTTTATACCAATACAGTGGGATTACAGAGACGGCAAGACCTTCAATTCCTCCTTTGAAGCTTTGTACAGGGAAATAAAACTCTCACAGTTCCCGAAAGACTCGCTGGCTTTCCTTCCCGTGCTAGTTAATGTCGGGAAAAACAACAAGGTTGAAGTGCTGGAGGCTGACCTTGAAGACTACCCGGGTATGTATCTTGACCTGAACCAGACCGGCAAGGGCTTTAAGGGTGTCTTTGCTCCCTATCCGCTTGAGACCTACATAAAGGGTTTGAATGTTATCCCTTCAAAAAGAGCAGATTATATTGCCAGGACAAACGGCACACGTAATTTCCCCTGGCGTGTGGCGTTGATAACTGAACAGGACAAACAGCTGCTTAATACTGATATGGTCCAGAAACTGGCTTCACCCTGCAGGATAAATGATATTTCATGGATTAAGGTCGGACAGGTATCATGGGACTGGTGGAACGACATGAATATCTCACATGTTGATTTCAGGGCAGGAATGAATACGCCAACATACAAATATTATATTGATTTTGCCTCTGCTCATAATATCCCTTATATCATTCTTGATGCAGGATGGAACGTTCCGGGCGATCTTTCAAAAGCAAGACCGGAGATCAATATTGAAGATCTCATTGCATACGGCAACAGTAAAAAAGTCGGACTGATAGTATGGGCATCCTGGCAGGATGTACTTGTCCAGAAAGAAAAAGTCTTTCCCTTCTATTCAAAAATCGGGATCAGGGGAATGAAAATTGATTTCATCGACAGGGACGACCAGGTGGCAGTGGCCTCAATCTATGAAATTGCCAGGCTGGCAGCCGAAAACAAGCTGCTTGTTGACTATCATGGCATTTTTAAACCGGCAGGGCTCCAGAGGACATATCCCAATGTCGTTGGTTTCGAAGGAGTTAAGGGCATGGAAAACGTGAAATGGGCAAATGAAAATGTCCCCAGGTATGATGTCACTATTCCTTTTATAAGGAATGTGGCGGGTCCTATGGATTACACACCGGGGGCCATGAGAAATTCAAACCAGGAAAACTTCAGGGCAATCAATTCAATGCCGGTGAGCAAGGGCACAAGGGTTCACCAGATGGCAATGTACGTCGTTTTTAATACGCCTTTGCAGATGCTATCGGATAACCCTACAATCTATATGAAAGAAAAGGAATGCACTGATTTTATTGTCAGGGTCCCGACCACTTTTGATGAAACAATCCCTCTAGACGGGAAAGTCGGTGAATATGTTGTAATTGCAAGAAAGAAGGGTGATAACTGGTATATCGGGGCAATGACCGACTGGACTCCAAGGGATCTTACAATCGACTTTTCATTCCTTGATAACGGAACTTACAAGGCTGAGGTGTTCAAAGACGGCGTCAATGCTGATCGTGATGCAACCGATTACAAAAAGGAAGAGCTTGAAGTAAAGAAAGGCGACAAGCTGAATATTAAATTGATGAATGGAGGAGGATGGGCAACAATACTGGAGCCCATGAAACAGAATTAGCCGAATTGTCACGACCAGGTGTATTAATTTAATTTAAATTAATGAACTTATAATCTCTATTTTCCTAATTTTATAGCAATGTTTTGAATTTAAGAGATAGCAATTATTAATATTCATTTTCAAAAAACTTGTCATGAAATCAAAACCATCACGCAGGACATTCCTCAAGCAGATTGGAGGCAGCTCCCTTCTGCTTGCAGCGGGCTCATTGCCTTTGCTGGGATCAGGTGAAGTTAAAAAACCGGCTTTTTCCTTTAAACCCGGTATAAGCCCCGGTGACAAAATCCGGGTCGCCACGATTGGCCTTGGGATAATGGGCAATGTGGACACCGACTCCGCACTTAAGATCCCGGGCGTTGAACTGGTTGCCGCATGTGATCTTTATACCGGCAGGCTTGTAAGGGCAAAGGAAAAATACGGCAACAATATTTTTACTACCCGCGATTACCGTGAAATACTCAACAGGAAAGATATTGATGCGGTGATTATTGCAACAGCCGACCTGTGGCATGCCAGAATCGCCATTGATGCCATGAACAGCGGAAAGGCAGTTTATTGTGAAAAACCGGTAGTTCAAAAAATAAGCGATGGGTTAGCTGTAATTGCTGCTCAGAAAAAAACGGGAAAGCCAATGCAGGTCGGGAGCCAGCGTGTCAGCAGCATCGTTTACCGCAAAGCAAAGGAATTGTACAAAACAGGAGCCATCGGACAACTGAACTGCGTTGAGGCATCTTTCGACAGACAGGATGCACTTGGGGCATGGGAGTATACGATGCCTACCGATGGATCGCCGTCAACTGTTGACTGGGACCACTATATTCAAGGCATGACCAAAATGCCGTGGGATCCTAAAAAATTCTTCTGGTGGAGGAACTACCGCGATTTTGGTACAGGCGTGGCCGGCGACCTGTTTGTACACCTGTTGTCAGGCATTCATCTGCTGACAGATTCCATCGGACCAAAGACAATTTTTGCTTCCGGGCAGCTTGGCTACTGGAAAGACGGGCGCGACGTGCCCGATCTGATGACAGGCATCATGCAATATCCCGAAACGAAGGAACATCCTGCTTTCCAGTTAATGCTGCGGGTCAACTTTGAAAGCGGCCAGGGTGAGAAAGGAGTAACAAGGTTTGTCGGAACCGAAGGTGTGCTTGAAATGCTCGACAACGGGTTCAGCATCACCCACAGTATAATGTCGAAAGCTCCGGGAATAGGTGGCTGGGATGCATTCGATACATATCCAAAAGCCATGCAGGAAGAACTTATGAAAGAGTATAATAAGAAATACAGTGCTGAAGAGCAGAAAAGGCCCGTAAAACCGCCTGTCACTTACACTGCTCCTGAAAACTATGATGAGCACCTTGAACATTTCAGAAATTTCTTTGACGGTGTCCGCGATAACAAACCGCTGGTTGAAGGTCCCGAATTTGCCTTCAGGGCAGCAGCCCCGACACTTGCATGCAACGACAGCTATTTCCAGAAGAAAATTATCAACTGGGATCCTCTGAACATGAAGGTTGTTTAACGAAAACAGGAAAATCAGATAACCGCAAAGAGCGCAAAACGTTTCGCGAAGTTCGCAAATGAGTGATTAATAATGTTTTAACTTAGCAAACTTTGCTTTTCCCTGGCGTACTTTGCGGTTTAAAATATCTTTCAGGAAATTATTACCGAAGGTCGTCAGGTATTATTTACCTGATATTTCTTCGATATCGAATATTTTGTTCCTATCCCACTCAACCCAGTATTTTATGGCATTCTGCCTGATAAGTTTCCAGTAGCCGTCATCCAGCAGGCCAAACTTCACAATGCCTTCATTGATATCTGAATCAACCTTTTCGAGATATTCTTTTTTAAGACTGATAAGAAATGCCCGGCCTTTGTATCTGAAAATCGCCGAAGGCCTTGTAACTGAATCAGCTGCAAGATGGATTGTGCCCATACCGAGGGTTGCGCCGGTGCTTACCTGAATTCCGTCGTTAAGACAACTGTACGGGGGCTTTGACCCAGCAAATGTCGTAACATCAATAACATCAGGACCGGTACCGAAAAGTTCCCGGGCCTTTATTCCCATTTTTGCCCCGACAATTGAGAATACCCCCAGGTGTCCGTGAAACTCGTCAGTCATCACATTTGCTTTCCATTCATCATATCCGTAAAGCGCAATTGCCGTGTCGATGATCGGTCGTATGTCGTAATTGAACATCCCTCGCTCAACAGGAAATTTGTTGAAAACAATGTTATGGTCTGAAACGTATGTGCCGTTTATCATATCCGTCATTGCTTCCCTTACGCCGTTTACGTCATAGTCTGTTGAATACCTGACATTCAGTTTTTCACTCATTGTGGTAGTTGCAAAAAGCTCAGGGTTCATCAGGTAAATGGTGACAAGATCATCACATAACCTGAAATGACCCTGAACCAGCATTTCATAAACTGCTGGCTGACTGTGAACATTGTACAGGATTTTACCGACTGTGGTTGAAGAATGCCTGCAGACATTGTACATCAAGGTATCGAACACTGCATGATTTTTGTGCAGGTTTGAAACGACATCGATCCTGACTTTTGATCCGAGAACAATGTTTGCCGCTTCCTTATCACATTCATAATTAAATCCATTCAATGGTTTCACTGATTCATTATACCAGATTATCCGTTCCACCTTTGGCAGGAGGGCTGGATTTTGCTTTATTAATCCTGCAATATTAGTCAGCGGGCCAAGGCAGACCAGGATAATTTTTTCCCCGGTCTTGTTTAACTGACCTTTGAGACATTCGATTGCGGCTGTATCCCTTGACTGAGCAATCATCTCTTTGCCCCAGTTTATCTGCCTATTAAACTGGCGCCATTGCGGGTTAACTCCCCTGATAGCATCACCACAGGCCACTGGTATGCTGTCGCGATCGAATTCTCCAAGAAGAGCATGCACTTTTAAAGCACCTTCTGCAGGAGGCAATGAACCATCAGATACTAATATTGCCTTTATCGTCAGCTCCGGGCGGGCAAGCATAAGACTTATTGCACGCATATCGTCAATTGCGCAGTCAGTGTCAATTATGATTGTGTGTTTAAGCTTGACAGGAAGCGGCTGTGCCTGGAGGTTTACGGTCAGCAAAAGGGTAAGCAGCGGAATTAAGTATTTCTTCATTGACCTGGTATTATTTCAACTATATCTGAGCTTAATGCTTATGGAAAACATAATGCGAATGATAATGTTTATGTTCCTCACTTCCATGTTTATGAACATGTTCATGGATAAGGTTCACACTTATTAAAAGCTCCTCATCATTTAGTATTTCACCGGCTGTACCGGTTTTTATGATTGTATGTTCATCATTAAGCACTGCAACCCTCGGCTCAAGATGATCAATCAGATCAAGCTGGTGCGTGGTAAAAATGATTGTCTTTCCTGCCCGGTTCAGCTCGGCGAGGATCTCAATGAAAAATGTCTGGGTCCTGGGATCAAGCCCCGAAAGTGGTTCATCAATAAGCAGCACATCCGGGTTCATGGTAAGGACTGCTCCTATTGCAACCTTCTTTTTTTCACCACCTGAAAGCATATAGACCGGACGTTCCCTCAGGGATTCAATGCCCAGGTAAGTCAGGGTCTGTTCAGCTCTTTCTCGGGCAGTCCCGGCCGGAAGGTTTATCTGAAGCGGGCCAAATAAAAGCTCGTCAAATACTGTCGGGCAGAACAGCTGCATCTCGGGGTTCTGGAAGATATAGCCCATCCGCTGACGGAACATTGTTCCGAAAGCTTTGTCTTTGAGTGATTTTACTGTAACCGGTTTACCTGCAAATAGAATATCTCCTGTATCAGGAGTTATCAGCCCGTTGATGATGTGCAGCAATGTTGTCTTACCGGATCCGTTAAGTCCTATTATTGAAAATATCTCACCTTCATTGACCGACAAGTTAATGTTTTTAAGCGCCGGGATCTTTCCGTAGTAAGAGTAATCAATATTTTTAAGGGATATAATTTCGCTCATAATTTTATAATGATAAAGCAGCAATACCTGAAGCAGCTACTACAACCAGGGCAATAAAATCGGTTAAGGTAAACGGATACTGCATCTGCAGTTTTATTGTCCCGTTATAGCCTCTTGAAACCATAGCATAGTATGTATTCTCATAGATAACCATCGATCGTCTGAAAATAAAAAATATTCGTCCGCCTACGATCTTTCTTATATTCCGTTCCCTGATGTTTCCTGCAAGCCTTGATTTTAAAGCAAGGTAAGTTTCTTCAATTGTCCCTGACAGTATAAAGATATATTTATAGGCAAGTGTAATGATCATTAGAAAAGTATCCGGGATTCTCATTATCTTAAACGACTTGATAAGAGACGGGAAAGGTGTCGTATATACTATCAGCAGGGCAATTGAGACAGAATTCAGAACTCTCAGGAACAAAAGCGAAACTACCTGAAATCCATTTGCCGTAAAGCCGATATGCTTAGGGATGCTATAGATCCAGAACTGATATGGTTTATCAAAAGTGATGAGGTTAAACACAATTTTCCCGGGCGTTACGATATTGAGGGAAGCAGGTGAAACGACGATAAACCCGAAGATAAAAGCGATTAATAATAATTTCCTGTAAATCTGAAAAACTTTTACTCCGGCAAAGCAGTATAATAAAAAGATAAAAGCTGTAATAAGAAGCTGTGACTGCAAATTGTTCAAAAGGCTGATAACCACAACCATCCAGAGCAGGGACAGAAGTTTGACATAAGGATTAATTTTATGGATCAGGTTATCATTCGCCGCATTCACTTCCTGCAGATAAATTGATCTGACAGCCCTGGCTGAATTTAAAACAGTCTTATCAAGAAAGGAAAGCCTGATCCGTCTTACATTTTCCGGCTGAACAGTATCCTGGATGTTACCAATCAGATATGGTGGGATCTTACCTGTCATTTCTTGTAATAATCTTAGAGATTACCAGCATAACTACGTATGCAATTGTCGCGCCGATAATACAGGAAACGACATAATAACCTGACTGGTGAATTACTGATTTATCTCCGCCATTCATTGTATAGCCGTTTATGGGAGCCTGCCATATATCCGAATATTTTGCAAGTCCGTTCGGGACATATCCTATCAGGCTTTTTACCGTCTGAGCGGACCATTCTCCCCAGGCTTCTCCTGTATTAAAATACATTGGAAGCAGGATTCCGACTGGCGTGATCAGGCAAAGCAAAATCAATATTATGAGAATTTTTTTCTGAAGCTTATTAAGTTTCATTTTCGGCCCCTTTCCTGAATGAATAAATCAATCCGGGATCATTTTTCAAAAAATAGCTGAGTATCAGGGAAGTCAATATTCCCTCCACAATGCCGAAAATAAGCATATGCCCGGCAGCCATTGCAGGAACTGCAACCTTAAGGCCATAAGGGCAATACAGGGCTTTCCCGTCGGCAGTTGATGCAATTAGCGGCTGGATGCCTAATTCGACGGCGGTAAGAATTGCAGCCAGCACAAGGCTCAGGTATCCCGACAAAAATGCAGAAACGGATACCCTGAGCTTTTTCGTGGACCTGTTGTTTAATAACCTGAAAATATAATATGCAGTAAACGGCATAAAGATTGCCATGTTGAAGCAGTTTGCCCCTATAGCTGTTATTCCTCCGTCGCCAAAGATAAGCGCCTGAATTATGAGCGCTACCGAAATTGCAATGGTAGCAGCCCAGGGTCCGAAAAGGATCGCGATTACGGCTGACCCAACGGCATGGCCTGAGGTGCCACCAGGTACAGGCAGATTGAACATCATGATAATAAATGAAAACGCTGCTGCCATACCAAGGTAGGGGATATCATGTGCAGATATTTCGTGTTTTACCTTTTTTACTGCCACTGTGGCAATTGCCACAAATGCCACTGTCAGAGGGATATATGTCTTAGGGCTGAGATAGCCGTCCGGGATGTGCATGACTGTTATTGTTTGTATATATCGTACGACTCTATAAGTAAAAAAATCAGTCTGTCCGGCTCATTACAAGCTTACCGTGAATTATACCTCTGATTCCTATCAGTTTATCGGACAGTTCAGTAAGGCGTTTTGCCTGGCCTTTTACTGCAATTATTTCGAGACAGTTATCGTGGTTAAGGTGGAAGTGCTGTGAAGAAAGTATCACATCAAAGTATTCATGTTGAATATCATTTGATTTGATTGTAATGTCACCTTTGTGATGATCGTACAGCATTACCACTGCGCCTGCCACAATTTGATTGCAGAGCCATTTTTTTTCAGCGAGGCTTTTTTCGACAAGGTATCGTATTGCCTGGGAGCGGTTTGGAAGGTTATTTTCGACAACGAAGTTATCGAGTGCTTTCAGAAGATTTTCATCGAGGCTGACGCCAAAACGGGCTAACGGCATAGTGTTATCTATTATTTATTTCGTAACACGAAAGTAAACATTTATTTGTCAATCTGAAAAAAATTGTAAATTGGACAATAAAGACTGATTAGAAACTTGTCAGGGAATTACAGACTGAATATTATAACTTAAATTTTTAAATGATGGAAAAACTGATTGCCTGTTGCGGATTAAACTGTGCCACATGTGACGCAAGGATTGCGACTATCAGCAATGATGATGAATTAAGGAAGGCCACGGCTGAAAAGTGGAAGGTTGCTTTCAACAACCCGGATATGACATTTGAAATGATAAACTGTACTGGTTGCAGGGAAGAAGGGGTGAAATTAAATCATTGCGGGGAGTGTGAGATCAGGAATTGTGTCAACGCGAAAGGGTTTGACACCTGTGTCGACTGCAATGAGATGGGAACCTGTGCCATTGTTGGTGCTATTCACAAGTATGCCCCTGAAGCTGTGAAAAACCTGAAGGAGTTGAATTAATTCAGAGCAAGGATTTATATGGTTTGGAAGGGATGGAATGAGGCTCCTGCTGGCGGAAGTTATAAAGTCCTGGTCAGACAATTCACGGATTGATTTTTGATTATTGACAACAAATTGTTAATATTGCAATCCGTTTTAGAATCAGGGAATCAGATGGTCCTGGCGTTCCTGACCTAAGGTGTCGGGAGTTCAGGATGCTGACTGCATCGAAGACCCTAACCGAAGCGTTAGGGAGTGTCAGTATCAGAGCACCTGACTTCGCGTCAGTAAGGCCATTTGTTCTTTCCAATGTTATTTTGGGGCCCATAGCTCATCCCGATAGTTATCGGGAGGTTAGTGCGCCTCAGATGTTTGAATAAATATATTGTTCGGGCCCATAGCTCAGATGGTTAGAGCACCTGACTCATAATCAGGGGGTCGCTGGTTCGATCCCAGCTGGGCCCACCCTTGAAAATCAACCGTTTACAGGAAAAATCCGTAAGCGGTTTTTTATTTTCTGCCAGGTTTTTGCCAGGTTTTGAGGGGTTTTCGTCCAAATTTGGACGAATTTTGGAATGAGCTGCCACACCTTTTGTACCTGCATGATTTGTCAATATCACTTTTCTTCCGCTCATTTATTATCATTGGATCTCTTAAAATATAATATAAGGAAAATTACTCTCAAAGTCAATTGAATTCAGAGGATTTTTATTAAATCCCTTCATCATTCCATTCAAATTGTTTAACTTACATTAAATATTGAAAGTCATTCGTCAGGCACACCCATAAGATCGGTATTAGAGAGGTTTTGGTAAGGTTTTGCTCATGTGACTGACGGGGTGGAGCTGCAAGAAGACTATCCTAAAACGCAGGGATTTGAGAGTTGAATAACTACGAATAAAGGTGGTAATTTTATAGAATTACTTTTATTCTACCATTTTGGATGAATATGATTAATATTATTAATGCTAAAAACTATGTGCTATTCGAGGCAAATCGTTGACATTCAAACAATTTTAATATGGACATAAGGACAAAAGAATACTTTGAAACTGAATTAGAGAACATCTTGTTCATACACTTTAATGCAAAGTATTATTTTGAAGATGTTCGTATTTTGAATAATCCAGATACAATTTCCCAAAAAATAATAGCACATGATCATTATGTGATCAAGAGAATAAGAATAGCATTTTGGAGGCTCGGGATTATAGAGATTGCTAAGTTATTTCAAAAATCAAGAAACCAACATTATAATCTAATCACATATATTGAAGAGCTAAGAGAAAAATATAAAGACTACACTTGGATTAAAGAATTGCCTAAAAGGAAATTATTCAATTGGCTCAGGAAACTTAATTCTGTCCACATTAAAACTATAAGAACAAAAGTAAGCATCCAAAGAGACAAGTATTTCGCACATACAGATAAAAATCCTGATATCAAACTCGATAATGTTCAGATAAGTTTTGATGAAATTCAAGAACTATTAAATCTAACCGAATCAATAATATTTGACTTAAAAGTGCATTGTTTAAGTACTCATTCAGATTTCGAGGTTGCAGGTATGGAAAAAACGTCCATATTATTAGATGGATTAATTGCATTGAAAGAAAAGAAAGAGGCAGAATTTAAAAAAGAATGGGACGAATTTCAAAAAGAATAATTGCAAGCAAATAATATTCATCTTAAAAGAAAAATAAGGAAATGAACTTAAAAGAATTGTACAGTATTGCTCAAAAGGAATTAGCAGTACTTTCCCATCTGGAAAATCCAGATTTTAGACTTGAACAAGCTGAATACAATGAGGTGGATAAAACGTGGGATATAGTTGTATCATTTCTTGTTGAAAATACAAATAAGCCAGTCAAACCATTTGCTACATTATCGGTTGATTTTCCATTTCATCGTATGTATAAAAAGGTAAAAATCAACGAAAAGAAAGAATTAGTTGGAGTCTATATCTTTAACAACAAGGAATGATTCTAATAGATTCGAATTCTCTGATTGTTTTATTGCTTGGCTTCATTGATCCAAGGCAAATAAATAAACACAAAAAAACCTCAATTTATGTTGAATCAGATTTCTATGACCTCTTAAACGTTATTGGAAACATAGATCGCCTGGTTGTTTTACCTAACATCTGGACAGAGGTCGATAACATCTTAAATAGATTGGGAGGGGACCTTAAATTTAAATACGTTCAAAAGATAATTGAAACAATCAAAGCAACTTCTGAAAGATATTTAAGTTCTATTAAAGGTGCGGAGAACCCTTATTATTATGATTTAGGTTTGACTGATTCTCTAATATTAGAATGCGCCAAAGATTGTAGTTTACTGGTGACTTCAGACTCAAAACTTTCTGACATTGCACGTGCAAACGGAATATATGTATATGACATGGTGATGGCAAGAAACGAAAAAATAAAATAGAACAGCACATAACCCGGACGGTATAATTAATGGGCTTGTCACAAGTTTTGCAACTTGCTCCTGCTCCCAAGACAGTTTTGTAACCGGGGATAAACCCGGACCGCGCCAGTGCAACGCATTATATTTGTGCACCTTGATTTATTTATCAATCGCATCAACCTTGTACCGCGACACACGTAATGCTCAACCAGCTTTGTACCTGGATGGCAAAACTTGCGCCATACCCTCCCTGCCTGCCGGCAGGCAAGGCTTGCACCGTGACAGCTTTCTGGCTAAAGTACCAGGATCCAACCCGGTGCTGCGTCGGTTAACACCCACTAAATTATACCGCCAGGCCGTCAGACTGTCTAAAAACCTGTCCTTATTGTTGATAACTGTGAATCTGTTCCCTTGCCTGTTTGCCTTAAGTTTTGTACCTTAACTATATGAAATTCATACAAGGACAAAACAGAACCCAGATCAATCTTTTCCCGATTTCCCTGGATCAGTCGATCGGTCCCGAAAATGAAGTCAGGATCATAGACCTTTTTGTCGATAGCCTTTCTATAAAAGATTACGGATTCAGAACTGATTTTATCGAGAATGGTCGCCCTGCTTATCATCCTGCAGATTTACTGAAACTCTTCATTTACGGGTATATGAATAAGGTCCGGTATTCAAGGGATCTGGAAAAAGAATGCAAGCGAAACATTGAAGTGATGTGGCTTTTAAAATGCCTCCGACCTGATCATAACACAATCTCCAACTTTCGCAGGGACAACCCCAAAGCCATAAAGAAGGTCTTCAGGACAACAGTTCAGATTGCAAAACATTTTGACCTGATCGGAGGAAAACTTATTGCAGGTGACAGCACCAAACTACGGGCGCAAAACAGCAAGAAGAATAACTACAACCAGGCTAAAATAGACCGGCATATCGCCTACATTGACAATAAGCTTGATGAATACACCAGGATGCTTGCTGAAAACGACGGAGACAACCGGCAGCAGATAGAGGATGAGATTAACAAGCAGCAACAGAGAAAAGATAATTACAAAAATCTCGAAAAGCAGCTTAAAGAATCAGGAGAAGCTCAGATTTCCATTTCCGATCCTGATAGCCGGCAGATAATGCTTCGAAATAATATAACCGAGGTAGCTTATAATGTACAGACCACTGTTGATTCAAAGAACAATATTCCCATCGACTATAAGGTAACAAACCAGAATGACAGCAAAGCGATGGGGAACATGGTTCAGAGGGCAAAGAGCATTCTCAGAACAAACGAGTTCACAGTATTGTATGACAAGGGCTTCCATACGGGTTCGGAACTGAAAACAGCACAGGATATAGGCGTTGAAACAATAGTTGCAATACCGGGAGTGCCATCCACGAGTCAGGCACCGAATCATGCTTATAATTATGAACACTTCGAATACAACAGAGAAGAGGATACTTATACTTGTCCTGCAGGACAGGTACTGCGCACAAACGGATCGTGGTACAAGCAACTATCCTCAACGGGCAGCATCAGCTGGTTTAAACAGTACAAGACAAAGTCATGCAGAAAATGCCCCGAGCGTTCGCTGTGTACAAGATCAAAAAAGCAAAGGCTCATTCAGCGAAGCGAATACGCAGAATACTTCGAAAGGAACCTGATCAACATCCGTGAGAAGGAGCATCTGTATAAACGTCGTCAGGCTATAGTTGAACATCCATATGGAACTATCAAACGACAATGGGGATTCAGTTACATCCTTACAAAGAAAGGCATCGGAAGGGCCAGTTCAGATGTGGGATTTATGCTGATTGCATATAACCTTCGGCGGATTGGTAATATTTTGACCATGAAACGGCTGAAGAAGTATCTGAGGATACTTGCTTCTTTGTTTTTAACTATTACTGCCTTTTTCAGACGAAAAATAAGCCGTTTAGGGACCTTCCTTTTCCAGGATATAATTTGCCCTGTCCAGATAGAGCTATCGCTTAAATCGCAATAGATTGATCTGAAAAAAATTGCTGGAAAAAGGTTATTAGACGG
>CAWBNA010000017.1:0-22485 GCA_963789985.1 uncultured Bacteroidales bacterium | reverse complement strand
TGTGAGGTGAGGTTCCGGGTTCAAAGTTCAAGGTTCAAGGTTCAAGTTTCCAAGTTCAAGGTTCAAAGTTCAAAGTTCCGGATTCCGGGTTCCGGGTTCAGTTTTTCGTGAGTCGTGCGTCATGTGTTGTTAAGGCGCAAAGAAGTAAAGGCATAATTTAAGGACCCCCTCCCTGGAGGGGTTAGGGGTGGGTAAAAACGGCGCACGGCGCAGAGGACCAGGGGAGCTCACTTCTCATATCTCACCTCTCACCTCTCTTCTCTCATCTCTTGATAAAACTTCTTCAAGAATTTCCACCATTCTCTTCTCAAATTTTTCCGAGAGTAAACTCGTGTTAAAATTTCAGTCCCCTGCCTGACCCATTTTCAATCGCAATTCAGGATCTTTTACAAGGATCTCCAATTTATCCGCAAGTCCAGCTGCATCTTTCTGCGGTACCAGGAAGCCCGTAACTCCATCTTCAACAACATCTGGTATTGCCCCTTCAAAGGTTGAGACAACAGATAGTGAATACTGCATAGCTTCTAATAATACCAGCGGAAGGCAATCGTTGAAGGAAGGATGAACAAAAATATCTGCTGAAGACATTAGCTTAATTTTGACATCTCCATTTACTGCTCCTGTTAGTGATACAAAAGAGTTCAGATCTTTCTTTATGATAATCTCTTCTACTTCCCGGATGGTCAGTTCCGCTTCACCGCCGGCAATTGTAGCATGGAAATTGACATTTCTTTCTTTCAGGATTCTGCAGGCTTCAATAAGGATGAGGACTCCTTTAGATTCAATCAGATGAGAAAGAAACAAAATATTTGGTTCAAGGTTCAAGGTTCCAGGTTCCGGGTTCCGGGTTCCAGGTTCCAGGCTGAGGATCGGCCTGACAGGCGGAGACGAAGTCCCGTCCGAAGTGACGGGATTCAAGGTTCCAGGTTCAAGGTTACGGGTCCCTGATCCCTGATCCCTGATCCCTTTTTTTATTAGATCAGGCATTCCATTCGCGCAATAATGTACTCTCTCCTCCGGAACATACCTTGCAATATCAGGATAGAGAAGATTTGACAGCAGAATCACAGCAGCATCCTTAAAAACATACCTATAAAGTAAGTTGTCAAAAAATCGATGTTGATTTGAACTGACACCTTTATTATGAAAGTGATATATCACTTTTTTGCCTGATCGTTTTGCGAAGAAAATTATAGATGCATCTTTATAAAAACCTGAACCTTTTGAATTTGGGGTCAGATATATAAGGTCCGGACAGAAAACCGAAATCTGCTTTTTGACTTCCCGGATAAGTGAAAGGTATCTGAAAAGTTTTCTTAAACCTCTCCGGCCTATTTCTTCAACAGATTGAGATATCCCAAGGTTTATATAACTGCACTCATAATTAGTATTTATTGTCTTACTTTCTTTGATATACGAACCAATGATAGCAGGACCATGAACAGGAGGCGGGTAATGAAGAATAAACAATATTCTCAAATTTATGATTTTATTAAAGGCTCAATAATTTTACTATATATAGATTGCTGGGAAACAGCAATGCAATTCCAGGAATTGGAAAAATCAACATCAAGATTTCCATCTCCCTTAAGACGAAACAGGGAATAAGAAGTACCTAATAATGACCTGATTGTTTCAAGATTATAATATTGCTTGGAAACATAGTTATATTCAAAAATTATTAACGGGTTGTTTTTTCGGATGAAGTTTAAGTTTCCCTTAATAACCAAAGGTTCAGCTCCCTCAACATCAATAAGGATTATAGGGTTTAATAATTCTTCAGGCAATGCTGAATCAAGAGTTATTGCCTTTATATTCAACTTTTTAACAGCATTAATCGATGAAAAGATCCCTGAAGTTGTTCCACCCGTATTTAAATAGAATTCAATGTCCCCTTCTTTATCACTCACCGCATTTTCAAATACAATTATTTTTTTATCATCATTTATTACAATGTTCTTTCTTAGTACAAAAGCACATTCAGGTCTGGGTTCAAATGCGAATACTTTTTGCACATTCGGATATTTACTCGTTGTCATAACAAATTCACCAATACTGGCACCCACATCCACAAAGTTTAGTGCTTTAACAAAGGGGATTATTTTTGAAAGGAATAGATGGGTTTCGGGCTCATTAGGTTTTCCTATAAGGAGGTAATTATAGCTGCCTTCGACAGGCGGATAATAAAAGAACTTACAGCCAAGGGAATTAAATTCGTATTCTCTTTTAAGGAATTTTTGGACAAAGCCCAGGCCTTTTATTCTTATACCAATTGAATTCAGCCAGTAATGAATACGTATAAATAAAATTATTAAGAGCTTCATTTTTTAACAAGCCTTGGATTCCCTGACATCATATTTGTCTGTACCTGCCATTCCAGGTTCTGACAAATAATCTGCTAATCAGATCCGGTGGTTTTTTTTGGTAATCAAGTACAAAGTTTATCGCCTCTAAAAGTCCTTTACAGAAGCGATGAATGTCCCACGCTGAAATTATTTCAAGTGACTTATCTCCCATTTTTTTTCTTTCATTTTCGGGTATAAGGTTTATTCTGATTAACCAATTGGCAAGTTCATTATCATCCTGAGGTGAAAAATGAAATCCGTTCTGCCCGTTTTTTATAAGGATTCTGCCACAACCTGCCTGATCACTTACCAATACCGGCAATCCTGATGCCATTGCCTCATTTACTACCAGACCCCATGATTCACCGAATTTACTTGGCAGTATAAACCAAGATGCATGCAGGTAAAAAGTTCTTAGTTCATCCTGGGTTTTGAAGGGATAAAAATGAATCTTATCCATGAGTTTATTATCAGAAGCATAGGATTTAAGAGTTTTTTCCTCCGGTCCCTGTCCTATAAGAATCAGATCAGCAGGATCCTGAACTGAATCAGCAAATTTCCTGTATGCTTTAAGCAAAAGGATGAAGTTCTTTTTTGCGACAAAACGTCCAACAGAAAGAAAATACCCGGAATTTATTTTTATTCCGGATTCATTTTCTGATCTTCTCCAGAATTCGTTATCCACAACATCCACTCCGTAAAAAAGCTGTTCTTTCCTGAACCCGAAACGCTTATAAGTTTCAATCCAGTCGGGTGACGGGCAGAACAAAGCATCAACACACTGGTAAACTTTCTTCTTTATCAGGTTGACCAACCATGATCTGGGAACATCAGAGTACCTTGCATCATCAAAGACTATTATTTTTTTTGTGTTTCTGGCCGCCCAGTACACCGATGCAGCACCTGATGTAAATGCTATCGGCCCGGATATTATGATATCAGGGTTAATTGCATTCAGAGCCCCTAAGACCGCAGATTTAGCACGGCGCGGAGAGATATCTTCAATTCTTTTATCTTTGAAAAGGCAATTCCAGTTATCAGGATATGATTCGTTTCTTTCTGCAAAATTATAAGGTGAACCCATACCTGAAATCTCAATAATTTCAAGTGAGATATTGAATGAGCGAAGGAATTCTGTCAGGGCAGAAAGCCTTTTTGGCCAATAGATACGAAAATCAGTATGTACTATTGCTGCTTTCAAAAAATTAAAGAGGTCTGTAACGTCCCTTCCATAACCTGATGGATATCCGGCTTAAAAAGCCTGGTTTTGAACGTGGATTTTCAATTACAAATTGAATTGCATCATAGACCCCTGAACAAAACCTGTCAAGCCCCCATTGGTTAATAATCTCCCTGGATTTTTGTCCCATATCAGAAAGTTTATTTGGGATAAATTTTTCAATAAGCAACATGAGGCCTGACAATTCATCCAGCCTGTCGGGCGAAAATGTAAAACCGTTCACACCTTCAAGGACCAGCGTTGATGCGCATCCAGCCTGATTGCTGACAATTACAGGAAGCCCTGATGCCATTGCTTCATTAACTACAAGCCCCCAGGTCTCTCCATATCTGCTCGGCAGGATGAAGCATAAGGCATTCGAGTATATGGACCTCAGTATTTCCTGTGAACAGAAATCCATAAAATGCACATTTTTAAGATTATTCATTTTAAGGAATTCTTCCAGAACTGAGCGTCGCGGACCATTGCCTACAAGGACGAGTCCTGCAGGATTTTCGATTTCCTTTGTATAGTCAAGATAAGCATTAAGCAGGAAAATGAAATTCTTTTTAAGTATCTGCCTTCCCACTCCCAGAAAGTACCTTTCCGGAAGCCCGGCAACTGATAATTCATGATCTTTGGACCAGAAAGAGTTTCCTACAACATTCAAACCATAAAAGATCCGCTGATCATCAAACCCGAAGAACCTGAAAGTCTCATTCCATGCAGGTGCAGGGCAAATAACTGCATCGACACCTGCGAAGACCCGTTTTTTATAGTAGTTAACATATGCCCGTCTCGGAACATCAATAAGCCTGGCGTTGTCAAAGATCACGCACCTCTTTCCGTTTTCCATTGCCCATCTCCCTGAAGCAGCTCCTGAGGGATAGGCTATAGCGCCTGAAAATACTAAATCGGGACTGAGTTCATCAAGCTTTTTCCTTACTGCTTTATTGGCGATCCCAGGCCTGATGGCTTCCATTCTTTTATTTGGGAAAAGGCAATGCCAGTAACCGGGATGATTATTATTCTCTTTTTCAAATTCATAAGGACTTCCAGCGCCAGCAATCTCGATGACACACAATTCTATTTCTCTTAATTGCAGGAAATCATGCAGTGTGACCAATCTGGCCGGCCAATAAATACGGAAATCGGTATGAACAAATACAACTCTCACGGTTTTCCCAACTTTTTAAAAACCAGATTAACCAAATTTACTGGTAATAGAAGCATAAGGATATAGAAAAAGATCTTAGTATTCGTGAGTCTGAATGACAGAGATTTAAATACTTCCCGCTTTGCTTGCTTTTTCATTCCCAGCCTGAGATAGATCGATGCCCTCATTTTGAACCAGTGTGCAGTGTATTTCCTGATACCGGGAATGTCTTTGTGGATTTTTGAAAGTACAGTCAGTTCGTCACCAACTATATCCGGTACCTGTGGAAGCCGATTTGGTTTCATGTCGTATGAATGTGCAGGATCCATTATAAAAATACTCCCGGGATTCAGGGAATATGCTATATCATAGTTTACAGCAAGCCTGGCCCAGGCAAGCAGATCCTCTCCCGATCTCACCCCGGGGGGAAAGCCTCCGGTGGTAATCAGTGCTGATTTCTTTACAGCGACTGAAGAAGAGTGTATTGGGGGGTTGGAATATGTTGCTATTTCGAAATAGTTGTTTATCACGCCATCTACACCTTTAAAAGGGATTTTCTTAAGGTCTATTTTTTTCTGATGCCCATTATGATCCTGCATGAAATATGCACATGCGAGTACCTGGCAGAAAGGGCATCTTTCAGAGAGGGATTTGAATATCATCAGGTGGTCCGGAAGCCAGATATCATCTGAATCGAGAAATGCTATCCAGTCACCTGAAGCCTCTGATATGCCTTTGTTTCTGGCTACTGAAACACCAGCATTTTGCTGATTGACAAGTTTAATAAGTGGATAGCCTATTTCTAAAACCTTTCTCTCCGAGCCATCTGTTGAGCCATCATTAACCACTATGATTTCAAGGGGTGAAAATACCTGGCTAATAACTGAATCAACAGCTCTCAAAATTGTTGAGCTTGCATTATACAATGGCATAATTACTGAAATTCTCATCTCTTTTAAGGCTGTATGTAATGCCGATAAGTGCAAAAAAATAGTTTGGAAAATATATAGTGTATTTCAAGATATTATCAGTGTACATAAACATTAAAAAACTAATAAATAATGTAAGGGCCGATGTTGATAAAAGCCAGATTAGATCATTTCTTTTATACTTTTGTGAAATGCGGTAAAGAGAAACAAAAGTTAATAAAAAGCCGGTAAGCAACAGGGCTAGACCTACATAACCATAATTATAACGTACTGCCAGGTAATCATTATGGGCCTCACCAGATTTCCTTTTTGTGATTTTCGATAGTTTTTCATTATCTGCTCTGGGACCGTTACCCCACACAGGTTCAGCCTTCAGGCCGGGATCAAGAGCCTTTCTCCAAGAAACCCTACCGCTGGTTTTAATATTAGGATTTGTATAATATTCGAGAGTAAGATCGTTGATTCTGCCTTCCCCTCGCTTAAAAGTTTTTTCTTGGAAGCTTTTGGAATTAAAAAATAAAAAAAGAATCAATGTTCCAAAAAGGCCAAATAATATTTTATTTTTTAAATTGTTATTGGAAAAGTGAAGAATAAATACTGCTGCAATGGCCGCTACTCCCGTTCGGGTCACTTCAATGACTGGAATCAGAAATAATAATATAATGTATAATAAATACTTTTTTTTTCTTTTAATAAAATATAGACCTGCAAGAAGACTTACCGGGACAGAAAAAAGCATTGCAGTAGCTGCAATGGACGGACCATATCCTCCCCTGAAGAAATAACCTATTATGAACATAATATATATTGAAATGCAAAGCCTTATAAACCCTTTGAACAGCCATTTAATATCACCAGTTGAATAATCAATACCAGATGTTACAACACCAACCAGGAGAGGTAATGTATATTGTAATGTCAGCTGAAGACCAACAAAAGAAAAATCATTTGCAATTGAAAAACCAATATATAGGAACCAAAGCACCCAAAAAAGCACCGGAAATTCAATATATTTTAAATTCACCATTGTAAACAAAGTAATCAGAAGCATTATCAACCATGCCCAGCCTGTAAGGTTAAAGCCAAAAATCTGTCCTGGAATAAAAGGGAAAAGAAAAGGCAGGTAAGGTAATGCCGTTGTTATAAACAGTGCAAAAAAGAATATTTTACCTCTGCTCTCCAAATAAATAGCAATTTATGATAAATATAAGTCATAAAGAACTGCAATCTTTTTCTGAAAAACTTCCGCATCAAACAACGATTTGACTCTCATTTGTCCAGCAGTTCCATATTGTCTGCGCATTTCCCGGTTTGAAAGCAGCAGTTTTAGTTTCATTGCAAGATCTTCCGGATCATTTGAACGGAAATTTAGCCCAGTTTCATTATTGATCACTACTTCTTTCAGCCCGAAACTGTCAGAAGCGATAACTGGTTTCCCGACAGCCATTGCTTCAGCGGCCGTAAGCCCGAAACCTTCGAACCGGGAGGGAACAACAACAATATCCATTATGGAAAACAGCTGGAAAACTTTTTCTCTTTCTGCAGAACCATAAAACATGATTTTGTCATGGATCGCGCAGGAAGTTGCCTGGGTTTTAAGCTTTTCCTCATCAGGACCTGAACCCACAATCAGAAGAAATGCATTGATACCATCCTTTACTAATAAAACGAATGCGGCTATCAGTATATCAATACCCTTTTCATAACGTAGACGTGCAACTGTCCCGATCAAACAGACCTCGGGAGGAACTCCAATTTTTTTTCTCAGATTTTTAGTGTTAATTTCAATGGCAATATTATGTATCCTGTCAGCGTCAACCGAATTGTAAATAGTAAAATGTTTTGGTCGGGTTTTTAAAGGTTTGTTTTCATCGAACAACGAAGATGATCCGAACCAGCTTTCCTCTGCATTCTGCGAAACAGCAATAAAACGGGTTGTCAGAAGGGAGGCTATCCTAAGGATTAATTTTGAAAATATACCATGAGATTTCGTATATGGCTGATGAACTGTTGCAAAAACTATTTTTACCCCTGCCAGCCGTGCAGCTATAATTGGCAATGCACCCGGGGCCATATACTGAACATGGACAATATCAGGATTTATCGATTGCATCTCTCTTTTTAACCGGATTATAATCTTTATAAAACCTGATTTTCTGTCCATTTCCAATAGTTTCACTCCGGCTCCTTTCTGTCTGAACAAACTTACCACCAATTCTTCATGTTCAAAATAGCATATGAGTTCGACCGTATGACCATAAGACAGCAAGACCTCAGTCAAGCTCAGAGTCTGCATTTCTGTCCCGCCCTGCAGAAAGCATGGTATTGAAATTACAATCTTCATTACTGGTTAAGCTAATACTTTTTTAACCTATCTTGCCAATCAATATTTAAAGTGATCGATATACAGCTTCAACGGCAGATGTATGTAATTCAGGGGAGAATGCAGAAATTGCCCGATGGTAAGCATTTTCCTGAATATCTTTCATGTGCTCTTTCCCGGAAAGCAACAGATGGAGGATAACGCTTGCAAGCTTTTCAGGGTTATCCGGATCAATAAGGAAACCGGTTTGATTATCAATGACAATTTCAGGTACGGCCCCCAGGTTTGTTGTGATCACGACCTTCTTTGCAAGTGCAGCTTCAAGAGGTACTCTGCCAAATGCTTCACCATCCTTTGAAAGCGACAGAATCATGTCAGATATTGCGTATATTTCCTTTATAGAGTCGATATGGCCAGTGAAAAAGACCCTGTTGTTCAGATTTAATACATTTACCAGATTTTTTAGCTTTACTATTTCGTTGTTTTTTGCTACGCTGCCTCCGGCAATGATAAGAACGACATTTAAATCGTTGGAAATCTCTTTAAGAGCCCTTATAGCAGTATCATGGCCCTTTCGAGGATCGAGCATGGCTACAGAGGATAGGACTACAGTTGAATCTTGTATGGAATACTTTGCTTTCGTATTGGCTTGATCTACAGCAGTTACATCATAATCTGCAGGATCAACAGGGTCATAAATCCTGAGGACAGAATCGCTTTTTAGAATTTCACTAATTTCTTTGAGGACATAATCGGAAGTACATATAATTCTGTCACATAGTTGTAATATAGATTTGCTTAGTTTTGACTGATATTGAAGTGACCTTACATGGCCAATAATTCTGCTACCAGCGAGTTTGGCAAAGATTATATCAGTCCAGTCTGTCTCTCGTAAAAGATTTATATGGCAAGTATTGATTTTTCTTTTCCTGATTATGTAAGCTAGTTGTATTGCAAATATAATTCTCTTAATAAAGTCAGTTCCTCTTGGAGCCTTCAGTGAAAAATCACTTCCCATCCACCACCTCAACTTCTTGTTCCTGAAAATGGCTTCAATTTTGTTTCTTAGATAACCACTTTGGTGGTCCATAGGGTAATTAAAGTTGATAATAGCCTTGAAACTATTATTGTCCAGGTGCTTAATAAGATTCACAAGGCTTATTTCCGCGCCTGAAAAAACCTTGCTCTTATCTATAAACAGAATATTTATTTGCATTAAGTATATTATAAATAATCCTGAGGATGTCTTTAATAAAGAGATAAATCCAGGAAGGTGAAAACAACATTGGTTTCTTTTTTTCCTTAAAACGATTAAAAGCCTCAATATACCTTTCGGTCATCAAACTATCTGAAAAAGAGCCCAACGCTATTTCTTTGGATCTTACACTCATCTTATTTTTCAGTTCTGGATCAGAAAGAATCCTAATAATATTAGCTGAAAACTCAGCAGGAAAATCCATATCGCAAAGGAACCCATTATCTCCTTGATGAACAAATTGATCAGTTATTTTTTCCAACCTTGAAATAACAGGTATCACTCCCATTGACATTGATTCTGGTATAACCAGACCGAAACTTTCAATCCTTGTTGGCAGTAAAAGGATTTCCATCTTTGAAAATTTTTTGAAAAGTTCATCCCTCTTCAATTCAGGGATGCATTCAAAGTTGTTATATAATTTTTTAGATTTGATTTCTTCGATAAGCCATTTCTGAAGCGGCCCTTTACCAACAACATGAAGTTTTGCATCAGGGAAATGCATTGTTACCATTTCTAGTACTGATGGAAGAAGTTTAATTCCTTTGTGTTTATCCAGGTTTCCAGCGAAGATCATACTGTTCCTGATTTTAAAGTTGTGAAAGGAGTATTTTGGGAAACTTATACCATGAGGGATATAAATTGTTTTTGAAGTATCTTTATGAGGTAAAAAAGAATGCAAGGTTTCAGCAACCCTGGATGAAGGACATGAAAGGTAATCTAACCATCCCGAGAATCTACTGTCATATAAGTAGAAACTCCTATCGTTACTGTGTATGACCGAAAGAGTGCATGTTTTTCTGGTTATGAAGGGAAGGGAATAATTAACCAAAGGACAGTTATTGATAATTAAAACTTCCGGTTTTAGCCGATTAACATATCGTATAATCTTGAATATTTTAACTAAAGGATTTTGGGTAACTTCAAATGATATTGATTCGTCGAATATAACATTAGCAGCATCCCAATAATCACCTTTGAAATGTGTTAATAAAAGTATTACCTTATAATCACTTAGTTTTAAACTTTTACCAATTGTCAAAGTAAAAGTAGCAATCCCTCCCAACGAAATATAAGGATTACAGATCAGAATGGTTTTTAGCAATTTATTTGGTTTATTTTTAATCTGTGAATAGTGTAGGGGATTATGAAATACCAAGTTTGATATTTTTGAATTCGTCTAGAGCAATATTTTTAACTGGGAGGCTAAAGAATTTCAATAAATTTAACTACTCCCCATTCTTAGACCACGGGTTCTCAAATATAAGTTTTCCTTTTTGATGATTTTTTCTTCTAAATACTTCTTCAATCAGATTACAGGTTCTGTCAAGATTCCTGAAAGGACTTGTCTTAATCTTGACAGGTTCTGTAGTCTGGTTAACTTGGTATTTAGAAAGAAAAATCATTATGCTGCCTGATAATATTTGTTAGCCGGGATCTGATGCTCAATTCCCTGATGACAAAGCTCATTGTTGTAGTAATCCATGTACTCCTTAAGTCCCTGGTAAAGTTCAAGTCCATCGGCTGGTACTTTAATATAAACATAGTCGTACTTAACTGATCTCCAAAATCTCTCGATGAATATGTTATCAATAGCTCTGCCCTTTCCGTCCATACTGATTTTAATTTTTTCATTTTCAAGAAACTCGATCCAATCATTACAGGTAAATTGACTTCCCTGGTCCGAATTTATTATTTCCGGCTTACCATGCCTTTGGATAGCATCTTTTGTGACACCCAAACTAAAAGATGCATCAAGGGTGTTGGATATTCCCCAGCCGACAACATAACGGCTGTAAACGTCTATAATGGCTGTCAGATAAAGAAATCCCTTTGGCATAGGAATGTAGGTAATGTCGATGGCCCAGACATGATTAGGATGATCTATCGTAAGTCCTTTGAGCAAATATGGCTTAATATACCTTGCCTGTCCGAGTTTGCTCAGGTTCTTCTTTGGATAGATCGCCATTATACCCATTAGCCTCAGTAATCTCCGGACTCTTTTATTATTAGCAATAATACCAAGCGTCAAAAGAAAATCGCGCACACGCTTTACTCCTTCGCTAGGACGCTTCAGATAATGTTCATCCATCAAGCGCATAACCTTGAGATTTTCTTCTGCCTCAGCAACCGGCTGATAGTAAAAACTGCCACGGTTTACACTTACCAAATTGCACTGACATCGGATGCTCAGACTCTCTTCTCTGCTAACCATTTGAAGCCTATCGGTCACAGGCCTAATTTCTTTAAGTTTTTTTTTAGATAATCGCGCTCCATCTCCAACTGTCCGATTTTGGCAAACATCTTCTCGTTCTCGGTATCCTTTTCCTGGTTTTCAGCTGGTTGGGTCTTCTCAAATAACTGTGGAGCTCTTTCAAGAAATTCCTTCTTCCACCGTGTTATCTGGTTAGGATGTATCCCGAATTTCTTGGAAAGTTCACTTAATGTCTCTCGTTCCTGTAATGCTTCAATGGCTACTTTGGCCTTAAAAGCTCCTGAATGTTTTTGTCTTTTTGCTCTCATAATTCACTGGTTTAAAGTTATTAAATATAAACTTAACCAGTGGTCTTAAATCAGGGTAGTATTATAAAATTACTTTAAAAATCTTGTCGTAGATCTTAGTTTCCTGAAAATTGTCAATAGAATTAGAGCGGTCTTAAATCTTATTAATTTTAAGTTTTTGATCTCAAATAAAACTAATGACTTATCTGAAAATTTACCACTAAATTCTGTACAATTTTCGTTATGAGTTTCAAGTGGCTTCGGCAAATAGAAAGGGAATTTCTGTAAATCAATTGGTCTCCAGTTGTCACTAATTATATCCTTGTTTATCCTGCCAGGAAATGAGGTTGTTATCAGGTATTTACTTTTTGATTTTTTAAGATTTTTTAGCGCTTTCAATATATCTTCATAGGAAAAATGGACCAGACAATCACGGCAAAATATTAAGTCTGTTTTAGGGAGCACAGAATTTAATATATCCAATTTCTTAAAACTAAAAATACCATTAGAGTAATTCTTATTATTCAGTTCAATTAAGTCATCAACAATATCTCCTCCAACATAAGAAATTAAATTTAACCGGGATTGAATTTCTTTCATCCAATAAAAATCACCACAAGGTAAATCAAGGCAGGTCGAAATATTCAGCCTATCTATTAAAGTAGGTATTATTTCTCTTATTGTTTTTGTTTCCTTTAAATTAGAGCCAGTCCCCGATCGACTTAATGGGTCATTCCAGATATTATTATCATATATTGTTTTATAAATATCTTCTGAACTCACAAAACCAATTTATTATAGATTCAGTTATTAATTTGATTAATACCCTAAAGCAAAGACTAAAAAAGCCGATGTTTTGGAAAGTCTAACATCAATTCACTTAAAGGATTGACCTCTAAGTTGATATAAAATTTGAATGTCTGTTAAAGCAGATAATTACTGCAGAATATTCCAGGAAAATGAACCGGGAATATTCAATTTTAAGATAATCTTTTAAAACGCCTATAAAAATCCTTATCTACTATTTTTGCTGGTTATATTTATTTTAATATTTAGATATTATTCGGATATCCATAATTTATGGTAATAGACAAATGCACCTCAATATAGTAGTGTACTCTCGTAAATTGTTCTCCATATTTAGGATATTAGTTATTATTTTTTCTCTATCCATAAATCTCCGCCTTTCTGCTTGTAACATAATGGCATTCCGCTGAATGCATCTGAGTGGAAACTATGTAAATAACTTGAGAATAAACGAATAATAAAACAGTTATTATACATTAAAAAGGCTCTAAGGAAATAATTTTCATTCCAATTGTATCCTCCGAATACCCATTCTTTAGGATATTCAAATGGGTAAAAAACATCGTGGAAATGTATTAATACTCCTCTCTCTAAAACTGGTAAAATGTTGAAAAAGACATGATATACATCGCTGCCTGTCTTAACCACGTGAGAACTATCAACGAATAAAATATCACCGGCCCTCAGCATTTTAAATATCTCCAGGGGAACAGATTGAACCCCACTTTCAAATATTGTTACTTGTTTTTTATCATTTTCAGACATCAGGAATAATAACCTGTTAGGGAAAGGCTCTATAAAAGTCAGCTCAATCTGATGATTGAAAAACAGATCATTTACATCTAACATAAGGGCGGATGAGAATCCTGATCCGATCTCCACAATTCTTGTTGGCTTAAATTCTCTTATAAATGCATATAATACTATTCCGTCTGTATATGAGTAAAATCCATTTTCAAAATAATATCTTGTATTGGTTTGTTTTTCGGGGGTAAATGGCAATTCGTTGTAATACTTTTCAAAACTCTTTAACAATCTTAGCTGTGCATCAGCTTGAAAATCAATTCCAACTATCGTATCATTTTCAACTCCTTTCCATATTTCAGTTTCTCTTTTTTTTATTTCGTCAATTGAAATTATAGGCGAATAAAAGTGACCTGCAGGAAAACAGGAATTGGTTTTATAACGAATACCTTCAGAATATAACTCCCTGAAATAAGGTAGTTTGTTAATTATTCTTTTGATCTTTTTCTTCAAGTACATTTTATTCCTTAAATTATTTAAGATTCAGTTATTATATTACTGTATGGATAGTAAAAAAAAATGCTAAATGGAAACAATCAATATGTTAACTCCTTTTTAAGGACGGTTGTTTAAAAATACATGCAAAAGCTATTAATACAAGTGCTATCAATTTAATTACACGTTCAATATCGGTCAGATGAGTGTCTTAAATATTAAAACCGATTGTTTTCAAAGCCTTAAAAGCAGACTCAATCTACCACTTCTCTTTCTAAAGTGCCTGAGCCGCATCCGGTTTATTGAACGATACTATTTTTTGAAGCTCCCGGCATTTTCTCTGTTAAAACTCATGGATGCAGAGAGATAGGAGTGCTCTCCATTGACTCATACAATCTTGCGGTAAAAAGCACATTCATTTACCCTGAGACTGTTAAACAACCACGATGCCTTTACTTTGTACTCGTTAGCAGGTATCTCAACCCAAAAGTTCTCGCGTATACGAATAATATACTCAAGCCATTTGTCCCCTACAAATTCCCTGTCGACCAACAGACATTCAATACTGCGGGATCAGAAAAGTCTGATAAAGCGGTCCATTAAATTTATCCGCTACTGGAATGACGTGTTCCCGAACTTTGGCATTAAATGGAACAGAATTGGGGAAGCTATTCCCTTATTTACAATGCCGAAAGTGAGTATGTTAATGTTATTTACTCCGAACTTCCAGTTTATCCTGTCTAAAACCAGCCTGTATGGTGGCTTATAGTGGAAAGAAAATTATTTTTAGACATTTATTATTTTTATAATTTTGGCCGGGATTCCACCAATTATACAGTTTGAGGGAAAACTATTTGTCACTACTGCACCAGCGGCAATTACGACATTATCACCAATCGTCACACCTGAAAGAATGGTTACTCTTGCTCCGATCCAGACATTGTTACCAATTTTTACAGGTGAAGGATATAGTGGTAAATCAATCATATTACTTTTTGAAGATAATCCATGATTAGCCGTAATTATTATTAACTGTTCGGCAACCATGACATTATCGCCTATCTCAATTTTTGAAATTGCACTTAGATGGGAAGCTCTTCCTATTCCAGAGTTATCTCCAATTGAAATATTATGCCATCCTTCAATCCTTACATAGCTTTGAATATTAACTCTTTTCCCAATCTTATAAAACAATGGCTTCAGATACTTATATCTAAGTTTAACAATAGGCGAGTCAAATGTATTTTTACTTTCTATCCGGCTTAAGAAATAAGTATAAAAACCTAAGTAAATAACTTTTAATTTACTTTTAATTATTTTAATAATCTTCATCTCTTAACATTGATGAATATAAGTTTTATAGTAATTTAACATTGTTGATTTTCAAATTAAATATCTTTAAAAAAATACTATTTAAAATAGAAATCTTATTTATGGTATTAAAGATACTTCCAGAGAAAAATTTTATTTCTTTTTCTGTGAAGTAATTTCTTACGATTTGACCAGATTCATAATTTAGTATTTCAATTTTTGAAGTAGAAATACCGCCTTCGAAAAAAACAGAGACGGGAATATTTATTTGACAGAATTTTATTTTATGTTTGATTATTGCATTTAAGTACCAGTCATAATCTGCTGAAATTTTGAAGTTTTCATTAAACAAGCCTACTCTATTAAATAAATCATGCATATAAAATGTAGATGGATGAGCAAAATATATCTTTAATAAGTCAGCTTTTGAATTAACCGGTTTAGTATTGATAATTTTAAGATTATTTTTGTCTGTAGCAACAAATAAAAAGTTTCCAAAAAAAATCTGAGCCGTTGAATTCTTAATTTCATTAAGAACAATTTCTAAGGAATAGTTACTAAATAATAAATCTCCAGAGTTCAGAAATAAGATGAATTCTCCTTTAGCATAACTAATCCCTTTATTCATTGCATTATAAATTCCTTTATCCGGTTCGCTCACCCAGTAAGCAATTTTATCACTATATTCTTTAATAATTTCAACACTTCTGTCTGTGCTTCCGCCATCAATAATAATATATTCATAATCAGTATATGTTTGGCTTACAACACTTTCAATGCTATTACGAAGGCCAGCTTCATTATTTAGATTGATAGTAATGATGGAAAGTTTCAATTCTCTGATTAATTTATCATTGTTGTTTATTGTCTCTTATTCGAAATGTTACCTATTAATTAAATAATGAATTTAAGTTTCGCAAGTGATTTTAGGCCACTTGCCTGAGTTCAAGATTATCAATATTTATAAAATGTTCGAATGTTTCACTTCTGTTAATAAGCGCATCCATTACTCTTTCATCATCGATTCCGAATGCTTCAGCAATGATGTTGACCAGTTCCTGAAGGACTCCCCAGATCCGGTCGGTTACAGAGAGCTGGATTACTCCATCCGTAGCTTGATGGAACAGTCCTCCAATAGTTTCATAGGATGTGAAACGTTTAACCGTTCCGAGTATGTTGTATTGGAGTATTGCAACAGATATACCTGCAATCTGGACAGCAAAGTTTCTGGACTGGGATTTCCCCAGTCCGAGCAAGTTTTTGGCTTCTTTGAAAAAAACTTCAATTGACCATCTCATAGAATAAATATGGTAGGCCTCGAAGAAATCAAGCTTAATGTTTGTGGTCAACAATCCATTCCAGTCAGCATTTTTTGTTCGCCGGCAAAAGAAGAGTTTGACCATTATACCGGCCAATTCCACTTCCGCTTGCCCATAATAGCAGTGCAGACGACGACTGTAACGGATAACTTTTCTTGTTTTAAGCAGTTTTACCAGTTCCTTTGCGCTTATGAGCTTTCCTTCAAATCTGTACCTGGTCCTGGACATTTTTATCATTCCAAGGTAATGGCATCTGATATGTCTGGATTTGATGAATCTGACGATATCAGTGCATGTAAACCAGCTGTCAGCCAGCAGATAATCAAAGCGGATGCCTTCTTTGATGGCACACTTTACCATATCTATGGCCTTCTGGATTTTGTTCTGAGTGTACTCATTAATGCGTCCAATTACTGCTTCTGTTCCTTTGCGCTCCCTGGAGTATTGCCTTTTACGTTGCTCCCTTGTCATTCCAAATGGCTTGTCCGGCCGGCTCCCTTCTTCTCCATGAAGCGAGAAGTCCAGAACAGTTTGGGTCTTGCCGTCTGTGCGGCAAAGAAAGAGAGCCTTGAAACCAAGTATTGAAGCATGAGTGACATGAGAAAATATACGGCCTATAAACTCCATTCTCATACCGGTCTTGGGAAGGTCAGAGTCATCAATAATCAAACAGACCGGGGCCTTGCTGCTTTGGGAATCGCTTCGAACGATAATTTTGCCGATAAGTTGCATATTGATCCGGTACAATATTTTACGCCAGTCTATGGAACCGTTTTCCAAAAAGCGGTAAAAAACATCCTTCTTGCAGGGAAGAACCTTGGACAAAACGGAATCTGTATAATGGAAAGCGTTCTTAACCATGAATAAAGGAAACAGCAATAATAGCTGGAACACTTGTAGCCGTGAGAACTTGCAGTTCTCACTACTCTCAAGTGACAGGGTTTTCCCGGCTATTTTCACATGCTGTGCAATATCCATGATGCTATTAATTGCTTTTCTGTTATCATTCTCTGGGAAAAAACTATTAATCTCTGAGAAAATATTTGTACATTTATTACTAAGCATTGGGTTCAGTTATTTAATGGTTAAGCACAATAAATATACTGATTTTCAGCAATATCTGAAAAGCCCATTGCTTTTTTTTATAACATATTCTTAACTTTTTCTTACTTGCGAAACTTCAATAATGAAGTTATCATTTATTGATAACACCTATATTATTTTTAGTTTGTTAAGATGAAATTGCTTAAGTGCAATCAAATTCGAATAAGGATATTCTGCACGAAGAGCATCTCGGGTTAAAGATTTCTTTGAACAATTAAATGTAAATAATTGATACCCGAAACTTAACAATAGGTTATAAAGTTCCTTTGATGAAAAACCTGCACCCTGAAGGTTAATATCAGTAAATTCGATAATAATGGCTGCTGATGTGCTCTTATTAAAATAATTTTGACCACCTTTTAGTACATTTATTTCCCACCCCTCAACATCAATTTTAATCAGATCAATTCCTTTAAGATTATTTTGATAAATAAAATCATCAAAGGTTATTGAATTTACAAGAATTTTTTCAATCACCTTACCTCCTGAAGGTTTACTAAATGAATTCCAAGCATCATAACCATCATGACTTATTGAAAACTCTTGTCTCCCTGAGATGTTTGATAAAGCAATATTATAAAGGGATATATTCTTTTTCTTATTTAAAAAAACATTTTGCTTTAACCTTAAAAAAGTTTCTGGAGTTGGCTCAAATGAATATACCCTTCCCTTTCTACCTATTATTTTCGATGCAATAAGTGAATATAATCCAATATTTGAACCCATATCGATAAATATTCCATTTTTCTTAAGAAAATATTTAAGAAAGCATTGTTCATTAATTTCAAATTGTTCATAAACTAAAATATCACTAAATTTCGAGTCAGTATATAAATTAAGTTTTATTCCATTATATTTAGTAATAATGCTTATTTTGTTCAGTTCCTTAGCCCTTAGATATTTTTTTCTTAATCTTTTTTCTCTTAATACCTTAAATAAAGTACCTCGAATAATTAAAAGAAAAAACGTCTTTGTTTTATGTGAGAACCTATATATCATTTGTGAATTATAAATAGTTATTTATATAAGGAATATTCTTTAGTCGAGAGGGCATCTAGTTATAAATTATTACAAAGAAATATTGCATCTATTTGCCTTAGTTCACCAAATTGAGTAAAAGAATAATTGTACATGTTGTATAGTTTAAATCCATTTAGTCTCAGTAAACTTAAAATCTCATCAAAATGTTTTTGTCCTTGATAAGTAGGTAAGGTTATTATTTCAATATAAATGAGTTTAATCTTTCCCTTTTTGATAGTATTTATTGCACCTTCTATTATGAAATACTCTGTTCCTTGGGTATCTAATTTTAAAATATCTATTTTATTAATCCTCTTTTTTTCAACAAAATCATCAATTGTAGTTGAGCTCACTTTAATGGTTTCCAAAGTATTTAAAAGGTTTTCTCCCCAAGTATTTGATGCTTCTCGATGAGTAGGCAAAATAGAGTTTGTAGCTGAATACTTATTAACATGAAGATTTACTTCCCCAACTTTATTCCAAAAAGCTATATTAAATACCTCTATATTCTTTTCTTTTTTGATTGTTTCTTTTAATATTTTAAAAGAATCCGCATATGGCTCAAATGAGTAAATTCTGCAATTCTTAAAAAGACGATTATATTGAATCGCTGTCTGACCATGATGTGCACCAACATCAAAAACTACAATAGTGTCTTTATCTCCAATAAGAATTCTTTGATCATAAAATGGATTATGACTATTGATTTGATTATTATTCGCAAATGAATTGTTTGATTTAACGATTTTATAGCCGAATTTCTTGAGTATATTATTTATAAATTTCTTAATCATTTTTTTAGGTGTTAAGGAATCCTTAAGTTGTTTTATTTATGGATCCCATTTAAATTATAGCATTAGTTTCCCATTTTACAAACGGCATAATAACCCCAGCTCCATTATACGCATAAATTTTATTTATTCCACCAATATTGAAAATATTAAATTGTTTCTTAATTAAATCAAAAATAATCCAACGAATATTATGTATGCCTATCGATAAACTAATAACATAAGTACCTTCTTTTAATAATAATGGCGGTATTATTGCTTCTGACATGTAATTTCCTGGGAGATAAGCAATTATTTCATCAATGTTTTCATCATGGAAAGTTCTAAAGATTGTCATCCCAGTAGTATCATCAATTAAATCAAACCCAATTCGTAATCCACTGATTTTCTTTTTAACTTGATAAATGATTTTAAAATAGATAGGTTTATTAGTATAAAACTCTGAATTACTTCCTTCTTCCTGGAAGATATTTAGATCAATCAATTTAAAGTCATCATCGTTGGGCAGTAGATTATTATTGGGCGAATTATTTATATAATTATTAGTATGTGCAGAAGTACTTCTTAGATAATGTCCTATGCCGATATCAACATTCCCTAGGAAGTTCAGTGTTCCATTATTTAGTACACATAGATAATTGCATAAATTAGCTATTGCAGTCATGTTATGGCTAACAAACAAAACCGTCCTTCCCCCTCCACGTGATACCTCTTGCATCTTTCCAATAGCTTTTTTTTGAAATTCAGCATCTCCCACAGCCAAAACCTCATCAACAACGAGTATCTCTGGCTCTAGATGCGCAGCTACAGCAAAACCTAACCTAACCGTCATACCGCTGCTGTAACGTTTTACGGGAGTGTCGATATATTTTTCAACTCCTGCAAAGTCAACTATTTCATCAAATTTTCTGGTTATTTCAACCTTTGTCATACCCATTATTGCGCCGTTCATGTAAACGTTCTCCCTGCCCGTCATCTCAGGATGAAACCCGGTGCCGACCTCAAGGAGTGATGCTACACGTCCCTTGGTTTTGATAAAACCAGTTGTAGGCTTTGTTACCTTGGATAAGAGTTTTAGAAGTGTTGATTTGCCTGCGCCGTTCTTGCCTATAATTCCCAACACCTCGCCTTTTTTGACTTCAAGATTTATATCGCGCAAGGCCCAGATAAAGTCGTCAGAGCGATGAGCGGAGAGCGGAGAGCGAAGAGACTCCTGGCCGATTTTGAGATAGGGATCCTCTTTGCCGCGCATCTTAACAATCCACCAGCGCTTCAGATCGTGGCTCAGAGTGCCCGTACCTATCTGGCCCAGCCGGTAAACCTTGCTTATGTTTTCGAACTTGATTGCGATGTCGCTCATTGAAATACTTTGTGTTAAGAGTTGCGCGTTAAGGGTTAAGATTTAAGGGTTAAGAGTTAAGGGTTGAGGGTTAAGGGTTGTCATATTTGATGCCCTGGCGGTCGGAGTTTTTAAGAGTCTTTATCAGGTTCGCTATTTTACGTGCAATAGTATCTGTTCGATTCAGAAGTTCATCCAGCATTTCCTGAGTAATGTATCCACTGTCAAAAGCACGGTATGATTGATTACGTGTTTCGCCATTTGACCCTTTGGCTATTGACAGAAACTGGATGAATTCCCTGTTGCCCCCTCGGTCAAATCCTTCAGCAATATTATCTGAAACAGATCCGGACGAATTTCGAATCTGATCCCTGAATCTGAAATCCCTGATAAACGGTTCAGCAGATGTGATTTCAAATACAAGTCTATGCAATTCTCTTGCCAGTTGCCAGATTTCCAAATCTTCAAAACGTGTAACCCTCACTTGAATACTTAAATTTTCTATTTCACCCTAAACCCTAAACCCTAAACGCTCAACCTTGATCCCTCAACGCTTTACGCTCATCTCTCTACGCTCAACGCTCGCCTCTCTACGCTTTACGCTCATCTCTCTACGCTTTTAAATAGTGTCCATAAATCCTTTTTCCACTTTGTTGAACACAACAACTCCGACAGTTAATAGTATTATTGTAAAGCATATACTGTAAACAAGGTAACCGGGATAAAATGACTCCTGGTTAAGGAACCCGTATTTGAATGTCTCAACGATCGAGGTCATAGGATTAATAGCAACTAACATCTGGTATTTTTGAGGTACTTTGCTCAGGGGATAAATTATGGGCGTTGCGTACATCCAGAGCTGAACAATGAACTGCACAAGGAATGTAAGGTCCTTGTATTTTGTTGTCAGGGAGGTGATTATCATCCCGAAACCGAGTGACATCCCGGCCATGACCAGAATAAGCAGCGGAAAAAGCGCCACACCCCAGTTCGGATGGACCTGTGTGCCCTTTAACAGGTAATAAATATAAAAGTCTGCGAACAGAATAAACTGAATGCCGAAACGCACAAGGTTTGAAATTATTATTGAAACCGGCACCACCATCCGGGGGAAATAAACTTTACCGAATATATTCTGGTTATCCTTAAATGTTGTTGACGTACGGTTGAGGCAATCGGAGAAATAGTTCCAGCAGAGAATGCCTGCCATATAAAACAAACCCTGCGGAAGTCCATTCGTGGAGATCCCCGCCATCCTTCCGAAGATCACCATGAACATAAGGGTAGTAAACAAAGGCTGGATAAAAAACCAGAGCGGCCCCAGGATTGTCTGCTTGTAGAATGTCACGATATCCCGTTTCACGAACATCATCATCAGATCGCGGTACCTCCAGATCTCGGGCAGGTTTACTTCAAGCAGGCTGGTCCGGGGCTTGATTATTTCATCCCAATCGCCGTCATCCACCTGTTTCTTCTTATGATTAGGGGACATACCTTATTCTTTGATATTTTGTTACGAAATTAAGATTCCAGGTTTCAAGTTCCAGCGTTTCAGCGTTTGGCTTCGCCGAGCTCCTCCCGCTAAAGCGGTCGTCGGTTCAGAGTTTCAAAGTTTCAGTGTTTCAGGGTTCCAAAACAGTTGATACGTTGATTCGTTGATTCGTTGATACGTTGATACGTTTCAGGGTTTCAGAGTTTCAAAGTTTCAGTGTTTCAGGGTTCCAAATCAGTTGATGTGTTGATACGTTGAGGGAAGATTAAAGTAAAAAGTAATGTATTAAAGACGAATAAACGAATAAACGAATAAACGAATAAACAACCGGTTG